>NZ_JAJFZJ010000004.1:0-5325 GCF_020733155.1 Methylocystis sp. WRRC1 | reverse complement strand
GAGCCGAAGACCAGCACGATGCCGAAGATGATCGAGCCGGCGATGCCCCAGGTCATTCGGCCCGCCCAAGCAAGAAAACCGGCGGCGATGACGGCGAGGATGGCGAGAGACGTCGAGATCGGCCCTGTGAGGGTCTGAACAAGCGTTTGCAGTGTCGACTGCACGGGGGAAAGCGTGCCGCCCGTCGCAAAGGCGGGAGAGCTTGCGTGGAGCGGCGCCAGCGCGGCGAGAATGGAAATTTTGCCGCGGCCGGTTTTGCAAAAATGACTCATTCCTGTTCACCATTCTGTTCGACGTTCCAAACGAAGCCAGACCGCCAATTGTGGTCCTTGGCGCTTTCCTGCTGCTGCGCCGCGACGCGAGGGCCCCGCTCATCGTTTGTCTTTCCGCTGATCTTGGGCCAGCCGTAGAAGTCGTTCACGACCGCGGCGACGAAGGTTAGAGTCTCGGGATACGGCGGGACGCCGCCATGCGCGTGGAGCGCCTTCTCGCCGGCGTTGTAGGCAGCCAGGATGAACAGCGGATTCCGATAGCGGCTGTGCAAATCACGCAGGAACAGGACCCCGCCTCTGACGTTGTCGGCGGGGTCGCAGATATTGACGCCGTAATGTTTTGCGGTTTCGGGCTCGAGCTGCATGAGCCCGACCGCTCCGCGCGGCGAAACCGCATCGCTCTGAAAACGAGACTCAGCGCGCGCCACGGCCATCACGAAGTCAGGATAGAAATCCTCCTCGCGGGCGATTTTCTCGACAAGGTCGCGCGCGGCGCTTGCTGGCATTGATCGTGATCGCGGGCAACCCGCCCCTTTCTGCGCGCCGCCTTCGGTTGCGCGTTCGACCTCTGAGCCCGCTACGGGTGCTGGGACGACCTTGCCAGACGGCGAGACCATCGTTTCCAGGGCGCGCCCGCGCGCGATCGGAGCCGCTTCGCCCGCGAGAGCTTGCGACGCAGCGCCTAAAGCGAAGAGAATTCCGAGAGCGGCGCCGCGCATCTTGCCTCTGTGTTCTAGTAAAATATATACTAAACGAACTCAAGCCAACGGCGCAAGCGCCCGGAGATGGAATTTTTCACCGACGCCGGGAGCTTCCGGCGGGATCCCGGATATGGAATGCTGGCTGTGTGTACGCGTCCCGAGGGACCATTGGTTTAAAAGGACATTAAAGTCAGTGCCTTAGAGCGCGCTAGGAATCCGTGCCGCGGTTCGATCGAAATGGATCCGCTTTTCGCGCCGGCGCGCAGTGTATCTGTCTGTCAAGCGGGCGGCGGTTCTATGGTAAAATATATTCTAGAGCGTCTGAGGGACCCCTCTTTAGGGCGACGAGCGTTCTTGGCTCTACGAGTCACGTCTTCGCGTCGCGCTTGCTCTCATTCCTTGGTGGGCAGAATAGTTGTGAGGACGCTGATTTTGCGCCATTCTTAGATGAGTACGAGTTCTGAGAGGTCGCCCATGACGAACGACGCCATCGCTCAACTCTCAATCCTCACGGAAGCGTTGACGGAGATTGTCGACTTGGCGACAGCTCGATCGGGTTCGGCCGCTCTGTCGAATGATGTGCTCGATCGAATGGGCGAAATCGCTGCGGGAGCGCTCACAGCCGCCGCAACCTACGGACAGTTGCCGCCGTTTCCGATGGAGATCGGTTTTCGCGGGGAGACGCTAAATTAGCGTCGCTTCATCGCTGAGGCAGCTTCTGGCTTTCCTGGATGCGCGCTGATGGGCGGCCTTCTCGTTTAGTAGGGGACGCCGCTGTAGATGGTACGCACGCCGGCCGCCGAAGGCTTGAAGTAAAATCAAGTTCCAGGCTCACTATCTCTCAGCGGCTGGCGACTTCTTTGGGGGCTGTTAATCAACCCCGAAAATCACCTCTCCGAAGACTTTATAATAGCTTTGGCTTTGCCGTGGACGTGAAGTCCGAGTTCGTCGACCGACTCGTTCGTGATTGACGCTGTGATTGTGATGGCTCCCGAATCCAGCGACGCAACACGTTCTCATGCACGTCCGGATCGCGGCAGGCCTGCGCGACCGTGACGCTGCGATCCTTTACCAGCCGAACCGCCTCGACCTTGAACTCCCGACTGAATATCCGTCTCGCCATAACCAACCTCCGGCCCCATGAAACACCGTTTCGGGGCGTCCGCGAAACCGGCAGCAGCTCGGCGGAGGCGCGAGGCTTCTTAGGGCGGCGGGTCATTGGTCCGTCCTCCCGAGGCAGGCGTCGAGGGGCCGACCGAGCCGGTAGAAGCGGCCCAACGTGCGGGCGAACATTCCGTGATGGCCATCCAACGCGAACAGGACGGAAGTGTGGATCAGCGGACGCTCGCCGAGCCTCGGATGCCCGACGACGGCGCCGCAGAGCAGTCGAGGATGGGCGCCGCGGCGAGATCGTCGGGCGTCGGCCCGTCGCCGGAGGCGATGCGGGCGAGGTCGTCGGCGAGGGAACGGGCCCGGTCGACGGCCTGCTGCGGATCGTCGCCGAGGAAGTGGATGCGGGAAGACATGGTAATGCTCCGTCGTTCCCGTCGACGGCGCGCGCCGACGGGTGGAGGTGGTTCGGATGGCGCGCAACGGCGCCGGTGATCAGCGATGGTCGGGGGAAGGCCCGGCTGCGGGCGGCGCGATCACGCGAGTATTCGCTCGTCGCCGGGCATGGGCTCTCGGGCGGCGAGGTCGAACGCGGCGACGGAAAGGAAGGACGACGTCGTCGCGCATGCGAAGGCGACGACGATCGCGATCAGGATCTGGGGAAAGGAGGAACGCCTGGGAGGACGCTCACGCAACGCACGCGTCCTCCAGGCAACGCTACTGACTGCGGAGATCCGCGGAGGACGAACGGAACCCGTCGGCTGCCGATGTGCAGCCGTTCTATAGTCTCGCGTTCGCGTATGTTGAGAGCCATGTTCATGGGCGTGAGAATAAGAACATAGTCAAGCCGGCCAAGTCGAATTTTTTCAAAAATTGTCGCGGCTCATTTGAATCAATGGGTTGGCAGGAAACCCCGGTTTTCCCGCGGCTTCCGCGGAATCGTGTTGGCGAATCGGATGGTGCATGCGACGTTAACTGTGCTGAAAGTCAGAAAGCTGGATATCTAGGTTTCCATGGTAGGCAGGAAGAGAGGCGAGGCCAAATCGGAGAAACCCGTCCGGGCGGACGGGCGTAAGCCGTTCATGTCCTACCTGAACCCTGACCTGATCAAGAACCTGAAGAGAGCCGCGCTGGATGACGAACGCAACGCCTACGAAATCGTCGAGGAGGCGGTCGCAGACTGGCTCGCCGCCCGCGACAAAAAGGGGCGTCAAAAATAAACCCTCGACGAGCAGGCGATCGGAAGCCGCCGTCGGTAAGACGTCGCGTTCGAAGAAGCCTGAGCGCCGGGAGACGAAGGTGGGAGGCAGCCGTCCTATCAAGGCGGTCCTCAATCGACGGGCGGACACGGTGGCAGGCGACCTTCAAATGGACTGGCTTCTCAAAGTGCGAGCAGTCGTGGCGCGTTCCGGCGAGATGGATGCCGGGCGGTGGTGGAATACGGAAGGGCAGCTAGGCCCTTACGGAGCCAAGGCTCTCGGTCGCGGCTTGCCCCGCACGCATCATTTCGCGCAGGCCCGGTCAGTCTTCATGGTAGCCGGACACAGGTGCGAGCAGGTCTTCAACCCGATGGGCTGCGTCAGCCTCTGGCGCCTGACCGACCGCGTCGAGGACGAATTCGACCGCAAGTGGGAAGCTTGGCTCGACAGCGCGCGCGAGTGGGCGCCCTTTTTCGAGGAACTCGCCGGGATTAAGAAACCCAAGGTCGTCGATGCCTTGCGGCATTTCGATCTGGTCACGGAGGCCGAGATGGCCGAGTCTGCGACCGCGCTGACGCCGTCGGACGACGGTCGCGCGGTTCGGGCGACCGGCACGCTTTCCTGCGGTCACCGCACGGTCGCCATGCTCGCCCTCGGTTTCGGCAGAGCCGAGCCGGGCAAGCTCGTCGTGCCTTACGCCAAGATCGCAGCCGATGCGCAGAGGTCTACCAAGGGCGAAATCCCGCCCGCGGACGCGCCGTCGGAGGGCGAATGAAGCGCCCCTCGCAGACCTTTTCCCAGCGCTTCCTCAGAAAGGGTCCTCTCGCCGAGGAGACCTATCGCCTGTTCACGGAGTGGCGGTTCAAGGAGAGCCTCGACGAGAACCTGAAGAGCGGCCTTCACGGACGGTTCAAGACTCTTGGTTGGGAAAAGGAGGTCGTCGCGACGACGAGGAGTCGTCTGCGGCATTTCGAGCTTGCGAAGCCGCTGATCGCTCTGGCCAAGGGCGGAATGTCCTTCGCCGACTGGCGGGATTGCTGGCGGCTTTTCATCGGCGCCACCGAGGCGCCGTTCGGGCCTTTCGCGATCGATTGGCTGTATCCCCAATTCGTCGAAGGTCGCCACCAACTCACCTCCGAGGATGTTCGGGATTTCGCAAAGGCGGCTTGGAAGAAGCACTCGCCGTCGCGGGCGCTCTCCGAACACGGCGTGGTCCGCTTGGCGCGAGACCTTGTGAAGACCGCAAGCGACCTCGGATTGCTGACAGGCAGGGGGGTGAAGAGATCCTTTGCCGGGATCGCCTTGAGCGACGATGTCATTGTCTTCTATGCCCATCTCATCGCCGGCTTGGAGGGTTCCGCGACCAAGGTCGAAGGCAGCAGCCTCTGGCGCCTCGCCTTCATGAGGCCCGCGGACGTCCATGCCGCGTTCCTTCGCCTCCATCAGTTCAAGCGACTGGACTACCAGGTTGCGGGCAGCCTTATCCAGCTCGGCCTACCGGGCGCGAACGCGCTCGAATACGCGGAAAGCATTTCGAAATGAAAGATTTTAGCCGACGCCTTCGCGACGACCTCGAACCCATTCTGGCGATGGCCGACCCGCGCGAGAAGATCAGCGCCTACCACGACATGCCGTACGCGATCTTCCACTACGACCCGACGCAGGAGCTTTCCCTCCGCAGCGAGGTCGCGGGCCTCAGGACGAGGCTGGAAAACAAAGGCAAGCGTGTCGCCTTCATCTCGCTCGCGGAATGCCTTGAGGAGGCACTGAAGTCGGAAGGGACGCTCGAGGAATGGTTCGCGAACGAACGCGTCTTCGGCATCGAGAAAGCGACCGAGGACATACACAAGCTGCTCGCCGACCGGGTGCCTCTGGTCGATTTGGTGGCGGAGCGCATGCCCGAGGCTCCGGATCCGAAAAAGGACGTCGTCTTCATCGTGAGGACCGGTTCCCTTTTTCCGGTCTACCGGACATTTTCGCTCCTCGAACAACTGAAGGGACGCGTGGTCGTCCCGACGGTTCTTTTCTATCCGGGCCAGCTCG
>NZ_JAJFZJ010000002.1:0-8453 GCF_020733155.1 Methylocystis sp. WRRC1 | reverse complement strand
ATGACCTGCGCGTATGCGGCTCCAGATTGCTGTAAATGGCGAAGCCCGGGGGCGCTGATTACGATCCCTCAAAGCAAGTGAAAAAAGCGAGAGAAAATAGAACGATCAAAAAGTCGATTCCGATTGGGACAGGGCGACTTGACGCTAGCGACCTCAATCAGAGAAGGCGTTCATGGTCACCCATAATTGATCTTCTTCGCCGCGCGCTGGATGCTCACGAGGGACGATTTCGTCGATGGACTCCCGAAAACCTTATAGTTCTTCTGCTCCCCCAACAAAGTCGGGGAAGCTTTATTTTCATTTCCGCGAGTTCCTGTCCGGGCGCGTCAGCGCAGCGGCGGCGCGTATTGGACGCCGCCCATGGACCAAAGTTGATTGAGCCCGCGAGCAATGCCGAGTTTGGATTTCTTGCCGACGTTGCGCTCCAGGACTTCTCCGTAATTGCCCACGTTCTTGACGATGTTGAGCGCCCAGTCCGGCGACAGGCCGAGTTGCTTGCCGATGTCGCCCTCGGCGCCGATGAAGCGACGCACGGCGGGTTTCTGCGACTTCTTTGCCTGCTCGATATTGGAGCTCGACACGCCGAGCTCCTCGGCGTTCAGCATCGCAAAAATGACCCATTTTACGAGATTCAGCCATTGGTCGTCGCCCTGACGCACAACCGGGCCCAGCGGCTCCTTCGAGATCACATCGGCCAGGATAAGGTTGTCCGCCGGCTTTTTGAGTTCGAGCTTGATTGCATGAAGCTGAGAGATGTCGCTGCTGATGGCGTTACACTGCCCCGCATCATAGGCCTTGATGATTTCAGCGAGCGTCTCGAAGCGAACCGGTTCGAAACTCATGTGATTCTGCTTGAAGAAATCCGCTACATTCGCTTCCGTCGTCGTTGCGGACTTCACGCAGACCTTGCTGCCATTGAGTTCCAGCGCAGAAGCAATCTTGCGGCTTTTGGGAACAAGAAAGCCCTGACCGTCGTAAAAGGTGACGCCGGCAAAAATCAGTCCCTGGTCGACCTCGTTGGAGAAAGCCCAGGTCGAGTTGCGAGACAGGAGATCGAATTTTCCGGACTTCAGCGCCTCGAAACGCTCCTCGGTTCCGACGGGCACGAACCGTACTTTGGAAGCGTCACCGAAGATGGCGGAGGCGACCGCCCGGCAGAAATCGACATCGAAGCCCGACCAATTGCCCTTATCGTCGGCTATGGAGAATCCGACAATGCCGTTGCTTACGCCACAGGCAAGCGCGCCGCTCTGTTTTACACTATCCAGCGTGGACGCCTGCGAGGGCGCCGCGAGGAGGCAGAAGGAGGCGATCAGCAGTGATAGCGACGCGCGGACGCGCTTCTGGAACATACGCATGAACACCTCTTTCCTGTTTTTCGAAAATTACAGATCCGCAGCCTGCTTGACGACGATTTTGGTTCCGACGGGAACGCGACCGTATAGGTCGGTGACGTCACCATTGACGAGGCGGAAACAGCCGGACGAAACGGCGTGGCCGATCGTTTGCGGCTGGTTCGTTCCGTGGATGCGGTAAATCGTCGTGCCGATATAGAGCGCACGCGCGCCCATCGGATTCCCCGGACCGCCCGCCATGAAACGCGGAAGATACGGCTGGCGCTGGATCATCTCCGGCGGCGGACGCCAGTCGGGCCATTCCTGCTTGCGAGAAATCTTGTGCATGCCGGCCCATTGAAAACCGTCGCGGCCAACGCCGATGCCGTAGCGAATGGCCCGGTTGTTGCCCTGCACGAGATAAAGATAGCGTTCCGCCGTATGGACGACGATCGTGCCGGGCGCTTCCGTCGTGCGAAAGAAAACGACTTGCCGCTCATAGGGGCCGGAAAGATTTTCCTCCTCTGGAGTTGGCGTGTAGCCCGGCTGGTCGTCGATATCCATTTCATCAGGTTGTGCGCCGGCCGCGAGAGCGACAGGGCCATGACCCAGAAACAGAAAAGCCGCCGATGCAATCATCAGGCGTTTGACGCCCGCATTCATGAATCCCATGTCGATCCCCATGCGAAACTGGAGGAGCTCGGAAGGTCAGACGCCACTGCTCAAGAGCAGCGGACATAGACCATCGTGCCGTAACGGGTAGAATTGTCGGGGCTCACCCATTTCACGGTGAATGAATTGTCATTGACCGTGACGATTTCGCGATCGCTCGCGATCGCCGCCGGCCCCGCGAGACCCAGATAGGTGACTCCGCTCGGGCTGCCCTTCAACACGAGCTCCCGAATTTCCGATTCATCGGCAAGATGCATCATCACCCCGCCATTGGATCCGCGCTTGATCGTGTAAGGATTGTTGCACTGTCGGCGCGCCTCGCTCTCGGTGCGCGCGCGGTCGCTGTCGCGGTGATAGGCGGCGACCCCCCAACGGCCGACAAGCGAGTCAGCAGGAATTGTCGATGGAATTGACGGGACGCCTTGCGCCACCTGCACGCCCGGATCGGCGGTCTGGGTAGAGTTACAGGCGGAGAGCAGCGAGCCCAACGTGCCGATCGCCGACAAAATCAAAAATGGACGCGAAGCATTCAAAACACGCATAACCTTAACCTCGGCTTTCGGAACGACGCACGCCAGTCCAACACGGCCATCGCCGGCCCGTAAAGAGATATCATAACCATCAGGCCCTTTCCGAGACATTTTTAGTAAATTGGAGGTTGCCGTCATCCGGTCGCCTGGCTGTATTCATTTGTTCAGCTGCAACAGTTTGGTATCGAAGCGTCTGTCGACGAGGCGGCGCGCTTTCGCCCATGACGCCGATGTCCGGTCCGCTGGTCGCCCGCCAACGAAAAAACCAGGAGAGATTTGCATTGCTCACACGAGCCGCCTCTTTGGCCTTCCGCAGCTCGCGCAGAGCCCATTGATCCAATGAACGCCAGGGACGTCATGTCCGGAGTGATCGCGTCCGTCGTGATCATCGCCACTTCTCTGAGCTACTCGGCGCTGATCTTCTCGGGACCGCTCGCCGAGTTCCTTCCTGTCGGAATCGCTTCCGGGCTCGTTGGCGCCGGACTGGGCGCGATTGTTTTCGCCGTCATGAGCGGACTGCCCTTCGCCATAGCGGCGCCGGATTCCAAGGCGATCGCTGTGCTGGCGTCGATGTCGACAATCATCGCGAACAATCTGATCGGGCTGGGACGCGCCGATCAGGCGGGCCCGACAGTCATCGCCGCGCATCTCGCAGGTTCGCTGATCGTCGGCGTGACCTCCTACGCCTTCGGCGTACTGAGGCTTGGACGATGGATAAGATTTTTGCCCTACCCCGTGATCGGCGGTTTCATGGCCGCATCGGGCTGGTTTCTCGCGAGCGGCGCGATCCGCATTCTCAGTCGCAAGGCCCTGTCTCCCGAACTCATGACGGATGTCGCCTCGGGTCGCCATCTCGCACAACTCGCCGTGGGCGCCGCTTTCGCGATTGCCCTCGCTCAGGCGCGCCGCGCCCGTCATCCGGCGGTTTTCCCGGGCCTTCTCATTTTCGCCACCGCCGGGATTCCATTCGCGCTACTGGTGATGGGCGTCCCTGTCCCGCAGGCGCGTGAAGCCGGCTGGCTGCTTCCGCTTCCCGCGACTTCTTCCGGCGCGCTCCCCGTCCATTGGCTTTACGGCGCCCTGACGCAGGTTGCTCCGGACGAGATCCTGAAATCTGCGGGAGATTATATTGCTCTGATCACGGTGACCGTCGCGACCTTGCTTCTCAGCATCATGGCCATAGAAGTCGAAACGCGAGCCGAGGTCGACCTGGATCATGAGCTGAAAGTCAACGGCGTTGCGAACGCCGTCGCCGGTCTCGGCGGCGGAACCGTCGGAACCCTTTCGGTCAGCCGCACTCTTTTCGGACACCAGATCGGAGCGAGATCGCGCGCGGGCGGTCTCGTGGCGGGAGCCCTGTGCCTGTTTCCACTGGCGCTCGGCCCCACGCCGCTCGGTTTCGTGCCCGTGCCGGTTCTCGGCGGACTTCTGTTCCAACTCGGCGTCGGAATGCTGGACGAATGGCTCGTCAGGAGCTGGCGCACGTTGCAGCGCGCCGACTATCTCCAATTGATCGTTATTTTCCTCACCATTGTACTTTTCGATTTCGTCGCGGGCGTCGGCGTCGGCGTCATCGCCGCCTGCATTACTTTCGCCGTCAGCACGAGCCGCGTGCGGCTCGTGAAGCACGGCATGGATCGCAGCAATTACTCCAGCCGCGTGGATCGGCCGAGCCACCACGCCGACGCGCTGAGACGTCAGGGCTCGGAGATCCAGATCATGTGGCTTCACGGCTTTATTTTCTTTGGCAGCGCGCACAATCTCCTCATGCATGTCAAGGAAGCGCTGACAGGCGAGGAAGGCGCCTGCCGAAGTCTGATCCTCGATTTTCGTCAGGTGCTCGGGATCGATTATTCGGCTGTCATGACGCTGCTCAAACTTCGTCATCTCGCGGAGCGCGAAAGGTTCGACCTGGTGCTCGCCGAATTGCCGCCCAATGTCGCGCTCTCGCTCGCGAATGGCGGCCTCCTTCGGGAGAAGGGAGACGCGTCCTGTCGCGTCTTCCCCGATCTCGACGCCGCGCTCGAATGGTGCGAGGACAGGCTGCTCGCCAGTTCGGCGGGCGTCGCGGCAGGGAAACGCTCGACCAGGGAATGGCTCGAAGCCGAACTCGGCGCCCCCGGCCTGTTCGAGCGCTTGACGAATTACCTCACGTCGATCGAGTTGCAGCCCGGCGAATTCGTCTTCGAACAAGACGACGCGGGCGACAGTCTCTTCCTTCTGTCGTCCGGACGCGTCACCATTCTCTTCAATTCGCCCGACGGCAAGGTCGTGCGGCTGCGCAGCATGCTCGACAATACATTGCTGGGCGAAATGGGTCTGTATCGCGGCGCGCCGCGCGGCGCCTCGGTTCTGGTCGACGAGCCGACCCACGTCTATCGGCTCTCCGACGAGGCGTTCGACCGAATGGAGCGGGAGGAGCCGGAACTCGCGCACGCTTTCCACAAATTCGTGGTGCGCACGCTGGCGTCGCGGCTCGATATAGCCAATCGCGAAGTCGCAGGCCTCCAGCGCTGATCGGCCGCTCGCCTAAACGTTCTGCAGCGTCGGCGAAACCGGCTTCTCCGGCGTCTTACCGTCGAGGAGGCTGCTGACGGTCACGTCTCCCATTACATTGATCGCGGTCCGGCAGCGGTCGAGAAACCAGTCCACGGTCAGGAGCAAGGCGATATATTCGGTCGGCAGCCCCACCGATTTGAAGACAAGCGTCATGGTGACGAGTCCGGCCTCGGGAATGCCGGCCGCGCCGACGGAAGCGACGATGGACGTCAGCACCACCATGAGCTGCTGGCTGAAAGTCAGGTGCATCCCTAGCATCTGCGCGACGAACAGCGCCGACATCGCTTCATAAAGCGCAGTTCCGTCATTGTTGAAATTCGCTCCGACCAGCGCGCCGAGACTCGCGGATTGTTCCCTCAGGCCGACATTGTCCCGCAGGCAGCGATAGGTCACGGGCATGGTGGCCGTCGAACTGGCGGTGGAAAAGGCCATCGTCAGGGCGTCCCGAACGCCGCGCAAGAGCGCAGCGGGTCGAACCCACGACCCGAGCCGCACGCGGACGAGATAATACACTCCTTGAAGGAGGAGCGCCGCAATCACCGCGCCGACGAAGCCGCCGAGCGCCAGGAAATCGCTCAAGCCCTTGGCGCCGACAATGCTCGCGACAACGCCGAACACGGCGAGCGGCACGACTTCCACGACCGCCTCCAGGATCGTGACGAGGCTCGACAGGCCAACATGGACGAGATCTTCGACGGTTTGAATCGGATAGTTTCGCAGTTTCCGCAGCGAGAGGCCGAATGCGATCGCAAGGAGAATGACGCCGATCACCTTGCCGTCGTCGGTAAAGGGGCCGGCGATGCTCCGCGGCACGCTGTCGAGAAACTGTGTGAGAGGATCCGCAGCGGACGCCGCGGCCTTTGCGTTCGTGACTGGCGGCGTCATCCGCACCCATTCGCCGGGACGAAGAACATTCGCGACCGCAAGGCCAATGACGATGGCGACGATCGTATTCACCGCTAGCAATGTCGTGAGACGCAGCGATTGCCGCCCGCTCACGGGCGCGTTAATGACGGCCTGCACAATTGCGAACAGGATCAACGGCGGCGCAAGCGCTCCCAACACCCGCAGAACGAGCTTCGCCGGAATCGCCAGCGACGCGGCGCCGTCCCCCAGCAAGAGGCCAGTGACGACGCCCAGCGCCACCGCCGCCAGTATACGCACATAAAGCGGCAACCTGCGCCACCATGCGAATGCGCCGGGCGCGGGTTCAATCTGCTCGTCTTCTGGAAACGGCAATGTGCAGGCCCTTTTCTGACGGATACGGCCGCCCAGATGGAGACGGGCGACGCTCGATCCTATCCGTGTTGACCAGCCACCACTAGCGAAAGACGCGGCCAAGGGAAACAATCGATTGTCTGCATCCACTCCGCAAATGGACTTTTCGTGGCGAGGAAGGCGCAGCGGAACGATTGCGTCCCGCGTGGTAGGGAGCGGCAGCCTTCCGCGATGCGCCGAGGCCTTAACCCGATCTTTCGGCGGACAAAACTGAAAGACGCTCGGCCGGAGCGCGTCGGCATTCGATCATACGCGCCCAATACGAGGTCGATGTCATTCGCGCGAGCTGCGATATCAATAATTTGATCCGGCCGCTATTCAGTGAGATTCGGGCGCGCTCCTCGATTCGCACGAGTTGCGGCCATGACGCACAGGTTTCGTCCCGCTACCGAAAGCAGGGGGCTTCTGTCTGGAATGAAGCGCCGCGATCGAATAATATTTAGAAAGCTCGAGCGCGACCGCTGTTTTCGAGTTAGTGGAAAGCAGGATCCGGAATAATGGACCTCAAGGCTTCTTACAGCGCGTCGATAGGCGTCATCGCCGTCGCTTGCGCGGCGCTTTTCGCCGCTGTGGCTTTTTCGTCCACCAGGGAAAGCGCGCCGATCAAGGTCGGGATCCTGCATTCCCGCTCGGGACCCATGGCGATCAGCGAAAACTCGATGGTCGACGCGGAACTCCTCGCCATCGACGAGATCAATGCGAAAGGCGGCTTGTTGGGCCGCAAGATCGAGACTGTCATCGCCGACGGGAAGTCCGACTGGCCGACATTCGCGAAGGAGGCCGAACGCCTCATCACGCAGGAAAACGTGTCCGTGATCTTCGGATGCTGGACTTCCGCGAGCCGAAAAACCGTCGCGCCCGTCATAGAGAAATACGGACAGTTGATGGTTTATCCGATGGCCTATGAGGGACTCGAACAGTCCGCCAACATAATTTACACGGGCGCGGCGCCGAATCAGCAGGTCATTCCGGCCATCAAATGGAGCCTCGATCATATCGGCAGGAGATTCTATCTGATCGGTTCGGATTATGTCTGGCCGCGCAGCATCAACGAAATCATGAAGGATACGATCCGGGCGCTGGGCGCGGAGGTCGTCGGCGAGGACTACATTTTCTTCGGAAGCTCCAATGTCGCCAGAGCGGTCGAAAAGATAAAGGCGGCGCAGCCGGACGTCGTTCTCAGCTCGGTCGTGGGCGATTCCAACAAGGCCTTTTATCAGGCGCTGACCGACGCCGGACTTTCCGCCGGGAAGCTCCCCGTCGTCTCGGTCAGCATCGGCGAGGAAGAGCTTCGCAGCCTGCCGATCGACAATCTTCAGGGTCATTACAGCGCCTGGAGCTATTTCGCGGCGATAAAGACGCCGGAAAACGAAAGGTTCATTCGTAATTTTCGAGCCAAATACGGCGAAAACCGCGTCACGAGCGATGTGATCGCCACCTCCTATTTCAGCGTCAGATTGTGGGCAAAGGCCGTTCAGGAGGTGCAATCGTTAGACGTTCAGAGAGTCAAGCGGACGATGTTGACGGAGACGCTTGATGCTCCCGAAGGTCTGGTTTCCGTCGATCCCTACACGCAGCACGCCTGGCGCTCCTTCTCCGTCGGCAAAATTCGGCCTGACGGGCAAATCGAACTCGTCTGGACGGTCGACCATCCCATTCGCCCTGTTCCCTATCCGCCGTCTCGCACGAAGGCCGAATGGGAAAATTTTCTGACGGCCATGTATAACCGATGGGGCGGAAAATGGGCCAACCCCGTCGAGGCGGACTGATCCATGAAGCCTGTCACCCTCAATTTTCTGCGAAGCTCCATTGGCGCCAAGATTATCTTCTGGTTCCTCGCGATCAATGTTGTTTCCTGCGCGCTGCTCGCCTGGCGGACTTATGACATCTCGCGTGAATCGCTCGAGCAGACGGTTCAAACGTCGCTGCAGGTCGTCGCGAAGAAGAAGGTCGAGCAACTGGAGAATCTGACGCTCGAGAAAATCAAGAGCGTCGAATCCCTCATGCATAGTCCTTCGATCAGCGAGGCCGCTCGCGAATTTTCCGAAGCGATACGGACCAACGGGAAAGATTCGGAGGA
>NZ_JAJFZJ010000003.1:0-23197 GCF_020733155.1 Methylocystis sp. WRRC1 | reverse complement strand
GCGCCTTTTGCTTTTGTCAGCAGCCTGGCCGGAGCGCTTCTGGTCATCGAACTACTACGGTCAGACGCGCGCATCGAGGCCAGCAACTACTGGACTGTCGATCCCTGGGGCATGCCCATAAATCGCAGGCGCGTCCTGCGGCCTCGGGTCGCAGACTGCGAATTTTGCTCAAACTCCGACGTTGATACGGTTGCTCGGCAGCTTTGGGGGCGCGATGTGGCGGCTTGATTCCGCGACCGTTGTGTTGAGATTGCCGATGACAGCCGACAATACGACGAGTTGGGGCTCAACGCCGCGCTCTCGAGCCTGAAGCAACAACGCAAAAATCGCTCGACAGTGTTGCCACGGGTGGGGTCGGTAATGAACAGGCCTTCGTCAAGGACAACCTGAGGTGATTCAAAAGACGCGCCGATACAAGCGCCAGATTGAGGAACATTTCGTAGGTGAAGAAGGCGAGGTCATATCGGCCGCTCATGACCGGACCGACACCGTCCGACGCGTAGCCGTTGCATCGCATGACGCGCAGCCCTGCGGGCGAAGCGCGCACTGAAATCCTTGAATTGCTCGGGGACGTTAAATTAGCTGGGGCCACGGAGCTTTAACTTCTGATAAGGAAGAGTTGCCGGCTTCGTAGGAGACGGCGATGCGGTGGTGGGGACGATTACGATTGAAGGCACGGATGAATTTGGCGCCAGGCATTGGTCCGAGATAGCACTGGAAAAAGATTTGAACTGACGGCGGGAGCTGTGGGTTTTCTTTCGAGGACGGCAAGACGATCATGGCCCACCTTGTCACGTTGCACGAAATTGTAAGAATGCGTCGGTTCACGCACTTTGCTGCAGCTTATTCGAGAATTATTTTGGGGGAATTATCAAATAAGCTACCATAATGATAACACCGCCGACTCCTGGGAGACCGAGTATTGCCGACGCGAGTTCACTGAAGCGCGTGGGTTTTCGCCAACCGCGCGGTGCGTATCACTAGCAAAGAAAACGGGCATTTGGGCTCACTAGATTCGACGCATGTGATGCGTTTCGATTATCAAATAACGTGCAGCAAACGCACGCAGATTATCAAATTATGCACACGTTATCAAATTAGGCGCACGGCTAAAGCATTGAAATTTAGCAATCCGGATTCTTGTATTTAAATGCAGCGTGACACCTGCGCTAGCACGCGCCAGTCTCATCATCGCCATGGGCGCAATTGGCTCCGACGCCGCGATCGAAACGGCCGACATCGCGCTGATGACCGACGACATCTCAAGGTTGCCCTGGCTGGTTCACCACGCGAAACGTACCCTTGCTATCATCCGGCAAAACATTGCGTTCTCGCTCGTGTCAAGGCAATCTTCATGGCGCTCACTTTCGCCGGCTTGGCCACCCTGTGGGGCGCCATCGCCGAACGTCGGCGCGTCGCTGGTGGTCATCACCAATGCGCTGCGGCTTTTGCATCCGGCTCGTGTCCCTGACACAGGCTCACGTGCGTGAGGATTGCAGCTTACCGCGTGCTACGTCCGCGTCTCGAGGTCCTGATTGAAGCTGACGGCGCGGAAACGTAATCGATCAGCGTGGTAAGACGGGCCGCAGGCGCGCAGGCTCTTGCCATCGCGGCGATTTACGACGGCGCGCTACGCGAGGACTGCCGGCTCGACGCGCTTCCACCGACAACGACGCGGAACTTTGGGGCCTTACGAAACGTCTTCATCGCAGCGGCTCACAGCTTGGACGTCCCCGCGCGACGCGGAGGCGCTGCCGTCGCTTAAAGGCTGTCTCTGCGGGGGTAAGTCATTGAGTTTTTAATGTCCCGCCGCTTTGTGCAGACGGTCCAATTTTGCACTGAGGCTCTTTGCTGCGCCGAAGCGTCAGGCGTTCTTTATCCATCGTCCCCGCTTGGCCGGCGATTGATTCTCACAGCGTTCGGGGATGACAGCCCTGTATCGAAGAGCGCGTCGATGACCGCGCATTCGGGCGCTCTGCCTCCGCTGCATTGCGCGGCCATTTCTTCCATCGATCGTTTGAGCCGCTTCAAATCTTCGATCTTGCGACCAATCTCCGCCACGTGATCCAGGCTCAGCTCTCGAACTTGCGCGCAAGTGTAGGCATGCCCGTCGACGAGACGCAGCAGGCCGCGGATCTCGTCGAGGCTGAAACCAAGCTGTCGGCTCCGTCGCACGAAGCTCAAGCGTTTGAGATGGTCGGCGCCGTAAACGCGGTACCCGTTCGCGCCGCGATCAGGCGCGGGCATGATGCCGATCTTTTCGTAATAGCGGATCGTCTCGATGTTTACGCCGCTGTGTTTCGACAGCGCGCCGATCGAGAGCCCATCTTTTGGGCTCATAGAGAGCCTCCCTCCCACTCAGCGAAAATCCCTCTTGACCCTGTAGCGACTACAGGCCGTAGGGTCTGATTAGTCCAGCCGGGCGGCGCCGGCAAGTAACACGGTGGGAGGGGGCAACGATGTGCGATGGCGAGGGTCTTGGCCTCATTCAAATGGCGATGACGCCGATGGGGCTCGCGGCGACGGCGGTGGTCGCCGCCCTGCTTTTCCTCTTCGTGCGCTGGGTTCGCGCCGAGTGAGTTTCACGAGAGACGGATCCGGCCGCTTACCGGGACGAAACAGTTAAGGAAAACCCCCATGTCCGAACAGACAATGTCCGGCAAGACAGCGTCCGCCCAACCGGCGAAGGTCCAAAGGGTCGGCCGCAAGGCGCTGGCCGCCGGCGGCGTCGCCGCGATCCTCGCCTCGGCTTGTTGTCTCGGGCCGCTGCTGTTGGTCAGCATCGGTTTCAGCGGCGCTTGGCTTGGCAGCTTCAAAGTCTTCGAACCGTTTCGTCCGGTCTTCCTCAGCGCCGCGGCCATTGCGCTCGTCGTCGCCTATCGCCGGATCTATCGCCCGGCCGTCGTCTGCAAGCCGGGGGAAGTCTGCGCCGCGACGCAAGTCAACTCCGCCTACAAGCTGCTCTTCTGGGGCGTGACGGGTTTGGTCGGGGCGTCGGCCGTCTTCCCCTACGCTATCCCGTTCTTCTACTGAAAGAGGAGCTCCTATGAAAAAACTCGTCACGGCCGTCGCTCTCGCTGTCGCCTTCAACGCTCCAGCCTGGGCTACCACTAAGACGGTCACTCTGTCCGTATCCAACATGACCTGCGCCGTCTGCCCGATCACCGTCAAGAAAGCGCTCTCCAAGGTCGATGGCGTAGAAAAGGCTGAAGTGAATTACGAAAACAAGGAAGCAGTGGTCACTTTCGACGACGCGAAGACCGGCGTCGAAGCGCTCACCAAGGCGACCGAGGGCGCCGGTTATCCTTCAGAAGTGAAGAAGTGAGCGATGGACCAGCGAACCTCGTTGATGGCTGCGCTCGCCGGCTCGTGGTCGGCCGCAGTCGGGCAGGCCGCGCCAATTCTCGCGCGCTTGCGTGAGGCTCTTGGACAGCGGCGCGCTCCCGCCCAAAAAATAGCCTGTTGCGCAGGTAACGCCATGCGCGAATCAAAGCCTGACGAACAAGAGCGCGAGCGAAACAGTCTGGTTTTGAAGATCGTCGGCATGACCTGCGTCGGCTGCGCGAGCCATGTTGAGAAGGCGTTGCTCGCCGCTGCCGGCGTTCTTCGGGCGGATGTGTCCTACGCCGATGGTACGGCGCGGGTAATCGGCGACGGCGCCCTCGACCCTGCGGCGCTTGCCGTGGCTGTCCGCTCGGCGGGTTACGACGCAGCGCTCGCAAAGAGCGTCGACGTGGGCCAGCCTTTAGAAAGGCGGCGCAATGAAGCGCCCAACGCGACTTACAAGGGAGAGCGACGGAGCGCGCCTCTGCGCGTAGCCGTCATCGGAAGCGGCGGAGCCGCGATGGCTGGCGCGCTCACAGCGGTCGAACGCGGCGCGCACGTCACCTTGATCGAGCGCGGCGTGATTGGAGGGACATGCGTCAATATTGGCTGCGTGCCGTCTAAGATCATGATCCGCGCCGCCCATATCGCGCAGTTGCGCAGGAAGAGCCCCTTCGACGAAGGGATCGCCGCCGCTGAGCCTGCTATCTTGCGTGCGCGTCTGCTGGCTCAGCAGCAGGCGCTCGTCGAGGACCTGCGCCACGCCAAGTATGAGAACCTGCTCGAAAGCACTCCGGCCATCGCCGTGCTGCGCGGCGAAGCGCGCTTCAAGAACGGTCACGTCCTCAGCGTGGGGTTGAACGACGGCGGCGAGCGCGAGGTGGCGTTCGACCGCTGCCTGATCGCCACCGGCGCGAGCCCGGCTGTTCCGCCGATTCCAGGCCTCAAGGATACGCCTTACTGGAGTTCAACCCAGGCGCTCGCAAGCGACACGATCCCTCGGCGCCTGGCCGTGATTGGCTCGTCGGTCGTGGCCGTCGAGCTGGCGCAGGCCTTCGCCCGGCTCGGCAGCAAGGTGACGATCCTCGCTCGCAGCACACTGTTCTTCCGCGAAGATCCGGCGATCGGCGAGGCCATGGCGGCCGCCTTCCGGGCCGAAGGCATCGACGTGCTGGACCACACGCAAGCGAGCAACGTGGCCTATGCGGGTGGCGAATTCGTGCTCACCACGGCGGGTGGCGAAATACGCGCCGACAACCTCCTGATTGCCACCGGCCGCGCGCCTAACACCCACGGTTTGGCGCTGGAAACGGCGGGCGTGGCGGTCACCGCGCAGGGCGCCATCATCGCGGACGCGCGGATGCGCACCAGCGCTCCGAGCATCTTTGCGGCCGGCGACTGCACCGACCAGCCACAATTCGTTTACGTCGCCGCGGCGGCGGGGACCCGCGCGGCGATCAACATGACGGGAGGGGACGCCGCCCTCGATCTGACCGCATTGCCGGCCGTGGTGTTCACCGAGCCACAGGTTGCGACCGTGGGCTACAGCGAGGCGGAGGCCCATCACGACGGCATTGAGACCGATAGCCGCCTGCTCCCCTTGGACAATGTACCGCGCGCGCGCGCCAATTTCGACACGCGCGGTTTCATCAAGCTTATCGCCGAGGCTGGCTCGGGCCGCTTGATTGGCGTGCAAGCAGTCGCGCCGGAAGCAGGGGAACTCATTCAAACTGCGGCGCTCGCCATTCGAGCCCGAATGACCGTGCAGGAATTGGCCGATCAGTTGTTCCCATATCTAACAATGGTCGAGGGGCTCAAACTCGCGGCGCAGACCTTTAGCAAAGATGTGAAGCAGCTTTCCTGCTGCGCAGGGTGAGCGATGAAGGAAAGTCACAGCTAGGCCATCGCCGCGGCGAGAATATGGGAGCGCCGACCCAGGTTAGGACGACGTCGAGCGCGACCCAGTCGCGCGGCCTACCAGAGCGCCAACGCCACAAACGACAGGACGACGACAATGACGGTCGCCCGGCTTGCCCTGGGCGGGCGACGCTTGAGGGCCGAATGTGGCCGGAGCTCGTTATACCATGCGCCATCGGGCGAGACGGCGGTTGCTCGGTATCGAACGATTTGAAGAGAATGGTGTCGGTCCATTCGCGCACCATTGTCTGGATAAAGCGTTCGGCCTTAGACGCCGCGGGCTCTGAACCAGCGAAGTGCTAGGAGCGCATGCGCCCCATTCACGAAGCGGTCACCTTATTCCCTTGAAGAATAGAATGGCTAAGCCGATCGCAACAATGAGCATTGTTATTAACCAGCTCGACGACGCGCGTTGCTGCTCGCGTTCCCGCCGAATTTCTCCTAACCGAACACCGCATTTGGGGCATGTTGTCGTCAACTCGTCGACCTCAGCCTTACAGCCGGGACATATCAAGTGGGCCATGGCGTCTCCGTATCACCTCAACCGCGCGGGGCGTTCCAAGGACGGTGGTTGCGTTCCGCCGAAGGCCAGGCGCTCAGCTATAGAGCCCTAAAAGACGCGGCTACATCACTGGGCTGATCCGCCAGGCTAGCGGCTTCTTGAGCGATCTGGACGAAACCTTGCTTATGACACGCGGATACAGCGTGGATACGCCAATTTCGATCTAAAATCGAGCCGGCGCCGCGGTGTAAGGTCTCGACCGCCCCTCATCCACTTTAAGAAAAGAGCCTGAAGGCAAATTTAGAGCGCCATCTCGGCGCCCGCGGTCGAGCTTGCGAGAGAAACCCAAAGGGTGGATGTCGCTCAGTCAGTCATTGGTCTCGGGAATAGCCTGTGATTAACTATCGAAGCCCCAAATGGGAGCCTGAACGAGACCCGAGAGCCGAAACATGAGATTCTCACTCCCGCGCACCCCCGTCCTATTTCTCTACGGATTAGCCGCCGCATTTCTTATTTATTGGCATTGGAGGCATATCCTCGACGCCTTGCCTTTTTTAGTCGTGCTTGCATGTCCGCTGATGCATCTCTTCATGCATCATGGACACGGCCATCGGCAGGACACGCGGCCGGCTGACAAGTCAGACAGCCCCAAAGCCTGACAAGGTTGAATTCTGTCGGAGACAAGAATGGGCCACGAACATCAAAGGCACTCAGACCCGGCGGAACAAGCACATTCTCATCCACACTCTTCGCGTGCCTTCTCCGCCAAGTCTGTAAAGCTTGGCGAGAGCGATACGCCCTCCGAAGGGGGCGTAATCTACACCTGCCCCATGCATCCGCAAATTCGCCAGGTCGGCCCCGGAAACTGCCCGATCTGCGGGATGACACTGGAGCCAGTTGTTGCGACGGTGGAGCAGGGACCAAGCCCCGAACTAACAGATATGACCCGGCGGTTCTGGGTTGGGCTGACGTTAACCGTACCCGTTTTGCTGCTGGAAATGGGCGGCCACATCTTCAATCTGCACGCTTACCTCTCGTCAGAGGAATCCAGTTGGCTGCAGTTTGCATTTGGAACTCCCGTCGTTCTCTGGGCAGGCTGGCCGTTCTTTGTCAGAGGCGCGCAGTCGCTTTTGACTCGAAACCTCAACATGTTCACTCTCATCGCGATGGGTACGGGGGTCGCGTGGCTTTACAGCGTCATCGCAGCCTTTGTCCCTTCTATCTTTCCCGAGGCGTTCCGAGGGGTTGACGGTTCTGTTCCCGTCTACTTCGAGGCGGCGGCGGTGATCACGGTGTTGGTGCTGCTTGGGCAAGTGCTCGAACTTCGCGCGCGGGAGCAGACGGGCGGGGCTATCCGCGCCCTGCTGAACCTCGCGCCCATCACGGCGAAGCGTGTTCGAGATGACGGTTCGGACGAGGAAGTCGCTCTTGAGCAAATTCGCGTCGGCGACCGTTTGCGCGTGCGCCCTGGGGAGAAGGTTCCAGTCGATGGGGCGCTTGTCGAGGGCCGAAGCTCGCTAGACGAGTCCATGGTGACGGGCGAGTCCATGCCAGTGACAAAGAGCGTCGGAGACAATGCGATCGGCGGCACGCTCAACCAGACCGGCAGCTTTGTGATGAGGGCCGACAAGGTCGGAAGCGACACGATGCTCTCTCGCATTGTAGAAATGGTGGCTTCCGCACAGAGGAGCCGGGCGCCCATTCAACGCCTTGCCGATCAGGTCTCCGGCTGGTTTGTGCCTCTGGTGATCGTCGTCGCAATCTCCGCCTTTGCTGCCTGGGCAATTTGGGGACCTGAGCCGCGCATGAGTTATGGGCTGATCGCAGCGGTCTCGGTGCTCATCATCGCCTGTCCCTGCGCCCTTGGCCTCGCCACGCCGATGTCGATCATGGTCGGCGTCGGGCGCGGCGCGCAATCGGGCGTCCTGATCAAGAACGCCGAAGCGCTCGAGCGGCTTGAAAAGGTTGACACGCTCGTCATCGACAAGACTGGCACGCTGACGGAAGGCAAACCGCGGGTGACGGCGATCAGACCCGTGGCGGATATAACTGAAGATGAGCTCCTGAGAGTTGCCGCAAGCCTCGAGCGCGCGAGCCAGCATCCGCTCGGGCAGGCGATTGTTCAGGCAGCGAGCGAGCGCAACTTGGTCCTGACCGATCCGACGGATTTTGACGCGCCGATCGGAAAGGGCGTCACAGGTCGAGTCGACGGGCTCTCCGTGGCGATTGGCAACCAGCGCTTTCTGAGAGAAATCGGCGTAGACGCCGAGCCGCTCGCCGCGGTCGCCGAGCGGCTCCGCGAGGATGGGGCGACGGCGATTTTTGTTGCTGTCGATCATCGTGGGGCCGGGGTCCTAGCCATTGCGGATCCAATCAAAGAGACGACGCAGGACGCGCTGCAGTCGCTCATTGATGATGGCGTTTCGATCGTCATGCTCACGGGCGACAATTGGACGTCGGCGCGAGCCGTTGCGAAACGGCTGGGCATTGCCGAAGTCGAGGCGGAGATACTGCCGCAGGATAAAAGCGAGGTTGTCGCCCGCTTGCGCCGATCCGGCCGTATCGTCGCGATGGCCGGGGACGGCGTGAACGATGCCCCCGCCTTGGCGGCCGCGGATGTCGGCGTCGCCATGGGCACTGGAACTGATGTGGCGATCGAGAGTGCAGGCGTCACTCTGCTCAAAGGGGACCTGCGCGGCATTGTGCGCGGGCGTCGCCTGTCGAAGGTGACCATGCGGAATATACGAGAGAACCTCTTCTTTGCTTTCATCTACAACGCAGCTGGCGTGCCTGTGGCGGCAGGCGCGCTCTACCCCGCCTTCGGTCTCTTGCTGTCTCCGACGATCGCGGCGGCTGCGATGGCTTTATCCTCCGTGAGCGTCGTCGCTAATTCGCTCAGACTCAGGCGGGCGCGCATCGAACCCAAGAAGCTGCCAATTATGCCGCCTTTTCCAGGAATTACCTGAGGGGCGGGAAAAGCCTACCCGTCTTGTTCGGCCCCTTGGACGTCGATGGCGCCGAAGAACGGTAACGCCCATTCCGTCGCCATTCCCGCGAGCATTCCGAGGAAAAACAGCCCGGCCTGGGGGTCGAAAAGCCCCAGGTTGAAAACTGCTGGGCCCGGACAGATGCCGGAGAGGCCCCAGCCAATGCCAAAAATAGTTGCGCCCAAGAGCAATTTTCGGTCAATCGTTTGGGCCCACCGCGGCTGGATGGAACATCCTGCCAGAGTTGTTTCCTTTATAGAGACAATCCGAAACGCAACGAGCCCGATCGACACGGCGCCTCCCATCACGAGGGCCAGCGAAGGATCCCAGTTCCCGGGAACGTCAAGGAATCCCAGCACTTTGCCGGGATCCGTCATGCCGCCCACGTAAAGACCCAGGCCAAACAGGGCGCCGAGTGCGAAAGCAATCAGAATTCGCATTTTCGCCTCTCAGCCAGCGACGTGGCGAACAATGAACACGGCGGCCATCGCGGACGCCATGAAGGTCGCCGTCGCGACAATTGACCGTCAAGAGAGGCGACACAGGCCGCACACGCCGTGTCCGCTCGTGCAACCGCCGCCGAGGCGCGAACCAAAGCCAACCAGAAAGCCGGCGAAACCAGTCAGTAGGTAAGCGGTCTGGAAAACCGGTCGGGCCGGCGCAAGGGCCCAGCCAATCAGGAAAGCCGACGCGAAGAGGCCAAGCAGGAAGGCAAGCCGCCAGTCGGCGTCACTGGAGCGGGGCGGAATCAGCCTATGGCACGCGCGAAAAGGCCGTTGGCGGCGCAGGCGCGGCGGACTCGAGGGATCCGCTCGCCCTGTCCATCAACCCGGCCGGGCTCGTGGATGTGCAGGACCAATACACGCTCGGGCTCACCGCCTTTTCGCCGGATCGTGGCTACTGGACTTCTGGCCCCGGCTTTGTGGCTCCCGGTTATGTCCAAAGCGGGCGCGGGCTCTTCCCAATTCCCAACGGCGGATACAGCCAGCGCTTCAACCAGACCTCCGCATGGGGCGTCGCCGTCTACGGGAACGGCGGAATGAACACAACCTATTCCGCCGATTATGCCGGCCAGGCGTTCCCAAGCCCGTTCTGCGGCAAGACCGGCGTCTTTTGTGGTAGGAACTCCGGAGCTGATCTCAATCAGGCTTTCATCACTGCTGGATATGCACAGAGCTTCGGAAGGCTCTCGGTAGGCTTTGCGCCGGTGCTCGCTGTCCAGATTTTCAAGGCCCGAGGTCTTGAGATCTTCGCGCCCTTCTCCTCGGCCCCGGAGCAACTCACCAACCACAGTTACAATTGGTCCGTTGGCGCCGGTGTGCGCGCCGGCCTTCAATACAAATTGACCGACAGTTTGCGGCCTGGCGTCGCTGGCTCCTCGCCGATCTGGATGTCGCCCTTGGAGAATTACAAGGGGCTCTTCGCCAATCGAGGCGACTTCGATATCCCCGCGAATCTGACGGCTGGCGTCGCCTATGACGTTCTGCCAACCTTCACTCTGCTCGCCGACTGGAAGCATATTTTCTATTCGCAAGTTCCCTCGGTGGGCAATTCATCGACCGAGCAGCTTCTGCTCGGGTCAATGGGCGCCCCCGGAATTGGGTGGCGTGACATCAACGTGATCAAAGTGGGCGGGGAACATAGAGGATTTGATAAGTTGGCCCTAAGACTGGGCTATAGCTACACACCAATCCCATCAACCCTCGCGACGTGACGCTCAATATTCTGGCGCCGGCTGTGACGAAGCATCACATTGGCGGCGGCCTCAGCTATATGTGACGCCGTCATCCTCGATTGACTTGGCTGCGGTCGTTTCGCCGCGGGGCACGGTCTCGGGCATCGAGCGGACGCCGCTGGGGCCGAACCAGATGCGCACCATAACGCTTTTCCTGAGTTCATTTGAGATCACGGCAGCATGGACGCATCGCTTTGACGCGGCGCCAGTCCCCGTCGCGGCAAAGTTCTAATATTTGAAGCGACCCGGGCAGTGAGGACAAGACAGCCGGCAGGCTTGGCGGGCAATTAGGTAGCGCAACGAAGGGGCAAGCAACGCCCGAACTACGTTGGTTGCCAGACTGCCCCTGAGCGCTTGCCGTCGATTATCAGGGGCCCCATGTCGGAACGCCGTTGCGTTATGACAACGACTATCTATCCGGCGCGTTCTGTTCCGCCAAAGGCAAGGGCGCGCTCGCTTTGCTCGTCGCTGCTGAGGTTTAAGGGTAGACGCGGACCCGTATGGAGAGAAGCGCTTTTCGATTGGTGCTGACGCCAACAATAATGTCGAATTTTCTCGGGGCTCCACGACGGGACCAAAACTCTCGTTCAGGTAACAAAAGGAATCGGCCGTCAGCGTGAACGTGATCGTCTTGGTTTGCTCGGACGCCAATGCGACCTTGGCCCAGGCTTTCAATTCCATGGTTGGGCGGCGTCCGCGTCGAGGCCAGACGCCGCAAGCTCCGGGCTCAGGCGCCGGGCCAGCGCCACGACGCTTTCGACCGTCGCGCCCGGCATGTCCCTTTCGCCCGCTGAAACAGGCCCGACGGTCCGACCCACAGCGACTGCGGTCGCAACCAAGAAGGCAAGACGGCATAGGCGCGTCATGGCGTCGCCTGTAGCACCAGGCGACTTTGCAGCGTTTCGCTCTCCCCCTCGACCTTCGCCGCAAGCGAGATGCGCCAGCGCCCCTCGTCGGTCAGATCGACCTTGAAGCGATAGACGCCGGGCTCCGCGCTCGGCGCTTGTTTGATCGCGCTTGTCATGGCCTCCATATCGTCCGGCGCCATATCGAGCCGCGTCGCGAAGATCACCGCGTCCGGCACGGGCTTTCCGTCCGGCTTATGGATGAGGCGGACGGCGGCCACCGTCTGGCCTTTCCTGAGTTGCGCATCGACCAGCTTGAATTCGTAGTCGGCGATGTCGGCTTGGGCGTTCGTAGCGCCGAGCAGGCCGAGCGCGAGCAGCGCCCAGCAGGCCATCCGCAAATTTGTGGGAGGCATCCGAGCTACTCCCTCTTCCCTTTGAAAGCGTCGCTGCGTGGAATAGGGCCATTGTCACGAACCTGGGGGAGATCGTGAGGATACGGCCGGGCCGGGCGAGCAAGACCTGATTTTCCGAAGCGGCGCGGACGAATTCCGTCGCATCGCTTTTGAGACAAACAGCTTGCTATGCGCCCGGTTAAGGCGCTTGCAGCGTTAGGAGATTGGAGGCCGAAGGTCGGCGAAACCCGCGAGGCCGCGACGCATCGCGTCGTCGCGGGGTTGAGGCACGAAATCGACCCCTGTGGCGACTGATGGCGCTACGGATAAAGTCGGCGCCAGCTGGACGGCCCCGCAAAGGAGAGAGTCGCAGTGCCTCGGTATCGGCGAATGGTCGCTATGGCTATCTGGACAGTCGTCTGTCGCGGTCATCCCAGCGCAAGAAAGAGCCATGGGCGCAGCGAAGCCCGACGCCGCGCCTGTCAAAGCCGCGACAATCGTAAGGACGGAGACTAGATAGCGTAACCAGCTCAGTTTCATCGCTGCCCAAGATCGCGCCAGGCTGACCCGCGTTTAAGCCGGAACCCGCGACTCCCACGGCGCCCATAATGAAGAATGCCCGCCAGATTAATCCGGCGAGCCCTCGCTTTGCGTTAGGAGAAACAGAGACTAATTAGCCTCTATTCTCTTCGACCGGTCAACGGTTGCAATTCCAGACCCAGCCTCGTGCGACGTCCCAATCCCAGCAGACGTTATGCACATGGGCGGGCTCACCTGATGAACCGCTCCAGTCTCGGTGCTGATGTCGCGAGTGTCCGCCGATGTGTTGCATGGCGCTATGTTCGCGATGCTCTTCGCTTTGCGCCATGGCGGGTAGACTCGTCGCGAGCAACGCCGCGGCGATCAAGAGTGAGAATTTAGGCATTTTTAACTCCTTTCAGGCTTGTCAGCCTGCGGTAAACCATGCGCCGTTCGGCGCTCCGAATTGCACTTTTAGTTCGATTGCTGCATCCGGCCACGCGAGCGCTCGCGCCCGCCAACTCGGCACGTTCTTTGATTCGGATGCTAGTGAAGCGCGCGCCCTTCAGGCGATCGGCGGCCGAAGGTCAGGGGACCTTAAAAGCCCACGAAGCCTCAACTCTTCACGCGAATACGCTAATCGCGAGAACGCCGCAGAAACCGGCGATAGCGCGATGGATGACGGCGGCAACTGCCACGCCCCGCAGAGGAGCGGGTCGCAATCAATCGGGATCGCAGCGTCTCCGTGGCCGTCCGGACAGTCCTCCATGACCATCTGCGCGCAGGAATGAGCGCTGGGCGCGGCGTAAGAAGCGCCTATCGTGCCAATCAAAGCCGCTGCGATGATAAGCGTGGAGATGAACAGACGCAGCCAGCGTAGGATCACGGCGCTCCCCAACTGACGAATTTTAGCGACCCGCGCGACCACAAAAGAATTCCCCCCGCTACGCCGGCGTCCCCCCGCCACGCTTTTTATCAGGTAATCATTGCGTGCGAAAGATCCAGAGGGCGCGCGGCGCGTCGCGTCAGTCGGGCTCAGGGTCACATGGCATTCGCCATGACCAGCTTCCTGCTGCTGGGCGAGACCGGAAGGGACGTCGCCGCCAAGGCCGCGCCTCCCAACGCCATTAACTTCAGTATTTTATCATAAAGGTGCTCCGCTTATTTTTGCCCCAGCGGAGGACCTTCTATCGCCTGCGCGTCTGCTGTGAAAAAACAAAACGCCATGATCTCGGCGGTCGCGGAAATGCCCAGCCACCTCCAACGTCTCGACGTCGGGCTGCTGTGCCCTACTGCTGCAAGTTAGGCGATTGGCGGCCGAAAGTCTGGGGGGCCAGAAAGACCGCGGGGCTCAAGTTCGTCAGGTAGCCTGAGCGGCGGCGCGAATCATCATCGTCGAGATGATCTCGGCTGGCGGCAGGATGGTTTGCATCAGGCCGCAGTTCAGCGCCGCACCGACCAGCGGGTCGGCGTTTTCGCCGTTTATCCCTTTGAGGCAATCATCCATGTCCACTGTCGTCACAGTGCTAGATAACACGTCCTAAGCAGGGATTTCCGATCCCTGCTTAGATTTTGTTGCTCGGGTAGGTTTTTACTCAGAAAATCGAGCCTAAGCTTTTCCAAATGCTGCATAGCTGCCGAGGGATCATTCGCCGAAGATCGGCGCTAGGGCGGCTGGCAAGTTGACAGGACTTCGTCGCCCTCTGAAACTTTCGGGAAAAGACCCTTCAAACTGGCCGCTTCGATGAATCGAGAAGTCAAGGACGCCCGACCGACCGGACGCGTGATCGCGGTGCACGGGTCGGTGATAGACTTGCGGTTCTCGCCCGAGCATCTTCCGATCATAAACGAAGCGGTGTCCATCCAATGGGACCTTGGTGCTCCCGTTATTGCGGAAGTCCAGCAGCATCTAAACGCGAGCACCGTTCGCGCCGTCGCATTAGAGAACACAGCGGGCCTGAAGCGCGGGACCCCCGCACGCGCTCTGAGCTCTCCAATCCAAGTGCCTGTCGGAAACCCCGTGCTCGGAAGGCTCCTCGGCGCTTTGGGCGAGCCCGCCGACAATGGGCCGGCTTTCCCACTCGATATTGAACGCCGCCCCATTCATAGGGCGCCCCCAGAAATTTCCAGGCGCGGGAGCAGCCTGGAGATTTTCCGCACTGGCATTAAAGCCATTGATCTCCTTGCCCCACTGGTAAAGGGCGGCAAGGCGGCGATGTTCGGCGGCGCCGGAGTTGGCAAGACAGTCTTGATCATGGAGCTTATACGAACGACTGTCGAGCTGCATTCTGGCATCTCTGTTTTCGGCGGCATCGGCGAGCGCTCGCGCGAAGGCCATGAGCTACTTTTGGAGCTTAGCCAATCTGGCGTGCTGAAACAGACTGCGCTTGTGTTCGGGCAGATGAACGAGCCGCCTGGAGCGCGTTGGCGCGCGGGACTGACTGCGCTCGCTATCGCCGAGTATTTCCGAGACACCGCCCATGAGAACGTACTGCTTCTCGTCGACAATGTTTATCGTCTGGTCCAAGCCGGAGGAGAAGTTTCTGGGCTGCTGGGGCGGCTTCCTTCCCGCGTCGGCTACCAACCGACGCTCTCGACTGAGATTGCTGAATTCGAAGAGCGAATCGCTTCGGTTGCTGGGGCCGCCATTACATCGATCCAAGCCGTCTATGTGCCAGCAGACGATTTTACCGATCCGGCCGTAGCGGAAATATTCAGCCACCTGGATTCTTCCATTGTTCTTTCCCGCGACATGGCGAGCGAGGGAATGTACCCGGCGATAGATCCTTTAGCCTCCACCTCTAGCCTCCTTGACCCCAGGTTGGTTGGCGACGTCCATTACAGAACCGCGCAGGACGTCCGAAGCGCGATTGCACATTACCGTGAGCTTCAGGAGATTATCGCTCTTCTCGGTATCGAAGAGCTAAGCGCGTCTGATCGCAGCACGGTCAAAAGAGCCCGCCGTCTCATGCGATTTCTAACCCAACCGTTTCTCGCCACAGTGAGTTTTACCGGAATGCCTGGCCGATCGATTGCGCTTGAGGCGACGCTTGCCGGTTGTCGCGCAATCCTGGACGGCGAGACCGATGACTGGGCCGAAAGCTCACTCTACATGGTGGGCGATATCACAGAGGCGCGTGGGAAAGAGACGGCATTGAGAAGCGCAAAATGAAACTTAACGTTTACACCCCGCTTGCGACCGTCTTGGATGGTTGGGATGTCGCTTATCTTCGCGCCGAGGATGAATCAGGCGCGTTCGGCGTTTTGCCCGGTCACGCTGACTTCCTTACAGCGCTCACGGTTTCGGTCGTAACTTGGCGGGACTCTAAGGGAACTGAGCATCACGCGGCGGTGCGTGGGGGAATTTTGGAGGTGCGCGGGGGAGATGAGGTAACGATCGCCACAAAGGAAGCCGTGCAATCCGACGATTTGGTCACGCTAGAAGCAGAAGTGCTCAGCGCTTTCCGTCGAGCGCAAGAAGAAGACAAAGCCGCTCGCACCGACGCCCAACGGCTATACCTCGCAGCGATTAGACAGATTTGCTGCTTTCTAAGGGCTGAGGGCGGAAAGGGCGCGCGGTTGCATGAATGAGGGGAAGCGAAAGAACCACGACCATCTTGAAGAAGCTGTCAGATTACGGCGGGGCCGACGCGCGCTTGGCCAGCAAGAAGGGGAGCGCCCGATTGGACGCAACCTAGCGCTTATCGGCGCTTTGGGCTGGACAATCGTGACGCCCACATTGATCGGCGTCTTTGTCGGGCGCTGGCTGGACGGCCGTCTCGCTTCCGGCATCTTCTGGACCTTGAGTCTGCTCGCAATCGGCCTCGCGCTCGGATGCGCGCTAGCGTGGAAAAGGATGCAAAGCGAATGACTCCGGAGGTTATGTCTATTGTTTTTCCCGCAGCAGTCGCAGCCTTATCGGGCTTCGTCTTTGGGCTCGCTTATTTCGCGGCAATGCGTGCAACGGTGGCGCGCATTGTCGCGGGCTCGGGCTGGATGGTCCCTACCACCCTTACGGCGGCCCGAATAATCGCGGTGACGATCCTGCTCTTTTTCATGGCGCGCCTCGGGGCCGCGCCCTTACTCGCCACCTTTGTCGGCCTCCTTATCGCTCGCCAGTTTGCGCTGCAACAGCGAAGAGGCCGCTAATATGGCCCTTACTCGGCAAGGCGCCCTCTATCTTTTGCGTGGCTTCGTACAAGGGCGAGCGCGAATTTGCTTCGCTTTCGCCGTGGCCTTCCTCTTAATGTTCCAGACTGGGAGCTTTTCCCAGCAGGCCCGCTTCGGAGAATGTTTCGGCCCAAATCTGCAACATCGCATAGAAGCGTGCGGCAGTATCATCGCCAAGGGGCGACGTGAAAGCAAAAGCAACCGGATTGCGGCGTACCTAAATCGCGGCGAAGCTTATCGCGCGGCGGGAGACCTCGACCGCGCCATCGACGATGTGGAACACGCGCTGCAACTTGACCCGAAATCGGCTCAGGCCTACGCCGACAGGGCGGCCTTGTTTTATGACAAGGGCGCCCGTGAGCGCGCCATCACGGACTACACCCAGGCGTTAGCGTTTCAACCGCGCTTCGTCCTTGCGCTCCTGCGCCGAGCAGAGGCTTTTCGGGCCGGAAAGCAATGGGACGCCGCCATCGCGGACTATCGGCGGGTTCTCGACATCGATCCTGCAAAGGTCGAAGCTTACGTTGGCCGCGGCGACGCATATCTTGCCAAGGGCGACGTCGACCGGGCGCTTTCTGACTTCACCGAGGCCATCGGGCGGGCTCCAAAATCGGCTGAGCTTTACTCGAAGCGTGGGACGCTGTTTCGCTCGAAGGGAGAACTCGACAACGCCCTACGGGACTTTTCGGAAGCCATCCAGCTCAATCCGGAACTTCTTCAAGCCCGCGTCGACCGCGCCGATATGTATCGCGCGCAAGGCAATTTGCCGCTTGCCCGGCAGGATCTCGAGGCTGCGCTCCGAGTTGATCCGGAATTTCGCCCGGCCATCGAGGCGTCTGCAACGCTTTCTCAGGTCATTGAAGCACAGAGAGCTGTCCGGGCGCCGTCACGAAAACATTCCCCCCTGGAGAGTGCGGTGATTTTCCAGATCGGACCGGTTGCCATCACCCACCCAGTCGTGACGACTTGGGCGATCATGCTGGCGCTATCCCTCGGTTCGTGGCTTGTAACGCGTAGCTTGCCTTCCGTGCCGGATAGGCGTGCGGCTGTGCTGGAGCTCATCGTCATGGGCGTCATGCAGCAAATCGAGGACGTTCTGCGGAAAGATCCCAGACCCTACCTCTCTCTGCTCGGGACCCTGTTCATATTCCTCGTGGCTGCGAACTTGTCTTCTTTGGTCCCGGGAGCCGAAGCGCCAACAAGCAAGCTGGAAACGCCGGCGGCGCTCGCTCTCATTGTATTCTTCTCGGTGCATTATTTCGGGATCAGGAGCCGAGGGCTGCGCAAGTATCTTGCTAGTTTCGCCGAGCCGAAATTTATCATGCTGCCCCTCAATATCCTTTCCGAAGTGACGCGGACGTTCTCGCTCATGGTGCGATTGTTCGGCAATGTGATGAGCGGAGAGTTTATGATCGCCCTCGTTGTATCGCTTGCCGGGCTTTTCGTCCCAGTGCCCCTCATGTTGCTGGAAGGACTGCTTGGGATCATTCAGGCGTATATCTTCACTGTTCTCGCCACCGTTTTCATCGGCGCCGCGATCGGTAGCATTGAGAAAGGCTAAGGAGGCTCTATGGACCCTAAAATCATCAGCATCATCGGCGCCTCAATCGCTGTTTCCATGGGGGCCGTGGGCCCGGCCCTGGCCGAAGGGCGAGCGGTCGCGGCGGCCATGGACGCGATCGCCCGACAGCCCGAAGCCGCCGGCGTCATTTCGCGGACGCTTTTTGTCGGCCTCGCGATGATCGAAACAATGGCGATCTATTGTCTTGTCATCGCGCTGCTGCTGCTGTTCGCCAATCCCTACGCAGGATAATCCATGAACTTCGATTGGTGGACACTCGGCCTGCAGACGATAAACTTCGCCATCCTCGTGTGGCTGCTCCATCGCCTTTTGTACAAGCCGACGCTCAATATGATTGATGCGCGGCGGCAGGAAATGGAGAAACGGGCTTCGGAGGCGAGCGCAGCGGAAGAAGAGGCAAAGAGACTGCTCACAGCGGCGGAAGCGGAACGAATCGCCATCCTTGGTGAACGGGAAGCCCTGTTAAAAAAGGCCTCGGCCGCGGCTGAGCAGGCGGCCCAGGCAAGACGGGAACGAGCCGAACGCGACGCCGAAACTCTTCTTGAAGAGGGGCGTAAAACGCTCGCGGATGAGCGCGCGCAAGCGGCTTTAGCCGCCCGGAGCCTATCGCTTGATTTAACGGACGAGGTTACAAAGCGTCTCCTAGGCGAGATGCCCACTGAGGTGAGAACAGAACCCTGGTTTGAAAAACTAGAGGGACGGCTCGCTTCACTTTCTGAAGCGGAAAGAGCGGCGCTCGTCGATAATGAGCAGGGGGGCGACCCTGCTGTCACGATCAGCATCGCTATGCCTGTCGACGACAACACCAAAGAGATTTGGCGCGCGCGGCTTCGTAAGTTGCTCGGAGAACAGGTCGGCCTTGAATTCCATGTGGACCCTAACCTCATCGCTGGCGCCGAACTCCATTTCCGTAACGCGACTCTGGACTATTCGTGGCGAAGCGCTTTCGGCGCGATTCGATCGGAGCTAGCCAGGACATGACCGAGCTTTCGGCGGATTTGCGTGATTGGGCGGACATCAGCCGCGCCAAAATTCGGCAGATCGAGCTGGAGCCACGGCTCGAGCAAATTGGCCGTGTCGAAAAGGTCGGCGACGGAGTCGCCACGGTCTCAGGGCTGCCGCACACGCGCCTCGATGAACTTCTGATTTTTGAGGGCGGCGTACGCGGGCTAGCAGTGGACCTCGGTGAAGATCTGATAGGCTGCATGCTGCTCGGCGACATGGGTCGTATCGCCTCGGGCGGCATCGTCCGCGGAACCGGAGAGGTCGCACGAACGCCTGTCGGCTATTCGCTTCTCGGCCGCATGGTCGACGCCCTTGGCGCCCCGCTCGATGACAAGGGCCCCATCCCTGATACTTCGACAGCGCCGACCGAGCGGCCGGCTCCGACCATCATTGACCGCGCCCTGGTCACCCGTCCCCTCGCGACTGGAATATTGGCGATCGACGCGATGATCCCGATAGGGCGAGGACAGCGCGAGCTCATTATCGGCGACCGCGGCACGGGGAAGACGGCGATTGCGGTCGATTCGATGATAAACCAACGCAATAGCGACGTACTGTGCATCTATGCGTCGATCGGACAAAAAGCCTCATCGGTTGCGCAGGTTGTCGACGCCATTCGACGCTACGGCGCGCCGGAACGCTGTCTGTTTGTCGTGGGCGAAGCTAATTCCCCTCCTGGTCTCCAGTGGCTCACGCCATATTCCGCCTGCACGATGGCCGAATATTTTGTCGAGCGGGGGCACGATGTGTTGCTTGTGATCGACGACCTCACAAAGCATGCGGCGGCCTACCGGCAGATCTCACTCTTGCTGCGACGGCCGCCTGGTCGTGAGGCCTACCCCGGAGACGTCTTCTACATTCATTCCCGGCTTCTCGAGCGTGCGGCCAGGCTTGCGCTGGAGCGTGGGGGCGGCTCCTTGACGGCCTTGCCGATCTCCGAGACTCAGGCCGGCAACATCAGCGCCTACATCCCTACAAACCTCATCTCGATTACCGACGGGCAGATCTATCTTGATCCACGTCTGTTTTACGAAGACCAAAAGCCCGCCGTCGATATTGGCAAAAGCGTTTCCCGCGTGGGTGGCAAGACCCAGGCCCCCGTACTCAAAGGGCTGTCAGCAAGCTTGCGGCTCGAATACGCCCAGTTTTTAGAGCTCGAGGTCTTCACCCGCTTTGGCACAATGGTGGATGAGCGGACCCGAAAGACGATTGAACACGGGCGAAGAATCCGCGCCGTGCTCGCGCAGGCTCAGTTTGCGCCATTGGCGCTCGGCGAAGAAGTGGCGCTGCTTTTAGCCTTGAACGCTGGCGTTCTGGACAAACTAAAGCCTGAGGAAGTCAAAAATTTCCGGAGCCGCGTTGGTCCTTGGTTGGCTCAGCATTGCCCAGAAGCCCTATCGCTAGATGAGAGGTCTGAGGCTCTGTCAGAAGATCTGCGCAATCGCCTGCACCATGCGCTGGAATTATTAGCCAGCGCTCCTGAGCGACAGGATGAGCAGTAATGCGGCTCGCTGAGATCCAGGCGCACATCGGCAGCATCCACGAGTTGAGCGAGATCGTTGGGGCGATGCGCTCGCTCGCGGGAATGAGGCTGCAAGAAACCCTACGCGCGCTTCCCGCCGCAGCGCGCTACACAGAAGCCATCGCCGCAGCATTGGCCAGCACTCTGCCCCTCATGCCGGAGCCGGTCGCCGAGAGGCAAGAGGGACACGCAAAGAAAGCCGCGGTCCTCTATATGGCGGAGCACAGTTTTGTTGGGAGCTTCAATACGCGGCTCCTCGAGGCTGCCGAAGGGGTGCTCGCTCCAGCAGACTTGCTGTTCGTGTTGGGATCGCGCGGCTCGTCGCTCGTGACAGAGCGGGGCAGAGAAATGGCCTGGAGCGCGCCGATGGCGACGCGTCTAAGCAGCGCGCCGGAAGTCATCTTTCGGCTGGTCAATAAACTATACACTTTGATTGTAAATGGTGAAATATCGCGGGTTGAAGCCGTATACGGACGCCACCGCCAGGGAGGCGCGCCTGCGATTGAAACACGTTTGGTGTTGCCTCTCGATCTGAAGGCGCTTGCGCCTAAGCAACCGCGCCAGCCGCCGCTTCTCAACTTGAAGCCGATCGCCCTGCATGAATCGCTGATGACCGAATATGTCTTCGCCATGCTCATGGAGGCGGCCGTCGAATCCATCGCAAGCGAAAATGCCGAACGCTTTGCGGCCATGGAATCAGCCCATGAAAACGTCGAGAAAAAGCTCCAACAGCTCAAGCAGGAGGAAGGGGTCGCGCGGCAAAGCGAAATTACGACTGAACTCCTGGAGCTGATCACAGGGTCTGACGCGTTGGCTAAGAGCTGACTAGAGACCGTCGCCAGCCGCTCGTGGGTCGTGACATATCGTCTCGTAAGCCGAGCAAACCGCAGAGCCCCCGCCGCAGATTGTTACGTTGGAGCTTGTCCGAGGGGGCGGCTTAGTTCGGACGCTGGAGCCGCCGCATCCTGTGGAGATCCGCTTGGTCGCCGATTGAAAAGCCGGTCTTGCGCTAGACAGGACGCCGCCGCCTCGGCGATACAGTTTAAATGCCTCCCAGCCGCGTTGCTCTTCTGATCTGCTTCCTAGGCAGCCTCCCGGCCCTGAGCGGATGCGTTCTTGCGCCGCCGGGGATCGTCGAAGAGCAGGCAAAATTGGCGACGACAGGCTCGGCCTTCGAAACTCCTCCGGAACTGCGGGAGCTTCCGGAGTTGCCACTTCGGCCAAGCTGGCAGGACGTCCTTTGCCGGGCCTTTCTCGCCAATGGCGACCTGGAGTCGGCTTATTTCAACTGGAAAGGGGCACTGATCCAGGTCAACCAAGCAGCCGCCTGGCCGAATAGCAGAGTCGCGCTCGGCTATAGCTACATGTTCTCACGGGAGAACATGAAAGCCTGGGATCGCATGACGATCAGCGCGGGCTTCGACCCGTCGATGAACTTGCAGCTTCCGATAAAAGTGGAAGCCGCGGGGCGGGTGGCGTTCGAGGCGGCGCGCGAAACTGGCGAAAGGTTCAGAGTCGCGAAATTCGACCTTCAAAGGCGCGTCCTTAACGCCTATCTCGATCTCGCGCTCGCCGCGGAGCGAGCGCGTATCGAGCGAGACAATGTCAATCTCCTCAAGCAACTCTCGGCGTCCGCGGCAGCTCGCGCGCAAGCCGGCGCGCCGCTGCAGGACTTGCTGAAGGTAGAGACGGACTCGGAGTTGGCGAAGAACAACCTGCGCAACCTGGAAGCGGAGGTGCGTGCGGCGCGTAGCGTATTGAACGGCCTACTGGCGCGTGACGCTAATACGCCGCTCGAGGTTTCCGGCTTGCCGCCGCCCCGCTCCGTCATTCGCGACGATGCGCGGCTGATTGCTATGGCGGTTGACCGCAATCCAGAGTTGGAGGCTCTCGCCCATCAAGTCGCTGGGCGGCAAGACGCGGTAGAGGTGGCGCTTCTTGCCTATGTACCGGACATCAGCCCATCCTTCAGCGTCAACGGCAGCATTTCGCAGACGGTTGCGGCGATGGTGATGCTGCCGACCACTCTGCCGCAGATCCAGGTCGCCATTGACAACGCCGAAACAATGGTTCGCTCCTCACAGGCGGTAATTCGCCAGACAGAGAAGGACCGAGCCGCCAGCTTTGTCGCCGCGCTCTATTTCATGCGCAACGCGGAACGACAGACGGGCTTTTTCCATCGGCGTTTGACGCCCCTCGTCGAACAATTGCTCAACAGCTCGCGAGAGGCCTATGCCGCCGGCACTGTCGCCTTCGCCGACCTGATCGACAGCAAGCGAACGTATATCAACATCCGCCGGCTCGTCGCAGAAGCGAGGATTGAGCGGGAAAGACGGCTCGCCGAGCTCGAAGCGATCGCAGGCGTCGATATTGAAACGCTGGGAAGACCAGCGCTTATCGCAACGACCGAGCCTCCGCCCCTGCCACAATACAAGCCGTAGAAGCGAGGCTTTCATGACGCGATATCTGAGTCTCGCAGGATTAGCGGTTTTCCTGTTGGCGATCGCCGCCGCCGTCGGCGGGGCGCAGGACCATAGCGGACATCAAATGCCGGGGATGAGCATGCCGCCAGCCGGCGCTCCCCCATCGTCCGGCCATCCAGTGCCCCCCGGATATGCCGAGGTCCAAATCGCTCCTGAAGTCCAGCAGCGGATCGGCGTCACAACTGGCCGCGTGGAAAAAACCCAGTTGATG
>NZ_JAJFZJ010000001.1:3560000-3967355 GCF_020733155.1 Methylocystis sp. WRRC1 | reverse complement strand
CGCGCCTCGTCTCGCCGGGCGCTTGCCGCCGCCGCGCGGCATGATCTCCCGGCTCAGGGGGAGGGTCAAAAGTCTAGCTAAAGCTGGGGATTGCACCGGACTGGGGCTCGTTTTTTTAGCCGTGCAAAATGGAGAGCTTTCTAACCGGATAGCCTCTTTGATTGATTTCGCGCCGTTTGATTGATTCGCCCGAATTGATTGATTTTTGCCCGAAGTTTTCCCGAAGTTTTCCAGAAACTTAGAGCGCCCGAAACCAGCAGAAAACAGGGGCTTATCGGGGGTTTTGCCCGAAGTTTCCGAAGTTTGCCCGAAGTTTTTGAATACTTGGGGCGAGGAAAAAAAAATCTCTGCGTGAGACCCCGTCCGGTGCTATGCCCCTTTTCGTCCAGATAATTCGCCCTCCCCCCTGCGGGAAAGCAGGGCGTCGCGCCGGTTCATCCGCGGTCGCGACGCCCTTTCAGGCGACGATCATTCGCCTAATTGTTCGGGCTTTCGCCGAGCCCTTTCACGATCGTGTCGACGGCGGGGCGACCGCCCAGCATCTCCACCCGCGCGGCGAAATTCTTCAGCTTCATCTCCGCGCGCAACGCTTCGGTTTCCGCCTCGATCATCTCAATGGTGAAATCCCAGCCGGAAGAGTCGTCAAATCCGCTGGCGCGAGCGCGGCGATAGAGCGTCGACAGGTCATCGATTGCCATTTTTCCCTCGTTTGGTCTTGGTTTCGAGCGCCTCGATGCGGCGCTCCAGACCGGCGATGATCTGCGCCGCGTGTACGCGCTCGCGCAGGATGGCGTCTCGCAGGACCGCGACCAAAACGCCCATGCGGACGGGCGCCGCGTCCTCATCTGCCAATGTCGCCGGTGCTGGCGATGGTGCGGGCGCAGCCCGCGAAGGGGCGGGCGATTGCGGGACCGTTGCGCCATCGCCCTCGCGCCCCCAGTGATCGGCGGCGCCGGCAAAGGGGCGCGCCGCGGAAAGCGCGGCGTCGGCGCGATCGAGCGCGGCTGCGGCCCGCTCCTCCGCGCGCTCGCGAATGGCGTCGGCGACCGCTTCCTCTTCCTGCATCATGACCAGCTGACCCCCGTCATCGTGGCGACGCGCCCGGCGCGAGCGATGAAGCTCAACTCCAGAATCATTCGAAGGGCGATGACGCCAGTCTGAAAGGCACTGCGCACGGGGTCGGCGGTCGCCGGGCCCGTGGCGCTGACGATCTCCGCAGGCGCGGAATCCTCCATGTGAATGACGCTCTCCTCCGACGCGTAAATTTCGATGTCGCTGATGGCGCTGGCGAAATCGCTCGGATCGAGGGCGAGAACCGTTCCCGCCGGCACCGCGCGAGAAGCCCAGGTCGGAATTGCCAGCTGCGGCAACGCGACAGCGGCGACGGCAGCTTCGCGAGGATTCATGATGATGGCCGCCGCGCCCGAGCCGCCCAAGTTCGCGACTTCGGCAAGCAGCGCCGCCACGTCGCTCCCGACGTCGCCGGTCGACGCGATAGGCGTCACGCCGTTCCGAAGGCCCGCGCAAGCCGCCGCACTCGCCGCCTGATCCCCAAAGATTGCCAAGTCGAGAGAATGCGCGGCGACTTCGCGCAACATGCGATCGAAGACCGCCCGGCCGGCGCTGCGCTTCACGTTTTCGCGCGAGACGGGCAGGATTGTTGCGACCTTCTTCGCAGGGCCAAGTGTAGCGGAGTCGAAAGAGAAATTTCGGACGCCAATCGGTTCGGCTTCTGCAACCCACGGCGCCGCGCCGGGCGAGGTATCCGCGGTCGGATATGAGATGGTCGACGTTGCGCCCAGGTCGACGCGTTCGCCGGCTTCGATCAAACGAGCGCCCGCGCTCAGCGGCGCGATGGACGAAACGAACGCGCCGGTTGCGCCCGTCACCACATCGTCCGCCCATCCTGAGCCCGTCGTCGTGCCGGGCGCGATGGGCGCGCGCATGGTGAGAGGCTGCAACAGCCGCCGCGCCACGTCATCGCTGCGCTCGATGGCCTCCGCTTCCTGACGCTTGCCGGCGGCGCGGATCGTCGCCGCCCACGCCGCGTTGAAAACCGGTTTAGCGCGATCGGCGGCGGGCTTTCGAAGTTCAGGAATTACATGTCGCATTGTGTGTCCTTCGCGATTCGAACCGATTTGCTCGAATCATTCTGCGCCGTTTCGCTCGCGAACGCCGTTACGCGCAACGGCGCAAAATTGAGCGATCATATCGTTGAGCGCGCGTTCGGTTTCCTTCGGATCGTCCGCTGTCGGAGCCAGGTGCAGGTGGAGGCGCAGCGCATCTTCAAGCAACGTCTCGTCGACCACGATGCGATAGACGCGCCGGCCTTCCCGGCGCCTTGCGCGACTGCGGCGCATCCTCGCGGCGGCAGTCATCGTTTCGCCCTCCACTTCGCGGCGAGCATTTCGATCTGCGCGCGCGTCGCGCGCCGACGCGGGGCGTGGCGCAGCACGTCGAAAGGATCGAGTCGCGTCGGCGGTGTTGCGGGGGGCGTGGTCGGCGTGGCGGGCGCGGCGGGCGCGGCGGGCGTGGTCGCCGCGCGCGGCAGTCGCAGCACAAAGCGGCCGGAGGGGCCGCGTCGCTTGTCGAGATTGAGTGTCATCGCTTGTGGCCTCCAATTAGCGACAAATTCAACCCAATTGATCGAAACGCGGGTTTGAACGCTTACGCTGTAATGGCGACGTGCCGACGTGCCGAGACGTGCCGAGTGGCAACCATTTGATTTTGGGGCGTTTTTTCACCTTCGGCACCTTCGGCACGTTGTTCGCTACATCATTACAAATAGGAATAAGAAGGTACCGCCGCCGGCCTTCTTTCTTCTCTTCTTCTTCATTTTATCTATTCCTTATTTTAGATGACGAAGATGACGAAGATGCCGAAAGATAGTGTTTTCAACTAGTTACGCTTCGGCACGTCGTCGGCACGTTCGGCGCGTCGTTACTCAAAACGGTCCCTCATCATCCTCATCATCCTCATCCGCCCGGCGGTTGCATTCACGCGCGCCATCGGTCACGCGCTCGACGACGCCGAGCGACCGCTCCACCGCTCGGGCGAGTTCGTCGCCGTGCGGGAGGTAGTACCCGCGATGGTGCCGCACGTTGTCGCAGATGATGTCCCGCACGCGAGAATCCTCGCCCAGGATTTTCGTTAGCCGCTTGCAGAAGGCGTCCTGCGTCTCGACGCGCCCGCCCTGCATCTTCGTTGCGCCCGTATAGGCGGCGTACAAGTGTGCAGACGGATGGGCGGCGCCGAGTTCCAGGCGTAAATGATCCTTCCGCGCCGCGCCGTCATATGCCGCAACGAAGCCTTCGGCGGCGCAGACCAGCAACCACTGATGCACGGTCGACGCGCTCCGGATTTGTTGCTCCGCAAGCTCAAAAGTCCGCGGCATGTTTCGCGGATGGAAACTCCCGAGCTTTTTTCGTTGCAGATAATTAAGCAGTTGCCCGTAACCGCCGGCTTGCAAGTCGTCATAAATTTTATCGAACCATGCGCGGTCCCCGACTTTCTCTCCCGACACTTCGCAGACAAACCAGCGGCGCGCCTCACGCCCGGCGGGGACGGCCCAGGAATGGTTTGTAGTCAAAATTGCGTGCAGCCGGTTCGGCGCTTGGTAGGCTTTGCGGCCCTTGGGATTTATCCGCAAACTCGTGCCGGTTATCGCGTGTTTAGTTCGGTCTGCGATTCGCGGATCGCCCGCGAAAAGCGCTTCTTCCATTTGCAGGAATGACACAAATTCGAGGTCGTCGACATGGTTTCCAACTACTTCCGATGAATCCGAAACCACGGCGGCGTGCTTTCCAAAAATGACGCGCATTGCATCGGAAACGGTCGACTTGCCGGAACCTTCTGATTCCGATTTTAGGACGATAACCGTCTCCGCGCGCTTCTCAGGATTTTGAACGCTCCATGCGAGCCATCGTATCAGGTAGCGAAACTTGCGACGGTCACGGCGAGCAATCACAACCCACAAATGCGCAAGAAACGATTTAATTTTGTCGCGCCCCTGAATCGGAGCGACGCCAAAGCCGCGCCAGAAATTGTATTCGTCTATGCGAGCCTTTCTGTGAGGATCGAATATCGCGCGACGAATAGGCGGGCGCTTCGGATGCGACTTCCACCATTTTGCAGCCGGGAAAAATTTTTCGTCGCCGTTGTCGTTTTGGGTTTTGACAGCGATGTTTGCCAGATAACTTTCAAATGATCCTCGCGCGAGAACATGATCGGCGCCGGCGGCGTCGCGATGCACGACATTCACTTCGCCTTCTCGGTCGACCAATGCAAAGCGCGCGGAAATGGCCGGCAACAATTCATCAGGGGGATATGCGCCGCCCGGAATGTCCGGCAAACCATCCGAGCAAGTAAAGAGAGCATGGCCGCCGTCATCATCGTCGCCGTCGCCGAAAATTGCGCGAAAGCCGGGGTCGCGAAGCATCGCGCGTTTGATTTCGCCCTGAAGCACCGGATCGTTCTCATTCACCGGGCCGAAGGTCCCCGCGAGCGCAGCCGCCCTTTCCGCCCTTGGGAACGCCTCCTCCACCCATGCGCGAAGTTCGTTCATGCCCTTGCCTTCGCAGTGGCCGTGGTGGCACTGGAAACCCCCCGAGCCCGGACGATAACCGGCCTCGTCGCGGGCGTCCGAATGGTCCGCCGCCCATGGGCATTTGATTGCCACCCAGCCATTATCGTTTGGCGTGGCGTCGATAAGCATCCCCCGCGCGTCAAAGAGCTTCATGAGGGGGTCGATGCCGACCTCGGCGGCCGTTGCCTTCCTCGTATGGCCGCCGCCCTTGAAGCGCGCCAGCGCCTCGGGGCTGATGTCGACGTCAAGCTCCTCCGCCATCTGCTCGACGCTATAGGCCCGCGACGGCTCCCATACGTGCATGACGTGCGGCCACGGCTTGCCCCCGTTCGCCGCCATGACCGCCGGTTTGCAGTTGGCTCCCACGGGCAGGCGCACCACGCGCGTCACGCCGACCATGCCTGGATCGCGCAGCGACGGATTGATCAGTTCGTCGCTGATGATGCTGTCTACCAACGCAGCGATAACGCGCGCGTCGCGCCCGTCCGTGAGTATGAAGCCATAGTGGAAATTCCCCGGCGACGTCTCCAGCACATAGGTCGGGAGGGGGATGACGCGCAGTAGTTCCCTCAGGTTGATCTTGGTCCCCACGTCGTCGATCACGAGGACGAACTGCCCGTCGAAGCATTCGGCGCGGCGAACGAAATGCCCCGCGGTCGATTCACGGAATATCGAGACGCAATAGTAGTTGGCTGTCGCATTGGTCAGCACGCCGACCATTCGCTCGGCGGGATAGACCACCCAGGATTTGTCGCCCGTCGATACAGGAACGCGCTTCCAGTCCTCCCCCGCGAGAGCGCGCAGAAACTCCTCATTTGTCGGCGTCATGATTGGTTTGCGCATCGTGGCCTCCGATTGATGAATGAAGAGGCCGCTCGGGTTGCATTTTGCGCCGAATTTGTTATGGTGTTTTTGCGTCTAGGACACCTAACAATTTCGGCGTCGCTCCCCCCGAGCGGCGCTTTTTTTGTGGATTAGCGCGCGTCCCGCGCGATCCCCCGGATTACGGTTTACGGAAAAGGGATTTTCACGCGGCGTTCGCAGACTCCGCGCCGCGGTCCGGACGTGATCGCGCCGCCATCCTTGCGCGCCACGCGCGCACTTCCGCAGCGGAGAAATATTTCCGGCGATTGATGATGGTCGGCGCCGGGAACCCAACGTTCGGATCGTTCCACCAGCGATCAACGGTGCGCGTCGACACGCCAAGCGCCTTCGCCAGCGCTGACGTTCCCATGAGTTCGCTCGTTTCGTGCATGTTCGTACTCCCCGTGCCTTGTCGAGACACGTCGAACATGCGCCGTTTCGCCGGGGGCACAAATAACCTTGAAGGGGCGCGAAGGGGGTTCGCTACCCTACTTTGAAGGGGTGCGAAGGGGGTTCGCTACCCTATCGCTCTTTCGACGGTCGCCGGGCGCGCAGGAGCTTGCCCTGTTGTTGCCACGCGGCGACTACTTTCTTGATCCGCTCCAGCCCCGGCGCTTCTGGCAAGTGTCTTTTGATCTGCTTTGCAAGCCGCGTCTGCCCCGCGCCCGGAGTCCTTTGCTGAAATTCTTGCGCGAGCACCAGCGCCGCGCCCTGCCAACTGTCCTCGGCCATCCTCGCGCGTCCGGCGCCAGCTTTTTTGCCGCCGTGCCTCCCGGCTTCCGTTTGCAAATGTCGCTTCAGGCTTTCGGAAAGCTCCTTTCCCGTGCCCACTGCTCCTTCGAAATATGCAGCCATAAATAATTTGCGCAAATCGTCCGCGTTATCTTCCGGCAGCTTGCCAAGCAAAGTTTCGAATAGATCGCTTACATCCGATTCAGAAAAATCCTCGCCGAATAAAAACTGTCCGTACGCCCTGTTGATGCCGGGGCTTGCCAGCGCGTTCGTTTCGTCGCTAGCCGGCGCATTGATGACATCGAGGATCGCGCCAAGACCGCCGACATTCTCCTTTGCGTCCCGCGCAATGAGGGCGCGGAGCTTGCTGCGAGTGCGTTTCATGGCCGCGCCTCTCCCTTGCCCGAGACAAGCGCCCCAACATGGTGTGCCCATAAATCGAGAGCGGCGCGAGTTTCGATTTCATATTTCTGGCGCTGGTAGACGCCCACAATTCCGCCGAAACTGCCGCTAACGTGATTCAAGCATCTTTCAATAACGACAAGGTCGACTCCAAGACGCCCCATGCCCGTCGCAGCGCTGCGCCGAATATCGTGTAGGACCCAATGCGGAATGTTTTCGCCGCCGGGAACATCGGCGACGGCCTTGTCGAGACGCGGCTTTGCCTTTGAAAACCCCGACGGCGGCGTTGCCCCGGCGGAAAAGAGAAAGCCTGAATCGAATCTCGGCAACGCCTCGATAATGCAGAGTGCGGCGTCCGATAGTGGAACGGCGTGTTCGCGGCGGTTCTTCGATCGCTCCGCCGGGATCGTCCATAATCGCCGCTCGGAGTCGAGTTCCGCCCACCGCATCCCGGCCACTTCGTCGCGGCGCTGTCCGGTCAAAATAAGCAGCCGGACAATCGCCCCGAACGGGAAGCCAATCCGTCCCGCCGCCTCCCAGATGATGGCAAGCTCGCCGTCGTCGAGAACGCGGGCTCGGGTCTGCTCCGCAGATGGCGGCGCCAGACCGTCGCAAGGATTGCGTTCGATCAAGCCGCGCTGGAGCGCCCAGTTACACATCTTCCTTATCTGCGCGAACGTTCGGTTCGCGCCCACCGGCGCGCCACGGTCGACCATCGAATCGAGCAAAACGTGAATATCCGCCTTGCTGATTTCCGATAGTCGCCTGCCCCGCCACGCAGGCACGACGTCTTTCAGGAGCTTGCGTTCCGTCTCCCGCCAGTCGCGAGTATTGGGCTTCGCATAACGCTCGACAAACTCCGCGACCACGCGCTCGACGACGTCGAGCTCGGCGCGCTGCTTCTCCACTGCCGCCGCACGCGCCGCCCGCTTCTGTTCGCAGGGGTCGACCCCCGCGGCGACTTGCGCCAGCGCCTCCAGCGCCCTCCCCCGCGCGCTGGCGAGGTCGACGGCGGGCCATGGTCCGATCGTGAACTTGCGCGGCCTTCCTCCCACCCTGTAGCGCACCGCCCAGGACATGGCCCCCGATGGCTGAACGATCAGGAACAAGCCGACGACTTTTCCATCTGGAATTTCTCGCCGCGACGCCTCGGGTTTGAGAGCCGCAATCGACAGCGCCGTTAGCGTTTTTGCCATGACCGGAAACCCGTTACCCCGTGTTACCCCGGCTTATAGGGGTAACAAATTCGCCTGTCTCGGGGTGTTACCCCGTGTCCAGACACTAACGGACATAAAACCAAAAGGCAAAGTATTCATTGGGTTTTTTCGGGGGCGATTGTCTGGATTTGACCGGCGCTGTCTCGGGCAGATTCCGGTCTCCAAAACCGGGGGTTGGGGGTTCGAGCCCCTCCACTCCTGCCATTTAAAATCAATCGCTTCCTACATATCTCGCTTCTCGTGGATTGAACCCATGTAATGGCGGGGCATCGAGGCGAGCAACCTCCCCCTCGATCAATCCCTACTCTCCCAGGCGTCTCGCGCCAGCGGGTCGAGCGTTACAAATAACGCCCGCCGGCGGCGCCTTGCGAAATTCTGCTGAAGATTGGCAGGAAATGCCCTCGCCTGAGCACGGTCAGATTCGGACGCTCCGAGATGTGTAGACGACGGCGGCTCGCTCCCGAGCGGTCGCACGACGATTGATGGAGGTCGCTATGGCTGGCTATGGTCTGGTGGTGCTGGTTTTTGCGGTGGCGACGGCCACCGCGGGCTATTACTGGCTACGAAACGACTGAACTAAAAAAACGACGCGGTCCGCGCCCTAACCTCGATCGTCGCGGGCCGTTTCACGTCGATTTTGCGCACTCGTTCCGAGCGAAAAAACCCGCGCAGGAAAAATCTGCGCTTCACTCGTGTTCTCGCGCAGCACAATTAACATGCGCGAAAGAATCGTTGTTACGGCAATTCACGACGCACAATTTGTAAGGCGCGCGGGATCGAGGACCATTCCAACTCCGCCGTTCCCGAGCAATGCGCATCCCATCACGTCTCGAATTGCCGAGAGATAGCCTTTCATGGGGCGGATAAGTACGAGTTGCTGGCCGATCAATTCATCGATCGACAGCGCGATGCGCTGATCCCTGCTTCCCGTGACGACGAACAGATGTTTGAGGTCGCCGGTTTCCGCATTGTCGTTTGCAGGCGGCAAAGGTCGCAGCCGCTGGTCCGCGTCCTCATCATCTCCGCCTGCGCCGGAGAGAAAGCGCACGGGAATCACGTCGTTGCGCTCCAGTTTCAACATCGTGCCGCCATTGGCGGCGGAGAAACGCATCAAATCCGCGTCGCCTGAATGAACGATGCGCTGTATCGCATGGATCGGCACGACATACATGATTGCGCCGACGCGCACGACCATGCCGTCGAGAACCGCCATCGTCAGCGGCAGCGTGACGTCGAAGCGAACGCCGCCCAAAGTCGAATTGGCGATGGCCAGTTCGCCCCCGGAGAGACGCAAGCCTCGAAGCATCAGGGCGAAATCGACGCCCTGCCCTTCGTGGCCGCTCACTCCCGACGATGACTTCGGCGACCCGCTCCCGGCCGGGCGCTGGATTCGCGCCTGGAGTTTTGCCGTGTCCACGCCGGCCCCATCGTCCTCGATCGTCGCCACGATACGATCCTCATGGCGCGCGAGCCGGATCTGGACTTCGGCGCAGGCGGCCTTGCCCGCCGCGATACGGGCTGCAGACGGCTCGATGCTCTCTGCGAGCACAAAGGAAATCAGCGATCGCAATGGTTCGCTGAATTGCTCGAGCAGATCGATGTCGATCGACTCCGTCTGGCCTGAAACCTTGAAACGCACAAATCGGGAAAGCCGCCGCGCGAAATCCTCCCCATGGCTGACGAGCGCCTTCAGGAGTCCCGACGCCGGCCGCGCGCGCGCCGAAACAGCTTCTTCCTGTAGCTGGTCGAGACGGTTGGAAAGCTGGGATTCGAGCTGGACAAGGCGTTCGATGTTTTCCTGCCAATCCTGAACCTGACGACGCACGGCGTCGCGCGCCGCCGACCAGTCGCCGCCGGAGGCGCGCATCGCCGCGTCGATAAGTCCGACGACGTCCGTCTCCCCGCAGCCCGCGAGAATTTGTCTGACCGTCGCATGGCCGGTGACGATTTCGCCGATGGACTCGAGCATTTTCATCGACGGCGCGGACGACTCGAAAAATTGCCCGTCCTGAACTTTCGACGGCGCCTCGGACTCGCCGTCGTCCATGTCCGGGTCACCGCCAGAACGTCCGAGCGCCATTTCGAGTCGCAGCACGGCGCCCGTCGGGTCGAGCGCCGTCAGCCCCTCACCGATCGCCTGCGAATCCAGCGCGGAGGCGATGAGGAAATCGAACAAGGTGGCGTCGCGATCGAAGACCGTCACGCTGCCGATGAGCGCGCCTGCTGCGCCAATCCATTCAATGAAACCTTCGGCGAGCTCCGAATGACGCTCGATGTCCGCGCGAATAATATAGAACCGGCTCCCCGTTTTGAGCGCCAGCGTCGCGACCGTCGCGCTCTCGGACGACAGGACGCCGCGAAAGCTTTGCGGCAGGCCAAGCTGCTCCTCGATCAAGGCGATCGAAGGCGCGCCGTTCAGCGCCTCCGTAACCTCGCGGGCTTCGCGCAGAAGGCCCGCCATCGCCTCCGCGCTGGAAGCAACGTCGCTGTTGGTCGCCCCGAAGAGCGGCTTTGCAGCGTCTACGAACGAGGCCAGCACCCGCATGAGCGGCGGATCGGGCGACATTTCGCCGGCATGGACGCGCGCGGCGAGATCGACCAGAGCGATCACGACATGTCCGGCGGTCTCATGGCGCTGGAAGCAGCACGCGCGATAGACGCGCCGGAGCAGCTCCGCCATGCGCGCCCAATCGACTTCCTCGCCTGCAGGATTGGACAGCGCCGTCCTGAGCGCCGCCAGCGTCGCAGGAGTCCGCGCCGCGCACCATGCGCCAAGCGGCGTCGTCGCGGCGACCTGAAGCTCGGCCGACGGATTCCCGATCGCCTCCATTTCCTCTACGAGTATCAGGTCCTCGTAGAGCGCGAACATGAGGCGCTCGAATTCGTCCAGGTTGGACGCAGCATCTGGCAGTTGCGCTGATGTCTCCGCGATTCGCTGGTAACCGAGCCTTGCAGCCCATTCTTGAATCGCCATGGCGAAACGGCGAATGTTCTCACCGACGGATTCATCTTCGCACGGGAAAGCTTGCGCCGCCTGCGACAGGCCGTCGAGAAGAGGCTCCAGCTCACGCGGAAAGTCTGCTCCGTCTTGGACCAGGGAATCTGAAGTCTCGGAGATCTTGACTGGCGCGCCTTGCAACCGCGCGAGGTCCTTTTCGAAAAGTTCCGAGAGCCGATCGAGGAGCGCCCCGGCTCGATCGACACCGCCGCCGGCCGACATGAGCTCCTTTGTCAGCTCCGGCCATTCGTCGATGGAGATGCGCACCGCCGCGTCGTGTAACGGCGAGGCGGCGTTATACAATGCCTCGCCGTAATTCCCCGTTCCCTCATCTCGCGACGTCAACGCTTCGCGCATGGCGTCGAGCGCATCGCGCGCCATGTCGAGGAACATTTCGAGATACATCGGGTCGTCGGCCGGCTTCGCCTCCGGCGGCGAAAAAATGACCGCGGTCTGGAAACTTTCCTGTTCGCCAGACTCCACGTCGGATATGCCCGTCGGCCCTTCCCCCATATGCACGCCAAACGCGACCCCGGCCTCCTTCAGCCGCGCATATTTATCTTTCATGCGCAGGAGAATATCGGCGCACACCGACTCCTCGGCGTCGCGTCGCGTGACAATCGTTTTCTCCATCATGCCACGCAGGGCGTCGGCGGCCTCGAGCATGAGATCGAGCAACTCTCCGTCGACTTTAGCGCCCTCGTCGCGGACGAGCCCGACGAGATCCTCAGCAACATGCGCGCAGGATTCAATTGTCGTCAACCCGAGAATGCGCGAGTTGCCCTTGAACGTGTGCATCGCCCGGAAGAGACCGCCGATGGCTTCGGCGTCCCACGCGTTCCGCCGCAGAGTGCGTAGCGCCGCCTCGACGGCGTCGAGCGACTGGCCTCCGTCGTCCGCATAGAGAGCCCAGATTTCTTCGAGTTCGTCGGACACGCTGCACTCCGTCGAGAATGACGCTTTTTGCTCCGGAAATTACGCGGACCAAACCGGAATGCGGAAATCAGGCGGGGGCAAGAGAGCTCATGACCCGCGCCAGCTCCGCTCCGCGCTTGTCGGCCAAATCCATGGACACGGCTCCCGACGGCTTGGTCACGATCGCATCGGCGCCAAGCGACCGCGCCTCGGACGCCTGCCGCGAGCCCGCCGCCGCGACGGACGAAAGAATGACGATCTTTGCGCGCGACTTCAATTTTGCGTGACGCAGGAATTCGAGCCCGTTCATCTCCGGCATTTCGATGTCGAGCAGGATCAGCGAAAGATCCGGAAATTTGGCGAGCTGTTCGAGCGCCTTCCTTCCGTTCTCCGCGGCGGCCACCACTTTGTAATTTGGCAGCGACGAGACGAAGTTCGAAATGACGACGCGCATCATCGCGGAGTCGTCGACGACCATTACCTTATGCATATGCGTATCTCACTTTCTAGATCAATGTCTCGACGCCGCGAAACGACCGCGGCGTCAATGATGGAGCGCGTCAGAATTGACCAAAGCCACGTTCATCCTGATCTAGCGGAATCACCGCGCTGGCGGGACGACGCGATCCGCCGCTGGCGACAGCCTTGGCGGGGGTTGCCGCAGGACGCTGCTGGCTCGCCAGAAGCGCCTTTAGCTGATTGAGCATCTCCGTCGTCATGCCATTGAGCTCGGGAATGCTCGCCACAGAGGACAGCCCCTGCTCCCGCAGGGTAAACCGCCGGACATTGTCCTGCATCTGCCCCGCGAGCTTGCTCAGTTCCGACGAGGCGGACGCCAGTTCCTCGGCTTGCTGGCTGCCTTCCTGCGACGCCTTGCCCACCTGGCTCATGGCGATGCTGATCTGCGAGACGCCGCGCGATTGTTCAGTGCTCGCCGTCGCAATCTCCGCGACGAGATCCTTCACCTTCACGACATTGGCGACGATCAGGTTCAACGCCTCGCGCGTCTCTCTCGCAATATTCACGCCTTCGCCTACGCGCTTCACGGAATCCTCGATCATGTCCGCGGTTTCGCGAGCGGCCTTGGCGCTGCGGCCCGCGAGGTTGCGCACTTCCTGCGCCACCACAGCGAAACCGCGCCCATGCTGCCCGGCGCGCGCCGCCTCGACGGCCGCGTTGAGCGCGAGCAGATTCGTCTGGAAAGCGATCTCGTCGATCACCTTGATGATCTTGCCGATATTCTGCGACGCGGCGTTGATCGCATTCATCGCCTCGGTCATCGCCTCCATTTTCGCCTGACCCTGAACCGCCGCCTGAGAGGTGCCGATCACGAGCTGATTGGCGGCGTTGGCGTTTTCAGTGTTCGCCTGCACTTGTGAATTGGTTTCGGTGAGGCTCGAGCTGACTTCCTCGACGGCCGCCGCCTGTTCCTCCGAATTGGCGGCCATGCTCTGCGACGCTGCATTCAGCTGTTCGGCCGATTGGCCGACCTGCTCGACGGCGTCCACGATCTGGGACAGCGTGGCGTTGATGCCGACCAGCGCATTATCGAAAGCGTTCTTCACCGCGAGGAAATCGCCGCGATACTCCCCTTCGAGAGTGACGCTCATGTCGTTGCGGCCCAGCGCCTCAATTCCCTTCGCAATATTGGTCATCGGCGTCACGATCGAATCGAGCGCGTCGTTCACGCCCTGAATGATCTTGCGGAAGTCGCCCTGGTGCCGGTTGGCGTCGGCGCGTATCTGGAGCCGGCCGTCCGTCGCAGCAGTGGCTAGCGTGCCCGCGTCTTCGATCAGCGCCTTCAGATTTGCGCGCACCCGCTCGACTGTTTCATTGATGAAAGCCTTCTTGCCGGGGAAGTTCTCGAGCGGCGCCTCGAAATTGCCCCTCCCGAATTCGGCGACGCAGGCCATCGCCTTCTTCTTAACAGTTATATGCCCGGCGACCATGTTGTTGATCGCGTCGGCAACCTTCGCGAAATCGTTCTGGAATTTGTCGACTGGTATTACGACGTCGATATCGCCCTTGTCGTGCTCCTCGGACATATGGGTAAGGGCCGACATCAAATCTTGAACATTACCGCGCACCCTTTCGACATCCGTCTTCAGCTTGCCGAAGGCTCCGTGGAACTCGCCAACAGTCGGTCGGCTCACGTCGCCTCCGGCGATGCGATTGAGCGCCTCGCCAATCTTTGCGAGCGCCGATCCCGTGTTGGTGAGTAACGTGTTGATGCGCTCGCCCAAAAGTTTGAAAACACCTTCTGCGCCCGCGAGGTCGAGACGACGATCGAAATCGCCGTGACCGGCGGCCTCGATGGCTGTGGCGATTTCTTTTTCGACCCGTACTTCGACGGTTCGATCCACCCATTCCACAGATGTCGCGACACGCTTGCCCGCCGTGTCGAATATCGGCGAAGCCACCAATCCAAAGCTTCTTCCGCCAATGGTGACGTGCGCCCGGTGAACAGTCGTCAAGCCGTCAAGCAAGCGTCGTTGATGTCGCGGATCCTTATGGAAGACGTCGATATTGCTCCCGAGTATTTTGCCGCTCTCGAAGTTGGGCAAATCCTTGCGCAGATCGGATTCGGCCGACTTCAGCATGTTCACGACCGAATTATTGGCGTACCGGATCACGCCGTCGGCGTCCGCGATCATTACCGAGCTTGTGGCGCCGTCGAGCGCCTGACGAACGCGCTGGTCTTCTGCGACGATGTTCGAGAAGGCGTCGAGAATTGTGTTCAAGCCTGTGAGCGCCTCGCCCCACTCGTCATCTATTCCGGAGAGCTGAGCGCGCGCTGCCATATCTCCAACCTTCATTGCAGCCGCGATGCGCTGAATTTCCTTCAAAGCCTTGTAGCTATCGGCTTTATCCGTGATGGACATGGGTGCTTCCCTTTTTTCGGATGGCGCGGGACGCGTCGGCTCGCCCGGCGCAGTCATTCGGGTTTCGGAGTTTTTCCTCGCGCCTTGCGGCGCATAGTCGCTCAAAGGGGCTTCGAGATCGAAAATCTCTCGCCGGTCGACTTTCGGGGGGCCTTTCGGCGGCTCCTTGGGGTTTTCGTCATTCATCGCGCACCGCTCCCGTTCGAAAGGCGTTCACGCCCGAGGAATCTCATTGTCATTGCAGAGACGCTCCTGCCTCCTGCGCCTCGAGGCGCGCGTCCATTGCGCCGTCGGCGACAAGCCGCTTGATGTCGAGAATGACGGCGACCCGGTCTCCGGATTTACCAAGGCCGCGGATCACGCCGTTGCCGCTGCGATTGGCTCCGAACTGGGGCGCCTGATCAATGGCCGCGGGCGGAATTTCCAGAACCTCGCTCACATTGTCGACGACGAGACCGATCGGCACATTGTCGACGTCGAGGACGATGATCACCGTGCGTTCGGTGTAAGGCTTCTCTTCCATGTTGAAGCGACAGCGCACGTCCATCACCGGGATGACCTTGCCGCGCAGATTGATGACGCCCTTGATGAAGCGCGGAACATCTGGCACCTGCATGACGCGCTGCATGCCGACGATTTCGGTAACATAGGCGATGCCCACGCCATATTCCTCGCCGGACACGCCGAAGGTGAGGTACATGTCCTCGATATTGTTTTCCTCGTTGAAGACGAGGGCTGTGTTCTCACTCTGGAACGATCTGTTCGAGGAATAGCCCTCCTCGCCGCTCCGGTTGAAATGATCGGACATCATGTTCTCCATTCAGCCGCGTCTCGTCGCCCGGGCGAGCAAGGCGGGTATTTTCTCGAGCGGCGCGACGACCTCCGCGCCGCCCACGTCATTGGCCGCCTTGGGCATGCCGTAGACGATCGAGGTCGCCTCATCCTGCACCATCGTCCTGCCGCCAGCATTGCGTATGGCGAGCAGGCCGGCGGCGCCGTCGCGCCCCATGCCGGTTAAAACCGCTGCGGCCGCATTGCGCCCCGCGGCCTTCGCGACGGAACTGAACAAAACATCGACGGCTGGCCGCGAATAATTGACCTCGGGACCGTCCTGCAGCGCGACGCGATACTCGCCGCCCGAGCGGATGACCGTCATATGCCGCTGTCCACCGGGCGCGACCAACGCAAGGCCGTTCATGAGTCGATCGCCATGCGCCGCCTCCCTGACGCGCATTGCGGAAATGCCGTTCAGCCGCTCGGCGAAGCTCGACGTCACGCCGGCCGGCATGTGCTGCACGATCACGATCGCGGCGTTCTCCGCAGGGAAAGCGGGCATGATGCGGTTCAACGCCTGCACGCCGCCGGTGGATGCGCCGATGGCGATGAGCTGATCGGTCGTCTCATCGAGCGCCGAGACATGCTCGATGGGGAGCGGCGTCGACCGGGCGAAGCGTGAAACGTCGACGAAAGCGGCCGCCTTCACCCGACGGCAAATTTCGTCCAGCATCGCCGGAAGTCCGTCGACCAGACCCACAGTCGGCTTGGCGACGATATCGACCGCGCCCGCCTCCAGCGCGTCCAACGTGATTTTCTTGCCGCTTTTCGTGAGCGAGCTGATCATCACCGTCGGCGTCGGCATGATCGGCATGAAATGCCTGAGGAAGGTCACACCATCCATGCGCGGCATTTCGACGTCGAGCGTGATCACGTCCGGCTTTAGTTCAACCAGCAAATCGCGGGCCTGATAGGGATTGCCCGCTTGCCCGACAACCTCGATCCCGCCGTCGCCCGCGAATCCATCCGCCAGCACCTTTCGCACCAGCGCGGAATCGTCGACGATGAGGACCCGAACGGGGCGTATTGTGTTTTCTTTCATTGGAGCTTCCTGTGAACGCCGCTGCAGATGGTCGTCCAACGGGATCCGAGATCGCGCAAGCTTACTGTAACGCTGGTAAGCAACCACCCGTTGGGCTGCGTCGCGTCATAGATTTCGTCCAGCACAGCGCGCTGCGTTGCGATATCGAAGTAGTAAAGAACATTACGGCAGAAGACGACGTCGAATTTTTTTTGGAACGGGTAAGGCCGCACTTTCAAATTCATTCGGCGGAATGTGCATATTCGTCTTATGTCATCCGCAACCAGGAAACGCCCGTCGCCAATGGCATTGAAATAACGCGCCACTATTTCAGGCGACGTCTGCTCCAGATTTGGAAGGCCATAGACGCCTGCTTCCGCCGACTCGATCACCGGTCCACTCAGGTCGGTGCCGAGGATCGCGAGCCGGTCGCGCAGGGCGTGACGACCGAGGGCTTCAGCGGCGATGATGGCGCATGTATAAGCTTCGTCGCCCGTTGAGGCGGCCGCGCTCCAAATCCTTATCTCGTCACGATACATTATTTCAGGCAGGATCTTGACGCGAAAATAGTCGAGCACTTGCGGCTCACGGAAGAAGTAAGTGTGATTGGTGGAAGCGGCGTGCACCACGGCCGCGAGCAATTCATGGTCGTCGCCGCGCTCGACCTCCTGGACAAGCGCTTCCATACTGTCCAGGCGGTATCGTTCGATGACGCGCGCGAGTCGCTGATTCAGCATCTCCCACTTGTTCTCGGGAAAATGAAGCCCGCAGCGCTTGTTCAACCAGGTCTGGAGGCGCTTGCTGGCCTGCGAGGGCGCTGAACTCTGTGGTTCGAGCGTCATGCCGCCGCGCCTTCCCGTAATTTCTCGCAATCGAGCATGATCGCAACCTCGCCAGTGCCGAGAAGCGCGCAACCAAAGCTCGCCCTGATTCTTTCGAGGTGCCCCTGCAGAGGCTTCATGACGACTTGCTGCTGATCGAACATCTCATCGACCGGAAGCCCGATGCGCCCCCGGCTGGTATGGAAAACCACAATGATCTGGCGCTCCAGTGGCGTCCGCGTCTCGTTACGCTCTCCGTAAAACTCATCCAGGCGGCAGATCGGGATCAATGCGTCGCGCACCTTCACCACTTCAATGCCGCCCTGCGCGGAGAGGATGGTGACCTGGCCGGAGTCGGGGCGAAAAATCTCGGCGACCACACCAATCGGAGTCGCATAGAGGCGCTCGCCGACGCGCATGACGAGACTGTCGAGAAAGGCGAGCGACAGCGGGATCGCCAGCACGACGCGCGCGCCACGCTCCCAGACGCTATCGATCGAGATGCGTCCCCGCAACGCTTTCATCGTGTGGTCCAGAACGTCCATGCCGACGCCGCGGCCAGAAAGATTGGTGACAGTCTCCGCCGTCGAAAAACCCGGCTTGAAAACGACCTTCCATAAATCCGCATCCTCCGGCTCTTCGTCAGCGCCGAAAAAGCCGCGCTCCCGGGCGCGTTGCAGGATACGCGCGCGGTCCAATCCGCGGCCGTCATCGGAAATCGTAATCTGTATGTCGCCGCCAACCTGGGCGGCGGCCAGCGTGACTCGCCCGCGACGCGGCTTGCCCGCCGCCACCCTGTCGTCGGGCGACTCGAGGCCGTGATCGACCGAATTGCGCACCAGATGCACGAGCGGCTCGAAAAGACGGTCCACGACCATCTTGTCGATTTCCGTTTCCTCGCCATGAATCTCCAGATCGACTTCCTTGCCGGTCTGGCGCTCCAGTTCGCGCACCAAACGCCCCATGCGCCGGAAGACGTCGCCGATCGGAACCAGACGCAGTTCCGCAGCGGCCTCCTGAACCTCGCGCACGACAAGTTGCAGTCGATGCGCGGATTTCTCGAAGTTCGACAGATCGACGCCGGCGATGTCGGGGCTACGGATCGTCTCGGAAACACTGAGGCTGAGCTCTCCGACGAGATCCATCAGCCGGCCCACTTTCTTAGCGGACACGCGCAGCTGACTGTTGGCCTGCGCCGCGGATAAAGCCTCTGCGCCCGGAGATTGCGCCTCGCCATCCCTCACGATCACAGGACGCCCCCAAAAAGGTCTTTCGGAGCGGAATTTCCGGGCGCTTCGCTTCGCGCTTCGACGGTCATGCCAAAGGAGCCCATTTGCTCACACCGTCGCCGGTGAACGATTGACGCAAAAAGAACGCTGAGCGGCGATGAAGTCGACGTGCCAGCCCGCCGCTATCACGTCGGACCGAACGAGCTCGCGTACTGTTTCGATCATCGATCGCAAACAGAATTCGCCGGGCGCTGTCAGGGGATGCTGATCTCGGGCTTTCACCGATAGGGCGACACGGCGTCATGCCTGCGAATAGATTCGCGTCGCCATGAGTTCTCTTATACGAGTCGAATCTTACCTGCGGCTGAACGCCTTTACGACAATTTGCAGGTACGGACGCGTCGACAATTTCGTCGTTTTGATCGAGACGAATTGAAGCCCGGTTGTCCTTGATCTGATCATTTATTTATTTTGCTATGAACGGGTTCGTGGATCGGTATTTTTAGACGAGCGAAGATTGCGCCAGTCACCAAGGCGCTATTCGACGAAATATTTTGCAAATCTGGTCCCAGCCAGATTTTTTTTCAATTCTCCGTAATTTGTGATTGCGCTGGACAGGGGGATGCTACGGCCTTTGACGGATGTCGTCGTCAGTTCGCGAACATCGGCGCCGATAAAAGTCAGCATCCTGGCCTGGCATTCCCTATCGAACAACTGATTGAATTCGACCTCAATCATTGGCAGACTGAGGCTTTCGAACATCGTCTTGTTAATGAGATTCCCGTATTCAAGCGACAGGATTGTATCGATCAGCCAATTTTCATCCATCGCGACTTGCTGGACCTCGTAGGGCTGGGTTGAGCCCCAGTTATTGTTGGTCTGCGCAAGTAAAACGGAGAGCGACTGTTGCAGCCTGTTTTCCCGCGTCAGGAAAATCACGGATGCGTTGATCGCCTTTATATGAGCCAGAACATCCGGGTATTTCAATATCCAATCCCAAGGCAGCTTGAATCCGCGATGAGCCCGGGCGCCGTCGAACATCTTGGTCGTGATAAGCTCGGAGTAAGGCATTTCCGGAAACTGCGTGTTTATCCCAAACGGACTGATCTCCTCGCCGAGACATTGGATGTCTGGATGCGAATTCAGCAATTTGGTCAGAAGCGTAGAACCGGAACGACCAAGACCCGCTACGATAAAATACCGAGGTCCACCCATTTGCACCGCTTTTCATTGGCTTAGATATGATTTACATTTTCTGAATTTACAATTTTCAATCAAGGGTGTCCAATGCGGACTGACCCGATGTGATGCGCCGCGCGCTCCAGCCCGACGGCGCAACTGCAGTTATGTTGGAACGGACTTTAAAGAAATGTCATGGCCACATTCTCGTTACGCAATTTCATTTTGATTGGAAGCGGCGGCATCGCTGCGCAGAGCGCGACTCTGTATTTTCTTGGTCAGCCCGCCATATGCGCCTGCGGATACGTGAAGCTGTGGGAGGGTGCCGTCCTCTCCGCGGGAAACTCGCAACATGTCTTCGACTGGTACAGCTTCACCCATGTGATCCATGGGATGCTTTTCTATCTGCTGACCTGGCTCCTGCTGCCCCGGTATCCAATGGGAGGCCGGCTTCTTGTCGCGATCGGCATCGAAGCGGGGTGGTAAATCGTCGAGAACACGCCGCTTGTCATCCGTCTCTACCGGGCGCAGGCGCTCGCGCTGGGCTATTCGGGCGACAGCATCCTCAATTCGATTTCCGAAACCTTCATGATGGCGCTGGGTTTCATACTCTCGTGGCGCCTGCCGCTTTGGGGCGTCGTCGCCCTGGCGGTCGCCATGGAGGTCGCGCTGGCCGCGCTCATACGCGATAATCTCACGCTGAATCTGCTGAACTTGATCCACCCCTTCGACGTCATCCGGCGCTGGCAGGGCGACGACGCATAGGGGATCCCGGATTTGCAGTCGCCTTCGGGCTAAGCTAACTCTCGCCATACTTTATGAATCGCGCCCGGCCCGTCCGACCGCGCAAACAGCGAAGCTCCTCGATTTATCGCCTTCATGACCAAGCGCGCCCCCAAACTCGCCTCATTCCGCCGCATCGTCGTCAAGGTCGGCTCCTCGCTGCTCGTCGACCCCAAAAAGGCGTCGGCCAAACGCAAATGGCTCACGCGCCTTGCCGATGACATCGCCACGCTTCATCGCGGCGGCGCGGACGTTTTGGTGGTCTCCTCCGGCGCGGTCGCGTTGGGCCGCAGCGTGCTGGGCTTTCCGATGGGCGCGATGAAGCTCGAGGACAGCCAGGCCGCCGCCGCCGTCGGCCAGATCGCGCTGGCGCGGCTCTGGGCGGAAGCGCTTCACGACCGCGGGCTCGTCGCCGGGCAGGTGCTGGTCACTCTTGGGGATACGGAGGAGCGGCGCCGCTATCTCTATGCGCGCGAGTGCCTTACCCGCCTCATGTCGCTGCGCGCCGTTCCCGTCATCAACGAGAACGACACGGTGGCGACCGCGGAAATCCGCTATGGCGACAACGACCGCCTCGCCGCCCGCGTCGCGACCATGGCGAGCGCCGACCTGCTGATTCTTCTTTCCGACGTGGACGGCCTCTATACCGCCCCGCCCGGCTCCGACCCGGATGCGAAGCATATACCCATCGTGCCGCGCGTCACGGCCGAGATCGAGGCCATGGCCGGCGGCGCCGCCTCTCAATATTCCCGTGGCGGCATGCGCACCAAGATCGAGGCCGCAAAGATCGCCACCACCGGCGGCGCCCATATGGTGATCGCCGACGGGCGCGAGGAGGCGCCGATCGAGCGTATCGCCGGCGGCGGGCGCTGCACCTGGTTTCTGACGCCGTCGAACCCGGTGACCGCGCGCAAGAAATGGATCGCCGGCTCGCTGGAGCCCAAGGGCGCGGTTCATATCGACGACGGCGCCGAGCGAGCGCTCACATCGGGCAAAAGTCTGCTGCCCGCGGGCGTGACCCGCATAGAGGGCGGCTTCGCGCGCGGCGATTGCATCGTGATCCGTAATGCGAAGGGCGGCGAAATCGGCCGCGGCCTCGTCACCTATGATGCGATGGACGCCGCCAAAATCGCCGGCCGCTCGACGAAGGACATAGAAAGCCTTCTGGGATTCAAGGGCCCCGACGAAATCATCCATCGGGACGACATGGCGCTCTCCGGCGAGTGAGCGCGGCGTGATTACTCCGCGTTCAGGGGATTGTGCATGTCATCGCGGCAGGGGGATGGTATAAAACGCCTCGTGATTTGAAAAAATTGGAAATCAAACGATTTTTCGAGAACACCGGCGGCATGTGAACTTCCAGTGTCAGGCGCATCATTTCTTCGTCTGAACAACTCGGATTGAACGAGGCCACTTCGGATTGCTTCCATAAAACGCTCTCTGGCAGCATATGTTTCAACTCGGGCGTCGATTCAGCCAATTGGAGCCAGATTTCCGCACCGGCGTCGTTGGCGGCATCGACGCCTTTACTTGCCAGTTTTTCCAGCCTCCCGAGATGCGCGGCGAACATGAACCATGACAGGCGTGCGTTTATCGCTTCACCGTGGCCCTGCATCAGATCGCTCTCACATCCTCTGATGAAATCTTCTACCGAATAGGGTTCGTGCCCGTCGCTGGCGCTTTTGTTCAGGGCGAGAAGGATCGGAAGCAGGTTCAGATAAGCGACCAGCACATTGGCTTTCGTCTCGCCGTCCATAGGATCGAAGGCTTCTCGCACGAACCTGGCATAGTCGCCATCGTCCAACTCCAATGCGTGGAAAAAACTCGGACGCCGTCTCTGGTTTTCCGTAAACGACATGGCCTCTCCACCCAAAAACGCCGACCGATTTTCAGGGTGTTCCTCAGCCCTGGCTTCATATCTCTTTATATAGTGACCTCGCGCTTACCGGCGAATGACCAAAGTTTAACCGGCCCCGTTCCCGCCAGCTCTTGGCGAAATTGCCGCATTCCCCCATATTCCTTGTCGTCGCGCGCCAGGCGCGGCGACAAAGGGGAGAGTGTTATGTCACCGGAAGAACGCCAACTTCTCGTCGGCCTTTTCGAGCGGACGAAGAGCGCAGCCACAGGCGCGCGCGACCAGGAGGCGGAGACTTTCATCAACGAGCAGGTCAAGGCCCAGCCGGCCGCGCCCTATCTGCTGGCGCAGACCGTGATCGTGCAGGAACAGGCTCTGGAAGGCGCCAATCAGCGTATTCAGGAGCTTGAAGCCCGTGTGAAGGAGCTGGAGTCGAAGCCCGCAGGCGGCTTCCTCGGCGGTTTGCTGGGCGGCGGTCAGCGTCCGTCAGCGCCTCCGCGTCCCGCGCAGCAGCGCCCCAACGGGCCGTGGGGCGCCCAGCCCGGCTATGCGCCCCCTCCGCCCCCGCCGCAAGGCTATGCGCCTGAACCGGCGGGCGGCGGCAACAGCTTCCTGAAGGGCGCGCTTGGTACGGCCGCGGGCGTCGCGGGCGGCGTGCTGCTCGCCGACAGCATCCGCAACCTGTTCTCCCACCATGGCGGTTATGGCGGGATGGGCAATCTCGGCATCGGGTCCGGCTTCACGCCGACCAGCGAGACGACCATCGTCAATAATTACTATGGCGATGAATCCGGCGCGCAAGAGGCCGGCTATGATCACGGCTATGGCGGCGAGGGCGGCATGCAGGACGCCGACTACAGCTCGGACGCCGGCTTCGATGACGGCGGCGGATTCGATGACGGCGGCGATGGCGGCTTCGACGTCTGACCCGTCACAGAGCGCAACTAATGGAGAACCCCGTCGGGACGCCGACGGGGTTTTTCTTTGTTTTTCAATCCGGCCGGATAAATGCGGCTCACTCGAATTCTTTTTCCCGGGCGCGGTATTTGTCGAGATCGACGACCTTCTCGAAATGTTGAAACGAAAGCTCGCTCAACATGTCGCCCGTCGTTCCATTGCTGTGAAGCGTTTCGAAGCACTTCTTGATCCCGAGCGTTGACGCGAAGAGACCGCTGAGCGCGAAGGCGCATAATTTGAAACCCATTTCGTCGAGGGTTTTCGCGGTCAGCTCGGGCGTCTTGCCGCCTTCGATGATGTTGGCGAACAGCTTCAGGCCATTCAGCTCTCGCGCGATTTTTTCCAGTTCCTGCCTCGATTGCGGCGCTTCTACAAAGACGACGTCGGCGCCTGCGTCCGCATACGCCTTCCCCCGCTCTATGGCGTCGTCAAGCCCGTAGATTGCGCGGGAGTCCGTCCTGGCGACGATGACGAGCTTGTTCGAGTCCCGCGCCCTTGTCGCGGCCCGGATTTTCTTGACGTGCTCTTCCGGCGGGATAACTTTCTTGCCTTCGAGGTGGCCGCATTTCTTGGGCCATTCCTGATCCTCGAGGATAATTCCGGCCGCTCCCGCGGCAATGACGTCTTCGACCGTCCTCACGACATTATTCGCATTGCCATAGCCAGTGTCGATGTCGGCGACGAGCGGAATATCGATCGCCCTGCAAATATATCTGACCCGGTCCGTGATCTCCGACGCCGTCAAAAGGCCGATGTCCGGCGCGCCGAGGAGCGAAGCCGCGATCCCGAAGCCGCTGCTGAAGACCATGCGAAAGCCGGCCTGCTGCGCCAGCCTCGCCGTGATGCAGTCATAAACGCCGGGGGCAATCGTGATCCCCGGCTGATCCAGCAGCGCACGAAGATTTGCGGCGTGATCGCATTGCATCTTCTTCTCCTCAATCGCCCCCGTTAGCGGAAACCGCCCATTGGCGGACCTCCAGCCGGTTCATAGCGGGCGTATATCCGCCCCTTCGCACAAACAGTGGCGGAAGGACAGGGACGCGGACGCCGGCTCCCCTCCCGCCCTGTGCGCCAGCGCACGGTTACGGCAAGCGGCCGCCCCTAGTGTCAGATCGTTCACAAATGGTGAACGCCAGACAAAAGGGGTCCTGTCATGAGCCGCAACGAAACCCGCCGCGCCGCCCGCACCTTCGCTTCCCGCCCGGTCCGCGTCGCCGTCGCTATGAAGATCGCCTTCATCATTCTCGCGGCCAATGTGAGCTTCGCCGCCGCCAAGGCGATCTTCGCCAAGGCTCCCGAGGCCGCCGCCGCGCAAATCCAGTCCACGTCGCCGTCGATGAAGCCGTTCATTCTGTCCGTCAGCGCTGAAGAGCCGGCCGTCTCGCAAAACTGCCATGAGGTCGAGGTCGAGACCGACGAAGGCTACGGCGTCCGCGGCCATGTGACCCGCACCGTCTGCCGCTCGGCCTTGTGAGACGCCCGAAGGAGTATGTGTCATGTTCCGTCGCGTCCCGGCTTTCGCTCAAACCGCGCCGCTCGCCATCGCCGCGATGCTGCTCGCCTCTCCCGGCGGCGCTCAGGCCCCATGGTCCGCGCCTCGGGACATGCCCGCAGCAGTCGCATTGGCGGGAACGGGCGCGTCGAAGAAATTCCTGTCAAACGACATGACCGCCGGGTCGGAAGCAGGCGCGACAACGACAATCGACGTTTCGCGGGCCATCGCGCAAAGGCTCGAGGAATGGACGCAGAGCGAGACGGATTCCGCCCGCCGCGCCCGTCGAAACGCCATAGCTGCCTATTACGCAAAGCATGATTTCGCGCCTCTGTGGCGCTTGGGCGAATATTTCTCGCCAGCAGCGACGCGCGCGGCTCAAACGCTGCGTGACGCGAGGCGCGACGCGCTGCGGATCAGCGCGCCGATACCTTCGAATGACGCACAATGGAGCGTCGCAGCCGAACTCGATCTTTCCGAGGGGATCGTCGACTACGCGGCGCAAGCGAGCGGCGCCAGGGTCGATCCGGCCAGGATCTCGCGCCTTATCGGCGCGCGGCCGCGGCTGGCGAGCGCCTCGGAAGCGCTCGACGCCGTCACCCTCGCCGGCGCAGATCTCGCCGACTTCAATCCGCCGCACGCCGGCTACCGCGCCCTGCGCGACAAACTCGCCGAACTGCGCACGATACGGGAAAACTCCGGCCGCGTCGCCCTCGCCTCCCGGGGCAATGACATTGGGCCGCAAAATTCCTTCGCATCCTTGACGCAAGGCGAGGCGAAGCGCATCGAGGCGGAAATCATCGCGAATATGGAGCGCTGGCGCTGGGAGCCTCGCGACCTGGGCGCGACGCGCATCGAGGTCAATATCCCGCAATTCGAACTCGCGCTTACGCGCGATGGAGTGAAAACGCATCGTACAAGGGTCGTCGTCGGCAAGACGACCACGCCGACGCCGGTGTTCTTCGACAAGATGCGTTATGTCGTGATCAATCCGTCGTGGAGCGTTCCGCAATCGATCATCACGAAAGAGATGGCGGGAAAACACGGCGGCGATCTTTCCTATCTCGCCGCGCGCGGTTTCAAGGTTTCATACAGCAACGGCCGCGCGAGCGTGCGTCAGCCGCCGGGCGAAAAGAATGCGCTGGGCCGTGTGAAATTCGTGTTCCCGAACGAATTTTCCGTCTATCTGCACGACACGCCCTCGCGCAGCCTCTTCGCGACGGCGCGGCGCGCCTATAGCCATGGCTGCGTGCGGGTCGATCAGCCTTTCGCGCTCGCGGAAGCCGTGCTGACCGCCGACGCGGGCTGGACGGAAAAGCGGCTGCGCGGAATGATCGGCGCCTCCGAGCGGCGCATCGATCTCGCCCGGCCGATGCCGGTGCATATCGAATATTTCACCGCGACAGTGGACGCCGACGGGCAATTACGCCTCTTCGACGACATTTACGGCTATTCCGCCAGGGTGCGCGAGGCGCTGGCGAGCGGATCGTGAGCCGCCCGCCGGCAGGATGCCTCACATGCCGCCGAGACAGACATATTTGATTTCGAGATAGTCCTCGATTCCATAGCGCGAGCCCTCGCGTCCCAGCCCCGAATGTTTCACACCGCCGAATGGCGCGGCTTCGGAGCTGAGAATCGTTTCATTAACGCCGACCATGCCGAACTCCAGTCGCTCCGCCACACGGAAAATCCGCGCGATGTCGCGACTGAAGAAATAGGCGGCAAGACCGTAGGGCGTTGCATTCGCCAGACGGATTGCGTCGGCCTCGGTCTCGAAAGCAATTACCGGCGCAACGGGACCGAAGGTCTCCTCGTTGAAGATCAGCGCATCCGGCGGCACATCGGCGAGCACGGTCGGCTGGAAGAACAGGCCGCCCAGCGCGTGACGCGCGCCCCCAGCCAGAACCTTCGCGCCATGCGCCACAGCGTCGGAAATATGACGCTCGACCTTCTCGACAGCCGCCTCCTCGATCAGGGGGCCGATGACGACGCCATCCTGAGACCCCTCTCCCACCTTCAGCGCGCTCGCCGCGGCGGCGAGCTTCCGCGCGAAAACCTCCGCCACGCTCGCCTGCACGAGAAAGCGATTGGCGGAGATGCATGTTTGCCCGCAATTGCGATATTTGGTGGCGATCGCGCCTTTCACGGCAAGATCGATGTCCGCGTCCTCGAAGACGATGAGCGGCGCGTTTCCGCCGAGCTCCATCGAGCATTTCTGCACGTTATCGGCCGCCTGACGCAGTAGGATTCGCCCGACCTCGGTGGAGCCGGTGAAAGTCAGTTTGCGTACGACCGGATTGCGTGTGAGTTCCTCCCCGACAGGCGCCGGGTTCAACGCCGTGACGACGTTGACGACCCCGGCCGGAACGCCGGCGCGCGACCCGAGTTCGACGAGCGCCAGCGCCGAAAAAGGCGTCAGCTCCGCGGGCTTGACCACCATCGTGCAACCCGCGCCCAGCGCCGCCGCGACCTTGCGCGCGAGCATCGCCGACGGGAAGTTCCAGGGCGTGATCGCCGCCGTAACGCCGATCGCCTGCTTCAGCACCAGCAGGCGTCTGTCCATCGCGCCGGGGACAATGTCGCCATAGACGCGGCGCCCCTCCTCCGCGAACCAGTCGATATAGGAGGCGCCATAGGCGATCTCGCCGCGCGCCTCATTGAGAGGCTTGCCCTGCTCGGCCGTGATGATGCGCGCGAGGCGCTCCTGCTCGGCCATGATCAGCTCGAACCAGCGGCGCATGATCTGCGCGCGCTCCTTCGCCGGCCGGTCGCGCCAGGCCGGCAAGGCCGCCTCCGCCGCTTCGATTGCGCGCCGCGTCTCGGCTGCGCCCATATCGGGAACATGGCCGAGCGTCTCGCCATTTGCGGGATTGGTTACCGGAAAGGTCGCGCCGCTATCGGCGCCGATCCAGGCGCCGCCGATGAAAGCCTTTTCGATAAAGGGGCGATCCTTCGCATCCATTCCTTTGCCATCCTCAAAGATTGCCGCGGACCGGCCGCGCTTCTTCGTCAGATATAGGAATGCCGAAGCGCAGGTCCGAACAAAATGCGGAAATCGTAAAAATTAGTCAGCTGTTTAACCGTGACCAAAGGCAAGGCTGGCGCTCGACTTCCGATTGTTGGAAAACTTCAGCTTGACGTCAACGGACGACGTGACTTTCGCATCGAAGATAGAAGTCAGGCCATTGAGCAAACCGCAGAAGCCCAAAACGGTCGCCATCGTGCAGACGCAAGCCGAAAACGCCGGCGCACAGGAGATTGCGCGCCAGCTTGCGCTGGGCTTCGCGAAGCATGGCTGGCGCACGCGGCAGATCTTCTTCTTTCGACGGACCGAAAGCTTTGACGGTGAGGAAAATGTCGTCTTCTGCGCGAAGGCGCGACCGTCGACGCCCTTCGGCCTTCTCAAAATGCTCGGCGCACTATTCGAGGAATTTCGCGCCGAGAAGCCGGACGTCGTCGTAACATTGCAGCATTACGGCAATCTCATCGGCGCGCCGGTCGCGCGATTGGCGGGATCGCCGCTCGTGATCGCCAATCAGCTGTCGCCGCCGGAAACGGTTCCCGCGGTCGTCGGCGCCCTCGACAAGGCGATGGGGATGGTCGGATTTTACGACCATATCATCGTCAACTCGGCCCAAACTGAGACGGCTTACCGGGATTATCCGAAGCCTTACAGCCGCCGGCTCAAGCGCATCGACCACGGCTTCTTCGACAAATCCGCCTCCATATCGAAGACCGACGCGCGCCGGCATTTCGGCCTGCCGCAGGACGTCGAACTCCTCGGCTGCGCGGCGCGTTTGCATCCGCTCAAGCAGGTTGATCTCGCAATTCGGATTTTGAGTGAAAACCGTGAGCAGCATCTCGCGCTTGCCGGTCAGGGCGCGGCGCGCGGCGATCTCGAAGCGCTGGCGCACTCGCTTGGCGTTGCGGAACGGGTTCATTTCCTCGGCGAACTGAATACGGCGCAGATGGGCGCCTTTCTCGCCGCGCTGGATTGCTTCGTCTTCCCCAGCTCGACGGAAACATTTGGTCTCGCGCCGGTCGAGGCGGCGCAAGCCGGCGCGCCCGTCGTCGCCAACAATATCGATGTGCTGCGCGAAGTGCTCGCGGTCGACGGCGCGCCCTGCGCGCTCTTCGTCGACGCGGCCGACACAAAGGCCTTCGCCCGCGCCGTCCGGCGCGTTCTGGACGAGCCCGAACTCGAAGCGACGCTTACCGGTCGCGGCAAGCGACTTGCCGAGCGCTACCCTCTGGACGCGATGTTGGACGAATATCTGCGTTTGATGGAACGGCCAACGCCATGAGATATCAGACGATTGAAATCGCGATCTCGCCTGCTCGATTCATGCGCTGGCATAAGCGGCTGCGCGACGGCCTCGCCCGGCGCTGGCCGCATGCGCAGGTCGCATTTCGATTCGAAGAAGGCGGCGAGGAATGGCCAAGCGCGGTCAAGCAGCTTCTGTCGCTCGAGCGTCTTCTGTTGCGCAGGCGACGGCCCACCTTCACCGATACGCTGAACGCGCGTTCGATTTCGGCGGCGGCGTTGCAAGCCGATGTGGTCATCGATCTGGTCGGCGGCGTCGCCGCGCCGCACGGCGCAAGGGTCTTGCGCCCGCTTTATGACGGCCATTCGTCGGATCAATATGCAATTGCGTCGCTCCTTGGCGGGAGCGCGCCGACCATAGCGCTAGAGGACGCAGGAAGCGGCGCGATTGTCGCATGGGGACTTCCCTCGCTCGAAGCGGCCGATGGGCTGACCGGCGGGCTGGAGGCGGTGTTTTCCCGTGTCATCGTGCTCATCGAGCAGGCGCTCGCCTGTCCCCCGCGAGTTGTCGACACGCCAAGCGCGGCGGCGGAAAAGCGCGCACGCAACCCGTACTCCTTCGCCTTGCGCAACATAGCCTTTCGATGCGCGCGCGCGATTTATCATCTTTGCTGCCACTCGCCGCACTGGCGCGTTGGATGGCGTTTTGTCGACGGCCCCGACGTCTTCGATTCCGGAGCGCTCACGGGCCCAGCATGGCGCGTGATGCAGGATCGCGAGATGAATTTCGCCGCCGATCCATTTCCCATCCACTGGCGCGGTCGAAGCGGCGTCTTCTATGAACGTCTCGACTATCGCACGGATCGTGGTGAAATCTACTTTCAGGAATTCGACGCCGCGGGTCCGGTTGGCGAACCAACGCCCGCGCTCGTCGAGCCGTGGCATCTTTCCTACCCTTTTCTCATCGAGCATGAGGGCGAGCTCTACATGGCGCCTGAAGCTTCGGCCTCCGGCGGCGTCACACTCTATCGCTGCGTGGCGTTTCCGGGAAAATGGGAGCCTGTCGCGCGAATGCTCGATGGCGTCGAGGCGGCCGACGCGACCATCTTCCGCCATGGCGACCGCTACTGGATAACATCGGTCGTGCGCGACGGCGTCGGTGGCTACTCCGATACGCTGGCGCTGCATCACGCGCACAGCCTTTTCGGGCCGTGGCGAGCACATGCGCAGAATCCGGTTCTCGTCGACTCGCGTTACGCGCGGCCGGCGGGAGCCGTCGTCTCCCGCAACGGCGTATTATTGCGGCCCGTGCAGGATTGCTCCGAAGGCTACGGCAAGCGCATCGTCATCATGCGCATCGACCAGCTGGACGAAGAAAACTTCCTTCAGACGCCGGTGAAGCTCGTTGCGCCCGGCGCCGGCTGGCCGGGCGCGCGCCTTCACACCCTCAATCGCTGCGGCCGGCTCGAGTGCATCGACGGCGCGATCTTCACGCCAAAAAATTTGGGCCTTCGCCGGATCGTTCACGAACGCATCGACGCTCGCGCGCTGCACCACGTCGAAGCGCAGGAGAGTCCTTTGGCGCCCGCCCTGCTCTGAAGGCGTCGGGGCGGGGCCTCAGCTTGCCGTTGGCTTGCTCTCGCCCGGGCCGGCGACATCGGTCGACAAGGTCGCGCTCTCGCGCGGCCGGGCGCGCAGATAGGTCAGCACGCTCACGATGCTCGTGTCGACCCCGCAGGCGCGGCGGCAGATCGCCGCGAGAGCCATGAAAAGCGGCGCATTGATCAACGCCCAGCCGCAGGCGGCGCCGAATGCGCCAAAGGCCCAGGCGAGAACAGCGGTAAGCGCCACGCGCGCCAGAGTCGCGTAAGTGATGACGCGGGAATAGAGCTTCTCATGCCCCGTCGTGAGCAGGATCACCGAGGCCGAGCCGCTCATCGACATGATGAAACAGGCCGTCGCCAGCACGACGAGCGTCGGATAGACGGCGGCATAGCGCTGGCCGAAAATCGTCAGTATTTGCACGCCAAATACATAGATCAGCAGCAAGACCGGCGCGACCATGGCCGTCCCAACCAGCACGAGCATGCGGAGAATGTCCTGCAGTTTCTGGGTCTGTCCCGAGAAATAAAGATTGGCGCTGTGCGAAAACGAATAGGTGTTGAGACCCGTCAACACCATCATGAAGATATTCGCGATGCGCGCCGCCACGAAATAATCGCCTGCCACAGCCGGCGAGGCGAAATAGCCGATCAGCATCACGTCGAAATAGAGGCTCGCGGCCTCCACCATCGCCGATTGCCACATCGCAAGCCCGCGCGCGAACCAGTGTTTGCGATCGTCATCACGCAGAAGCGTGACGGAATGCGTCCTGTAGGATCGGCGCATGTATATGAGCTGGGCGCCGAGAGACAGAATTTGTCCGATTGCCGCAGCGGCGAAAAATTCCGCCGGCGTAAGGCCCTGATGCAGGACCGACCAGATGACGACGGCGAGCAGAACGAGGCGCCAGCTAAGTTCCCGGTTCGTCTCGGAGACGACGATATTCACGGCGACGCGGCTCGAATGCGACGAGTAGTGCAGCGCCGTCTGGGTGAAAAGAAAGAAGGCGCCAGCAAGCAACGCCGTCCGGGCAATGTCGGGATAGACGAGCGGCGCAAGCGCAATCAGCCCGGCGACGAAGACCGCCCCGGAGATAAGCGTCCACCGCCAGCCGAAACGATAGGCGCCCCATGCCTGGGCGTAATCGCCCTTGCCGGCGTATTCGCCGAAGTTTCGCGCGATCAGCGTGTCCTGGCCGAAGACCGCGGCCACCGCGAGGAAGCTCATCGCGTTGAACCAGATCGCAAGCCGCCCGAACTCGTCGGCGGACATCGCCCGCGCGGCCAGCGTAAATACGGTCAGGGTGAGCAGCGCGCCGCCCGCCTTGATGCTCATCGCCACAACCGCCGCCACGGCGGCCCTGTGACGGGCGAGCCGGTCACGGATGAAGGTCAGGATCGCCATAGCCCCAGCGGTTTTGTTAAAGCCAAGGTCACGTTCATAATACTTGAACCGTTCGGGCGCCAGCAGAGCTGAGAACAATGGTTATCGAGTAGAAACAAGGCGCAGCGGCGAGGCGAGACACGAGGCCGGGAATCGACTAGCTTGGACGCAACCGTTGCGCGCGCCGATTCGCGGCGCCGTCCAGCCAATTCCCATGCGACGCTCGAAGCTTACATCCGGCTCCACCGCCCCGCCCGACGCTCGCCCGGAGCCGAACGCCTGGACGACGCCCGCGATCTTCTTCAGCCTGATCGTCATATCGATTTTCTCGAACGGGAACCTGCACCCCAAGGTGCTCCCCGTCTCGGAGGACTCCAACCTTCAGCAATATATCGGCGTAGGTCTGTGGGCCGTCGTCGTCGTCGTCAGCTATTTCCGGCGCGTCCTCGTTCGGCTCGCGCCGAGGCCCGGCCTTTTTGTCGCGCTGGGCATCTACGCGATCGCGGTCGCTTCACCGCTGTGGTCGACGAATTTCATGGCCAGTCTGCCAAAGGCCACCGCACTCGCGATTGTCGCTTTCGGCGCCTACCGGCTGACGCGCACTTTCGACATCGACGCCATCATCGACGCCGTGTTTTTCGGCCAGTTCTTCCTCTGCGTCGCATCCATCGCAGTCGCCCTTTTCATTCCGGACATTGGCGTGCTCAAGACGTGGCAGCACGCCGGACAGTGGAACGGCGTTTTCTACACCAAGCAGAATCTCGGCGTGCTGGCGGCGGTGTTCCTGTTCTTCTCCTGTTACCGCCTGCTGACGCCACAGCGCGGCCTGTATCACGCTCTCGGCGCCCTCGTCGCGCTGGTCTGCATCGTCATGTCGGGTTCGCGCGGCGGCGGCGGACTCGCGGCCTTCGCGGTGGGTTGCCTTTACCTCGCCGGCCTGTCGCTGACGTTCACGCGGATACTGGCCTTCGCGCCTTTCTTCATGGGGCTCTTGGGGACGGCGCTCATCGCCTATTTCGTCAAGACGGGCAACCGCTATCTCCTGCTCTTCGGTCAGGAGATCGATTTCACCGAGCGCACTTTCATCTGGCAACATGCGCTCAGCTATTTCATGGATCGAAAGTGGCTCGGCTTCGGGCTGAACGGCTTCTGGACGATCCCGGAGGTCAAGGATCTCTTTACCGAGCGGCACGGCTGGTTTCTCGACAATTATCACGACGGATACATCGCAATTGCGATGGAGACCGGCGCGACAGGGCTCGCCGTCTTCCTCATCGGCGCGCTGATGTTCGGCCTGCGGATTCTTGAACGCATCCGGCAGGAGCGCCGGCTCGATCCGCATGTAGCTCTGTCTCTCGTTTACGCATGCCTGCTGTTCTTCATCGATTTCACGGAGACGTTCTTTCTGCGCTCCACCAACATCTCCGCAACGATGCTGCTGACCTGCTTCGTGCTGGTTTACGCGCGGCCGGCGCCGGCGCCGCAGGAGGCGACCGAAAGCCTTCGCTTCGAAGAGCCCGCGCCGCGCCGGTCGCGTGGACGCACACGCATGGGCGCTGCAAGATGACGCGTCGCGCCGCAATGTTCCTGAAGGTCTTGGCCGCGCTGCTTTCCCTGCATTGCGCCGCCTCCGCGCAGCCGGCGCCCTCCCCCGCTTCGCTCGCGATCCGGCGCGGCGTCAATGTGCTGGGTTATGACGGCGTATGGAAAGGCGAAACAGACGCGCCCTTCCGCATGGACGACTTCAGGCTGATCCGCGCCGCCGGATTTGATCATGTGCGGATCAATTTCTTCGGGCTCCACTTCATGGACCCGAAGAATCGGCTGGACGGGGAAGTTCTCGCCCGCCTCGACCGCGTGCTCGACGCCGCGACCGCGGCGGGCCTGACCGCCGTGCTGGACCAGCACGACAACGCCCTGTGCCAGCAGACGCCTCCGGCCTGCAAGGAGAAGATTGTCGCCTTCTGGCGGCAGATTGCGAAGCGCTACGCCGGCGCGCGCCCGCGCGTGGTTTATGAAATCCTCAACGAACCCGGCGGCCATATGAGCGCCGCCGAATGGAATGACGCGCTCGCCGCCGCGCTCGCCGAAATCCGCGCGGCCGACCCGGACCGAGCGGTCATCGTGGCCGCCCTGAACGCGGGAGACGTCCACGACATCGAGAAGCTCGATATCCCTCCTCAGGACCGCAATCTGATCGTCACCGTTCATTATTACGAGCCGATGCGCTTCACCCATCAGGGCGCGCCCTGGTCGAGCGAGCTCGCTTCATTGCGCGACGTCGCCTGGGGCGCGGAAGAATCGCGACGCAAGGTCGATGAGGATTTCGAGGTCGTGGCGCGCTCGGCGGCCGCGCAAAAACGGCCGATCTATCTCGGGGAGTTCGGCGTCTATGACAGCGCCCCGCCGCTCTCGCGCGCGGCCTGGATGGCGCATGTCGCGCAGACTGCGCAGAATCACGGCTGGGGCTGGGCCTATTGGCAGTTCGACCATGATTTCGCGCTGTTCGACACGGCCTCGCATCGCTGGAAACAGCTCTTTCTCGACGCGCTTATGGGCGCGGGCGCCGGGGACAGGCGATAACTGTAACTTAAGGTTAACAGTTTCTCTATTTTATGATGCGGGCGCGCAAACGCCGTCCCGGGTTTCGCGTTGACAAAGACATGAGTCCGTCCTTGCGACCCTTCGCCCGCACCATTCCGCAAGCGTCCACACAAGCACAGGACGATCCGCCGACGCCCGGAGCGGTGATTGCCGGCGTGCTGCTCTTCCTTCGGCGCAATCCGCTGCGCATCGCGCTCGTTGCGCTTGCCGTCACCGCGCCACTGCTGGCGCTCGGCTATTTCCTGCGGCAATATTCGGCCACCGCCGTGATCATGGTCGACCCGCGCGCCGCGAAAATCACTCAGAATTCGGGCGTTCTCGCCAATATCGGTCAGGATTTCAACGCGATCGAGAGCATTGTCCAGATCGCGAAGTCCGACGGCTTCATGGGCGCAGTCGTCGACAAGCTCGAACTCACCCATGACAGCTATTTCGCCGGCAAGGGAACGACCGAGGAGGCGCTGCGCCAGTCGACGATCGAAAAGCTGGCCTCGAAACTCATCGTCAGCCGCCGCGGCACGACTTATGTCATCGACGTGACAGTCAGCTCGCCCTCGCCCGAAAAGAGCGCGAAGGTCGCCAACGCCGCCGCCCAGGTCATCGTCGACGATCAAGCCAGGCTCCGCATCGGCGCAAGCGAAATGACCGCGAAGGAGATCGAGGGGCGGCTGTCGCAGTTGCGGGACCGCGCCAATCGCGCGGAAGAGGCCGCCGCCGACCTCAAGGCGAAACTGAAGATCACGGACGCCGGACAGGGCAGCACGCTGCTCGAACGCCGCATCTACGAATTGAACCAGCAACTGGTGCTGGCCGGCGCGCGCACGGCCGAAGCCCGCGCACGCTATGAACTGCTGCGAAAGGCCGGCGCGAGCGCAGGCGACAATCTGCCTCAGACGGTGCAGTCTACGGTGCTCAGCGCCTTGCGCTCCGAATACGCGCGGCTGTCGCGGCAGGCCGCCGATCAGGCTACGGTGCTCGGGCCGCGCCATCCCGAAGTCGCGAGCCTTCAGGCGCAGATCGGCGACGTGCGCCGGCAGATCGGCGCCGAGATCGGCCGGATGATGGCCTCCGCGCGAACTGAATATCTGGAGGCGGAGCAGCGCGAAGCGACGCTTTCCAGCCAGCTCAGGAGCGCACAGGCGGAAAGCGGGCAACTCGGCCCTGAACTCGTCAAGCTCTCCGAGCTGGACCGCGAAGCGAAGGCCGAACGCGCAGTGTATGAGGAGCTCCTCAACCGCCAACGCCAGCTGGCGCAGGTGAAGGGGCTCGAGCCGAGCGACATCCGCATCGTCTCTCCGGCGCTGCCGCCGACCAAGACCACCCCGCCGATGATGGTTATCTTCGGCGGCGCGGCAGGAATCGGGCTCGTGACGGGCCTGCTCTACGCCTTCATCCGGGAATGGCGCCACAACACCCTCAAGACAGCCTCGCAGGCCAAGCGCCTCGGCGGCGTCGAGGTGCTCGGCTGCGCGCCACTGCTGCCGCCGGCCAAGGATGAAGAAAAAGGCTTCGTCCTCGACATCACCCCCTGGATTGCGGATCTCTGCGCCGAACTCGGCCCTGTCGCCGGCGGCGAGAACGGCGTCGTCATCATGATCGCCTCGGCGCGGCGCGGCGAAGGCCGCTCGACTGTGGCCGTGAACATGGCGGCCTTTCTCGCGCAAGGCGGCGACCGCGTTCTGCTGATCGAGGCGGATCGCCCCCCGAACGTCAAACGGCCGCGCTACGGCCTGCTCGACGTTCTCGACACGGGCGAGGACCTCAACCGGGCGCTGATCGAGCAGCCTGCCGATGGCTACACTTTGCTGCCTTACGGCGGCCGGACGATCGACCCGCAGACCTCCATCGGCGGGCTGATGAGCGGCATGACGCTGCGCGCGACGCTCAAGCTGGCGCGCAAATGGTTCGACGTCGTGATCATCGACGGGCCGCCGGCGCTCGAAGCCCCGCACGCCCGCTTCCTCGCGGCGCAGGCGGACCACACCGTCTTTCTGGTGGAGTGGGACAAGACCAGCTCCGCCGACGCAAATCTCGCGCTCGACCGGCTCGATCTGCGCGAGGCAACGGCCTTCTACAACAAGGCCGATGCGGCCCGCCTGCGCCTTTACGACCCGGAGCAGTCGCGGCAGATGACCAATCTCGGCGACGAGATGGCGCACGCGGCGTGAGCGGACGATAGCCACTAGCGGCGCCGCGAAAAAGCTACATAATCAGGCAGAATCATCGACCGCGCGTCGCGCCGTCCCCCCTTCCCTGCCCGAGGTCGATTTTGGCTGATTTTCCTTTCGCCTACCCTCTGACCCGCCGCCGCCTTATCCGCGCCGGCGCATTCGGCGCCGCGACGGCGCTGACGCCGGGCGCCTTCGCCAGACCGATCGCCAAGCCGCCGGGAAACGCCGGAGCAAAAGTAGAGAAAATCGCGGCGCCCGGAGAAATTGAAAGCCACGGACTTTCGACATTCGGCGATCTGGCAGAGCCCGCCGACTTCAAGCACTTTGGCTATGTGAACCCCAATGCGCCGAAGGGCGGCACGCTCGCGCTTTCGCCGGCCAGCCCGACCTACGACACATTCAACGCCTATGTGCTGCGCGGAAATCCCGCGACCGGCATGTCGCTCGTCTTCGACACGCTGATGAACCAGAGCCTGGACGAGCGCGACGCCTATTACGGGCTGGTGGCGAAAAAGGTTCGCATCTCGGCCGACAAGCTCACCTACACTTTCCTGCTGCGCAAGGAAGCGCGCTTCCACGACGGCTCGCCGCTCACGGCGCATGACGCCGCCTTCTCGCTCAACATCCTTAAAAGCAAGGGCCACCCGGTCATCAGCCAGATGCTGCGCGACGTGACGAGCGCAGAGGCCGAGGCGGACGACATTCTCGTCGTGAAATTCGCGCCGGGCCGCACGCGCGACCTGCCGCTCAATGTCGCCAACCAGCCCATCTTTTCGCGCGCCTATTACAAGGACCGCGACTTCGAGGCGACGACGCTGGAGCCGCCGCTCGGCTCCGGACCCTACAAGGTCGGCGATTTCGAACAGGGCCGCTTCATCGCCTATCACCGCAACAAGGATTATTGGGCGAAGGACCTGCCGATCGTAATCGGCCAAGGCAATTTCGACGTCGTCCGCTTCGAATATTTCGGCGACAGCCAGGTTGCTTTCGAGGCGTTCAAGGCCGGGGCGTTCACCGAGCGCGAGGAAAATATCGCCCGCGTCTGGGCCACCGGCTACGACTTCCCCGCCTTCAAGGACGGGCGCGTCAAACGCACGACCGTGCCCAACAACAACATTCCCAACATTCAGGGATGGATGTTCAACACGCGACGCAAGGTCTTCAGGGACCCGCGCGTGCGCGAGGCGATCGGCTACGCTTTCGACTACGAATGGACGAGCCGCAACCTGATGTATGACGCCTACAAGCGCATATCGTCCTATTTCGAGAATTCAGAGCTGGCGGCGAAGGGATTGCCGAGCGAAGAAGAGAAAGCGCTGCTGGAGCCCTATCGCGACCAGCTTCCGGCGGAGGTTTTCGGCGAGCCCTTCGTCTCGCCCGTGTCCGACGGCTCCGGGCAGGATCGCGCCCTGCTGAAAAAGGCGAATGATCTGTTCGTCGCCGCCGGCTGCACGCGCAAGGACGGCGTGCTGCTGCTTCCTGACGGAACGCCGCTGGAATTCGAGTTTCTCGACAATTCCAACGTCTTCGAGCGCCATACGCAGCCCTTCGTCAAGAATTTGAAGCTGCTCGGCGTCACCGCCCGCATCCGAATCGTCGACGCCGCCCAATACAAGAAACGGCTCGAGGACTTCGACTTCGACATCGTCCATGACGTCATGATGATGGGATGGAATCCGGGCGAGGAGCTCAACGCCTATTTCAGCTCCAAGACCGCCAATGTGAACGGGACGCGCAATCTCGCCGGCGTCTCCCATCCCGCAGTCGATGCGCTGGTGGACAAAGCGTTGCAGGCGGGAACGCGCGAGGAGCTCGTCACCTGCTGCCGGGCGCTCGATCGGGCGCTACGTTCGCAGCGCTACTGGATTCCGCATTGGTACAATCCGGTGCATCGCTTCGCCTATTGGGATCTCTTCGGCCAGCCCGAGCGACCGCCGAAATTCGACACCGGCGTGCTCTGGACATGGTGGTGGGACGAAGAGAAAGCCCGCAAGATCAACTTCACGGGACGCTGATTGATGGGCGCCTATATCGCACGCCGCGTGCTGCTGATGATCCCGACGATCCTCGGCATCATGCTCATCTCCTTCGCTATCGTGCAGTTCGCGCCGGGCGGCCCTGTCGAGCGCATCATCGCGCAACTTCAGGGATTCGACGTCGGCGCCACCGGCCGCTTCTCGGGCGGCGGCGGCGACGTGGGCCAGGGCGCCGCAAGCCAGGCTGGACCGATGATGGCGGAAACCGCCTCCAAATATCGCGGGGCGCAGGGGCTCGACCCCAAATTCATCGCGGAACTGGAAAAGCAGTTCGGTTTCGACAAGCCGGCCTGGGAGCGTTTCCTGCTGATGGTGAAGAATTACGCGATGTTCGATTTCGGCCGCAGCTATTTCCGCGACGAAAAGGTGATCAAATTGATCGGGGAGAAGCTTCCTGTCTCCATGTCGCTCGGCCTGTGGATGACGCTGCTCTCCTATTCGATCTCCATTCCGCTCGGCATCGCAAAGGCGGTGCGCGATGGCACGAAATTCGACATGTGGACGTCGAATCTCATCATCGTCGGCTACGCCATCCCAAGCTTCCTGTTTGCGATGCTGCTGATCGTGCTTTTCGCGGGCGGCTCCTTCTGGCAGATTTTCCCGCTGCGTGGGCTGACCTCCGACAATTTCGACCAGCTGTCTCTGATCGGGAAGATCGGCGACTATCTCTGGCACATCGCACTGCCCGTCAGCGCCATGACGCTCGGCGCCTTCGCGACGCAGACCTTCTTGACGAAAAACTCCTTCCTCGACGAGATCCGCAAGCAATATGTGCAGACGGCGCGGATGAAAGGGCTGACCGAAAACCGTGTGCTCTACGGCCACGTCTTTCGCAACGCCATGCTGATCGTCATCGCGGGCTTCCCCGGCGCCTTCGTGCATGCATTCCTCACCGGCTCGGTGTTGATCGAGACGATCTTCTCGCTCGACGGCCTCGGCTATCTTTCTTTCGAAAGCATCGTGAACCGCGACTATCCGGTGGTTTTCGCCAACCTCTATATCTTCGCGCTGCTGGGCCTCGTCGTGAATCTCATCTCCGATCTCACCTACACCTGGATCGATCCGCGCATCGATTTCGAGACGCGGGAGGTCTGACAGATGAGCGTCGCCACTGACATGCGCCTCGCCCCGCCCATCGCCCGCAGCGGCTGGCTTCGACTGACGCCGCTCGACCGCCGCCGGCTCGATAATTTCAAGGCAAACCGGCGCGGCTACTGGTCCTTCTGGATCTTCATGACGATGTTCCTCATGTCGATGGCGTCGAATTTCCTCGCCAACGACCGGCCCGTCCTCGCTTGGTACAAGGGCGAGTTGCTCTTTCCGGCCTTCGTCACCTATCCGGAAGAGAAATTCGGCGGCTTCCTCGCGCGCACCGATTATCGCGATCCCGTCATCGCCAATGAGATCAAGGCCCACGGCTGGATGCTCTGGCCGCCGATCCGCTATTCTTACGACACGCATAACCTCGAACTGCCGACCCCGGCGCCGTCGCCCCCGACGTGGATGCTGACGCAGAAGCAATGCGAAATCGCCGCCGCCAAGGGACTGCGGCCCGGCGAGCCGAACCGTGGTTGCGCGGCGCTCGAATACAACTGGCTCGGCACCGACGATCAGGGTCGCGACGTCGTCGCGCGGCTCCTTTACGGCTTCCGTATCTCGGTGCTCTTCGGCCTGATCCTTGCGACGATCTCCTCCATCGTCGGCGTCGCCGCCGGGGCCATACAGGGCTATTTCGGCGGGCGCGTGGATCTCGTCTTCCAGCGCTTCATCGAAGTGTGGTCGTCGCTGCCGCAGCTTTATCTGCTTATCATCATCTCGTCGTTCCTCACGCCGGGCTTTTTCGTGCTGCTCGGCATATTGCTGCTTTTCTCCTGGGTGTCGCTCGTGCATGTCGTGCGAGCAGAATTCCTGCGCGCCCGCAATTTCGAATATGTGAACGCCGCGCGGGCGCTGGGGCTGTCCAATTTCCGCATCATCTGGCGGCATCTGCTGCCCAACGCCACGGTGGCGACGCTGACCTTCCTGCCCTTCATCCTCAATTCGTCGATCACGACGCTCACCGCGCTCGACTTCCTGGGGTTCGGCCTGCCGCCGGGGTCGCCGTCGCTCGGCGAGTTGCTGTTGCAGGGCAAATCCAATCTCCAGGCGCCGTGGCTCGGCCTCACCGGCTTCGCCATCATCGCGCTGATGCTGTCGCTGCTCGTCTTCATCGGCGAAGCCGTGCGCGACGCCTTCGATCCGAGAAAGACGTTCAGGTAATGGACGCAAAGACCACCCCTCTCCTCGATGTCCGCAATCTTTCCGTCTCCTTCCTGCACGGAAGTCGCGAGACGATCGCCGTCGACAATGTCTCTTTCTCGCTCGAGCGCGGCAAGACGCTGGCGCTCGTGGGCGAGTCCGGCTCCGGCAAATCGATCAGCGCGCTGTCGATCGTGCGATTGCTGCCGCCGGGCGCGATCCCTGCGGGGGAAGCATTTTTCGACGGCGAGAACATGCTGACGATCCCCGATGCCCGCCTGCGGGCCATTCGCGGCGCGCGCATCACCATGGTCTTTCAGGAGCCGATGACTTCCCTCAATCCGCTGCACACGATCGAGCAGCAGATTGCCGAGATCCTCGAGCTTCACGGCATGCGCGGTCGCGACGCCATGCGCGCGCGCGTCATCGAACTGCTGATGGAAGTCGGCATCCCCAATCCGGAAGCGCGGCTCGGAGCCTATCCGCATCAGCTTTCCGGCGGCCAGCGTCAGCGCGTGATGATCGCCATGGCGCTCGCCAACAAGCCGGATCTTCTCATTGCCGACGAGCCGACGACAGCGCTCGACGTCACCGTGCAGGCGCAGATCCTCGCCCTGCTCGAGCGTCTTCAGCAGACTTATGGCATGGCGATGCTGTTCATCACCCATGATCTTGGGCTCGTGCGGCGCTTCGCCGACACGGTCTGCGTCATGCAGAAGGGCCGCATCGTCGAGCAAGGCGACGTCGCGACGGTCTTCTCCGCTCCGAGCCATCCCTATACGCAGGCGCTGCTGACGGCCGAGCCGAAAGGCGATCCGATCATCGAAAACGCGCAGGCGCCAGTTGTCGTCTCCGCCGACAACCTTCGCGTCTGGTTCCCGATCAAGCGCGGCTTCATGCGGCGCACCGTCGATCACGTGAAGGCGGTCGACGGCGTGACTGTGGCGGTGCGCGAAGGCGCGACGGTCGGCGTCGTCGGCGAGTCCGGCTCGGGCAAGACGACTCTCGCGCTCGCACTGCTGCGGCTCATTCGCTCGGAAGGGCCGATCGTGTTTCTCGGCCAGCGCATCGATGGCGACAGCGTCGCCGAAATGCGCCCCCTCCGGCGCGACATGCAGATCGTGTTTCAGGATCCTTACGGTTCGCTGTCGCCGCGCATGTCGGTGGCGGAGATCGTCGCCGAGGGTCTCACCGTCCAGCGGCCCGAACTCACGCTCGACCAGAGACGCGAGATCGTCGCGCGCGCGCTCAAGGAGACCGGCCTCGATCCCGCGACGATGGATCGCTATCCTCACGAATTTTCGGGCGGCCAGCGACAACGCATCGCCATCGCGCGTGCGATGGTGCTGGAGCCGAAATTCGTCGTGCTCGACGAGCCGACGTCGGCGCTCGACATGTCCGTTCAGGCGCAGATAATCGACCTGCTGCGCGACCTGCAACGACGACGTTCGCTCGCCTATCTTTTCATCAGCCACGACCTGCGTGTTGTGAAAGCGCTCGCCGCCCATCTCATCGTCATGCGGCATGGAAAGGTTGTCGAGGAGGGTCCGGCGGCGCAGGTGTTTGCGCAGCCCCAGAAGGAATACACGCGCGCATTGTTTGCGGCGGCGTTCCGTAATCAGGCCGAGGCGCTCGATGACAATTCCGTAAGTAACAATAAAAATTAGTGTTCTGGTAATCTTGCCTGACCGCGCCCTTCCTGCGAAGTTCAAGCTCAACGGCAGGTTGATTCGCCAGAGCGCGCAGAGGGTATAAATGAGCAATTCCGCCCAGGAAGCGGCTGACATCATCAGAGCCCGCAGCGACCTGGGGCCAATAGAAAACGCCGTTATCCTGGGGCGCACGTTCTTCGGTCTCGCCGACCTTGCCGAGCGCGTTGTCGCGATTCCCTATGCGGAACTCCCCGGTTTCCCGCAGGCGCCGGGCGTGGACGACGGGGAACTCCTCGTCTGCACGATCGACGGCGCGCCGACGATGGTGCTGAAGGGCCGATCAACCTTCTACGAGACGGGCGATCCGAGCCTGATGTCGACGCCGATCGAAACGCTCTCGCTTCTCGGCGTGCGCAGCCTTCTATCCACGGCGCTGGCCTTGTCCGTCCAGGCCGATCTCGTTCCCAGCAGTGTGGTCGCAATCACCGACCATATCAATTTCACCGGCCTCAATCCGCTCATCGGCGCCGCCGCCGACGGCAAGGCGATGATCAACATGAACGAGGCCTACGACAAGCGGCTGCTTCGCCGGGTCAAGACCTCCGCGGCGACCGCCGGCGTCGCCGTGCATGAAGGCGTCTTCATGTGGTTTTCGGGCCCGAGTTTCGAGACGCCCGCCGAAACCAAGGTTGCGCGCCAGCTCGGCGCCGATCTCTTCGGGTGGACGCTCGTGCCCGAGGCCATTCTTGCCCGTCGCTTCGGCATTCCATTCGCCGGCGTCGCAGTCGTCACCGATTTCGGCGCCGGATTCTCGAACGGCAATCCGACGTCCGATCTCACGCGCGGCCCGGCGGTGGCGGGCGTCGTCGCCACCAAGCGCCTCTTGCGCGCTTTCGTGAAGGGGCGCTGACGCCGGCGCGATCAGCCGCCGCGCGCGGGATCGCGAAACACGACGATTGTCGACTGCATCGTTTGCACCGGCGCGTCGTCCTGATTGAATGTCGTCGTCAGGAAAGTGACGAAACCGCGATCGGGCCGGGACCGCGGCGCAACCATCTTCGTGATTTCGCTTTCGATCCGCAGGCGATCGCCCGGCCGCACCGGCTGTTTCCACGACACATGCACGTCGGCGCCGACAACGCCGCCAGCAAAAGGCGCTTCTGCCGACTCGAGTATCAGACGCACAGTGAGCGCTGCGGTCTGCCAGCCGCTGGCGACGAGTTCCCCGAACACGCTGTCCCTCGCCGCTTCTTCGTCGACATGGAAGAACTGAGGATCATTGTCGCGCGCGAAGCGGATGATTTCTTCCGCGGTCATCTCCACGGATGCGGAGTGAAAGCGTTGTCCGACGGACAGATCTTCGAAATAGATGAATTTCGTCATCGTCGCCTGGTTCAAAGCGCGAGCCTCCGCATGCTCGTCACCTCTCCGGCCCCAGCCTTCACATTGCGTTCGCGCACGAGCTCCAGCGGTTCGCTCGACACCAGCATATGCGCGCCATTGGCGTGCAGCAGCGTCGTCGCATCGCGCATGACGCCGACGTGACCCTTCCAGAAAACGAGATCGCCGCGGCGCAGTTCGGCGCCGGGGCCGAGCAGCGAGCCGAGTTGCGCTTCCTGCATGTCGCTGTCGCGCGGCGCCTCGACGCCAGTGGCGAGCAACGCAACCTGCACCAGCCCTGAACAGTCTATGCCAAGCGACGACTTGCCGCCCCAGAGATAGGGCGCGCCGATCAACGTCTCCGCAACCGCGACAAAATCATTTGCGGGCGCGTCGAGCGGCGCCAGATGCGAGCGCCAGATAAAGCCAAGGTCACGGGTGACGTAAAAAGACTCATGCTCCTTGAGAATCGCGATCTCGGCGCCGAGCGGCAACGCCATCAGCGGCGGCAGCTTTATGCTCGCGCGCGGATAAACGAAGGTGCGTGGCACGCAGACGCGATGCGTGGGCGTGCTGACTTCGCTCCATAGAGTATTCGCGGCGATCCAGCCGACATAGCCGTCGCGCGAAAGCTGGGCCCAGGCCCAGCCCTCCAGTTCGTCATAAACCGTCACGCGTTCGCCGAAGAGAACCTGCGTGTCGATGGACGCGTCGGGGCGTGGCTCGCGCCGCATATCGACGACGCAATCCTTCACTTCCATCACGACGCCCTCGACGTAGCGATCCGCGTCGACGCGCCCCTTGAGATGGGCCGCCGCGAGGTCGCTGCGCGCGGGCGTCAGCCGGCGGTCGAATGTCTCGCTCATCGTGTCGCCTTTCCCTGTCCCGCACGCGCTTCGATCAATTCGTAAATCAGCCGCGCCGCCTGCACTTCGCCGCCTTCGGGTCGCCCCGGCTTTGTCGAGGGATTCCAGCAGTAGACGTCGAAATGCGCCCAGCGCGCGGGATCGGTCACGAAACGGCGCAGGAACAGCGCAGCGACGATGGAGCCCGAGAAGCCGCCGCTCGTCACGCTGACAAGATCGGAGATCTTGCCATCTAGCCCGCTGTCGTAATTATCCCAGAGCGGCAGACGCCACACGGGATCGTTCACGCGAAAGCCATGCGCCGCTATCTCCGAAGCGAGCGCATCGTCGCCCGTGTAGAAAGGCGGCAACTCCGGTCCGAGCGCCACGCGCGCGGCGCCGGTCAGCGTCGCGAAGTCGAAGAGCAGGTCGGGAGCGTCCTCCTCGCAGGCGTAGGCCAGCGCATCCGCGAGGATCAGCCTTCCTTCCGCGTCGGTGTTTCCGATTTCGACCGTCAACCCCTTGCGGCTGCGATAGACGTCGCTGGTCCGGAAGGCGTTCGCGGAAATCGAATTCTCGACGATCGGCAACAGCACGCGAAGCCGCACCGGAGCGCCGCCCTCCATCAGCATCGACGCCAGCGCCAGCGTCGTCGCGGCGCCGCCCATGTCCTTCTTCATCAGCAGCATCGCGCTCGATGGCTTGATGTCGAGTCCGCCGCTGTCGAAGCAAACGCCCTTGCCGACGAGCGTCACCTTCAAACCGTCCTCCGGCCCATGGGTAAATTCGACGAGGCGCGGCGCCTGGGCGGCCGCGCGGCCGACGGCGTGGATCAGTGGGAAATTTTCGGCCAGCAGCGCGTCGCCGACAATCACCCGGCTTTGCGCGCCGTGCTTCGCCGCAAGGCCCAGCGCCGCCTCGGCCAGCGCTTCCGGTCCCATGTCGTTCGCCGGCGTATTGACCAGATCGCGGCCAAAGGCGACGGCCTGCGCGATGCGTTCGACGCGGGCGCGGTCAATTCCCTCCGGCGCGCAGAGGCGCGGCTTCTCGCTCTTGGGCGCGACATAGCGCGAGAAGGAATAGCTCGCGAGCAGGAAAGCCAGCGCCGCGCCCTGCGGGTCGGCGACGCCCTCCCCCAGCCGGTAGAGCCCGCGCGGCAGAAGGGTCGCGAGCTTTCCGGGGAGAAAAGGATCCCGTTTCTTCGCGTCCTTCTCCTCGACGCCGAAGAACACGCGCGGCGCAACGCCCTCGCCCATCGGCGCGACGAGCAGGCTTCCGGGCTTCGCCTCGAAGCCGCTTGCCGCAGAGTAGGCTGCGACCGCAGGCGGCAGTTTTTCGAGGAGTTGCGGCCAGCTCTTTTTGTCCACGAAATCAACGGCGATGGCGTCGGGTGACCAGTCTTCCAGCTTCATTGTCATCTTCTATCCGTTCAAGCCTAACTGCTCACGTTAAGCTTGCATTAGGGTTAACGCTTTATTGCTCGTCTAGCAGTCCATTCACACAAACGGAAAAGATTCGCCGTGATAAAGGCGCGACTCACCTCCCGGCAATCGATCAATCTCTGCGCCGTCGCCCTGGCGGCGCTCGTCGGCCTCTCCGGCTGCTCGAAAACGCTCAACGACGTCACGGGCTCGATTGGCCGGTCCTCCACCCCCGCCCTGCCGAAAGACGAGGGCGCGCTCCGTCAGTTCGCCGAGGAATGGGGCCGTCGCTACGACGCCAACCCCAAGGACAAGGCGACCGCGATGACCTATGCGCGGGCGCTGCATGCGCTGGACCAGAACGCGCAGGCGGTCGCGGTGCTTCAGGGCCTCGCCATCCAGAATCCGGAGGACATGAAGGTGCTCGGCGCCTATGGCAAGGCGCTTGCCGACGCCGGCCAGCTCAAGCAGGCGGCGGATGTTCTGCAGAAGGCGCACACGCCGGAGCGGCCCGACTGGTCGGTCCTCTCGACGCAGGGCTCCATCGCAGACCAGCTCGGCGACCATGAAGGCGCCCGGGGCTACTACGAAACCGCGCTGAAGATACGGCCCAATGAGCCGTCTGTCCTCTCCAATCTTGGCCTGTCCTACGCGCTTGCGCGTAACCTGCCGCGCGCCGAGGAAGTCCTGCGCGCCGCCGCCGCCCAGCCGGGAGCGGACATGCGCGTGCGACAGAATCTGGCGCTGGTGCTGGCGTTGCAAGGCAAGTTCGATCAGGCGGAGGAATGGTCGCGGCGCGATCTCTCGCCGATCGACGCGGCGCAGAACGTCGCCTCGATTCGTCAGATGATTTCGCAATCCAACACCTGGCGCGACATTCAGACCGGCGGCCAGTCGCAACGCCGCGCGTCGGCGCGTCAGACGGAAGCCTCCGCGGCGCAATAGGCCGCGGAGTTCAGGACTCTCGGATCAGCGAAACCCCGGGGGGCCTCCGGGCCCGCCCATGCCGCGCGGTCCCGCCCCGCCTCCACCCGGTCCGGGCTGGGGCGGCGGCGGACGCATCATCGGCGCGACCGCAGGCGGCGGCGGACGCATCATGCCCGCGGGTGGACCCCGATCAATCGGGGCCGGCGCACGCATCTGCGGCGGGGTTTCTCGCATGCGGGGCTGCATGGGCGGCGGCGCCTCCCGCATGCGCGGCTGCATAAGCGGCGCTTCACGCGGCGGCGCCAGCCTGTCGACAGGCTCGCGCATGCGCTGCATCGACCTTTGCGGGGCCCCGACAGATCCGCCGTCCATTCCCCGAGGCCCGTTCGGGCGTTCGACGGGAGCGCCCCTGTTCGGCCTCGGCGCGACCTTCGGCCCGGCTGGCGGCTTCGGCGCGACATCGGGCGCCCCGCCCATGTCCGGCGCCGGAACGCCTCGTCCGCCGCGGCCGGGCCGACCGAGCGCGGGCGGCGCCTTGTCCATGGGCGCGCCGGTCGGCGGCGCGAGCGGTTTTGCGCCGTCCGGCGCGGGTTTCGTCAGCCCGCGATCCTTCGGCCCAGCTTCGCCGTTCGGCGAAGCGCCCGCCCCGCCCGCAGGCGTCGCGGGCTTGCCGAAAGGCGGCGGCGCGAGAGGCTTTGCCCCCGCCGGCGCCGGCTTCGGCGCCGCATGATCCTTTGGCCCAGCATCGCCGATGGGGGGCGTGGCTGTTCCATCGGGCGGCGTCGCGGGCTTTCCGATCGGCGCATGCGGCTTTAGCACGTCGGGCGCGGGCTTCGGCAGCGCATGGTCCCCGGACCCGGGTTCGCCTTTCGGCGGAATGATCGCCCCGGCCGGCGGCGTCCCCGGGGCGGGGGCGCCCGGCTTTATTGCGCCCGGAAGCGGGGCGCCGGGCGTTCCGGGCGTTGGCGCGACGGCCGCTCCGCCCGGAAGTGGGGCTCCCGGCTTGCCGAGAGGCCCGCCGATCGGCGTCGCTCCGACCGGCTGTTGCGCGCCCGGGATTCCCGGTCGCGTCACGCCGCCGACAGGAGCGACGACGCCGGCGGGACCGACACCGGGCGCGACCGCTCCAGGAACAGGTGGAACCGCCGGAGTTCGCTTCGCAATGAAATGCGGCAGCGCCGCCCCCACCCCCACGGCGGCCGCGCCGGCGCCGGCGGCGGTCAGGGCGCCGGTGGAAATCACATGCCCCTGCGGATTCTTCACCACGACGTTGTTCGCGCCGGGATCGACCAAAACCTCATTGTGAAGATTGCGATAGATGAAATCATTCGGCGGCGGGGCGATGTAGGGCGGCGGACGCTGCCAGACCGGAACCGGCACATAGACCGGCGTCGGAAGCACATAGGGTTGCGCGATAATGACCGGCGGCGGCAGGACGACGAAGTTCGGCGGCGGCGGCGGCAGCAGGTAAACCGGCGGCGGAGGCGGAGGCGCGAAATCCCACTCGGGATCGTCGAAATAGACGACCGGCCTCTCGACATAGACGATCTCCTCCACCGGCGGCGGCGCATAGTCATATTCGATCGGTTCAAAAGACGGCGGCGGCTCCGGCGCCTGCGAGATTTCCGCCAGACGACGGCGCGCATCCCACACATGCGGCCCCTTCGGATAACGCCGCAGATAGGACCAGTATGCGTTGGGCGTGTCGACAACGCGCGTGCGCCGCCAGGTCAGCGCCTCGCGCCGCGTCGCGGCCATGGCCCGCGCGCGTCTGGCTTGCGGCGCCGAAGGATAGGTCGCGACATAGTCCTGGTAGCCTTGCAGCGTGTCGCGCTGGACAGCCGCCGAGAACCCAGCCTCCGGGCCGAGCGCGCTGAGCGGCTTGTTCATGTCCTGACCATCGACGTCCTTGAGCGGCGGCGCATCGGCCTCGCGCTGGAAGAAGACGAAATCCGTTTCGATCTTCGAGGAGTTCCAGGGGATCTCCGCGCCCTTCGTGACGTCGGAGACGCGCAGACGCACCTTGTCGAAGACATCCATCAGCGGCCGGCCGCCGTCGCGGATCATTTCGGCGAGCGCGTGGGCGTAGGCGCCGTAATCGCCCTTGTCCTCGGGCGCGACCGTGCCCGGCGCGGCGTTGAAGGCGAGCAAGGCCCTCGCCCCCGGCTCGTAAAGCGCGAGGCCGCCGGCTATCGGCTGGCCCGCCATCTTGAAGGGGTTGGGGCGGGCCGCGTCCAGCACGACGATGCTGAGCTTTGCCCCGGACGCCGCGAGCGGCTTCAGATAATCGGAAACGCGCAACGCGCGCATGGGAATATCGCTGTCGCGCGTAATCGCCGCGTCGATCGGAACCAGGTAGTTCTCTCCCTCCAATTGCAGCCCGTAACCCGAGAAGTAGATGAAGGCGACCGCGTCGGGGCCAGCTCCGGCGGCCTTGTCGAGGAAGTCGCGGAACGCCTGTTTCAGCGCTGTTTCCTCGAGGTCACGCGCGCCGGTGACGTCGAAACCAGCGGCCTGAAGCGTCTGCGCAACCAGGCCGGCGTCATTGGCCGCCGTCGAAAGCGGCTTCGACGGATAAGCGGCCTCGCCGACTACGAGCGCGAGCCGCTTCTCCTCCGCGTGCGCCTGTCCGGCCGCGAGCGCGAGCACGGCCGCGAATGCGAGCGCCAAAAACCGAAAGAACCTCATTCCTACTCTCCTGCCGGCGCATAAATCGGCGCGGCTTCGACATATTCACGCGACTTTGCGGCTGAACCGGGCATGAACCACCCGCCTCTGACCGGGCGTCCATCCATTCGGCGCGATCACGCCAATTCTTTGCACATATTGTGGATTTTTTAGGCGATCGGCGCCTGTTGCGCGGCCATCCGCGGGATGACGCCCTGAGCGAAGCCTTTCCGTACGCCAAATGCGCGGATCTGGCACGGCGATTGCTGTCGAAATCGCCATCCTGCCGTTATCGAGAGCATCGACGCCCACATGAAGATCATCACGGCCATCATCAAACCCTTCAAGCTCGATGAAGTGCGCGAGGCGCTTACGGAACTCGGCGTGCATGGCATGACCGCGACCGAGGTGAAGGGCTATGGGCGCCAGAAGGGCCACGCCGAGATCTATCGCGGCGCCGAATACATCGTCTCCTTCCTGCCGAAGGTGAAGATCGAGATCGCCATCGGCGACGAGCTTGTCGATCGGGCGATCGAGGCGATCAAGACGGCCGCACACACCGGCCACATCGGCGACGGCAAGATCTTCGTCACGCCGCTCGAGCGCGCCCTGCGCATCCGCACCGGCGAAACCGATTCCGACGCACTCTGATCAATCGAGAGCCCACGCCATGAAACTCTTCCCGGCGCTCGGTGCGCTGTGCCTGCTCGCCACGCCCGCCCTCGCCGATGACGCGGCGAAAATCGACGGCGCCGACACGGCCTTCATGATCATCGCCACGGCGCTCGTGCTGATGATGACGCTGCCCGGCCTCGCGCTTTTTTATAGCGGCATGGTGCGCAAGAAGAACGTGCTCGCCACCATGGCGCAGAGCCTAATCGCGACGGCGATCGTCTCGCTGCTGTGGATCGGCGTCGCTTACAGCCTGACCTTCTCCGGCGACGGAGCCTATATCGGCGACACGGCGCGGGTCATGCTCTCCGGGATCGGCATGGACACGGTGAGCCCGCTCGCCAAGACCATCCCCGAGATCCTCTTCATGGCCTATCAGATGACCTTCGCGGTCATCACCTGCGCGCTGGTCGGCGGTTCGGTCGCCGAGCGCATGAAGTTTTCCGCCTTCATGATCTTCTGCGTGCTATGGCTCTTCATCGTCTATGTGCCTTCGGCGCATTGGGTGTGGGGCGGCGGCTTCCTGCAGAAGATGGGCCTGCTCGATTTCGCCGGCGGCACGGTCGTGCATATCAACGCCGGCGTCGCGGGCCTCGTCTGCGCATTGGTGCTGGGCAATCGCGTAGGATTCGGGCGGGAGAATCTCTCGCCCTTCGATCTGTCGCTGGCGGTCGTCGGCACGGGACTGCTCTGGGTCGGCTGGTTCGGCTTCAACGGCGGCTCCGCGCTCGGCGCCAATTCCCGCGCCGTCTTCGCCATCGTAGCGACGCATCTTGCCGCCTGCGCCGGCGCGCTGGTGTGGAGCGCGCTGGAATGGATCGAGCGCGGCAAGCCGTCGGTGCTCGGCGTCGTCTCCGGCGCCGTCGCAGGTCTCGGAACCATCACGCCGGCCTCGGGCTACGTCCTGCCCTGGCATGGCGCCGTTATCGGGCTTATCGCCGGCGGCGTCTGCTACTGGTTCTGCACCGTGGCGAAGCACCGGCTCCGCTATGACGATACGCTCGACGTATTTGGCGTGCATGGCGTCGGCGGTATCATGGGCACGCTGCTTGCCGGCGTCTTTGCGACGCGCGCGATCACGGCGTCGGAGTCCGATCCCGGCGTCGCCGGTCTGCTCCAAGGCGACTTCCATCAGCTCGTCGTGCAGGCGATCGGGGTCGGCGTCACGATCGTCTGGTGCGTCATCGGCACCTGGATCACACTGAAGCTCGTCTCGATGGTCACGACCCTGCGCGTCAACAGCGACGACGAGCGCGAAGGGCTCGACATCGCCCTGCACGGCGAAGCGCTGCATCAATGATCGATCTATAACCGCCGCTCTCTCTCCCGCTCGGGAGGCGGGAGCGGGCCGCGGGCGTCGAGTCTTTTGCGCTCGGCCCCGCCTGCCGCGTCAGGACATGCCAGACCGCCTGGAATTTCAGGGAACCATGGATGCGTCGCTCGCCCCTCGCCAGACAATTGACGCGATGGAATGGCGGCGGCTCAGCATGCTCAAACTAAACCTGCACAATACTGACAAGCAACAGCAAGACTATTGAAATTCGGCCGGGTTGCGACAGGTTGACGGAAAGCTTGTCGTTTGTCGCCCCCTGTCGAGGATTGGCGCCATGCGTAGCGTTAGGGTCGCCACGCGTTTGGGAGTCATTGCCGCTGTCGCGCTGGCCGCGCCCGCACATTCGCACGCCCAGGACTTTTTTGAAGAGTTATTTGGCGGCTTTGCGCCGCAGCCGCATCGCTCGGAAGGCGCGGCAATGCACAGAAGTGAAAGATGGCGCCCGACCGCGAGACCTTCTGCGCCCCGCCGACATATTACCGATCGATCACCGAAACACGCCGCCCGACCTAACTTCGACCGAAACCGTAACGCTGGAGCGGACAGTGAGGCGGTCGCCGGCGCTTCCTCGGGCGGCGGATATTGCGTGCGCATGTGCGACGGATATTTCTTTCCCCTCATCAAATCCGAATTGGCGACGAAACTGGAGTCCTGCGAATACGCCTGCCCATCGGCCAAAGTGGACATATATGAAGGAGCGACGATCGAAACGGCGCGGAATTTCAAGGGTCAGTCATATGCTTCGATTCCGACGGCGTTCAAATTTCGGGAAATGACGACCAGCGGATGCTCCTGCAATAGGCCCGAGCAATCGCAAGCGGTTTTCCTGCATATGCTGCGCTCGGACCCGACGCTCCGCAAAGGCGACATCGCCTTCGAAGAGGATGGCGTTTATGTCTACGACGGATCCAGGTTGAACCACGCCGGGAACTTGAGCAGGCTCCCGCGCGGATTGCGCGAAAAACTCAAGGCGCTACTCCCCGTCTCACGCTTGCGTCTCCACTCCGGAACGCCCGCGGCGTCGCCCTCCGGCTCCATCGCCGGGATCGCACGGCAGGAGCAGCAGAGCCGACCGCGGCCGTCGCTGGCTGGCGGGACGACGCCAATGAACGTCCACCCTGGCGACAATCCAGAGGCAAATGCCTCCCTGCCGACGCCCGCGTTGCTGATCGTCCTCGCTTTCGCCGTCGCCGCAGTCGGCGCAACAAAACTCGATATGGCGTCCAGCCGCAGCGCGGCTGAAAAGCGACCCGGTTCAAGAGCCGGGCCGGTCTACGGCGGAAGCCGGCGAAACGCCGCCGAAAAATGAGGTATCAAATTACCATATAAACGAATCTGCGAAGATTTATGGCTTTCCGCGCCGATCACTGCCACATTTGCCTTGACCGCCGGCCACAACTCCCCTATCCAGCGGCCATCCGAACATATCGTTCAGACGGAATTTCCATCCCATGTACGGCAAAACCTATTCGGCGAAACCCGCCGACATCGAAAAGAAGTGGGTGCTGATCGACGCCTCCGGGCTCGTCGTCGGCCGCCTCGCCTCGATCATCGCCCTCCGCCTGCGCGGCAAGCACAAGGCGAGCTTCACGCCCCATATGGACGACGGCGACAACATCATCGTCATCAACGCCGACAAGGTGGTGCTGACGGGCCGCAAGCGCGACCAGAAGGTGTATCACCATCACACCGGCTTCCCCGGCGGCATCAAGGAGCGTTCGGCCAAGTTCATCCTCGAAGGCCGCTTCCCGGAGCGCGTGCTCGAAAAGGCCGTGCAGCGCATGCTGCCGCGCGGCCCGCTCGGCCGCAAGCAGCTCGGCAATCTGCGTGTCTACAAGGGCGCCGAGCATCCGCATGAGGCGCAGAACCCGCAGGCGCTCAACGTCGCCGCCCTGAACGCCAAGAACGCCCGGAGCGCCTGATCATGGCCGAGACCACCCTTTCCTCGCTGTCCGACCTCAACCAGGCGGCCGTCGCCGCGGCGTCCGAGGCGCCGAAATACGAGCAGAAACTCGACAAGCAGGGTCGCGCCTACGCCACCGGCAAGCGCAAGAACGCCGTCGCCCGCGTGTGGGTCAAGCCGGGCTCCGGCAAGATCACCGTCAACGGCCGAGACGTCGCCGTCTATTTCGCGCGTCCCGTGCTGCGCATGATCCTGCAGCAGCCGCTCGTCGTCGCGAAGCGGACCGGCCAATACGACCTCGTCGTCTCCGTCGCCGGCGGCGGCCTTTCAGGCCAGGCGGGCGCCGTGCGCCACGGCCTCGCCAAGGCGCTGACGCACTACGAGCCGGAGCTGCGCTCCCCGCTCAAGAAGGAAGGCTTCCTCACCCGCGACTCGCGCGTGGTCGAGCGCAAGAAATACGGCAAGCGCAAAGCCCGCCGTAGCTTCCAGTTCTCGAAGCGCTAACGGTCAGGACACTGTTTTTCAGCGTTCCGCTTACCGTCATAAATCATCAAAGCCGAGCAACCGCTCGGCTTTTTTTTGTGGCGCAGGCGTCTCGCATGATGAATGCGGGGCAAAATTTCGATTGAGAATCTTCATGACAAATGCGCGCGTTGTTTCGCGACAATTCCCAACGATCGATGCAATGCATGAGCGATCAGCCGGAGACCAGAGCTACCGAGGCGAATGAAGCGGTCTTGACCATAGCGTCCACAACAAAATCGACTAAAATCATTGGCATATTCCATACTCCGGACCCGCGCCATGAAATCGACTTCGCGCATTACTGTCGCATTGCTATTTTTGGTTCCCGCGACAGCGTCAGCCGCCTGTACTCCCTCCCCGCCCCCGTTGTCGTGGACCACCGCCACCGAACCGACGCCCGCGTCGGTTCCGATCGACCCCAAGACGATTGGACCGCTTGTTGTCGTCATGTTCCGTCACGCCGAAAAGCCGATCAGGGATGACGGCGTGATGATCGAAGACGGTAATCTTGGCAGCGAGGCGGCCGGCCGGCTGTCACGCCTGCCGGATGCCCTATTGAATCGGTTTGGCTGCCCCGATTTGTTGATAGCCGCCAATCCCGCGGTGAAAATGATCAACAAGGCGACGGGACAATATTTCAATTATGTGAGGCCGCTGGCGACGATCGCTCCTCTTTCCGCCAGGATCAATTTCCCGGTCTGGACGCCGTATGGATACAATCAAAACGAGTCCCTGGCCCACGATCTACTCGGTGACAGAGCCTTCGCGCCTGACGTCAACGGCAAGGCGAAGACTGTCTTCATCGCGTGGGAACGCAACAACATACGGAAGTTGTACGAGCAGCTCGTCAGGCTTGGAAATCTGAGGGAATTGGCGGGAAACGCACTGGCGGTCGAGGGCGAGGAATATAAATGTGAATTACCGAGTAAATGGCTTCAGTGCGATTTCGACTCCATTTGGCTCGTTCACGTGAGGAACGGCGCCATCTGTCTTACTCACCGCAGTGAAAACCTTGATGACATGAACTTCCAGAGCCGCTGCAAAGGCGCCGAGAGCGTCACCGACGCTCCGTGAAATCGGCAAGCCGACCGCTTCCATGAGCGCATGGAGTTTTCTATCCTGTCACCACGATGGCGACAGCGGACAGGACGAACAGGGGACATGGCTATGACGAAACAGCTTGCAAACATTCTCTATTGGGTTGGCATTCTGATTTCATTGCCGTTTGTTTTGCTTATCGGAGCCTCGATCTTCAAGATCGTTTCGGAGGGTTTGGAGCCAAAATATGTCAACTCGACCTTTCTCGGAATCTTTGGCGCCGCATTTTCCTATTCTGTCGGTTTTTTGCTTCGACACATTCTGACCCAGGATGATGAGTGAATTCCAACGAAGCGAACCGCTCAGCCGATAGTTCTGTCGTGATGGCTTCATTCGAGAGACGCGCTCGCCAACCGTCGATCACGGCTTCGGAAAGCTCGGCAGGATCGAGCTTTCGGCGCCTTCTTTCCGGCGCTTGAAAATCGGCTTCGGCGATAGTGGAACCTTATGTATATTCGGGCGGCGCATTAATGTCGGCCGCTAGATGCTTCACAAAATGCGGGGCGGCGCGCGGGAGAGGAGCCGATGCCTATTTTGACAACTGCGAACGACCATACCCAAAACGAGAGGAAATATCACGCGATACGAAACGAAGGGAGCGCAGGTCTGAAGACGCTCATCGACAGCGTTCTGCACGACATGAGCGTGATCGACTCGAAAAGCGCCGACTTACTGCAATTCATATCCGTAATGCTGGCCGCTTTGACTTTCTCTCTTGGCCTGATCGATGAAGGCACGCCATATGGCCATTACATCAAGGTCGCGATCTTCGCATTTATGGCTGCATTCGCGTCAGCAGCATGGATCGACCTGCGCTGTCTGAACATGATGGGACCGGACGCCGAGATCGGCGCCAAAACGATCGCCGAATTTGAGAACGATCTGCTGATGGAAATTTCCAAAAGGCGAAATACGTACCTTTTGTCGCTCCACATCACGAAGGTCGCCTTCTCCCTCCTGTTGCCTCTTGTCATGATCTGGATTTTTCTCGTCGACAAATCATTCCATTGATCGCCTCGACGATTGCGGGCGTTACACTGACGCGACGAAGTGTTCGGGCATCGACATCGTGCGGAGCGCGATGAGCGCTTATCGATACAGCCGCTCTTTCGAGCCTGCAGACAGTCCCGGGACTGTCCGCAGGGCTCGATTTTTCCTGACATTACTGACGCTGCAGGCAGACCGCTCGAGATCGCTAGCAAGATTACAGAACGCCAACTCCACACGCGCCTCTACTTTCGGCACACCTTTCCGTAATTCTTCTGAATGATCGCCAAATCGGCCGGATTGGTCAGCCCGTCCTCGTTGAAGTCGTACCAACTCGATTTCCCGCGAGACAGATGCACCATGACGCCGTAGTCATGGACATCCTGCAGGTTCACGACGCCATCGATATTGCCGTCGCCGGGGCACGACGGCTGTGATCCGAGCAGGGCGTCCAGCTCCTTCGACAAGGCGTCATGGTTGCGCTGCTGAACGGGCGTATAGGGCGTGGGGATCAACCTGTCTTCCCGGTCCAGCAACGGCACTGGCTCCGCCTCATTCACGACGTAGAGCTCGTCGGTAGTCGTGTCGACGCATGAATTGCTGGCCGAGCTGTAATCCTTCAGGCTGTTGCGCACGAGCTTGTAGCCAATGCGATTCCGGATGGCCATGCCCGTTTCCGGATTAATCTTGGTCGGCGTGTAACCGTTGTCATGCAGCCAGATCTGGACCTGGCAACAGTAGGTAAAGCCGTTCGATGGGATCGGCGTGCCGCCCGACACGGGATAAGTCCCGGTCGCGCCCTGCCCGAACCAGACGCCGCCATTATCCTCGCAGACGCTCTTGGTCACAGGAATTTGCGAGCAACTGCTTGCAAACTGACAGGGGCCGTTCATTGCGCCATTGGCTTGTATGTTCGGGCCGACGAGCGTGAAATTGGAGGTGCGGATGGGCGCCTGGGCGGGGTTGCGGAGATAGGGCAGCATGGGCCGGGAATCGAGCGTGCGCGGCACGGCCTTGCGCACATCTATTCCGGCGATTTCGCCGAACAGCTGATACAGATCGGCAATATTGACCATTGCTGTCACAGCGCGACCCGGCTGGCTCACGAGCGGGCCAGCGACGACCAGCTGCGTCCACACGCCGGTCTGATAGGGCGTGCCTTTCGCGCGGCTTCCGTCGAAGGGCAGTCGCACCTGAGAGCCGAGGGAGCCATTGTCGTTGACGTAGACGACCACCGTGTCCGTTGCTTCGGGCTCGTAAATCAGCGAGCCGCTCGGGCTCCTGCGCGCAAGTCGTGTTTCCACAAGAAGCCGGCCGATATCAGCGTCCATTTCCTCGATCATCTGATTGGCGATGATGATCTGGCTTGCGGGGTTGTCGGGGTCGAGCCCGTTGGTGTCGACCGAATTCGCGGGCAGACGGGGCACAGGGGGCGCTTGCATCGGCGTGTGGACAGTAGCGGTCGAGACCGTTGCCATCCATGGCCCACCGGCAGCCTGCTGCTGCTTGATCCAGCGGATAGCCGCGTCGGTCGCTTCGACATTGCGATAGGTTCGCGCCCGCTTGTCCGTGATCAGAGGCTGCTCGACGCTCACGCCGCGATTGATCACGAGCGGAGAAACATAATGAGCGCTCAATATGCCGAAGTTGATTTTCGGCGGCGTTTGCGGCTGGCAGGACCGCCCGGGCGTGAAAATGCCGCCGCCGTCCCGACAGACGCGGCCCGGCGGATTCTTCGAGGCATATGGCGCGCTCAGAAGCTGGCAGCTTCCGTCGCCCGCATAGCAGGCGCCGCGATCGGCGCCGCCGTCCCTCGAACCGGGCACATAGCCCCATGGATATTGGTCCTGAGCGCCCACGCCGCCGGCGGTCGTATCGATCGACGACGGATCGCCGGTTTCGTCCAGCCATCCCGAAAAGTAATCCCAACCAAGCGCGCCCGGCATGGCAAGTTTGAAGGGATTGTTGCCCTGAAGCCCGATATGGAACTTCCCGAACAGCCCGCTCGTATAGCCGCCTTTCTTCATCAGCTTCGGAAGCGTCATCTCCCATGGAGAGATCATGGAATTGGCGAGATCGGAGGGGCCGAGCGCGGCGTTTAAATTGGTGCGGAAGGGATAGCGCCCGGTGTACAGCACGCCGCGGGCCGTCGAGCAGGCGGGCATCGTCCATGCGTTTCTGAACCGCAGGCCCGAGTTGGCGATTGCATCAATACTCGGAGTGGGTGGCGCAGTGCGGCCGCCGTAACCGAAAGTGCGAATCTGATCTATGCCAGCGTCATCCGTGAGGATGAGAAGTATGTTTGGCCGGCGCGACTGCGCAGGAGCTGCTGCGCATGTTGAGGCGAGCGCAAGCGCAGCGACGCCGATCGGTATGGAGGTGACTTTCCAGCGACGCATATCCCATCTCATGATCTCACCTCTTCCACGCATGGCCTGACGCCTCGGCATCATATGCGACTGGCGACATTCTGCATCTCGCAAACGTCAACGCCGACGATCGGTAATTTATCTTGTTCAGTATTTCTGAACCTTGCGGATTACGCCGGCCCAATATTCGCCCACACCGCCTGTATCACTTTGTCGACGGCCTCACGCAAACCATCTTTACTTATTGTAATGCTCAGCTCTGCTAACATAATTGCGCAGTAAATATACGATATTGATCTTTTTCAAGATCGCTTCCGCACGAATCCAAACCCGCTAAACATTTTCATTTCATCCAGTCAACAATTACATTCTTGATGGCGCCATTAGTTATGCATTCCAGGAGCCTGCAGGCGCCGAATGTGACGATACAAACATTGCCAACGGCGCGTGCGCCTCCATCCACCCAGTCGTAAAACTTCGTCGTTGAGGCGTCCTGCGCGGAGGTTCTTGGATTCGGAGCAGCGCCCGCTTCGCGCCGCGCCGGTTCATGCGGGCCGCCAAAGCGCCGGGCCAGGATCATCGACGGCCTCTCTTCGAAGTTCCCCACCGAACCCCGCCTGACGATCTCATGACATCGATCGCGATCACGAGACATCGGCCGGCTCCGGCCAAATCGGCCGTCCAGCAAGATTGCTCGGCGTCATCGCGCTTTATGATAAAAATCAAACATGTGTCATTTGGGTCACAACAAACGGAACATCATCGGCAAAAACTTTGTTGACATTGCATTTTAAGCGGTGCTGCACTTATTTTACCGTCATGACTCGCTCTTGGGCAAATAGAACGCTTCTAAAACACGCGCTCGTCGCGTGCGCTTTGGCGTGTCTGCTCGCTATCCAAGTGCTCAGCGCGACGGGATTCCACTCGTCCGGGTCTATGACGCCAGATGCCAGCGAGCGGTCGGCGTCAATAGCCTCCACGACTGCGATTTGTGACGATGCCGGCGACCACAACGGTCACGCAGGCCACCAGCATGATCTCTCTCAATGCTGCGTGTTTTGTGCAGCGCATTATGACGATGCGTCGCTCATTCCTCTCGCTGTCCTTGCGAAAATAATCGCTCCGTCGCCGCCCCAAATCGGGGCGCCGCGCGCTTATTTCGTCCCGCGCCGAGTGGGACTGCGCCAGTCGGGCTGGGAAAGCAGCTGGTCGTCAACCGCGCCGCCTCACGCCTGATCCAGGCGGGCGAGTTCGATCTCGCCCGGGAGTCCCGCGGACTCCCGCCAGATTAGCGACTTCAACCGTCACTCTCAGATCTGTCGCCATAGTTGCTCACCGCCATGAACCTTGTTCGGCTCTGGCGTAAGCGCCCTTGGCTTCCGATTCCGTCATCAACTCCACCCGCACGAAAGCAAAGAGGCAAAGAGAATGAAACTCGCCCCCACCTTATCCGCCATTCTGCTGGCGGTTTCGGCAGGATCGGCCTTCGCCGCCGACCTTCCCTCCGTCAAGGCTCCGCCGCCCGTTTATGTTGCGCCGCCCATGTGGTCCGGTTTCTATGCCGGTCTCAACGCCGGCTACGGCTTCGGTTTGAGCTCCAACGCGACGACCGTCGGCAACGCCTATGACCAGTATTATACGAGCTATTTCAATCAGCCCGGCTGGCCTCCGCTCCTCGTCGCCGGCTATGGCGGACTGATGGCCGCCAACAGCGGCAACGCCAGTCTCAACCAGAACGGCTTCATCGGCGGCGGGCAGATCGGTTACAATTATCAATGGAGCCCCACCATTGTCATCGGCGTCGAAGCTGACATGCAGGGTTCGGCGATCCGTGGCTCGGGCGGCTACACCGGCGTCGGTCAGGATCTCTATTCCATGGGCCGCATGATGCTCATGCCGCACGGCACCCGCAACTCGGTCGGCGGCGGCACGATTCAGGCGGGCCTCGACTGGTTCGGCACCGTGCGCGGTCGCGTCGGCTATCTGGTCACGCCGACCTTGCTCGTTTTCGGCACCGGCGGTCTGACCTATGGCGGCGCCTGGGCCAATGGCAATTATACGTCTACCTCGGCATGGTGCGGCACGCCGACCGACGCATGTTACGGCGGCATGATCACGACCCCCTACTCCCAGATCGCGGTCGGCTCGGGCCGCACTTCGAGCACGCTGGTCGGCTGGAACGCCGGCGGCGGTTTCGAGTGGATGTTCATGCCCAACTGGAGCCTGAAAGCCGAGGCCTTCTACTATGATCTCGGCTCCATGAATCTCAACGGCAGCGCAGTGGCCGCCGTTTCAAACGTCGCGGCTCATATGGGCAGAGCTGTGCCGGACGCGCAGATGATCTTCCCCACGACACGTGTGCGATACGACGGCGTCATCGCCCGCGCGGGAATCAACTACCACTTCAACTGGGGCGCAACTCCCGGCCTGACGACTTACTGATCGACTGAAAAAACGATGATGGATATCCGGCTCGCCGCAATCCGCTCGAGGATGGTGGCGAGCCGGAATTAATTGCTTATCGCGTTGGGCGGAGGAAAGACCATGTTCCGCGTATCTATCGCTCGCAGCGCCAGTCTCATCGCGCTCGTCTGTGCAACGCCCGGTTTGGCGCAGCAAGCGCTCCCCGACATCACCATCGCGGCCAACCGCCCAAGGCACGCGACATCCACGACGCCGCAACGGCGCGTTGCGACGCCTGTAGCCGCTCCGGTTGCGGCTCCTGCGCCGGAGCCGGCGCCCGCCCCTGAGCCGATGCGAGAACCGGAGGTCGTGCCTCGCGCAGAAATCGCGGACGAACGCGCCGCGTCGCCCGACACGACGAAACTCCTCGAGCGAACGCCCGGCGTCAGCATGTATGAGGCTGGCGGCGTTTCACGACTGCCCGTCATCCATGGCATGGCGGATGATCGAATCAAGATTATGACCAGCGGCGTCGCTGTGACGTCAGCCTGCGCCAATCACATGAACCCGCCGCTCTCCTATTCCGACGCTAACACCGTCGGAAAAGTCGAAGTGTATTCCGGCGTTGTTCCGGTCAGCAAAGGCGGCGATTCGATCGGTGGCACGATCATCGTCGAACCACGGTCGCCTGTTTTCCGATCGGCGGCGACGACGACCGCCGCGCCTCCCGAACCCGCTGACGCCAGAAAGCCGTTCATAGAGCTTTTTGAGGCAGGAAAATTACGACTCGGCCCCGACAACAACGTTCTCGTGACCGGCGAGACGTCGAGCTTCTTTCGTTCGAACAACACCGGCATTGGCGCTTCAGCCATCGTCAATACGGCGACTGACCACTACGCATTCCTATACAACGGCTCGTGGTCACGGGCGACCGACTATCGCGCTGGCGGCAATGACGCCAAGGTTCTCTCGACGAATTTCATTTCCGAAAACCACCAGGGTACGATCGCCTATCAGAACGACGGGCATCTTCTGTCGCTCAGGGGCGCCATCACGAATATTCCCTACCAGGGCTTCGCCAATCAGCGCATGGATATGACCGCCAACCGCGGGTATCAGGTCGAAGCAAAGTATCAGGGAACAGGAGACTGGGGTTTCGTCGACGCGCGCGCCTATTGGCACAATGTTTCGCACACGATGGGCTTTCTCAACGACAAGCAGCCCGACTACATGCCGATGGCCACGAACGGTCTCGATTATGGCTACTCCGTCAAGCTCGATCACCCGGTAAATGAAGATCATCTCGTCCGCGTCGGAAGCGAATTTCACGGCTTCCGATTGAATGATTGGTGGGAGCCAATTCCCGGCGGCGGCATCATGACAGCGCGCGACAATACGACATTCATGCTCCCTGATCCGACCATCTTCGACATGACCATGAAGATGATGACGCCATTCACGCAATGGAACATCCGGAATGGCATACGTAACCGGCTCAGTCATTTCGCAGAGTGGGAAGCGAAATGGACGCCGCAGTGGTCAACGCTCGTCGGCGTGCGAAATGATCTCGTCTTTTCGAACGCCGGAGAGGCGGCGGCCTACGATCCAAGAAATCCTGCATTTATGCCCATGAAAATCGGCGATTTCTGGATTCCCGGCATCATGCTGAATCCAGACGCCGTCGCTGCGCAGATTTTCAACTCCCGCAGCCATCGACGCACCGACGTCAACTTCGACGTGACAGCGCAAGTTCGTTACAAGCCCGACGAAAATACAACGTACGAAGGCGGGTATTCGCGCAAGACGCGATCACCGAATTTGTATGAACGATACGCCTGGGGCGTCGGCACCATGACCGCTGCCATGGTCAACCAGTTCGGCGACGCGAATGGTTACGTTGGCAATCTCGATCTCGTGCCGGAGGTGGCGCATACTTTTTCGCTTACTGGCTCCTGGCGCGACCCGAAGAATGAGTGGGAGGCGCGTATCGCGCCCTATTACAGCTTTGTTCAAAATTATATCGACGCCAATCGTGTTGGCAGCTTCGCTTTCACGGGGCCGGCGGCTCCCGGTCCTTACGTGTTTCAAGAGCTTCAATTCAGAAACCACAATGCCCTGATATGGGGTGTGGATTTCTCCGGAAGGCTGAAGATATTCGAAGATCCTGATTTCGGTCGCTTCTACGGCACAGCGCTCGCCAGTTACACTTACGGCCGAAACCTGGACACGGGCGACCCGCGCAACTGTAATTTCTTTGCCGCGGGCAATCCGCCGACTATCGGCTCCGTCTATGCGGACCAGTTGTGTTACCTGCTCGCAGACGCCCAGAAGAAGGGCGATGGCCTATACAATATCATGCCCATCAACACCCGACTTGGAATTGAGCACAAGCTCGGCGGATGGACGAACGGTGTTGAACTTGTCGTTGTTGGCGCCAAAAACCATGTATCTGTCCAGCGCAACGAACTTCACACGCCGGCATATACGCTCGTCAATTTGCGGTCGAGTTACGAGTGGTCGAACCTGCGGCTTGATTTCGCAATCGAGAACATCGCCAACACGCTCTACTACCCCGCGTTGGGCGGCTTCTACATCACCGGCTACAAGGCCTGGACTAATACCGGTCTTAGTCCCTTCAGCATACCGAGCCCGGTCGCCGGAATGGGACGAAACATCGTCGCAGGCCTGACCGTAAAATTTTAACCGCCAAATCGAGAAGCGACTGAAAGTTGGACCGCTCGACGTCGCTGAAAAACTCTGGAGAAGGATCTAACTCATGAAGTTTTCTACCTTTCTCTCCGCCACAGCCCTTGCAATTTCGGCGAATTCAGCACTCGCCGCTGATCTCTACGCAACAGCCGCTCCCGACACACTTCTGGGAACTCCCGGCGACGACAACATAATCGTCAATCGCAGAAGCTTCATACCGGGGGACACATATAACGGCAACGCCGGCGTCGATACGCTTTGGGTCACCAAGACGATGACCGGCATTGATTTTCCTGCGGACAATTTCAATTTTTCGACCGCCACGCTCCGAAATCTCGAAGTGCTCGCCTTCAATTACATGCTGATGGAAATGCCAGGTCAGGCAATTTTTTCATCTTCTCAATTTGGCCCTGGCCTTATGTCGAACAATCTCGCCATCTATGGCGCATGGGGCAATCAGGACATCACTGTGAATCTGACGCCGGGCAACTCCAGCTTCAATGCTTCTGGCTGGGTGTTCAAAACTGATCTCATCACTTATGGCGCAGTATGGGGGCCATATGTTTATCCGGGATTGGGCGAAGTCGGCGGCGTCGATACGATACATATCAATGGCTCGACGGGTAACAACAATATTGTCGGAACTTCGCAGGATGATATAATTTCCGGCAACGCCGGCGACGACAATATTGAAGGCGGGACGGGGAAAAACAGGATTGACGGCGGACCGGGATCCGACACCGCGTCCTATACGCGCGCAAGGTCACGAGTGGCTGTAAACCTCGCCCTTGCGGGACCTCAAAACACGCTTGGCGCAGGCGTCGACACCCTCCTGCAAATTGAGAATCTCGTTGGTTCCGCTTTTAACGATACGCTTGTCGGAAACGCAGGCGCCAACATCATTGAAGGCGGGCCCGGAAACGACTCCATAAACGGCGCCGCCGGCTCTGACACGGCGTCATACGAAAACGCCTCCTCCAGAGTCGTCGTCAATCTCGCACTTACCAGCGCCCAGAATACAATAGGCGCAGGGACCGATACTCTCCTGCAGATCGAAAATCTGAGAGGATCGAGATTCAATGACACGCTTATTGGCAATAACGGCCCTAACGTAATCGAGGGCGGCCCCGGTAATGACTCCATAAACGGCGGCGCTGGATTCGACACCGCGTCATACGAACACGCAAACGCCCGAGTCGTTGTGAATCTCTCAATCGCCGGCGCCCAGAATACGATTGGAGCCGGGGTCGACACATTGACTTCAATCGAAAACCTCATCGGATCGTCGTTCAACGACACGCTGATCGGTAATGGGGGCCCCAATGTGATCGAAGGCGGACCCGGAAATGATTCGATAAATGGCGGCGCGGGAATAGACACAGTATCGTATCTCCACGCCACCGCGAGAGTAGTTGTGAACCTCTCGATAGCTGGCGCACAGAACACTCAGGGCGCGGGCATCGACACATTGACTGCGATTGAGAATATTGTAGGGACACCCTTCAATGACGTTCTAACGGGCGATAATTTGGCAAATGTGATAGAAGGCGGCGCCGGCAAAGATATCGTCCGAGGCGGGCTTGGGAGAGACACGTTCGTTTTCGCCCGGTTAACCGATATGTCTGTCGGCCCTAATCGTGATGTGATAGTGGACTTCACTTCGGGCGTTGACCGCATTGACTTATGGCGTGTCGACGCAAACACCTCTCAGCCGGGAGATCAAAGCTTCACATATATCGGCGCAAGCGGATTTAGTGGAACACCCGGCCAGCTTCGCTTCTCGGGGGGAATTCTGTCTGGAGACGTGGATGGAAATCGTACAGCGGATTTCGAAATCGCCTTGACTGGCGTGTCGACCCTTAATCCTGCAGCTGATTTTATATATTGAGACGGGCGCCCTCTTGGCGTGCAGGAATGCTTCATTCATCCCTGCACGCTAATTTTTCATCGGTCTATTCGATTATATCTGTTTCTATCATGACACGGCTTTGGTGATGTGGGCTTGCACGCAAACCCTGCACGCTAACATCAATCGATTGCAGACAGCACAAAGTTATCAGCGACCGACGGCGGGTGGCCGATAAATGAGCCTCCCCTAATGAAGAGGTGATGTCCCGAACGATGTTGGAATAGGCGCAGCGGCTTAGCTGATCTGGAATTTGTTTGTAAGGCCGTATGTCCGCTTCTGCGTAGCCGTCCGGCGTAGGCCGCAGGCGCTGCGTGCGGGATGATTGGCGGGTCGATCTGCCAATTTATACGGGATGCAGGAGTCCGTCGGATTTTAGAGTTTCGATGGCCTTGTGTAGATTTAGGCCGCGATAGACTCGGAACCACTCGCCGGTGTGGCGACGCCACTGAATGTCGAAGCGGTCGGGGCTGATCCAATCGAGGCGAGCGAAGGGCGCATCGAACTCTTCGCCCTGATTGTCGGGGAAGCCGGAACGGTAACGTTGGATGAGGCGATATTTGGCGCCGTGCCATTTGCCGAGAATATCGACCGGATAGTTGAACTCGGTCGGTTGGATCGAAGGCAGGAAGCGAGGCTTCAGGAAGTCATTGATCAACAGCTCGCAGGCGGCGGTGACGCGCGCTTTTTCGGCCTCGGAGAATGCGGCGTTCGGCTTAAGCAGCTTGCGCATGGCTCATATGCGCCTTCCGCCAATTCCATGGCAGCAGTTCATCGAGCCGATGCGCGGGGTGCGCGGCGATGCGGGCGAGGACGTCGGCGAGCCAGGTCTGCGGATCGACGCCGTTCATCTTCGCCGTGACGATGAGGCTGTACATCGCCGCGGCGCGTTGACCGCCGCGATCAGATCCGCAGAACAACCATGACTTTCTTCCCAAAGCGATGCCGCGCAGGCCGCGCTCGGCGGCATTGTTGGACAAGCAGACGCGCCCATCGTCGAGGAACAGCGTGAAGGCCGGCCAGCGCTTCAGCATGTAATGGATCGCCTTGGCGAGATCGTGCCCGCGCGAGAGTTTGGCGAGTTGTTCGCGCAGATAGCTTTCCAGCGCGTCGACGAGCGGGCGGCTCGACGCCTGTCGAACGACGAGGCGTTCCTCCGCGCTCTTGCCTTTGATCGACCGCTCGATCGCAAACAGCGCGTCGATCCGACGAACGACCTCGATCGCGATCGGCGACAGCGGCATCTCCTTCTTGCCCGAAGCCTTGCGCCGCGCATTCTCGTCGATGTCCGCCATTGCGAAGAACGGGCGCCTCGCATGGACCCAGCACGCGGCCTCGCGGATCGGGCCGGGCGCGCGCCCTGCCAGATAGAGCTTGCCGTAGCCGTCATAGGCGTCGGCTTGCAGGATGCCGGACCAGTTCGCCAGATGGCCCTGTGGATGTTCGCCGCGCCGATCGCGCGAGTAATAGAACATCGCCGCCGGCGGCCCGGCGCCGCCGAAGGGCGCGTCGTCGCGCACATAGACCCAGCAGCGGCCTGTGTCGGTCTTGCCCTTGGCCAGCACAGGAACCGTGGTGTCGTCCCCGTGCAGCCGCTCGGCTGCGAGGACATGCGCCTCGACAAGACGCCGCAGCGGATCGAGCGCGGCGCAGATGGAGCCGACGGCGTCGGCCATGGTCGACAAGGCGATCGGCGCGCCTTCGAGCGCATAGCGCTCGGCTTGACGGTTCAGTGGTTGATGCTGGCCAAACTTCTCGAAGGCGATCATCGCCAAGAGGCTCGGCCCCGCCCAGCCGCGCGCAACGACATGGAACGGCGCCGGCGCCTGGGTGATCTTCTCGCAGTCCCGGCAGGTGAATTTCTCCCGCACGGTCTCGATGACCTTCCACTGGCGCGGCGTCGTCTCCAGCGTCCGCGTCACATCCTCGCCGAGCTTGCGCAGGCGCGAACCACCGCAGCAGGCGCAGGTCGTCGGCGCCTCGACGACCACGCGCTCGCGCGGCAGATGCTCAGGAAAAGTGTTGCGCTCCGGCCGCTTGCGCTCGAAGCCGGCGACGGTGGTCGTCTTTGCGACGGCGCGCTCCGCAGCGAGTTCGTCCTCGGTCGCGCTCGCTTCCAGCTCTTCGAGTTCGAGCGACAACTGATCGAGCAGCCGCGCCGAGCGCTCCGACTTTTGCCCGTAGATCTGGCGCTGCAATTTGGCGATCTGGAGCTTTTGCGCGGCGATCAGCGCCATGTCTTCCGACGCCTTCGCGAGCGCGACGGCGAGCTGCGCTTTCAGCGCGGCGTTTTCGTCGAGAAGGGCGGCTGCGTCCATGAGGCGAAGTGAATCACAAAACCCGCGATTTGTGGCGCCTCAAACAGCAGACGACCCCAGCTTTTTGCGTCTCACCCCGCGCTTTGCGGCCTGAAGGTGAGTTGCGGGTTTCGCCAGTCGATCCCTTCCAGCATATAGGCCATCTGCCCGGCCGAGATCGACACCGCGCCCGCGCTCGCCGAGGGCCAGATGAACTTTCCGCGGTCGAGCCGCTTGGCGTAAAGCGACAGCCCGATCCCGTCGTGCCAGAGGATTTTCGCGAGATCGCCGCGGCGACCCCGGAAAATGTAAAGGTCGCCCGCGTGAGGGTCGCGCTTCAACTGCTCCTGCACCTGAAGCGCCAGGCCCCGCATGCCGCGCCGCATGTCGGTATGGCCGGTCGCGATCCAGACCCGGCAGCCCGCCGGCAACGGGATCATCGGCGCAGCGCCTTCACGACCCGCGACAGCGCGGCTGTCTCGACATCGGCCCACACAATGATCCGATCACCGTCGGCGAGCACGATCTCCATCTGGCCGGTCGACCCTGGAGCGGAATACTCCGCCGTCGCGTCCGGCGTGATCGTCACCGGCAGGATCGGCGCGCGTCCCTGCGGCGCAGCCAGATCGAGACCGAACTGCCGGCGCCAGGTGAAGAGCTGGTTGACGTTGAGGTCGTAGCGTCGTGCGACCTCGGCGATCGAAGCGCCGTCCTCGAGGCTCTCGTCGACGATCCGGCGCTTCTCATCGAGAGCCCATGATCGGCGCTTGCGACGGAGAGCCGGCGGATCGTCATCGTTGCGCGACATCGGCGATAGTGTCCGCTTGTAATAGTAGTGGACACGATCATCGCGCCAGCCGTCACCCAGCTATCCCGAAATCCGAGCTCACCGCCAGGCGGCCGCCGCCGGAGGGATACGGCTTCTGCGACTGAGGTAGCTCGCTCTACGCTGTGCGAGCGAGGGTTGCTCGGTGTTCCGAGCCGAGCCTCAGCGCAGGAGAGCGAGCCATGGAGCGGTCTACAGAAATTTTTGTTGGGATCGACGTTTCGAAGGCGCGCAATGCGATTGCCGTCGCCACGGAGGGACGCAGCGGCGAGGTGCGTTATGTCGGTGAAGTTGACTCCTCCGTCGACAGTATGCGTCGCTTGATCAAGCGCATTACCGCCAAACACCCGCAGGCACATTTTTGTTATGAAGCCGGACCGACCGGCTACGGCCTGCACCGGCTCATCATTTCCATGGGGTTCCCTTGCTCCGTCGTGGAGCTGACCTGCCCCTGCACTTTCATCCAGCGGCGGGTTGAGTCCTTCCGGTTGATACGCCCGAGGGCGCGAATGGAGCACCAGGCGATCGGCGGAGTTGGTCCGGGTTGAGCAGCCGATCGCCTGTTGCGGTGAGATTGGCCGCGAAGGCCGCCGGCGTCGCATAGCCGAGGGCCGAATGCGGGCGGCGGTGATTGTAGTCCTGGGCCCAGGCGCTGATCTTCTCCCGGGCATGGTCGAGCCCGAAGAACAGCGTCTCGTTCAGCAGTTCGTCGCGCATGCGCCCGTTGAAGCTCTCGCAGAAGCCGTTCTGCATCGGCTTGCCCGGCGCGATATAGCGCCACTCGATCCTGTTCTCGCTCGACCACGACAGCACGGCGTTCGAGGTGAACTCCGTGCCGTTGTCCGAAACGATCATGCCGGGCCTGCCGCGCCGTGCGATCAGCGCCGACAGTTCCCGCGCCACGCGTTGGCCCGAGATGGATGTGTCGGGGATCGCCGCGAGGCATTCACGCGTCACGTCGTCGACGATGTTCAGGATGCGGAACCGGCGTCCGCTGGCGAACTGGTCATGCACGAAGTCCAAAGACCAACGCGCATTCGGCCGCGCCTCGACGAGGATCGGCGCCCGCGCGCCGACAGCCCTTCGGCGGGCGCGCCGCTTTCTCACCGTCAGCCCTTCCTCGCGATAGAGCCGGTAGATGCGGTTCTTGCCCGACGTCTCGCCCTCCTGCCGCAGCAGCACGAACAGCCGCCGATAGCCGAAGCGCCGGCGCTCGTTGGCGAGTTCCCGCAGCCGCTCCCGTAACGGCTTGTCGGTCGGCCGCTTCGAGATGTAGCGGACGGTCGCGCGATCGACGGCGACAATCTGGCAGGCCCGACGCTCCGACAGAGCCATGGCGGCTCGCAGATGCGCAACGGCTGCGCGCTTGGCGGCGGGCCCTACCATTTTTTTGACAAAAGCTCCTTCAGCGCCGCGGCTTCCAGCATCTGATCGGCCAGAAGCTTCTTCAGCCGCGCATTCTCTTCTTCGAGCGCTTTCAACCGCTTGGCCTCGGAGACGTCCATGCCGCCATATTTGGCCTTCCAGTTGTAAAGCGTCGTCTCCGACACAGCATATTTGCGAGCCAGATCCGCCGCCTTCGCGCCCGCCTCGTGCTCCCGCAAAATCCCGATGATCTGCTCTTCCGTGAACCGCTTCTTCTTCATCTCGTCCGTCCCGATATGGTCGGACTCTAATCGCATCTGGTGGAGTTTCTCAGCGGCAGGTCAGCCGCTGGAAGGATGCGCTATGGGCCAGGTTCTCCACGGGAGCGCCCGCACGATAGAGGCGGTGCGTCGAGAGATACAACATATTCAAGAGAGCCTGAGAGTGGCGATCGAAACTCGAAGCTGTCTTTGCAGTGTTTGGCCATGGCTTTCGTTCCCCGAATGCCCGCCTGCTGGTCAATTGTTAAGCTTGCGCGTTTCCAGCCTCATGGCCCAATCCTGCTCTTCCCGATCCCGGAATGGCGGCGTGATTCAGCCAAAATGGCTTGCGCGGATCCCGTTGCGGTTCACCCTTAGCGTGATCGGTGCGCCCTTGTGGTTGCTCTTCTGTCTTTCGGTGAAAATCATCACGAAGGGCTTGCCGGCCTCATAATGGACAGGGTAAAGCTTGGAGGTCGCCCCGCCTTTGGTTCGGCCGATCTAGTTGAAGAAGCTACTTTTAATAGGCTCGCACCTATCCGGTGTGTCCCCAAATCGGTTGGATCGATCATGATCCGCACGGGCTATTAACCTTCGGCGGCGAGCGCTGCGAAGATGCGGTCAAAAACGACCATCTAGAGTCCAGCGAATGAAGCGGTTGCATAGATTCCTGAGTAGCGCATACTCTCCCAAGCGTGCTTCGATTGCGGGGTTGGCTTGATCAAACAGACGATCCCTCTGATTAACTGACGGTCGTCGAGTCGAGGAACGTAAAGAGACATGGGAAGTTGAGGAGAAATCTGCGCCAGATGCGCTCGGACAAAAAAAGCAAATCAAAGCCTCGATATCCGGAAACATTGAATCACGCATCACGGTAAATTAACCGCTCCTGAGCCTAGCGCGTTCGGCGTCTGGATAATGGGCCGCGACTAGGGCTCTTAATCGTTCCGCCTCATTTGCAAGATCGATCGGGACATCGCCGGGGAAATATCTATGATTGCATTAAGGATTTCGCTCGTCGTTGCAATCCAACTCGCAGGCTGGCTCCACCCAAAAATCGCTGCTGCGCAGACCGCAACAGTTTTGACTTCGATCAACAATATTTCCAGCGGTCAGTGTCTGGAAGCTTTCCAAGCCCAAAAGACGTCTGGCGCAGCAGTGGTTCAATCGCCCTGCCATGGTTCAGGCAATCAGCAATGGGAGCTTGTGCCGGCGTCGTCAGAATTCCTCCTTCGGAACAAGAACAGTCAACATTGTCTCGCGGTCCGAGACTCAAGCACTGCTGCCGGCGCGGCGGTGGAGCAAACAACTTGCAATAGCGCCGCCGGCAATCAGCGCTGGGCAGCGACGAAGGTTGATCGAGGCTGGACGTTGAAGGTCGCCCATACCGGCATGTGTCTCGACAATCCCGGCTCGAGCCCTGCGAGCGGTGCGAGCATGATTCAATATCCCTGCCATGAAGGCCCGAATCAGGTTTGGTATGGGACGCTTCCAGCGGCGTCGCCTTTCAACAATGTCGGCCAATGGTCGAGTCTGATTTCACTCCCGATCGTTCCGTCATCCGCCGCTTTGATGGCGGATGGAAAAGTAGCTCTCTGGTCGGGTAGCGGACCGAACACCTTCGGCGCCGGCGCGCGGACCTTTTCCACGATCTTCGACCCGGCGACCGGCGCCATCACCGAGACGGTCATAACAAACACAAATCACGAATATTTCTGCGAGGGTACAAATTTTCTTGCTGACGGCTCGCTCGTCATGACTGGAGGCACCAATGCGACACGCACAAGTGCGATGAATAGCCGCGGGCAGTGGTTGTCCGGACCCGAGTTGAATATTCCGCGTGGGTATTCCAGTTCGACTCTCACCTCCAGCGGCAAGGTCTTTACCCTGGGCGGCTCATGGAGCGGCGGCAACGAAGACAAGAAAGGCGAACTTCTGACGCCAGGCGGAAGATGGACGGTGCTTGCAAATGTTCTGCCCGACGATTTCATGACCGCTGATCCGACCGGCGCGTATCGCGCAGACAATCATATGTGGCTTTTTGGATCCCGCGACGGCTGGGTCTTCCACGCCGGACCGTCGCGAAAAATGCACTGGATCAACACAGCCGGCGTCGGGTCAGTCGTGTATGCCGGGCTACGAGGCGATGACAGCGATGCGATGAATGGCAATTTCATTCCTTACGACATCAATAAAATTCTGACCGTCGGCGGCGCGCCAAGCTACGATAAGCCAACGCCGACTAACAACGCCTTTATCCTCGACCTGGCCCCGGGTCCCGCCGTCGCGCCTTACGTAAAGAAACTTGGCTCGATGAAATATGCCCGCACCTTCGCCAACTCGGTTGTGCTGCCGAACGGCGATGTGGCGGTTTTCGGTGGCGTAAAAAGCGGTGGCGACCTTTTCTCTGACTTTAACTCGGTGCTGATCCCCGAAATCTGGAATCCGACGACGGCAAACTTCACGTCGCTCGCGCCGATGACTACACCGCGTAATTATCATTCATTTGCTCTTCTCTTGCTCGACGGCAGCGTGCTTGTTGGCGGCGGCGGGCAATGCGGAAAATGCACGACAAACCATCCTGACGCGCAGATTTTCAAACCGCCCTATCTTTTGAATCCGGACGGCGCTTCGCGCGACCGCCCCATCCTGTCGTCCGCGCCCACGACAGCGACCCATGGTGAGACGATTACGGTCGGTATCGGCGACAGCGTGTCGTCCCTCAGCCTCGTTCGGATGTCCTCCGTGACGCACTCCCTGAACACTGACCAGCGCCGCGTACCCCTGCCGATCGTCCGCCGGACAGCTACGAGCGCGACGCTCCGCATTCCCGCCAATCGCGGCCTCGTCTTGTCAGGAAACTACATGCTTTTTGCGATGAAGAGTGACGGTACACCAAGTGTCGCGAAGGTTATCAACATCCGGTAGGCCGATCGTCATCGTCCAGACGACCACGGACGACGTTGATTTATCGGCTTCCATGCGTCAACGAGCAAGTTCGAAGTTCATATCCGCGCCTTCGTCGAGCGGCGCAATGCCAGCCCAAGCCAAATCGCCGGATCAGGTCCGCCGATGAAATCCTTGCATCCAACAAGCGCATCAGCCAGAAAGCAGATTACATTTCCTGTCCCGAATTTCAGATTCACATCGCTGGTTTAGAATATTCCGGCATCCAGGCCCGAGGCCATCAATGCTCCCAAGGCGTGGCATTCGGCAACAAAATCCTCACTCCAAGGACCCCGGCAAATCAGCGGTTCCTGCACTTTACGCCACCGCAAACCTGTCGTGATTGCTTCCACGCTTCTTTTTGTCCCCGTCCCGTCATTGCCGGCCCTGATATACAAGGCGTATCGCATGCCTTGGCAACCCTCAAGACACGGATAATAGCAACGATCAAAAAAATCCTTCAGCGCGCCGCTCATGTAACCGAGATTCTCTGTCGTCCCAAGAATGATCGCACTTGCCGGCAGCACGTCAACCTCACTGGCGGCAAACGGACTTTTCACGATGACGTCAACGTCCATTATGTCTATCGAACGCGCGCCGTCTGCAACCGCGTCCCTAAGCCTTAGTGTGTTGGGGGAAGGCGCATGGGCGACGATAAGCAAACGTTTGCGGTTAATTGACGCCTCCCAATCTCCACCTGCCGCATATCAAATCTACATCAGCATTTATTAGTCTCGCCCGGGTCGGGGCAACAATCGGAATCACCCGCTGGCCAGATTCCGTTAAATCCCGGTCAATATTGCCCGAATGTCTTTCCTCCCATATCCGGCCGAGAATTTCACGAAGCACACATTCGCGGCCTTCAAAAAGCGTCCGAAAGGCTATCAGCCGAAAACCGGATGAATTGAAGACCATGAACGATGACCCGGTTCACGTCGCGATTCCGGCGCCTCCGCGCCGAAACTGTTCACTCTGTCGTGTTTGGCTCCGTCGAACTCCCGAAAGGATTAACGCCGCCGAAGCCAGGTGGATTTACCCTCACGTTGCCACGCGGATTCACGCCTGCGTCGGTATTTGACCGACCCGCCATATTGCTTTGCTGGTCGGTATAATAGCTCCTTCCGGTGATCGGCGTCTCGTGTCTCTGACCGATCATGTTATCATATGCGTCACGAAAATGCCGACGCTGTTGCGCCGAAGCGCCGAATGACCAAAGCGCAAGCGCCACCATTACGCACAGAGACAATTGCGACAAAGCCGATGTGCTTCCAAACATTATGGCGCCCCCACTTGAGTTAACGAGATGACGTCAGGAAACTGATGACGCCGCATGCAAATCAATTACATGGTCATGAGTCTCGGCATCACGAAAGACCGTTCAGGAAAAGCGTGCGCGAACTCTACCCCCGGCGCCCAACAAAATAAGAAGCGCCACAAAGATTGAGTGAGCCTAACGAACCGAAGCTGCCACCCTCGCTTCAAGGCCTCTGCGCACTTTTCGTTACGGCTCCAAGGATACTCTATCCCATCTGCTCCCCTTGGCTCGCAACCCAAACCATGAAGCGACCTCGCGCAGTTTTGCTTTCCATTACCACTATTTTTTTGCGCCGCTTACCGATAGGAGTAAAGCAAAAATCTGAGGCGCTTGTAAACAGCTCTAACCTGTATCAAGCCGTCGTCTAGACATAGACAATCGGACATCAGAATATCTTTATGTTCCCCAGCGATTTGAAAAGATGACTTCGAATACCAGCATGTGTTAGCGACGCTTCGGGGGTGTTTGTTTAGCCGTCGCTGGAGTCACAATATTTGAATGTTTAGAATACACATCCCGAGACGCAGCAGGACACGAAGCGATATGAAACAAGGGCCTGTATGGAGTTCGATGACCGAGCGTGATCTTCGAGACATTGTTTCGGTTTCAAAAATCATTCACCCCAATATGAGCGAGCGCCCCGAAGTATTTGCGGAAAAGCTTAAGCTATTCCCCAGTGGCTGCTTCATCTTAGGGAGGGGCGGAGATCTGACGGGTTACGCCATTTCGCATCCTTGGACGCTCTATGACGCGCCGCCGCTCGACAATTTCCTGAATGACTTACCAAAGTCGCCCGATTGTCTATACCTGCATGACATCGCGATTTTGCCTCATATGCGAGGCCGAGGCGCTGCAAATACATTGGTCGGACACTTGGCGACCATCGCGAGGCGAAACCGACTTGCATTCATTGCGCTCACCTCAATCTATGGTAGCGGTTCACTTTGGCGACGCTTCGGGTTCGATGAGATTCAAGTAGCCGGGAAGTCACCGACACTTGGTTCTTACGGCCCCGGGGCGAGCTACATGGTCAAGGCGCTATAATTGTCAGTGAAACTGCTCGCAGTATCACGGGGAAACGGCCGCTCCCTTGACGCGTCGACGTTAACCCGCTTGACGGGCCCCAGCTGCTGTTGCGTTTTCAGCCGCTGATAATCTACTGAAAATGTTCCTCCTTGAGCTTCGTCTTGTGATCTGGCCCGGCAAATTCACGTCGGCATGACTTGCTGAGGCGGCTCATGTTCGATCTCAGGCAATCCTCAATTTCAGATACGAACGGAATATCGGAACTGCAGAACTTCAACGCATCTCCCATGCAATCGGATCGCTCCTGAGCGGTCCCCTGGGCCGACGCAGGCGTGACGCCTATCGAGGAAATAAGTGTCAGAAGGATGAAAGCTCTACGCATGATTTTTCCTTGCGGTCTTCTATGAGTCTTTTCAAGAGGTTCGGCGTCTTGGACGCCTGAACGAGCTGCGTAACTCGCCACGCATTTCAGGTCGAACTTCCAAAACGCTCTCCGCTTCAGAGGAGAAATGAACCGTTATCAATTACGTGCACGGTTCATTGCCACTCTCATAACGGCGCCACGACAAGGTAATGAACGCCATTATTGCCGTATTGCGGAGCTAACCATGTGCTCCCGCAGACATAGTAAGCGGCGCCGTTCACAAGGCGATAGGCGCAGCCCTCTGGCAGAACGGCAATGCTGGTTCCAATCGCATAGGAATTTGCGACGGCGTTCACTGCGGCGGCCGTTCCGATAGCGGCGGCGGCTGCACCGGCGCCACACGCGTAGCACCCCGCGCCATAATAGCTATTGACGACGACGGGACCATGATAGCCGCCCCAATATGCGCCGCCATGGTATCCATCCGCGTGCCATGTACCGCCATTACCGCCGATCCCACCCGCATGCCATTCACCTGCGGGTCCACGATAGCCTGCCGCGACGCCGCCCTCCGGACCTCTGGCGACAAATGCGCCGTCGCCGCGAAAGCCCTCGAAGCCCCCGGCGTGAAAGCCGCCGAAACCTCCGCCCCGCCATGCGTGAGCAGGATTTATTGCGAGGAACGATGCTGCAAGGACGAGGGAGAAAAATCTGCGTTTATTCATCGCGGTCTTCCTTGATGCGAGTTCAGATCATTTATTCGCCGGAGCTGACAGCCCCGGTTTTGAGAATTTGATACGGCCAGCTTTTGCCGCCGCCGCTGACCGGAAGGTCTTTGCCGACGTCGCTGCATCAATTCTCCAGTTCGAAAATTCCAGCATGCTGCGCGGCTTGTCTTTCGATTTCGCGGGCGTCAGCCAGACCAGACGCGGCAACTTATCCTTTGCGCCGATCCAGATCTGGGCCTGAAAATTCGCATTTGCGATTGCCACGATGTCTGTCGTTGTCCCACCGACGACCGTTGATTGACCCATGACGAAGGCGGAGGTCAGACCCTCGGTGATTGCAGCATAGGGATCCGCGACGATGAAGTCGACAAAAGGAAAATAAATCCCCGCCTTTGAATAGGCGGCCTCCAGCATATCATCGAGCTTCGGAGGAGCGGATTCCACAGCGATGAGATTGGACGCAGGAAGAAACACGGCCATCTCGGCGCCGTCGTAATAAAATTCCGAAGCAGGACCGTCGCCCAAGGTTACGATTTTCAGCTTGTCGGGACGCTGAAGGGTTACATTTGACGAGATCATGTAAAAGAGAGGCTGACCGTTCGACGCGGGTTCATCAAATGCGCGTCGAATATTGAACGACATCGACTTAGCTTTCGCCAAGGTGTCGCTCATGCCTTTAAGAATATCGAGCGCTTTTGGATCAATCGCACCGATCGACGCCTTTGGCGCCGTCGCGGCAGGTGGCTGCTCTCCAGATGCCGGCCCCTGAACGCCGACACCGATCAGCGCAAGCGTTGTCAGTAGCAATAAACGATATTTCATTCGTGCCCCCCATAAGCCCGCGCGTGGTTCGCGCTTGCTGGATCTCCGGCCGCCCCTCGACATTTGTCGACTGCCAGCGATGCAATATTTCGCACCGCTGAGATCAGGCGCTATCAGTCGCGTCCTCATGCGAAGGAACGTCATTCCCTCACAACTGTGCGCATGATAAAAGGATATACGTGGTGTCGCAATGACGAAGGTGTCTACATTGCGAGGCCAGAGATTGCTGGCGGCCATGCCGGTGAAAGGTCGACAACGGGTATGTGAAAATGATCTCGGGCCACGGGGTCACGCCGCCAACTCGCCAAAGTCTGTTTGCAATTCTTGCACTATCATTTTCAACTAAGATCAATAAAGTTCGGCGCAACTCGATCCCGCCTTTATGCAGTCACAACCATAGTTCACCCGGTCGGAGAAATTGGCGTTCGTCGATTCGCGCTTCAATGCTTGATGTCTTTGGCCGCTGCGATACCAAGAATCCTGGAGGCCTATCGAGTTCAAGTGCGATGTGAGCGATCAAAAGTCTGGAGGATGGCCTCTCGATCGCCCTGACAGACGTAGATCCGATCACCAGAATTTCAGAAATCCCAAAAACCCCTTGCGGGCTGCTCTCTGCGCCGCGAATTGTCGCCTCGCGCTTTCACGCAGTTCCAGCATCTTTCTGTCGGAAACGCTGAAATCCTCGACAGCGTCCTCGAGAAGGCGAAGAGCAGCGTCGAGACTTTGCTGTGACGACGCCTCAGCGTCACTCGTTGCAGCTTCATTCTCCGGCGTCTTAAGCGTCCGGATTCTTGCGATCGCGAACAGGGCCGCGCCGATCGTCACGGCAAAGACGATTAAGGCCGCTGTAATGGGCGTCGAAGAATCTTCTTCAGGAGTCGTGAATTGCCCTTCGCGCCATTCGCCGCTTTGCGCGCGGCCGTCCGGGTAAAGCAGAACGCCACGGCCGTGCAATGCGCCGTCACGCCAATGACCGTTATACTTCCGTCCGTCGGGATAGGTGAATGCGCCCTCGCCGTCAGGTCTGCCGTTGCGAAATGCGCCGACGTATTCTCCCCAATATTGATAGGTAAGGATGCCCTGTCCGTTTGGCGCGCCGTCTTGATATTCGCCAACATATTTTCCACCGTCGGGATATGTGTGTGTTCCCTGACAGCCATTCCAGCTTGCGACCGGCGTCGCTGGACACGCGGGCAAAAGGACTTTTGAAACAGCGGTTGCCGGCGACACGAACACGCCAAGAACAAACATGGCGTTCATCAATGAGATCAGCGGCTTCGGCCTGCCAGGTTTCGCATCATTTTTTTTGCCGCAAACCATCATCTTCAATTCTCCCTTTGCCGTCGATCCTGGATCGTCTCTGCGGCAGCATGTAGACCATGGCAGGAGTTCTTTCGCCGATACGCTTATAAATCAAGAACCATGCCCCATTTCAGCGAATTGGCTCATGCTTCATATTTTGTCATTCAGTTGCGCGAAAGTCCGCGCGCGCTTTTCCGCAGCGCTGTTTTATTCGTTTCAAAGCGATGCGCTTCTGTGAACCCGCATATGTCTTGCGTCGCGCCTGGCCTGCACTGATGTCGGCCGAGGCTCGGGGGGCAGGAAAAGGGTCCCGCCCTGCCCCCTTTTCGTCCGGCCCAGCGGCGCCTGCGGTTCGAGCATCTGTCGCGCCCGCGCCTTCGAAGACAACTTCGGCAAGGCGTGGCGATTCGGGCGTTGGCGTCAAAACGTCGGCAAGGGCCCCCCCAGCGTCACGCGCACCGCCGGCGGCTCGGCCGGCTTGAAGTGGCGATCCATGACGCCGACGCCGCATACGGCGTCAGGCGCGATCCGATTGACGCAGAGGCCATAGAGCGGGTCGCTCGGCAGCAGCGACCCGTAGCCGTATGTTATCTGGTCCGACCGCGAGTTGAAGATATTGAAGGCGTCGACCTGCAGACGCCAGCCGTCCGCCCAGCGGTAGCCGAGTCGCACGTTCAGCGTCCCGATGGCGGGGGATTTCAGATAGCCGTCCTCGGTCAGCGGCCGCATGCCGACATAACGATATTTCAGCGCTCCGAACCACCCCGTCGCCGCGCCCAGCTCCAAAGCGCCCGTCGCAACGATCGATGGCGCGTTGATAAGGTAATTGCCGGGAGCGTTGCCGAGAAAGGTTCCGTAGGGAAGCGTCTCCGCCGTGATGAGATCGAGCCAGGCCAGGGTCTGGGGCTGGTCGACGCCGCGATAGCGCGCATTCACCAGCGCGACGTCGCCGTCGAAGGTTATCCAGGAGTTCGGCCTGTAGTGATTGGTGATCTCGAGGCCATAGCGCCGGCTCGGCCGACCGAAGGTGGTCGTGCCGACGTCGCCCACGAACTGGTTTTCCGATTCGAGATTGAGCCAGAACAGGCTGAGACTCGAATCGAGCCCCTCGATGAATTTCGTGCGCGCGCCGATCTCTGCGCCTCGAGATTTGACGAGCAATGGGATAGCCGCAACAGGCGCGAAGCCATCGGCGTCGGAGAGTTCGGATGTGGCGAATCTCTGCACCGCGCCGCGCGCGTCCGTCGAGTGCATGCCCTCGCCATAGTTCAGGAAAAGCTCCGTCTTGTAGAAGGGGCCGAGAATGATCGACGCCTTGGGACTCATGATCGCCGCGTCTTTCGAGCCGCTGTTGAACGGTCCCGTCCACAGAAAGGCGGGATATCCTGTGCTGGCGAGGAATTTCGGCGCGTCCCACAGCGTCTGGATCGAGTTCACGTCGGCGGTATAGAAATCGAAGCGCGCGCCGGCGACCGTGCGCAGCCACGGCAGCCACTTTACGGTCGTGTCGGTCCATAAGCCGACACTCCCCTCGCTCGCATAATCGTTACGGATCGCGTCATATGATTGCCGGCGCAGGCCTTCCTGCAGGCCGAGGCGGATGTCGTCGTAACGACCCTGCTGACCCAGGCGCGTCACTACCGGCAGGCCGAAGGAATCCCATTTGATATCGTGCCGAGCGTTGACGCCGATCATGGTTCGGCGATCGAACTGCCGGAACTGGTCGCCAAGATCAGGATGCGCCAGGAAGTAGGTGAAATTGTTGTACAACTCGAGCGTCGAGCGCACCACATAGGCTTCGATGCGCGAAGCGTGGGCGCCTTCGGTCCGGCTCCAGCGGCCGGAGAGGCTGAAGCGGGTCGTGTCGCCGCCGTCGGTCGGGTCCATCGTTCCCCAAAGCGACTTCAGACCCGAATCTACGACGCGGGCGGGGATCTGGTCCGTCGAAAACCATTTGTTGGCGTAGGCCATGGCGGTAAGCGACATGCCGTCCGACTGCGTGCCGCGCGTCCACCGCAAGACACTGTTGATGCGTCGCAAATTGTCGCCGCGTTCCCAGGGGCCGTTGTAATATTGCGCCTCCGCCGCGCCGAGCACGGTCCCCTCGTGGACATCGCGCCAGGATCTGACGCCGAGCGCGCGGCCATAGCCGAAGCTTCCGCCGGTAAGCTGGAAATAGTCGCGATCTACCTTGTCGAGATATTGCAGATAGACCGAGCCGGCGGAAGAGAAATCACCGTCCTCCGCGTCGTAAGGCCCCTTTCGGACGAGCATGCCCTGCAGCAATTCGGGAATGATGAAATTGGCGTCCGCGTAGCCTTGCGCATGGCCATGGGTGCGCATGTTCAAGGGCATGCCGTCGAGATAGAGCGCGAGATCCGTGCCATGGTCGAGATTGAATCCGCGAAGGAAATATTGATTCGCCTTGCCGTCGCCGCTGTGCTGACTGACGACGAGGCCGGGAACGATTTCAAGCGCGTCGGCCGGACGCGCGATGGGAACGGCGTTGATTTCCGCTCCTGTAAAATATTTCTCGCTCGCGGCCGTTATGGGCGGCCTTGGAACGCTCTCCATCGAACGCGCGGCGACCGGCGCCGGCGTCCGCGTCGGGGACACGGTCGCGACGGGATGGGGCGCCGGCGCATGTGCTGCCGGCGACGGGGCCCGGCGCGTCGTACGGCCGCCCACCTCGATGGTTGGCAGCGCCTGTTGAGCGAGCGCCGCGCCGGCATAAGAGGCAAACACCAGCGCCGCAGCGCTGCGGACAGTGGGACGAGAAACGTAAGCGACAGACGATAATGGAGGAATATGCGCAGAAATGCGCAAACGACAGCCGGACATGGTGGCGCTCGCAACAGACGTGGACCGTCACTGCGAGAGGTCGCTCCCCATCCTCCGCCGTTGCGGCGGACAACAGGTTTCGGCCGCATCGGTGCACCCCGCCCGACGCTTTCGCGCGTGACCACGAATGATGGCAGGTCTCCTGGCTCGTGGGTCATCGCCTGAAGACCGCCTTCCCGGAACGCCCTGTCCCAGTGGCTTTTTTGGTCTACGGCTCACCACTTACAGTTGCGGGGGCAGCCGCGGCATTGCGCATTCGAGCGCGCTCACCGCGTTCCCATTTGATCCCTTTCGGGAACCATCGCCACGAGTAAACATTTGACAGGGTTGGCGAGTCAAGTCGATTGAAAACAAGAATAGAGTCGCCCCGATCCGTCAGCCGAGGCTTTTCTTGTCGCTCTGCTTCCCGTCGATGATTTTCAGCCTCATCCGGGCGCGCTGCGCCGCCTTGCTTTTATCCGCGTCCGACATACGCATCCAGTTCGCGATCTCGTCGAGATCGCGACCGCAGCCTGTGCAAACGCCCTTGTCATTCAGCTTGCAAACCTTCACGCATGGGCTATCGACCATTTGATTTCCCGTTCCACTCGCCTAACCGTAAAGACGGGCCGGAGGATTCGGCCGGCGTCCCCAATATTATCAATGGGCCGCCTAGTAAACGTTTGCTTAGAATCAGTTGCGTCTGTAGAAGCTAGGCTGAAGCGCGGAAAACGCTGTAACGCCCACGATCATTTACGGCCATGCTCTGCGGCCTGAAGGAGTCAACCGACGATGGAGTTCAAACCCGATACCAAAAACGCGGTTTTTGTCGGTGAAGGGGTGCATATCAACGGCGAAATCAATGCAAGCGGCATTGTGATGATTCAGGGCACGTTGACGGGGGAGGTCAATTGCGGCCTGTTGCTTGTCGGCGAAACCGGCGTTGTCGACGGCGTCGTCTCCGCGACCGAGGCGGATATTTCCGGAAGCATTCGCAGCGAAATCACCATCAAGCAATTGCTGACCGTCCGCGAGACCGGCCGCGTCGAAGGTAATTGGAATTACGGCGAGATTGAAATCGAAAAAGGCGGCCTGCTCAAAGGTAGGGCTGAGTCGACAGGCTTCCGCAGTGAGCGTCCCGCTGTATCTCACGAGCAGCCGACCAGGCTGCCCCGTCCGAAAAAATAGCCAGTCAGCTATTCAACCTGAGGAGACTCATCGTGGCTAAGGCAAAAGTCAGCAAACCCGCCCCGGCGAAAAAGAAGAGCAAACCCGAACCGGCCACTGTTCGTCCGTTCAAGGAAACCCTGACCAAATCGGCGCTTATCAATCTGATCGCCGAGCAGAACGAACTTCCGCGCAAGACCGCCGTCGGCGTCTACGCGACGCTGGAAAGCGTGTTTCTCGGCTCCGTGCACCCCAAGGGCGTGGGCGAATTCACCCTGCCCGGCCTGTTGAAGGTCACCCTCCGCAAAGTGCCTGCGCGCAAGGCGGGAACGCTCGTCCGCAACCCCGCCACCGGCGAGATGGTGAAGGGCGCCGCGAAGCCGGCCAGCGTGCGCGTGAAAATCCGCGCTCTGTCGAAATTGAAAAACGCGGCTACGCCCTGATCCGGCTTGCCGCCAGTCGAAAACTGCCGGGAACGGCGGCGAAAGCTCTCGTGGCGCCGCCGTTCATCCAATCCGGGAAATGAGAGGGGTCAGAGCCGTGCGTCCGACCTCTCCTCCTCGCGGTTTGGCGCGTTGAAGCCACGGTCGTAACCTATTCTTCGGGTCCCGTGTCTTTGACGCTTCTGCTCATTGGGTTCGACCAAAATTTTGAAAACCTGTCCGGGGCAGAGCGTCGATAGCGGCGGCAAGGCGATATTGATCGCGGCCGGCCTCAGCGACCGCAAGGCGTTAGGATCGCGAGATGGGGAAACGCCATTCTCCTCAGGTCGGCGGCGCGTGCCGCAGGCCCACCTGTTCGGCCTTCGTCAAAGGCGCAAAGGCTTGAAAATGGAGCCAATCGTTTGAGTTGATCAATGACGACGCGCGGATGATCGACTGTGGTTCATGATCTGTGAATTGAGTATAATTTTTTTGTCCGAATGGACTTGCGTCAACGACTCGGCGGCGATCTCTGTCGTATTTTTTCCGGCGATGGCCCGATCAATCGATGACGAGTTACATCTTCTGGGGCGTCGCCGAACGACTGGCCTGACCTGCGCTTACCGAGCTCCGGCGGCGCGAGCATTCGAGCGCAGACGCCGTTAAACGCCGACGCCATGATGAATGCTTGCCAGGCTCGCGGCGGCGCCGATAAACTTCTCAAAAGGAGGCAAACGTCGATGAAGCAAATTCCACAAAAAGGCGCGGTGCTGGCCATTGCTGCGGTTTCGCTTGCGTTGTCGGGCGCAGTTGCGCCGGTCAAGGCGACGCCCGGCAAAGTTCATTGCCTCGGCGCCAACAGTTGCAAGGGCAAGACCGACTGCCATACGCCGAAGAACGCCTGCAAGGGCATGAACGCGTGCAAGGGTCAAGGCTGGGTATTCACGGAATCGGAAAAGGCCTGCGAGGACGCCGGCGGCAAGGTCCTCGACTGATCGTCCGGCGCCTTCACATGATCGAGGCCAACGTCCGTGAGGGCGCTGGCCTTTTTCGCAATCGGGAAACTCAAAGCCCGCCAGCGCATCGAGCCCGCCGCCCCGCGTCAACGCGGAACGAAGGCGATCACGCGCGTCGGCGCGCCCGAGCCTTGCGCGATCTTCATGGGAGCCGCGACAATGACGGCGCCCGTCGCCGGAAGCTGATCGAGATTGGTCAAATTCTCCAATCCCGCGACATTGGCGGCGCCGACGATCCGATGCACCAGAAACTCGCGTGACGGTCCGTTGTCCACGCTGGCCGTGTCCACGCCGATGACGCGGACGCGCCTTTCGTTTACGAGAAAAGTCGCGGCCTCGGGTCCGAAGGACGGAAAATGAAGGTTGGACGCGTCGCCCGGCGTGTCGTCGCCCATATAGGCTTTCCGATCCGGCCAGCGCGAACTCCAGCCCGTGCGAAGCAGGAAAATCGCTTGGTCGGGAATACGACCATGGGCCTTCTCCCAGTCGGCGATGTCGGCCGGCGTGAGCGTATAGTCGGAATTGTTTGCGGCCTTCCCGGAAACGTCGATCACGACGGCTGGCCCGACGAGGCGCTCGACCGGAATATCCGAATTCGTCCATCGCCCCTCGGCAAAATGCATCGGCGCGTCGAGATGCGTGCCGCCATGCTCGGGCGAGCAGAAAGTGTTCGAGTAATAGAAGAACCCGCCTTTCGTCAGCCCCTTGTGCTGCTGCTTCAGTTCGAAGCCCGATTTCTCCGTCGGCCAGTAGATCGTGTCCGCATCATAGGCGTGACTGAGATCCACGATTTTCGTGGCGGCGAGGTCGATCGTCTGAGCTTGAGCTGAACAAATGAATCCGGGTGAAAGGGTTCCCAGAGCAATCGCCCCTGCAAACAGGATTCGCGACATTCCACCATCTCCATTGAAACGAAAATCCGCGCATCAACCGCCGGCGCCGGCAATCGGGTCCGGCTCCCGGAAAGAGCTTCCCTGAACTTTGCCGACGTTGCAACGAACGGGGGCGCTTGATGACCATCTTTCTGAAACCCGACGATTCAGGTTTGATTCATGTAAACTCGGACAACTCTTGATTCACGATCTTGTTTAAGCCGCAATTCAGACGCGGTCGCTAAATTCCTCTCCATCGACAAGCGAGAAAAATAACCAAGAAACTCAGGGATCAAGATGATGCTTCGCGCCGAAACCAAAACCGCCGACCGCGCCGCTTCAATCATGCCGGCCTACACGAACACGGTCCTGCTGCTAGAGCGCCTGCATCGCCGCCTGCTGGAAGTGATCAAGGACGCGCTGGATCGCGCCAAGGTCGAGGACGTCAATGCAGTTCAGGCCCTGATGCTCTACAACATCGGCGACCAGGAGCTGACCGCCTCCGAACTGCGCGCGCGCAATTATTACACGGGCTCCAACTCGTCCTATAATGTCAAGAAGCTCGTCGAAGGCGGCTTCATGCGTTACTCCAAGTCCCGCATCGACCGCCGCTGCGTGCGCCTGAGCCTCGGCGAGCGCGGCAAGGAAATCCATGCGCTCGTCGCGCAGGCCTATCAGAAGCACGCGCAGACGATCGAGCAGCTGGGCGGCATTGAGGCTGACGATTTCTCGGCCCTCAATCGCTCGATGTCGCGCCTCGATCGCTTCTGGGAAGACCAGATCCAGTATCGGCTTTGAATGACTGCAGCGCAGCTTTATCGCTCACGCGGCCGCCGATCGATCCGGCGGCCGCTGGCGTTTCAGGCGTATGCCGAAGGCGCTCACGCCTTTGGCGCAAAGATCGCCGCCACGAAAATCACTGCGCTGCGGCGACCGCCGAACTGATGATTCCGTCGACCTTCCAGTCGAAGCCGAAGCGAAAGACGTTCGTTCCGAAGGTTCCGGTCGAAAAGCTGCCCGCGAGCGGTGGCATAGGCAGCGGCGCCACACCATAAGCCGGCCCCGAAACGCCGCTGAAACTCACGTAGAGATATTCGGCCCTCATCGAGAGATTTTTCGTCAGCGCATACATTGCGCCGCCGCCGAGCGCCCAGCCCGCCTTGTTCTGCGACGCCGAGCCGCCGAACACGCCGCCGGAAATCTGGGAGCCGTGCGCGTTCACTTCGCCATAGGCGACGCCGCCGGTCACGTAGCTGAGCGCGTTACCGGAAGCGTAGCCGGCGCGAAGCCGCGTTGTTCCGAACCAGGATACGTCGTTTGGCGTGTTCGTGTAGACGAAGCCCAGCGGTCCGCCGATCGTCGCCGCCTGATGCTGCGCCTTCACGTCGCTCCACTGGGCGTCGGTCTCGACGCCGACGACGATGCTTTTCGTCAACTGGTAATTATATCCGCCCTGCGCGCCGCCGACGTAACCAGCCGTCCGGTTGGACGTCGTCGTCGTCTCCGCGAGTCCCGGCGCGCCCGGCTGGACGAAGGTGGTCGAGCCCGTCACGACGCCGCCGCCGTAGCCGCCGTTGATGCCGACATAGAAGCCGGTCCAGTCATAGGACGGCTCGGAAAAGATCGTTGCAAGCAGACTGCCGTCGGTGAGATTCGAGAAATCGCCGACCCCGCCGAACTTGTAGTTCAGGCCGCTCCTGACGATGTGTACGTCCACGGAGTTAGTTCGGAACGATCCCGCCATCGGCGTCACGGGCGGCGCCCCGACGCCGGTCGCGCCGCCGCCGACGCCCGGGAGGTAGAGATAGATATACTCAGCCTTGGCGGAAAGATTGCTGTTCAGCGCAAACTCGATGCCGCCGCCCATCGCCCAGCCGACACGGGTGTTGGTCCGGGAGCCCGTCGTCGCCAGTCCCGACCCCAGGAACTGCACCCCGCTCGACTGCACTTGCCCATAGGCCACGCCGCCGGTCACGTAAGGCAGCAGGCGCCCGACTGAATAGCCCGCGCGGGCGCGCGTCGAGCCGAACCAGTCGATCCCGCTGTGTATGTCGGCGTTGGTGATGAGGGCCGGATTCGTCGCGAAGGTCGTCGCCTGATGCGACGACCTCATGTCGCTCCATTGGAAATCGCTTTCGAAGCCCAGCACGAAATGATTGGCGAAAGAATAGGTGTAGCCGAACTGACCGCCGGCAATGAAGCCGCTCGCCCGATTCGTCGTCGTGGTCGCGGTGCTGAGACCGGGTACAGCCGAAACAAAACCGACGTCCGAGTCCAGCACGCCGCCGCCGAAGCCTCGGTTAAAGCCGATGTAGAAGCTCGTCCACAACGGCCGCGGCGGCGCGGCGGGCGGCGCATCCTCCTCGGAGGGCGCTTCCGCTGCGAATGCCGGGAAGGACAGAGCCGTAAAAACAACAATCGGGGCAAGCTTGCGCAACCGTACGCTCCTCGATGGACCACCCTGCTAATCTAGCAGGCGATACAGTAGCCCAACATTGATTTCTTGAGAAATTTTCCCACCGTGGCTTTAGGATCACACCCCCGGATTCTTCGGCGTTTTCCCGCTTAAATCATCGGAAAGCGGCGAAATGAGCGGTTGTCGCACATCCGCTCGGTCAGATAATTGCGGGCGCGACCAAAAAGCCAACCCGGATAACGCCATGGCCACAGTTTCATTGCTCACCGATGAACAGCTTTCACCGGAGGCGCGCGCGGTTTTCGACGACATCCGCGCCACCCGCAACAGCGAGTTCGTAAACAATTTCTGGCGCGCGCTCGCGCATGATCCGGCGACGCTCAGGCGGACATGGGAGAGCATAAAGGCCGTGATGGGCCCCGGGGCCCTCGACCCCAAGACGAAGGAGATGCTCTATATCGCCGTATCCGTCGCCCAGGGATGCCCCTATTGCATCCACTCTCACACCGCGAGCGCGCGCGCCAAAGGCATGACGGATGCGGAATACCATGAACTGCTGGCCGTCATCGGCATGGCCGCTGAAACCAATCGCCTCGTGACGGCGCTGGGCGTGCCGATCGACGAAGCGTATGAGGTTCGCTGACCGTGCGGCGAGGCGCGCGATGATAAAATACGGCCTATTTTCATCGCGACGCAAATTACAATATCCAGATCGAAACGGCGGGCCGGCGCGGGTTTAGCGCGCCGTCGAAATGATTAGCGCCTTAGTTGACAAAGGCGATGACGGCGATCGTTGAAGGACAGGGATTTCCTTTTTCAGGGCGCCCGACTTGGAAGGATGGCAAAATAACTATAAAAGCAACTCAGGCAAACATTCGCATTGTTTGCAAACATAGTGAAATTACAGGAATAATCGAATGATCGAATTCACGCCGGATACGAAGAACGCGGTCTTCCTCGGCGAAGGCGTTCAAATCACCGGAGAGATTCACGCAACCGGCGTCGTCATGATTCAAGGCGAACTGAACGGCGAAGTGAATTGCGGTCTGCTGATCGTCGGCGAGTCCGGCGTCATCGATGGCGTGATTTCTGCGACGGACGCCGAAATATCCGGCAGCATTCGCAGCGATGTGACCATCAAGCAGTTGCTGAGCGTGCGCTCGACCGGCCGCGTCGAAGGAAACTGGAATTACGGCGAAATCGAAATTGAAAAGGGCGGCGTGCTGAAAGGAGTCGCCGAATCGACCGCGTTTCGCAGCGAGCGCGCCATCCCCCCGTCGGAAGGACCGCTGAAACTTACGCGCTCCAGAAAGTAGAGGCCGATGAACGGAGCGCACGCACTCCTCGACCGCGTGTCGCCGGGATCGATTCCCCGGCGCCTGAAGCAGATTGGTTGACTTTGACAGCCGCGGGCGACATTGACCGCTGGCAATCTCTCAGTCAGGCAATCGCGATGCGCTCCAAAATCTTCATCGACGGCGACGCCGGCACGACCGGTCTGGAAATCCGCGAGCGACTTGCGGGCCGCGCCGACATCGAACTCGTGGCGATCCCGGCCGAAAAGCGCAAGGACGCCGCCGCCAAGCGTGACATTCTCGGCGCCGTCGACATCGCGATCCTTTGCCTCCCCGACGACGCCGCGAAGGAAACCGTCGCGCTCTGCGATGCTCTGGGAGAGAAGGCCCCGCGTCTTCTCGACGCCTCGACCGCGCATCGGGTCGCGCCGGGATGGGTCTATGGCTTTCCTGAACTCTGCGCCGGTCAGTCTGACGCCATTTCTTCAGCCCCGCGCGTCGCCAATGTCGGCTGCTACGCGACCGGCTCCATCGCCCTGCTGCGCCCGCTGATCGACGCTGGCCTGATCCAGCCAGACCAGACGCTCACCATCAACGCCGTCTCCGGCTATTCGGGCGGCGGGCGGCAGATGATCGAAGCCTATGAGAAGGGCGAGGCCCCAGCCTTCGAGCTCTACGCGCTCGGGCTCGAGCACAAGCATATTCCGGAGATCATGGCCTATTCCAGGCTGACGGCCCGTCCCCTTTTTGCGCCGTCAGTGGGCAACTTCCGGCAAGGGATGCTCGTGTCGATCCCGCTCGCGCTCGACGCCTTGCCGGGCACGCCCAGGGCCGCCGACTTCGAAGCGGCTTACGCCCGTCATTACGAGGGAGCGCCGCATGTTCGCGTCGTGAAGGCGCCGGCGAACGGACGGCTGGACGCACTGGCGCTCAACGGCACGGACGACATGGAGCTTTTCGTCTTCGCCAATGAGACGCGCCGTCACGCCATCCTCGTCGCGCGGCTCGATAACCTTGGCAAGGGCGCGTCCGGCGCCGCCGTTCAGAATCTGGACCTGATGATCGGCGCCGGGAAATAGGCGGCGGCTTTTGCCGCCCTACTCCGCATAGGCCGTAACGCCCGCCGGAAGCTTCGCCGCCACATCCTCGTAGCGGCTGGTGCGCTTGCCCATCATCGACTCGAAAGCCTCATGGACCTCGCTCACCGAACGGTCCTTCAGCTTGCCGCCCTGCTGTTCATAGAAGATCGGCTTGTTGGCGCGCGCCGGCTTGGGCAGCAGCGCCGCCGCGGAGGTGTTGGGCGCTTCCTCCACCGTTTTCATGAACCGCTCGGCGTCCTCCGGACCGAGGAAGTGAATGAGATAGGTCTCGCCGGCGGTCAGCGCACGGCCGATTTTTTCGGCGATCTTGGCGCTGTCTTTTTTCAGCATTTCCGCCGCAAGCGCGGCTGACAGAAACGGATCGTTGCGAAGATTGAGAATCTGCGCGCGCTTCTGCGGAGCGACGCTTACGGCCTTGTCCTGCGCGGCGATGGCCTTCGCGTCTTCTTCGTGACCATAGCGGCCGCCGAAATTCTTCAACGCCTGTAGCCAGGTCTTCTCGACGAACTGGAAAAGTCCGCTGGCGGAGGAAGTCTTGGCCTTGGCCGTCGAAGAGAAGCTCGACTCCTTGTCGGCGATGGCCATCAGCAGCGCCGGGTCCATCTCCGTCTTGTTCGCCGCCTGCACGACGCGCTCGACAATGGATTGATGCACCTTCACCGGACCGAAGCGCAGCACGCCCTGAGCGTCGGCGACATCCTGATCCTTGCCGAGGCGATGCGACCAGGTGAGGGCCGCCTGTTCGAGCGAGAAATCGGAATCGAGCGCGGTGTCGTCTACGTTGGCCGCGAGCGTCATGAAGGGCGCGATGGCGGCCCGCGCGCGGGTCAGCCGGGACAATCTGTCGGGCCGCGCCGTGTCTTCGCGCTGGACGGAAAGAGAGAGTGCGGCGATCGCCGAAAGTAGCGCTCCGACACACAGGGCGCGCACAAGGATCGGGAAGGAACGGTCTGTGCGGATCGCCGACCAGCCCTCCCTGATACGCATCGAGAGACTACGGGACGAACGCGTCCCACCCGCTGCAGATGATCCGGCCGCTCGTGTCGATAGCGTCAAATCCGTCATGCGATGCCAAAACTCCCTGTCTCCGCAAAGGCGGCATAAACAGGAGGTTAAACGCAGGGGACGGCGAAAGAGCGGCGCGATGTGTCACGCCGCGGCCACATTCCCGCGCGCCGCCATTCGAGGCGAACGCCCGGAAAACGGGCAGAAGGGCTGGCTTGACTGCGCCGCCCTGCAAGGACCGCCTTATTTGCGCCACGAAACCCGATTGGCGGCGCAACGCGATCGAATCCAATCCCTTAGAGGGAAATCTTCGACAGCAGGCCCTGCAACAGATGATATTCCGGACCGGCGACCGGCGTCGTGCGCGACAGGAAATCGATCGGCTTGCCGTCCTCCATGCCATAATCGGCGACGCGTGTGACTTTCTTGTTCTTGTCGAAATAGACCGCGAGAACATGCTGGTCGGTGATCTTCTGCGGCATGAAGGCGAGCGACCGCTCGATGCGCTGGCTGACGTAATACCACGCTTCGCCGCCGACCGTTGAGGTCGTCGAGGGAGTGCCGAGCGCCGTGAGCACTTGCGGCGCCGTCATGCCGGGCTTCACCTGCATGACCTTGCGCTGGTCGATCACTGCGCCACGGTTGATGACGCCCTCGTAGCCGAGGCAACCGGACAACGCCAGCGCGACGCCGCAAGCGGCCGCGAGCCGCACAACCGCCCGGCCGGACGCGCCTTGGGAAAAATTGCGCAACGCCAGCGCCGTCATGTAATTCTCCGCCAAACCTCGCCGCGCCCGCGACAGCGCCGCGGCGATCATGCAATCCATGAGCAGTGCGTAACCTTCGATCGACGCGAAAGCAAGCCGCTCGTCTCTTCTTGCGAGGGGACGCTGGCGTCTGTGCGCCCGCGCACATATCTTCCCGCTAACGAAGCAAGCGGGGCGCATGGGGAAAGACATTATTATGAGACACGAGTCCCACGACAGTCATGCGGCGCTCTCGCGCCCGTTGTCTCTGGCCGAGGTCCCCCCGGAGGGCCTCGACATCCAGCTCGTCGCGACGGAAGCAGAACGCGCGGCGCTCGCCGAACTCAACGGCCTGCCCGCCATCCTCTCACTGGAAGCGACCTTGCGTGCAAAGCGCTGGCGCGGCGACGGCCTCGACATCGAGGGCGAAGTCCGCGCCCGCATCCGCCAGACCTGCGTGGTCACGCTCGATGAGTTCGAGTCGGACGTCGCCGAGCCGTTGCACCTGCGCTTCGCGCCGCCGCAGGACGCCCCGCGCGGCCGGCCCCACCACGACGCTTCCGGCGAGGAGCACGCTCATGACGCGCTGGGCGAAGACCCGCCAGATCCGCTGATCGGCGGCGCGGCGGACCTCGGGGCGGTCGTTTCCGAATTCCTGACGCTGGCGCTGGACCCCTACCCGCGCAAACCCGGCGTCGAATTCGTCGAGCCCGCCCCTTCGACGCCGGACGAGAACGTCTCCCCCTTCGCCAAGTTGCGGGCGGCTGTCGGGAACAAGACGCCAGCCGACGGAAACTGAACCAGTTCAGCCTCTGATTCGCGCGAGATTAGGCACTTGCGCGGCCGCCCGCCAAATGGCAAGTCACGCGCGGTTGAACGCGGAGCCTGTGTTGGAAGCGTCGGCGAGCCGGAATCGATCGTCGCGGAGAGCTGCGCTCGCCCGCGGAGAATCAGTGGCCGAAGACGGCGCGACAGAATGTGGCGCGGCTTCGCAATCAGTCGGGAGATGACCGGTCACATGCCGCAGAATGTTCGGATCGCGCTCGACGCGATGGGCGGAGATTTCGGCCCGTCAGTGACGATCGCGGGCGCCGCGATCGCGCTCGAAAGACGCCCCGACAGCCGATTCCTGCTCATCGGCGACGAAACGGCGATCCGCGCCGAGCTGTCCAATCACCCTCGCCTCGCCGAACGCTCCGAGGTGCACCATTCCGCGGTTGCGATCCGCATGGACGACAAGCCGAGCCAGGCCCTGCGCTACGGCCGCCGCGTCTCCTCGATGTGGATGGCCATCGAGGCGGTCAAGAAAGGCGAGGCGGACGTAGCGGTTTCAGCCGGAAACACCGGCGCGCTGATGGCGATGTCGAAAATCTGCCTGCGCACCATGGCGCGCATCGACCGGCCGGCGCTCGCGTGCCTGTGGCCGACCCTGCGCGGCCAGTCCGTCGTGCTCGACGTCGGCGCCTCCATGGGCGCCAACGCCAGCCATCTCGTCGATCTGGCGATCATGGGTTCGGCGATGGCGCGCATCATTCTCGGACGGGCGCGCCCGACTGTGGGCCTGCTCAATGTCGGCACCGAGGAGATCAAGGGCGTCGAGGAGGTCAAGGCCGCCGCCGCTATTCTGCGCGAATCCAATTTGCCCGGTCTCGAATACGCCGGCTTCGTCGAAGGCGACGGCATCGGCATGGGCGCGGTCGACGTCGTGGTGACGGAAGGCTTCACCGGGAACATCACTCTGAAGACCGCCGAAGGCACGGCGAAACAGATCGCCGCCTATCTGCGCCAGGCGATGGGCGGGTCGCTGCTCGCAAAGCTCGGCTATCTTCTGGCGCGTGGCGCTTTTCAGGAGCTGAAGTCCCGGATGGACACGCGCTCCATCAACGGCGGCGTGTTCCTCGGCCTCGAGGGCGTCGTCATCAAGAGCCATGGCGGAACCGACTCCGTCGGCTTCGCCCGCGCTGTCGAGATCGGTTACGAAATGGCGCGCAGCGACCTCTTGAACCAGATCCGCGACACCGTCGCGCTGGCGCACCAGTTCGAGGGCGAACGCGCCGCCAATACTTCAAACCCGCCTCAGGAAGCCGCCCAGTGACGACAGTAAACTCCCAATTCCGCTCTGTCGTCCTCGGCGTGGGCTCCTATCTCCCCGAAAAGACTCTCACCAATGACGAGCTCGCGAAGCTCGTCGACACCAGCGACGAGTGGATCGTCCAGCGGACCGGCATCAAGGAGCGCCATATCGCCGCGAAGGGCGAAACGACCTCCATGCTCGGCGAAAAGGCCGCGCGCGCGGCGCTCGCCAACGCCGGCCTCCAGGCCGACGACATCGATCTGATCATCGTCGGCACCTCGACGCCGGACTGGACCTTCCCCTCGACCGCAACGCAAATTCAGGCTGCGCTCGGCATTACACATGGGGTGGCCTTCGACCTGCAGGCTGTGTGTTCCGGTTTCGTCTTCGCCGTCGCGACGGCGGACAAGTTCCTGCGCTCCGGCTCTCACAAGCGCGCCCTCGTCATCGGCGCGGAGACGTTTTCACGCATCATCGACTGGGAAGACCGCACGACCTGCGTGCTTTTCGGCGACGGCGCGGGCGCGATGGTGCTCGAGGCGCGGGCGTCGACGGGGAGCCTTGACGAACGCGGCGTGCTGACGACGCATCTGCGCTCGGACGGACGTCATCGCGCCAAACTCCATGTCGACGGCGGGCCTTCCGCCACCCAGACCGTCGGTCACCTGCGCATGGAGGGCAAGGAAGTCTTCAAATTCGCGGTGGGCAAGGTGACCGACGTCGTCGCGGACGCCTTCGCGGCGACCGGAATCACCCCAGAGCAGCTCGACTGGTTCGTGCCGCATCAGGCGAATCGCAGGATCATCGACATGTCGGCGCAAAAGCTGGGAATTGCGCCGGAAAAAGTGATCGCGACCGTGCATTTACACGGTAACACGTCGGCTGCAAGCGTGCCGCTCGCCCTCTCCGTGGCGGCGGCGGATGGCCGCATCAAGCAGGGCGACCTCGTAATGCTCGAAGCTGTCGGCGGCGGCTTTACATGGGGATCTGCTTTGATCCGGTGGTAAGTGGGTGAAAGAAAACGCAATTTTATTTGTAAACAAATATAGCGGATACATTTTGGCAAGCAGACATACAACCTCCGCTTGATTTCCGATTACATTTCTGGAAAAATTTGACAATCCGCGAGTTCAAGCTTTGCCTTGAGCATTCGCGGCGGAGAAATTACACGCGGCGTAAGCCTTCTATCCATAGCTTTCGCCGTTTTCGGCCAGACGAACGGTCAACAGATCAATAGACTTCTTCGGAAGCTTTTTTCAGTCCAAAAGAATATGCAAGGTAAAAGATGCGCCAGGGGGAACAGGAAGCGAAGCCGAATGGCTCGAAAATTGAAGGAACCGGCAGTCCGGCCAAAACCGTTACACGGGCGGATCTTGCCGACGCAATCCACAAGAGGCTGGGATTGCCTCGCGCCGACTCCGCCAATTATGTAGAAATGGTCCTCGAGGAAATATTCGACAGAATTGTTTCGCGCGAGGACGTGAAGCTTTCTTCTTTCGGCGCCTTTCTTGTGCGCTCGAAAAAGGAGCGGCTCGGGCGCAACCCCAAGACTGGCGCCGGCGCGAAGATAACCGCGCGGCTGGTCGTGACATTCAAGCCGTCCAACATTCTGCGCTCGAGGATCAACGGCGGGCGGAGCGTCGGCAACGGCCACGACGAAGAAGAAGAGTAGGTGAAGCGTATGAGCGCGACGGAAACGTGCTGACGCCAGCTGAACGACAGTCGGGAAGCGCTTGACAAAACAGCGCGCGACATGCGCCAACCGCCCATGGCCAAATCGCGCTCAGTCTTCATCTGCCAGAATTGCGGCGCCGTCGCCTCGCGCTGGCAGGGCCGCTGCGAGTCATGCGGCGAGTGGAACACCATCGTCGAGGAAAGCGACGGCGGACCGACCGCCGTACGTGTAACGCGTGGACGCGCCTTCGAACTCGAGGGCCTCGCCGGCGACGATCGCCCCGCCGCGCGCATCGTCACCGGAGTGGATGAATTCGACCGGGTTACCGGCGGCGGTTTCGTTCCCGGATCCGTGTTGCTGCTCGGCGGCGAGCCGGGCATCGGCAAGTCCACGCTGCTGATCCAGGCCTGTGCGGCGCTGGCGCGGCGCGGCGCGCGCGTCATCTACATCTCCGGAGAAGAGGCCGTGGCCCAGGTTCGTCTGCGCGCGTCGCGGCTCAACCTCGCCGATGCGCCGGTCGAACTGGCCTCGGCGACCCAGGTCGAGGACATTCTCGCCACCTGCGCGACCGGCAAGCGCGCGACGCTCATCGTCATCGATTCAATCCAGACCATGCACACCGAGCTGGCTCCCTCGGCGCCCGGAACGGTGACTCAAGTCCGCGCGAGCGCGCAGGCGCTGCTGCGCCACGCCAAGACCAGCGGCTCGACCATCATTCTCGTCGGCCATGTCACCAAGGACGGCCAGGTGGCCGGTCCGCGCGTCGTCGAGCACATGGTCGACGCCGTTCTCTCCTTCGAGGGCGACGCCGCGCATCACTTCCGCATGCTGCGGGCGTCGAAGAACAGGTTCGGCGCCACCGGCGAGATCGGCGTCTTCGAGATGACCGGCCTCGGCCTCGCGGAGGTCGCCAACCCTTCCGCCCTCTTCCTCGCCGGCCGCGACGCCTCCGCGCCGGGGGCGGCCGTCTTCGCCGGCATGGAGGGGCAACGGCCGATGCTCGTCGAGATCCAGGCGCTGGTCGCGCCGACCTCGCTTGGCACGCCGCGCCGCGCTGTGGTTGGCTTCGACCAGAATCGCTTGTCGATGATCCTCGCGGTGCTGGAGGCGCATGGCGGCCTGAAACTCGGCATGCACGATGTCTATCTCAATGTCGCGGGCGGATTGCGCGCCGACGAACCGGCCGCCGACCTCGCCGCCGCCGCCGCGCTGGTCTCGTCGCTGACCGGCGCCGTGCTGCCGCCGGATCAGGCTTTCTTCGGCGAGATCGGCCTCTCCGGCGCCATCCGTCCGGTGATTCACGCCGGCATGCGGCTGCGGGAAGCGGCCAAACTCGGTTTTCATCAGGCCGTGCTCCCGCAGGCGCAGCAGATCAACGACGACGACCGTCGGGCGGGATTGTCGCTGCGACCCTGCGCCGACGTGGGTCAGCTCGTGGCGACGATCGCGCAAAGCGCGCCCCGCGCGCGCGCCCGAGCATGAGCGTCGGCGGGGCGGCGCCCAAAAAATTGCGCTTTCCCGTTTCCGAACAGCGCGAAGTTGCGCTAGAAGCGGAGCATCGCGACAATCGTGGCGTTGAAGCCGCCCGGTTTCAGGCCCTGCAAATCCGGCCCATGGCGGGATCATTCCCGCAATACGTGACTTGCGGAAGTTGACAGGGCTTTCGTAGAGGATCATGCGATTGGCGCCGGCGTCGCCGCCGAGCGCGCAGCGCTTGGAGCTTCTTGGGCGTGCCCGGGCAATCGTGGTTTTCCTGGGCGTCAGGGCGGAGAGAAGAGGACAGCGATGCCGTCATATCTTGATCTGGCAGTGATTATCATCGTTCTGGTGTCTGGCATGCTGGCCCTGCTGCGCGGCTTCACCCGCGAGGTTCTGGCGATCCTTTCCTGGGTCGTCGCGGCGGCGGCGGCCTATTATTTGCACCCGATGGCGATGCCTTACATCAAACCCTATATTTCCAAGGACGAAATAGCGCTGGCTGCGGCGGTGGCCTCGGTGTTCTTCGTCGCGCTGATTCTGGTGTCGATCGTGACCGTCAAGCTGTCGGACCTGATCCTGGACTCGAAGATCGGCGCGTTGGACCGAACCCTCGGCTTCGTCTTCGGCGCGGCGCGCGGCGTGCTGCTCGCAATCGTCGCCTTCGCCTTCTACGGCTGGCTGGTTCCCGAGGCCAATCAGCCGGAATGGGTGCGCAACGCGCGCGCCAAGCCGATCCTGCAGGCGGGTGGCGACAAGCTGCGCGAAATGCTGCCGGACGACGTCGACAGCATCGTCGCCAAGATAAAGGCGAAGAAGGGCTCGTCCACGACGATAGAGGCGCCGCCCGCGGAGGGGGAGCCGGAGAAGTCGCCCGAAGCCGCGCCCGGCGAAGAGAAGAAGACCGAGCCATAAGCGACGGCCCGGCAAGAGAGTAATGCAGGCGGCCCCGGCGACCGTCGGGCTGCAGGATCGAGCGTTTGGTTATGTCGCGCGGAGCGCGGTTCGACAGGGCGATGCGTTGGGAAAAGGAGACGGCGAGATGACGGAGTCACCGGCGGAACACGAACGCTCCCTTCCCAGCGAGATCGAGACGACGGACGATCTCGACGGCGATCGCCTTCGTGAATATTGCGGCGTCTTCGGCGTATTCGATTTCCCCGACGCCGCCGCGATCACCGCGCTTGGCCTGCATGCGCTACAGCATCGCGGTCAGGAGGCGGCGGGCATCGTCACTTTCGACAACGGCAGATTCCACGGCGAACGCCGTCTCGGACTCGTCGGCGACCACTTCTCGAAAGAGAGCACGATCAAGCGCCTGCCCGGCGTCGCGGCGATCGGGCACGTCCGCTACGCGACAACGGGCGAGACAATGCTGCGAAACGTGCAGCCGCTATTCGCCGAATTGAACACGGGCGGATTCGCCGTCGCCCACAACGGCAATCTCACCAACGCCCAGACGCTGCGGCGCGAACTGATTCAGGAAGGGGCGATCTTCCAGTCGACCTCCGACACGGAAGTGATCCTCCATCTCGTTGCGCGCAGCCGCAAGACTCAGCTTGTTGACCGCTTCATCGAGGCGCTGCGCTCCATCGAGGGCGCCTATTCACTGGTGGCGCTCACCAACAAGAAGCTCATCGGCGCACGCGATCCGCTCGGCATCCGCCCGCTGGTCATCGGCGAACTCGACGGCAAATATATCCTCGCCTCCGAGACCTGCGCGCTCGACATCATCGGCGCGCGCTTCGTCCGCGACGTGAAGAACGGCGAGATCGTCGTCATCTCCGAGAACGGCCTCGAGAGTCTCGAGCCCTTCCCGCCGCAGCCGATGCGGCCCTGCATCTTCGAATATATCTACTTCGCCCGCCCCGATTCCGTCGTGCACGGCCGGCCGGTCTATGAGGTGCGCAAGGCGATGGGCCGCGAGCTTGCGCGCGAGCGGCGCATCTTCGCCGACGTCGTCGTGCCCGTGCCGGACTCCGGCGTGCCGGCGGCGCTGGGCTATTCGCAGCAATCGGGCATTCCGTTCGAGCTCGGCATCATTCGAAACCATTATGTCGGCCGCACCTTCATCCAGCCGACGCAGTCGGTGCGCGAGGTCGGCGTGCGCATGAAGCACAGCGCCAACCGCTGCGTGGTGGAGGGCAAGCGCGTCATTCTCATCGACGACTCCATCGTGCGCGGAACGACCTCGGTGAAGATCGTGCAGATGATGCGCGACGCGGGCGCGACCGAGGTGCACTTCCTCATCTCCTCGCCGCCGATCACCAATCCCGACTATTACGGCATCGATACGCCGCAGAAGGAAAAGCTTCTCGCCGCGACGCATTCGATCGAGGAAATGCGTGAATACATCGGCTGCGACTCGCTCTCGTTCCTGTCGGTCGACGGAATCTACCGCGCCATGGGCGAAGAGCGGCGTGATCCCATCCGTCCGCAATTTACCGACCATTGTTTCACGGGCGACTATCCGACGGCGCTGACCGACCTCGCCGGCGAGAACCGCGCGCAACTGTCGCTGCTGGCCGAGGCGAGTTGAGCGGAGGCTCGCAGCCATCCGCGTGGTATGAGAAGCCATGACCGCGACCGCCGCCAAAGGTATGAGCGCCGCCGAATTTCTTGCCTGGGCGGAAACCCGGGAGAGAGGGCGCTATGAGCTGTTTCGCGGCGAAATCTTCGCGATGGCGCCGGAGCGCGCGGCTCATGTGACGGCCAAGGCCAAAATCTGGCGCGCCCTGTCGGGAGCCATCGCCAAGGCCGACTTGCCCAGCGAGGCGTTCGTCGACGGCCTCGGCGTGGCGATCGACGACCAGACCGTCTACGAACCCGACGCGCTGGTGAACTGCGGCGAGGCGGTCGCGCCAGACTCGCTTCTTGCCCCGTCGCCATCCGTCATTGTGGAAGTGATCTCCCCCTCGTCACGCAATATCGACACGAACGCTAAACTTGGCGACTATTTCCGTGTCGCGAGCGTAATCCACTATCTCGTTGTCGATCTCGGACGCCGCCTCGTCCTTCACTATCAGCGGCAGGGCGAGCAGATCGTCGTCGCCTTCGTGAAGGACGGCGCGATCATGCTCGATCCGCCCGGCCTCGCAATCGAGACGGCCGAAATTTTCTCATAACGGACAGCAGCTTGACCCCCTCCCCCCGTATCGCCCTCGTCACCGGCGCCTCGCGCGGCGTTGGCCGCGCCCTTGTGCTCGAACTCGCCGGCGCCGGCGCTCATGTCGTCGCGCTCGCCCGCACGCAGGGCGCGCTGGAAGACCTCGACGATGAGATTCGCGCGCTTGGCGGCGAGGCGACGCTCGTTCCCTGCGACCTCGCCGATTTCGACGCGCTGGACCGTCTCGGACGGGCGCTGTTCGAACGCTGGGGCAAGCTCGACGTCTTTGTCGGCAATGCGGGCGTGCTCGGGCCGCTGTCGCCGCTCGCCCATGTCGATGTAAAGGACTGGACGCGCGTCATGGCGGTCAACGTCACCGCCAACTGGCGCCTGATCCGCTCGCTCGACCTGCTGTTGCGCGCCTCGGGCAATGGCCGCGTCGCCTTCATCACATCGGCCGCGGCGCATCGCGCTGAGATGAAGCCTTTTTGGGGTCCCTATGCGATCTCGAAGGCGGCGCTGGAGGCGATGGCCCGCACCTACGCCGTCGAGGCGGCGGGCGACGGCGTCACCGTCATGCTCGCCAATCCCGGTCCGCTGCGCACGCGCATGCGCGCCCAGGCGATGCCGGGCGAAGACCCCATGACGCTGAAAACGCCCGAGGAATTCGCAAGAAAATGCCTCGCGCTGCTGACGCCGGAATGGCGCGAGAGCGCGAGGCTGTATGATTTTCCCACCGACCGGCTGCTCGATTTTCAAGCGCCGTCGTGAGAACGCGCGGGCCGAAACCCGCGCCCGCCATCATCAATGATGATGGTGATGATGGTGATGATGATGATGGTGGTGACGGTGCGGCGCGGGCGGGGGCGGCGGCGGCACATAGGTGAGCGTCAGGCTCTCGACGCCCGCCGTCCAGCCGAGGCCGGCGCCGGCCTGCACGTTGAAGGGCTGCAGCGAGAAGGTGTTGTCGGAGCCGCCGACGAGCATTGCTCCGCCGCCGCCGACGCCAACCTTGGCGGAAACGCCCGGGCCAACATAATTGCCGGCCAGCGCTCCGGGGCCGATATGACCGGTCGCCGCGACAACGCCCCAGGCCAGTTCGCCCTGACCATTGATCGTGATGTTGGGGCCGACCTTGGTCAGCGTGCCGGTGTAATGCGCCGGTTCGGCGCCTTCGGCGTCGTCACGGTAGATACAATCCATCTGCTGATTTTCGATCAGTACGCTGAGGCCGCTGCCGAGAAGACGGCAGGTCAGCGAGCCGATGCGGTCCCCGGCGAAGGCGGCGCCCGGCGCGAGCAGCGCCAGAATGCAGGCGCCGCCGAGGGCCTGGGCCAAAGTGAAGCGTTTCGACATATATCTCTCCTCCTCTTACAACTCACCGGGGCGTTCTCGCCCCGAAATCGCGGTCGCGGTCTGTCGGACTGCTACGCTCGGGCGCAATATAGAACAACCGGCGAAAACGCTACAGCGTCTAAGAACAAGGCGGCCCAATGCGTTGTGCGACGCCGCACAGCTTGCGCTTGATTCTGCCTCGGGCGCATCATGCATGCTCAATAAGCCCTTGCAAACGGCCTCTTGGCGAACGAATTCTGAGGTTAACCCTGACGCGCGAAGGCGGCGATGTGTCGCAAGGACGCGGCGATGGAGGCATTTGTCATGGCGACCCAACTGCCCGTCCTTTTCGAACCCGGACTTTCCGGTTCGGATCACGAGGCGCTGCGCGCCGCGGTGGCGGCCCTGGAGCGGCAGAGTTTTGTCGCGCGCCTCGCGGGCCTTGCAGGCGGGAAGATGGGCGTCGTCGGCCTCGCGCTGTCTCCAAAGCTGCAGGAAGCAGCCGCCCTTGCGGCGCAAAAGGCCCTGACCGCCGCCCTGAGCGTGGCCCTGACAAGCCTGGAGGACGCGCGGCCGGGCAATTCTACCCGCTTCCACCTCCGGCTCGCGGCCCTGACCGGGGGCGTCGGCGGCGCCGTCGGGCTCGCCGCCCTGCCGATCGAACTGCCCCTCTCCACGACCATCATGCTTCGCTCCATCGCCGACATCGCCCGCCATGAGGGCGAAAATCTGCGTGAGCCGGCGACCGCCCTCGCCTGCCTCGAGGTCTTTGCGCTCGGCGCCCATGCGGCGGAGGGAAATCTTCTCGAGGGCGGCTATCTCGCCGTCCGATCGATTCTAGCGAAATCCGTCAGCGACGCCGCGCGTTTTGTCACCGTGCGCGGCGTGGCGCAGGAAAGCGCGCCGGCGATGGTTCGGCTGGTCGCCCAGATCGCCGGCCGCTTCGGCGTGGTGGTTTCGCAGAAGGCGGCCGCGCAGGCCGCGCCATTGATCGGGGCCTTGAGCGGCGCGGCGATCAATGTCGCCTTCACCGATCATTTCCAGACCCTCGCGCGGGGCCATTTCACGATGCGGCGGCTGGAGCGCGTTTACAACCCGGTCATGGTGCGCGCCGAATATGCGCGGATCGCGCGCGAGGAAGGCTATTGGGAAGATCCCTCCCAGGCGGCGTGATCTACTGTGAGCGGCGCACGGCCGCGCGCAAATCGCCAACCTGTTTCATCGTGGCGATGTTGGATTCATTCTCCTCCAGCACGATCAGATCGGCGCCGCGGAGGTTTTCATCGAGCGCGTCGGGGTCCGCCGACTGGCGCTCACCGTTGGCGGGATCGCCCGGCGCGCGGCGAAAATGGCCGAGCTCCACGCCATTCTCCTCGGTGCGCATGTAAAACCAGTAGTCGATTTGCGGCGGGCACGGCGACTGGGTCGCGGCGGCGAGAATTTCATGCACGAAACTGCCGCCCATCGCCAGCAGGCGCGGCGCGCGGGGGCAGTTCCCCGACGCGCCGGCGCGCGCGACGATTGTCGTGGGATAGGACACGTCCGGCCAGAGCAGGTTCATCAATTCGATGAGATCGCGATCCGTGCCGACCGCTTCGGGCGCGATCGCCCATTCGAACTCGAAATCGCCGATTGAGGATGGCGCGAGGCGCGTCATCTCCCGCAAGGCGAGCGCGGCGCCGAGACTGTTCCAATGCGTGCCGCCGCGCGGAAACAGCGGGACGGAATATTCGGCGCGCTTCTGCGCGATCAGACCGGCGCCGTCGACGAAATGCACGCCTCTTTCATCGAGCGCAGCGCGATAGGGCGCGAGCTTGTCGGGCATGGCGGCCGCGCGCGACGCACATGGCGCGCTGCGCGGCAGGTCCTCCGGGTAACGGGCCGCCTTCGACGGCGAGATCAGATAGACGAATCTCTTGCCGGCGGCTTCCGCCGCGTCCTGAATTTCGCGGATCGTCGTCGCCCATTGCGTGACGCGCGCGAGGTCCGGCGCGCCGCCCCGCGCGCAGAATTCGTCGATGTAGAACTGCTCGTAAAGTTGCCCGTTGCGTCCCACCACCACGCCCGGCGCCCCGGAACTTCCAAACAGCGTGTAGACGAGCTGATTTTTCGCACGCACTGAAATCGGAAAAACCGGCAAAGCCCGGCCGAGATTCGCCGAGACGGCCTTCTGCGTCTCCCCTGCAAGAAAGGCGTCGAGCGTCCAGGGCGCCGGCTTTGGCTTCGCAACGCCAAAGAGCGGATGCGCGCTGCGGATGCGCAGCTTGGGCCAGTCGCGCTCGACGGCGAAATTCCAGATGTTCGCGAGAAACAGAAAGGCGATGAAGCCTGCGCAGGCGAAGATGGGAAGGCGGGAGAGGAACAGGCGCGTCATCGCTCAGAACCGGAAATAGATGAACGGCTTGAAGGGATCGGCAAGCCCTTTCGCCAAGGCCGCGACGAAGAGGAGCGCGAGCGCGCTGTTGGACGCAAACGCGAAACGCCGCGCGGCGCCCGCCCAGTCGAAACCTTCAAAACTGAGCGCGATGCGCTGCGCCACGCAAACGCCCGTAGCGATCACCGCCATCACGACATATTCGGGGGGAATTGCGACGACGGACGGCGTCCATGGCCGCGACATCAGCGACAGGAAGGCGTCCGCCTGTTCGAGCGAAGTGGCCCGAAACAGCGTCCATCCCACCATGACGACAAGCATGGTGATGATATTGGAGAGCCAGTCGGGCAAACCCCGGAGGCGCTCGACGAGAAACAGGCGGTCGAGCACGAGAAAGACGCCATTGTACGCGCCCCAAAGGACATAGGTCCATGCGGCGCCGTGCCAGACGCCGGAGGCAAGGAAACAGACCCACAGATTCAAATAGGTGCGCGCCTCTCCCTGCCGGTTTCCGCCAAGCGGAAAATAGAGATATTCGCGTATCCAGCTCGTCAGCGACATATGCCAGCGCCGCCAGAAATCCGTGATGCTGGTGGCGATGTAGGGCATGTTGAAGTTTTCGAGCAGACGAAAACCGAACATGCGCGCAAGGCCGATCGCCATGTCGGAGTAGCCGGAGAAATCGAAATAGATTTGCAGGGTGAAGAATATCACGCCCGCCCATGCGTCCACGAAACCGAGCGTCGCCGCGTCGCGCGCGAAGATGAGATCGGCGCCGCTCGCCATTGTGTCGGCGATCAGCAGCTTCTTCACCACGCCGAGCATGAAACGCGAGAAGCCGGTGACGAAATCGTCGACATCCGCATGCGGACACTCCTCGAGTTGCCGCGCGATGTCGTGATATTTGATGATCGGCCCTGCCAGAAGCTTCGGAAAGAAGAACACATAAAGCGCGTAAAGCAGCGGCCCGCGCGCCGGCGCCGTGACGCCGCGATAGACATCTACGAGATAGGTAATTTTTTCGAAGACGATGAAGCTGACGCCGATCGGCAATGCGATCTGCGGGATATTGACGCCCGGCATCGTCAGGGCGCGCAGCAGCGCATCGAGATTGAGCGCGAGAAAGCCCGTATATTTGTAATAGACGAGGATCGCCAGATTCGAGACGACGCCGAGCGCGAGCCAGCGCCGCCGCGCCTCACCGTCGGCCGCGTCGCCCCTGCCCTCGAGATAGCGTGAAAGTCCGATCCGGCGCGCGACGAAGAGATCGAGCGCGATCGACGCGAAGACGACGAAGATGAAGGTCGGCTCGCTCCAGCCATAGAAGACCACGCTCGCGAGAAGCAGGATAAGCGCGCGCCTGCCGCGCTCGGCGTCGAAGAAAAGGTAGAGGAGATAGACCGCCGGCGCGAAGAGAAACAGGAACAGCGGCTCGTAAAAAAGCATTCCTCCGACCCTGTTCGTGTCGCAACTGCGCGCGGCCGCTTCTAACAAAAGCGCCGAACGCCGGCAAGAAACCAGGCCGAATGGCGCCCCGCCGCGCTATGCGCCGTCAGGTCTGCGATAGCCGCTGCGCGTCAGCAGGCCCTGCGCCGCCCATGGGAAGACGTAGTGCAGCGCGTAAATCACCTTCAGTAGGAATGGGGCGACGATCAGGCCTTTGTCGGCCCGCACGCCAGCGACGATCGCCGCGCCAGCGTCTTCGGGCGTCAGGAGCGGAATGAGCTTCGAGATCCCCGGCAGCCGCTCCCGGCTGCCCGGATTATGCGCCCAATAGGGCGAATCGATCGCTCCGCCTTCAAACAGACTTACCGTGATTCCGCTTCCATGAAGATCCGCGCGCAGGGCTTCGGTGAGACCGCGCATCGCCCAGCGCGCCGCGGTGTATGCGGTGGCCCCGGGCCACACGATTCGCGAAGCCGCGGAGCTGACATTGACGATATGGCCGCTCCCGCGCTGGCGCATGGCCGGCAGGAAAGCGCGAGTCACCCAGGCGGCCGCAAGATAGGGAACAGTTATCGCGGATTGAATTTCCTGCGGCGTGGACTCGTCGAGAAACTTCCATTGGCCGGCGCCGGCGTTGTTCACGAGAATATCCGGCGCGCCGATCTCTTCCAGAATACGGCGCGCGACCTCGGTTGTCCGATCGGGATCGGAGAGATCGACGGCGTAGACGTCGGCGCGGCCGCCATCGGCTGCAATGATGTCCGCAACCTTCCGCAAGGCCGCCTCGTTGCGCGCGACGAGGACGATCTGTCCCGCCCCGGCGGCAGCCATCGCCCGCGCCACCGCAGCGCCGACGCCGCTCGAAGCGCCCGTGACCAGAACGATCTTGCCCCGAATGTCCATCGCAAGGATCTCCTGCCAAATCAAAGGCTACAGCGGCTCTTTTCGGGACGCAAACGACACGCCGCGACCACGGGCCTTCACGCGCCTTGCCTCTGCGGCCCTTCCGCCGTAACACCGGCGCCATGGCCGACGATTTCTCCCCCAGATCAGACTTCCTCCGCGTTCTCATGGAGCGCGGTTTCGTGCATCAATGCTCGGACTTCGCAGGGCTCGACGAGAAGGCGCTCGCCGGGGGGCTTCCGGCCTATATCGGCTTCGACTGCACCGCCCCGTCGCTGCATGTCGGCTCTCTCCTGCCCATCATGATGCTCGCCTGGCTGCAGCGCACGGGCGGCAAGCCGCTGCCGCTGATGGGCGGCGGCACCACCCGCGTCGGCGACCCTTCGGGCAAGGACGAGAGCCGGAAGCTTCTGACGATCGAGCAGATCGACGCCAACAAGGCCTCGATCCGGCGCGTCTTCGAGCGCTTCCTGACATTCGGCGACGGCGCGACCGACGCGCTGATGCTCGACAACGCAGACTGGCTCGCGGGGCTGAACTACATCGAATTCCTGCGCGACGTGGGCCGGCATTTTTCGGTCAACCGCATGCTGACAATGGATTCGGTGAAGCTGCGGCTCGAGCGCGAGCATGAGCTGTCCTTCATCGAGTTCAACTATATGTGCCTGCAGGCCTATGACTTCGTAGAGATCAATCGCCGCCATGGCGCGCTGCTTCAGATGGGCGGCTCCGACCAGTGGGGCAATATCGTCACCGGCCTCGATCTCGGCCGCCGCATGGGAACGCCGCAGCTTTACGCCCTCACCTCGCCGCTTCTGACGACGTCCTCGGGCGCCAAGATGGGCAAGACGGCGGCGGGCGCGGTCTGGCTCAACGCCGACATGCTGTCGCCCTATGATTACTGGCAATACTGGCGCAATACGGAAGACGCCGACGTCGCTCGCTTCCTCAAGCTCTTCACCTTCCTGCCCATGGAGGAGGTCGCACGGCTCGTGGCGCTCGAGGGCGCCGAGATCAACGAGGCGAAGAAGACTCTCGCCACAGAGGCGACCGCGTTGATCCACGGCCGCGAGGCCGCGGAACAGGCGGCCGAAACCGCGCGCGCGACATTCGAGGAAGGCGCGCTTGCGCTGTCATTGCCGAAGGTCTGCGTTTCCGCCGAGGAAATCGCCGCCGGACTGGGGGTGCTGTCGGCCTTCGTGAAAGCCGGTCTCGTCGCCTCGACCGGCGAAGCGCGTCGCCAGATCAAGGGCGGCGGGTTGCGCGTCAACGATGTAGTCGTGACCGACGAGCGCGGGACGCTCAATGAAAAGGACTTCGAGACGGACGGCGTCGCCAAGCTGTCGCTTGGCAAGAAAAAGCATGTTCTTCTTGAAAAAGACGGATGATTTGAGAGGACTCCGAGACGTTTTGTGTCCGAGCACTAGAATTGGAGTGTTGTTTCGAGAATTGAATACACGCCGCTTCCTGCAAACTCGCGGGCGTACCCTACGGTGTAATTGAGATGGATATTCCCTATATGTAGCCCGCTCAGATGAGCGCCAAACATTGGCTGTCTTACGCCATCTGTCATGCTAAGGGCTACGTGAGGGCCAATGTAAGCATTCTCGGCCAGAGATCGTGGAAGAAGGTTCCGAAACGGAACAAGCACTCCAGCCCTCGCCTCGAAGTAACCCCAATTATAAGCCGGCGTATATATAGCCCACCCTGAAATCATCGTCTGATCTGTTGGATAAAACTCTCCTTCAAGACTCCCGAGGATACCCAGACGGCTTACATTAAATGTCGCCGCGTCAACCGAGTGCCTTATCGTCGACGCTATCAAATTGGAGGAATTCGCCCAATCTTTGACAACAGCCATACCGACAAATCCACTGAGCTTTCCCCTGTCGTGTTGATAGGTATAGCCAAACTGAAAGCCGCCAAAAGCGTTCATCCCGTAAAGTTTACCGACGGTTCCCATCAACGGCAGGATATCATTTTGCTCATATCCCGAGGCGGACAAGATTTCCGCTTCGCTTCCGGGAATATCAATTGCGTAACCGCCGACGGCTCCCATTACACGGGAACGAAAACCGGACTCATCGAGAGAGGAATTCAGCGAAGCCGTCACTGTCAACCATTCGTACCAAGCCCGACGTGACGATCCGTAAAGCCAATTATAAATCTCGAGACGTGGCTTTGATTTCGGAGCTTCTGTCCGGCCATTAACCGGTCCCTGAAAAATATCGCTCGGAGACTGCGAAAACGCTGGCGGAATAGAAGTCAAAAGACCGATTGCCGGAAGAAATCTTGCAAGCATTCGGCTATGCGACGACATTTACTTCGAATGCTTCCTGCGGCACAAAGATGTCATCGTAACGACCCCCGCTCGTTAATTACGGCTAACGGAAACATTATTTATCGTCAAGCTGTTAGAGGCTCATTTCATCCGAACCTCCCCTTTCTCGGGAACAGCGAAGTTAGGTTAGTGCAGAACACGCAAACAGCCCAAAACTACCTCGTCTCCGGCATCCTCGCCGTCCCATCGAGCACGCCCATGATCTTGCGCATCAGCCCCGGCGCGATTGCCGAGAGCGGATTCACATTCACCACCGGCGACGACAGCGCGCCCGTCACGCGATAGTTGAGCGCGAAAATCCCTTCATGCTGCCCGCCGGTGATGACGACACCGAGCACAGGGATGTTCGACAGAAGGCTGTTGAGCGCGTAAGCCGGCACATAGGAGCCCGAGAGATCGATGCGGTCGCGCGGGAAGTCGATAAAGCCGTCGAATGTCAGGCCGATCTCGGGACCCGACATCACGCCCTCGCGCACCGACAGGCGGCCGCCCGCCCAGGAGAAGGCGGACTGCAGCCGACCGATGCGCACCAGTTCGGGATCGAACCGCATAACCCCGCGATCGTCCGCGCGCGCATTTCCGCCCTGCGCCATGAGCTGGCGCATGGTCGGCTCTCCCTTCACATAGAAGTCGCGAATGCGCAGCGTTCCGTCAGCGCGGTTCTGGCCGAGTTGCACGCTGGCGTTGAGCACGCCGCTATCCATCTTGCGATACACGTCGAGGAAGGACAGAAACGAACCGCCGTCATTCGTCGATATTTCCGCCTGTTGGGCATTGTTCTGGTTGCGGCCCAGCGAAACGGCCAATTGCTCCCGACCGAAATTGCCGGTCAGCGACAGGCCGCGCAGCACGCCCTTGCGCCGTTCTATCTTCAGATCGACGTTGGAAAGAATCTGCTTGTTGTGACCGGTGACGATCGGCGACTTGAAGTCGACGTCGACTTCGTCGAAAGAACTCGTCGCCTTGGCGGCGGCGGCGCCACGCTCGCCGCCGGTTCGGATCATCGAAAGCAGCATCGGACGCGCGTCGAAATTCGAGCCACGCGCGACGATTTTCACCACTTCGCCGCTGCGCTGAATATCTACGCGCATATCGTCGCCCGAAGACAGCCGAAGCGGCGCGAGTTTCGCGGAGCGGAAAGCGCCGTCCCGGTTGAGTTCGATGACGCCTTGCGCCTGCGTCGGCCCCGCGTCGAAATCGAATTTCTCCAGCGCAACCCCCTCCCCGCGCTTCACGAGCAAGAAGGAGGCTTTGGCGGGCTTGCCCGCGGGCTTCACCACTCCCGGAACGGGATTGTCGAAAGTCGTGCGTGTGAGGTCCAGTTCGATCTGGGTGTCGAGATCCTCGATGGGCAGAGGCGTTCGGATCGTCGCCGACACGGGGCCGCTGATCCCGGCGATCACATAGCCGGCGCGCTGGCGCGCCGCTTCGTCGAAGGTCAGCGTCACCTGCGCCTGCGCCGGCCCCTTCTCGCCGAAGGCCCGGCGCAGGTCGATCGTCGCGGGCGCGCCGAATATCCGGCCCGATCCGTTGACGCGCAGGCCCGCCCGGTCGGCGAATACACGTAGCGAGCCGCCCTCGAGCCTGTCCTTGCCGATGATCCGGTCGATCATGAGATTGGAGGTCGTCGCGTCGATCTGGAACGTCGTGTGATCGTCGCGCGCATTGTCGCCGATCTCGAAATCCACCCGCACCCGCCCCTCGACCTGTCCCTTGAGCGCGCCGGGATCGATGGGCAGACTCGCATGTGACGATATGGCGGGCAGCCGCAGCAGATCGGCAGCCGATTCGACGCTTCCCGCCACATGAACCTCGACGACCGCGGGGGTCGGACGGATGGCGTTGTCGGCGACGGAAAAGCGCCCCTCCGACAGCGTAAGGCGACGCCCCGGCGCGGTTTCAAGCGCGCCGGAGTTCGCGGTGAACGACGCCGTCCGGCCAGTGACACGGAGGCGCCCGGAAATCCCCGTGAAGGGAGACAGCCCCGGCAGAACATCGACGACGGAAGCGTTGACGATCTCGCCTTCGGCCAGCACGGAGTCGTCCGGCGGCGGCCGCTCGTAACGCATGGCGGTCAACGCCGCATTGTCGAATTCGCCTGCGCATCTCGCGCGCTTCAGCATGCCTGTTGGCACATGATCGACGAACCAGGCGCGCACCGGCGGGGTGACATGCGTGGGCCACAGGCGCGCCAGCGCCCGGATTTGCGTGTCCTCCACGTCGAGCTGATAGGCGACGCGCATCTCGTCGCGGAATGAAAGCCCGCCGGTAACGCCGACATTCACCTCCGGCCCCGAGAAAGCGAATTTGTCGATGAGAACGCGGCCCTGCCCGTTCATCAGCCGAGCCGCGAGCGAGCCCTTTTCGATCTTGACGATTTTCTCCCCGGCGCGCTCGGGCGCAACGACCGTCGGTCGATTGAGGCGCAGCGCAATTGTCCAGGCGTCGGCGCCGGGATCGGCGCCGGCGGGAACGTCGGCCGGCGCCGCCGCCTCGCCCGCAATCGACATGTCGAAGCCGCCCGCGGCGAACTCGATCGGCGACAGCACGACCTTGCGCCCCTCCTCGTCCCAGGAGGCGGTGAGCGCCAGCCGGTCGATCATCACCGGCTCATGGTCCGGCTCCTCCAGCCGGAAAAATCCATGACCGACCTCCACATGGCCGGCGGCCTCGATTATGCGGTCGTCCGGCGACAGGGCGAAACCCAGATTGAGCGACATCGGCGCGTCGGTGTCGAATCGCGTGGTGCGGAAGCCGCCGATCAGCGCCGCTTCGTCGATCGAAAGATCATGCAATTGCGCCAGAAAATCACGGCGCTGCCCCGGCGCGCCCTTCGCCACCGCCGTCGCCGCCCAGCGGCGCGACGGCCCCGAGGCCGCGAGACTGAAGCGCATGCTGCTCACGCCCTTGTCGAGGCTGAGCGTCACGTCGTTGTATTGGATGACGCGATCCAGCGTACGGTCGTCGATGACGAGGCGACCGTGAAGGACGCCGAGACGATCCAGCGCGCCGATCGGACTCGTGGGGCTAGTCGCCAGATCCATCAGGCCGCGCAAAGCTCCCGCAGCGGCGCGCAATAGCGCGACGCGCGCGGCGGGCGCCACGGCCGGCGAGGCGGCGTTCTCGGTCGGCGCGACCGCCGGTTTGGTCGTGGCGAGCGGGTCGGCGCCTGCAGAAACGGCGATAGCCCCATCGGCCTGGACCGAAAGACGCAAGTCGAGGTCCAGCACTTCGAGACGGCGCGGCTGTATGCGCCCGACAAGGAGCGAGGCGAGATCGAGCGAAAGCTCCGCCCGAGGAGCCGCGAGGATCGCACGGCCGTCGGTCTTGACCACGAGGCCGTCCACCGAAAGCGTTGGCCCGTGGTCCGTATTGGCGATTGCTGCGCCGGCGAGCTGAAAATCATATCGGCCACCCGCAAGCTCATCGAGCGATTCGACGATTTTCGGCGCGAGCCATGAGAAGGTCAGCGGCCCGCGCGACAGGAGCAGGAAAAAGGCGCCGACGGAAACACACAGCAGCAGCAACGCGCCGAGACCGAGGCCGGTTGCCACCCGCCGCATCCGGCGCGAGGGAGCGCGCACGGCGAATCTCGGCAGGCGCGCCAGCGCTCCTGCCTCATCCTCGCGGTCGTCGCGCTCAGTGCTGTCGGTCAAATATCCTCGCTCTCGGAGCCGTCGCAGTTGCAATGCTGCATCAGGCTCGACAGGGACGCCACTCCAAAAATCAGCCCTCGGCGTTCATGACGCGCGTAAGGGCTTGCTTGCTGGCGCCTACTCTGCATTCTTTGGTCCGAATTTAATGGCGGATGCGACGAAAGGAAGGCGCCATGGCGACGAAAACGGCAAGCTCGGCCGTAACTGGATTGAAAGAAGGCGACGCCGCCCCCCCGTTCGAGCTTCCAGGCGCGGGCGGCGAGACGCTGTCGCTCGCGGCGCTCAAGGGCAAGAAGGTCGCGCTCTATTTCTACCCAAAGGACGACACCTCCGGCTGCACCAAGGAGGCGATCGAATTCAACGCGCTGCTCGACAAATTCGGCAGGGCCAAGACGGCCGTCGTCGGCATGTCGCCGGATTCCGTAAAGAGCCACGACAAATTTCGGACGAAATACGAGCTCGAACTCCCGCTCGCCTCCGACGAGAGCAAGGAAATCCTCTCGGCCTATGGCGTGTGGGTCGAAAAAAGCATGTATGGCCGCAAATATATGGGCGTCGAACGCTCCACCTTCCTCATCGACGAGAAGGGCAAGATCGCGAAAATCTGGCGCAAGGTGAAGGCGCCCGGCCACGCGGAGGAAGTGCTGGAGGCGGCCAAGGCGCTGTAAAGCGCTGACCGCCCGAGCGGGAATCAGTCGTGCTCGTGCTCGGCCTTGGGCGCGGCGTCGGCCGGAGCTGATGTTCCGGCCGCTTTTTTGGCGATGATTTTCGCCATGTCGTCGGCCCCCTTCTTCGCCGCGGCAAGATCGGGCTTGACGCCCAGCGCGGCCTCGTAATCAGCCTTGGCGCGCTCGAACTCCTTCTTGCCGCGCCATGCGTTGGCGCGATTGACCAGGGCGCTCACATATTTGCCGTCGAGCTTCAGCGCCTGATCGAAATCCGCGATCGCCTTGTCATATTCGGCCTTGGCGTAATAGCAGGCGCCCCGCCCGTTATAGGCCTGCGCGTTTTTCGGCTCGCGCTTTATCGCCTGCGAGAAATCCTCAATTGCGCGATCATGCTCGCCCTTGGCGTGGTGATGGGCGCCGAGCGCCGTAAGCGGGGCGGCCGATTTCTTGTCAAGCTTCACGGCCTCTTCCAGGTCCGCCAGCATCTTTTCGGCGTCGCCCTTGGCGCGCCATGCCGAGGCGCGCGCCAGATATGCGGCGGCGTTCTTCTTGTCCGCCGCAATCGCCTGATCATAATCGGCGATGGCCTTGTCGAGGTCGCCTTTCGCATGGTGGACGGCGCCGCGCGCCAACATCACGGCGGCGGCCTTTGCGTCGACCTCCAGCGCCTTGCCGAAGTCCTCGATCGCATGTTCGTAGTCGCCCTTGGCCTGATAGGCGCTGGCGCGATTGACATAGGCGGCGAGCTGATTGTGCTTGGATTCCTTGGCGATTTCGCCAATGACCTGGGTGCAGCCCGCGATGCGCTCGTCAGCATTCGCCGAGCGACAAAGCTTCCAGCCGGCGCTGACGCCGCCTTTATGGGCGGCCATGGCCGGGGAACCGGCCGCAACAACCGTTGCGAAAAGGACGAAAAGCGAAAGAGGCCGCGTCGCCGGGCGGGCGGCGTTGAAAGTTTGAGCGGACATGCGCCGGAACAGCTCCCTGATGAAGAGTGGCTTGGCCATGCTACTCGTTTGGGCGCCGCCTGCAACATGAATTATCAGCCGTTTCAGGCAGGCGCACGGCTCCGGATGAGCTAGAATCGCGAGCCGATTCGCTTTTTCACGGAGTGCTTCATGATCGTCTCCACCACGAATGAAATTGCAGGCTACCGCGTTGTGCGCCATCTGGGTCTCGTTCGCGGCGTCACCGTTCGTTCCCGCTCCGTGGTGGGAAATTTCTTCGGCGGCATCCAGACGATCTTCGGCGGCAAACTGTCTGTCTACGTCAATCTCGCCGAGGCGACGCGGCAGGAAGCGTTCGACCACATGTGCGCGCATGCGGCCGACGCCGGCGCCAACGCCATCATCGGCATGCGCTACGACGCGAACGATATCATGGACGGCGTGACCGAAGTTCTGGCCTATGGAACCGCTGTGATTGTGGAACGTGCGTCAGTATGAAAGGTTTGGACTTCAGACTGATCGCAAAATCAACTAGAATTGGCTCATGAGCCTCTTGACAGCCACTGACGAGCTTGCGGCGGTCTGCGACCGCTTCTCCCGACATCCTTTCGTAACCGTCGACACGGAATTCCTCCGCGAGACCACCTTCTGGCCCAAGGTCTGCGTCATCCAGATCGCGTCGCCCGAGGAAGCCGTCGCGATCGACGCCCTGTCGGAAGGTATTGATCTTACGCCATTTTTCAGCCTGATGGCGAATGCGGACGTCGTCAAGGTGTTTCACGCCGCCCGCCAGGATCTCGAGATCATCTGGCGGCTCGCGCGCCTCATTCCCGCGCCGCTTTTCGACACGCAGGTGGCCGCGATGGTCTGCGGTTTCGGCGAACAGGCCTCCTATCTCGAGCTCGTCAAGGCGATCACCCGCGCGAATCTCGACAAGTCCTCGCGTTTCACCGACTGGTCGCGCCGTCCGCTGTCGGCGGCGCAGATCGACTATGCGATTGCAGACGTAACGCATTTGCGCGACATCTACACGACGCTGCGACAACGGCTGGAGCGCTCGAATCGCCTGGAATGGCTCGCCGACGAGATGCAGACGCTCACCTCGCCCGCGACCTATGAACAGCATCCGGAAAACGCCTGGGAGCGGCTGCGCCACCGCGCCCGCAAGCCGCGCGACCTCGCCGTGCTGATGGAGCTCGCCGCCTGGCGCGAGAACGAGGCGCAGACGCGCGACGTCCCGCGCTCCCGCGTGCTCAAGGACGACATGCTGATCGAGATCGCGCAGGCCGCCCCCCGCACGCAGGAAGCGCTCGCCAATCTGCGTTCCTTCCCCAAGGGGATGGAGCGCTCTCGTAACGGCGCGGAAATCGTCGCGGCCGTCGAACGCGGCCTCGCCCGTGATCCGGCGACGATGCCGCGCATCGAACGCGAGCGTCGGGGCGCCAATGGCGCGACGGTCGAGCTGCTGAAGGTGCTCTTGCGGCAGGTGACCGAAGAAACCGGCGTCGCCGCAAAAATGATCGCCACTGTCGAGGACCTCGAAGCCATCGCCTCGGACGACAACGCCGACGTTCAGGCGCTGAAGGGCTGGCGGCGCGCGATCTTCGGCGAAAAAGCGCTGGAGCTCAAACGCGGCAGGCTTGCCCTCGCCGTGGAGAATGGCCGGGTCGTCACCTTCGACTGGCAGGAGTCGGAAGCTCACGCACAGGCGCCCGCCTCGGGTTGATTTTTCCCGGCGGCTCGCGGCGGAGCGCTGCGCCTTGCTGCGGGCTCGGGCCTCTTGCACGCCGATGGGACGCCGGCGACAAGACGAGCGCGGGGGGTTTCGCGCGCAGGCTCTCGTTTGGTCCGGGCAAGAGCGCGCGACTTATTACATTCCGGGGCGCACTCTGCCCTTCAACTGCGAGTCTGCCGCAATTGCGGCGAGCATCCGCAAGCGTGATCGCCTCGCGGCCAACCCGGCCGCCGAATAGCGTTACGATTGACGATGACCGCGCTGTTGCGGTCGCCGATTCACATCAAGGGCGGCCGAGGCTCGATCCCGAGCCTCACCGCAACGCCCCGCGATGAATCCAGCACATCCGCGAGCGTATAGCGATCCAGCACGCCGAAAAGCGCGCCGAGAGATTCGTTGAAAACACGCTGGAGCCCGCATGCGCCGAAGATGACGCAGCCCTTCTGCCCCGCCCCCAGGCATTCCGACTCCGCGAATTCCGGCTCGAGTTTGCGCAAAAGTTCGCCGATCGTCACCTGCGCAGGCGAGATGTTGAGAGCCAATCCGCCATTTCGCCCGCGGGTCGCCCTTATGAGTTCGAGCTTCACAAGCTCGAACGCCACCTTGCGCAAATGATGTTCCGAAGCGCCGAATGCCGAGGAAATTTCAGGGATCGTCGCTCCGCGTTCCCCGGCCACGCCCAGAAAAATAAGCGTTCGAAACGCCAGATCGCTGTGTGTTGTCAGACGCATGGAAGACTTTCAGTTAATTGCCCCGCCGGAGGAGACATGCGCTTCGGGGACGAGAGCGGGGTTTCGATCACAACAATTTGAAATGCTGAGGCGCGACAAGATTCGCAACTGCCGGACAACATAAAGTTGAGGCCGTGACGCTGAATGTCTCCGGCCACCCCTTCCGAACTCCTCCGTTACATAAAACATGCCCGCCTTGAAATATCCCCTTCTTGCAAAGATTCCACAGACGGGCTAAAAAGGAGTATCAAAAATACTTCTTTAGGAGGAGCGTCCAAATGTCCAGCCTTTATGAACGTCTCGGCGGCGAACCGGCCGTCAACGCTGCAGTCGACATCTTCTATCGCCGCGTTCTCGCCGATGGCCGCATCGCCAAGTTCTTCGAAGGCGTGGACATGGAGAAGCAGGCCGCCAAGCAGAAGGCGTTCCTCACCATGGTGTTTGGCGGGCCGAACAACTACACCGGTCTCGATATGCGCAACGCCCACAAGCACCTCGTCGCCCAGGGCCTCAACGACTCGCATGTCGACGCGGTGATTGAAAACCTGAACGGCACGCTGCGCCAGCTCGGCGTTGCGGAGAAAGACGTGCAGGCGGTGGCGGCGCTCGCCAATTCCGTCCGCGACGACGTCCTGAATCGCTGACGGCCTTGTCGCTGCTGACCTACGAGGATCGCCCGGTAGCCATTGCGCCGGGCGAGACCGTTCTCGAAGCGCTGCTTCGCGCCGGAATTGACGCGCCCAGCTCCTGCCGTTCCGGCCACTGCCAGACGTGCACCCATCGCGCCATCGAGGGCGCGCCGCCGCCAGAGTCGCAGGTCGGCCTCTCCGATGCGCAGAAAGCGCTCGGCTATTTTCTTCCCTGCGTCTGCGAGCTCAAGACGCCGCTCACCATTGTGAGGCCCGACGACATCGGCGCGCGCCTCGACGCAACCGTGCGCTCGATCGAACAGCTTTCGCATGACATCATGCGGCTGCGCGTGGAGACGGACGGCTTCTCCTACCGCCCCGGCCAGTTTCTCGAACTGATCGCCGCGGACGATCTCAGGCGCCACTATTCGCTCGCCAGCCATCCCGAGGAAGACCCATTCCTCGAAATGCACATACGCCTGCATCAGAACGGCCGCATGAGCCGGCATCTTATGGAGTCGCTCGCCCCCGGCCACAGCGTCCACGTCGCCGGGCCTTCGGGCACATGCTTTTATGAGGGCGTCGAATCCGATCAGCCGCTGGTGCTGATCGGCGCCGGCACTGGCCTCGCGCCGCTCTATGGCGTGCTACGCGACGCCCTGCGCAGCGGCCATCGCGGGCCGATCCGCCTCTATCACGGCGCGCGCGACAGCAAGGGTCTTTACCTGCACGACGATCTCGAGGCGCTGGCCGAGGCGCGCGACAATGTCGTCTACCGCCCCTGCGCGCTGGACCCCGATGCGCCGCTAGGCGGAGACGTCGCGGCGGTGGCGCTGGAGTCGGAGACCAATCTTGCTGATTCCGCCTTTTTTCTTTGTGGCGGCGAAAATCTCGTGAAGCGCCTGAAGCGCGAACTCTTCATGCGCGGCGCGAGCCTGAAAAGCATCCGTTCGGACGCCTTCACGCCAACGGGCTGATTACGGCGCGATCTCGATCACGCCGTCCACGCCCATCAAGCGGCCGAGCGCCTTCAGCCGGTTGAGCACGCGGTCGCTGGCGAGATCGGCAAAGTCCTGCGGCAACGTCAGAACCAGCGCGCCTTTGGTCAGTCGCATCGTCGTGCGCGGCAGGACGCCCGGAATGGACGCAGACACCAGATAGCCGACGCGCATCGCCGCGCCGAGCACGCGCGCGCGCAGGAAAAGCCGCGTCGTCAACAGGCTGCGAATCGTCGCGACCCCCTCGCCGCCGTCCGGCCCTTCGTGTCGCAGCACGATGGCGAGCGACAAATATGCGCGGCCAGGATGGTCAATCGACACGAACGGCCCCTGCGTCACGACATTCATCGCTCGTTGTGCGCGATATTCCGGATGCGCCCGCCAGGCGATGTCGGATAGCAGACACGCCGCATGGCGCAGCCGCTTTTCCTCGGGCGTCTCGTCGATCGCTCCCGACCGCATGAAGTCATCGGTCCAGGCGATGAGATCGTCGCCATAGCCCGGCGCCCGCGCGAATGTGGCTTCGAGTTCGCGCGAGGCCGAAAGCAGCGGATCGACGCGACGCTCCGCCTCCGGCAGTCTCTCGAACAACATGCCCTCGCGCACGCCGGCCGCAGAGATGACGATTTCACGCGGCTTGGCGCGACGTATGATCTCGTCGAGCACGATGGCGCCGTACGCCAGCAGCGGTCGGCGAGCCGTGGAGACGACGTTGATGTCGCCGATCGCCTCGCTGTCGACATGCTCGACAAGTTCGGCGAAGTCGGCGGCCTCGCTGGTCTGTATGCGATAGTTGTGCATCACGCCCAGCGGATAGTTGCGCTGACGCATGTGCAGCTTGGCGAGCGAGCGCCAGGTGCCGCCGACGGCGTAGAATGTGCGGCCCTTGAGATGTTCGAGCGGCTTCGCGTCGGCGATGGCCTTGCGCGCGATACGCGTGGCGTCGCGCGTCGAGCGGCGCGAGGCGTCCATCAGGGCCAGACCGCCGAGCGGCAGCGTGACGCCCTTGCCCAGCTGGTCGCCCTTGACGTCGATAAGTTCGAGCGAGCCGCCGCCGAGGTCGCCGACCACGCCATTGGGCTCGTGCACGGCGGAGACGACGCCGAGCGCCGAGAGCTCCGCCTCGCGCCGCCCCGAGAGCAGCGTGATGTCATTGCGTATCGCGGCGCGCGCGGCGTCGAGAAAGGCGGGGCCATTTTCCGCGTCTCGCGCGGCCGCCGTGGCGATGACCTCGATATCCCCGACGCCCATCGTATCGCAAAGCGCACGATAGCGGCGCAGCGCTTTCAGCGCCTTGTCGACGCCGTCCTCCGGTAGCCGGCCTGTCGTGACAACGCCTTTGCCGAGCCCGCACATCGCCTTCTCGTTGAAGAGCGGCGTCGGCGCGCGCGACAGCGCCTGATAGACGACCAGACGCACCGAGTTGGAGCCGATGTCGACGATCGCGACCGGCGCCGCCTCGATTTTCACCGGCGCGACCGGCTCGGCGCGTGAACGAAGAAAGCCCTTGAGCATTTTTCTAACGTTTCAGCAGCGAACGCGGGCGCCAGTCCTTCAGCGACTTGCCCCGGCCCGACAGGCTCGGATGAGTCATGAAATATTTATGTGCGTTGAAGCGTTCCTCGCCTTCCGGCGGCGTGATGCGTTGCGACGAGCCATCGGGCAACAGGCGATAGCTCTGCTCATTGTCCATGAGATTTGCGAGCATGATCTGATCGAGCAATTGTTGATGCACGGTGGGATTGGTGATCGGCATCAGCGACTCGACGCGACGGTCGAGATTGCGCGGCATCAGATCAGCCGAGGAGATATAAACCTGCGCGCGCGAATGCGGCAGCGGATGCCCTGCGCCGAAGGCATAGACGCGCGCGTGCTCCAGAAAGCGCCCGACGATCGACTTCACGCGAATGTTTTCCGATAGCCCCTGAACGCCGGGCCGCAGACAGCATATTCCGCGCACGATGAGATCGATCGAGACGCCTTCTTTCGACGCCGCGTAAAGCGCGTCGATGATTTCGGGATCGACGAGCGCGTTGCACTTCGCCCATATCACGCCGGGCTTGCCGGCCTTCACGAAATCTATCTCCTGCTGAATATGTTCGAGCAGCTTTTTTTTCAGCGAGATCGGCGAAACAGCCATGCGTTCGAGCCCCGCAGGCTCGGCGTAGCCGGTAATGTAATTGAAGATGCGCGACACGTCCCGCCCAATCACCGGATCGGCGGTGAAGACCGAGATATCGGTGTAAATACGCGCGGTGACGGGATGATAATTGCCCGTGCCGATATGGCAGTAAGTGACGAGCCCCGAGCCCTCGCGACGCACGACCATCGACAGTTTGGCGTGCGTCTTGAGTTCGATGAAACCGAAAACGACCTGCGCGCCCGCACGTTCGAGATCGCGCGCCCAGCGGATATTGGCTTCCTCGTCGAAGCGCGCTTTCAGTTCGACGAGCGCGGTGACGGATTTGCCCGCCTCCGCGGCCTCGGCCAGAGCGCGCACGATCGGGCTGTTATTCGAGGTGCGATAGAGCGTCTGCTTGATCGCGATGACATTCGGATCACGCGCCGCCTGCTGAAGAAACTGCACGACGACGTCGAACGACTCATATGGATGGTGAACCGCGAGATCCTTCTGCTTGATCGCCTGAAAAAGATCGCCGCCATTGTCGCGCACGCGTTCCGGAAAGCGCGGATTATATGGCTTGAACTTCAGATCGGGCCGATCGAGCGCGACGAGTTCGGAGAGATCGTTGAGCGCAAGCATGCCGTCGATCTCGAAAATCTCGTTCGGCCCCACATCGAGTTCGTCGGCGACGAGCGCGCGCAGCGTCTCCGGCATGTCGGCGGCGACCTCGAGACGGATCACCGACCCGCGGCGACGCCGCTTCAGTGCGGTCTCGAAGAGCAGTACGAGGTCTTCGGCTTCCTCCTCGACTTCGAGGTCGCTGTCGCGGATGACACGGAAGAGCCCCTGCCCGCGCAACAGATAGCCCGGAAAGAGGCGCTGCGCGTTCATCGCTATCAGCGTTTCGAGCAACATGTAACGCTCGCGCGCGCCGCCCGCGCTCGGCAGCTGCACGAAACGTTCGACCTTCGGGGGCAAACGCACCAGCGCCTGAAGCGTCTTGCGGTCGCCGGGCCGGATGAGCTCCAGCGCGAGCGTGAATCCGAGATTGGGGATGAAGGGAAAGGGATGGGCCGGATCGACGGCGAGCGGCGTCAGCACCGGGAATATGCGATTGAGGAAGTGCTCCTCCAGCCACTGGCGATCCGCCTTCGAGACGTCGGCCGGCTCCACTATGGCGATGCCGACTTCTTCGATTTCACGGCGCAGCTCACGCCAGCGGCGCAATTGCTCATTGGTGAGCCGCGCGGCGCGCTCGGTGATCTTGGCGAGCTGCTCGGCGGGAGTCAGCCCGTCCTGCGAAAGAGCGGTCATGCCGGAGCGTATCTGGCCGCGAAGGCCCGCGACGCGCACCATGAAGAATTCGTCGAGATTGTTCGCTGAGATGGACAGGAAGCGGAGCTGTTCGAGCAACGGATGGTTGCGGTTCGACGCCTCCTCCAGAACGCGGCGATTGAATTCGAGCCAGGACAATTCGCGATTGATGAAGCGCAATGGGGACGTCGCGAGTTCCTCGGGATGCTCCAGAATTTCGCCCGCAGGATCCATGACTTCGATATTGGCGACCACTACTTCAGCCTCGCTGCGCTCGGGTTTGCTTCGTGTGTTTGTCGACATGCCGCTGTCCCGCCTTTTGAGTCATCATGCCATATCGGCGCCCGCGGCGGCAGGCGGAAGTTGCGCCTGCGGCTATTCTTCGCTTCCCGCCGCATGGTCGGAAAAGCGCTCCATCACCTCGGCCGCCAGCGCCCGGGTTATCGGCCGACGTCGCGCCAGCGCCTCGCGGTCGAGCGCCGCGACAAGGGCGCGGGCGGCGTCGAGAGAGCGCTCCAGCCGCAGCGACACATAGGCCAAGGCGGGCTCATCTACTATCAACTGCCTGTCCCGAAAGAGCTTTTCAAGCACCGCGCGCATCAGTTCATCGTCCGGCGCGCCGATCTCCACCACAGGCGCGCGACGAAGGCGTGACAATAGGTCGGGGAGCCGCACGTCCTCCGGGCGCGGCCGGCGGCTGGCGCTCATCAGAAGGAAAACGCGATGCTCGACAGCGAAGTTGAGCAGGTGGAACAGCGCCGTCTCGTCCCTCACGCGGTCGACGTCGTCGATCACGATCGCCGCCGGCGCCGCCGCGTTGAGCGCCTCCAGCGTCGGCAAGGCCACGGGGTCGACGCGCAAGGCCCCGGCGCCTTCGGCCCAGATGGCGAGCAAATGGCTCTTGCCGCTGCCCGGCGGACCGATCAGCGAAAGGATGCGGTCCGGCCAGTCCGGCCAGCGCTCGACCATGGCGAGCGCCGCCCTATTACAGGCGGCGGGAAGGAAATCATCACGACCGAAGCGCGGTTCAACGGGCAGCTCCAGCGGAAGCTGCGCCGGACCGCGGGCGCCGGCGACCATCCCGCCTAGGCCCTGTCGTGCGCGTAGGACCGCTCGCGATAGAGCGCGCTCGCGCGGTAGCGGCGGGCCAGGAAGCGCATGATGGCGCCGAGCGCCGCCGCCGTCGGCACCGCGATGATCAGACCCGTGAAGCCGAACAGGGCGCCGAAGGCGAGCAAGGCGAACATGATCCACACCGGGTGCAGGCCGACCGAGGCGCCGACGAGACGCGGCGAAAGCACATAGCCGTCCATGATGAGGCCGGTCGTGACGATCGCCACCGCCTCGATCGGCAGATTGATGTGCGGCCATGCCTGAACGATCGAGATGATGATGGAGAACACGAAGGCGGTGATCGAGCCGACATACGGGATGAAGCTGAGGATGCCCGCGATAACGCCAATCAGGAATCCGAAGTTCAGCCCGATCGCCGACAGGCCCACCGCATACCACACGCCGAGGAAGAGGCAGACGAGCGACTGGCCGCGCACGAAACCCGCCAGCGCACGGTCGATGTCGCGCGCCAGCATCCGCACGTCGTCGCGATGGCGCGGCGGAATGAGATCGTCGATGATCTCGACCATGTGGTCCCAGTCGAGCAGCATGTAAAAGGCCACGACCGGCGTGATGACGATGAGAGACACCACATTGATCAGCGCGTAGCCGCGCCACACGAGCGACTTCAGGAAATCTCCGATCAGCGCGGCGCCCTGACTGGCGAGATCATTGAAATATTTTTGCGCATCGAAAGAGGCGCCGGCCGCTCCCAACCCGTATTTCTGAAGCCACTCGTTGATATATTCGCTGGTGAAACTCGAGCTCCATTCAGTGACGAGCCCATGCAGGGTCTGCAAATAGCCCGGCAGCGCGGTGATGAAGCCGGCCAACTGGTGCGACAGGATTGGCAGCAGGATGATGAGCGCCGTGACGACGAAGGCGATGAATCCTGCAAGCAGGATCAACGCTGCGCCGAGCCGTGAGACGCCCCAGCGCTGCATGCGGTCGGCGACGGGATCGAGCAGATAGCCGAGCGCCGTGCCGGCGACGAAAGGCGCAAGCACGGGGCTGAGGAAATAGAGAATTGCGGCGAGCCCGACGAACGAGAGGCCCCAGAGCATGAGTTGCCGCTCCAGACTGAGGCCCGCCCATCTGACGCCTCGGACCTCCGGACCGTTGGCCGTCGCCCCCTCGGCCGGAGCGTCGACCGACGGCATATGCGCCGATTCATCCGCGCCGTGACGGCCGCTCGCCGCCAGCTCCACCTGCTTCGCCATCCTTCACGGCCTCATGTGCTGGAACCACAGCCACAGATAGACAGCGGTTGAAGCAACGGTCAATGCGGCGACGAGCCCGACAAGCCCCGCATCCAACAGAAAGAATTGCGCTCCAAAGGCCTTGCCCGCGAGAACGACGCCCGCAAGCGCGAGTTGCGCCGCCGTCGTGGCCTTGGAGGCGAGGTGCGGCTGCACCTTCACCGGCCGCGACATCAGCCAGGAGATCACGACCGCGCCAATTATCATCACGTCCCGTGACACCACCATGATCGTCAGCCAGGACGGCAACACCCCGAGAATGGCGAGCGACACATAGATAGAGACGATCAACGCCTTGTCCGCGATCGGATCGAGTATCGCGCCGAGTTCCGACTGCAGGCGGAAGGTCCGCGCGAGCCAGCCGTCGAGCGCGTCCGACGCCGCCGCCGTTGCGAAGATCGCGAAGGCCATCCGCCAATTTTCGTCGACGATGAAGGAAATTGCGGCAGGCGTAAGCACCAGCCGGGCGATGGTGATGAAATTGGGTAAGGAAGCAAACCAGTTGAAAGCCATATCCGCTATGTGGGGCGGCGGAGGCCCGTCACAATCCTCGCCGCCGCCCCGCGCGCATGGCGAGCGCCGAGAGCCCCAGCGCCACGGCCACCAGCCCGAGCAGCAGCGTGGAAATCGCGTTGATCTGCGGCGACACGCCGAGCCGCACCTGCGAATAGATGCGCATCGGCAATGTCGTCGCGCCCGGACCGGCGGCAAAGCTCGCGATGACGAGATCGTCGAGCGAGAGGGTGAACGCCAGGAGAAAGGCGCTAGCGACCGCCGGAGCGATCTGCGGCAATGCGACGAAGATGAAAGCCTTGACCGGCGTCGCGCCGAGATCCATCGCCGCCTCCTCCAGCGTCGGATCACAACCGCGGAGCGCGGCGAGAATGGCGACCGTGGTGAAGCACATGGTGAAGGTCACATGGCCGATGACGAGAGTCGTAAAGCCGCGGCCGACGCCGAGGGCGACGAAACATGTCAGAAGCGCGAGGCCCAGCACCACCTCCGGCAACACCAGCGGCGCGTGAATCGCGCCGAAGAACAGCATACGCGAGCGAAAGGCGCCGAAACGCGCGAGAGCTATCGCGGCCAGCAGGCCAAGAGTTGTTGCGACCGCCGCGGACAATGTTGCCGCTGCGAGGCTGACTTTGGCGGAGTCGATGAGCCGATCATTTTCGAGCAGCGCAACATACCATTTCGTCGAGAAACCGCCCCAGACCGAGACGAGCCGCGAGGCGTTGAAGCTCATGACCGCCAGTATGGCGATCGGCGCGTAAAGGAAAACAAAGCCCGCGAGAAGAACCGAGCGACGCGCGAGACGGGAGGCCGTCGCCGTCATTGGCTCTCCCCCTCTTCTTTCAGCCGCGCGCGCTCCCACAGCAGCAGCGGGATGATCAGCAGGCTGACGAGCACGATGGCGGCGGCCGACGCAGCCGGCCAGTCGTGATTGGCGAAGAAGTCGTTCCAGAGGGTGCGGCCTATCATCAGCGTGTCGGAGCCGCCGAGAAGATCGGGAATGACGAATTCTCCCACAGCGGGAATGAAAACGAGAAGCGCGCCGGCGATGACGCCGTCCCGCGAGAGCGGCAGGGTGACGCGCAGAAACACTTGCGCGGGCGAAGCGCCGAGATCGGCCGCCGCTTCGCGCAATGTCGCGTCCTGCTGCTCCAGCGCGGCGTAGATCGGGAGCAGCATGAAGGGCAGATACGAATATACGATGCCAACGACGACGGCGCCGCGCGTGGCGAACATCTCGATCGGCGCATCGATCAAGCCAAGCGCGATCAGCGCATTGTTGATGAGGCCCTCATCTTTCAGGAGCGCGATCCATGCGTAGACCCGGATGAGGAAACTCGTCCAGAAGGGCGCCACGGCAAGGCCGATGAGAAAAGGTCGCCAGCGCTGCGCAGAGCGCGCCATGGCGAGCGCGAAAGGATAGGCGACGAGCAGCGTGACGAATGTCGCAATGGCGGCGATCGTCAGCGACGAAAGATAGGAGTCGAGATAGAGACTGTCTGTCGCGAGGGCGCGGTAGGAGTCGAGCGTGAAAGTCTGCGCCTTCGCCCACATTGCAGCGATACTGTCGGAGGGCGAAAAAGTCGGTTCATAGGGCGGCCGCGCCAGCACCGAATTGGACAAGGAGATTTTCGCAATCAGCAACATCGGCGCGAGAAAAAAGGCCGCGATCCAGACGTATGGCGCCGCGAGCGCCAGCCGCTGACTGACGGAAAGCTTGCGGCGCACGCTCATGCCTCCTCCCCGAAAAGAACGCCGGCGTCGGGCGCGATCTGGAGCCGAACCACATCGCCGATCGCATAGCGCGCCTCATGCGCCAGGACGCGCAGCACGACGTCGGGCGCGAGGCGCACACGCAACAGCGTATTTTCCCCGCGAAACACGAAATCCTCGACGACGCCAGAAAGGCCCTCGCCTTCGCGCGAGACGCCAATGCGTTCGGGCCGAAGGCTGAGAGTCGCGCGCGCGTCCTCCGCCAGCGGGCAATGATCGCGCGCGAGATTTCCGAATGACGTGACGAGACGGGCGCCGCCGCCGTCGCGCGCGATCCGCCCGTCGATGAAATTCGTCTCTCCGACGAAGCCCGCGACGAAGCGGGTCGCTGGCCGCTCGTATATGTCGACCGGCGAGGCGATCTGCTCCACCCTGCCCGCGCGCATCACCGCGATTCGGTCGGCGAGCGCCAGCGCCTCGTCCTGATCATGGGTGACGATGACGAAACTCGTGTTCGTCCTGCGCTGGATTTCCTTGAGCTGGAACTGGGTCTCCTCGCGCAGCTTGCGATCGAGGGCGCCGAGCGGCTCATCCAGCAGCAGGAGCTTCGGGCGCGGCGCCAGCGCGCGTGCGAGCGCCACCCGCTGTCTTTGTCCGCCGGAAAGCGCATTGATTTGACGCGATCCGTAAGGCGTCAGCTGCGTCATCTCCAGTAGTTCATTCACACGCGCGCGGATCGCCTCCTGCGCCTCGCCCTTGCGACGCAGGCCAAAGGCCACGTTTTCGAAAACGTCGAGATGCGGAAAGAGCGCATAGGACTGGAACATCATGTTCACAGGTCGCCGATAGGGCGGCACGCCCGCAAGATCGTCGCCGTTCAGCGTGAGACGGCCGCTGTCCGGCGTCTCGAAACCGGCGATGCAGCGCATGAGCGTCGTCTTGCCGCAGCCAGACGGCCCGAGCAGGGCGAAAAATTCACCGGCGCCGACGTCGAGCGACACATCATCGAGGGCGACGACGGCGCCAAATCTCTTCGTCGCATTGGCGACGGCGAGCAGCGGCGCGCTCAACCGCGCGCCTCCTCGCGGACAAATTCCGCCCGCCAATGGCGGACCATGTCGCCCTGCGCGGCGATGTCCTCGAGTGACGCGATCCGTAATCCGTCAATTGCGAGCGCCTCGATCTGCGCGCGCGTCAGCGGCCATGGTGGTCCGTCGATGCCTTGCGCCTCGTCACGCGCGCGGGCGATCACGAGCAGCGCGCCTCCCGGGGCGACAAAGGACGCCAGCGACCGCGCCGCGTCGGGCAGCAGCCTGTCCGGCAACGCCTGCAATGTGTAAAGTTCGTGCACGAGATCGAAGGCGCCGCGCCATTCCGGCGGCGCCTCGAAGAGATCGGCGACGCGATAATCGACCGCGCTTTGCGGAAAGCGCCGGCGCGCCCATTCCACGGCGCGCGGAACGAGATCGAAGGCCGTCACGCGCGCGCCGGCGGCCGCCAGCGCCTCGGCGTTGTCGCCGAGCCCGCAACCGACGTCGAGCGCGCGAAGACCCGCGAGCGAACGCCCATCCAGCCATTGCGCGAGCAACCGGTGCGGCGCCAGCCCCGCCCATGGCACGGCGGCCGGATCGTCGCCCGCGAGTTCGTAAACCGCCTCGAACCATTTGACGCGTTTGGGATCGGCGGCGACGCCGCCTTCGCGCTTGTGGGGATCGATCGCGTCGAGCTTTTCTCGCGCCCTCGCGCGGCGGTCGGCGAAATCGTCGCTCATGCTTTTGGCTCCCGCGCCTTCACGATCCATCGGCCGTTCTCGTCCTGCTGCTGATAGACGAGCGTATGACCGGCGTCGCGCAGTTCCTTCCATTGCGCGCGGGCGCCTGCAAGCTCGGCTTCATCCTCGCCGGAGAAGAGCAGCACGGCGCGTTCGCGCGGGGCGGCGTCGCTCTCGAGCACGGGCGCGATATGCGCTCCCTCGACAAAAAAGCGCACATCGGCGCCGTTGGGATTGTCGGCCTCGCATGTGAGATAGATCGGCTGCGTCTGCGGCGAAGCGTCGGCCTTCGTCCCGTGCGGCAGAAAGCTCTCCGGTCTGTAGGACCACAAATACTGGTCGAGCCGCCGCAAGCGCGCCTCGCTCGCCGCCTGGATAACGACGCGCCAGCCTCGCGCCAGAGACTTTTCCAGCAGCACGGGCAGCGTCTGCTCGAGCGTGCTATTCGTGTGATGGTAGAAGGCGATTTCGGGCATCTTACGAACAGCGCTCGGGCAAGATGGCGGTCGCCGGCCGATAGCCATGGCGAAAAACTTCAATGATCGGCGCGGGAGTCAGGACGGTGACGAAACGCGTCTTTTGCGCCGTTTTCGGCGCGCCGTACCCCGTAAGCGACCAGGGAAAAAGCGCCTCTCCCCACTTGAGCACTGGCGCGTTCGCATCTTCCGGTAGGGTTAGAAATACGCCATCAGGCAGGTCGGCGAGCGGCATCGAGCGTGTAATTTGATTGCCATGCGCATCGATACGCGCTGCTTCAAGCGCGGTGTCCATGTCGTCGGCGGATGGCGCCTTCGGTAACACAAATGCGTCGCGCCAGCAGTTTTGAAAAAGCCTGTAATGTGAATTGCGGCATTGCGAACACGGTCGATGACCCGCGGCGAAGGCCGTCGCCTCATCGGCGAAAAACAATGGCGTGTAGTGACCTGGCTTGTCAAAGGGCACACGCCAGCCCGTATCATTCGACAGCGAGCAGGCGATCCAACGCCGATTACCGCTTTTCCGCTTTCGGATGATCCGACCGTCTTTGTCGTGCAGATCGCCCCGGTTGCCCATAAGCGCCGCCCCTCGCGGGCCGAGGACAAGTTCGCCGAAAGGGGTAACGCGATTCCGTCGCGACCCCAGCGACGCTGCCTGTTCCCCACCAGCATCGCCCGCCATCGCCGCCCTCACCCCTCGTAATAATCGCGCACCAGCCGGTCGAGCAGGCGCACGCCCCAGCCGGCGCCCCAGCTCTGGTTGATGTCGCTCGCAGGCGAGCCCATGCCGGTGCCGGCGATGTCGAGATGCGCCCAGGGGGTCTTGCCGACGAAGCGCTTCAGGAATTGCGCGGCGGTGATGGAGCCCGCGTGGCGCCCGCCGGTGTTCTTCATGTCGGCGAATTTCGAATCGATCAACTTGTCGTATGCCGGCCCCATCGGGAAGCGCCACAGCTTCTCGCCCGTCGCGGTCCCGGCCTTGGTCAGCCGGTCAGCAAGCTCGTCATTGTTGGAGAAGAGGCCGCCATATTCCTGCCCCAGCGCGACCAGAATCGCGCCGGTCAGCGTCGCAAGATCGACGATCGCCGCGGGTTTGTGCTTTTCGATGACATAGGTCAGCGCGTCGGCGAGCACGAGGCGGCCTTCGGCGTCCGTATTGATGACCTCGATGGTCTGGCCGGACATGGACCTGACAATGTCGCCCGGCCGCTGCGCCTTCCCGTCGGGCATGTTCTCGACGAGACCCAGAACGCCGACGACATTGGCCTTGGCCTTGCGGGCGGCGATGGCGTGCAGCGCGCCGGTGACGGCGGCGGCGCCGGCCATGTCTCCCTTCATGTCCTCCATCGAGGCGGCCGGCTTGATCGAGATGCCGCCGGTGTCGAAAACCACGCCCTTGCCCACGAAGGCGATCGGCGCCGCATCCGCCGCGCCGCCGTTCCAGCGCAGCACCACGAGGCGGCTCTCGTTCTCCGAGCCCTGCCCGACGCCGAGAAGCGCCCGCATGCCGAGTTCCGCCATGGTCTTCTCGTCGAGGATCTCGACCTCCACGCCGAGCTTCATCAGCTCGGAGGCGCGACGGGCGAATTCAGCGGGAGACAGGACGTTGGCTGGCTCGTTGACCAGCGTGCGGGCGAGCACCACGGCCTCGGCCGTATGGGAGGCCTCGGCGATCAGCGGGCGCGCGGCAGCCGCGTCGGAGACGGCGAGATGCGCCTCGGTCGGACCCTCCTTGTCGGAATCGTCCTTCTTCTTCGTCTTGTACTGGTCGAATTTGTAGGCGCGCAGCCAGCCGCCGAGCGCGAACTGGGCCGCCGCGGCGGCGGCGTCCGCCGGCGTCTCCGGCAGCTCGAAGAGAATGACCGCGCTGGCTCCCTGCCCGACCTTCGCCGCCGTCTGGCCGCCGAGGTTAAGGAAGTCCTCGAATTTGGCCGGCTTTTCGGCCTTTTCCTCGCCCTCGTCGGCGCTGGCGACGCCGACGCCCATGATGACGAGGCGGCTCGCCGGCGCGCCGATGGGCGCCAGAATCTCCAGTGACGAGCCGGACTTGCCCTTGAACTTCGCGGCGGCCGCGGCGCGGGCGATCTGCGCCTGGGCGTCCTTCAGCAGCGTCCTGACGCGCTCCGCCATGGCCAGCTCGGAGCCGGCAAAGACCACCAGGGTGCGGGGACGCTCGGCGTCCTCGGGCGTGCGCAGCAGCGCCTCCGCCTCGTCGAAGGTCTGGACCTCATATTTGGCGTTGAGAGTCATGGCTGCCTCGTGGAAAGGAGATTGGGCGCCCGCCGGGCGCGTCGGGACATTGGTCGCGCAATATCCCGCCGACGGGGCCGGGTCAAATGGCGCCGCCAAATCGCCGCGATCGGGACGCAGAGAGAGTGGCGTGGCGCAAAAGCAACGCTCGCAATATGAATGTGTTGGGAGCGCCCGCGGCGGTCGGCCGGCGCTTGCCACGGCGCGGCGGAGCGTCTAGCCATCGTAGTCAACGCGCCCCGTCGGCGCATGGTTCAAGGGAAAGGATGGCGCCCGGCCGATGGCGACGAAGACGCGAAACTGCGCTCCGAACCTTCCGGCGAGCCGTCTCGCGACGCTTCCGATTCCCGGCGCCGGCGCGGAGGCCCTCGCATGATCGGGGTCACCATCACCCGCTATTTCGCCTGGCGCTTCATGCGCACCATACTGGCGATCTTCTTCACGATCTTTTGCCTGATGTTCGTCGTCGTCTTCGTCGAGATGCTGCGGCGGGCGAGCGACAATCCACAGGCCGGCGCGGGGATGGTGGCGCTGATGACCGCCATGAAGGTTCCCGCCGCGGCGGAGATGATTCTGCCTTTCGCCGTGCTCTTCGGCTCGATGGCGACCTTCGTCGACCTCACCCGCAAGCTCGAGCTGATCGTGGCGCGCGCGGCCGGCATGTCGGTGTGGCAGTTCATCACGCCGCCCGTGCTGACCGCCCTGCTCATCGGGGTGTTTTCAGTCGCTGTTTACAATCCCCTTTCCGCCTCCATGAAGCAGCGCTCCGACCAGATGGAGCTGGAGCTTTTCGGGGTGCCGGGGAGCCTGCGCATCGACCATGGCGTCTGGCTTCGCCAGCACGGCGTCGACGGCCTCGCCGTGATGCACGCCATGGGAACCGCCAAAGGCGGGACGGAGCTGACCTTCGTCAGCGTCAACATATATTCGCCGAACGGCGGGTTTCTGGAGCGCGTCGAAGCCCAGAGCGCCCGGCTCGAACCCGGCGTCTGGGTGCTGAACGGAGCCATCGTGAGCGCGCCGGGCGAACCCGCCCGGCCGGTGGCTTCCTATATGCTCGCGACCGACCTCACACCCGAGCAGGCCGCCGCGGCCACCACCCCGCCGCAGGGCACGCCCTTCTGGGAGCTGCCGGAAATGACCGCCCGCACGACCGAGGCCGGCCTCGACTCTACCGGCTACAGGTTGCAATTCCAGACGCTTCTGGCGCGTCCACTACTTCTCGTCGCCATGGTTCTCGTAGCCGCTAGTTTTTCATTAAGATTCTTTCGATTTGGCGGCGTGGCCAAAACCCTTTCGGGTGGCGTGGCGGCAGGCTTCGTGCTTTATATCGTTACCAAAGTCCTCTCGGATCTCGGCGGCGCGGGGCTCATCAGCCCGCTCGTCGCCGCATGGTCGCCTGCGCTTGTCGGGAGCATGTTGGGTACTCTCACCCTGTTGTATTCGGAGGACGGCTGATGGCTGAACGTCGCCAGCTCCGATTCCTCTCCGCTCTCCTCGCCAGCGCCTCCGCGCTCGCGGGCGCGGCCGCTCTTTTGCCGTCGCCCGCGCTCGCGGCGCCGAAGACGGGCGATGGCGCGCGCATGGTCGTCGAGGCCAAGGAGATGGTCTACGACGAAAAGAAGAACACCGTCACGGCCCGCGGCGACGTGCAGATCTATTACAAGGGCCGCCTGCTCGAGGCGGATCGGGTCGTTTACGACCGCAACACCTCGCGCGTCTTCGCCGAGGGTCACGCCAAGCTGACGGAGACGAACGGCACGATCGCCCGCGCCGAGCGATTCGACCTCACGGACGACTTCAAGCAGGGCTTCGTCGACAGTCTGCAGGTCGACACCACCGACAACACCCATTTCAGCTCGCCGCGCGCCGAGCGCTCCGGCGACACGACCACCTTCGACATGGGCACCTACACGGCCTGCGAGGCCTGTAAGGACGATCCGTCGAAGCCTCGCATGTGGCAAGTGCGCGCCAAGCGGATCATCCACGACAATGTCGAGAAGATGATCTACTACGAGGACGCGTCCTTCGAGATGCTCGGCACGCCGATCGCCTATGTGCCCTTCTGGTCGTCGCCCGATCCGTCCGTCAAACGCAAGAGCGGCTTCCTCACGCCGCAGTTCACCTATCGCTCGCAGCTCGGCATGGGCTTCGGCGTCCCCTATTTCTGGGCGATCGCGCCGGATTACGATCTGACGATCACGCCGACCGTCTTCACGCGCCAGGGCCCCTATCTGACCGGTGAATTCCGTAAGCGCTTCGACAATGGCGGCTTCACGATCCGCGCCGAAGGCACGCATGTCGGCGACCCCGGCGCCTTCGCGCAACCGCCGCTCGGCGCCGGCGACCGCAGGTGGCGCGGCTCGATCCACACTTTCGGCGACTTTGCGATTAACGACCGCTGGCGCGCGGGCTGGGACATCACGGCGCTGTCCGACCGTTATTTCCTGCAGGACTACAAGCAGTACAACTATCTGCTTCAGAACTACTTCTTCCGTGAAACGTCGTCGACGGCCTATCTGACCGGGCAAGGCCCGCGCAGCTTCTTCGACATGCGCGGCTACTACTTCCAGGGCCTGTCGCCCAACGACGTGCAGGCGCAGCAGTCCGTCGTCCATCCTGTCACGGACTACAACCGGGTTTTCGACATCGATCCGGCGAAGACGGGCGGCGTCGGCGGCCAGGTCGAACTCGACGCGAATGTGACGAGCACCTCCGCCCAGCTCGCCAATTACGAATCGATCAATCCGCGCCGCCTGGACGTCGTTTACGGCCTCTACAACGTCTGTTCGATCTATTCCCCGCTCATCGACAAGAACGGGAGCCAGTGCCTGTTGCGCGGCGTCGGCGGCGATTACCAGCACGCCACGATCAGCGCGAACTGGAAACGCAAGGCCATCGATCCGGTCGGCGGCGTATGGACGGGCTTCGCCTTCGCCCGCTTCGTCGGCAGCTATCTCGATTACGACCGTCAGGGTCTGTATCCGATCTACAGCTACGACCAGATCACCAACACCTTTTCACCGATCCCGAACGCCAATCAGGCGTTCTTCGTGAACGGGTCGGACAACCGCTTCCGCGGCCAGGCGCTGCCCGGCGTCGGCGCGGAATGGCGCTACCCGATTCTGGCGCGCAGCCCTCTCGGCAATGTCGTGTTCGAGCCGATCGTCCAGCTCGTCGCGCGTCCGAACCAGACGTCGATTCCGTCGCTGGTGAATATGGACGCGCAGAGCCTCGTCTTCGATGATTCGACCCTGTTTGAGTGGAGCAAATTCTCCGGCTACGACCGCTTCGAGACCGGCACGCGTCTGAATTACGGCGGTCAGGCGACGCTGTCGCTGGCGAACGGCGGATTCATCAACGCCATGTTCGGTCAGTCCCGCCAGATCGCCGGCAACAACTCCTACTCTACGGCGGACGCCGCTAATGTCGGCCTCAACTCGGGCCTCGACTCGCGCACTTCCGACCTCGTCGGCCGCCTCGCCTTCGCCCCCGCGTCATGGGTCAATTTTGTCGCCAAAGGCCGGTTCGACAAGGACAACATGCAGATGCGGCGGCTCGATCTTCTCGCGTCGTTCAATCTGAATCCGATCTCTGTCGACCTCCAATATGCGAATTACTCCGCGCAGCCCGCGATCGGCTTCGACGTGCGCCGACAGGGCATGTCCGCGGCGGGCCGTTACGACATCACCAAAAACTACTTCATGACCGGCTCCGTCACCTTCGACATGAGCCGCTACCTCTACAACCGGTATACTGAAAACCCGTGGCTTTATACGCAATTCACGGGCATCAACCTGACCGGCACCGCTCCGCTGTTCTCGGTGGCCGCGCTCGGAGCCGGGGTCGGATACCATGACGAGTGCACGACGCTCATGGTCAATTATTCGCAGATTTACCAGCCGCAGTCCTATACGGGCCTGCCGGCGCGCAACCAGACTGTGATGGTGAGCCTGAATTTCCGCACTCTCGGCGAAGCGCGGTTCAACTACGGCCTCGGCTCCGTTCTGGTGAACGACGGCGTGCGCACCGCCATTCCGCGCTGATCCGAGCCATTTGTACAGCCACGGGGCTCAAGCTGTGGTAGAAGCGCCACCACGCACAACCGCGCTCTGACGCGACAAGGAGAACTCGATGCGCCTTCCCATCTCTTTCGCCGGCGCTTCGCGCGCAATATTTGCCGCGAGCGTCATCGCCGGCGTCGTGCTGACGGCCCCCGCCGCGCGGGCCGCAAGCGAATTCTCCCCCGCGCAGAAAACGGTCATCGAGAAAATCGTCCACGACTACCTCGTCACCAATCCCGAGGTCATCAAGGAGGCGATCGAAGAACTGGAGAAGCGCCAGAAGGTTGCGGAGGCCGCCTCGCGCGAGAGGGCTGTCACCGAGCAGAAAGACAAGTTGTTCAACTCGCCGAACCAGGCCGTGGTCGGCAATCCGAACGGCGACGTCACGCTTGTCGAGTTCTTCGATTACAACTGCGGCTACTGCAAGCAGTCGCTTGCGACCGTCGCGAAGCTGATCGAGGGCGATCCCAAGCTGCGGGTGGTCTTGAAGGATTTCGCGATTCTCGGCCCCGACTCGGTCGAAACGGCTCAGATCGCAACCGCGGCGCGTCAGCAGCTAAGCCCCGAGAAGTTCTGGGAGTTCCACAAGAAGCTGCTCTCCACCCGCGGCCATATCGGCAAGCAGCAGGCGCTCGCCGCCGCCAAGGAAGTCGGCGCCGACATGGACCGGCTCGAAAAGGACATGGCCAAGCCCGAGACCCAGGCCGCGCTGAAGGAAGTCGTGGCGCTCGCCGAGCAGATGCGTTTCGACGGCACGCCGTCGTGGGTGGTCGGCTCCGAAGCGTTCGTCGGCGGCCTGCCCTACAACCAGATCAAGACGAAGATCGACAACGTGCGCAAATGCGGCAAGACCGCCTGCTGATGCGCTATTACAAAAAGTGCGCGCGATTTTCCCTCCGACCGCGCGACAGAATATGAAATGAGTGCGAAATTGGCGAACCCGAATTCGCCGATTTCGTTCGAAAGCCGTGTTGCGGCGGGCTTCCTTTGTGGCTGCAATAAGGCTAAGAGAAGAACCGCGTCGCGCTTTTTCAGGATGTGGGATCGTTCGAGAACGCAATGACAGTCGTCCATGTGCTCAACGGTCCCAATCTCAACCTTCTGGGCAAGCGCGAGCCGGCGATCTACGGATCGGCGACTCTCGACGATGTGCGGGCGATGTTGGAGGAACGATGCGCCGCGCGAGGCGTCTCGCTCGTCTTCAGGCAGTCGAATCACGAGGGCGATCTCGTTACCTGGGTTCAGGAGGCAGGACAATCCGGCGCGCCGATCATTCTGAACGCCGGAGCGCTCACGCACACCTCCATCGCCCTGTATGACGCGATCAAGGGCGCGAACGCGTCCGTGATCGAGGTGCATCTTTCCAACGTGCACGCCCGCGAGAGCTTCCGGCATCACTCCTATATCTCGCCGGTGGCGCGCGGCGTCATCGCGGGCTTCGGCCCGACGTCCTATCTGCTGGCCCTAGAGGCCGTTCTCGAAAACATCTGAGAAAGACCCGAGATTCCCATGGCGCGCAAAGCTCAAACGTCTCGAACCGCCTCGCGCAAGTCCCCGGCGCCGAAAGCCGCCCCGCGCATTGCGCCGGCTCCGACCGGCCCCGCGCCGGTCGTCGACCCGGAACTGCTTCGCACGATCGCGGAACTCGTCTCCAGCAGCGATCTGACTGAATTCGAGGTCGAGAAGGGCGACCTGCGCATCCGCGCCGCGCGCACGCCGATCGCGCCGCCGCCCGCAACATTGACGATCGCCGCGCCGCCGGCCGCCCAAACCTATCATGCGGCGCCGGTCGCTGCGCCAGCGGCCGCCCCGGCGGCGAAGCCTGCGCCGGCCGCCCCCGAGCCCGCGGCCGATTACGCCGACGCGGTGAAATCGCCGATGGTCGGCACTGCTTATCTCCGCCCCAACCCGGACGCCAAGCCCTTCATCGAGATCGGATCGCGCGTCGCCCTTGGCGACAAGCTGCTGCTCATCGAGGCGATGAAGACCTTCAACGACATCACTGCGCCGAAGGCGGGCGTCGTGACCGCCATTCTCGTCGAGGACGGCCAGCCGGTCGAATATGGCGAACCTCTCCTCGTGATCGAATAGGCGTCGCATGTTCGACAAGATTCTCATCGCCAACCGCGGCGAAATCGCGCTGCGCATCCTTCGCGCGGCGAAAGAGCTCGGCATCGCCACGGTCGCCGTGCACTCCACCGCCGACGCCGACGCGATGCATGTGAAGCTCGCCGACGAGTCGGTTTGCATCGGCCCGCCCGCGGCGCGCGATTCCTATCTCAACATTCCTTCCCTGCTCTCCGCCTGCGAGATCACGGGCGCTGACGCCGTTCATCCCGGCTACGGCTTTCTCTCCGAGAACGCGCGCTTCGCGGAAATCCTCGAAGAACACAACATAACCTTCATCGGCCCGAAGTCCGAGCACATCCGGCTGATGGGCGACAAGATCGAGGCCAAGGCCACGGCGAAGAAGCTCGGCATCCCCTGTGTGCCGGGCTCCGACGGCCCGGTTCGCAGCGAGAAAGAAGCGCTCAAGGTCGCCGAGAAGATCGGCTTTCCCGTTCTAGTGAAGGCGGCGTCCGGCGGCGGCGGCCGCGGCATGAAGGTCGCCCGCGATCCGCACGACCTCTCCATCGCCATAGCCACCGCGCGCACCGAGGCGAAGGCGGCCTTTGGCGACGACACGGTCTATATCGAGAAATATCTCGAAAAGCCGCGCCACATCGAGTTTCAGGTTTTCGGCGACGGCAAGGGCGAGGCGATCCATCTCGGCGAGCGTGACTGCTCGCTGCAGCGCCGCCACCAGAAGGTCTTCGAGGAAAGCCCATCCCCCGCGCTCAACGACACGCAGCGGCGCGAAATGGGCGAGGTCTGCGCCAGGGCGATGCGCGAACTGCAATACGCCGGCGCGGGCACCATCGAGTTTCTCTACGAGAACGGCGAGTTCTACTTCATCGAGATGAACACCCGCATTCAGGTCGAGCATCCGGTGACGGAGTCGATCACGGGCGTCGACCTCGTCTGCGAACAGATCCGCGTCGCCGCCGGCTCGCCGCTGTCGCTGAAGCAGGAAGACATCTGGTTCTACGGACACGCCATCGAATGCCGCGTGAACGCCGAGCATCCGCTGACCTTCCGACCCTCGCCCGGCCGCATCGCCTATTACCACCCGCCGGGTGGCGTCGGCGTGCGCGTGGATTCCGCCGTCTATCAGGGCTACGCCATCCCGCCGAATTACGACTCGCTCATCGGCAAGCTGATCGTGCACGGCCGCAACCGCACCGAGGCGCTTATGCGCCTGCGACGCTCACTCGACGAATTCATCGTCGACGGCATCGACACGACGCTGCCGTTGTTCCGCACGCTCGTCCGCAACGCGGATGTTCAGAACGGCGTCTACGACATCCACTGGCTGGAGCACTTCCTCGCGACAGGCGGGATCGAGCCGGGGTTCTAAACCGCACGGCGACCGCAAGCGACCATGCCCGCCGAACGACCACAAAGGTCTTCGGCGGGGCAGCCATGACAGTTTGAGCGCCGCGGCTGCAAAAAACCGTTGATCGGCGCTATCTTTCCGTCATGTCCAAACCCGGCGCCAATAGCGCAATCACTCCGCACCTTCTACTGCGCGCCTATTCCATCGGCCTTTTTCCGATGGCCGAAAGCGCCGAAGACGACCAGCTTTTCTGGGTCGATCCCGAGAAGCGCGCGATCTTTCCGCTCGACACTTTCATCGTCTCGCGCTCACTGGCCAAGACGGTGCGCTCGGACAGGTTCGAGGTGACCGTCGACCGGGATTTCGACGCGGTGATCGACGCCTGCGCCGCGCCGGCGCCGGATCGCGAAAAGACCTGGATCAATGCGGAGATCCGCCGCCTCTATCGCGAATTGTTCGATATGGGCTTCGTCCATACGGTCGAATGCCGCCGCGAGGGGCGACTCGTCGGCGGCCTGTATGGCGTCTCGCTGCGCGGGGCGTTCTTCGGCGAGAGCATGTTCCACCGTGAGCGGGACGCCTCGAAAGTGGCGCTGACGCATCTCGTCGCGCGGCTCAGGGCCGGCGGCTTCCAGCTGCTCGACACGCAATTCATGACCACGCATCTCGCTTCGCTCGGCGCGATCGAGATTTCTCGCGACGCCTATCACCGGGCGCTCGAGGAGGCTCTGACGGTTGTGGCCGATTTTTACGTCTGGTCTCCAGACCAGAGCGTGAGCGGCGCGCAGGCGCTCGCCGCCCTCGAGGACGGCTGATCAGAAGGGCAGCAGCGGATTTCCACCGGTCGGCTCGACAGGCGCGGCGGCAGGAGCATCGGCCGCGGGCTTCTTCCTCTTCTTTTTCCGGGCTGGAGGGGGCGCGGGCTCGGCCGGCGCCTCTCCGGGAACAGCCTCCGGCGCCGGAACGGCGGAATCGGCGGCCGCCGGCGGCTGGTCGGCGGGGCCGATCGGCTGGTTCTCCACCGGCGCGGGCGCCGCGGGCTCGACCTTGCGCGAGCGGCGCTTCTTGCCGGTTTCCGCGGCGGGAGCGGCCGCGTCGGGCGCAGCGGAAGGCTCGGCGGCAGCCGCAGCCGGGGCCGGCGCGCTCTCCTTGCCGCCCTTGCAGTCGACGAGCCACACGTCATAGACCGGATGCTCGACGCCGTGCAGGCCGGGGCTGGCCGCAAACATCCAGCCCGAGAAGATGCGCTTGGCCTCCTGCTTGCCGTCGGTCTTGGCCTGCTCGGGCTTGACCTCCGGCCGGCCCTGGCGCTCCGGTTTCAGGATCAGTTCATCGACCTCGACGAAGCTCGTGGTCTGCGGCGTCTCCGTCTGCGGGCGGGTGTTGCAAACGCGCGGCGTCACCTGCAATGCGCCGAACTGCACCGTTTCATCGATGGCGACGTCGAAATTGATGATGCGGCCCGTCGTCTTGTCGAGACCGGCGAAGGTCGCCGTCGGATGCCGAATCGGTTCGGCGACGGCGACGCCGGAAAGCGCGAGACCCGCGACGCCGAGCGCCGCGCCAAAACGAAAAGACTTGATCATCGATTCACCGCGCCACACGCGAGGGGCTGAGGAACACGCAGGTCACAGAAACAGGCAAGAAAGGCGTTTCCAAGGACGGCGGCGCTCAGCCCTCCGGGCGCCAGGCGACATAGTCGCCACCCGTCGCCGGGCGCTCGCCGGTGGCCAGCTGAGATCCCGGCGGGCGATAGGCGCGCGGCGTGCCGGTGAGGTTCTCCTGATGCGGGAGCTCCCAGTCCTTCGGCTTGTAGGTTTCCTTGGTCGGCGGCGTGTCCACCGTGTGATGCAGCCAGCCGTACCAGCCGGGCGGCGTGGCCGAACCCTCGCAATAGCCCTTGTAGATGACCCAGCGCCGCTCGATGCCGAGCGCCTTGTCCTTCTTGCCGCCGCGGCGGCGGTAATAGACGTTGCCGAATTCATCCTCGCCGACGCGCTCGCCATAGAGCAGCGTCCACAATCCCGTCGAAAGGGTTGCGCGGTTCCACCAGGTGAAGAAACGGACGATATAGGACATGAGAGTTCCGGCCTCTTGCTTGCAGCCCGCCAGTGTTGCGGCCGCCAGTCTTGGCGTTGCGCTCCTTATGGCGTCGCCGCGCGGCGGTGTCTAGTGTCGCGCGTCATCTACCTGCCGCGACGAAGGCGCCGAAGGCCCGGGGACCGTCGCCGGTCTCGGCCCTGCCCACGACCTTGAGCGTCTTCGCGTCGATCGCCAAGAGCTCGTTTGAAAACCAGTTTGCGACATAGACCGTCCTGCCGTCGCGGCTCGCGTCGATTCCTTCGGGATATTCCCCGACTTTCACGGTTTCCAGTGGCGCGAGGGTCGCGGCGTCAAAGACGCTGAGGCTGTCGCCATGCTGGTTGGCAGTGAAGATTCGCCCGCCCGCCAGCGCCACCGTATAGGGCCGGCTGCCGGTCTTCGCCGTCGCGACGACCTTGCGGGCGGCGATATCGATGACGCTCATGTCGTCCGATTCGACATTGGCCGTATAGGCGCGGGCGCCTTCTGCGTCGATGGTGACCCCAAAAGGATGCCTGCCGACGGGAATCGTCGCGACGCGGGTGAAGCTCGCGGCGTCGATGACCGAGACCGCATTGTCGTCGCGGTCGGCGACGAGGATCGTCCCGCCGTCCGGCGTCACGGCCACGCCGGAGGCCATCGCTCCGACGCCGACGCTGCGGGTCTCGCCTTTCTCGGGATCGATCTCGACAAGTCGGCGTCCATAGAGATCGGCGACATAGACGCGGCGGCCGTCCGCTGCGGCAGCGACGCCGAGCGGCCCCCCTGCGACGGCGATCCGTCGTTCGATCTTTCGCGCCTCCGCGTCCACAACGGTGAGAAATTTGCCCTCGGGGCTGGTCACGAAAGCGCGCGCGCCGTCCCGGCTCACCGCGATTCCGGCGGGCTTGCCGCCGATTGGCAGGCGGGCCAGCGGTTTCATCGTCGCGATATCGATGATTTCGAGCGCGTCCGCCCCCTGCGCGGTGATGAAGACTTCATCGGCGCGGGCGGGAGCGGAGCAAAGAAGCGTCGCGAAAGCGAGTCGCGCGACGCCATGCAGCGCTGTGCGTTTACGACCGCCCCGCCCCTTCCGCCGCATATGCGTCACTTCCCCTCCACCCGCGCCTTCAGCGCAGCGAGATTCGCCCGATGCAGCGCCGTCACTGCGGCCAGGGCCGTGTCGTCGTCGAGCCCCGGCGGCGGGTCGTTGAAGGGATGGCCACGGTAGAACCGGCCCTTCCATTCGGCCAGCGCCTTGCCGTCCGGGGCAGGCTTCACGGTCACGTGGGTCATGTAATTGATGGCGGGCAGGCGCTTCACGTCGTCGCGGTCGCGATGCCAGGCGAGCGTCATGCGCTCCGGGTCCCATCTCACGAGCGTCTCATCGACCGCGCCGCCGTCGGCCAACAGGAGCCTGCGCTTGCCCTGCTCCGGCGCGTTACCGCCGCTCGCCTCGACGCGTGCGACGCCGGGCAGCCAGTCGTAATGGGCAAAATCGCTTGCCACCGCCCAGACTTTTTCGGGGGTCGCGTCGATGACGATGGTTTCGACGGATTTGAGCGGGGCCGCGCCATGCGCGGCCCAGGAATTCGGCCCCGGAACAGGCGGCTCTGCGCCGGCGGCGAAAGCCGTTGCGGCCAGAGGGACGAACGCCGCCAGCGCGAAACACGCCGCGCGGCGCGACAGGCTGGACATTTCAAATCCTCCCGGCGGCCCCTCTCGCCCCGGCGTTACTTGCCCTCCGCCTTGGCCTTGAGCGCTGCGAGGCCGGTCTTGTAGAAATCCGACACCGCCTTCACGGCCGCTTCGTCGGAGAGCTCCGGCGGCGGATCGTTGTTCATGAAGCCGCGGTAGAAGGCGCCCTTCCACTCGACGACGCTCTTGCCGCCCTCTTCCTTGACCGAAATCGTCGAGGAGTAGTTGTTCACCGGGACGACCTTAACGTCCACATTGTCGATCTTGTAGCTGAGCGACTTGCCGGCCGCGTCGACCTTCGTCGCCGACTCCTCGATCACGCCGCCGTTCTTGAGCGTGATCTTGCGCTTCGCGCCAACGTCGCTGCCGCCCGTTCCTTCCGTCGAGGCGACGGAGGGGTGCCAGTTCAGATCCTGGAAATTGCCGACGATTCCCCAGACCTTGTCGGCCGGCGCGTCGATCTCGATCTTCTCGACGACCTTCTGGCGCGAGGGGCCATGCGCGAAAGCCGGGGCCGACACGACCGCGGCGGAAACGAGCGACAGGGCCGCAACGACGACAGCGCGGCGCGCAATCACAAAGGACATGGGAAATTCTCCTGAACCTGATCTGCCGCCGGTCGCGGCGGATTGCGCACATAAAGGGACTGGAAGGGGCGGCGTCAAGGCCGTGGAGGGCGGAAGCGGCGGCGCGGCCCCGCCCCTCGCAAGACGATGCGTCTCTTTCCGTCACACGCCCGTCTTACAGGCGCGCCATCTGCGCGCCATGCCCTATCTGCGCGCGCTTGCTTTCGCCCTCGCCATGTCGGCTGCCTTTGTTTTCGTCGTTCCGGTGCAGGCGTTGGCGCGGCGACGCGGCTGGGCCTTGCAGCATCGGATCCAGACGGGCTTCTGCCGGGCGATCTGCGCCATCATCGGCATAAGGGTTGCGGCCACGGGCGCCCTGCCCGCCCTGGCGCCGCGCTTCGTCGTGGCGAACCATGTGTCGTGGACCGACATCATCGCGCTCGCGAGCCTTCATCCCTTTGTCTTTCTCGCAAAGAGCGAAGTGGCGAAATGGCCGGCGCTCGGCTTTCTTGCGAAGCTTCAGGGCACTGTCTTCGTCAATCGCGGCGCCCGCGGCGAAATTCCGCGCGTCAATGCGGCGCTCGGCGACGTTCTGCGCAAAGGCCGCGATCTCGTCATCTTTCCCGAGGGCACGTCGAGCGACGGCGCGAATGTTCTGCGCTTCAATCCGGCGCATTTCGACGCTCTGGAAAAATACGACGGCGAGGCTGCAATCGCGCCCGTCGCGATTCTCTATGCTGACAGCGAAGGCCCGATCGACGTTGGCTGGTATGGCGAGATGACGTTCCTGCCGCATCTGTGGGATTTGATGAAACGCGGCGGCGCGCGCTGTCACATCACCTTTGGCGAGCCCGTCGATCTGCGCGGCAAGGACCGCAAGGCGCTCGCAATCGAAACCGAGACGCGGGTGCGAAACATGCTCTCGGCTGCGCGCGGCGATCAGGCCGCGCGGCGTTCGGTTCCGCTGAAATATTCGATGTAGCGCGCGTCGATCTCGGCGACGGGCATGACGACGAAGACGTCCGTGGTGTTGAACTTGATGTCCACCACCGCGCCGTCGCCGAAGCGCGCGCCCAGCCGCATGTAACCCTTTATCAGCGGCGACAGCGCCTCGCGCGCGCTCTTCACGTCGAGCGCGTCCTTCGGAAGCATCGCCATCGATTTGTAGAGATCATTGCGCGCCTTCACGCTCCAGACCCCGTCCGCGCTGGCGTAATGCGCGAGATAGCTCAACGCCTGCGCATGGGCGAGCGGGCTGACGCCGGGGAAACTCGCGCAGCCGATCATGACGTCGATGTCATGCGCCCGCACATAGGCGAGGAGTCCGCGCCACAAAAGCTCGATGGTGCGCTTGCTGCGATATTCCGCGAGAACGCAGGAGCGGCCAAGCTCCAATATGCGCTTGCCGGCGTGACGCGCGAGCAGCGGCTCGATGTCGTATTCGTCCGCCGAATAGAAGCCGCCGGCCTTCGCCGCCATCTCGTCGCGCAGAAGGCGATAGGCGCCGACGATCCTCGGCTTGACCTTGCCGCGACGATTCTTCGCGGCGTGATCGATGACGATCAGATGATCACAATATTTGTCGAAGCGGTCCGCGTCGCGGCGCGTGAAAGCCGTGCGCGCGTCGGGAATGGCGCCGCCCTCCTTGTAGAAGACGTCGTATCGCAGTCGCTGGGCCCTTCGGATTTCCTTCTTGCCGCGCGCGAGGCGCGCCTCGAGCGTCCCGAGCCTTCCAAGCGTCTCGTCGAGCTTTACTTTTTTAGCGTGAGGCTGTGTTGGTTGCGTCGAAGCGATGATCGTGCGGCCGAATCCGGCGTTGATCGTCCACATCCGCGTTTTTTCTCCTGCGAAGCGCAAGAATGAAAAATCACGAGTCGGCAACGCTTTTGTGACGCCGGCCTTTGGATGACACCCGTCGCGCGACAGCGTAAGCTTGACATCATGGAGAGAGTCGAATGGTTTGGGTGCGGGGTTTGAAGGTCTCGATTGCGATCTGCGGCGCCTTGTCTGCGACCGCCGTCCGCGCGGGAGACCCCGCCCCCTTCGCCGGCTGCTACGAGCGCATCTACGACGCAGCGCATCTTCAGGCGCATCGCGGCCAGATCGTGAGACATGTGAAGCTTATGATCGGGCCGACATCGGTTCCCAAGACGCCGGGCGACGAACGCCCGATCGTCGCCGACGCCAACCTCCAGATATGGGTTATCGGGAACAAACGCAGCTTCGGCACGCTCGGCGCCTGCTCGATGGAGAGCGAGGCGCTGACCTGCAACGCCTCCCTCTCGGCGGAGGAGACCACGCTCTGCAAGACGAAAGAGGACGGCGTGAGGGACTGCCGCCTCTCCATGGACGACGCCGGCTCCTTCGAGATCGCGCCCAAAGGCGACGGCCTCCTCGTCACCGTGAGGGAGCGGTTGGAGCTTCTCGGGCCGCCGGAGGGCGGGAGCTTCCTCTATCTCAGCCCCAATAACGCGGAAAATCACGCGTTTCTGTTGAGGCCGGCCCCAGAGGGGGCCTGCAGGTAGCATCCCGCGCTGAAATCTTTGCCTTGCCGAATCTCCGGCTTTCGTCGAGCCTGTTTTGGCGGATTAGGTAGAATTTTCCCCAATATCCACTATTTTCTCCACATATTGTCTGCCTGTTAATTCCCGACACAATATCTTGACGCGGTCGGCAGACTCGCGCACTGTGAGGACACCACGCGATGACGCAGCGGCGGACGTTCCTCCCAATGTCTGGCTGTTCCTGGCGCGAGCCGGGCGCGAGCGACATTCTGCGCGGGCGTTATTCCTCGTTTCTGGCGTGCTCGCTCTCGCCCCGACTCTATCCGGGGGCGCCGGGCGCGCGTCTCTCGAGTTTTGGTTTGGCGAACATTTGCGTCGCTGGCCGGCGGACGGCTGCGCGCGAGCGGTAGCTTGCGCATTGAAGGGATCTGGGCACATGAAAATCGAGCGGCGATACACCAAGGCTGGCGAGTCTCCCTATGCGAACATCGAGTTCCGCACGACAAAGAGCGAGATCCGCAATCCCGACGGCTCCGTGGTGTTCTCGCTCGACAATATCGAAGTGCCGACGCAGTGGAGCCAGGTCGCCGCAGATGTGCTGGCGCAGAAATATTTTCGCAAGGCCGGCGTGCCGACGCTCCTGAAGCGCGTCGAGGAGAACAGCATCCCCTCCTTCCTGTGGCGCTCGATCGCCGACACGGAGGCGCTCGCGGCGCTGCCGAAGGATCAGCGCCACACGTCGGAAACCTCCGCGCGTCAGGTTTTCGACCGTCTCGCCGGCGCCTGGACCTATTGGGGCTGGAAAGGCGGCTATTTCGACAGCGAGGAGGACGCCCAGGCCTTCAGCGACGAATTGCGCTACATGCTCGCCACGCAGATGGCCGCGCCCAATTCGCCGCAATGGTTCAACACCGGCCTGCACTGGGCCTATGGCGTCGACGGGCCGAGCCAGGGCCATTTCTATGTCGACTACGCCAATGGCAAGATGGTGAAGTCGAAATCGGCCTATGAGCATCCGCAGCCGCACGCCTGCTTCATCCAGTCGATCGAGGACGATCTCGTCAACGAAGGCGGGATCATGGATCTGTGGGTGCGCGAGGCGCGCCTGTTCAAATATGGCTCCGGCACTGGCACCAATTTCTCCAGGCTGCGCGGCGAGAAGGAGAAGCTTTCGGGCGGCGGCTCGTCCTCCGGCCTGATGTCCTTCCTCAAGATCGGCGACCGCGCGGCGGGCGCGATCAAGTCCGGCGGCACCACGCGCCGCGCGGCGAAGATGGTCGTCGTCGATGTCGACCATCCCGACATCGAAGCCTTCGTGGACTGGAAGGTGAAGGAGGAAGAAAAAGTCGCTTCGCTTGTCGCCGGCTCCAAGATCGTCAAGAAGCACCTGAAGGCGATCCTGCGCGCCTGCGTGAATTGCGACGGCCCCGGCGACGACTGCTTCAACCCGGAAAAGAACCCGGCGCTGAAGCGCGAGATCAAGCTCGCGCGCCGCAACGAGGTGCCGGACAATTTCATCAAGCGCGTGATCCAGTTCGCGCGTCAGGGTTACAAGGACATTTCCTTCGAGACCTATGACACCGACTGGGACAGCGAGGCCTATCTCACCGTCTCCGGCCAGAACTCCAACAACTCCGTGCGCGTGACGGACGAGTTCCTCCATGCCGTGGAAAATGACGGCGACTGGAATCTCATCAAGCGTCTCGACGGCAAGGTCTCGAAGACGCTGAAAGCCCGCGACCTGTGGGAAAAGATCGGCTACGCCGCATGGGCCTCCGCCGATCCGGGCATCCAGTTCCACACGACCATCAACGACTGGCACACCTGCCCCGCCGGCGGCCCGATCCGCGCGTCCAATCCGTGCTCGGAATATATGTTCCTCGATGACACGGCCTGTAACCTCGCCTCGCTGAACCTTCTGCAGTTCCGCGACGACGAGACGAAGCGCATCGACGTCGACTCCTACGAGCACGCCGTGCGCCTGTGGACCATCGTGCTCGAAATCTCGGTGCTGATGGCGCAGTTCCCGTCGAAGGAAATCGCGCAGCTCTCCTATGACTACCGCACGCTGGGTCTCGGCTACGCCAATGTCGGCGGCCTGCTGATGTCGTCCGGCGTCGCTTACGACAGCGCCGCGGGCCGCGCGATCACCGGCGCGCTCTCGGCCATCATGACCGGCGTCTGCTACGCGACCTCCGCGGAGATGGCGAAGGAGCGCGGACCCTTCGCGCGCTTCATGGAGAACCGCGAGTCGATGCTGCGCGTCATCCGCAACCATCGCCGCGCCGCGCATGGCGAGCATGACGGATATGAAAACCTCGCGGTGAATCCCGTGCCGCTCGACATCGCCTCCTGCCCCGATCCCTTGCTGGCGGAGCGTGCGGCGGCCGCCTGGGACAAGGCGCTTTCGCAGGGCGAACTCTACGGCTATCGCAACGCGCAGGTCACTGTCGTGGCGCCGACCGGCACCATCGGCCTGGTGATGGATTGCGACACCACCGGCATCGAGCCCGATTTCGCGCTGGTGAAATTCAAGAAGCTCGCGGGCGGCGGCTATCTCAAGATCGTCAACCGCGCCGTGCCGGAGGGTCTGCGCGCGCTGGGCTATCGCGAGAGCGAGATTGCGGAGATCGAGGCCTACGCCGTCGGCCACGCCTCGCTCGCCAACGCGCCGGCGATCAACACCGCGAGCCTGCGCGCGCGCGGCTTCACGGACGAGAAGCTCGCGGCGGTGGAGGCCGCCCTGCCTTCCGCCTTCGACATCAAATTCGTCTTCAACAAATGGACGCTCGGGCCGGACTTCCTGACCGGAACGCTGAAGGTTCCGGCGCATTCGCTCGAGGACCGGAACTTCGACCTTCTCACGCATCTGGGCTTCGCCAAGTCCGAGATCGAGGCGGCGAACACCCATGTCTGCGGCGCGATGACGCTGGAGGGCGCGCCGCATCTCAAGCGCGAGCATTATTCCGTGTTCGATTGCGCCAACCCCTGCGGCCGCACGGGCAAGCGCTATCTCTCGGTCGAGTCGCACATTCGCATGATGGCGGCGGCGCAGCCCTTCATCACGGGCGCGATCTCCAAGACCATCAACATGCCGAATGACGCGAGCATCGAGGATTGCGAGCAGGCCTATCTGCTGTCCTGGCGCCTCGGCCTCAAGGCCAATGCGCTCTATCGCGACGGCTCCAAGCTCTCGCAGCCGCTGTCGGCGCAGCTCATTTCGGGCGACGACGACATCGACGCGGCGGATGTGATCGACGAAATCGTGTCGGCGACGATGCCCGCGCGCGCGGCCATGGTCGCGGAGCGCATCGTCGAGCGCGTGGTGCATCAGGTCATCCGCGAGCGCGAGAAACTGCCGGATCGCCGCAAGGGCTATACGCAGAAGGCGGCCGTCGGCGGCCACAAGGTCTATCTGCGCACGGGCGAATATGCGGACGGGCGCCTCGGCGAAATCTTCATCGACATGCACAAGGAAGGCGCCGCCTTCCGCAGCCTGATGAACAATTTCGCCATCGCGATTTCGCTCGGCCTGCAATATGGCGTGCCGCTCGAGGAATATGTGGACGCCTTCACATTCACGCGCTTTGAACCCGCCGGTCCGGTGCAGGGCAATGACGCGATCAAGAACGCGACGTCGATCCTCGACTATGTGTTCCGCGAACTCGCCGTGTCCTATCTCGGCCGCACCGACCTCGCGCATGTCTCGCCCGACGACATCGGCCATGACGTCCTCGGCAAGGGCGAGCATGAGGGCAAGGCGCCGGAAGCCAACAGCATCGTCTCGCGCGGCCTGCTGCGCTCCAAGACCGACAAGCTGATGGTGGTGCATGGCGGCGCCGTCGCGCTGCGCGAGACGCCGGATGTGGTGGAGGACGCCGACCTCACGCAGCTCGGCTGGACCGAACCCACCAAGACCGTGCAGGGCGTCGCGGAGAAGCGCGCCGAAGCGCGGATGAAGGGATATGTCGGAGAGGCGTGTCCTGAGTGCGCGAACTTCACGCTGGTGCGCAACGGGACGTGTCTGAAGTGCGAGACGTGTGGCAGCACGACGGGGTGCAGTTGATTGCGCTTCGCCGCCGGCCGCCGACGATGACGACGCGACCCGCCTAAACCTGAATGCACGTTAGAACGACTAGAGTTACGCGGAGGAGATGCCGCGTAACGTGGAAATTCTTTTTGGGTTCAAGGATCAAACTAAGATGCAGTTCGAGATCTTGTTTGAAGGCGATCTGGCCGATGCCCATAAATTACCGGGACTTGAGGGCACCCAGTCTTTGGAGGGCATTGGACGCTCCCTGACTCTCATCTCACACTTTGCCGCAACTGGGGAGGTTCGCCAGCGCTTTCCATTTTCCGACGCCTTCAGCGTTAATCTACTTGCTTTTGAAGCGGGCAGCTTTCGCACAATTTTCGGCGTCACTATCGACACCACCGCAACGTTGAAATGGCTTGCACCCGTGATTGGAGTCGGGATCGTGCAGGGCGTAGCGGGCAACATTGCATATGACTTAATGAAATACACTTTCAGCAGCGCAACCGGGCAAGCGGCCGATAAATCGCCAATGGTTGCGGAGCTTGAAAGCAAGCGTTCTGGCGATGTCAGCGCGCTGCAAGAGGCAATCACGCCATCGCTTAAGCGCAGCCACAGCGTCATAAACAGCGGGGCACAACAAATTACCATAAATGGAAACGGCAATGTTGTAACTATCTACAACCAAGAAAGCAAAGAATTTCTTGAAGAGGATAAATTCGACTTACTCCCAGAAGTAAAAATAGTCAGCACCGGAATGCTCAATGTTAATACTAGAAACGGAAGAGTATTCGATTACGAGCACCATAAACTCATATCTATTTTTGTAGCGCGAGATTGCACGGTGAGAGCCATGCCAAACCTCGCCAGAAGCCTGCAACTATACGCTAAATCAAAAGAAAAGAGCCAAGTTTACATAAAGTATCTGGTCAAAAAGAACAAATCTGGCTTTCCTAAAAGCTATCTTATATTGGATGCGTGGTTCGAAGGAGAGGCTCCACCATCGCGATAGCGCTTCTCACGCCACCTCGCGCACGCGCTCCTTGCGCCCCAACTCGGCCTCCGCTTCCTCGGCACTCATCGTCGAGAACATCTGCTGCAACTCGGCGCCCGTGCGCGGCGAATACGCGCCAATCCCCTCGCGCCCATAAAACGCACGGAACATCGCCCGCGCGCTCTCGATCGGCAGCGGCCCGACCTCGATCACCTCGTCGATGCGGCCCGGCCGCACGATCGCGGGATCGAGCCGGTCGAGATGGTTCGTCGTGACGATGAATTTCAGACCGTCCGGCGTCTGCATGCCGTCCATCGAATTCAGGATTTCATGCAGCGGCGACGCGCGCATGGCGGGGTCTTCGTCTTTCGCCTTCGTTCCGCGATCGAGACTGTTCGCGATCGTGTCGATATCCTCGATGACGAAGAGATCGTTCGACGTTCCCGACTTGAACGCCGCGCCGAGCCCGTGCAGCGACTTGATATATTTGATGTCGAAGCCGAAGTCGGAGGCGAGCGCGTGGATGAGGCTCGTCTTTCCGGTGCCGGGCGGACCATGAAGCACGACGCCGAGCTTCCACGGAATGCCGCGCGACGCGTGCCATTCCTCGGCGCCCTGAAACCATGAGAACCGCGAGACGAGCCGATCCTTGATCGACTGATCGACGAATACCGTGTCGAGACCGCGCTTGCGACGGCGCAGACCGCCCTCGCCGCCGCCGGCGGAAAACATGGAAATCTGGATCGAGTTCCGGTGCTCCTCGGGCTTGCAGTCGCGCATGAAGCGCTCGACCACGCAGCGGTCGCGGGTCAGAAAGGAGATCGTGATCGTCTCGAAAGGCGTGAATTGCTGTGCGGACTTGGTCTTGGAATATTTGAAGAGCGTTCCGCCATAAACGCCCCAGCCGCCGCCGAAGCCGGTCTTCAGCCCGCCATCCTTGATCTCGAGTGAGCGGCTGAAGAAATCGAGCCGCCGGCCCTCGATGAAGGCGTCGACGTCCGGATATTCGTTGGAGAGGCTCTCGACGAAGACCTTCGTCCATACTGTCCTCTCTACGAGATCCAGCATGGTCTCGGGCACGGTTCGCAGAACATACATCAGCGAGCCGAAGGCCAGCGTCCCGACGCCGCCGACGAGAAGCTGGTTGGACGTCAGCGCGGAAAATGCGGTGTCGAGATAGTTCATGAGCGCCCTTCGTACATGCGTTTCGAGGCGCGCATATTCGCCGCCTCGCCGACCGCGCCCCGGCTTCGCAGCCTCACCAGATGAGAACGCCAAGCCGTCCACGCAAGGTGCGCGCGCGCAGAAAGAGCTTCTATGAATGTGACGTTCGGCAATGCGCCGTCGGCGACGCGCCGAAGTCCAGCTCCTGCTTGGATTTTTCCGATTCCGCCATCTTGAAACACCAGCGCATCCGCTCCCTTTAACAAACGTAGAGCGCGACAGCTCGGATCGCCCCCGGCGCAATGCGCTCGCGGAGGTACGCCCATGGAAGAAAAACAGGTTTCAACCCCTGAGGAACGTAGGGAGGTGCGCGAGGTCGTAGGCGTATTCGACACCTCGGACGCGCTCATATCGGCGATCGACGATCTTATGACCAATGGCTTCGATTATTCGACCATCAGCCTTTTGGCGGACGAGCAGACGGTGCGCGAGAAGCTCGGCGCCGATCACATTCCGGCAAAGGAGCTCCAAGACAGCGTCGTCGCGCCACGCAGCGAATATATCGATCCGGAGGCCAGGAACGAGGCCAAGGCCGGCGTTATCGGCGGTCTGTTCTACATCGGAGCGATCCTGGGGGCCGGAGCCGTGCTTGCGGCGGGCGGCGCCCTGCCGGCGGCGGTCGCAGGCGCGGCGATAGCCGGAGGCGGAACGGGTCTCATCGGCGCGGCGATAGCCAAATGGGTCGGATATCGCGAAGCCCAGTGGCTCGAGGAGCAGATGCAGCACGGCGGCCTGCTGTTGTGGGCGCGCGCATGGGACAAGGACAAGGAACGCGCCGCCATCGGCATCATGGAACGTAACGGCGGTCGTGACGTGCATGCTCATTCGGCCGCCGCCGCCTGAAAAACATTGGGCTCTCCCGTTTCCGGGAGAGCCCATGAATCCCGTCCGCCTGAGCGCCTACCAGCCCCAGCCGCCGCCCCAGCCGCCATATCCCCAGCCGCCGCAGACGTTTACCCACTGCTGCGCCCAGCCATAGCCGGTCCAGACGGTGCGAAGGCGATAACAGCCGCCATAAGTGGGATAGCTGTAGCCCCAGCCGGCCCCGATCAGGCCCGCGCCGGCGTACCACGGCCAGGCGCCGCCCCAATGGCGGCGGTATCCCCAGCCGCCCCAATAGGGCCTGTGCCGCCATCCCCAGCCGACCGGTCGAACGCCGCCCCAGCCGCCGCCCCAATGATGGCCGCCGCCCCAGCCGCCGCCCCAGCCGGGACGAATCCCGCCGCCCCAACCAGGACGGACGCCGCCGCCCCAGCCGGAACGCATACCGCCGCCCCAGCCGGGACGCATACCGCCGCCCCAGCCGCCATGAAAGCCGCCCCCGCCGAAGCCGACGCCGGCCGGTCTCCCGTGAAAACCACCGAAGCCGCCGCCCCCAAAGCCGCGATGTTGCGCCTCTGCTGCGCCGGTCTGCGCCAAGAGCGCGGCCCCGAGGGCCGCGGCCGCGACGCCCACCGTGATATTTTTCCTGACCATGATCGCGTCCTCCCAACGAGGGCGACGGCCCGCGGAACAAATGCGGGCGCTTCCCTGCCGCCGCATCGCCAATCGTTTTACTTGAGCTACTGCCGGACCAAATCAACCCGGGCCATGCGGCCGCTCATCGCTGGCCGGTTCTTGCTGAGTCAGTGTCGAGAGCGGCAAAGGGGATCAGAATTTCAGCAGTTGTAGTATTTTTGCCACATGGCCGCAAAACAGTTATCAAGTGGCGAACATCCACCTCGCGTTGTCATACAAGCTGGCGTTATAATTGAGAAATCATAAAACTATAGTTTTCAGAAAAATCCGCCTTTGCCGACAAATTATCGCAAATAATACGGTTTTGTGACCGCCTTTATTTCGCCCGGGCGTCCGGCTACTTCAAGGGCGCGCGTCGGGGACCGACGCATACAGTCGGCGCGGAGCCGCCATCCTGCATGGAGAATGTGCTGTTGAAGAAACTGGTGATTGGATCTGTCGCGCTGCTGGCGCTCACTGTCAGCGCCGACGCCGCCTGGGTTGGCAAGGCGTCCTACTATAATCTTGGCGGACGAACCGCGAGCGGCGGCCATGTCGGCGCCTTCACGGCGGCCCATCGCACACTGCCATTCGGCTCTCATGTGCGCGTGACCAATCTGCGGAACAATCGTTCGGTCATCGTCACTGTCAATGATCGCGGGCCCTTCACCGGCGGCCGCGTGATCGACGTCTCCGCCCATGCGGCGGACAGCCTGGGCTTCCGCTCGGCCGGCGTAGCGATGGTCAGGGTAGAGCCCGTCTCCGGTCAATAACGCCACCACAGGGCGCTGATGACGCCGCGCTCGGCGGGGGAGTTTGCCCCGCTGAGCGCCGTAACGCCGCCGAGCTGCACGGACAATGACGGCGTCATGTCATAGACCGCGCTGAGCTGGAGCTTCTGCGCGGCGACGAATGTGGCGACGCCGCCGCGCGGCGCGAATGCCGAGAAGCTCTGAGCCATCACGAGCAGTTTATCCCACGGGCGCAGACCGGCGGTGAAGTCGGCGCGCAACTCGTCGCCGTTCTGCCCGCGCGAGCGATAGCCGATCTGAGTGTCGATGAAGCCTTTGAGGCCAAAGACGGTGATCGGCCGCCCGATCAGGAACCGGGCGTCGATCTGCACCGGATCGCGCATGTCGAGGAACCGCCGCGCTTCCGGCGAAGCCGCGCGCAGGCTGGCCTCCAGCGCGAAGACATAGTCGCCATAGGTGAAGAGGCGCAGTCGCGCGCCGGCCGAGCCCAGCCCCAGCCCCTCGTATTGCGGGCCGGGCGGCGGCTTCAGCGTCAGCGGCAAGCGGGCCTTGGCCTCGGCGATCAGCTGGTTGAGATGGTTCGTCGGCGACGCGGCGCCGCTGAAATCCATGTAGCCGCCCTCGCCGACGAAGTTCAGCCAGTCGGTTATTCCGTGTTCGACATAAACGCGCGCCTCGAACTTGCGATAGGAGGGCGTCGCGATCAGCCGTCCCCGGGCGTCATAGGCCTTACGCGCGTCGGCGAAAGTCGTCGTGACAATGACCTGGCCATTGCCTACGGGATAAAGCCACGCCCCGGCCCGGGCCGGAGCGGCGGCGAAGACGGCGCAGGCAAGAGAACAAAGAACAAAAAATGCACGCATGACGCGACGCCGCTACACGCTTGATAACACAGGCAGTGTAAGACGCCGAGTCTATTGCCAAGTTAACGCTTTGGCAATGTTTGTAGACGAGCATTTAAAATGTTCTTTCTATGTTTCCTTCCTGTTCCCATCCTTCGAATACGTCTTGCCGCGATAGGTCACGCTCTCGAGCTCAAGGTCGCCTTTCGGCTCGAAAGCGTCCGGGCGCGGACGCAATTCGCCGTTCTCGAATTCCAGCCCGAGCATGGCGTAGGCGGCGGAGATCATGCGCGCCGCCGCGCCGGTGTACCAGCTCCAGCCGCCGCGGCCTTCGTAGCCCGGCCCCTCATAGACGTCGGCCGGCTGCTGATGCGGCGGCATGCCATAAACGTCCGCCTCGGCGGGGCTCGCGAGCTTCGAGATGGGCGAAATCGCGATCCAGGTCTCGAACGCCTGACGGAACAGCTCTTCCGCCGCCTTCGGATCGCCTTCGGCCTGCGCCTGCGCCCCGAGCCTCGCCAGCGCGTCCACGAACCAGGACACGCCATGGGAATATTGCCCGCCGTTCTCGCGAACGCCCGGCGGATATTCGGCGCTGCGCCCGGGGTATGGCCTTGAATGCTCGTTATAGGGCGGCGTGACGAGCAACACGCGATTGGGTCGACCGAGGGCAGCCAACGCTTTTTCGATCGCCTCGCGCCCGCGCCCGGCGTCGACGGCCCGGGAGAGGACCGGCCAATGCGCGGTCATGGCGCTCATCGGCGCGATCTCGCTACCGTCGTCCGCGAAGTCGCGCACATAGCGGTCGCCGCGCCAGCAGGCGTCGAGGGCGAGGCGCAGCTTCGCGGCCTCATCGCGATAACGCGAGGCGCGGTCGACATCGCCCTTCGCCTCGAAGAAGGGCGCGATGTCGATGAGGATGCCGTGCAGGAAGAAACCGAGCCACACGCTTTCGCCGCGCCCTTCCACGCCGACAAGATGCATGCCGTCGTCCCAGTCGCCCGAACCGACCAGCGGCAGGCCATGCGCGCCGAAGCGGTCGAGCGTGTAGTCGATGGCGCGGGCGCAATGGCCGAGCAGCGTGTCCTTGTCGCGTGAGGTCAGCGGCACGGTGGCCTCGCCCTCCTGCCCCTTCGGCACCGGATTGGCTTCGAGGAATGGCTCGACGGCGTCGAGTATTCCCGCGTCGCCCGAACCGTTGACGTAGCGGATCGTGACATAGGGCAGCCACAGGTGCGGGTCCGACGAATGGGTGCGGTCGGCGAGGCCCGTGCCGCCGTTCGGCGCCCGATGCCACCACTTGCAGGCGTCGCCTTCGAGATACTGGTGCCGCGCGTGCAACAATATTTGCGCGCGGGCGCGCTCGGGGGCGAGATGCACGAGCGGCAAAACGTCCTGCAACTGGTCGCGATAGCCAATGGCCCCGGAGCGCTGGGACGGACCCGTGCGGCCCCAAAGGCGCGCGGCGAGCAATTGATAGGGAAGCCATTCGTTGACGAGGCGGTCGACGTCCGGACGGTTGGTCTTGATGCGCAGCACCGAGAGCTGCTCGTCCCATGCGCGCGCGCTCGCCTCGAACTCCATGCGCGCATTGGCCGGATCGCGCGCGAAGGCCGCGAGCTTCTGCGCCTCCTCCATCGTCGTCGTCTGGCCGAGCGCCACGACGACGATCGCCTCTCCGTCGGGAAGCACGTCGATCGATCCGCAGAAGGCGGCGACCTTGCGCTCATGCTCCGGCGCGCCGGCGTCGGGGTGGCCGTGCTCGACCATGTAAGGCAGGCACGGATCGCGGCTTTCGTGGCCGAGGAAGCGGCGGCGCGACGTCTCGGCGAATTCCGCCGGGATAGACGTCGTCACGAAAGCCCAGCCCTTCACGAAATTATTGCGCGGGTTGAGGAAGTAGATCGAGTGCAGATCATCGTCGATGACCGATTGCACCGCGCCGAGGCTTTCGTTCGGCGTTTCGGCGAGCACGATCTCCATGGCCGGCACGATCTGAAGCAGACGTTCGTGATCGCATTTGTTGCGAATCTTGAGAATCTTGAACTCGATCGGCCGCGTCGGGCTGACGAAGACCGTCATCTCGAGTTCGAGGCGATCGCGCTCGGCGCGATAGACGGCGGCGCCTGGCGAGAAGGTCACTTCATGTTCCGCGTCGCTCCGGCGCAGCGGCACGAAAGTCGGCGCATGGGCGTCGGTGCGGGCCAGATCATAGACGTAGATCATCTGCCCGGCCGGGGCCATGCGTCCCTCGCCCATGCGGAACGGCGTGAAGCTGTTCAGCCGCGAATTGGCGTTGAAGGAGAAGATGTCGCCGTCGTTGGTGAGCACCGCCCCCTGCCCCAGCGCATTCGCGATGACATGCGCGAAGGGCCGAGGCGTGCCGGGCGCGAGCGTGACGCTGCGGCCGTCCTGCGAGAATTTGTAACGATGTTCTTTCGGCGCCGGCGGCATGATCAGCGAACGCTGGCGTGACAGCGCCCTGTCGAGAATCTCCGGCGCGACCGGCGCCACGCCGAGATGACGCGCGACGGAGGCGGTGGCGCGCCCCATGTCGCGCGCCCAGCCGTCGACGATGATGAGCTCCGCTTCGCCGGCCGGGCCGATGTCGATGTCGACGCGCAGGCTCGCGCAGGGTTCGAAACCGTAGAGCAGCCCTTCGTCGTCAGGATCGCGCGGCTCGCCGAGACCTTTCAGGCTGTCGGGCGAATTCACCGGTCCCATGCCGTAGAAGCGCGACTTCACATCCTCGTAGCCGACGATCGTTATTTTCGTGTCAGCCCCGGCGCCGATGGCGTGGAAGCCGATTTCCGGCGACAGACGCCTGTCCGCATGGCGCCGCGCGCCGCCCTTGAGCAGGCGGTTTTGCGCGAAGATCGCATTGAGCGAACGCACGTACCATGTTCCGACGTGGATGGCGTTATAGGCCGCGTCGCGCATTTCGACGCTGGTTTCGTTCAGCACCCATTCGCGCAGGCTCGCGAGCGTCAACCTGCGCCCGCGCTGTTCGAGATTGACGATGCGCAGATGCGTGATCTCCACCGCCTCGTCGGGCGCGAGAGAAACGCGCGCCTCGACGGCGAAGCCATTCCGCTCGGCCATGAAGAACAGGCAGTTTTCGCCGGCGTCCGTCAGCGTCGCGCGGTGAGCGGCGCAGCGCGTCGGCGCCTCGCCAATCGACCACAACTCGCCGCTTTCCTCGCGAAGGAAAAGGAAACGTCCGCGCGGATGGGCGTGATCGTCGGGGCGGCGCGTGAGATCGATCGGCGGGCCGCCGCGCGCGACGCCCTCGATGCGGATGGCGCCCTGACTGTCCTGGAACCATTCGCTGGTCATCAGGCCATTGGTGAGCTTCAGCGGTTTCGAGCCGGGCACGCCGCCCGCGCCGGTAACGCCTTCGAGCGGGAGCTTTTGCGCCTGGGCGAGACGGCCGAGCAGGAAAAGCACGAGGCCCAGCGCCACTAGCCCCGCGTAAAGGAGATAGCCGCCGACGAGATAGGTGTAGGATGGCGGCCGCGTCTGCGCCATCTGCTCGGCGCCCGTCCACGCCTTGTCCCAGTTGCTCCCCTGCGGAATGTAGAAGGGCAGGAGCAGCGGCGCCCATGTGCCGAAACGGCGGATGCCCTCCGGAATGGCGCGGCTCACCTGTTCCTTGCCGACGAAGCGCGCCGCCCGCTCATCGAGGAGATCGCCGCCGACGAAGGAGAAGTTCACCAGCGTCGCAACGCGCAGGCCCATGTGGTCGAACCAGATCAGCACGCGCAGCACGTCATAGGCGAGCAGCGCGGTGAAGATGTCGAGGCTCCACGCGCGGAATTCATTGTCCGGAAGGATGTAGCTCATCCAGGTCGCAACGCCGGTGCGGATCAGCCCATCCTGATTGTACCAGGCCGGCTCCGGCGACGCCTTGAGGAACGAGTAGATCACCGGCGCCATCCACAGGCCCCAGCGCAGCACGCGCACCGCGTTATCGACGAGCATCTCAAGCCCTTCCCAGCTCGCGAGCTGGCGCAACGGCGAGAGGCTGCGCTGCACGAGGGCGCTGAGGAAGAAGAAATTGATCGAGAAGAGCGGCGCCGCGAACACCCACTGGATGACGCCCGAAAGCGACTCGTCATAGAGCAGCCGCACCCCGCCATCGACGAGGCCAAGATCCGTCGCGCCCCATTTCGAGAACAGCGGGCGCACGATGTAGGCGTAGACCGGCCGCCCGTCCGCGGCGTAATCGATCGAAACATAGGCGAAGAATTTGCCGACGATCGTCTGGATCTGGCCCGTGTCCAGATACCAGGCGACGCTGCCCGCGACGACGCCGCCGAGCATCGCGCCGAGCGAGTAGACGCGCCAGCTGCGGAAGTGCTGGCGACGACGCTGTGTCAGCGCCCGCAGATCGAAGGCCGCGTCGACGCCGGCGTAGGCCAGCGCGCCGACAACGACGCCGAACAGGAACCGGTCCCATCCGCTCATGGCCGGCAGATCGATCATGAGCGCTACGCCGACGCCCGCGCCCGCCACCAGACCGCGCGCGAAATTCGACGGCCGGAGATAGGCCTCCTCCAGTCGCCCGACGAAGGGCAATGTCGAATCCGTGCTCTCGACGATGGTGCGGACCAGCGGATAGGTCGCCGCGCCGATCAGCGCCGCGCCGAGGGGACCCGACAATTTGATGAGCGAGACGGCCGGCGGAAACGAGACGACGAGCCCGACCGCCAGCAGCAGCGCCATGTAAACGAAGCCGTAGACCGCGCCCTTCTCCGCGCCGACCTTCCAGTCGTGGTAGACGACGACGGAAAGCGACGGGGTTGCGCGCAACAGGCCGGCGAGCGCCTGCGTCACGAGATAGGTTTCGCCCCACAGCCCCCCCTGCGCCAACGCCTCCATCACGGTCGCGGCGAACGCCGCGAAGGGCGCCGGCAGATAAGGCGTGAGGAAGGCGGAAACCGCCGTCGCGACGAATGGCGTGAGCGACGCCAGAAACGCCGCCGCGAAGAGGATGCCATGCGGGCGCCACTGCCGCGGCAGGAAGCGCCCGAGCGCCAGCGGCACGCCGACGACGACCGCCTCGTTGAGCAGAAACAGGACGAAGGTGCGGCCGATGATCTTTTTCAGTATTTCCGGCGCGTCGATCCCCGGCAGAAACATGCCGCCGATTTGCGTCACGGGCGGGGAGCCCAACGCGATCAGCAGGCTGAAAAGCAGCGGGAGCGCGAACAGCGCCGCGCGGACCGCCATCCGCGACCGCGCGCGAAGCGTGACGACGCCAGAAATGTATATGATCGTCGCGACGCCCGCGCCCACCGGCGAGAAACGGAACAATTGCTCCAGCGTGTCCGGCGCCCGCCACAACACGCCGGCCCGGTCGCACATCACGGAGAAGGACGCGATGACCAGGAAATCGACGACGAAATCGATCGCCTGCCGCGCAGCCTCGCCGGAGGGCCGCAGCAGATAGACCGCGGCGCCGGCGAAGAAGCCCGCGACGAGGGCGTGATCATAGCCGCCCGAAGCCTCTAGCGCAGCGACGACGGCGAGCCCGAGCCCAAAAAGGATTCTTTCGAAAAGCGCGCCGCCAGTGTCCGTTTCGCCATGGATAGTCGCCATGGGTTCCCTCCACGCGTCCGCTCATCGGCGCTGTTTATAGTTAATCCCCGGAATCACCCGCAGAATAAAGGATTCCCTTGCCGGACGGCGGGGGAAATGTCGACCCCTCGCCCCCGCCGGCGGCTGCGGCCCTTCGCAGAAGCAGTGCAAGCCGTTATAGTCAAAAAAGCGTAAATCCCGCGCTCCGGCGAGGGCGAAGCAAGTGGACGATATGGACGAACCCATGCCCGCGCCGACGGAAAACCCTCGTTCCGGCCTGCGAAGAAAATCGACCGCCCAGGCGGCCGACCGCCTGTCTGCGATCATTGCGCAGGAAAAGGGCGCCGCGAGGGCGGTGGAGGGAAAGGCCACGCTCGACGAGCGCATGGCCAGTCTCGCCGCGGCGCTTCGTCGCGCCCGTGTCGAGAACGCCGACCATTCCGCCGCGCTCGCCGATCTCCGGGCGGCGGAAATCGCCCGGCTCGAAATCCTCGCCGACGCTCTCGCCCCGGTTCTGGCGCAGGTGCCGGCGGACTGCGACATTTTCGACGTCGCCGTGTCGCCCAGCGAGCGGCCGCGGCTGTTCATCGACCAGATCGGCTTCGTCGAGATGGACCGCGACCGTCGCACCTACCGCTTCCTGCAGGACACCCGCCACGGCCGCGTGACGCTGATCGAGAGCGAAAAAATCGACGCGCTGGTGGACGCAGTCACAAATTACATCGCTCACCGGCTTATCGAACGCGAAAGGGCGCTGGCCATCGATTACGCGAGCGGCGGCGCGGCGAGAGCTCTGCGTGTCGACAGCGCCGCGCAATCGGCGGGCGAAATCGGCGCCTTGCGCGGCAAGGCCTTTCAGGCGTTCCTCTTCGTCGTGGAGTTCCTCGGCTCGGCCGCCTTCTTCGGAATGCTGGCGGTAATCGCGCTCTGGGCCTATCGCACCTACATCGCGCACTGATCTCGGCGCGTTTCGTGTCAGTGCTAGAATGATAGAAACATGATAGATGTCAGCGCCAAAGAGTCGCACATTTAGATGTAGCGTATTTCAGCGATAAAGTTTTTAATCTTCTTGGGCTTAGAGAGCGGGGGCATTCGACAGAATTTGTGGACGGGATTATGAAAAAAATATCATCTTTTATGGCGCCGCTCGCGATCGTTATCGCGTTTGGCGGGGTTGCGAATGCGACGTGCGACCGTGACAGACTTCACGTTGTGCGATCTGAAGGCGCGCCGGGCGGCGTTCAGATTTTCGATTTGGCCCCCGCAGCGGTTCAACCGACATACTATTTTCGCTTCAGGACCACGAACGCTCAGATAGTCGATAATTTGAACGCAGCTTGGGTCGGACGGTTCACCGTCAGAATTCAAGGTAATGCGGACTCGTGTCCCGCAAGCGGCGTGGTCCGGGAGGGCGGCACCATCACCTATCTGTTCAGGGATTCATTTTTCTAAGAATGAAGCCCGATTGAATTGGGCGAGCCGTTGGCGCTCGACCTACGGGTGAATTCCTAGAATATCGATGAGTATGGCCCAGGCTTCGGTCTGGGCCATACTCATTTGGGATTTGCCGAACGAAAGGATTTTCCAATCTGGCGCTTTCGACAAGGCGGAGCCTTCCCGGAGAACGCAGCAAGAGCGCGGGATGGCTGCGGACTTGCCGAGCTGCTGTTCGCCATGGGTCGGTCCGGCTGACGCTCGAATCCATTCCTAGCGCCACGGCGCCGGGCGGACGCCGGCCAAAAAGATTGGCGAGAGCCCAGAGGTTCTAAGGCGCAGAGAGCCAGCGCGTTTCAAAGCGGCCAATTTGGTCAGCCGCGTTCATGGCAAGGCAGCAATCCTGCATCCGAGGTCGCGACCGAGGCCCGAAAGCGCAGGTTCAGGAGGCGATCGGAATCTAGCGGGCAGCTCGCCATCCAATTCACCCGTCGCGTTGCTCGTCGCCGACTCGCCAATACAAGCATGACATTATCCGGCGAATGCGGGCTAAAGATCGACCGCCGCCATCTCCACGACTTCACCCGCCTCGTTCAGCCCGCGCTGGCGCATGTTGATCCGCAGGCGGTCGCCTTCGCGCCCGATCGAATAGAGGTTGTAAGCCGCGGCCGGATAGTGGCCGCCGGGGCGCGCCGAGGCGGAGGCGACGCCGACGACGGGGGCCGCCGCCAGCGGGCCGGCGATGTGCGCAAGGCTCGGCTTGTGGTTGTGGCCGTGCAGGACGAGTTCCGCGCCATGTCGGGCGATGACGTCCTCGAAGGCCGCCGCATCGTCGAGACCCCGCAGGATGCGCGCGCCGCCGACATGGGGCGGATGGTGCAGGAACACCACGCGCGCGAGCCCTTCGGCTTTCGTCTGTTCCAGCAACGCCCCAAGCGCTGACAGTTGCTCCTCCCCCAGCCGGCCGGAGGCGATGAATGGCCCCGTCGGCACGCCAGAGTCGAGCCCGATAAGCGCCACGCCCCCGCGCCGGCGCAAATAGGGAAAGCCGGCCGCCGCCGTTTCGCCCGCCGTCCAGGGCGCGAAGACCTCATGCACGAGTTGCGTGGCGTCGGCGACATAGGCGTCGTGATTGCCTGGCGTGTAGCTCACCTCCTCGGGTCCGCCGAGAGAAGCAAGCCAATCCCTCGCCAGCGCGATCTCGGCTGGAAGGCCGATGTTCACAATGTCGCCGGTCATCAGCACATGGTCGGGCTTTTGCGCCTTCATGTCCTCGACGAGGCGCGACAGCACTCCCATGTCGTGCTGTCCAGCGCGCTTGTAGAGCCAGTTGACATAGCCAGTGACGCGCTTGCCGAGCAGTTCCGCAAGATTGGGGCGTGGAATCGGTCCGATATGCGCGTCGGAGAGATGGGCGAGAAGAAAGGTCACGCGACGGCCTTTGTTGTTTGCGAATAGTCCTAGAGCCTTCGCGCGCCATTTGCCATAGTCGCGCGACGAAACAGGAGACAATGGTGACGCCGCCGCCCACAGAACGACCGCCCCCGTCGCTTCGCGCCCGCGCGGTCTCGCGGATCATAACCCTCGGCGCGCTGTTCCAGCGGCCGATGACGCTCGGCGTTCGCGGGCTGGTGATTGACCCCGACAATCGCGTTCTGCTGGTGCGCCACACCTATGTGCCGGGCTTCTACCTTCCCGGCGGCGGCGTCGAGAGCGGCGAGACCATGCTGGAGGCGCTGACCCGCGAGCTGGCCGAGGAAGGCGAAATCCACAACGTCAACGAGCCGGCGCTGCATGGCGTCTTTCTCAACCGCCGGGTTTCGCCGCGCGATCATGTGGCGCTTTACGTCGTGCGGGATTTTCATTGCAAAGGTCCGCGAACGCCCGACCGGGAGATTGCCGAAGCAGGTTTTTTCACGCTCGACGCCCTGCCCGACGACACGACCGCCGCGACGCGCGCCCGGCTGGCGGAAGTCTTTCATGGCGCGCCGGTCTCGCCCTACTGGTGAATCCGCATTGGAGAGATTGATCATGTCGCAAGCCGGACGTTTCCCTGCCGCGATGCTCGTCGCGCTCGCCGTCGCGATGGCGTCTTCCTCCCCGCGCGCCCAATCCAATGCGATACATACGCTCGACGCCATCTTTTACAATTTCGACGAAAATCGCGACGGCGTCATCACATCCGCCGAAGCCAATCACTTCATCGACAAAACCTTCGCCGAAATGGACCCGCGTCACACGGGCCGGATGACGAAGGAAGCGTGGAGAAATTTCAGCTTCGGCCTCGCCGACGTCGCCGCCGAACAGGGCGTGTCGCATTCGTATGAGCGCGCCAAGGATGCGATCTTCGATCGCTGGGATCGCCGGAAGAAAGGGGCGCTGACCCTCGAGGATTATCGCAACGGCGTGCTCGGCGACGCGCGCGCCGCAATGCACGGCGAGGGAAAAGGCGACGAATTGCGCATTGATCTCAACGCGTTCAAGCGCGCGAGATTTGTGCGGCAACTGCTCAGGAGTCTGCACTGAAGCGCGTTCAGGACTGCGCCAGCGCGCGAATATCACGCCAGCCATAGGCGACATCCGGCAAAACCAGCCCGTAAATCTCCCACACGCCTTCGACGCCCGTCGGCGTCGCGCCGAGCGCTTCATAAAAGCGCCTCGCGTGGAGCGCGTCGCGAAACATCCAGACGCTGGCGCTTTTGCATCCGCTCGCGAGCAGATGCCCGGCCATCGCCGCCATCAGGACCCGCCCCGCCCCGCGACGCTGCATCCGCCGCAGCAGATAGATCGACGAAAATTCGCCCTCGTAGCCGAGCGGCGCCATTTTCTCGCTGGTCTGACGCTCGCATTTCGCGAAGCCCGCCGGCGCGCCCTCCTCGTCGAGCGCAAGAAACACAGCCCATGCCGGGTCGCCCGCCCCCGCGGCCAGCGACTTGCGCCAGCGCGCCGCCCATTCGTCGACGTCGAGGCCGGCCAGGGTCTCGGCGGGCATCATCTGCGCATAGGTCTCGCGCCAGGCGGCGACATGGATTTCGGCGATCGTCCGCGCATCCTCGATTCCGGCGCGGCGGATGGGCGTTTTGCTCATTTGCCGCGATTTTGCATGGGCTTTGCGCCCAAGGCAACGGTCGCGTTTTGCCCTCCGCGCGCCGCATGATATGGCGGGCCACGGGTAACAAAAGCGTCATGATCGACCTCGTCATCAAATTCTTCCCCGCCACGGCCGCCGACGAAGCGCATATCGAGAAACTCGACGAGCGCGCCTTCGGTCCCGGCCGCTACGCGCGCACGGCTTACCGGCTGCGCGAGGGCGTCGCGCCCGATCTGTCGCTCTCCTTCGTCGCCCGCGTCGGCACGCTTCTAGTCGGCGCCAATCGCATGACGCCTGTTCTCGTCGGCTCCTCCCCCGCCCTGCTGCTCGGCCCGCTGACGGTGGAGCCGGCCTTCCGCTCGCAGGGCGTGGGCGAGAAGCTCGTCAAACATTCGCTCGACGCCGCCCGCGAGGCAGGGCATGGGCTGGTGCTGCTTGTCGGCGATGAGGATTACTATTCGCGCATGGGCTTCGCCCGTGTTCCGCGCGGCAAGATCGTCATGCCCGGCCCGGTCGATCCCGACCGCCTGCTCTATTGCGAATTGCGCCCCGGCGCGCTCGACGCGGCAAGCGGCAAGATGCGGCGCGCCTGAGAATGACGCGAACGGAATCGCTCATCGACCGATATGACGCGCTGGTCGTCGAAGGCGCGCTGCAGAGCGACGCCTCGCAACGGACTGCGGTCGAGAAGCTGCAGGCGCTCGTCAACGCGCTCGCCGGACGCCGCGTCGCCGGCGCAGGATTGGCGCGCGCCGTCACGTCGATTTTCCGCAGGCGCGAGGCGCCGCCGCCCCGCGGCCTTTACCTGTGGGGATCGGTCGGGCGCGGCAAGACGACGCTGATGAACCTCTTTTTCGAGGCTGCGACTGTCGAGAAGAAGCGCCGCACGCATTTTCATCCGTTCATGGCGGATGTGCACGAGCGCCTGCATCGCTTCCGGCAGAACGCCGGCGTTTGCGCCGACGATCCGGTGAGCTGCGTCGCGCAGGAGATCGCGCGCGAGACGCGGCTGCTTTGCTTCGACGAATTCGCGGTGCACGACATTGCCGACGCGACCATTCTCGCGCGGCTGTTCTCGACGCTTTTCGCTTCGGGCGTCGTTGTCGTCGCAACCTCCAACGTCGAACCGTCGCGCCTTTACGAAGGCGGCCGCAACCGCGATCTCTTCCTGCCTTTCGTCGCGCTGTTGCAGGACCGCATGGACGTTCTGCGCCTCGATGCGCCGGTCGATTATCGCGCGCAGAAGGGCTGTGTCGGCGAGGTCTATTTCACACCCGCCGATACGCGCGCCCATGCCGCGCTCGACGCTCTGTTCCTGTCGCTGTCAGGCGTTACGCATGGCGCGCCGGCGACGATCGAAGTGAAGCGTCGCGCCATCTTCATTCCGCAGGCGGCGGGCCGCGTCGCCCGTCTCGGCTTCGCAGACATTTGCGGGCGGGCGCTGGCGGCGGGCGACTATCTCGCGCTGGCGCAACGTTTCGACGCAATGCTCATCGACGACGTTCCCATCATCGCGCCGGAGCAGCGCAACGAGGCGCGCCGCTTCATCATGCTCGTCGACGTGCTTTACGAGGCGCGCGCGCTGCTCGCGCTCTCCGCCGCCGCCGAGCCGCCTGAACTCTATCGCGCCGCCCATGGCGCCGAGGCGCGCGAATTCCAGCGCGCCGTCTCGCGCCTCACCGAGATGCGGGCGCGAGACTATCTGGAGAATTGCGCCGTGCGCATCGCGCTCATGGCTTCGACATGCAATCCTTGATGTCGCTTTCCTTTTTCATCTTCTCGAAAGTGTCGTTGCAGAAGCGCTCGAGATCGGGACGCAGCTTGGGATCTGTCCCGGCGGCGCGCATCCCCATGGCGCCCTCGAGCAGCTCTTTCTGCGCGGCGTGCAACTGCTTGGGCGAGAGTTCGACCGAGCAGGCCTCGTAGCGCTTCAGAAGCGCGTCGCATTGCGGCACGCCCGTCGGGTCTACGGCGAGCGCGGGAGTGGCGGCGAGAACGAAAAGGCAGGCGAGACGAAGTTTCAAGATTGCGGTCCCTCCAGAATTGCGACGGCGGGGATATAGAACATTCCCCGCCCGATGGCGACATGTAAGAGGCCTCCGCCGAAATGCGAAGGGCGGGCGCAATTGCGCCCGCCCTCCCCCCGGCGCTCTTCGCGAGGCTCAGGTCGCCGCCATTCGCGCAACCCCGTTGCCATCGCCCCAGGCCTTTTGCTGGAAGAGCCCATGCAGTTCATCCCAGTCGATGGTCAGTTCGCCGCCTGCCGACTGATGCTGCTGATGCCAGCTCAGGAGAAGATCGAGACAGGCGTGGTCGATGTAGTTCAGATCATGAAGATGGACCTGGATATGCGCGTCCGGGCTCAGCGCCTCAAGCGCGGAAGCAAGCTGCGGAAGGCGAATGAAGGTCGCCGCGCCGCGCAGATTTATCTCCGTCTTGCCGCTCTCCTTGTCCTCCTCGACGCTGATTTCAAGTGTGGAGAAGGTATAGAGCAGGCGCGCGAGGGCGAGGGCGACGCCGACGGCGATGCCGGTAAGCACGTCCGTCGCGACCACCATGCCGAGCGTCACGACGTAAATGCCCGCCTCGGCCCGATCCTGCTGCCAGAGATTGCGGAGAAAGCCGAGCTTGATCAGCTTCGCGCCCGCATAGACCAGCACCGCCGCCAGGCTCGCCACGGGGATCATGCGCAGCACGTCCGGCAGCATGGTTATGAAAAGCAGAATCCAGACGCCATGCAGCATGGTGGAGAGGCGCGTCCGGGCGCCGGCCATCACGTTTGCGGAGCTTCGGACAATGACGCCCGACACCGGCAGAACGCCGATCGCGCCGCACAGGAAATTGCCGACGCCCTGCGCGATCAGCTCCTTGTTGTATCTCGTGCGCGGCGTATGCCGTTGCATGGCGTCGACGGCGGTCGCGGTAAGCAGCGATTCCGCGCCGGAAACGAAGGCGAGAGTCAAGGCCGCAATCCAGATCGCGCCCTCCGACACGCGGGCGAAGGAGGCGGTGTCGGGGAAGGAAATCGCGTCTATCAGCCGATCCGGCGCCGGGACATATTTGACATCGAAACCGAAACGCCAGGCGATGAAGGTCGCGACGCCCACGCCGACGAGCGGGGCGGGCACCATCTTCAGCATCCTGGGCGCGCGGTCGTTCCACAAAACGATGAGACCGATCGTCACCAGACCGATCAGCGCCGCGGGACGATGCGCGTCCACGGTGAAGCCTTTCAACACGGCATCGGAAATCGACCAAAGATTGATTACGCCCCCGAATTCTTTTCCGGTTCCCGGCGGCGTGTCGTCGACCATGACGTGAAACTGCGAGGCGAAAATGAGAATGCCAATGCCCGCGAGCATGCCCTGAATCAGCGCGGGGGAAACCGCGCGGAACACGGGGCCGAGACGCAAGGCGCCGCCCGCAAGCTGAATAACGCCGGCCAGCATAACGATCAGGCCAAGCGCTTCAAATCCCAGCTCACTCGCGAACGCCGCCACCGTCACCGCGGCGCCGTTCGCGGCGCCGCTGACCTGCAGCGGGCAGCCCGAGAAAAAGCCGACGACGACGCCGCCGATGGCGCCGCTGATGAGACCGACGGCGGCCGCCTTTTCGAATGGATAGCCAGCGACGAGCGCCAGACCGAGCGAGAGGGGCAGCGCGACGAGAAAGACGACGAACGAGGCGAGAAGGTCCTCTTTCAAATAGAAGCGTCGCGTTTCGTTTTGCGACGTTACGGCGCTCATGGTGATATCCTTTGTCTTTCGGGGACGCCGATCAGCGGCGGTTTATACGCGACAGATTATTTAGGACTTCGCCGCAACTCAGACATCGAGCGGCTCGAATTGCCGCTCGCGATCGGTCCGGTGCGACGGCTGTTCGGTCAGCAGGCGGAACTGTCCGCTTTCCGGGTCGTAGCCGAAGACCTCGCCGGTCTCGATCTTGTAGACCCAGCCATGAAGTTTCAGCTTGCTCTGCGCGAGACCCGAGGCCACGACCGGATGCGTGCGCAGATTTTCGAGCTGCGCGAGCACATTCTCCTGGATCGTGATGTTGATCAGCGACGCTCCCTCACGGTCGGCGTATTTGTCCCTCACGACGCGGCGCGTCGATTCAGCATGTCCGAGCCATTGCGTCAGAGCGGGAAAATCTTTCGCAGGGGGCGGGTCGAGCAATCCCTTCATCGCGCCGCAATGCGAGTGCCCGCAGACGACGATTTCCTTCACGCCGAGGCCGGCGACGGCGAATTCGATCGTCGCCGCCTCGCCGCCCTGGCTTGCGCCATAGGGAGGCACGAGATTGCCGGCGTTACGCATGATGAAAAGCTCACCCGGCACTGTCTGTGTGAGAAGGTTGGGGTCGATGCGCGAGTCCGAGCAGGTGATGAACAGCGTTTCGGGCGCTTGCCCTTTGGCCAGACGCTCGAAAAGCTCGCGCTGGCTCCCGAACACCGCGTTCTGGAAATGATGGAGGCCCTGAATGAGGCGTTGCATGCGGCTCTCTCCCAACATGTGATGTGAACAAATGATAAGCGCAGCGGTTGTCATCGTAAAATAGATAATTTGAATTGCAAAAATCGTTATATTCGATGTTTTGCGCAGTCCGATCCGGCAACTTCACAGGATCCGGCTCGGCAATAGAAAAATACTTTTTTACAGATACTTACGAAAATCGGTGCGGCACCCGGCGCAAACCTGAGCGCCACCATGTACGACCACTGACCAGCAGGTTCGCGACCACTTTTGCCGGACCGCGAAAAGAAAAGCCCCGGCGAGTGACGCCGGGGCTTTAGAGCGTTTTCTCGTGTTGTTCGATGATCACGCCATCGCGCGATCACGTCGATTCGATGCGCGGCTAGTTATCGCATGCCGGGCCGGAACGGCCGCCGTCGCGCTCGGGATTACTCGCTTGGTCTTCTACTTGCGACGCGCGCGATGAGTCAGCCTTGGTCGATCCCCATACCATCTCGCAAAGCAGACAACGCCCGGTTGGGCCGTCCACGAACAATTGAGCGGCTTCCGCTGCGCCCGTATTGGCGACCGCCCATGTAAGGGCCACCGCCAAAGCGATTTTTCTCAGCATGACACCCTCCAACAATTGAAACGGATGAGGCTGGCCCGGATACTTCGGACCCGCCATTGCGGAACTCACGACCGCATTCGGCTTTCATCGCGACGAGCAAATTGAAGCGGCTCGGCTGAATCCATATGCCATGGGCTAGAAAAATTTAAAAATAGAATTTATAAATTTTTTTGATCCGTTTTTTCGATGGATGACGCCGATGGACCGCCTTAATTACCAGCACCTCTTCTACTTCTGGCATGTCGCGCGGGAGGGCGGCGTCACTCGCGCATGCGAGAAGCTTCGCCTCGCGCAACCAACGATCAGCGGTCAATTGGCGGTTTTCGAAAAGTCGATCGGCTCGCCATTGTTCCGCAAGGAAGGCCGAAAGCTTGTGCTGACCGAGACTGGCCGGACAGTTTTCAACTATGCGGAGGAAATATTCACATTAGGTCAGGAACTGAGCAACACGCTCAAGGGGACAGTTGGCGTACGGGGACAGCGTCTGTCGGTCGGCGTCGTCAACGCCCTGCCCAAACTGGTCGTCTATCGTCTGCTCGCGCCGGCGTTGCATCTGAACGAACCCACGCAGATCGTCTGCTACGAGGACAAGAGAGACCGACTGCTCGCCGAACTGACGCTCCACGGCGTCGATCTCGTGCTCTCTGACGCGCCGGCCACCAACGCTGGCGGCGCGCGCGTCTATAACCACGTCATCGGAGAGTCGACCGTCGCGGTGTTCGGCGCGAAAGGGCTCGCCGCGCAATATCGCGAGGATTTTCCTTGGTCCTTGAGAGGCGCGCCGCTGCTACTGCAAACCACCAACACCGAGGTGCGTCGCGCGCTGGACAAATGGTTCGAAGACCGTGCGATCGAGCCGAGAGTGAAAGCGGAAGTCGAAGACAGCGCCCTGCTGAAGACCTTCGCATCTGGCGGCGCCGGGCTGATCATCGCGCCCAAATCCGTGCGCGCTGAAATCGAGCGCCAGTATGGCCTATCCTTCATTGGCGAAATAGAGGAAGTCACCGAGCGCTATTACGCGATCTCGATGCAGCGGAAAGTGAAACACGAAACGGTGACAAGGATTTTGAAGAGCGCGCGCGAATGGCTTTCCTGATTGAGCTTTCGACCTGCGCCGACGAATAGACTACTGAAAAAACAAAACGGGCGGCGGGCCTTTCTTTGGACCCGCCGCCGCTGTTCTCCGGCGTAAGTGTCTCGCGAACGCCGGAGATATTCCGTCTGTCAGAGACCCGCGAGATAGCTCGTCGGGTCGACCGGCGTCGAACCCTTGCGCAGCTCGAAGTGCAGCTGCGGGGAGCCGACATTGCCGGACTGGCCGGACTTGGCGATGGTCTGTCCGCGCTTCACCTGATCGCCGCGCTTCACTTCCAGCTCGCCATTGTGGGCATAGGCGGAGACGAAGCCGTTGGGGTGGCGGATCAGCACCAGATTGCCATAGCCCTTCAGCTCGCTGCCGGCGTAGGCGACGACGCCGCCCTCCGCAGCCTTCACCTGCGTGCCCTCCGGCACCGCGATGTTGATCCCGTCATTGCCGCCCGACGAGAAGCCCTGAATGATGCGGCCGCGCGCCGGCCAGCGGAACTCCGGGCGACCATCGTCGGAGGCGACGGTCTTCTGGTCCTGCGCCGGCGCGGCCGGAGCCGGGGCCGCCGCGGCGGCTGGCGGGATGGAGGCGGTCGTGGTCTTGTCGACCGTTTTGGAGGCGGCCGGTTCGGTCGGCTTCTCGACGGCCGCCGTCTTCGTCTCCTGCTTCTCGGCAGACTTGGCGACGACCGGCTCCGAGACAGTCGCGGACTTCTCCTCGACGCGCGGCGATGGCGCGGACTTGGCGAGACGTTCGGCTCTCGCGGCTTTCTCGGCCTTCGCCGCTTCGGCCTTGGCGAGCTTCGCCTTTTCCGCCGCAGCCTTCGCCTCGGCGGCCTTGGCTTCAGCCGCCTTCTTCGCCTCGGCCGTCTTGGCCTCGGCCGCCTTCCTCGCTTCCGCCTTCGCGATCTTTGCTTCCTCGGCGGCTTTCAGCTCGGCGGCCTTTTTGGCGCGCCTCGCCTCTTCCTCTTTCGCGGCGGCCTTCGCCTTCTCCGCCTTCAATTCCTCCGCGCGGGCGGCGGCCTTGGCTTTTTCAGCCTTGGCTGCCTCCTCCTTGGCGGCGAGCCTGGCTTTCTCGGCCTTGGCCGCTTCTTCCTTCGCCGCCGCAGCCTTCGCCTTTTCGGCTTTTGCCGCTTCTTCCTTAGCGGCCGCGGCCTTGGCCTTCTCGGCCTTCAGCTGATCCTCGCGCGACGCCGTCTTGACCGGCTCGGGCTTGGTCTCGGCGACCTTCGGTGCGGCCACGGGCGCAGGGGCCGCGGGAGCCGAATGTGCGACGGCGTTGGCGCGGTATACGGGGATCACGATACGCGTGCCGGGCTGCACCTGCGCGGCGGTCGAGAAGCCGTTGGCGCGTAGCAGCGCGTCGGTCGGCACGCCATAGCGGGTGGCGAGCATTCCGGCGGTTTCACCCTGCGCGACGGTGACGGGGGTGCCGCCATCCGCAACCCAGTGAGATCCGCCCGCGCTCCCAGGGGCGGCCGGAGCCGGCGCCGGAGCCGGCGCAGCCGATGCGGTCTTCACGGCGCCGGGCGCCGGAAGGGGCTGGGATTCGACGCGAACCGGAGCCATCGAGCGCGCCGGGGCGGAGCCGATCGCGCCCGTCGGCGCGCGATCGATGGAGCGCGAGGAGGCGATCTTCGGTGAATCGCCGAAAGGATTGGAGAAGGGATCCGCTAGGCGAGACGCATCGGAGCAGCCCGCCATCAATGCGGCCGTCCCCACGGCCATGAGGAGTCGCCTGGCGACCCGCGAATAAGCAATTTGACGCTCTATAGCCATGACGCGACCCACTCGCACGCAACATCAACGGGCTTTTTTGTAGCAGCAAGCGGGTTAAGGAGCCGTTTAAGATGAACGGCTTTTGACTCCATTCATGAAATTCGTCGGTGTGGCGGAAATGCAATGTTTACAACGCCTGAGCGACCCCAATCGCCGCTGCGCCAAGGATATGCGGGCCAAGGTCGGTCTCGCGGATTTCACCCTTCTCGATGCGATCAAGCTTAATCAATCGTTCACGCGGCGGCTCGCCCGGCGCCGTCGCCTCGCGGCGCCCGAAGAGCAACGCCCCGCCCGGCGCAAGCATTTGCAGCAGCGCGTCGGGCGTCCCCGCAATCGAAGCCTGGACAATGATGCGGTCGAATTCGCCAAGCGTCCGGGAGGGCGCGAGACCGTCCGCGTGCAGCGCCACCGCATTCGACACCTTGAGCGCGGCGAGGCGACGGGCCGCTTCAATCGCGAGAGTCTCGTAGCGTTCGAGACTCACGACCTCGCGGCCGAGCTGAGCCAGCGTCGCGGTCCCGTAACCGGACCCCGTGCCGACCTCCAGCACGCGATGGCCGCGCCCGACCTTGAGCGCCTCCAGCCGGCGGGCGAGATCGGCGGGGCGCGACATGGTTTGTCCGCAGCCGATCGGCAGGCTCATGTTGCGATTGGCGAGATCGCGGAACCTGTATGGCGCGAAAGCCTCGCGCGGCACGATTTCGAGCGCCCGCATGACGGAAATGTCGCGCACGCCGGCCTGGCGCAGCGCCAGCAGAAACGCCGCGCGCTCCTCGATGTCGCCCGTGACTACTCCCGCCTCGATCATGCGCCCTCCTCGAAAGCCGCTGAAAGCCGCGTCACCGTCGGGTGATCGGTGAGATCGAGCTGCAGCGGAGTAATCGAAATCTTCTTCTCGTCGAGCGCCACGAGATCAGTGCCCGGCCCCGGCGTGAAGCTGCCGCGCTGGAAAGAAATCCAGTGATAGGGATTGCCGCGCCCGTCCTTGCGATCCTCGATCTTCATCAGATCGGTGCTTCGCCGTCCCTGCATCGTGATGGCGACGCCCGTGACTTCATCGGCGCGGCAATGGGGGAAATTCACGTTCATGAGCACATTGCGAGGGATTCCGACGTCGAGCAGGCGGCGAACGATCCTGCCGGCGTGAGTCTCGGCGCAATCCCAGTTGATCGTCTGGCGGCCTGCGAAGAAATCATAGACCTGCGAAAGCGCAATGGCCGGAATGCCGAGGATGGTCGCCTCCATCGCGCCCGCGATCGTCCCTGAATAGGTGACGTCCTCGGCGATGTTCTGCCCGCTGTTGACGCCTGAGATCACGAGGTCCGGCGGGTGGTCGAGCAGCAATTTGCGCACGCCCATGATGACGCAGTCGGTCGGCGTTCCCTTCAGCGCGAAATGACGCGGCGAAATCTCGCGCAGCCGCAATGGATCGTTGAGCGACAGCGAATGCGCCACGCCCGACTGTTCGAACTCCGGCGCGATGACGAAGATATCGTCGGTCAATTCGCGCGCGACCCGCTCCGCAACCGCGAGGCCGGGAGCATGCACGCCGTCGTCATTGGTGATGAGTATCCGCATTCACACGTCCCGCACGTCGTTTATATCGGAGGCTTGGCAATTAAAAATTTTCGCGAGAAGGATCGACCGCCCCTGCGCCGCCCTATCTGAAGTTGTGCTCACGACTTCGTTATGGAGGTTCATATGCGTAAACTGTGTCTTTCCCTCATTGCCGCTGGCGCCCTCCTCGGCGCAGCGCCGACCGCTTCCGCATTCGAAGCCATGCTCGGCGGCGATTTCCCCCTGCACAACCGCCCCCATGGCCGCCACCTCATGACCCTCGGCTACGGCGACATCGTCAATATCGACAAATGCGACCATAGCTGGTGCTGGGTGACGCATGGTCCGCACGCGGGTTACATCTACATGAGCCACGTGCTCGACGGGACGGTCTACGGCCCGCGCGGCGCCGGCTATGGTTATCGCGACGGCGGCCTCGCTGAAGTCGGCGCCGGCGTGGTTACGGCTCCGATCGACGCCGCCGGCGACGTTCTCGATGCGGGCGTCAGCATTCTGCGCTGATAGGTACGCCTACGCTTGTCCAGGGCTTCCGCGCAGGGCGGAAGCTTTGGCAAGCTTTACTTCTACGAGCTTCGCGCGATTCGCTCCATGCCACCCATGTAAGGCCGCAACGCCTGCGGGATTGTGACGGAGCCGTCCGCCTCCTGATAATTCTCAAGCACCGCCACCATCGCGCGGCCGACGGCGACGCCGGACCCGTTGAGCGTGTGGACGAATCGCGGTCCCTTGCTTTCGGCCGGCCGATAACGCGCGCCCATGCGCCGCGCCTGAAAATCGCCGCAGACCGAGCAGGATGAAATCTCGCGATACTTCCCCTGCCCCGGCAACCACACTTCGAGGTCGTAAGTCTTCTGCGAGGCGAAGCCCATGTCGCCGGTGCAGAGCACGACCTTGCGATAGGGCAGCCCCAGCGTTTGCAGCACTCTCTCGGCGCAGCCGGTCATGCGCTCATGCTCTTCGAGCGATTGTTCGGGCGTGGTGATCGAGACCAGCTCGACCTTGTAGAACTGATGCTGGCGGATCATGCCGCGCGTGTCTTTGCCCGCGGCGCCGGCCTCGGCGCGGAAGCAATAGGTGCCGGCGGTCATGCGGATCGGCAGTTGCGCTTCATCGAGTATGGACTCGCGCACGAGATTCGTCAGCGGAACTTCGGCGGTGGGGATTAGCCAGTAACCATCGCCCGCCGCGAACTGATCCTCTCTGAACTTCGGCAATTGCGCTGTGCCGAACATGGCGTCGTCGCGCACGAGGAGCGGCGGGTTAACCTCCATGTAGCCATGCGCGCCCGTGTGCAGGTCCAGCATGAATTGCGCGAGCGCCCGCTCGAGCCGCGCGAGCGGACCTTTGTTGACGACGAAACGCGCGCCGGAAAGCTTGGCGGCGGTTTCAAAATCCATCAGCCCGAGACCTTCGCCGATCTCGAAATGCTCTTTCGGCGTGAAGTCGAATTTGCGCGGCTCGCCCCAGCGCGAGACTTCGACATTGTCATTCTCGTCCGCGCCGTCGGGCACGGCGTCGAGCGGCGTGTTGGGGATGGCGGCGAGCGCGGCGTCGAGTTCGGCGACGGCGTAACGCTCGGCCTCCTCGAGCGCCGGCCAGTTTTCCTTGATCTGCGCGACTTCGGCCTTCAACGCTTCCGCCTTCGTGCTGTCGCCCGCCTTCATCGCCGCGCCGATTTCCCTGGAGGCGGCGTTTCGGCGTTCCTGCGCGACCTGCAATTGCGTGATCGCCGCGCGGCGGGCGTCGTCGAAAGCGAGAAGCTGCGCCGACAGGGGCTCCAGCCCGCGCCGCTTGCGGCCATTGTCGAAAAGCTCAGCGTTCTCGCGAATCCATTTGATGTCGTACATTTGGCGTTACCGGGCGCTCAGGGAGTTGGATGAAAAAACTGTCGGATCAGGCGCTCGGTTGCTCGGCCGCCGCCTTCTTCTTCTCGACCATCCGGACGGAATAGATCGACGCCTCATAGAGCAGCATGCCGGGCAGCGCGAGGGCGAGTTGCGAGAACACGTCCGGCGGCGTCAGGATCGCCGCGACGACGAAGACGATCACGATGGCGTAACGCCGCTTGTCCGCCAGAAACTGCGACGAGACAATGCCGACCTGCCCGAGCAGCGTCAGGATCACCGGCATCTGGAACACGATGCCGAAGGCCAGCACCAGCGTCATGATGAGCGAGAGATATTCGGAGACACGCGGCAGAAGTTCGATCTGCGCCTTGCCGGGCTCGTTCGCCTGCTGCATCCCGATGAAGAAGTGCAGCAGATTGGGCATCACGAGGAAATAGACAACCAGCGCGCCGATGGCGAAAAAGATAGGCGTCGCAAAGAGATAGGGCCGGAAGGCCGCACGCTCGTGGCGGTAGAGCCCCGGCGCCACGAAGGCGTAGATCTGCGACAGCACGATCGGGCACGAAAGGAAGGCCGCCGCGAAGAGCGCGACCTTGATCTGCGTGAAGAAATATTCCTGCGGCGCCGTGTAGATCAGCTTCGCCTCCGGCCCCGCGACCTGCGTGTAGGGGATGACGAGCAGATTGTAGATGTCCTTGGCGAAGAAGAACGACAGGATAAACATCGCGAGGAAGGCGAGCAGCGCCTTGATGAGGCGCTCGCGCAATTCCATCAGATGTTCGATCAGAGGGGCCTTGCTCGCCTCGATCTCGGCTTCGTCCGCTTCGTTCATGAGTCGGCCTTGCCGGAAGGCTGCGCCTTGCTTCCGGCCCCGTCCGACGCATCCTCCGCCTCGCCCGCCGGCGGCTCAGGAGTTTGGGAGGCCCCGCTCTCGCCGTCGATCGCGGTTGTGATCTGCTTGCGCGCCTCGGCCATTGGATCGAAGGCGCCCTCCAGCTTCACGCTTTTCATGATCGACTTGTTGGTCTCCTCGATCTCTTTTTTGAGATCGGCGAGTTCGGCCTCGCGCATCGCCTCCATGAACTGGCCCTGGAATTCCGCGGCCATGCGGCGCATGCGGCCGGTCGCCTGCCCCAGCGTGCGCAGCACGCGCGGCAAATCCTTCGACGGAATCGCAATGAGCGCGACAATGCCGATGACGATGAGCTTCCCGGCGTCGAGATCGAACATGATTTTTCCTGAACGGCGGCGGAGGCCGCGTCAGACCTTGTTTCCGTCGATGGTCTTGTCGGCCTCGATGGCGCGGCGTTCGGCGGTCTGCTCCACCGGTTTTGCAGCTTCCGCGGTCTTGTCGTCGTCCTCGGCCATGCCCTTCTTGAAGGCCTTGATGCCCTTGGCGACGTCGCCCATCACGTCGGAAATCTTGAACTTGCCGCCAAACAGCACGAACACGACGCCGCCGACGATGATCCAGTGCCAGATCGACAGACCACCCATGGCGCGAACCTCCGAAAACTTTACAGGCCGGAACCGCCGGCCGGGTTGACGGGAACCTATGCCGCCGGCGCCGCAAAAACAAGGAGAGACGCGGCGATTCTGGCGTCGCGATTACCCTTCGTCGTCATTGAGCGCCTCGGGCGCCTCCAGCGCCTCCGGCTCCTCGGGGAACTCCATTTCGAGAAGCTGCGGGGCCTCGTCCTCCAGCGGCTCCTCGTCGTCGCGCAGCGCAATGTCGTCCGAAGGCTGCGGCACGCCAAAACCCTTGGGCAGGCGGCCGTCGAAGAGACCCGCGCCCTTGAGTTCGTCGAGGCCCGGCAGGTCGCCGATCTGCTCCAGTCCGAAATGCATCAGGAAACTGTCGGTCGTGCCATAGGTGATCGGCCGGCCGGGCGCCTTTCGGCGGCCGCGCAGGCGGATCCAGCCCGTTTCGAGAAGCGTGTCGAGAGTGCCCTTGGAGATGGCGACGCCCCGGATTTCCTCGATCTCCGCGCGGGTCGCGGGCTGGTGATAGGCGATGATCGCCAGCGTCTCCAGCGCGGCGCGGGAGAGCTTTTTCTCCTCCACCTGTTCGCGGACGAGAATCCAGTTGAGGTCAGCCGCCGTGCGGAAAAACCATTTCCTGCCTACGCGCGTGAGGTTTACCCCGCGCGGCGCGTAATGGGCGCGCAGGCGCTCCAGCACCTGCGAAAGCTCGACGCCGTCGTCGATGCGGCGGGTCATTTCCGCCTCGTCGAGCGGCTCGGCGGAGGCGAAGAGCATCGCCTCGACGATGCGCTCGGCCTCCCGCAGCGCGACTTCGTTGCGCGCCAGCGCCTCGTCGCTGTTGACGTCGAAGAGTTCTACTTTTTCCGCCGCTTGCGCCAATGCGCATCCTCCATATTCGCCTCGCGGGGCTCACAGCGCTTCCGCGGGTTCTTCCAGTCTTCGGCCTTCGCGCCGGCGCACCCAGAGCGGCGCGAAGGGCCGGTCCTGCCTGATGTCGAGATGGCCTTCGCGCACCATTTCCAGCGACGCCGAAAAGGACGAGGCGCGGACGGTGCGCGCCGTCTGCAGATCGGCGCAATATTGGAGCAGATAGTCGTCGAGCACGGTCCATTCGGCGGCGACGCCGGCGAGCCGCTCCAGAGCCTCGCGCGCCTCGGCCAGCGACCAGACAGTGCGCTGGCGCAGCACGACACGGGAAATCGCGTTCTTCTGCCGCTGGCGCGCGTAGGCCGACAGCAGGTCGAACAGGCTCGCCTGATATTTCGGCTGCGAGATGGTTTCCAGCCCCTCGGGCCCGCCACGCAGGAACATGTCGCGGCCGAGCCGTCCGCGCTGGACGAGGCGGTCGGCGGCGAGGCGGATCAGCTCCAGCCGGCGCAGGCGCTCGGCCAGCGCGGCGGCGAGGTCGGCGGCTGACGGCTCGTCGCCCACCTTGGGCTGCTCCGGCAGCAGCAGCCGCGATTTGAGGAAGGCGAGCCAGGCCGCCATCACCAGATAGTCGGCGGCAAGCTCGAGCCTCACGCGGCGCGCGGCCTCGATGAAGGCGAGATATTGCTCGGCAAGCGCAAGAATCGATATTCGCGCGAGATCGACCTTCTGGCGGCGCGCGAGCTCCAGCAGCAGGTCGAGCGGCCCCTCGAATCCGTCGACGTCCACGAGAAAGGCCTCGCCCTCCGCGCGCGGTTCGTCGGAAAGATCGAAAGACAGTTCCTGCGCCATTGATTCTCCAGCGACTCAGGGCGCGTTTACGCCTGATTCACCTTGCCGGCAGGAGATTGGTCTCTTTGAGGCGACGTCGCAAGCGCGGTGGGCAACTTGCTCGCTCCGTCCACAAGATAGAGGGGTGGATAACCGGGCGGGCTACTCCCCGTAGATGTCGTGAAACCTGATTTCGAGCCCCGGCGCGTCGGGCGAACGAATCAGGCGACCGCCCCCATCACCGCATCGAACTCTGCGATGCCCGCCGCCACGTCGAAGGCCTCGACCTCCCGCACGCACTCAAGCGCCCTCTCCGCCCGCGCCAGCGCCTTGCCGGACAGTTCCGGCGCGCCCTCGGCGACCGGTCGCGCCTCCGCGAGGTCGCCATTGCAATGCAGGACCATGTCGCAGCCCGCCGCAATGGCGCGTTCGGCGCGGTCGCGGAAACTTCCCGCTAGCGCCTTCATGGAGAGATCGTCGGTCATCAGCAGGCCGTCGAAGCCGATATGGCCGCGGATGATTTCGTCCACCACGATTTTCGACAGAGTGCCGGGCGCGTGCGGGTCGATGGCCGTGTAGACGACATGGGCGCTCATCGCCATCGGCAGGTCGGCGTTGGCCTTGAAAGGCCGGAAATCGACCGCCTCCAGCTCCGCGCGCGAAGCCTCAACGACCGGCAGCTCCAGATGGCTGTCGGCTTTGGCGCGGCCGTGGCCGGGAATGTGCTTCATCACGGGCGCGACGCCGCCGGCCATCAACCCTTCCGCGGCCGCGCGCCCGACCTTCGCGGCGCGCGCGGGATCGCGGCTGTAGGCGCGGTCGCTGATGATGGCGTGGGAGTCGGGCGCGGGCGTATCCAGCACCGGCAGGCAATCCACGTCGATCCCGACCTCGCGGAGGTCATGGGCGATGAGCCGCGCCCCGAGCCACGCAAGCCGCTCGGCCTGCGCCGCGTCGGCGCCCACGGCCTCGAAACGAGCGGCGCTGGGATAGGCCCGCCAGTTCGGCGGCGCGAGACGCTGCACGCGCCCGCCCTCCTGATCCACGAGCACGGGCGCATTGCGGCCGAGCGCGGCGCGCAGGTCGGCGGTGAGCCTTGCCACCTGCTCACGCGTGTCGATGTTGCGACGGAAGAGTATGACGCCCCAGGGCGCCGCGTCTCGCAGAAAGGCGCGCTCCTCGTTCTCGAGAACGCAGCCTTTCACGCCGCAGATGAATGCGCGGGTCATTCGGTAAATCCTGAAATGGAGCGAGCCTGAGGACGCGCGATCCGAAGGGGCTCCCCGGACCGCGAGCCCTCAGGCCCGAAATTCGAGTCAGTTCCCGGCGACGAAGCAGGAGCCGCCGCTGGCCTTGACCTTGCTGCAGATGGCGTTCGCCGAGTCCTTGCTGACGCCGCCGACGCGGACGCGATAGACCGTTTTGTCGCCGACCTGCGCCGGCTTGAAGGTCGGCTTGCGGCCGCCGAGCTGCGCGCCGTATTTGGCGGCGACGGTCTTCAGCAGCGCGCGGGCCTCGGCCTCGCTGCCGGCGGCGCCGAACTGCACGGCGTATCCTCCGCCGGACACGGCTGCCGCAGCGGAGTCCGGCTCGCTGGCCGGCGGCTCCTCGACAGCGGCTGTCTTTACCGGCGGTTTCGGCTTGGCCGCCTGTGCGGTGGCCGCAGTCGTCGTCGTTTTGGCGCTCGTGGTTTTCGGCGTGCCGCCGCCGGTCTTGGCGGCGTCCGCGCTCGGCGGCGGGCTGGTCACTTTGGCCACCGCCGGCGGCAGCGCGGCGTCTTCGACCCTCGTGCCGTCGGGGCGCACCGTCACGGTTTTCACCTTGCGCGGCTGCGTCGGGGCGAGCGCCGGCTCATGCGGCGCATCGACCGGGCCCGAACCGAGCTTCACGGTCCTGGGCGCGACGGTCGGATCAACCGCCTGTTCGCGATTGTTGACGACCTGCTTGACGGGAGCGGTTTCCTTGCGGTCCAGGACCGCCGCGGTCCCGGCGTCCGGCGCGCCCTGGTCCGTTTCGGCGCTTGGCTTGACCTTCACTGGCCCCTCAGGCGCATTGATGACCGCGATATCCCGGGAGCCGCCGCCGCTGCGATGGGCGAAGCCCCAGCCGATGCTGCCGATCGCGAGCACGGAAATCGCCGCGATGGCGTGCCACGGGCGCAGATGACGCCGCCAGCCGCCGCGTTCCTCTTCATACTGCGGCTCCTCATCGGCGCCGTAATCGAGATATTGGGAGTCGTCGCTCCAGCCGCCCTCGGCGCCCGAGTAAGGCGTCCCATACTGGTCGGGATAGGCCGGAGCCGGCGCCTGCTGATGATAGGCGTGCTCCTGCTGGTAGACGGCGTCGTGATAGGCCTGCTCGCCATGAACCTCGTCGGCGTAATGGCGGGACTCCGGCGCGATGGCCGGCGCTTCGTCATAGGAGCCGCGAAGGCCGTGTTGCGGCGCATCCCAGGAGGGCTCGACCGGCGGGGGCGCTGGCGCGCGCGCGGCGCGAGGGTCTGCCAGGATCTGGCTGTACGGGTCTGTCTCTGCGGCCTCCCGCCCCTCCATCAGCCGGGCGAGTTCGCTCAACGGGTCGGCTTTCCCCTGGCCCGTGCGTTCGGGCCCGCGCAGACGCCGCTCAAACTCGCCCAGATCGACGGCCGGGCCCCTAACGGTGGATTCACGCATGATGCACCTCGATCACTCTTCCCAGGCGCTGAGCTGTGGCTAAAGCGTCGCGCGAGGGCCGAGCGCCCAAGGGATTATCGCGTCAACGCATTTCGTCGGGGGCGCTCACGCCGAGAAGTCTCAGGCCCGACCCCAGGACGACAGTTAAGGATAAAACTAAAGCGACCCGGGCGCTCGTTAAATCTCTCTCGGTTGAATTAACAAAGCGTAATTGTGGCTGATCTTTGCCCTTGTTCCAGTGAGAATGGAACACGCTCGACAGTTCATGAAGATAAAAAGCGACGCGGTGCGGCTCATGAGCGGCCGCCGCCGCCTCGATCGCGCGCGGATATTGGGCGATCACGCGGGCGAGCTGAAGCTCGCCCTCATCCGTCAACATCTCGAACTTCGCGCCGGACAGGGCGGCCATGGAAATGTCCAGATCGGGGAAGGCCGCAAGCGCCTGCCGCATCACGGACTTCGCCCGCGCATGGGCGTATTGCACGTAGAAGACGGCGTTGTCCTTCGACTGTTCGATGACCTTCGCGAGATCGAAGTCGAGCGGCGCGTCGTTCTTGCGATAGAGCATCATGAAGCGCACGGCGTCGACGCCGACTTCGTCGACCACCTCGCGCAGCGTGACGAAATCGCCGGCGCGCTTCGACATCTTCACCGGCTCGCCGTTACGCATCAGCTTCACGAGCTGGCAGAGCTTGACGTCGAGCGCCACCTTGCGGCCGGAGAGCGCGGCGACGGCGGCGCCCATGCGCTTCACATAGCCGCCGTGGTCCGCGCCCCAGACGTCGACGAGCGTGTCGAAGCCGCGGTCGATCTTGTCCTTGTGATAGGCGATGTCGGAGGCGAAATAGGTCGGCGAGCCGTCCGACTTCTTCAGCGCGCGATCGACGTCGTCGCCGAAATCGGTGGAGCGGAACAGCGTCTGCTCGCGGTCTTCCCAATCGTCGGGCAACTGGCCCTTGGGCGGCGGCAGGCGGCCTTCATAGACGAGCCCCTTCTCGCGCAGCCACTCGATCGCGGCGTCAATTTTCGACGGGCCGTTCGACCGGTCATGCAGCGTCCGCTCGGAGAAGAAGATCTCATGGCGGATGTTGAGCGCAGCGAGATCATCGCGGATCATGTCCATCATGGCGTCGATGGCTTCGCGCCGGACGACGGGCAGCCAATCGCCCTCCGGCCTGTCGAGCAGCTCCCGGCCATGGGCTTTCGCGAGCGCCTCGCCGACAGGCTTGAGATAGTCGCCTGGATAGAGACCTTCCGGAATCGTGATCGTTTCGCCCAGCGCCTCGCGGTAGCGAAGATAGGCCGAGCGGGCGAGCACGTCGACCTGCGCGCCGGCGTCGTTGATGTAATATTCGCGCGTCACCTCGCAGCCCGAGAAGGCGAGGAGATTGGCGAGCGCGTCGCCAAACACCGCGCCGCGGCCATGGCCGACATGCATCGGCCCCGTAGGATTGGCCGAGACATATTCGACATTGACCTTGCCCTGAAGCGCGCCCGCCCTGCCCTTTTCGACGCGGCCGTAGTTGTCGGGATCGAGGAGCGCCGCGCGCAAGACCTGCGCGAAAATCTCGGGCTTGAGACGAATGTTGATGAAGCCCGGTCCGGCCACTTCCGCCGTCGCGACGCCCTCAGACTGCGCCAGCGCGTAGCAGATTTCGACCGCCAGCTCGCGCGGATTCGCGAAATGGGCCTTGGCCTCCCTCGCGAAGACCATCGCGGCGTTACAGGCGAGGTCGCCGAGCGAAGCGTCCTTCGGCGGTTCGACGACGAAGCGCGCGAGATCGAGCTCGGGGAGGCGGCCGTCGGCCTTGATGCCCTCGAGGATGGAGGCGATGCGGGCGTGGAAGATGTCGAAGATGTTCATGGAGGTCCGGACGGAATGGAATTGGCGGCGGGTTTAGCAGCTTGGTCGGCCGAAATCACCCCGCCCCGCGCCGCTACCCAAAAAACGCCCCGCCATGGGCGCCGGCGACAGCGCCGAGGACCACGATCAGGCTGATGGTGAGCAGGAATCGGTGCAGCCGCTCGACGAGGGCGAAGGTTCCCTCAGGATCGACCGTCGCCCGCGCGTTGAACCAGCGGTGCAGAAACAAAGGCTCGGCGACGAAAAGCATGAAGGTGAAGACCGCCCATATGGCGACCATGCCATGCATCCACCAGAAGGCGGAGAAACGGAAACGGTCCCAAAGGTCGAGTTCGGCCACCATGTAAAACCCGCTCGCCCCGGCAAGCAGCGTCGTGAGCCGCGCCTGCCAGGCGAAGCGGCGCTCCACCGCGTCGAAAAAGGCGAGCCGCTGGCCGGGCTCCTTCAGGCGGCGCGTCGCCGGCAGCAGCACGGTCGTAACGAAGGCGACGCCGCCGATCCAGATGACGACCGCGACGACGTGAAGCGCGCGGGCCAGCGCAAGTTTGTCCATCATCGTCTCCGATTGCCTTTGCCAATGCGCTTCATGCACCGAACAGCCGCTTCGCCTCGCCCAGCGCATAACGGTCGGTCATGCCGGCGATGTAATCCGCTACGACCACCGCCCGGGCGGCGCCTTCGCGCGCCAGCGCCTGCGCGGCCCATTCCGGCGGCATCAGCGAGGGCGTTTCGAAAAAGGCGGGGAAGAGCCGCGAGATCGCGTCGCGCGCGCGCTCCCAGACCGCCTTGACCTTCTGATGTCGATACATGTTGGCGAAGAGGAATTTCTTGATGTCGCGTTCGGCCTCCGCCATCGCCGGCGACAGAGCGACCATCGCCTCGCCGGCCGCGCGCACGTCGGCGGCGCTTGTGGGCGCCAGCCTATCGAGGCGGCCGAGCGCAGTGGCGATCGCATCCTCGACGAAGCGCGTAATGACACGGCGCACGAGTTCGTGGATCACGCGACCGCGCTCCAGCCCCGGATGTTTCTCGCCGATCTGCTGGAGCAGCGACGCGATAAAAGGAACGGCGGCGGCGATGTCTTCGAGCAAAAACAGCCCCGCGCGCAGGCCGTCGTCGATGTCGTGGCCGATGTAGGCGATGTCGTCCGCCTGCGCCGCGGCCTGCGCCTCGACGCTTGCAAACGTCGCGAGCTCCAGCGGATAGGCCGCATCGAATTCCGCCACAAACCGCGGGAGTTTGCGCGTCGCCTTCGGCCCCGCGAGCGGGCCATTGTGCTTGACGATGCCTTCGAGCGTCTCCCAGGTGAGATCGAGACCGTCATAATCCGCGTAACGGCGCTCGAGCAGCGTGACGACGCGCAGCGCCTGCGCGTTATGGTCAAAGCCGCCGAAGGGTTTCATGCAGGCCTCCAGCGCGTCCTCCCCCGCATGGCCGAAGGGCGTGTGGCCGAGATCATGCGCCAGCGCCACCGCCTCCGCCAGATCCTCGTCGACCCGCAAGGCGCGAGCGAGCGCCCTAGCGATCTGCCCGACCTCGATCGTATGCGTCAGGCGCGTGCGGAAATGGTCGCCGTCGAGCGGCACGAAGACCTGCGTCTTGTGCGCGAGGCGCCGGAAGGCCGTCGAATGGATGATCCGATCGCGGTCGCGCTGGAACTCGCTGCGCGTCGGCGACGGCGACACGGGATGGAGCCGCCCGCGCGAGCGCATGGCGTCGCAGGCGTAGGGCGCGAGGGGCTGGCGAAGCGCCACTGTCGTGCTCCTGTCATTGAAAGGCCGACGGTTCGGACCTATGTTGCGGCGCATAGACCGCATCACCCAGCGAATGCAAGCAGCCAACGGGGACAGGCACATGACGACCGGCGCAGCCAGCGAAGTGGCGCTGACGGATCAGGCGGCAAAGCGAATCGGGGCCCTTCTGGCGGGGGAGGCGCCCGGCGCGGTTTTTCGCGTCTCTGTCGAAGGGGGCGGCTGCTCGGGCTTCCAGTATCAATTCGCGATTTCCCCTGCCCCGACGGAGGAGGACGCCGTCATCGAGCGCGACGGCGCCCGCGTGGCGATCGACCCGGCGTCCATGGGCTTCCTGGCTGGCGCGAAGATCGATTTCGTCGACGACCTGATGGGGCAATCCTTCCGCGTCGAAAATCCGAACGCGACCGCGTCCTGCGGCTGCGGGACGAGTTTCTCGATCTAGGTCTTATCGCGCCGATGACATAGTTCTGTCGTCCGTCCAGGCGAAGCTCGCGCCCGCTCAACGTATTTCCGAGGATTATCATCCGGAGCCGCCATGGAAGCGCTTTTCATCGGTCACGCCTACATCGACGTCACCATGCGCGCCGACCGAATGCCGAGCGGCGACGAGAAGACGGTGGCGCAGGATTACGCGGTGAGCTTCGGCGGCAACGCGGTCACGGCGGGGTTCGCCTGCGCCAAGCTCGGCCATAATGTCGATCTGCTGACGACGGTCGCGCGCGACTGGCTCGGCCACATGTTCGTGGACATGGCCCAGGCCTACGGCGTGCGCGTGCATTCACGCAAGGTCGCGCGCTCGTCGCTCTCCTTCGTTTTTCCCAACGACGGCAAAAGGGCGATCCTCCGGGCGCGCGACGACAGATACCTCGCCCCCTTCCCCAGCGTGGATATCGGGAAAGCGCGGCTTCTGCATCTCGACGGCCATATGGCCGACGCGGCGCTCCACTACGCCAGAGCCGCGCGAGAAAAGGGCGTGCTGGTGTCACTCGACGGCGGCGCCAGGCGTCCCTGCATCGAGGAGTTGACCGGCTTCGTCGACGTCGCCGTGGTCGCGGAAAAATTCTGCGAACAGATGTCGCTTTCCGACCTCGGGATGCTCGACTGGCTCAAGGCTAGGGGTTGCCGGATCGGCGCGGTGACGAACGGCGACAAGGGAATCATGTGGTACGACGAAGACGGAATCGTCCAGCACATGCCCTCGCTCCAGGTGCCGCGCGAGAAAATCGTGGACACTTCCGGCGCCGGCGACGTTTTCCATGGCGCTTATTGCGCCTCCTATCTCGAGCGCCCCGGGGCGAGCTGGCGCGAGCATTTCGAATTCGCGCGCGCGGCCTCGGCCCATAAAATCCAGCATCTCGGCAATGAGGCCGGCCTGCCCTCGCAGGACGACATCGCCGTCGCCCGCGCGGCTTTTCCGGAAGGCGCGCGCCTCGAACTGGCCCGGTGACACGAAGTTATCAACAAGCCGGTTGAAAGGGCTTGGCAAATCGCCGCCTGCCCTATATACGCCCTCTCACGTTCCCCGATAGCTCAGCTGGTAGAGCACGCGACTGTTAATCGCTAGGTCGTAGGTTCGAGTCCTACTCGGGGAGCCACTCATCTCAACGGTCCGCACAGGATTTTCGCGCCGTCTCAACGGCTTTGGTTTCGGCGTCGCCGGACCTGCCGCGGGGTTGACCCTGTCGCGGGGAAATGCGGGCGTTTTCAGCTTTCCAGCGACTTCAGCAGCGTCACGAGTTCATCGAGGTCAGCCGGTTTCGTCAACTGGTGGTCGAAGCCCGAGGCTCGGGCGCGGTCGTGGACCTGCTGCTGCCCCCATCCTGTCAACGCCACCAGAATCGCATTGCGGCCTTCGGGGCGCTCGCGAATGAGGCGGGCGGTTTCGTAGCCGTCCATTCCCGGCATGCCGATGTCGAGAATAACGATCTCTGGCCTGAAATGTTCGAGCGCGTCGAGGCCCGCAACGCCGTCATAGACCGCGCGGGCCGTCGCTCCCAATGATTTCAGGAATATCACCAGGCTGTCCGCGACATCGTGATCGTCGTCGATCACGAGAATGCGGCGGTCGACCCTCGGCGACGCCGACGGATCCTTCTTCGACGTCTTCTCCTGCAAGCCGCCCGTCGCAACTGGCAGACGGACGACGAAAGTTGTCCCGCGGCCGAGCCCTTCGCTATGGGCCTCGACCGAGCCGCCATGCATCTCGAGCAGGTTGCGGACGAGCGCGAGACCGATGCCGAGCCCGCCCTGTGCCCTGCCGAGCGTGCGATCGACCTGGGTGAAAATGTCGAACACCCTTGGCGCCATCTCGGGCGGGATGCCCACGCCGCTGTCGCGGACACTCACCACCGCTTCGTCGCCTCGCCGCTCGACAGTCAGCGCGATTGATCCGCCGTGCTCGGTATATTTGGCGGCGTTGTTGAGGAGATTGCTGAACACCTGCGCGAGTCGCACCGGGTCCACGTCGAGGATCAACCTCTCCGCGCCCGCATCGATCCGTAGCTCATGCCCCCCGCGTTCGATGGCCGGCCGACTGGTTTCGATCGCGTTCCTCAGGATCGTCGCGAGATCGACCCGCTCTTTTCGCAGGTCGATCTTCCCCCGCGTGATCCGCGAAACCTCCAGAAGGTCGTCGACAAGTCGGACGAGATGCTCGGTCTGGCGATCGAACATCGCAAACAGCTCCCCGCGCTGCTCCTCCGACAGCCTGCCCGCGTCACGGCGAAGCACGCGGATCGCGTTGCGGAGCGGCGCCAGCGGATTGCGCAGTTCATGCGCCAATGTCGCGAGGAATTCATCCTTCCGCTGGTCCGCCTCGCGCAACGCCTCCTCGATGCGGCGGCGCTCCGTAACGTCCTGCGAGAGCCCGATGAGAAAAGCGGGCCGCCCTTCGGCGTCCCGCTCCACGCGACCGCGTTCAAATAGCCACGCTACGGCGCCGTCCGGCCGGACGATGCGAAATTCACTCTCATATAGCCCCTCCCGACTCTCCAGTGCGGCATGGACATTGGCGCTGAACAAGGCGCGATCATCCGGATGCACGGCTTGTTGAACGGCCTCGAACGTGCTCGGCTGCATTTCCGGCGTTGGCGGCAGGCCGGGATCCGTCGAAATGTAGCGGCGAACCTCGTTGCGCTGAATGTCCCATTCGAAGGAGATGACGTAGGCGGCGTCCACCGCAATCCGCAAGCGCAGATCATTTTTACGCAGCCGATCGAGGGACTGTTTTCGCTCCGTGATATCGACGGCGGTGCAAAGCAGGCCTATGACCTCATGGCCCGACCGACGCGGCTGCACATGAAGATCGAAATAGCGCGGTTTGCCGTCGCTTGTCACGAAGACCTCTTCACGGGCCGGCTGACCTGTGTCCAGCACGCGCCTTTTGATTGCGGCAAGGCAATCGGCGTCTTCCCTTCGTTCGAGAAGGTCATGGTCAGTCTTCCCGATAATTTCTTCGGATGCATAACCAAGCGCAGAATTGTGAACCCACATGCAGCGCAATTCGCGATCTTGCTCGAATATAACGACGGGCGACGCCTCGAGGGCCGCCGTGAATCGCTCATTGGCGACTCGCAAACGTTCTTCGCTGGCGCGCAGCGCCGCTTCGCTTTGTTGAAACATCTCGATTTTCGCGAGATTTATCTGCGCTTCCACCGCAACCTCGCGTGCGCGACGCATCATTTCCGCCATGGCGGACATGCCGAGCGCAATCGTAACGAAGATCAACAATCTTGCGATGTCGGCCACGTTCCGAATCTCGAAACTGTTGACCGGCTCAACGAAAAGATAAATAGCGCTGGCCGCCGACAGAAAAGTCGCGAGCGCCGCCGGCCCCGGGCCAGCGACCACCACGACGAGCAGCGTCGCGAGGAAATAGGTGGCGAAAGGTTGCGAGATCAGAAACTCGCTCAGCCAAAAGCGCAACGCGGTCGCCGCGGCGACTGCAAGCAAAGCAAAGCCATAACGGGACGGCCGAGACGGGCGCCAAGTCAATGACTGGCGAGCTTTCAAGGCGTTTTCCCGATTTGCGTTAATGAAGATAGCCACGGTCCATGCTCAGCGGAAGCTAGATATTTATGCTGGCCGAATCAAGCGAATGCGTGGCGCTAAGGACGCTTCGGCGCAGTATCCGCCTCGGACCGGAATTTCGGACGCGCGCCGCGCTTGCCGATCGACTGTCCACTAAAAAAACAAAAAATTTTACAGTCAGACGTTGAACCCCTCGCGTCAGTGGCGGGGCGACCTGCGGCCCGGCGCTCGATCCGCGCTCGGGCCGCAGCAGTCGGGAGATCGGCGCCTCATCACGCCTTTTTTACGAACTCCGTCCGGAGCACCAGATCCTTGACTTTTTCGGCGCGGCATTCGATCTCGGCCGGATCGTCGGTGAGGCGAATATTCTTGATCATCGTGCCGCGCTTCAGCACGATTGACGAACCTTTTACCTTCAGATCCTTGATGAGAGTCACGGAGTCGCCGTCTTTCAGTTCCGCGCCATTACTGTCTCTCACTATTACTGTCATGAATATCTCCGCTTGTCGGCGCCTTCGCATCAGCGCCGGAACAGGACCGTTGGCGCAGCCAAAATTGAGAACGGCCCGTCGCTGGATTACGCGCTCGGGCCGCTTCAGCTGACGGAGAGGCGTCTGGGGTGCGTCAGCGAGGTAAATTGTACACTTCCAGAGGAAACAACCACAAGCTTCGCCGCTCTGTGTCACACTGCCGCACCGGGTTTCACTCACGACGGCGTCGAGACGCAGAGCGCAGAAGGACGCGCCAAATTTTGGAGGCGTGGCGACGCACGCTACGGAACCATTCTTCCGGATGCGCGTTATCCCTTCGCCTTATGTTTAGAGACCAGTCGAATGAGAAGCGCCCGGCGCGAACCGCCGGGCGTTTTCTTGTTTGCGCGGCCGCGAACTTGTTTTCATTCGTAGCGTCTTGCGCAGAGGCGCACGCGTTCCGTCCGCTGTTTGTTTACCTTTTTGAACCAGCAATGAAATTGCTAGACTCGGCCTCTCCAGCAATTTCGGATCGGACCTCAGCATCGTGAGCGCTCAACCCTCTTCCCGACACTCGGAGTTGCAGATCGTTCTGGAGCCGTCGCACAGCGAACTCGTGAGGGCTTTCATTCGTGAAGCGTCGCTTGCGGAAGGCGTGCAGCATTTTGCGGCGGGCCAGATCGCTGAAGACGCGCTGGAGACCTGGCTGGCGCTCTGCGCCCATGGATCGGGCGGGGGGCGCGTCCATGTTGCTCTCCTGTCCTCCCGCAAGGAGGTCAGCGCAAGGATTCTGCTCCACGGCCACCACCGTTTCTCGAATCTGCTTCCGACGCTCTCCGGACGCCTGCGCCGCGAAGCGGGCCTCTCCTATCGTGAGCGTGGGATCGACGGATGGGAAATCAGCCTGCATCGCAGTCTGCATGAGGAGGCGGAGCTCGCCCATTTCGCCGACGAGACGGCGACGGGGGACGCGCCCCCAACGACAGGCCCCTTCCGCATCGAGCCCCCGCAGGAAAGCGACACGGCCGCCATCGCGCGATGCTTTCTGGAGGTTTACGGTCACAACTATATTCATTCCGAAGTGTTCTCGCCGCACAGATACTGGGCCAAAGTGGAAAGCGGCGAGCTTGTTCCAATGATCGCGCGTAATGATCGGGGCGAGGTTGTCGGCCATGTCGCGCTGGAGCGCGAACCCGGCGCCTGCATCGCCGAACGCGGCGAGGCCGTGGTGCTACCGGCCTATCGCGGTCATCATCTTCTCGAACTCATGACCGGGCGCCTCAGCGAGGAAGCGCCGAAAATCGGCCTTCAGGGCATATTCGCCGAACCGGTGACGGTGCATATTTTCTCCCAGCGCAATGACGAGCGCGCGGGAATGCCCGTTTGCGCCGTATTGCTCGGCGCCGCGCCGGAGAACATGCGCCCGAAGGGCCTTGCGGCGCCGACAGCGGGGCAGCGGCAAAGCCTGCTCCTCGCCTTTCGCTTCCTTCAGCCCCCTGCGCCGCGCGTCATTCATGCGCCCGTGCCCTATCACGAGGCGATACTCAAAATTTACGAGAGCCTCGGCGTTCCCGCGACGATTGCAGAACCTGCGGCGCCAATGCGCGCGGAGTCCCGCGCGAGCGTCAAGGCCGATGGCCGCGGATATGGCGAAATTCATTTCCAGTCGATCGGCGAAAACGCCGCCATCGAGCTGAAACAGGCGCTCAATGACGTCGTGGGCCTCGGCGCCAGCGCAATCCGGCTCTCCGCGCCGGTCGGCGATCCCGGTCTGCCCATTCTGACGGCGGCGGCGCGCGAACTTGGTTTTTTCTTCTCCGGCCTCGGCCCCGCCTTCGCCGACGGCGCAGACACGCTGCTGCTTCAGCGATTGAGCGAACCGCTCGACACGGGGAAGCTGCAAATTTTCTCCGACCGCGCGAAAGAGCTCGTCGCTTTCATCGACCGCGACCGCGCTGCGGTCGGGCAAGCCGGCTGAGCCCCCGCGCGATGCGCCATTACATGAGAAAGGCCGCGCAATTATGCTGCGCGGCCTTGATCATCTGCGCCTGCGGATGAGGCGAGCCGTCCTGGTCAGCCCAGATGGGAAATGACCGGCGCCAGCGAAATCATGGTGGCGATAAGGGCGATAGCGCCAACAACCCAGATCAGACCCTTCATGCGGCCCATGGTGCTGGAGGTATTGTTCGTGTTGCTCATTTTGTCTCTTTTACGTGGACACGCCTGCGACAATAATTCCATAAGCCGAGCGCAGGTATATCCGTAAAAGCTGCAGCCTATCAGGCACATATAGGCTGATTTATGCGCCGCACAAGACGCATATTCCTTTTCGCTATGAGGCAGAATGCCGCGGCGAAATTTGTTTCCCCCGCGACAATACTGTGATTGCGCCCTCGCAAAACTTATTGCGTAGCGCGCAATTGCGCGACCCGCACCGGGACTGGCGGGTGCGAGAAGTAGAATTTTGCATAGAGCGGATCGGGGGTGAGCGTCGCGAGATTGTCGCGCGTCAGCCGCGTCAACGCGGAGATCATCGGCTCCTTGCCGACGATCTGGCGCGCGAAATCATCCGCCTCGAATTCGTTTCGACGCGAGCGCCAGGCAAGCAGCGGGGTCAGCAAATGCGAGATCGGCTCCTTGGCGAAAAGCAGCGCGATGAGGACGACGCCCGGATCGTTCGGCAGGCCGAACCAGCCCGCGAAAGTATCCGACGAGAAAGCCCAGTAGAGCGCGGCGAAACCGATGAAGGCGATGACCGCCGCCTGCAGGATCATCTGCCGGACATGGCCGAATTTGAAGTGTCCGAGTTCATGCGCGAGGATGGACTCGATCTCCTCGAGCGAATGTTTTTCGAGCAGCGTATCGAAGAAGACGATCCGCTTCGCCTTGCCGAAGCCGGAGAAATAAGCATTGCCATGTCTGGAGCGCTTCGACGCGTCCATCACGAAGAGGCCTTTGGACTCGAAGCCGCACCGCTCGAGCAGCGCCTCCATTCGACTCTTCGTCGAACCGTCCTCCATCGGCGTGAACTTGTTGAACATCGGAGCGATGACGGTCGGATAGATCACCGTCATGGCGATCGTCAGCGCCATGAAGCCGACATAGGCGAGAAGCCACCAGGTGTCGGGCATGGCGCGCAACAGGGCGAACATCGCATAAAGCAGTGGCGTCCCGATCGCGAGCGCCAGCGCCCCGCTTTTCAACTCGTCGAGCACGAAGGTGCCGGGCGTGAGGCGATTGAAACCGAAACGCTCCTCCAGCCAGAAGGCGTTGGCGAGCGAGAAAGGCATTTCGAGAAAATGTCCTACGACGCCGACCGCCGCGACGAAGACGACGCTGCGCGTCAACCCCGGCTCGATGTAATGCGAGACGAACGCATAGAGCGGCGCCATCCAGAGCGCGAGCCAGAGGATCGAGACGACGGCGTCGTAGATCGTTTCCGCCATGCCGAAACGCGTGCGCGCAATCGTGTAGTCCGCGGCGCGGCGGTGGTCGTCGAGGCTAACCTCCCGCGCGAAATCCGCCGGCACGGCCTCGCGATGACGCTCCACATTGGCGGTCTGCCGCATGCGCAGATAGACGCCAAGCGCGGCCGACAAGGCGATTGCAACACAAATAACGACGCCCATGGCGCTCATTGATCCGCTCCTGCTGACAAGCTCCGGTTAATATAGGTCAACGAATTACGCATTGCGAGGGTCCCCGCCCTACCCGCGCCGCAGCAGCGCGTCGCGCGCGGCGTTGAGCGCCGCCGCCCGCTCCACCGATCCGCCGTGGTCGGGATGGGCGCGCTTCATCTGCGAACGATAGGCGCGCTCGATTTCGCGCCGGGTGGCGCTCTCGCTGACGCCGAGCACGGCGCGGGCGCGCGCGTCTGCGCTTTGCGGGGGGCCGGACGGCGGCGCCCCTCGCTGGCCGAAGCCGCCGCCCCGATCAGCCGCGTCGTCGCCGGTCTCGTGACGCGGCCGCCGCGCGCGCCGCCCGGCGCCGGCTCGTTCCGACTGGCGATCGCGCTCCTCATCCGCCTCGATGACGCCGAAATCCTCCAGCGCTTCGCGCAGACGATAGGCGAGATCGTGGCAAAGGACCGAGAAGGGCGCCGCGAGCAGCGCCACAACCAGCGCGCGCTCGGCCAGGAATACGGCCGGAAGCATGTGGCTGTTCAGCCCATGCGGGCCATAAATCGCAGCGGCCAGCCCAGGCAGCGCCCGGCTCGCTACCGGATTGCTGATCGACGCGGTGATGACGTAATCGAAAAGCTGCGCCGTCACTCCGGGAAAGACGGACGGAAAGAAGCAGAGCGCCATGACGCCGGCGACCCAATAGCCGTTCGACCATCCGCGAACACGCCCGGACGCGAAGCCGCGCCAACCGAAGAAGACCGCGACAAAGGCCAGCAGGGCAAAGGCGCCGAAGGTCTGTAGCCCCGCGACAAACGCAAGCGCGTGCAGCTGCGCGGCGGAGGCGGCGGCCATGAGCGGAAAACGGCCCAACTCGGCGTAGCCGCGCATCTCCTTGTCGGTAACGCGCAAAGGAGCCAGTTCCCCCGGCGCCGTTGCGGAAAGGATGACGATCAGCAGCAGGGAGAAAACCATAAATCCGATTGCCGCCGCGAGCGCCGGCGCCGCGACGCCCCGCGCCTCGCCGCGACCGAGCTCCTTTACCGGCGCGTCGAAAGGATCGAAGGAAATGACCGGCTCCCGTCAATTATGCGGCGATGCGCCGGCCGCGATTCAACAATGCGAATGGCGCGCCGCTCAGGAGAATGTCGACCGCCGTCAGGCTCTGGTGCCCCCCATTGACGGAAAGGCGCGGCAGCGCATGAAAATGGTCGCGATGCTCGGGAAAGATCATTCCCGGCCGCGTCGTCACGGCGCTCGCAAAGCCGAGTTCCCTCGCGGTCGAGAATTCGCGCGGACCCGCCGACGTCGGGTCTCCGACCGGATAGCAGAAATGACGCGCCTCCACGCCAATCTCGCGCGCAATCGCCGCGCGGCTTTCAGCCATTTCGCGCGCGGACTCCTGTGCGTCGAGCTTCGCAAGGCGCGGATGCGTGAGGGAATGCGCGCCGAGCGTCACGAGTTCGTGACGCGCCAGCGCTGCGATCCCGCTCCAGTCGAGACAGGCTTCCCTCGTCAATCTCCCCGCGTCAACATTGGCCTGCGACGCAAGCGCCGTCACGACGCGCATAAGCTCGGTCTCGTCTCCCGCGCGAACGCCCCAATAAATATCCGCATGGGCCTCGCTTTTTTCGCGAGCGGAGCGACAATCGCGGACGATGCGCCGGCCGCCGACGATAATGTCGACGCGCGCGAGGCGACGCAGCGCCTCCTCCAGTTCGAGCCACCACAAGCGCGCTGTACCGTCCGCAAAGCCCGCCGTCACATAAGCGGTGAAAGGCGCGCGATGACGCTCGAGGATCGGCAGGGCGTGATCGACGAGATCGTTATAGCCGTCATCGAAGGTGAGCACGACGAAAGGCCGCCCCGGCGCCTCGCCCGAACCCAGCCGGGCGAGGACCGCGTCGAGCGACAGGATGTCGTAACCACGTCCGCGAAGATGCGTGAGCAGGCTGTCGAGAAACTGCGGGGTGATCTCCAGGCCGGCGTTGGGCGCAAATGCGTCGCCCGTCGCGGGTCGCACCCGATGGAACATCAGGATTGCGCCAAGTCCGCGCGTGAAAGGCTCGGCGAGGCGATGCGCGCCGCTGGCGTGAAACAGACCCATGCCGGCCCGGATCGCCCGCTCCCGCCAGGTGGCCATCGACACTCCTCCGTGAAATCGGCCATTTACGATGAATGCTCAAAGCATCTGTTATGCAGCTTGAGCTATGCTTAAAAAGCTGAGGCGTTGTTTTTGGACGAAGGCGATTCTGCGACATGGTTAGCAATCCGGAAACGCCGGGGAACGCCGAATTGGCGACAGAACCCGTTTCCGCCCGCCCCTTCACGATCGACGTCATCGATAATATCGCGGACACGCGGGCCGCGTGGGTGGAGCTTTCCGCCGTCGCCACGACGAGCCCTTATCAATCCTGTCTGTTCCTTTCGACATGGTTCGACACGGTCGGGCGCGAGGAGCGGCTGGAGGCCTTCATCATCGTCGCGCGCGATGCGACGGGGAGTCCGCGCGCGCTTCTGCCGTTCGCCATCGACACACGCGGACCGCTCCGCATCGCAATGTTTCTCGGCGGGCGTGAAAGCAATTTCAATCTTGCGCTGCTGCGCTCGGGCTGCCGCTTCGACGAAAAATCCATTCGTGCGCTTTTGCGCGACGCGGCGCGGCGCGCGGCGAATCCGCCCGACGTCTATTATCTGAGAAATCAGCCGCGACGCTTCGAGGGCGTAGAAAATCCTCTCGCCTTCGCCGGCGCCATGCCGAGCGCCAGTTTCGCCTATGGCGTCGCCCTGCCCGCGACCGAAGCGGAGCTTGCGGCGCGCCTGTCGAAGGAAAGCCGCAAGAAACTGCGCAAGAAAGAAGCGCGGCTCGCCGAAATGGGAGAGCTGCGTTACGAGCATCGCCAAACCGGCCCGCGCGCGCAGGAAATTCTGACCGCGCTGATCGACCAGAAATCCGCGCGCTTCGCCGACATGGGCGTCGGCGGCGTCTTCGACGGCGTTGGCATGCGCGAGATGTTGCGTCGCCTGAGCGTCGAAACCGGCGAAGGATCGCTGGAGCTCCATGCGCTCAGCGTCGATGGCCGTATTGTCGCGACCTACGCCGGCCTTACGCGCGGCGGGCGTTTTTCCGCGTTGCTCAATTCATTCGACATGGATGAAGAGGTCGCGCGCTGCTCGCCCGGCGATCTTCTGTTGCATGCGCTGATGCGCGATCTCGTCGCGCGGGGCATGACGTATTTCGACCTCGGCGCAGGCGAAGCGCGCTACAAGAACGCGGTCTGCGACGAGACGATCGAGTTATGCGATACGGTGACGCCCGCCTCATGGAAAGGCGTCGTCGCAGCTCCCCTGCTCGTGATTTTCCTTCGCGCAAAGCGGCGCATCAAGCAGACCCCCGCGCTCGCGCGCGCATTCTCGCGCCTGCGCCGCCTGCTTCAGGGAAGACGATAGGCGACCCTCACGCCGCCACGAGATCGTCAGCGCCGGCGCCGCCTTCGAGCAGCTGGGCGTCGGCGCCCGCCTGCGCAAGCTCCGCACGCAAGGACTCAGCCTCCGCATCGCCGCCGAGCACGAAGGCGAGATCCACGAAAGGCGCAAGGCGACGCGCCTCGACGCGAGACGCCGCGAAGACGACGAAATCGTAAGTATGCGCGAGCGCATCGACCACGAGCGCGAGCTCGTAGCGCGTCTCACCCTCATGGACGCCGCCGGGCATGACATGCAGGCGCGATCCCACATCGCGATGAATGACCTCGGCGAAGTCCGCGACTCCCGTGACGAGATCGGCCATGCCTTTCGGCGCGCCCTGCGGCGCATGCACCAGCGCGTCATAGGCGGCGGCGCCGCGATCGGCGACGGCGAGTAGCGTGCGCCCGCGCCGCGACAAATTGCGGCCCAACGCGATCACCGTGTCCGAAGGTTTTCCGTCATCTTCGCATGGCGTGACGAGCACCTTTACGCAATTCGTCGCAGCGCGCGCCTTGTCGATCGCACTGACGGCGTCGACTTCAGCGCTTGCGGGAAGAACGTTTTCAGCGGCCGGCTCCACGAGCGCGGGCGCTGACCGCTCCATCGGCGCCGCAACCACCGGCGTCGATTCCGGCGCCTCAGGCGAAGGAGCAGCCTGCTTTGCGACACGCGCGCGGCCGCTCAGCATTTCGCCCGAAATGATCACGCCGGCGGACAGGATAAGTCCGGCCAAGGTCGCAAAAATCGTGATCGGCAGTTTCTTGGGGAAGGACGGCAGCTGCGGCGCCAGTGCGCGCTGGATGATGCGCGCATCGGCCGGCGTCGCCTTCACGCGCTCGCGGGCGAGCGCTTCCTGATATTTCGCCGACTCGGCCTCGAGCTGATCCTTGAGCAGGCGCGCGGCGCGCTCCAGGTCACGGAGCTTCGCCTCGTCGGCGCCCGCGGCGCCCGTAACGCGCTTCTGCTCGTCGAGCGCGCGCGTCAGATTTTCCACGCGGGCGGCGGCGATGTTGGCGTCGTTCTCCAGCGTGCGCGCCGTTCGTTCCGCGGCGATGCGCCACTGCGCGTCGAGATCCATGAGCTGCGCGGTGAGTTCCTTAATGCGCGGATGCATCGGGAGAAGCGTGCGCGACTCCAGCGCCAGTTGCGCGCGCAACGCCACGCGTTGCTCATTGATGCGGCGGATCGATTCATTGTTGGACACGTCGGGAATGTCCCCGATGCGGTTCCTGCGCAGCATTTCGCGCAGGATGCGCGCCTTCGCCTGCGCATCCGCCTGCGCCGCGCGGGCGGCAGAAAGCTGCTGGTTCAATTCGCCGAGCTGCTGCGTGGGAATGGCGACATTATTGGCGCCGATCAGGAGCCCGGTCTGCGCGCGAAACTCCTCGACGCGCGTTTCCGCCTGCGCGACGCGCGTATGCAATTCGGCGACGAGCGTGCCCAGAGACTGCGCGGCCGCGCGAGCGTTTTCGCGCTTGGCCTCCTGCTGCATCTCTATGTAGGTTTCGGCGACGGCGTTGGCGGCGCGCGCGGCAAGGTCGGGGTTGCGCGACGAGAACTCGACGGACAGCACGCGCGTCTTCGTCGGCGAGAGCACGGCGAGCTTTTCCGAAAACTTCTCGAGGATGCGGTCCTCGGGCGACATACGCGTCGGATCGCGCGAAATCCCGAGCAGCGCGAGAACGCGCGTGATTGGTCCGACGCCATTGGCGAGCGGATCGAATTCCGGATTGCCCTGCAAATCGAGCTTCTTGATGACGCGCCGCGCGAGATCGCGCGAGGTGAGCAGCTGGATCTGGCTTTGCACCGCCTCGGCGTCGGGCGCGGTCAATTCCGCGCGCTCGCCCTTGTCGGCGCGCGTCAAGAAGCTTTCCTGGTTTTCGAGCAACAGCCTCGCGTCAGCGCTGTAACGCGGCTTGACGACATTCACGAAGATGAGCGCGCCGACGAGCGCGGCGAGCGTCGGGCCGATCACCCACCAGCGCTTCTCGAGAAGAACGCGGCCGATCCGCGACAAATCGATTTCGTTTGTCGCTGTCTCCGCGTCGATCGTAACTCCGGAACGCATCGCCTCTCCGAATTCAGTAACCTTTCATAACGCGATTATGGTTGAAGCGAGGTTAACCAGTTACGTTCAAGTCAGGTGAGTGTTTGTTAACTATCAGACAATAAAAAAAGCTCAGTCGCTTCGCGGCTCATGGTCAGTCAGCAGAAATCAGCGAGTCCGAAATGGCGAATACGGTCGCCTCGCACAGAGCCGCCTCGAAGACGTTCACTTTGGCGACAGCCATGATCGTGATTGCGCTGCTCTCCGGATGCGCGGCGCCGGGCAATTATCAGCCCGAGCTGTTTGCCGCGACGGCGCATGAGCCTTACACGCTCGCGGCCGGCGACCGGCTTCGCGTCATCGTTTTCGGACAGGACTCGCTTTCGAACACTTATTCCGTCGACGGCTCCGGCCGCATAGCCATGCCGCTCATCGGCTCCGTTCCCGTGCAGGGCCGCGACGCTCAGGCCGTCGAACGCGAGATCGCCGCGCGCCTGCGCAACGGTTTCATTCGCGAGCCGCGCGTTTCGGTCGAGGTCGAAGCCTTCCGCCCCTTCTTCGTGCTCGGCGAAGTCACAAACGCCGGTCAATTTCCTTTCGTGGACGGCATGACGGTCAGGACCGCCGTCGCCATCGCCGGCGGCTTCTCGCCGCGCGGCTATCAGGGCGGCGCCGACATCACCCGCGTCATCGACGGTTATCCGGTGACCGGGCGCGTGCCGCTCGACACGCCGGTGCGTCCCGGCGACACCATCACTGTGCGGGAAAGAATTTTTTAGAAAGTAGCGTTACCTTTGCCGTAAGCGATCATCAGGGATCGCCGGACGGCAAAGGGAGGCTCGAACGGATTTGCGCATAGCCGACGTCATGCGCGCCCCGGTCAGCGGCCTGCTTCGGCACGTTGTCGATCTCATTCGTAGACAGGCGCGAGGCGGCCACAGCGCGCGACGCCATACACTTGTATGGCGCCGCGAAGAAAGCGCGACACTTATCCTCATGGCGCGCTCCTCCTCGCCGCCGCCCGGCGCCATGTCCGAATTCGTCCATGCGAGCTTCACACCCGGACAAATGGCCGCCGGCGCGCTGCGCAGCTGTCGCGACAGCCTGCGCGCCACAAGCTCCACAAACTACCTTACGTCGGCGCAGCTTCGAACAGGAGAGTAAAGATGTGCGCTTTCGCCGTCGGCGACATGAAAGGCGTTTCGCCAAATGACGACCGCAAGCCGCAAGGAGCCGGCTCCGCTTCCGACGCGAGCCGGAGCCTCAGTCCGCAGCTCGCGGAGATCGCGAGCAACGGGGCGCCGGGCAAGGCCTATTCGCCGATCGTGCTCGCCGGCCTCGTGCGCCTCTTCGAGTTTTCGATGCTGCTTGTTTGCGGTCTCGTAATTCACGAATGGCATGTCGCGGCGATCTGGGGCCGCTCGCTCGATTATTACGTCGTAATGCCGCTAATGGCGCTGACCGCAGTCGTCATCCTGCAGAGCCTCGGCCTTTACTCGACCGCCTCTTTCCGCGCGCCTGTGCGTGACGGGCTCAAGGTCGCCGCGGGCTGGTCGCTCGTTTTCGTCGTCGCGCTGGCGGCGGTGTTCTTCTTCAAGCTCGACGACTCCTTCTCGCGCGTCTGGCTGCTGGGCTGGTATGCGGGCGGCCTTGCGCTTCTCGCTTGCGAGCGCATCGCCCTCGCCTTCCTGGTGCGGATGCTCACGCAACAGGGCAAACTCGATCGGCGCACGGTGATCGTCGGCGGCGGCGAGCTCGCCGACCCGGTGCTTCGGGAGCTCGCGGCGCAGGATGACGGCGATCTCCGTATCCTCGGCGTCTTCGACGACCGCACGGACAATCGCTCGCCCGACGTCGTCGCCGGCTATCCCAAGCTCGGGACGGTCGACGATCTCGTCGAGTTCGCGCGCCACACGCGGCTCGATCTCGTGATCTTCACTCTGCCGATCTCGGCCGAGACCCGCCTGCTGCAAATGCTGCGCAAGCTTTGGGTGCTTCCGATCGACATTCGCCTCGCGGCGCACACCAACAAGCTGCGTTTTCGGCCGCGCTCCTATTCCTATATTGGCAATGTGCCGGTCATCGACGTCTTCGACAAGCCGATCGCGGACTGGGACGTCATCGTCAAATCCGTTTTCGACAAGATCGTCGGAACGATCTGCCTCATCCTGCTCTCGCCGGTGATGGCGCTCACCGCTCTCGCCGTGAAGCTCGATTCACGTGGGCCGGTGCTGTTCAAGCAGGTGCGCTACGGCTTCAACAACGAGAAAATCGAGGTGTACAAATTCCGCTCGATGTATGTGGACCAGCTCGACCACAACGCCGTGAAGCAGGTGACGAGGGGCGATCCGCGCGTGACGCGCGTCGGCCGCTTTATCCGCAAGACGTCGCTCGACGAACTGCCACAGCTTTTCAATGTCGTCTTCAAGGGCAATCTGTCGCTTGTCGGCCCGCGCCCGCATGCGATCGTCGCGCGCGCCGCGGACCATCTCTACGACGACGTCGTCGACGGCTATTTCGCCCGCCATCGCGTAAAGCCCGGCCTCACGGGCTGGGCGCAGATCAACGGCTGGCGCGGCGAGACCGACACGCCCGAGAAAATCCAGAAGCGCGTCGAGTGCGACCTTTACTATATCGAGAACTGGTCGATCCTGCTCGACATCTATATTCTGGCGATGACGCCCTTCGCCCTGCTCAAGGCCGAAAACGCCTATTGAGCCGCGCACAGACCGGGGAGCGCTTGTGAGATCGGTTCTCCTCATTGCGATGATCGCGGCGCTTCAAGGCGCCGCCGGCGTCTCGCTGGCCGCGGCCGCGGCGCATGTGGACGCCAATCCGCTGCTCGCGACGGCAAGCCAGTTCCTCATGATCCACGCCGGCGCAGGACTGGCGCTCGCGGCGCTCGCGCGCAGCGAGCCGCCCATGCAGCGTTGGCTCGCCGCAGCCGGCCTCGCCTTGCAAGCCGGCGTGACGCTCTTCTCCGCCGATCTCGCGGCGCGGGTCTATCTGGGCGGAAAACTTTTCCCCTTTGCGGCGCCTATGGGCGGCGGCCTGACGATCATCTCCTGGATCGCCCTCGCTATCTGGGCGGCGTGGGGCCTCGCGCGCGGGCGCGACGGCGCTGCGCCCGGCGGTCGCTGAAGGCGTCATTTTACAACTGACGCGCGCAAATACTGGACATACGCGGCATTCCGCCGCACCATTACATCATGTCAGTGTCCGACACGCCCGATTTCCGTCCGGCGGGGACATCGAGCGATGCCCCGCAAAGCGCGAGCGATCCCTTGCTCGGGCGACGGATTTTGATTGTCGAGGACGACCCCTTCATAACTCTGGCGCTCGAGGAAACACTCGTCGAATTCGGGCTCGTCGTCGCGGGCGCGGCGCGCAACATTGCGGAAGCGTTGCGATTTGCCCGCGACGCCTCATTTGATCTCGCCCTTCTGGACGTCAACATCGGGCATGAAAAGATCGACCCCGTCGCCGACGCCATTGCCGCGCGCGGTCTTCCTTTCGTTTTCACTACCGGATGCGGAAGGGCGGGCCTGCCGGAGGCGCATCTCGACCGGGCGATCGTCGAAAAACCTTTCTACGTCGAAGAGATATTGCGCGCGCTGCGCGACGAGGTCGCGGGCGTCGACCGTCGCTGACTGATTTTAATGGGTTAATTCAAGCGCAGACGGGGCGATAAGCTTGAAACTGTCACGCTCGCGTTGTATTCATTCGAGAAGAGAAAGTTAATTTTCTGTTACCGCGAGCCTCCGTCATGACTTCGCCTTCCCTGCCCAAGGCTGCGACCATCGCCCACGTCAGGAACGACCGCGCCAGAACCGCCATCACGCTCGGCGCCGCGCTCGCCCTGCTATGCGTCGCCGTTTTCGGCCTGGAGGCGCCGGAGAGCCTCGCCGCGAACGGGTTATTCGACGCGCTTTTCGGCGGCGGTTCGCCGGCCTATGTCCCGACGCTGCCCTACAACGGCTATCTGCGCGGCCCGGGCGCCAGCCGGAGCCATTACGGCTATCGGCGGCACGCGCGGCACGCGAAATGGCGACATCACGCGCGCGACGCCCAGGCGCGCCGGCGCGTCGTCGGTCGCCATCAACAGTCGACGACGGAGCGTGACTCGGCTGCGCTGCGGCGCCCCGCCGGGATCGAGACCCTCTCTTTCGCGGAAGCCTCCGCCACGACGCCGAAGACGACCGCGGCCGCGAGCCGCCGCACGATCTGCGTGCGCGGCTGCGACGGCTATTACTTCCCTGTCGCGAAACTGAACCGTGAGTCGGATATTCCGGCCCAGCAGGCGACCTGCGAAAGGCTCTGTCCCGGAGCGCAGCCCCAGCTCTTCGTGATGGCGGCAGGCTCCGACAGGATCGAGGACGCAAAGGCGGCCAGGGGCGGCGACACATACGCGCAGCTCGTCGCCCGCCTCAATCCGGCCGACGCCAGGTCCAGAAGCTGCGCCTGCCAGTCCGCCGTCGACAGCCTCGGCGTGACCAGCGCATTCCTCGGCGATTCGACGCTGCGCCCCGGCGACACCGTGGTGACGCCGCAGGGTATTCGCGTGGTAAAGCGCGGCAGCCGCTATCCGTTCAAGCAGTCCGACTTCCTGGCTCTTGCCGAGACCCGCGATGTTCCGCTCTCGAATCGCAGCGCATTGTTCGCGATCGAGCGCGCGCTGAAAACGCCGGTGGGACGACTCGCGGTGATGAACAACGACCATCGCCGCAATAGCCATCGCCGGGACGCTGATCTCTAGACCAAATTCGGTGCGTTCGAACGGAAAACCGCCGACACTTTTCCTGAACGCGCTCCAGGCGGCCGACCCGGGGGCGTTCCCGTTCAGCAGGATTTACGCGCTCCGCCACTTTCTCGCCGCGCTTAGCCGCGACAAGGCGAAGAAAAGTTGGCGTAGGAGCAAGAGCGCTTGTCGCCCTCGGCGGAACGCGATCGAACCATTTCTGAATTGAGAAGGCGCGGCAGATTCGCGCGCGCGCTCCGCTCGGGGTGGACGCGGTTTCTGGCGGCCGCCCTCGCGATCCTTGTCGGCGTCGTCGCAGCGGCGGCGGCGCTCGCGCCCTGGCTCTTTTCTCCGACCGCCCTGCTCGACGCCATCTCCGGCCAGCTGCAGACCTCGTCCGGCCTTTACGTCGCCACGCGCGGCCGCACGACGCTCTCGCTGACCCCGCGCCCGCACATTTCAATTCAGGGCGTAGCCTTCGCCGACCGTAATGGCGCGCTGATCATCGAGGCCGACCAGCTGCATGGCGTCCTCAAACTGTTTCCGCTTTTCGCCGGACGCCTCGAGGTCGATTCGCTCGCCCTTGTCAGACCCCGCGCGAGACTCGATCTGGACCAGAAGCCGATCGACGCGCCCGGCGCCGCGGCGCGCGCGGCGGCCACTCGCCCGGCGACGCCGGAAGCGCAGAAAGCCGACAATGTGCGGCTCGGCGTCATCGCCATCGTCGACGGCTCCCTGCGCATCCGGCGTCACGGACAGGACTACGCGGCCGACAGGATCGACGCGTCGCTGGACTGGCGCAGGATCGGCGAGGCGGCGACCTTCACCGCGAGTTTCGATTGGCGGGGCGAGCGGCTCCAGACGGTGCTGTGGGTCGCGCGCCCCGCCATGCTTTTGCGCGGCGAGCAATCGGTGGCGACTGCCCGGCTCGACGGCGAGAGCGTGCGACTGGAGGCGCAGGGCGTCGCGCAGACGGGCCTCAACGCGCGATTCTACGGGCATGTCGCCGGGTCGTCGCCCTCGGTGCGGCAAGCGCTCGGGGTCTTCGGCCTCTCCGCGCCCCTGCCCGGCCCCTTCGGCGACGCGCAATTTTCCGCGCAGGCCTATCTCGGCCCGCGCGAGGCCCAGCTCAAAGAGTTGCGTCTCTTCATCGACGGCAATGAATTTGCCGGCGCGCTGGGTCTGCGCCGGGACGATGAACGCCTCCACCTCACAGGCGCGCTGAAAAGCGATTTCGTGTCGCTCAAGCCCATGCTGTCCGACGCCCCGGCGCTCCTTGCGCCGGACGGACAATGGAGCCGCGAGGCCTTCGATCCGCCCGACCTCTCGGGCGCGGATGTCGACATGCATATCGACGCGGCTCACGCCCGGCTCGGTCGTCTCACCATCGACGACGCGGCGCTCGACCTCACGCTCCGCGACGGCGCGCTCGATCTCGCCCTGACGCAAGCGCAGGCTTATCGCGGGAAAATCAAGGCGCGGGCCGCTTTTCGGCCGGCTGACGGCGGGCTTTCCGTCCATGCCTCGGCGCAAACCAATGGCGTCGACGCCGGCGCGCTGCTCTGGGACGCTTTCGGCAAGCAGGCGATCGGCGGCGCGCTCGATTCGACCGTAGCGCTCGACGCCGCAGGGGAAAATATGGCGACGTTGATGCGCAGCCTGAGCGGGCGCGCGACGCTGGGCCTCTCGGAGGGAGAGATCGCCGGCGTCGATTTCGAACGCGCGCTGCGCCGCCTCGAAAAACGGCCGCTCGCCAGCGCGCAGGACATTCGCTCGGGCGCCTCGCCGCTGGAGAAGGCCAGCGCGACGATCGCCTTCGAGAAAGGCGTCGGCGTTATCGAGGACGGTCTCGCGCGCGGGCCGGGCTTCGCGCTCGCTTTCACCGGCGCCGCCAATTTTTCGGAACGCAGCCTGTCGATCAAGGCCGTCGCCGGCGAGGCGGACAGCGCGGGCAAGCCACGCGACAAGGGCCTGCACATCGCCTTCGAGCTTGCGGGCGGCTGGGACGAACTTTCGCTGACGCCCGACCCTCAGGCCTTCATCCGCCGCTCCGGCGCCGCCGCGCCGCTCCTGCCGCGCGACGAGCCGGCGCCGACGGCGGAACCGCCAGCGCCGTGAGCCGTTGGTCACGCCGTGTCTTCGACCTCGCGCGGCGCCGTCTCGAGCAATTCGGTCAGTGATCGAGGAATATCGAGATAACGGAAACGCTTCAGCTCGAAGCCGATTCCCACGACGCCCCAGGGGGGCGAGTAGGTCTGCCAGGGGGGAATCTCGACGAGCAGCACGACATGGCCGCCGTCTATGCCGCGGGCGATGCGATCCACCGTGTAGACCGCCCCGCGCCGCAGGCCGCCGTCGCCGTAAGGTCCGGCGCTGGCGTCCACACAGACGACCTCGGCGCCGGGAGGCGTATCGGGGCTGATCATCTTTCTTCCTCGTCGCAGGCGGCGCGCGATGGCGCCCCTTACGACTTATGGTGGGCGCGCAAGCGCCGGAAGCAAGATGCGGTTTTCGCCGCGAAGCCGATCACCAGAATTTCAGGAAGCCGAACAGGCCCTTCCTGAGGAACTTGCGGTCGAGGGCGGCGAGCTCCTCGTAAACCTTGCGGGCCCTGGCGCGCATTTCGAGGAGCTCTTCGTCGGAGACGTCGAAATTGATGGCGGCGAGACGCAGCTCGCGGCGGGCTTCGTCCAACCGGGCCTGTGCGTCGGCAATGAGAGCGTGCAGCATTTTTCCCTCTCGATGGGCTAGGAATAGGTTCTTGATTGCGGCGACGGGCGCCAACTCAACATTTTAGCGGGGGTCCGCCGGGAGATTTCTCGTTCCGGACCGTGATGCGTCGCAGCGTCTGGAGGCCTCGGAGGGAATCGAACCCCCGTACAAGGATTTGCAGTCCTCTGCGTAGCCACTCCGCCACGAGGCCATCCGTGCGAAAGGCGCGACGCGCTTCGCCTGAGCCCGCTCTTACAGGAGGCCGCTGGCGCCGGCAAGTATGTGCGTTGCACTATTCATAGGGACGACCATCCCTGTGGGTAAAAATCCAGCGGCCGTCTTCGCCCATCGCAGCCTTCAGGTCGTCATTCGGATAGCTCGCCTCGTCGCCGGCGGCGCGGTCGCCGATTTCGAGATAAACCACGGTCGCGTCGGTGCGGTTCACGAGGCAATGAGCGGCGCCCCGCGCCGGAAAGCCCGCGCACATGCCCGCCTGCAGCGCGATCTCCCCGTCCTCCAAGACGAGCGTCGGCGCGCCCTCGAGGATGTAAACGAACTCATCCTGCCGGCTGTGGCGGTGCAGCAGCGCTGATTGTCCGCCGGGAGCGATCGTGGTGAGGTTCACGCCGAAATTGGTTAGGCCGAAGAAATCGCCGAGCGCGCGCTTCTCGCGTCGGTCCATCAGCGCGGCGAAGGGTTCCGGATATACGGAACGCCGGCTCCGCGGCGCGATTTCTCGGGCCATGGCCACGGTTGGCCGGTCCCCGGTTTCGCTGGTCATCGGATGCGCTCCCTCCCCCTCCCCCGCCTTCATATTTGACAGGCGCGGCCCATTTTGACCATGTTCCCGCCCCGGCGCTCCAGGGCGGGACCGCCAGATCGGGACAATCGAATGAATGTCGTTATCGTTGAGTCGGCGGCCAAAGCGCAAACCATCAACAAGTATTTGGGCCGCGATTTCAATGTGATCGCCTGCTACGGCCATGTTCGCGACCTGCCTCCCAAGGACGGATCGGTCGATCCCGACGCCGATTTCGCGATGATTTGGGAAATGGACGCCAAGGGCGCCAAGCGCGTCTCGGCGATCGCCGACGCAGTGAAGGGCGCCGACAAGGTCATTCTGGCGACCGACCCGGATCGCGAGGGCGAGGCCATCTCGTGGCATCTGCTCGACATCCTCAACAAGAAGCGCGTCCTGAAGGACAAGAAGATCGAGCGCGTCGTCTTCAACGCCGTCACCAAGGACGCGATCAAGGAGGCGATGGCTCATCCGCGAGAGATCGACCAGGCGCTGGTCGACGCCTATCTCGCCCGCCGCGCGCTCGATTATCTCGTGGGCTTCACCCTGTCGCCGGTGCTTTGGCGAAAGCTCCCCGGCGCGCGTTCGGCCGGCCGCGTGCAGTCGGTGGCGCTGCGCCTCGTCTGCGACCGCGAGCTGGAAATCGAGAAATTCGTCCCGCGCGAATACTGGTCGCTCGTCGCGCATCTGAAGACCAAGGCGGGCGAACCCTTCACCGCGCGCCTCGTCGGCGCGGACGGCAAGAAAATCTCGCGCCTCGACATCGGCGCCGGCCAGGAGGCCGAGGATTTCAAGAAGTCGCTCGACGCCGCGACCTTCACGGTGCGCTCGGTGGAAGCCAAGCCGGTGAAGCGCCATCCCTACGCGCCCTTCACCACTTCGACGCTGCAACAGGAGGCGTCCCGCAAGCTCGGCTTCGCGCCGGCCATCACCATGCGGATCGCGCAGCGGCTTTACGAGGGCGTCGACATCGGCGGCGAAACGGCGGGCCTCATTACTTATATGCGAACCGACGGCGTCGACATGGCGCCCGAGGCTGTCGCCAGCGTCCGCCGTGTGATCGCCAAGGAATATGGCGACCGCTTCGTGCCGGGCGCGCCGCGCAAATACACGGCGAAAGCGAAAAACGCGCAGGAAGCGCATGAGGCGATCCGCCCGACGGACGCCGCCCGCCTGCCGAAGCAGATCGCGAGATATCTCGAGCCGGATCAGGCCAGGCTCTACGAGCTGATCTGGACCCGCACCATCGCGAGCCAGATGGAGTCCGCCGAGCTGGAGCGCACCACCGTCGACATCGACGCCAGGGCGGGCGCCAGAATGCTGGAGCTGCGCGCCACGGGTCAGGTCGTGCGCTTTCCCGGCTTCCTCGAACTTTATCAGGAAGGCCGCGACGACGATCAGGACGAGGATAGCGGCCGCCTGCCCGCGATGGCGCAGGGCGAGCCCTGCGCGCGCGAAAAGATCGACGCCACCCAGCATTTCACCGAGCCGCCGCCGCGCTTCACCGAGGCGACGCTGGTGAAACGCATGGAGGAGCTTGGCATCGGCCGGCCTTCGACCTACGCCTCGACGCTGGCGACGCTACGCGACCGCGATTATGTGCGGCTCGACAAGAAGCGCCTCGTGCCGGAGGACAAGGGCCGCCTCGTCGTCGCCTTCCTTGAAAGCTTCTTTTCGCGCTATGTAGAGTTCGACTTCACGGCCTCGCTCGAAGAGAAGCTCGACCTCGTCTCGAACAACGAGGTCGACTGGAAGCAGGTCCTGCGCGACTTCTGGCAGGATTTTTCCGCGGCGGTGAACGAGACGAAGGATCTGCGTACGACGCAGGTGCTCGACAGTCTGAACGAGCTTCTGGGGCCGCATATCTTTCCGGCGAAGGAAGACGGCTCCGATCCCCGCCTCTGCCCCGCCTGCAACAGCGGCCAGCTTTCTCTGAAGGTCGGCAAGTTCGGCGCCTTCATCGGCTGCTCGAACTATCCCGAATGCCGCTACACGCGCACTTTGTCGCCACCCACGGGCGACGCGGCGGAAAGCGCGCGTCCGGGCGTAAAGGTTCTGGGCGTCAATCCGGAGACCGGCGCCGAAGTAACGCTGCGCGACGGCCGTTTCGGCGCCTATGTGCAGGAGGGCGAGCAGGAGGAAGGGGCCGAAAAGCCCAAGCGCGCCTCCGTGCCCAAGACCATCAAGCCGGACGACCTCACGCTTCAGCAGGCGATCGGCCTGCTCTCGCTGCCCCGCGAGGTCGCCAGACATCCGACCACTGGCGAGCCAATTGTCGTCAATATCGGCCGTTTCGGGCCATACGTTCAGCACGGCAAGACATACGCCAATGTCGGACGTGACGACGACGTGCTGACGATCGGCGCCAATCGCGCGATCGACCTCATCGTGCAGAAGGAATCGGGCGCCGGCGGCTCCCGCTTTGGACGCGCCTCCGAACCCGGCCGGACTCTCGGCGACCATCCCGAGGGCGGCGGCGTGACGGTGAAGTCCGGGCGTTTCGGGCCTTACGTCAACTGGAAGAAAGTCAACGCGACCATCCCCAAGGACATCGACCCCGCGACGCTGACGCTCGAACAGGCGCTGGAAATGATCTCCGCGAAGGCGGCGGGCGGCGGCGCTACGGGCGGGCGGGCGCTCGGCGAGCATCCGGACGGCGGAACCATCACCGTGCGCGCGGGCCGCTTCGGCCCTTACGTCAATCTCGGCAAGATCAACGCGACCCTGCCCAAGAGCATGTCGGCGGAAGATGTGACGCTCGATGAGGCCATCAAGCTGATCGACGCCAAGGGCGGTCCGCCGAAGAAGAAGGCGCCCGCGAAGAAAGCGCCGGCCAAGGCGAAGAAGGTGATCGAGGACAGCGACGAGACGCCCTTCGCGGACGCGAAGCCGGTCAGGAAAGCCGCGCCCGCCAAAAAGGCGCCCGCGAAGAAAGCGGCGACGAAAAAGACGCCCACGAAAAAAGCCGCCTCGAAATAGGCGGCTTTCCCCTCGCGCGCCGCGCCCCGGCAATCGGCCGGGGCGAAGCGCCGTCGTTCCCATGCCTCAGAGGGACAAGCGCAGCTTTCCGAGGCCGATGCCGATCTGCGAGAAGGCCGCGTTGAGCTGCGAGGCGTCCTCCGCCTTGAAATAGTGGTCCTCGTTCGTCGCGCATTCCTTCATCAGCGCCAGACCTTGCGCGTCGATCGGATCGCCGGACACCGAAAAGCCGATCGTGAAGACCTCGATCCCCGCAGTCTTGGCGTTCGTGCAGGCCTGCCGGGTCAATTCGTCCTGCATCGCGCGCGAGATCGTCTGGTAGCTCGAACTATTGTTCGCCGCGGCGACGAGCAGGCTGCGATAGTTCACGCCATTGCCCTGCGAACCGTCGGGGAAACGCTCGTTCTCCGCGCCGTTGTAGCTGTAATAGCCCAGCGTGTCGTAGGTCGAGCCGGTGGCGGTGTTCACGCGGGAGTTCCAGCTGTTGAAGCCGTCCGTCATGAACACCATGATCTTGCGGTTCTTCGGCGCCTGATAGGCGCGGCCGCCAGAGAACGGCGCGTTCGGCGAGAGCGTTCGCCAGCCCCACATGAAGCCTTCATGCAGATTGGTCGCGCCATTGGCGACGAGTTGATTGATCTTGTTTTGGACGTCGGACTTCTTTTGCGTGAGCTGCAGGATTCGCTGCGTGCCGGGATCGGGACAGAAGCTGCTCGATCCCTTGAAATCCGATGGGCCGAAACTGCCCCCGAGCGAACCCGTCGCATTGTATTTGCAGGCGCGGCTCAACCGCGCCCACGCGCCCGACGCGCTGCTGGAACAGGCAGAAGGATTGTCACCGAAATAATTGTTCCAGTAGGGATTGCCGCCCCAGCCCGAATTGTCCGGCTCGTCCGGCGCCAGGAAGGGCACGAACAGCGTTTCCGCGTCGCTCGGATTGGGCGTCGTATCATTGACGTTCAGCGGATAGACCTGCGGCTCGAAGCAGCCGCGCCAATCCAGCGCCGAATTCCTCGCCTTGAGCTTGTCGAAAATGTCGAAGCGGCTTGTGAAGCCTGCGGCGTTGGCCGCCGTTTTTCCGCCGAACGCGATCCAGTGCTGGCTGTTGGCGCCATTCTTGTCGACCCAGGCCGCGTTACGGCTGGACGGCTCGGAAGGATCGACCGCCGCGACGCCCGACGAGAACGGCACGACGGAGAATTTTACATTGTTCGACTTAGAGAACATCGTGTCGACGAAGCTGTTCGCCGCGGACTTCAGGATACTGATCTTGGACTGGCCGTCGCTCGAGGAATTCATGGACCCCGAATTGTCCAGCACCAGGGCGATTTCATAGGTCGTTCCCGGATCGACCCCGCCCGCGAGATTGGCGCAGGATTTCACTGTCGGCGTCAGCGTGGCGAGTTGCGCCATCTGCATGAAGGAGTTCTGGATGGTGACCTTCGCAGTGGCGCAGACCGTCCGCTTGTCTTCCGAAACCGTCGCTCCGGTGACAATGGCGGTCGTCATCCGGGGTTGGGCGTTGAGCACGACCTGGGCCTGGTCCTTGGCCTGCGCGTTGGTCGTCGATTCCGTCATCTTCGAGGCGACCGTGAGCACCGCGGAGTCCGCCGCCTGCTGCAGCGCTGCGCGGGTTGTCGTGAAGCGGGTGTAATCCGCCGTCGCGCCAAGCATGAGCATGACGGGCATCAGGCTAAGCCCGAAAATCATGATTGCATTGCCGCCTTCATCCGAAACAAATTCGGCGCTGCGGAGTTTCCGACGCATCTTGCCACCCATAACGACCTACGGCGCGAACGCCGCCTCCTCGAAATCCCGAATGCCCGCTGCTCCGGTGCGAGCGATATCGATTGACAACAAGCTTTACGGACCACTCGTTGACCGATCCTGCCTTGAACTCGTCTGTAAACAATGAACGACTGTAAACCTTAGCAATAAGTTGACATATCTCTGGCTTGCGGGGCCGCGGCGGAAACAGCCGTTGGTTTTGAAAGGGCGCACACAATATAAGGAGCCGGTCCGCCACAGCGTTTGCGGCGGCGCCCATCTGAGCAAAGTCTTGACGATAAAGAAAATTCAGCCGGAAATTCCCTCCCGCGACGACATCCTCGCTTTTCTCGCCCGAGAACGGGTAGCGGGCGTATCCGGCAAAATCGGGGTGCGCGAAATAGCCCGCGCCTTCGGCCTCAAGGGTGAAAACAGGGTCGCGCTCAAGCGCCGTCTCTCCGAACTCGCTGACGAAGGCGTGCTCGAGAAGCGCGGCCGCCGCGTGAACCGCAAGGGCGCGCTGCCGCCGGTCGCACTCGTCGATATTCTCGAACGCGACCGGGATGGCGAGCTGATCGCCGTTCCCGTCGAATGGAACGAAGACGAGCTGGGGCCGCCGCCGCGCATCCTCATTCGCTCGGGTCGCGGCGCCAAATTCGGCAAGAAGCTTTCAGGCGAACCCGTGGCCGGCGTCGGCGACCGGGCGCTGGTGCGCGCCGAGCCGGACCGCGACGCCGAGCCCGGCGAGCCGCCCTATGTCGGCCGCGTCGTAAAACTTCTGTCGCGGGCGCGCCATCGCGTGCTCGGCGTGCTGCGGATCGAGCCCAATGGCGCCGGCCGCATCGTGCCGATCGACAAGAAGCAGGCCGGCCGCGAACTGATAGTCGCAGCGGCCGACATCGGCGACGGCAAGGACGGTGACCTCGTCAATGTCGATCTCGTCGGCAAGACACGCTTCGGCGCCCCCCGCGCCCGCGTGCGCGAAACGCTGGGGTCCGTGACCGGCGAGAAGGCCGTGAGCCTCATCGCCCTGCGCGCCCACGACATCCCCGACGTTTTCCGCGCCGAGGCAATCGAGGAATCCGAGCGGGCCAAACCCGCGACGCTCCACGGCCGCGAGGACTGGCGCGACCTGCCGCTCGTAACCATCGACCCGCCCGACGCCAAGGATCACGACGACGCCGTCCATGCGGCCCCCGACCCGTCGCCCGACAATGAGGGCGGCTTCGTCCTCACCGTCGCCATCGCCGACGTCGCGCATTATGTGAAACCTCGCTCGCCGCTCGACCGCGACGCACTGGACCGTGGCAACTCGGTCTACTTCCCCGACCGCGTCGTGCCCATGCTGCCCGAGCGAATCTCCAACGACCTCTGCTCGCTGCGCGCGAACGAGGACCGCCCCGCCCTCGCCGTGCGCATGCGCGTCACGAGCAAGGGCCGGAAGATCGGCCACAGCTTCCATCGCGTGATGATGCGCTCGCACGCCAAACTTGCCTATCAGCAGGCGCAGGATGCGATCGACGGCCGGCCGGACGAGACCACGAAGGCGCTGCTGGAGAATGTTCTGCGTCCGCTCTATGCGGCGCATGAGGCGCTGCAGCACGCGCGCAATCTGCGGGCGCCGCTGGACCTCGACCTTCCCGAGCGCAAGATCCTGCTCAAGAAAGACGGCTCATTCGACCGCGTGGTGCTTCCGCCCCGGCTCGAGGCGCATCGGCTGATCGAGGAATTCATGATCCTCGCCAATGTCGCGGCGGCCGAGACGCTGGAGGAGAACCGCCAGCAGCTCATCTATCGCGCGCATGACGAGCCCTCGAAGGAAAAGGTCACCGCCCTTTCCGAGTTCCTCGGCACGATCGGCGTCAAGCTCGCCAAGGGACAGGTGCTGAAGCCCGCGCATTTCAACGTGATCCTCGAACGCGTGAAGGGGCTGGAGCACGAAAACATCGTCAACGAGATCATCCTGCGCACGCAGGCCCAGGCGGAATATACGCACGAGAATTACGGGCATTTCGGCCTGAACCTGCGCCGCTATGCGCATTTCACCTCGCCGATCCGCCGCTACGCCGATCTCATCGTGCATCGGGCGCTGATTCGCGCGCTGAAACTCGGCGAAGGCGCCCTGCCCGAGATGGGCGCCGGCGAACTCGCTGAAATCGCCGCGCGAATCTCCGCCGCCGAGCGCCGCGCCATGGCGGCCGAGCGCGAGACCGTCGACCGGCTCATCGCCCACCACCTCGCCGACCAGATCGGAACCCGATTCGAGGCGCGAATTTCCGGCGTCACCAAGTCCGGGCTGTTCGTGCGGCTGACCGAGACGGGAGCGGATGGTTTCGTTCCTGCGGCGACGCTGGGGCGGGAATATTACTCCTATGACGAGGCCGCCCATGCGCTGACGTCACGCTCGGGCGTCAGCTATCGCCTTGCGGACATTATAGAAGTGCGCCTGCTGGAGGCCGCGCCGATCGCCGGGGCGCTGAGATTCGAGGTCGTGAGCGGCGGGGTGAAGCGGACAGACCGCCTCCCCCGGCGCGGCGACGATCGCGGCGCGCGCAAGCCTGCGAAGGGAAAGGCGCGCAGGCGCTAACTGCGGGCCGGAGCGTGCGGCCGCAACCGCGGGCTTTCGCGATTCGGAGTCAGGATGCGTTATGGACGAACCCGCTTCAGGCTCTCGCAATTCCGCAATCAGACGAAGTTCTTCGGAAAAGATTGTGCCTCTCGAACGCCTCCAATGGCTCCGACAGACGCCGTTTCGCCATGATTGCGCTCGAGACGCCGATTCCGGATTCGCGAGCGAAAAGGATAAGGGTTTGCCTCTTTCATCCTGACGCATTGCGCGCCAATCATCAGCTAGTATTATTTCTACGTAAATCAAAATTTATTTAAAAATGACCCTTCATATTTTGCCGTTTTATATGACTTTAATTGAGAAAGTAATTGTTTTTACATGAATAATAAATCTAATTATGAGATATATATCCAATTTTTGCAGAATAATGAAAACTTATGTTTATTAATGATTATATCTGCATTGCGCCGGCATCATTTTTTTCGGCGCCGCCGGCGCGCGAACTCCAAGTCTTGACATCACGCGCGCCGCACGTATGGTGCGCGCAATCTCGTCGCCCGCCGCTTCCCAACGCGGCGGGGGCGTTTTTCTATTCTTAAAACAGACTGGAAAGACAGCGATGGCCAAGTCCGCCATGATCAAGATCAAGCTCCTGTCCACGGCGGATACGGGCTATTTCTACGTCACCAAGAAGAACGCGCGCACCAAGACCGAGAAGCTCGTGTTCAAGAAATATGATCCCGTCGCGCGCAAGCACGTCGAGTTCAAGGAAACCAAGATCAAGTAAGATCGCGAATTCGCGACGCCGGCTCCGGCCGGCGGCGCCGCGCATTTGGATGCGCGCGAGCGGCGAGGCGCAGCGCCCCGCTCGCCATTTTCCCATACATTCAGGCGTAAACCGCTTTTTTGCCTTCGTCGTCAGGGACGAAGGCGGCCGACTGACGATGGCTTCAAGGAGGCCACTCCAACCACCGCCAGCCGGCCAACCCCACGGACCCAGGAGATGCGGCGGACCTGAGCACTCCGCAGGGTATTCGAAGTTGTGCCGATACGCATCGAACGCTTAAGTTCGTCCGGGGTCTTCTTGACCGGCCCCTGGACGTCGCCAGACACGCATCTCACTTGGCGGGCACAAAGTTACTCCCGCTGCACAAAATTGCAACTATCTGATATGAATTTTCACAGAAGCCGACTGCAACGGTAAATCGTCGCGACGAGAGGGCGTGTTTTCAGCTAGACACTGTGCGCGGGCAGCGCGCCTGCTGTGCAAAAAACAAAAACGAGTCACGTCGCCGGCGTATCTCTCGGAGGAAATAATGATCAGTCTCAATGCGCGTCTCTTCCTTGCGCTCGCGGGCGCCCTCGCACTCGCCGGCTGCGGCGATCACATGCCTGGCGACGCCACGGGCGCCAAAGTCCTGCGCAATATTCTCGAAAAGAACGGGGTGGACGCGAAGATCGTCTCCTTCAAGAAGGTCAACGCCCGCGAGGTGAAACGCGACAACGTCGACGCGCTGGAGCTGATGTACGAGGCGGAAGTCCAGTTCCCCGAGGGCTTCGAGGCAAAGTGCCGCGACGAGCGCGAGCGCGGCAAATGCGCCTTCCTCGGCATCGATGAAGACCGGACCTTCGCCAAGAGCGAAGTGCACACGAGCGAAGGCACGCTGCATTTCGTCAAGACCGAAAAAGGCTGGCTGGCCGAGGACAACAACGCCTACTGACGCAATGGCGCCGCGCGCGCCGCTCATCGTCATCCCTGCGCGGCTGGGCTCGACCCGGCTTCCCGGCAAGGCGCTCGCCGACATCGGCGGGCGGCCAATGATTGCGCGCGTATGGGAGCGCGCCTGCGCGGCGGGGCTCGCCCCCGTCGCGGTGGCGACCGATTCGGTCGAAATCGCCGAAGTCATCCGCGCCGCCGGCGGGACTGTCGCAATGACGAGCGGCGCCCACGCCTGCGGGAGCGATCGCATCGGCGAGGCGGTGGCGGCGCTCGATCCCGACCGGCGCCACGACGCCATCGTCAATCTGCAGGGCGACAATCCTTTCCTGCCCGACGGCGCCCTCGCGGCGGCGCTCGGCCTGCTCGACGACCCAGCGGCGGACATCGGCACGCTCGCGACCCAAGCTGCGCTGGAGGAGGCCGACGACCCCAGTGCGGTGAAACTCGTCGGAACGCAGATCGGCCCGAACCGGATGCGCGCGCTGTATTTCACCCGCGCCCGGGCGCCCCACGGTGACGGGCCGCTCTACAAGCACGTCGGCGTCTACGCCTTTCGTCGCGCGAGCTTCGAGCGCTACGTCGCGCTGCCGCCCTCGGCGCTGGAGCTTCGGGAGCGTCTGGAGCAACTTCGGGCGCTGGAGGCCGGTATGCGCATAGATGCGGCCGTGCTGGACAAAGCCGCCCCGTCGGTGGATACCGAGCGCGACCTTGCGGCGCTGCGCGCCGCGGCGCGCGAGCAGGAAAAGCAGTGACAAAATACATCGCCTATCAGGGGGAGCCCGGCGCGAACTCGGACATCGCCTGCCGTGACGCCTATCCGCATCTGACGCCCCTGCCCTGCGCCAGCTTCGAGGACGCCTTCGCCGCGGTTACGGAAGGGCGGGCCGTGCTGGCGATGATCCCGATCGAGAACTCGATTGCGGGCCGCGTGGCCGACATCCATCATTTCCTGCCGCATTCCGGCCTGCATATCGTCGGCGAATATTTCCTTCCGATCCATTTTCACCTGATGGCCCCGAAGCGCGCGACGCGCGAGGGTCTGAAAAGCGTCTACAGCCATGTGCATGCGCTGGGACAGTGCCGGCGCGTGATCCGCGATCTGGGGCTGGAAGCGCATACGGCGGGCGACACCGCCGGCGCGGCGCGCGAGGTTTCGGAATGGAAGGACATAACGAAGGCTGCGCTGGCGCCACGTCTCGCCGCCGACATCTACGGGCTCGACATTCTTGCCGAGAATGTCGAGGACGAGGCGCATAACACCACTCGTTTCGTCGTGCTCTCGAAGACCCGGCATTGGGCCGCGCCCAACGCCGGCCCGACGATGACGACTTTCATCTTCCGCGTGCGCAACGTCCCCGCCGCGCTCTACAAGGCGCTCGGCGGCTTTGCGACAAATGGCGTGAACATGACGAAACTCGAAAGCTACATGGTCGACGGCGAATTCGCCGCGACGCGCTTTCTCGCCGACGTCGACGGGCACCCCGAACAGCCGAACCTGGCGCGGGCGCTGGAGGAATTGCAGTTTTTCTCCAAGGAGGTCGAAATTCTCGGCGTCTATCCGGCGGCGGAATTCCGGGTGACGAATATTCGCGCCTTCGAGTTCGGGGACTAGCGGCCGCTCAAGCTGCTGTGCGCAGACTTGCCTATTCTGCCGGGGACTCCCCCTGCCCGGACAGGGCGGAGCGAAGGCGTTCCCCGAGCCGGTAAAATATCGCCGCGACTCCTGCGGTGGCGGCCATGCTGGCGACCAGGATAACGCTCGGTTCGACAATGTTGCGAAGCGGTTCCTGCAGCAGAGTCTTGTCTGAAAGAATGGAAAGGATGACGCCTGCAATAGGCGTCAGTTCCAGAAGCGCCAGGGCAGTGAGAACCGCGACCTTCCTTGTGCGTCGCAGCGCGCCCGTCAGGACGCCCACCAGGGCCGCGAAAACCCTTTTCATGACAATGAAAACGTAAACCATACCCGCGCCCGTCATGAGATGTTCGCCCCCGAAGCGCTCGCGTCCATATTGAATGGCGGTCGCTCCGCAGTCGGGCGAGATTGAAAAATCTTATTGGCCGAAAGACCAGTTCAATAGTTTAACGCTTCTGCTAAAACACGTCGCCGCAGCCGCCGCTCTTATCCGAGGTGTCAGAATGTCCGCCGCTTACGATCCCAACAATATTTTCGGCAAGATCCTGCGCGGCGAGATCCCCGCGCACAAGGTCTATGAGGATGACGTGGCGCTGGCCTTCATGGACATCATGCCGCGCGCGGAGGGCCATGTGCTGGTGATCCCCAAGGAGGGCGCACGCGGCCTGCTGGACGTTCGGCCAGAGACACTTGGCGAGCTGATCAAGCGCGTCCAGCATGTGGCGCAGGTCGTGAAGACGGCCCTCGGCGCCGAGGGGCTGACGCTGCATCAGTTCAATGAAAGCGCTGGTGGACAGGTGATCTACCACCTGCATTTCCACATCCTGCCGCGCTGGGAGGGCGTCGCCCTGCGTCCGCCGGGCAATATGGGCGACAATGACAGGCTCGCCGCCCAGGCCGAAAAGATCCGGGCGGCGATGACGCCTTTCGCGGGATAATCGGATCGCGAGCCTTCAGGCTCGCAGTCCTCTCTTATTCCTCGCCAACCTTCGCCGGACGCAGCGTCACCGGACGCAGCAGGAAGGAAGGAACATGGTCGCCGAGCCCGATCACGGGCGGGCCGTCATCCTCATGATAGCGGCGCGGGCGACGGTCGCGGCGGTCGCCGGATGACAGCGCCACGGGCTGAGCCGACGGGCGCGGCGCGCGGACCGGCCCATTGTCGGTATGCTGACGGACTGCCCGGGGCGTCCGGCCGATGCTGGGCGGCGCCTCGCGCTCCGTTGCCGGCGCCTGTCGGCGCGAACCCCTCTCGCCGCGTCCGCCGCGCTCCCGGCGACCACCCCGCTCGCCATGACGCTCGCCCGGCCGGCTCGTCTCCATGGGCGGCGGCAGAGCGTCGAAGCCCGGCCCTTCCCACTCGATCGCCTTGCCGATAAGGCTCTGAATCTGGTCAATATATTTGGTGTCGTCTTCGGTGACGATGGTCATCGCCACGCCCGAGCGGCCGGCCCGGCCTGTGCGGCCGATTCGGTGGACGTAGTCCTCGCTATGCGTCGGCACGTCGAAGTTGAAGACGTGGCTGACGTCCGGAATGTCGAGGCCGCGCGCGGCCACGTCCGAGCAGACGAGGATCGCAACATCGCCGTTCTTGAACGCGTCGAGCGACGCCATTCGGGCCAGCTGGTCCATGTCGCCATGCAAGGCGCCGGCGGGGAAGCCGTGCTTGACCAGCGAACGGTGCAGTATCGCCACGTCCCGCTTGCGGTTGCAGAAGACGATCGCGTTCTTGAGATTCTCGGCGCCGCGAATGAGGTTGCGCAGCGTCTCCCGCTTGTCGGCGTGGCCGCGGGAGGCGACCAGCGCCTGGCGAATCGTCGAGGCCGTGGTCGAGGCGCGAGCGACTTCGATCCGGATCGGATTATGCAGGAAGGCTTCGGTGAGGCGGGTGATTTCCGGCGGCATGGTCGCCGAGAAGAACAGCGTCTGACGGGTGAAGGGCACCAGCTTGCAGACGCGTTCGATGTCCGGGATGAAGCCCATGTCGAGCATACGGTCGGCCTCGTCGATGACGAGGATTTCGATGCCCGTCAGCAGGAGCTTGCCGCGATCGAAGAAGTCGAGCAAACGGCCCGGCGTCGCGATCAGCACGTCGGCGCCGCGCATGATCTTGGCTTCCTGATCGCCGAAAGAGACGCCGCCGATCAGCAGCGCGACGTTGAGTTTATGATTCGCGCCGTATTTGGCGAAGCTTTCCTCGACCTGCGCCGCGAGTTCGCGCGTCGGCTCGAGGATGAGGGTGCGGGGAACGCGGGCGCGGGCGCGGCCCTGTTCGAGCCGGCTGAGCATCGGCAGGGTGAAGGCGGCGGTCTTGCCGGTGCCCGTCTGGGCGATGCCGAGGATGTCCCGGCCCTGAAGCGCCGGCGGAATGGCTTGGGCCTGGATGGGCGTCGGGGTCGTGTAGCCTGAGGCCTGCACGGCCGCGAGAACCTTTTGTGAAAGGCCCAGTTCGTCGAATGTCATCAATTATCCTGGTTACGGCTTTCGGAAGCGGGAGGCCGCTGCGCGCCAGCCGTAAGAAAAGCGCGCGAGAGTATGAAGAGAGGTGGCGCCTCCGTCGCTGCGACGACGGGCTGGCTCGCCGACGGTCCGCCGCAAAGAAGCGCGGGCGATGGCCACGCCGCAATGCATGAAGAACAATTTGCAGATTGTCAATGAAATTACGACGACAGGGTCGACGGAACGTCGGCTCTGCGCATAAAAGACGCCGCTGGCGCCCCCCGGCGGCCGGCGAACTGGACGGGTCAGCGCTGTTTCTGATCTCCGCAAGGCTGAAGCGTAGCCTTCTGGGCGCCGGGAATCGTCGCGGTGGTCATGCCGTCGACGCCGATGCTGCGGAAGATCGTGACCTTCTGCGGCGGCTGGGAGCTCGGCGCCGCTGCGGCGAGTTCGAGCATCGACCGCTCATTATGGGTGAAAACCGTCGCCGGCGCATCGCTCTGATCCACCATGCGGGCGAGCATCTTGGCGGTCAGCACGCTGCACAGGAAGGCGGCCACGGACACCGCCGCGAGGCTCCAGACCGCCGCGCCGAGGGGCTTTCCGGCGCGGGGATTAATCGGATTATTGTCGAAATCGGCCATTGAGATCGCTCGTCGCGTTACGATCGCATGGAGTAACAATTCATGGTTAATTTCTGGTTCACGGCCGGGTTTTTGCTTACAGTGAAAATTATTGCCTCTTGCCAAGGCGAGCGCGAAGCAGAACACTGCCTACGTGCTCCAGGCGGGTCCCCGGAATCGCGGAGGCGCGCGGCAGGCCGGGTGAGGAATTTGCGCCATGCGACCCTAAAATTGTCTTTTGCAGCGACCTAAATGGAAAGGACCGAAAGGGAACGACGAAAGTGGCGGTGTTGATATCCATCAAACCCAGTCAGACGTTTGACGGCTCGGGGGCGGAGCCAATCCGCGCGGCGAGGGAGCCGCGCAAATCCGGCGACGGCGCCGGAACGGCCCTGATCACCCAGGCGCGCCAGCAAACTCGCCGCCCGAACATGTATCGGGTGCTGCTGCTCAACGACGACTACACGACGCAGGAGTTCGTGGTCATCGTGCTGCGCAAATACTTCAACAAGTCGGTCGAAGAAGCGACCCGCATCATGCTGCACGTCCACAATCACGGCGTCGGCGAATGCGGCGTCTACACTTATGAAGTCGCAGAAACAAAGGTCACCCAGGTGATGGATTTCGCGAGGAAGCACCAGCATCCCTTGCAATGCATCATGGAAAAGAAATAGGGGCTCGGAACGCATGCCGGCTTTCTCGCGGAACCTGAAGCAGACTCTCGATCGCGCTCTCGCCTCCGCGCGGGAGCGACACCACGAATATGCGACGCTCGAGCATCTGCTGCTCAGCCTCATCGAGGACGCCGACGCTTCGGCGGTGTTGCGCGCCTGCTCCGTCGATCTCGATCTTCTGGGCAAGAATCTTCGCGACTACATCGACCGCGAGCTCGACAACCTCGTCAATGAGGACGCCGACGAGTGCAAGCCGACCGCCGGCTTTCAGCGTGTCGTGCAGCGCGCCATCATCAGCGTTCAGTCGTCCGGCCGCGAGGATGTGAGCGGTGCCAATGTGCTGGTGGCCCTCTTCGCCGAGCGCGAGAGCCACGCCGTCTATTTCCTGCAAGAACAGGACATGACGCGCTACGACGCCGTGAACTACATCAGCCATGGCATCGCCAAGCGTCCCGGCCTTTCCGACGCGAGCCGGACCCCGCGCGGCGTCGAGGACGAAGGCGACCGCGCGGAGGGGCGCGAGGGGCGCGACGGCGAAAGCCGCAAGAAGGAGGGCGCGCTCGAGGCCTATTGCGTCAATCTGAACAAGAAAGCGCGCGACGGCCGCATCGACCCGCTCATCGGCCGCGAGCCCGAGGTGCTTCGCACGATCCAGGTGCTGTGCCGCCGCCACAAGAACAATCCCCTCCTCGTCGGCGATCCCGGCGTCGGCAAGACCGCCATCGCCGAGGGTCTTGCGCGAAAGATCGTGCAGGGCGAAGTGCCGGACGTGCTATCCGGCGCCACGGTATTCGCGCTCGACATGGGCGCCCTGCTCGCCGGCACGCGTTATCGCGGCGATTTCGAGGAGCGGCTGAAGCAGGTCGTGAAGGAGATCGAGAATCACAAGAATGCGATTCTCTTTATCGACGAGATTCATACCGTCATCGGGGCCGGCGCGACGTCCGGCGGCGCGATGGACGCCTCGAATCTGCTGAAACCCGCGCTGGCGCAGGGCGTCCTGCGCTGCATTGGCTCCACGACGTACAAGGAATACCGGCAATATTTCGAGAAGGATCGGGCGCTGGTGCGTCGCTTCCAGAAGATCGACGTCAACGAGCCGTCGATCCCGGACGCGATAGAGATCATCAAGGGCCTCAAACCCTATTTCGAAGAGTTCCACAAGATCCGCTACACCAATGACGCGCTGAAGGCGGCGGTGGAGCTGTCGGCCCGCTACATCCACGACCGCAAACTGCCGGACAAGGCGATCGACGTGATCGACGAAACCGGCGCGGCGCAGATGCTGCTCGCAGAAAACAAGCGCAAGAAGACGATCGGGCTGAAGGAGATCGAGGCGACCATCGCCACCATGGCGCGCGTCCCGCCCAAGACCGTCTCCAAGGACGACGCCGAAGTTCTCGCCCATCTCGACGAAACGCTGCGGCGCGTCGTCTACGGCCAGGACAAGGCGATCAGCGCCCTCACCTCCGCGATCAAGCTCGCCCGCGCGGGCCTGCGCGACCAGGAGAAGCCGATTGGCTGCTATCTCTTTTCCGGCCCCACAGGCGTCGGCAAGACGGAAGCCGCCCGCCAGCTCGCGACCTCGCTCGGCATCGAACTCGTTCGCTTCGATATGTCGGAATATATGGAGCGCCACACGGTGAGCCGTCTCATCGGCGCGCCTCCCGGCTATGTCGGCTTCGATCAGGGCGGCCTGCTGACCGATTCGATCGACCAGCATCCCCATTGCGTGCTGCTGCTCGACGAAATCGAGAAGGCGCATCCCGATCTCTACAACATCCTGCTGCAGGTGATGGATCACGGGAAGCTGACCGACCACAACGGCAAGACCATCGACTTCCGCAACGTCATTCTCATCATGACGACGAATGCGGGAGCGCAGGATCTCGCCCGCACGCCGATCGGCTTCACCCGCACGCGCGCTGACCTCGACGACAGCGAGGCGATCAACCGCCTCTTCGCGCCGGAGTTCCGCAACCGCCTCGACGCGATCGTGCCCTTCGGCCATCTGCCGGTGGACGTCATCAAGCGCGTCGTCGACAAATTCGTGATGCAGCTCGAGGCGCAACTCGCCGACCGCAACGTCACGATCGAACTGACCGACGAGGCGCGCAGCTGGCTCGTGGAGCATGGCTATGACGAGGCGATGGGCGCCCGCCCCATGTCGCGCGTCATCCACCAGCACATCAAGACGCCGCTCGCGGATGAAGTGCTGTTCGGACGCCTCAAGAACGGCGGCGCGGTTCGCGTCGTCGTGGTCGGCGACGACAAGGGCGAGAAGAAACTCGGCTTCGTTTTCCCCGAGGGTCCCGTGCTGCCGCGTCCCGAGCGCGACATCATCGAGGCGGGCAAGAAGCGCGCGAGCGCAGAGGACGCCGAGGCAAGCGCCAAGGAGCCGCCGGCGGATCCGGAGTCCGCCTCCGATACTCAGCCGGCGCCCGTTCGGGACTGACGGCGCGGCGCTCCATAACGAAAATGAAAAAGCCCGGTCTCAGAGGACCGGGCTTCTCTTTTGATTCGTCCACCGGTTACGAGGCCACGAAACCGGCGGGCGATCGAAGATCGCGGATCAATATTTCGCGATCACTGGAGCCACGCCCCAGTTGAAGTGATAGTTCAGGCCGGCGCGGACAATATTGCCGTTGAAGCGGGTCGAAGCGCCGGGGAAATGCGTCCAGTAGGGCGCCGCCGGGAAGGTCTGAACGATCGGCGCCATCGCATAGGTCACGCGGCCGAGATCATAGTAGAGATATTCGACCTTCGCGGACCAGTTCGGCATGAACATCCACTCGACGCCGCCGCCAGCCGTCCAGCCGACACGCGTGTCTGAGAAAGCCCCGTTCGAGAACCAGACGCCGTTGTTCGGGCCGGCGGCGGGCGTTTCCGCGCCAACGAGGCTCACATTCGACGTCACGCCGCCATAAGCAAGACCGCCCGTGCCGTAGACGAGCAGCGTCGGGGTGAACAGCCAGCCGAGGCGGCCGCGAACCGTGCCGATATAGTCGAGACGGCGCGACGCGGTCATCGTCGTCATCGTGGGGTTGGCCGGGAAGCCGGCGCCCGTCGCGATGGTCGTCACCGTGGAATTGCTGTTCGAACCGGCGACGCCCTGAATGTCAGCCTCGATGCCGGCGAGGAAGGATCCGCCGAACTGCCAGTTGTAGCCAATCTGGCCGCCGCCGATGAAGCCGCTCGTGTTCGTGGGAATGGCCGCATTGGCGCCCACCGCGGCCGAAATCGCGTGATTGAGGCCCAGCGGGCTGACCCCGCCGAAATTGATGAAGCCCGGAATCGTCGCAAGATTTGTGACGCTGCTGTTCGACCACATGCCGCCGGCGTTCAAGCCAACGTAGAAGCCCGTCCACATCGGCGGCGGGGGCGGAGGCGGCGGCAGAGGCGCCTTGTAGGACGGGAGGTCGGCGGCGAGAGCGGCGCCGGCGGAGACGACCAGAACCAGCGCCGATAGAGAAATGGCGGTTCTTTTCATATGTATTCACCTCTTGGAAAAGCCCAAAGTCTTGTGGTCCCCACGGCCGAGGGCCCGCAAAACTGTTTGTCAACGTCGCTCAAGAATTGCGCGTGTTCAATGTAAAAATTCTGAAAACGTGTTTTATAATATGTTTTTAGGCCAAGTGTTGCATAAATGACAACGACTTAAGCTTTGCATTTTGAGAATATTACACAAATCATAACGGATATATTGTGTGTTATACTTAAGCTTTAGCGACAGGCCAAATCGATGGCCCGATTCCAGTTCCTGAAAATCCGAGCCGTCGGAACAGTTTCGAGCTTCCGCGAAATCGCGTCGGCTTCATCAGACATTAACGGCGTCCTGCGAAGCTCACGCCGGATCAAGGTCTGACATTCCGCCATCGAAGCGACGCGCGCCCGGTGTCGAGAAGGAAAGGGAGTCCTCGGTGCTGCAAAATGCGCCCGGTTCAAATGGCCCCCTGCGCATCATGCATGTGCTCCGCGCGCCGGTCGGCGGGCTGTTCCGCCACGTGCTCGACCTTTCCTCCGAGCAGATCGCGCGCGGCCATCAGGTCGGCGTGATCGCGGACTCGCTGACGGGCGGCGAGATGGCGGAGCGGCAACTCGCCGCGCTGTCGCCGCGCCTCGACCTCGGGCTGATGCGGCTGCCGATCCATCGTCTGCCGCATCCTTCGGACGTCACCGCCCTGCTCGCGATCAACAGGCGCCTCAATAAGATGCGCCCGGACGTCGTGCATGGGCACGGCTCGAAAGGCGGCCTCTTCGCGCGCAGCAGCGGACTGATGTCCGGCCGCGCGAGCCCGATCCGCGTCTATACGCCCCATGGCGGCAGTCTGAATTATCGCAATGGCTCGCTGAGCCACAAGCTCTTCATGGCGACGGAGCGGCTGCTTTCTTATCGCACCGATGCGCTGCTCTTCGAGAGCGCTTTCATCGCCGGGCGCTTCGAGACCTTCGTCGGGCATCCGCACCATTTGGCGCGGATCATTCCGAACGGGATTTCCGAGGTGGAACTGGAACCCGTCGCGCCGCAGGCCGACGCCGCCGACCTGCTCTATGTCGGCGAATTCCGCTCCGCCAAGGGCCTCGACACGCTGATCGACGCGCTGGCTCTGCTTGCGGAGAAAAACATCAGGCCGAAGACGCTTCTCGTGGGAGATGGCCCCGAGCGCGCGGCGCTGGAGGCGCGCGCCCGGCGCGCGGGCGTCGCAAGTCTGATGAGCTTCAAATCGTCGATGCCGGCGCGCGCGGCCTTTGCGCTGGGCAAGGTAATGGTCGTGCCGAGCCGCTTCGAGTCCCTTCCTTATATCGTGCTGGAGGCCGCCGGCGCGCGCATACCGCTCGTAGCCACGAATGTCGGCGGCATGTCAGAGATTTTCGGCCCCTACAAGGATCGGCTGATTGCCGCGGACGACCCGGCAATTCTTGCCGACGCCCTGCGGCAAGCGCTTGATGAACCACCGCAGGAGCAGCGCGACAACGCCGGGAGGCTCGCCGAATTCGTCGCCGCGCGCTTCTCAATATCGACCATGGTCGACCAGATCCTGCAGGGTTATCGCGACGCAATCGCGGCGCGGGCCATCAAATAGAAATTCGGGCGCTGGAGCGACAGCGCCCATTAAACGCTTCTTTACGCCGAGCGCACATCCTTGCCCGTTATTGTCAAGCTCAAGGGAGGCGCGCCATGAATCTCGAGTCCGCTCTGGAAAAAAACGGCGGGAAGGGTCCGGGATTCCATTTCGTTCGCCACGCCCTCTCTGTGGTCATACTGTTGCATCATGCCTCGATCCTGACCGTCGGCGGCGAAATTGCGCCATTGGTCACGAAGGGCGACGCGGTCGCGACTCTCGACCGGCTATTCCAGGGCGGCGACAGCGCCTTCCTCCGGCAGTCGATCATCGAACTCCTCCGCCCGTTCCTGTTTTCGCTCGTCGGATCCTTTTTCGTACTCAGCGGCTTTCTCGTCGCCGGCAGCGCGTTCCGCACGCGCAATGTCCGCCAGTTTCTGACTTTCCGCATCTTGCGCATCGTGCCCGCGCTGAGTTCGGAGGTCATGCTGTCGGCCTTCGTTCTCGGGCCGCTCGTGACGAGCTATGCGCTGGGCGCCTATTTCGGCGATCCGTTGTTCCTGCGTTATTTCGGCAACATCTTCGGCTTCGTGTCCTACGAATTGCCGGGCGTCTTCAGGACCAATCCCGTCGCCGATCTCGTCAACGTCAATCTCTGGACGCTGCCGCCGGAATTCTACTGCTACGCCATCATGACGGCCATGATGCTGACAGGCGTCGTTTACAGGACGAAGGAGTTTCTTTGGCTCTTCCTCGCCGTCACCGCGTCGATCGTTCTGTCCGTCGCGCTCGGCTGGTTCGGACTCTCCACGCGCCAGGACACCACCCGCTTTTCGTCATGGCTGATCGTCTATCTCTTTGTCGTCGGCGTCGCCATGTGGGTCTATGCCCGGCACATTCCATTGAACCGCTGGACGTTCCTCATCTGCGGCGGCGTCTATTATGTACTGATGCTCGCAAAAGCCAATGACGCGCTTGCCGGTCTCGCGCTCGCCTATTGCATCATCTATGTCGGGATGACCCCTTTCCCGTTGTTCGACAGATTGCTGAAGGTCGACCTGTCCTACGGCATATATCTGTATGGCTATCCGATCACACAGGCGCTCGTGTTCTTCCTTCTGCCGCATATGGAATCGCTTGGCGCCTATCCAAGGAAGGCGATCATCATGAGCAGCGCGTTGCTGCTAACGTCGATCTTCGCATGGGCGTCCTGGACATGGATCGAAAAACCGGCCCTGAGCCTGAAGCGATTTGTCGGCGGCGCGCGCAGGAAGCCGGCGGAAATGGAAAATATCGCGACGCCGGCGGAATGAGGCGCGACGCTCGCGGCCTCCGCAACGAGACGCGCCTGTCCGGGCGCGTCTTTTCATCTGGAACCACAGCGGCGGACTTTCCCTTCACGCCCGCGCCGGCGGCGTGTCCTGCTCTTGCGCGGAAACTTTCTCCAGCCAGCGCAGTCGTGCGGCTTCCAGACCCCAGACGCCGCCCATCAGCAGATAGACGAAGCGCCAGTGGTCGATGTCGATCTGGAAGCCCTGCAGGAAAAACATCAATAACGCGATGAACACCACTTGCGCGTTGCGACGGAACGGCGACGGCGCGAAGCACAGGCGAAAGCCGACAAATGTGCTCACGCCGATGAGGAAAAGGAAGGCGAAGCCCCCAAGCCATCCGGCGTTGGCGAAGGCGCCGATATATGAATTGTGCGGATCAAGGCCGAAGAAGGATCTGAACCGCAACGGCCCCATGCCGAAAGGAAGCTCGAGCAGCATCGGCAGCGACCGCAACTGGTTGCCGAACCTGCCTGTCTCGCCCACATCATAATCCTGGCTCAACGACGCGCGCACGAGAAAGACGTCGCGTACCTGCTCGATTGAGAGCGCGACAAGCAAGGCCGCGACGGCTGCAGCTACCACGATCGCAAAGATGACGACGAGCCGACGCCGGGCCCCCGCCCCCTCGGCGATGTAATAAGTCATGGCGGACATCAGAACCGTCGCCGTCGCGGCGGCGCCCCATGAGCCGCGCGAGAACGAAAGAAAGACGCCCGAGAGCAGCAGAAGGATCGTCGCCAGCGACAGGGTGACGCCGATCACGCCCTTCGTTAGCCCAAGCAACATCCGCTGGAGGAGGAACAGATAGCCGGCGATCAGATACGAACCGAAGACGTTAGGATCCTTGAACGGACCCATCGCGCGCCCTTCCGGGCTGAAATAGACGGCCGTACCGCCAATATCCAGCCAGCCGATGACGCCAACCACCGCCGCGACGATGCAACTGATCAGATAGCCCCGCAAAAGTAGATCGGATCGCCTGAGTCCGTCCTCCCCGAACAGGACCGCGAAAAAAATGACGGTGATGGAGAGATAAAGCGATTGCGCCCAGTAGATAAAGGAATCATCCACGTGAAACCACGGTATGATTGAAATGAAAGACATCAGATTGCCGAGGACGACCAGCGCCGCCAGTGGAATGATGCTACTGTGAACCCGAAAGCCGCTTAGCAGCCAGACGCCGAAGAACGCCACAAGGACGAGGTCGTAAGGCGACGGCTCGATGAAGGTGAACGACCCGAGCGACACCAGCAGCAATAGCATCGCATTGACGATTGCGGCATAGTTGACGACCAGGCGCCCCCCCGCGGGCATCGGCTGTTCGAAGGTCATGATTGACGCCGCGAGTGTGCTGTTCGCGCAAATTGCTCCGCTTTAGTAATTTGCGCATGGTTAAGGAAGACTCAACCTCAAACCGCCTTCGCGCCGCGCTTCGTGGGAGTTTTGGTCTTGTCGCCCTTTGTCGTCGGCGCGGGCCGCCGCGCCATCGCCTCGGCCAGATAGCGGCCCGTGTGGCTGCGCTTTTCCTTGATGATCTCCGAGGGCGGACCCGCCGCCACGATCTCGCCGCCGCCGTCGCCGCCCTCCGGACCCATGTCGATGATCCAGTCCGCCGTCTTGATGACTTCGAGATTATGCTCGATCACCACCACCGTATTGCCCTGCTCCACCAGCTCGTGCAGCACTTCCAGGAGTTTGGCGACGTCATGGAAATGAAGTCCGGTCGTCGGCTCGTCGAGGATATAGAGCGTGCGGCCGGTCGAGCGGCGCGACAGTTCTTTTGAAAGCTTCACGCGCTGCGCCTCGCCGCCCGAAAGCGTCGTCGCCTGCTGCCCGACATGGATGTAATCGAGCCCGACGCGCTTCAGGGTCTCCATCTTGTCGCGGATCGCCGGGACGGCCTTGAACAGATTGGCCGCCTCCTCCACCGTCATGTCGAGCACGTCGGCGATGGACTTTTCGCGATACTTCACTTCCAGCGTTTCGCGGTCGTAGCGCTTGCCCTTGCAGACGTCGCAGGTGACATAGACGTCCGGCAGGAAGTGCATCTCGATCTTGATGACGCCGTCGCCCTGGCAGGCCTCGCAGCGTCCGCCCTTCACATTGAAGGAGAAGCGCCCCGGCGCGTAGCCGCGCGCCTTGGCCTCCGGCAGCCCTGCGAACCATTCGCGGATCGGCGTGAAGGCGCCCGTATAGGTCGCGGGGTTTGAACGCGGCGTGCGGCCGATCGGCGACTGGTCGATGTCGATGATCTTGTCGATATGCTCCAGACCTTCGAGCCGGTCATGCGGCGCCGGAACCTCATGCGCATTGTTGAGGCGTCGCGCGACGGCCTTGTAGAGCGTCTCGATGACGAGCGTCGACTTGCCGCCCCCGGAAACGCCGGTGACGGCCGTGAACAGCCCGAGCGGAATTTGCGCGGTGACATTCTTGAGATTGTTGCCGCGCGCGCCGAAGAGCTTCAGCCAGCGGCCCGGCGTCGGCTGGCGAAGTTTGTGCGCGAGCCGCACCTGCTTCGCGCCGGTGAGATATTGCCCCGTAAGCGAGGCAGGATTGTCCATGATCTCCTGCGGCGTGCCCTGCGCGACGATCTTGCCGCCATGGATGCCCGCGCCGGGGCCGACATCGACGACATAATCGGCCGCGAGGATCGCGTCCTCGTCATGCTCCACGACGATGACGCTGTTGCCGAGATTGCGCAGCCGGCGCAGCGTGTCGAGCAGCCGGTCATTGTCGCGCTGATGCAGGCCGATCGACGGCTCGTCGAGCACGTAAAGCACGCCGGTCAGACCCGAGCCGATCTGCGAGGCAAGACGGATTCGCTGGCTCTCGCCACCCGACAGCGTGCCGGAGTTGCGCGAAAGCGTCAGATAATCGAGACCGACGTCGACGAGGAAGGTGAGCCGGTCGCGGATTTCCTTGAGGATGCGAAAGGCGATCTCATTGCGCTTCTTGTCGAGTTCGCCCGGCAGCTTCGAGAACCAGTCGAGCGCCATGCGCACCGAAAGCTCCGACACTTCGCCGATATGCTTGCCGGCGATCTTCACCGCGAGCGCCTCCGGCTTCAGGCGAAAGCCTTCGCAGGCGAGACATGGCGTCGCCGACATGAAACGCCCAATCTCCTCGCGCGCCCATTCGCTGTCGGTTTCGAGATAGCGCCGCTCCAGATTGATGACGACGCCCTCGAACGGCTTCTTCACGTCATAGGCGCGGAAACTGTCGTCATAGGAGAATTTGATCTCCTCCTTGCCCGAACCGAAGAGAATGACGTTCTTCGCCTTCTCGGGCAGATCCTCCCACGGCGTGTCGAGGCGGAATTTGTAATGCCTGCCGAGCGCCTCCAGCGTCTGCATGTAATAGGGCGAGGTGGATTTCGCCCAAGGGGCGACGGCGCCCTTGCGCAAGGTCAGCCGCGGATTGGGCACGACGAGATCGGCGTCGACCTTCTGCTCATGGCCGATGCCGCCGCAGGTCGGACAGGCGCCGAAAGGATTGTTGAAGGAGAAGAGACGCGGCTCGATCTCGGGGATGGTGAAACCGGAAACGGGGCAAGCGAACTTCGACGAGAACAGGATGTGTCCGGGCGCATAATGCGTCGAGACATTGGCGGCCGACGCCGGCGCCGGCGCGAGCGTCTTCGCTGTCTCGCCCGACTTGTTGTCCGCGAATTCGATCACCGCGAGGCCCTGTGACAGATCGAGCGCCATTTCGAAACTGTCGGCAAGCCGCGCAGACATGTCCTTGCGCACGACGATGCGGTCCACCACCACGTCGATGTCATGCTTCAGTTTCTTGTCGAGCGGCGGCGCGTCGGCGATCTCGCAAAAAGCCCCGTCGATCTTGAGGCGCTGGAAGCCGCGCCGCGCATATTCCGCGATCTCCTTTTTGTATTCGCCCTTGCGGCCGCGCACGACGGGCGCGAGCAGATAGAGCCGCGAACCTTCCGGCAGAGCCAGCACGCGGTCGACCATCTGCGAGACGGTCTGGCTCTCGATGGGCAGTCCCGTCGCCGGCGAATAAGGAACGCCGACGCGCGCCCACAGGAGGCGCATGTAATCGTGAATTTCCGTCACCGTGCCGACGGTGGAGCGCGGATTTTTCGATGTCGTCTTCTGCTCGATGGAAATGGCCGGCGAGAGCCCGTCGATCTGGTCGACGTCCGGCTTCTGCATCATCTCCAGAAACTGCCGGGCGTATGCGGAGAGCGACTCGACGTAACGGCGCTGCCCCTCGGCGTAGATCGTGTCGAAGGCGAGCGATGACTTGCCCGAACCGGACAGGCCCGTGAACACCACGAATTTGTCGCGCGGGATCGTCAGATCGACATTCTTGAGATTGTGCTCGCGCGCGCCACGAATGGCGATGGTCTTCGAGTCGGAAAAAACCTTCTCCACCGCCTGGGCGGATTTCCTTGTGCTGCTCGCCATGTCTTGAGAACTTGCATGATCGGCGCCGGCGCCCGACGCCTGCGCCTTTCCTGCCACGGACCGCGCCGCAAATCCACCTTGCTTGCAGTTGCCCTGTCGTCCCGCCGGGCCTATCAGCGGCGCCATGACAGCGCAGTCCACCGCCCCGGCGAAAAAGCCCCTCCACCACCACCTCTATGTCCAGGTGCTTGTCGCCATTCTGCTCGGCGCGCTGTTCGGCTGGCTGGCGCCCCAGACCGCCGCGCAGGAATGGGTGAAGGCGCTCGGCGACGGTTTCATCAAGCTCATCAAGATGGTGATCGCGCCGATCATCTTCTGCACGGTCGTCTCGGGCGTCGCGCACATAGAGGACGCCAGAAAAGTCGGCCGCGTTGGGGTCAAAGCGCTGATTTATTTCGAGATTGTCTCGACTTTCGCCCTCGTCATCGGCCTTCTCGTCGGCAATATTCTGAAAGCCGGCGCGGGCTTCGCCGGCAAGCCGGACCCCTCGGCGATCACGAAATATACGGAACTCGCCGCAAAGCGCAGCGGCGTGGATTTCGTTCTCGACATCATCCCCGACAGCGCGATCGGCGCCTTCGCCAGGGGAGAAATATTGCAGGTGCTGCTCTTCTCCCTGCTGTTCGGCTTCGCGCTGCTGACGCTGGGCGAGCGCGGCCGGGGTATGCGCACATTCGTCGACGACGCCGGCCACGCCATGTTCGGCGTCATCGCCATCGTGATGAAAGCCGCGCCCATCGGCGCCTTCGGGGCCATGGCCTATACGGTCGGCAAATATGGCTCCGCCGCATTGCTGTCGCTCGCGGGACTGATCGGCTCCTTCTATCTGACGGCGGCGCTTTTCATCGCCGTCGTGCTTGGGCTCATCGCCGCGGCTGTCGGCTTCAACATCTTTCGGCTGCTTGCCTATCTGAAGGATGAAATCCTCATCGTTCTCGGCACTTCTTCATCCGAGAGCGCCCTGCCCCCGCTGATGGAGAAGCTGGAGCGGCTCGGCTGCTCCAAGCCGGTCGTCGGGCTGGTCGTGCCGACCGGCTATTCCTTCAATCTCGACGGCACGAACATCTACATGACGCTGACGACGCTGTTCATAGCGCGGGCGATGGGCGTCGAGCTGGATTTCGCGCATCAGGCGACGATCCTCGTCGTCGCCATGCTGACCTCCAAGGGCGCGAGCGGGGTCTCCGGGGCGGGCTTCGTCACCCTCGCCGCGACGCTCGCCGCCGTCGATCCGCAGCTCGCGCCGGGCATGTCGCTGGTGCTCGGCATAGACAAATTCATGGCGGAGTGCCGCGCGCTGACCAATTTCATCGGCAATGGCGTGGCGACAATCGTCGTTTCCGCCTGGGAGGGCGAGCTGGACCGCGACAAGCTGCAGGAAGGGCTGAAACGGCGGATAGACCCGTCGGACGTGGAAACCGCCGTCTCGACAGAATGACGCGCTTGCGCCGCCAGACCCGGGCTGCTAGAACAAAAAAAGAACATATCGGCTGTGCAAGGGCGCTGCGCATGGATGATCTGTGGACAAGGCGCGGGCGTGCGCCAGATTGTCCTCGATTGGACTAGAGTGCCGCGCATCTCAGCAATTGGAGAGAGTCATGGCGGGCAGCGTCAACAAGGTCATTCTGGTCGGCAATCTGGGCCGCGACCCCGAGGTGCGGACCTTTCCTTCCGGCGACCGCGTCGTTTCCTTCTCGCTCGCAACGACCGAGTCCTGGCGCGACAAGGCGACCGGCGAACGCAAGGACCGCACCGAGTGGCACAATGTCCAGATCTTCAACGAGGCGCTGGGCAAGATCGCCGAGCAATATTGCCGCAAGGGCGCCAAGATCTATCTCGAAGGCCAGCTGCAGACCCGCGAATATACGGACAAGGACGGCAATCAGCGCAAGGTGACCGAGGTCGTCGTGCCGCGCTTCAGGGGCGAGATGACCCTCCTCGACAGCAAGGGCGGCGGCCGCGGCGAGGGCGACTATGAGGGCGGCGGCTACGGCCAGAGCGGCGGCGGCTCCTTTGGACGCTCGTCGCCAATGGAGCGGGCCCCCGCCGAGCGGCGCCCGTCAGCCCCCGCCGGCCGGCTCTCCGACCAGCTCGACGACGATATTCCGTTCTAGGAGAAGGTCATGTTTTCAGGCCGTCGTTTCCGTGCCGCGCTCGCCCTTGCTTTTGCGGCGGTCACGACGACGGCGATGGCGGCCCAGCCCGGCGCGCAGGGAATTCGCGGGCTCGTCACCCTGGGACCTCGTTGCGGCGCCGAGTCCTTTCCGCCCGAGCCGGGATGCGCCGAGAGGAAGTTCGCCGCTTCTCTGATAGTGGAGAGAGTTGCGGGGTCCCGGCGCAGCTGGAGGTTTTCCTCGAACGCCGAGGGCCGGTTCGAAATCGCGCTGCCGCCCGGACGCTATCAGATTCGCTCCACGACCATCCTGCCGCGCTGCCAGAGCAATGAGCCGATTGTCGTGGCGCCCGGAGCCTTTACGGAAATCACAATCCGTTGCGACAGCGGCGTCCGGTAGCGCGTTTCAACAGAAAATGGCGAGATCGCTACAGGCGTCCGGACCCTGGCCGCTCGCGCGGATCGGCGCAAGCAAGCTACCCGGATCGGGCTAGGCAAACCATTGAAAATGTATACATATTTGTCGACACAGCGCCTGCCTGCGGGTCCCGCGCGGCGCCGCCGGACTTAACCTTAAGGGCAGATGCGTCAAAACTAGTTTCAATTGTCTCGAAGTTTCAAATATCGGCGGAAGGATTCGTTAAGGAAACGCTAACACTCTCGCACGTCACAAGCTGTGTCTCAGCCGCGCCTCGGCGGGGCTGAAACCGGCGGAAAACCAGCGAAGGCGCCGCCATTAGCGGCGCCGCCTGTTGACAGACGAGCGGGTAAAATGATCGGACACGTTAACAGTTCCTTCCGGCGCCTCGCCGGTCCGTCTCCGCGCAATTGCGCCAATTTGATTCATGATTCCCGTGGCTTCGCGGCGGTCGAATTCGGCCTGATCGCCCTGCCGTTTCTCCTGCTGATCGTCGCCATCCTCGAATACAGCTACGGCAATTTCGCCCAGTCGCGCCTCGACGCCGTCGTGCAGCAGGCGTCGCGCCAGATCATGACGGGCTATGTGCAGAACCAGTCGGTCGGCGGCAAGGCGCTCGACGCCAATCAGTTCCGCACGAAGATCATGTGCCCCAAACTGCCGGCAATCATGAATTGCGCCGATCTCTATGTCGACGTGCAGGCCTTCGACACGCCGGACTACGGCAGTTTCGTCAATGCGACGAAGAGCGGACTGAAGCCTCCGCAGCTCGACAACTCGAAGAACGCCTACTGCGTCGGCGGCGCGAAAAAATATGTGGTGATCCGCGCCGCCTATCCCGCGCCGCTGCTCACCACCGCGCTGATTTTCCCCAGCAGCACGACCTACAAGGGCCGCAAGACCCGGCTCGTCCAGTCGACGGCGACGTTCAAGAACGAACCCTTCCCCACCTCCAACGTCGGGTGCTGACATGACGCGCGACGCCTTGCCGATGAACAAGAATCTCCTGCGCGACGCCCGCGGCTTCGCGGCGGTCGAATTCGGCCTCGCGCTTCCGGTGCTCGGCCTCATGCTGCTCGGCTTCATCGAGCTCGATCGCTACGCCTGGGCCGGGCGCCAGCTCGAGAATACGGCGCACTCCATCGCCCAGATGTTGTCTCAAACGACCCGCGTCGAGCCGGTCGACCTGAAAGCCGCGCGGGATTCCGTGATGGTGCTTTTCCCGCGCGTGCTTCAGGACAGCGCCCGTCAGGGCCATAAATGGAGCGACGACATTTCGGTCTCTATGACGACCGTCGGTTTCACGCCGACCGCGCCGGGCTGCGTCGCGAGTTGCACCTATCAGGCGAAGGTCGGCTGGAGCGGCGGCACGTCGCGCCGCCCCTGCAACACGCCGCTGACGCCGGCGCCCAACAACGCCACGCCGAGCCCGACGACGCTGCCGACCGACGCCTTCGGGCCGAATTCGATCATCGTCGTGGATCTCGCTTACACCTACAAGCCGCTCTTCGCCGAGAAGATCTTCGGCGGCGTAACGATCCGCCGCTCCAGCTATCTGCAGCCGCGCTACGTCTCAACCCTGTCCTATGCGGTGGCCGGCGGCGACACCCTTGTCACAACCTGTTCCTGAGAGCGTGCCATGAGTCATTTCGGAAAAATCGCCGGTTTTACCCGCGACGACAAGGGCGGCGTCGCCATCATCATGGGCCTTGCGGTCATTCCGCTGGTGCTGGCCTCCGGCCTCGCGGCCGATTACGCGATCGTGCAGGCGGCCAAGTCGCGGCTCGACGCCTCGGCCGACGCCGCCGCCCTCGCCGCGATCAAGACCGCGCAGACCACGATCGCCGAACTCTCGGCGACGAACCCGAACCCCAGGCCGCAGGCCATCGCGGCGGCGATGTCGCAGGCCGAAAAGTCCTTCTACGCCCAGGCCGGCAAACGCGCTGCGGATCTCCTCGGCAAGCCGGCGATCGACGTGCAGATCAAGGGTCAGGAAGTGACGGCCAATGTCGCCTACAACGCCGCCATGCCGTCGAACTTCGGCAGGATCGCGGGCGTCAAGCTGATGAACTACAATGGCGGCGCGGGGGCGCAGCTGACCATGGCGAAGTTCCTCGACTTCTACCTGCTGCTCGACGTGTCCGGCTCCATGGGCCTGCCCTCGACTCCCGCCGGCGAGGCCGCGCTCGCGGCGAAGAACCCGGACGACCTCGCGCAATATCCGACCGGCTGCCGCTTCGCCTGTCACTTCGCCGGGTCGCAGGGCTACAACGTCTCGCGCGCCAACAATATTCAACTGCGCATCGACGCGGTCGGCGCGGCCGTCGCGCAGCTCATGGAGAAGGCCAAGGACACGGCGACGCTGACCAAGCAGTATCGCGTCGGCGTATATCCTTTCGTGACCCACGCCAACGCTTTCGTCGATCTCACCGACAATCTGCGCGGCGACCAATATTCGGTCGAGTCGGCGATCAACTACGACCCGGCGACGCGGACCACCGATTTCGGCAGGCTGCTCGACGCGGGCAAGGACTGGGTGTTCGCCCGCGACCTGAACCCGAATTACAAGGCCAATCCGAACATCCCGGCGGACGTCACGCCGATGGGCGCCGGCGGCTCGCATATCCACAACATCTTCCAGGACATCAACGTCAAGATCCCGAGCGTCGGCGACGGCTCCGGCGCGTCCAGGCCGCAACCTTTCGTCTTCTTCGTCTCAGACGGCATGCAGAACAGCCAGTCCTTCGTCAGCGCGACAGGCACCTGGCCGGGGGTGACGCCCTATCCGACGCCGCCCGGCCAGACCGTCTCGATCCGCGCCATGGACCCGACTCTCTGCAACGTGCTGAAAGCGCGCGGAATCACCGTCTCGGTGCTGGAGATTCCCTATCCGACCTTCACCAACCCCAAGCCCTTCGCCGCCGCCCAGGAGTTCAAGGCCAATGACGCCGTCCCGAATCTCTCGGGGGCGATGCGGGCCTGCGCCTCGCCGAATTTCTACTTCATGGCGGACACGCCCGAGGGCATCGCCGACGCGATGAAGAAGATGTTCGAACAGGCCGTGCAGTCGGCCCGGCTGACGCAGTAGCCGCCGCGCCCCCGCCGCCGGCCCCGCCCCCGGGGCCGGTATTGCCTTGGGTTGTCCTTTGATATAGCACCACTGCAAGCGAAGCGCGGCCCGGCCGCGTCCCCTCCGAGAGCCAAGCTCGAGAGCACGCCATGAGCCAGAAGCCGATCAACTTCCTGCATCTTTCCACGCTGGTCGCGGTTGCGATCCTCGTGGGAACGGAACTCGTCGGCGCCTCCTGGGCCGCGGGCTGGGCCTTGGGCGGCCTGTTTCAGCTCGACCCGATGGTGAGTCGCGGGCTCGAGGCGCTTTTCTCGGTCCTCGGCCTCGTCGGCCTGTATTTCTTCATGCGGACAGCTATCCGAAACGAGCCGATCCGCGGCTGAGATTTTCGTTCGTCCCGCGTCACGCAACGCTTGCGGCCATGGGTCGGGCGCGCGTAGGGAGCCGTATATATTCGGGGTTTCGGCAGGGATTTCGAGATGATCGACAATCAGGATCGCCGTTCCTTCCTCAAGGTCGCGGCGGCGACCAGCGCGTTGGGCGCCGTGGGGGCCGGCCCGGGCGAAGCGGCGACACAGATCTCCAACGTCAAGCTCGGCGACGCGCAACCCTTTTCTTTCGAGGCGCTGAAGCAGCAAGCCCAAAGGCTCGTCAGGGAGCCCTACCGCCAGCCCAATATCCCCTCCCCCGAGATCACCTCGCAGATCGACTACGAGAAATGGGGGCATATCACCTACAACACCGATCACGCGCTCTTCGCGGACACGAAGGAGCGCTTCCCGATCGAATTCTTCCACCTCGGCATGTTCTTCAAGAAGGCTGTGGGCATCCATGTCGTCGAGAACGGCGAGGCGCGTGAAGTCCTTTACGATCCGGTCTATTTCAACATGCCCGCCGACTCCATCGCGCGGCGGCTGCCGCAGGGGGCGGGATTTGCCGGATTCCGCATCCAGGAGTCGAAGGACGGCCCGCTCGACTGGAAGAAGAACGACTGGATCGCCTTCCTCGGCGCCTCCTATTTCCGGGCCATCGGCGAGTTGCGGCAATACGGCATGTCGGCCCGCGGCGTTGCGCTCGACACCTGGCAGGCGGGCGCCAACGAGGAATTCCCCGACTTCACCCAAATCTATATCGGGCCGGAGACCGGGGACGGCGTGGTGCTGCACGCGCTGCTCGAAGGCCCCTCGATCGTCGGCGCCTACAGGTTCCTGATGACGCGCGGCAAGGGCGTCGTGATGGACATCGACTGCGCGCTCTATCTGCGCGGCGCCTTCACGCGCTTCGGCATTGCGCCGCTCACTTCGATGTACTGGTTCTCGGAGACGGTAAAACCCACCGCGATCGACTGGCGCCCCGAGGTGCATGATTCGGACGGCCTCAGCATGTGGACCGGGTCCGGCGAGCGGCTCTGGCGTCCGCTCAACAACCCCGGCCGCGTGATGGCCTCGGCCTTCATGGACAATAATCCCAGGGGCTTTGGCCTGATGCAGCGCGACCGCAATTTCGACCATTATCTCGACGGCGTGTTCTACGACCGCCGCCCGAGCGTGTGGATCGAGCCCAAGGGCGACTGGGGAAAGGGCGCGATCCATCTGATCGAAATTCCGACGGACGACGAAATCCACGACAATATCGTCGCAATGTGGGTTCCCGAAAAACCGGCCGTTCCGGGCGCGACGTTCGAATACTCCTATCGCCTGCACTGGCTCGCCGACGAGCCCTATCCGACCCCGCTCGCGCGCTGCGTCGCCACGCGGCTCGGCAATGGCGGCCAACCCGGCCGCCCGCGCCCCAAGGGCGTGCGTAAATTCATGGTGGAGTTCCTCGGCGAGCCGCTGACGAAGCTACCTTCCGGCGTGAAGCCGGAGCCAGTGCTCTGGGCTTCGCGCGGAACCTTCTCCTACATCTTCACGGAGGCCGTCTTCGACGACGTGCCCGGCCACTGGCGCGCGCAATTCGACCTGACGGTCGAGGGGACCGAGCCCGTCGAGATGCGCCTCTATCTGAAGAATGGCGACACGATTCTCTCGGAATACTGGATGTTCCAGTACCATCCGTTCTAAAGGCCGGCCAATTGACTTATCCGCCGACTTCGGCCCATGAACGCGCACATGAAAACGCCATTCGTCGGCTGCTAGATTCCGTCCCCGGGGTTGGACAATGACCAAGAAAATCACCAAGTGCCGGATCAGCGGCTCCACGAATCTCATTTCCGTCCTGTCGCTGGGCGACCAGGCATTGACCGGCGTGTTCCCGACGTCGCGGGAAACGCCCGTGACTGTCGGACCTCTGGAGCTCGTCTGGTGCCCGGACTCCGGCCTGCTGCAACTCGCCCATGTCTATGAGCCGGACGAGATGTATGGCGAGAATTACGGCTACCGCTCCGGCCTCAACCAGTCGATGGTGCGCCATCTCACGCAGAAGATCGGCAATCTCGAAAAGCTTGCGGATCTCAAGCCCGGCGACGTGGTTCTCGACATCGGCTCCAACGACGCCACCTCTCTCAAGGCTTACAAGACGCAAGGCCTGACGCGTATCGGCATCGACCCGACGGGCGAGAAGTTCCGCCAGTATTATCCCGACGACATCAAGCTCGTGCCGGATTTCTTCTCCTCGAAGAATTTCGAGAAATTCGGGACCAATCGCGCGAAGGTCATCACGTCGATCGCGATGTTCTACGATCTCGAAGACCCGATCTGGTTCGCGCGGGAGATCGCGAAGGCGCTGGCGCCCGACGGCGTCTGGCATTTCGAGCAGAGCTACATGCCGTCGATGCTGCGTCTCACCTCCTATGACACGATCTGCCACGAGCACGTCGAATATTATTCGCTCGGCGTCATCAAGACCATTCTCGACGCCGCCGATCTGCAGATCCTCGACGTGCAAATGAATGCGATCAACGGCGGCAGCTTCGCCGTCACCGCGGGTCATCGCGGCGCGCCGCATAAGCGCAATCTCGCGGTCATCGACTGGCTGCTGGAGCAGGAAGAACGCATGGGGCTTCACACGCCGCGCCCCTACCGCGATTTCGAGGAGCGCGTCTTCCGCCACCGGGAAGACCTGCGCCGCCTCCTGCAGGCGCTGAAGGACGACGGCAAGCGCGTGTTAGGCTACGGCGCCTCCACGAAGGGCAATGTCGTGCTGCAGTTCTGCGGTCTCGGCCCCGACCTCGTCGAGGCGATCGCCGAAGTCAATCCGGACAAGTTCGGCTGCTTCACGCCCGGCACGCATATTCCGATCATCTCGGAGGCCGAAGCGCGCGCCATGAAACCGGACTATTTCCTTGTCCTGCCCTGGCACTTCAAGGACGGCATCCTGCAGCGCGAACAGGAATATCTCGCCGGCGGCGGCAAGATGATCTTCCCCTTCCCTGAAATCGAGATCGTCTGAGCCCCAGCGCTCACGCAGCCAGGAACAGAAAGAACCTCATGACACGCGGCCTAATCGTATCCCACAAGGGCGAACATTGCGGCGTATTCCAGTTCGGACGCAATCTGTTCGAGACGTTGTCGCGGGCGAAGGAAATCGCGTGGTCCTATTGCGAATGTTCGAGCTTCGATGAATTGAAGGCCGTCGTCGCCAAAATGGGGCCGGACGCGATCCTCTTCAATCATCACCCCTACACCATGCCCTGGCTGGCCGGCGCGCCGGTGAGGGAGCTGGGCAATGCGCCGCTCTTCGGCCTGCTGCATCAGGTGAGCCAGGAGATCGCGGACGCGGCCGATCCCGCGCCCTTCGATTTCCTCATCTGTCTCGATCCCACGCTCGTCGCGCGCAATCCGCGTATCCTTCGCGCGCCGCGTTTCCTGCCCGTCAATCCCGCGACGCCGCCGGCGCCGCCGGAAATCTTCACGGTCGGCTCCTTCGGCTTTGCGACGCCGACCAAGGGATTCGACCGGCTCTGCGCAATGGTGAACGCCGAATTCGATCGCGCCAGAATCCGCATCAACATGCCGGTTCACGACGATCCGTCGCTCCTTCCCGACACCATGATGAAGGCGGTGGTCGACAAGTGCCGCACCGCCATCACCAAGCCCGGCGTCGAACTTGAAATCACGCATCATTTCTGGAGCAACGCCGACATCGTCAAATTCCTCGGCGAGAACACGATCAACGCATTCCTCTACGAAGACTCTCCTTCGACCGGCATCTCGAGCTGCGTGGATTTCGCGCTGGCGTCAGGCAGGCCCTTCGCGCTCACGCGAACGTCGATGTTCCGCAATCTGTTCCATCTGAATCCATCGGTGTTCATCGAGGATCGCAAGCTCGCCGACATCGCAGCGGGCGACACCAGGATGCTCGACGCAGCGCGCGCCGAAGCGCTGCCGGAGGCGGCCGCGAAAGAGTGGAACCTCTCTATCCTCGAAGCGATAGGTTCGACGAAAGCGGCGCGTACGACGCCGGATGGACGAGGCTATAACAAGATCCTCGACGATCGCTCGCGCGCCGCCTACACCGAAGCGCTGGCGGATCTCGCCAGATACGCGCCGGAAATGATCGCGCGAAAGATCGAGCGCGCGAATATCCAGCAGGCTTTCGGGCTCGACGTCTGCAAGCGTTTTCTCGCCGACCATCCCAACGCCCGCATCCTCGCAGCCGGCTCCTTCGAGGACACCGCCGTCGAATCCCTGCGCAACATGGGTTATCGCATCGACGAGATCGACCCCAACGTCAACGGCATGACGCTGCAGGACTTCTACGTCTCGCCGAAGGCGCAGCTTGGCTCCTACGATCTCGTCGTGAGCGTCTCGGTGCTCGAGCATGTCGCCGACGACGAGCAGTTCGTGCGCATCATCAGCGAATTTTTGCGCCCCGGCGGCCTGGCGGTGCTTACCGTCGATTTCGCGGAAAAATGGAAGCCCGGCGCCAACAAGCCGATCGTCGACTTCCGCCTCTACACGACCCGCGACATCTGCGACCGCCTGATGCCGGCGATCGGCGACTGCGTCCTCGTCGATCCTCCCCGCTGGGCGGAAGGCGTCGAGGATTTCGAATATGAAGGTTCGCAATATGGTTTCGCCGGCTTCGTCTTCCGCAAGCTCGACGCGGCGTCCGTGCGTCGCGCCAATGTCACGCCCGTCTGGCGCGAGATGCTCGCAGACGCTCAGCGCGGCGGCAAGAAGGCCGCCGCGGCGGACAAGATGACGACGATCAGACCAATGTCAGCCATCAAGCGCTGGTTCTCGAAAAACTAGATTACCGGAGTAGAAGGCCATGGCCGCCGAGATGGACGTCGACCGGGAGGTCCGCGAAACATTTTTCAAGGACAAGAAGGAGCCGGGCGTCTTCGTCGAAATCGGCGCGGCGCGACCGGACTATCTTTCCGTGAGCGCGAGCTTTCGCAAGCTCGGATGGAAAGTGATCTCCGTCGAGCCCAATCCCGAATTTTGCAAGCTGCATCGCGACCTCGGCTACGAAGTTCATGAATACGCCTGCAGCGACGCAGATCTCGACGACGTGGAATTCTTCGTCGTCGACTCGAAAGGGGCCGAATATCAGGGCGGCAATGTTTCCTTCGAGTCCTTCTCCTCGCTCGGAATCCAGAACGAATTTTCCGAGCTTTACGATACGGTGAAGAACAACACGCAGGTCCGCAAGATTCCGGTGAAGGTCCGCCGCCTCGACACGATCCTCGCCGAGCATGAGCCGGACGTGAAAACGGTCGACATTGTCGCCGTCGATGTCGAAGGCTGGGAGCTCAGCGTCATGCGCGGCTTCTCGATCGAGAAATTTCAGCCCCGCGTCATCATCCTCGAGAATCTCTTCAAGAAGGATGAGTATGTCGACTACATGCGCAGCCGCGGCTACGGGCTATGGAAGCGCCTCGAACCCAATGACGTCTATGTCGAGATGAAAGCCCTAGAGGCGCAGCGATCGCTGTGGGCCCGCATCAGGTCGATGCTTGGACTGTGAGGCGCTCAGGCGCCTGCCTGTCCACGAAGCTCCGCCTTCAACCGGTCGAATTTCCGGCACAGCTCGGGTTGCTGGCGGCGAAAACGCGCGGGCGTCATCAGCGCATAGCTGATCCGCGTGCGCAGCGCCTCCATCGAGCGATCGCAATAGGTCTTGCGCAGAAGGCGATCCATGAGCTTCCTGTCCTCATGCTCGGGATCGATGGCGCAGAGATATTTGCCGAGCAACATCACCAGCGGATGATACTCGCTGCGCACGGCGCGGCGCATTTGCAGCGCTTCAAAACTGTCGTGGCCGAAAATCTCGTCCGCAATCTGGTGATAACCGTCGATGGCGATGCGGAAGCGATTCACCAGCCCACGATTGGCGAATGAGTCATTGTCGGGACGGCGCTTCAGATAGGGCTCCGTCAGCGTCTTTACAGTAAGCCCGCCGGACATGAGCTCGCACAGCCGCGCCGCATGCGCCCAGCAGCCCCCGACGAAATTCTCGTTCAGCGGCACGCGCTCCCATGTCGCCCGCTTCACGATCAGCCCGCCGATGAAGCTGAAGAAGGCTTCCGTATTCACGGCCTTGCTGAAATAGTCGCGGCGCTGAGCCGGGTCCGAAAGATGGAAAACGGTGTCTGTCGCAACATTGACGGTCGGCCATTCGATCCATTCCGAACGGTCGTCGATCCATTCCATGTGCCGCGTGAGATAAAGATCATCGCCGCTTTTGATTTGTTCCAGCGCCTTGGACAGCGCGCCGGGCAACATCCAGTCGTCGCCGCTGAAGAGCCAGACGTAATCTCCCGTCGCATGCGTCACGGAATGCGCCATGTCGCGATCGATGCCGCCCTTCTGCGGCATGCGGACGTATCTTATGGCGCCGTGGCGGGCTCTGTATCCTTCGATGACCTCGGCGGTGTTGTCGGTCGACGCGCCGTCGAGAATGACGATCTCGACCTTGCTCGCGCCATCCTGCCCGAGAATGGAGTCGAGCGTCTCCGGAACGAATTTGGCGAAATTATAGATCGGAATGCTTATGGATAGTGTTGGCTTCATAAGCGCGCCGCCCTCATTCCCAAACCGTTCCCCTGGCCCGATCGGCCATTTGCTTCGATAAAAAGATTAATGGAGAGAAGGAACGGAAGCAATCTGCACGCCTGCGGCCGCGCGACGGGCTCTTTCGTCAATTGAGTTCGGATGCGGGGGCGCGCATGGCGTTTTGCAATGTGGCGGCGTCGATCTGATATTTTGCGTTGCGAACAATATCTGCAAGTATTGCGGCCGACTCGCGCCAGTTGGCGACTTTTGTCGGTTGCACGGCGTTCGCGACCGCCTGCGCCTCCCCGATCCGCTCCGCAAGCGCCGCAGCGTCGAGCAGCGGAAAGTAGGTCACGTGATCGCCGCCAATTTCGCGGAAGACAGGAATGTCGCTAGCAATCACCCTCGCGCCATGATGCGCAGCCTCGACGAGTGGCATGCCGAATCCCTCCGCGAAGGAAGGAAAGACGAGAGCGCGCGCATGGCGATAAAGATGAAACAGATCCGCGTCGCTCGCATTGTCGAGCCAGATGAGGCGGCGCCCATATTCCGCATGCCTGCGTATGCGACGCTGCAAGGCGCGAGTGTTCCATCCCGGCCTGCCGACGATCACATAACGCAGGTCGCGACCGTCGGCCCATAATTTCTCGAAGGCCGCGAGCGCCACAGGATAGGCCTTACGCGGCTCCAGCGTGCCGACGCTCATGAAATATGGCGTCGGCGACGCCGTGATTTCGCGGGCCCGCGCCGATGGCGTCGCATCCGGCGGCGCGCGAAAATCCGCGCCGAGCGGCCACCAGCCGATTTGCATATTTGCAGGCGCCTCCCGGCCCGTATCCCGCAAATGACCGACAAGATCATCGGCAACGCTTTTTGAGATGCACATCAGCGCATCGCATTTCATCAGCACGGTCTCGAACCAGACCGCGAAGGATCGACCATTCGCCGACTCGGCCGCGTTCGGATAAAGCAGGGGAATGATGTCATAGAGACAGCCGACGACACGCGCGCCCGCCACGCGTGCATTTTCCATGAGCGGCGGATATTCGTCGAAAAATCCCCAACCCGAGTCGAGCAGCAGGAGCTTGTCTCCCGCGCCCATCATGACTTCGTCGGGCAATCGCTGATGTCTGAAATGAGAGTAGAGGCGCCCGTCTTCGATGAACACCGGCAGCCCGCTTCCGCTTTCGACGCAGGCGCGCGCGATCTCCCGCACCACGCGTTGAACGCCAGTGTGCTTGCGGTAACGATGCGTCGCCGTCACATCGATGAGAAGCCGACCCTGTTCGGGCGGCGCCGGAATATCGCCATCGAGCACGGGCCGCAGGCTCTCGGCCTCCGCCTGCCCCGGCCTGCGCCAACGCCCGTCATGCAGGCAGCTCAGCCCAACCAGCCGCGACAGCGTCCAGTAGAGTTCGCGCGCCTTGCCCGCCAGAAACCTCACGCGCGGATCGGTCAGCGCCTGCTCCTTGTCGAGCTCGGCGCGCAGAAATGCGTCGATTTTTTCCTTCGGCGTCATCCCGATCCCCGGCGCACGGCGCATGATTTGCTTGCATTTTACGGGGTTCGTACGGCACGTTGCCAGCAAAGGCAAGAGCGCCACGAGAGCCCCAATTCCCGATGATACGCCCCGAAGACATACGCTTTTCCGTCGCGCCCATGATGGATTGGACCGATCGGCATTGCCGCTATTTCCATCGTCTGCTGTCGCGGCGCGCGCGGCTTTACACAGAGATGCTCACCACCGGCGCCGTCATCCACGGCGACCGCCTGCGACTGATGGGCTTCGACGCCTTCGAGCACCCGGTCGCCTTTCAGCTTGGCGGGTCCGAGCCCGCCGATCTCGGCCGCGCCGCGCGGATCGTCGAGGAATTCGGCTATGCCGAGGTCAATCTCAATGTCGGCTGCCCGTCCGACCGCGTGCAGAACGGCGCTTTCGGCGCATGCCTCATGCAGCGTCCGGCGCTCGTCGCCGACTGCGTGAAGGCGATGAAGGACGCTGTCGCCCTGCCCGTCACCGTGAAATGCCGCATCGGCGTCGACGATCAGGAGCCCGAACGCGCCCTGTTCGACATTGCGGAGCGATGCGTCGAGGCTGGCGTGGATGGGTTGATCGTCCATGCGCGCAAGGCGTGGCTCCAAGGCCTGTCGCCGAAGGAGAACCGCGACATTCCGCCCCTCGACTATGCGCTCGTGCACCGCCTCAAGCGCGCGCTGCCCGCGACGCCCATCGCCATCAACGGCGGCATCGCGACCCTCGCCCAAATGCGCGAGCAACTAACGGAAGTCGATGGCGTGATGGTTGGCCGCGCCGCCTACCATGACCCCGCGCTGCTGCTGCAAGTCGATGCCGAGCTGTTCGACGCGCCCTCGCCGCTCGCAGATTGCTTTCAGGCGGTGGAGGCGTTCCTCCCCTACATCGAGCGTGAACTGAGCAAGGGCGAAAGACTGTCGTCCATCACGCGGCATTTGCTCGGGCTGTTCGCAGGGTTGCCGGGCGCCCGATCCTATCGCAGGCGCCTCGCGCTCGAAGCGGTCAGGCCCGGCGCGGGCGTCGAGGTTCTACTCGACGCGGTCGGCGAGGTGCGCGCCGCGATGGCGCGCATGAGCGAGCCCGCGCCGGCGTCGTGACGCGCGGGCGTCAGCGCGCGGACAAAGCGACCAAAATTGCGATTTCCGACACCTGCTGCGCGGCGCCGAGCACGTCTCCCGTAAAACCGCCGATCTGACGCTGCGCCAATTTCGTGAGCGCGACCGTGACAATAATCGCAGCTAGTTGAGAGGCGACGATTTGCGCGACAGACGCGCCCGCAGCCAGAGGGCATAGCGCCAGCGCTGCCGCCACGACGAAGGCCCGCCGGATCATATCGGACGACGGAGGCGCTGAAGACGCCCCCGCCCCGTCTGCGCGTGCGGGCGCCGCGACAAGCATCGGCGCCAATCCCGCCGTGCGCGAAAACGCGCCCGCGGCCAGAAGCGCAAAGAATGCGAGCACCGCGCCGCGTTCGATGATCGCCGCCAGCGCAAAAACCCGAAGCATCGTCGAAAGACACAGCGCAAGACCCCCATAGGAGCCGAGCCGGCTGTCGCGCATGATGGCGAGCTTTGCTTCGCGATCCTTGCCGCCGCCGAAACCGTCTGCGAGATCGGCGAGGCCATCCTCATGCAACGCGCCGGTCGTGAGTGCGAGGGCTGCCACAGCGCAGGCCGCTGTAACGGTAGTCGGGAGATGCAACGGCTGCGCAACGAGTATTACCGCGCCGCCAATGCCGCCGATGATTGCGCCAGCGATCGGCGCCGCCCAGCCGACGCGCGAAAAATCGGGCGCGTTATGCGCGTCATTCGCACCCGTGACCGGCAGGCGCGAATAAAATTGCAGGCAGGCGCGAACATCCTGGATGATCTTCTGCATCATGCCTTCTCATGACCGAAGGCGCCCGACTTGTCGAGCGCCCCCCGATCACAATCAGGACGCCGACTGCATCACCTGGATCGCCGCCGGCGACAGCACGACGACCATCAGCACCGGCAGGAAGAAGACAATCATCGGAACCGTCAGCTTCGGCGGCAGGGCGGCGGCTTTCTTCTCCGCTTCCATCATGCGCATGTCGCGGCTTTCCTGCGCGGTGATGCGCAACGCCTGACCGAGCGGCGTGCCGTATTTTTCCGCCTGAATGAGCACGGTCGAAATCTGCTTCACCGACTCGAGGCCCGTGCGCGCGGCGAGATTGAGATAGGCCGTGCGCCGGTCGGGAAGATAGGAGAGTTCGGCCGTGGCGAGCGCAAATTCCTCGGCCAGCGGAATCGACTGCACGCCGATTTCAGAACCGACCTTGCGGAAGGCATGCTCGATCGACATGCCGGATTCGACGCAAATCAGCATCAGATCGAGCGCATCCGGAAAAGCGCGGCGCATCGACGTCTGCCTGTTGGTGATGGTGTTGCTGATGAACAGCTCCGGAGCCTTCACGCCGAGATAGGTGGCGCCGATGACGATCATCGTCTTGAGCAGGCTGCTCATGTCGGAATCGTCGAGGAAGTAAAGGTAGAAAAGCGCAAAAAACAGAAAGGCGATCGGCGTCACGAGACGAAAGAACAGAAAGGCCACTTCCGCCTGCGGCCCGCGAAAACCGGCGGACGCAAGCTTCAGCTTCGCGTCATCAGTATTGAGCCATTTCGACAGGGAGAACCTGTCGACGACATTCTTCATATAGAATTTCGGCTCCTGACGAAGCGCCTTGCCCTGCGTTTTCGCCAGCGCGCGTTCGCGCTGACGAATGCGCTCGCGCTCGCTCGAAACACTTTTCATTCGCCGCGACAGAGTGTCCGTGTTGAGCAGCGGCATGGCGATCGTCAGGATCGTCGCAATAACCGCGATCGCCGTCAGTATGCTGACGATGAATCGACCGTCGGCCAATTTTTCGATAATCTCATTCATCCGTCTCGCCTCTCGCCGCCCGCTCTCGCGATTGTGCCGATCTGCTCCGCGTCAGATATCAAAGTTGATCATCTTGCGCATGATGAAGACGCCGATCGCCATCCACAGCAATCCGCAGGCGATGATGATTTTTCCGATGTTGGTGGTGAAGAGCACCATCATGTACGAAGGCGTCGTGAGATAGACGGCCCCGCCGACAAGGAACGGCAGACTGCCGATAATGCCCGCTGACGCCTTGGCCTCTGACGACATCGCCTTCACCTTCCCCTTCATTTTCTTGCGATCACGCAGCACGCGCGAAAGATTGCCGAGCGCTTCCGACAGATTGCCGCCCGACTTCTGCTGAATATTGATCACGATGGAGAAAAAGGAGGCTTCCGGCACCGGCACGCGCTCGGCGAAACGCTCCACCGCCTCGCCGACAGAAAGTCCGATCGCCTGGGACTCGATGATACGTCGGAACTCGCCGCGAACCGGCTCCTGCCCTTCGCTCGCGATCACGCGAAAGCAATCCGCCACCGGCAAGCCCGCCTTCACGCCGCGAATGATTACATCGATGGAGCCTGGAAACTCCTCGATGAATTTCGATATGCGGCGCTTGCGCAGAAACGACAGCAGCCAGTTGGGCAGGCCGAAAATCCCAACCGCAGCCCCGCCAATCACCACCATGATGTCGCCATTCACCACGAACAGGAAAAAGGCGACAAGCAGACCGAACGCGACAGAACCGATGAGAAAAACCTGCGGCGTCCAGGTGAGGCCCGCCTGCATGATGCGCTGTTCGAGCGTGAGCTTTTTCTTCTTGTTCTGGTTCTCAACCTCCTTCAGGCTTTCGGCAATCATCTTGCGGCGCTTCGCGGGATCGACTGTTCCCCTCCCCGCGACGGCGCCGCGCTCGCTTCTGCCAGAAGTCAGCGCGGCCGTGCGCTTTTGCGCTTTGATCTCGCCCGAAAGATAGGGATAGACGAAGGCGTACATCACACCCGCGACGGCGAGCACAATCAGGACGACAACCGCAATCTGCCGCTCCATGGCGATCCCCTCGTGAGTTTAGTTCTCGTCACGCACTTCCGAAGCGTCGAGCGCTGCGGCAAGGCGTTCGTCTTCACCATAGTAACGCGCGCGCTCCCAAAATCTGGGACGGCCGATTCCGGTCGAACGATGCCGGCCAATGATCTTGCCATTGGCGTCTTCGCCGAGGATTTCGTACACGAAGAGATCCTGCATGGTGACGACGTCGCCTTCGAGACCCATGACCTCGGTGATGTGGGTGATGCGGCGGGAGCCATCGCGCAAACGCGCCGCCTGAATGATGACGTCGATAGACGAGACGATCATGTCACGAATGGTTTTGGCGGGAAGCGAGAAACCGCCCATGGTAATCATGGACTCGAGACGACCCAGCGCCTCGCGCGGCGAGTTGGCGTGCAGCGTGCCCATCGAGCCGTCGTGACCCGTATTCATCGCTTGCAGAAGGTCGAAGGCTTCCGGTCCGCGAACCTCGCCGACGATGATGCGTTCAGGACGCATGCGCAGACAGTTCTTGACAAGATCGCGCATGGTGACGGCCCCGTGCCCTTCGAGGTTCGGCGGGCGCGTTTCGAGGCGCACCACATGCGGCTGCTGGAGTTGCAGCTCGGCGGCGTCCTCGCAGGTGATCACGCGCTCGTCGCCCTCGATATAGTTCGTCAAACAGTTTAGCAGAGTCGTCTTGCCCGAACCTGTTCCGCCCGAGATCAGGACGTTGCAGCGCACGCGGCCGATGATCTTCAGCACCTCGCCGCCTTCCGGCGAGATGGCCCCGAAACGCATCAGCTGGTCGAGCGTCAGCTTGTCCTTCTTGAATTTACGGATCGTGAGCGCGGGCCCGTCGATGGCCAGCGGCGGCGCGATGACGTTGACGCGGGAGCCGTCGAGCAGACGCGCGTCGCAGATCGGCGAGGATTCGTCGACGCGGCGGCCGACTTGCGAGACGATGCGCTGACAAATGTTCATCAACTGCGAATTGTCGCGGAAACGAATATTCGTCAGCTGAATCTTGCCGCCGACTTCGATATAGGTCTTGAAGGCGCCATTCACCATGATGTCCGCAATGTCGTCGCGCGCAAGCAGCGGCTCGAGCGGTCCATAGCCGAGCACGTCGTTGCAGATGTCGTCGAGCAGCTCCTCCTGCTCGGCGATCGACATCACGACATTCTTGATCGCGATGATCTCGTTGACGATGTCGCGGATTTCCTCGCGCGCGTTCTCCGGATCGAGCTTGGAGAGCTGCGCGAGGTCGATGGCCTCGATCAATGCGCCGAAGATGACGCTTTTCGTGACGTAATATTCTTCGGACTTCTTCTGTTCCGGTGCGGGCGGCGCCGATGTCGATGCGGGTTCGATCGCCGCCGGCCCCGAGACCAGCGGCAATTGAGGCTTCACCGACGTCGTCGTCGGAGCGGTTGGCCCTCGCGGCTTCGCCGCCGCTTCGCCGACATTCGTACGCTTTCCGAACATTGCCGATTATCCTTGCGTCATTCCATCGATAGCCGCTCGCGTCAGCTCGCCTTCTTGCGCGACAGGCGTTGCAGCAACGGCGACAACAGCGTCTTCTTCGCGCGGCGGCCGGCCGCCTTGCCCATCAATGAACGGGCGACGTCGTCGAGCATCTCGACGATTTTGGAGCCGGCCTCCACCTCCGCCAGCATCTGCCCATTGTTCGCAGCCGTGCCGAAAAGCTTGGGCTCGAAGGGAACGATGGCGACCGGATCGATCTCGATCGCCTTGGTGAATTCGGTAAGCGAAATCTCCGGGCGACGGGGGACGCCGACATTGTTGAGGATGACGCGCGGCGGGCGATCGTTGACGCGCGCGGAACGCAGCACATCCACGACGGTTCTCGTATTGCGAAGATTTGCGAGGTCGGGCGACGCCACGACGACCACTTCGTCGGCGGCCACGAGAACGCGTCGCGTCCAGGCGCTCCACTGATGCGGCACGTCGAGAATGATGGCCGGCGTCGTCGAGCGCAGAATGTCGAGCGTCGCGTCGAACGCCTGTTCGGGAAGGTCGTAGAGACGATCGACCGTCGCAGGCGCAGCGAGGAGGCTCAGCGTGTCGCTGCATTTCGACAGCAGCCTGTCGACGAAATTCGAATCCAGCCGCTCCGGCGAAAATACGGCGTCGGCGACGCCTTGCGGAGGATCCTGATTGAAGTCGAGGCCCGCCGTTCCAAAGGGAAGATCGAGATCGACGATCACTGTCTGATATTCGAGCAGGCGCGAGACAGACCATGCGAGATTATGCGCGATGGTCGAGGCCCCTACGCCGCCCTTGGCGCCGACGACCGCAATCATGCGGCCGAGCGCTTCCGAGCTGGAGCCATTGTAGAGAAGCGACACCTGACCGATGAAGCTGAGAATATCGAAAGGAGCGACGACATAGTCGCTTACGCCGCGCGACGTCAGCTCACGGTAAAGCGCAATGTCGTTCTCATGACCGACGACCATCACTTTCGTGCCGGCGTCGCAAAACTCCGCGAGAGATTCGAGCTGCTCGATGAGCGTGATCCGATCGGAGAACGTCTCGAGAACGATGAGATTGGGCGTGGGCGCCGAGCGATAGGCCTCGACGGCCGCGAGCACGCCGCCCATGTGCACCTTCACATGCGCCTTGCTCATGCGGCGATCCTGGGCCGCATTCTCGATGACCTTCGCGACGTCCTGAGACTCGCAGAACGCCTGGATCGAGATCCTCGGTACCGGCGCAATCTGCGTCGCGCTTTCGCTGGGCGTCACCTGGCGCTCGACTGACGTATCGACCATTACTGGCCTCCCACATTGCTGATAGAGGACGGCTTGAGTCTCCACTGCGTCGTCGGATCCTCGCCTCGACGCACGCGGTTGATGGCGCGCATGCGCATTTCGATGTCGCTGGCGGTCTCTCCGCGTGGCACGGCGAGATCGCGGGGATCGGCGACCTGCGCCGAGAGCGTCTGTTGCGAGGCGCAGCCGAAATTCCAGTAACTCTGGTTTTCCCAGCCTTGCAGCGACGTGCCGGAGGCGAGATCCGTCGGCCATTCGCCGCAGCGGCCCGAGACTTTCGCCTTGAGCGACTGGAACGACAGCCGGATCGGCGCGGCAAGATGCGGGTCCGTCACCGGATAGGTTCCGACGAGAATATTGCCTCTCAGTCCGGCCGCGGCCAAAGCGCGCCGAACCGCGGAGACGCCGGCCGCCGAATAGGGCGCGCCGACTGGCGTCAGCAGCGTGACCTGACCGTGGCCGAACTCGCGATAGTGCTCGACGAATTCCTTGATACGCCCTTCAGTCGTGTAATCGACTCCGCCGTGAACGACCGACGGGAAGAGATCGATCACATGCGGCGCCTCGGCCAGAACGACAGGATGGCGGTCATGATAATCATAAGGCGCCACCGGCGGCGGCAATACGCGGTTGACGCCGCAGGCGCCGAGCGGCGCCGTCAGCAGCAACGCCAGAACTTTGCCGGCGCGCAACGCCCGTCGCGTCTTCGCTGATCTTGCAAAGCCGCCGGCTTGCGTCTTCGCGATTTCCAAATTGGTCGACATATTCGTCATCCCTCGCGGCCGTGGAGCCTAGTCGTGAATGAAGCCGATACGGCCCTTGAAGTTCTGCATGAGCTGCGGATTGTTGCGCGTCGAATAGATGCGGTTGACGCGACCCAGCAACCAGCCTTGCGGATCGCTCGCATCGGCGAAGCCGTCATCCGGACGCGACACGTCCTGCGCGCTCAGCGGCCGCACGATGTAGGGCGTGACGATGACGAGCAGCTCGGTCTCGTTGCGCAGATAGTCGCGCGAGCGGAACAGCGCGCCGAGGATCGGCAGATTGAGCAGGCCCGGCAAACCGGAAATCGCCTGCGAGGATTTTTGCGTCAGCAAACCCGCTGTGGCGATCGAGCCGCCCGACGGCAACTCCACCGAGGTTTCGTTCTTGCGGGTCTTGAAGCCAGGAACGGCGACGTTGGCGTAAGTGAATGTGTTTTGCAGATCGACCTCGGTCACTTCCGCCGCGAGATGCAGATGAATGCGGCCTTCGGAGAGGACGATCGGAACGAAATTCAGCGACACGCCATAGGATTTGAAGGTGATGCCCGGCGAACAGATGGGCTGGCCGCCGCCATTGGTGAAGAAAGTACAGGAGCCGGAGCCCGGAACGGCGATTTCGCCACCGACGAGCATCTTTGCGGCCTCCCCGGAGACAGCCGTCACCGTCGGCTCGGCGAGGATGCGCGAAACGCCGTAGCGCTCGAACGCCTTGAGAGTGGCGTTGGTGTTGTTCGGCCCATTGATGATCAACGCGCTGTTCGACATCGTCGGGTTGATCGCGAATGGATTCTCCTGGACGAGTTTTCCCCACGAGCCGTTCAAGATCGTCTCGCCGCCCGCCTGCGCGGAGAAGCCGAGCTGCTTGATGACCTTGCGTTCGACTTCGGCGACGGTGACCTTCAGCATCACCTGCTCTTCGCCGCGGATGGTCAGCGCATTGATGACGTTGCCATCGGCCGAGCCGCCGACGCCGCCGACCTGCGAATTCGAGGCCTGGCCTGCGACTCCGCCGCCGCCGCCCGCGCCGCCGCCCATGGCGCGCGAGGCGAAGCCCTTTGCGATGTCCACCGCGCGCAACGCCTCGCCGGCGGACGAGACCGTGCCGGTAAGGATGATGATGTCGTTCACGGTGCGCGCGGTGATATTCGACTTCGGCAGCGCCGCTTTCAGCAGCGGGGCCAGTTCGCCGACGTCGCGGCCGATGCTGATTTCCAGATTGGCGACCTGGCGCCCGCTCGAGTCGACGGCGAAGATCGTCGTCTGCCCGGCGTCCATGCCCATGATGTAAAGCTTGCGCGCAGAGCGCACGATCGCGTCGGCGACTTTCGGATTGCCGACGACGACTTCCGTTGCGTCGCGCGGCAGATCGACGATGATCGACTTGCCAACGCCCATCGAGATGCGACGCGCCAGCATCGCATTGTCGCCCGACTCGACGCCCACGCCGGGGCCCTGCGCATGGGCCGGCGCGATCCCGGTCGCGGTCGCGACCGCCACCGTCGCCCAGACGGCGCCGATCACATTCTGCATCAAGCGGCTCATGCGCGACGCTCCTCGCAATTTCGTGGTTTCAGGAAGTAGGGAGTTCATGACGGCGATCATTTCGTGCGCAGATTCGCGGCGACGCCGTGCCGCACGACCGTGAGACTGTCGTCGCTACCGGGATCAGCCGGCGCCTCGGCGGCGGCGTCCTTGTTGATGGCGTCGGTGATCGGGCGGAGCGAAAGCACCAGCTGCCCGGTGCGCTGCGCGAGGACGACGAGTTCGGCTTGGCGCGGATCGAGTTCGAGCGTCGCGGTGGAGCCGGTCACGACGGGCTCGGCGCCCTTTTTCTCGATGGTCTGACCCATCGCGAGAACGCGCACGTTCGAAAGCACGACCTCCGAGTTGTAGACTTCGTGCCCGAGATCCTTCGTCGCTTCCGTGTCGCGATAGGTGCGCAGCACGTCGACGCGGTCATTGGGCAGGATGAAGCCGCCGGCCGTATTGTTCAGCGTGACGTCGATGGCGATGGCGCGCTTGCCGGGCGACAGCATCGTCGACATGAGGCCGGCGGTGACGCCCTTGATCAGACGATCCTTGCGAATCGGCTCGCCGCCGGCGATGGGGATGCGCACGTAGGAGGATTTGACTTCCTCCTGCGCATTCGGGGACTCGGTCTTCGTTAGCGATCCCACGGGAACCGACGTCTTGGGCCACTCGACCCAGGCCATGTCCTGATCGACGATTTCCGTGCCGTAGGTCAGATCACGCGTCGCGACCAGAACCTGCTCGGTGTTCATCGGCGGCGGCGCGACCACGACAGGCGCCTGCGGCGGCGGGCTGGAGCTGTTCATCATCATGAACGCGCCGCCGCCCGCGGCGACGGCGACTGCCAGGACTGCGATCTGTGCCTTGTTCATCGTGAATCTTCCAACCGCCAAGTTCTAGGTTGGCACGATTGAACCGGATAAACGTCAAATTAGGGTTAATCAGATGTTACAAAACGTCGACATTTCACGAATGTGTACTTTTATTCAAGAACGTTGATATTTAAAGCCTTCGGGGGCGCATGGATGGCCCCTCCCCGCAAAAACGGGCGTATCCGCGCGGCTCTTTCCGTCAATTTGCCGGCGCCTGCGGGGCGCGATCATCAAGGTCTCTCGCGCCCGACCGGCCGGCTATCAGAGGCCGCCGAGCTTCAGGAAGAGGCCGGTCTGCGGGTAGACGAGGAGCCCCGCGACGGCGAGCGCGATGCCATAGGGCACGCCATTGGTCTTCTCGGCCAGGCGCGCGATGAAGGCGACGGACAGCACCCTGCGCGGCAGATCATGCCGGCGCAGTTCTATGATGATGACCGTCAGCACGCCGCCCGCGATCGACGCCACGAGGCCGTAATCGAGAAGATGCTCCCAGCCGAGCCAGAGCGCGGTCGCCGAGGCGAGCTTCGCGTCTCCGCCGCCGACCCAGCCGAACTGGAACAGGACGAAAGTTAGCGCCAGCATCGCGAGCCCGCAGGAAACATGCAGCCCGAAGGTCTGCAAGGGAATGGGCAGATAGACCGCCAGCGCGAAATAGACGAGCACCAGAAGGGCGGAGACCCGATTGGGTATCGTCATCGTGAAAAGATCGGAGAAGGCGGCGAAGACCATCATGGTCGGAAAGACGATAAGCGCCAGAGCCTCGATCATGGGGCGATCCTGTTCGACATCGAAACGGACGTCGCGAGGCTTCGCTGCGTCCCATGAGAAAATTACGTTCGAATGATTGAACTACGGTTAAGCTTTCGTCCCGTAGAGAGACCGTTGAAAAAAGTCAGCGGCCCCGTTTCCGGGGCCGCCGCGGCTATAATATTCGCGTCGTCGGGATCAGGCGAGGTTGCCCGAAACCTTGGCGAAGGTGCCCGACAGGTTCGTGCCGAGAGCGCGGACGCCAGCGATGATCGCAACGCCGATCAGAGAGGCGATCAGGCCGTATTCAATCGCGGTGGCGCCGGACTCGTCCTTCACGAAACGCGAGAAAATCTTGTTCATTTTGCTGCTCCGAGATTCAATTTCACTCCATCGAACCGCGCCCTTGAAACATTACGGCGCCGCCCGAACAACGTGAACTTAGCCTTTGAACCTTTCAAACTGGTTGATCGGACGAGGGCAATGTCGGTAACGAAACAAAAGGCTGACGAATCCCCTCGCGCCAATATACGGAAAGTTGTGCCGGGCAAGGCATGAATCCGTCGCGCCGACGGCATGTCATCGATCGTGCGCGGACGTTCTTATATAAGAGAAATACTTGTATACGTTCGACCTTCTGCAGCTGTCCGCCGTCGACGGACGGCGGGGCCCGCGCCACCCTCGTGGTCCTTTCAGTATTCATTCACCATTAGCTGCTTTATTCGCTCACGCCGCACGGCAACGCTTCAGTTGCGCATCAGGCGGCCGCCCGATCGTCAGTCCGTCGAAGGGCGCGTGACCAATTACGAGCTCGCGAAAAGCGCCGTCGGCGCCACGCGACAGCGCCGCACGGTGAACCGCATGACACTCGTTCCGTCTTTCTTTCGCGGGGCCCTGCTTCTGGCCTTCGGCGTCTTCGGCCTCGAATCCATGGCGACGGACGCGAGCGCAAAGGAGCGTCCGATTCGCGTCGAACTCGATTATGCGCGGATCGTCAGGATTCCTCCCGGCGCGCAGACGCTCGTCATCGGCAACCCGCTCGTCGCCGACGTGACCATGCTGCGCAATAGTCAGCTGATGGTGATTACTGGAAAGAGCTTCGGCACGACCAATCTGATCGTGCTCGACCGCACGGGGGCGCAAGTCGGCGAGTCCATCGTCACTGTGGCGCCAGCGGAAGACAAGCTCGTCGTGCAGCGCGGAATGCATCGGGAGTCCTACTCCTGCAATCCGAGATGCGCGAAGGCCGTCGATCTCGCCGATGATTCTCAATACATGAGCCAGACCATCGACGCGGTGAAGGCGCATGACGGCGCCGCGACGTCAACGCGCCGGTAAGGAGCATTTCCCGTCAGTAACCAAGAGTCGCCGTGCGAAGCCTGACAGCGCGATATCGAAGCTTTCGGTAACGAGCCATCAACCAATCGCCTGCAGTTTGTCTGCAATAGCCAAGGTGGAGCCTCGCTCCATTCATTCGCTGTGCGGGACATGACCATGAGATTTGCTGGCCGATTGAAATCCCGGCTATTCCAAAAGATCGACGCCCTTCTCCCCCGTAATGGATTCATCGCCGATCGCGAGGGCACGACGGCGGTGGAATTCGCGATGATCGCCGTTCCCTTCCTGGGCTTGATCGGCGCAATCTTCGAGACCGGCACGATCTACTTCAGAACCGCGCAATTGCAGATGGCGACCGAAACCGCGAGCCGCGCGGTGCTCACGCACAGCACCGCCGCGGGCCTAACCTACAAGCAGTTCGTCGACAACAACATCTGCACCTGGAAAACGCAGGGCGTCGTGAAGCCGGGCACGCTATCGACGATGTTCGACTGCGACAAGATCATGGTGGACGTTCGCAGTCCCGCGAACTGGGGCGCGGCCGACACCGGAAACAATTTCTACAATTCGCCCAACGCCGGCGGCAGCGTCATCGCGATGCCGGCGCCGGGTCAGATCGCAATCGTCCGTATCGCCTATCCAATGACGGTGATCTCCGGCATTCTCGGCGGCGGCGTCTTCAAGGGTCAGAGCTATGGCCAGATTCGCACCGGACAGGTGCAATACAACAGCGCATGGACCAACATGCTGATGGGAATCGCGGCCTTCCGGGTGGAGCCGTGACGATGGCGACCGCCTCTCGCAAAATCAACCTCGCGCAGGATGATCGCGGCATCGCCGCCGTTGAATTCGCGCTGGTTCTCCCGCTGATGCTGATGATCTATCTCGGCCTCGTGGAGCTCTCGCGCGGTATGCGCGCGGCGCAGAAACTCGATCTCGTCGCTCATACGCTCGCCGATTTGACGGCGCAGCAACTCACCGGCGGATCGAACACCGGTCAGGCCGGCCTGACCGAGGCGGACATCACCGCTGTGTTCTCGGCGGCGACGACGATCATGTCGCCGCTGCCGACGGCCAATCTCAAGATGACGATCTCCGAGGTCGCCATCACGTCGCCATCCGCCGGCGTATGGCAGGCGAAAACGACATGGACCGTGACGAGAAACAGCGCGACCGCCCGCCCCTGCCAGATCCTGACGGCGCAGGACGCGACGCCAGTCTCCTTCACGAGCATGCCCACCAGCTACACCACGGTTACAAACGGCGTAAATCCGACGGTGGGGCCGGTCATCGTCGCCGATGTGGTCTACAACTATTCGCCGGGCGTCCACTTCGAGATCTTCAAATGGGGTTCGCCGCCGACCTGGACCATGCAGCGCACGAGCTATGCGCCGGTGCGCAACACCTACGTCCCGAGCCATATCCAGTATTTCATGACGTCGGGCGTGAATTGCCAGGCGCCGACGCCCTGAGGCGCCGGCTCCGCAATCAGATCGTCTGATTATAGGCGCCGACCTCGGGGTTTTCCCGCAGCACGGCGTCGATTGCGGCGAACATCTCGCGCATGCGCGCTTCGGACGCCGGGCTTTCCACGACGACCACCAGTTCCGGCTTGTTCGACGACGCGCGCACGAGACCCCATGTGCCGTCCGCGACCGTGACGCGAACGCCATTGACGGTGACAACGTCGCGGATCGGCTGACCGATCAGTTGCTCGCCGCGCGCGCGCATGCCCTCGATGCGAGCCGTCACTTTTTTCACCACGTCGTATTTCTTTTCGTCGTCGCAATGCGGCGACATTGTCGGCGATCCCCATGTCTTGGGAAGGTCGTTGTAAAGATCCGCCATGGACTTCGTCGGATTGCGGTCCAGCATTTCCAGCACATGCACCGCGGTGAGAAGGCCGTCGTCGTAACCACGGCCGATCGGCGCATTGAAGAAGAAATGGCCGGATTTCTCGAAACCCGCGAGCGCATTCATCTCGCTCACGCGGCGCTTGATGTAGGAGTGACCCGTCTTCCAATATTCGGTGTGCACATTGCGCGCGACGAGTTCGGGATCGGTCGCGAAGAGGCCCGTGGATTTCACGTCGACGACGAATTTCGCGCCTGGATAGACTCTGGAGAGATCGCGCGCGAGCATCACGCCGATCTTGTCGGCGAATATCTCCTCGCCGTTATTATCCACGACGCCGCAACGGTCGCCGTCGCCGTCGAAGCCCAGCCCGACGTCTGCGCCCGTCTCGCGCACCTTGTCGGCGATGGCGTGCAGCATCTCCATGTCTTCGGGATTGGGATTGTAACGCGGGAAAGTGTAATCCGGCTCGATGTCGAGCGGGATCACCTCGCAGCCCAGCCGCTCCAGCATCTGCGGCGCGAAGGCGCCTGCCGTGCCGTTGCCGCAGGCGGCCACGACCTTCATCTTGCGTGAGAACTCGGGACGGCGCGTGAGATCGTCGAGATAGCGCGCGCCGAAATTCTCGACGTAATGATAGGAGCCTCCGCCCGCCTCGCGAAACTTGCCGGAAAGCACGATTTCCTTCAGCCGGCTCATCTCCTCGGGACCGAAGGTCACGGGCCGCTGCGCGCCCATTTTCACGCCCGTCCAGCCGTTGTCGTTGTGCGAGGCGGTCACCATCGCGACGGCCGGCGCATCGAGTTCGAATTGCGCGAAATAGGCCATGGGCGACAGCGCGAGCCCGATGTCGCGCACACGCACGCCCGCCGCCATCAGCCCGCTCACCAGCGCCAGTTTGATCGAGGCGGAATAGCTGCGGTAGTCGTGTCCGACGACGATCTCCGGCGCAACGCCCATCTCGTGCAGCAGCGCGCCGAGCCCGAGCCCCAGCGCCTGCACGCCCATCAGATTGAGGTCCGGTCCGAACAGCCAGCGCGCGTCATATTCGCGAAAGCCGGTCGGCTTCACGAGCGGCTTCTGTTCATATTCAAATGTGTTGGGCGCCAAATTCTGGACAGGCGTCGGGAACATTTTGGATCCTTGATATGTCGGCGTCTGGGGTTGACGCACCGTTTACACTGTCGCGCCGCGCCTGCAAAATCAGCGCGTGGCCGGACAGCGAAAAGGCCGGGGACAAATCTTCCCGGCGGCAAAAGGCATATAGCGCGTGATTGCGTCGCGGCGAACGCGCATGGCAAGCCGGGACGACGCAAGGCAGGTTCGGCGGCGCACAGTCCCGGGGCGCGCCGCCACTGAGGGCCTACTGCCGCAACACCAGCGCCCCGGAGGCCACCTCGAAACGTGACAGTTTCGAGAGGAAGGTCATGCCGAGGAGGCTGGAATTCAGCGCGCCGCGCTCGCCGACCAGGGCGTCGACGTCGTAGACGACGAGGTTGCCGACGCGCACGTCGTGAAGTTTCACGCGCGCGACATGGGCGACGCCATTCGCCGTATTGGCGGAATATTTATAGTCGGCCGGCGCCGGAAAGACGCCGATTGCCGAGGCGTCCTCATATGAGAGCGCGACCGTGGTGGCGCCCGTGTCTACGAGCATGTTCGAGATTCGCGCGCCGTTGATCTCCGCATCGGTGGAATATTGTCCCATGGCGTCGGCGGCGATGCGATATTCGTTGCGTGCGGCCGCCAATGCGACCCGGTTCGGGGCTGCGGGCGCGGCGGCGCCTTTCTGCGACGCAGGGCGCGCGGCGGCCGGCGGATGTTTTCCCGCGGCGAAATGGCTCAGCATGTTGGCCATCACAAGCGCGACGAAAATGGCGATCACCGAGATTTGAAGCTGCTTGCCCAGCATGGCGCCTTTCCCGCGACTGCGAATTGAAGCGGCGCCGACGGATCGGAAACCGGCCGGCGGAAGTGCTGGAGCCACACTATGAGGAAATGCTTGCCTCGCCCTTAAGGCGATCTCCCAAAGACGCGGTTCGAGGTTTATCGTCTTCTCGCCCGGCTAGCCGCGCGGCTTCGCGCGCGTCGTCGGCGCGGCGCTGGCGGGATCGTCGGGCCACAAATGACGCGGATAACGGCCTCTCATCTCCTTCTTCACGTCATTCCACGAACCCGCCCAGAAGTTCGGCAGATCGCGCGTCGTCTGGATCGGCCGATGCGCCGGCGACAGCAGTTCGAGCGTCAGCGGCGCGCGGCCGCGCGCGAGCGTCGGATGGCTCGACAGCCCGTAAAGCTCCTGCACGCGCACGGAGAGAAGCGGCCCGTTGGGCGCGGCGTAGTCGAGCGCGTGGCGCGAGCCGGCCGGCGTCTCGAAATAGGCCGGCGCCTCGGAATCGAGACGACGCGACAATTCGTAGGGCAGAAGATAGGCGAGCGCCGCGTCGAGGTCGCCGGGCGTGATGTCGGCGAGCGACGCGCGGCCGATGATGCAGGGCGCGAGCCATTCCGCAACGCTCTCGGCAAGCGCGGCGTCGCTCAGGTCCGGCCACTCCTCGCCCTCCGCGCGCCGCAGGAACGCGACGCGGTCGCGCAACTGCGCCTGCCCCTTCGTCCATGGCAATCGTGAAAGACCCAGCGTGGCGGCGCCCTTCGCCAGCGCCTGCGCGCTTTCCTCGGTCGCCTCGACGGAAAGGTTCTGTTCGCTGAGCCGGATTGCGCCGAGGCGGCGGAAACGGCGCCGGCGCAGACTGGCGCTGGATGCGTCGAATACAGTCTCGTCGCGCGTCTCGATGCGGTTGCCAGCGATCGCCTCGATCTCCTCGGCGCTCAATGCGCAGGCGGCGAGAATGCGCGCCTGCGCCGCGCGTCCGGTGATTTCCGCCACGGCCAGAAAGGTCGCCCGCGACAGCGGGTCTTCGACGGAAAGGCTCGCGGCGCGGCCGTTGGCCATCAGGAACTCCCCGCGCGCGCCGCGCGATTTCGCGAGGCGGTCGGGAAAAGCGAGCGCGACCAGCGCGCCGTCGGAAAGCTGCGCGCGCTTGTTCGCAGGGGCCGCCGCTTTCGCCTGCCGCGCCCAGTTCGCCGCAAGGCGCCTCGCGTCGCGCGCGCGCTTCGAGCCGTCCGACGCCAGCCGGTCCGCGCGATGGGAGAGGTCCGCGTCGTTTCCTCCGAGTCCGCGCTCGGAAAGCAGCATCGCAAGGTCGGCGGCCCGCTCGGCCTCGCCGTGGCGCGCGGCTTCCAGCACCATCCGCGCGAGACGCGGCGGCAGGGGGAGCGCGCGCAGCGCCCTGCCCTCTTCCGTCAGCCGCCCGTCGGCGTCGAGCGCGCCCAGCTCCCGATCGAGCGCCACCGCCTCTTTCCACGCCGGAGCCGGCGGCGGATCGAGCCACGAGAGCTGACCCGGATCATTCACGCCCCAGGCGGCGAGATCGAGCGCGAGGCTGGAGAGATCGGCCGCGAGAATTTCGGGACTCGCGAAGGCGGGCAGCGACGCGGTCTGCGGCTCGTCCCACAGGCGGTAGCAGACGCCGGGCTCCGTGCGCCCCGCGCGGCCGCGGCGCTGATCGACGCTCGCGCGCGCGGCCCGAACCGTCTCGAGCCGCGAGAGCCCGAGGTCCGGTTCGTAAAGCTGCACCCGCGACAGGCCGCAGTCGATGACGACGCGCACCCCCTCGATGGTCAGCGAGGTTTCCGCAATGGAGGTCGCGAGCACCACCTTTCGACGCCCCGGCGGGGAGGGAGAAATGGCGCGGTCCTGCTCGGCGCGATCCAGCGCGCCGTATAGCGGGGCGATGTCGACGCCCTCCAGCCGCGCCTCGGCGAGCCGCGAGGCGACGCGCATGATCTCGCCCTGTCCCGGCAGAAAGGCCAGCGCCGAACCGCGCTCCTCGCGCAAGGCGCGCAGAATGGCGCGGGTCATCGCGTCCTCGATGCGCTCATTGGCGTCACGGCCGAGATAGCGCGTCTCGACGTCGAAGGCGCGGCCCTCGCTCGCAACCGTCCGCGCTTCGCCCATCAGCGCGGCGACGCGGGCGCCGTCGAGAGTCGCGGACATGGCGACGAGGCGCAGGTCGTCGCGCAGCCCGCCCTGCGCATCCAGCGCCAGCGCGAGACCGAGGTCGGCGTCGAGCGAGCGCTCGTGATATTCGTCGAAGAGCACGGCCGCCACGCCTTCAAGGGCCGGATCGTCGAGGATCATGCGCGCAAAGACGCCTTCCGTGACCACCTCGATTCGCGTCTTCGCGGAGACTTTCGACTCGAGACGCATGCGCAGGCCGACCGTCTCGCCGACGCTTTCGCCCAGCGTCGAGGCCATGCGGTTCGCAGCGGCGCGCGCGGCGAGGCGGCGAGGCTCCAGCAGGATCAGCTTGCGGCCCGTAGCCCATTCCGCGTCGAGCAGCGCGAGCGGAACGCGCGTCGTCTTGCCGGCGCCGGGCGGCGCGACGATGACGAGATTTGGCGCGGACGCCAGCGCGGCCTCGATCTGCGGCAACACGGCGTCGATGGGGAGTGCGTCCGTCAGGCGGGTCAATTCGGGCTCGATCAACAAAAAAGGCGCCCCCTCCGGGTGGAGGGAGCGCCCTCAATATCAGGCTTCGTCTTACGCCGCCTGCTGGATCGCCGAGAGCTTCCATTCCTGCGGCCCGGCGCCGGCCGGGCGGCGGAAGGTCCAGACCTCTACAGCCTCGGACTTGCCCGGAGAGCCGGGCGTCGGCTTGCCGGTGGCCCGGTCCTCCATCACGTCGTTGAGCGAGAAGCGCATGGCGACGGTGGCGTATTCATCCGATCCCTCGCGCCAGGCTTCCGACAGGTCGCCCTGCAGGAGCTTCACGTCCGAGACGCGGTTGACGACGCCCTTGCGACGATTCTCGTCCAGCTCGTCGTCGAAGTAGGACGCCATTTCCGGCGTGGACATCATGCGCAGCGCGCCGAGGTCCTCGCGGCTGTAGGCGGCCTGCGTCTCGCCGAGCAGGCGCTCGAAGGCGTTGAAGTCTTCCGCCTGCACCTTCAGCGGCGTGGCGCGCGCGCCCTGCGGCGCGGCGCCGGAGCCGAAGCCCGCAGCGCGAAACCCGCCAGCGCCCGGCCTCCCGGCGCCGAACGGCGCGCCGCCCGTGAACATCGAGCCGAAGGGCGCGCCGGGGCGCGAGCCCGCGCCCGCCGGAGCGTTGCGGTTCGCCCACCACATGAAAGCCATGCGGGCGAGGAACACGACCAGCGCAATCTGCATCAGGAAGCCGATGATCGACATGAAGCCACCGATGCCGCCGAAGAAGCCGTTGCCGGTCAGCAGGCCGAAGAGACCCGCGCCGAGCAGGCCGCCCGCGAGACCGCCGAGCAGACCACGGCCGAAGGACGAGCCCCCGAAGGCGGGATTATACCCCGGCTGGCTCATGCCCGGTCCCGGGCGCGGCGTGATCGAGCGCTCGAACGGCGACGCCATGCCGGGCGCCGTCCGCGTCGACGGCGGCGCCGACCAGCTGCGCGAGCCCCTGCTGCCAAAACTGCCGCCGCCGCCCATGCGCGCCTCCGCAATCGCGGGCGCGAGCGCCAGAAGGGCGGCAAGAGCCAGTGAAATCAGCGATCCGCGCTTGAGCGCAAAAAACCGCGTCATAGTGATTTTTCCCCTTTCGCTGGGAGCGAGGCTCCCCTTCCCGCAAGAATATAGGGAGCGACCGGGCCGACTGCAAAGAGCGAGGCATCTCGGATAAAATTCGCATCGCAGGAGATTCGGATCGCAGCACAGCCAAAGTATTCAAATTAGTTTGACTGCTCTGGCTTCCGTTACTTTTGCCGAGCGCACCAGCACCGGTTTCATCGTCACCGATTAAATATAAAGCGGAGAAAAAACTTATGTTGAAAAATATTACATTAAAATTCACTGAACAGCCCACCACGATAGAGGTGCCGATGCAGGGAATAACGATTTTTGTTGGCTCAAATAATTCAGGGAAAAGCCTTGTTTTAAAAGAGCTTGAAACTGCCTTATCAGTAGCTCATGGACCCAGCAATCTTAATATTTTGAAGGATTTCGAAATTGACTGGCCAACAAGAGATCAGGTCGAACGAGATATTAAGGATCTGGAGAAAATCCGTCCACTCGGACATCCCGAAGATCATACATATATCGGGCGATTCCATCCGAATGGTCAACTGGAAGCAACCAGCTTCCCGATTAAATCACTTTTTCAATTTATCGATCAAAGGACAAATAAGCGCTGGGTCGCGCAGAACTTCTTAAGATTCAGACTTACTCGCTTGGACGGAAGGACAAGATTTGACCTTACTAATGATCAGCAAATGGGAGATCTATTATCATCACCACAAAATGTAATTAGTCATATTTTTCAAGACGACTCGCTCCGGGAGAAAATTCGGCAAATTGTTTTTGACGCATTTGGCTTATACTTCGTCATAGATCCTCTCCACGGAGGGCAACTCCGGATCAGATTATCCGCCACAGCGCCAGCCGGCGACGAACAGTCTCTGAATCAGTATGCAAGAAATTTCCACCAGAACGCGACTCACATCAGACAAGCAAGCGATGGAGTGCAAGCCTTTGTGGGAATCATAACTGCAGTCCTCTCCGGTGAATACCGCGGGATTCTCGTTGACGAGCCAGAGGCATTTCTCCATCCACCGCTCGCTAGGAAATTGGGCAAACATTTGGCCGCCATTGCACAAAAAAGAGGGGGATTTCTTCTCGCTTCAACCCATAGCGCTGATTTCCTGATTGGATGCGTCCAAGCCTCAAAGGAGGTCAGAGTCGTTAGGCTTGAATATAGCAACAGAAAATCCAAGGGCCGCTTCGTTGACTCAGTAAAACTTGAAAAGATACTCCGTACGCCGCTTCTAAGAAGCGCAAACGTAATATCTGCCCTCTTCCATGACGGCGTTGTTGTAACAGAATCCGATAATGATCGGGCCTTTTACGCGGAAATATACTACAGAATAGCCGAGCAAACCGCCGGCATGCCGTCAGTTTTATTTATAAATGCTCAGAATAAACAGACCATAGCCGATATCATCGAACCGCTACGAGAATTTGGAATCCCTGCGGCCGCCATCGTAGACATCGACATACTAAAAGACGGAGGGAAGGTTTGGGGGCACTGGTTAAGTGCCGCGAAAATCCCGAACACCTTGCATCAGGGCTACTCGAATCAGAGAGACTCAATAAAAAAATCGTTTGAGGAAGCAGGCAAGGATATGAAAAATGATGGTGGAGTAAATGCGCTTCCACAAACCGATCGAGACGCCGCCAATGAATTGTTCGATATTTTAGATAAATACGGAATATTTGTTGTACGACAGGGAGAACTTGAGAGCTGGTTACCTTTTCTTGGAAAAAGAGGGTACAAGACAGACTGGACCGTTTCGACATTGGATAAACTGGGTAGCGATCCTTCATCTAGCGCTTACGTAACTCCCACCGCCGGAGACGTTTGGGATTTCATGAATATGATTGTTTCATGGATACGCGACCCTTCAAGGAAAGGCGTAGCCTGACGGCACTAGGCAATGGGCTTGATACGCCGGGATCCTATTCTCCACCAGCGCTCCCGCCCGACATGCGCCGCCGGCCGAGGCTTCTCCCTCGCGCGGAGTTAAAGAGAGCCGTAGCTGTAATGGTCGTTGTGGTTCGCTCGGCTACTTATGACCCGGATGGGAAAGTCCCTTACCCGCGAGGCGGCGCGATGATGTAAACGTATCCGGAACAAGACGGCCCGACGTGGTTTTCACCACGGCCGAAATGGAGCCGAGGCGTCCTGCCCGCCTTACCCTGCCCCAACGACGGCAACGGGAAATTTCGTGCGAGTAATCACCCCCGATGCTAGGGAAATCCCCCGCGCCAAAGGCGCAGGGTAGACCCGCGGCGACCTTGCCTGACAAAGAAGCCCCCAAACGATCCATGCGCCAATATCTCGACCTGCTCGACAAAATCCTGTGCGATGGCGTCCGCAAGGGGGACCGCACCGGCACCGGCACGCTGTCGATCTTCGGCCATCAGATGCGATTCGATCTGGCGCAGGGCTTCCCGCTGGTCACGACGAAGCGGGTGCACCTCAAGTCCATCATCCACGAGCTGCTCTGGTTCCTGAAGGGCGACACGAATATCGCCTATCTGCGCGAGAACGGCGTCACCATCTGGGACGAATGGGCCGACGAATCGGGCGACCTCGGCCCGGTCTATGGCCGGCAATGGCGCGCCTGGCCAACGCCCCGCGGCGAGACGATCGACCAGATCTCCTGGCTCGTGGAAGAGATAAAGAAGAATCCTTTCTCGCGCCGCCTCATCGTCTCCGCCTGGAACGTGGCCGAGATCGACAGGATGGCGCTCGCGCCCTGCCATTGCCTGTTCCAGTTCCATGTGGCGGAGATCGACGGGCAAAAGCGCCTCTCCTGCCAGCTCTACCAGCGATCGGCGGATGTCTTTCTGGGCGTGCCCTTCAATGTCGCGAGCTATGCGCTGCTCACCCACATGGTCGCTCAGGTCACGGGCTGCGTTCCCGGCGATTTCGTGCACAGCTTCGGCGACGCGCATCTTTACCTGAACCATCTGGAACAGGCGCGCACGCAACTCGCTCGCGAGCCGAAGCCCCTGCCCCGCCTGCGGCTCAACCCCTCGATAACGTCGCTGTTCGACTTCAAATATGAAGACATCGCGATCGAGGGCTACGAATCATGGCCGGCGCTCGCCGCGCCCATCGCCGTTTGAGAGGCATCCATGCAGCCAAAGCTTGTCGCCGTCGTCGCGCGCGCGAAGAACGGCGTGATCGGCGCCAACAACGACCTGCCCTGGCGGTTGTCGAGCGATCTCAAGCGCTTCAAGGCGCTGACCATGGGCAAGCCCATGATCATGGGCCGGCGCACATGGGATTCCATCGGCCGCCCCCTGCCGGGCCGCGAGATCGTCGTCCTCACCCGTGACCCCGGTTTTCGGGCCGAAGGCGCGCATATCGCGACCAGCCCGGCCGAAGCGCTCGCCACCGCCCGCCGACTCGCCGCGCTGGTGGGGGCGCAGGAGATCATCATCGCCGGCGGCGGCGACGTCTTTCGCGCCTATCTCGACCAGACCGACGTGATCGAGCTGACCGAGGTCGCGCTGGAAACCATCGGCGACGCGCATTTCCCCGCGCTCGATCCCGCCGAGTGGGAGGAAAGCGCCCGCGAAGCCCCGCAGCGCGGGCCAAAGGACGAGGCGGACTTTCATTATGTGACGCTTCGCCGACGGAGTGAACGAAGCGCCGAATAAATGCGCAAAGACCAGTTGCGGGAACGGCCTCGTGTGGCTATAAGGCCCCTCGAAAGCGGCCGTTGCGCCGCTGGATCGGAGTGTAGCGCAGCCTGGTAGCGCACCTCGTTCGGGACGAGGGGGTCGGAGGTTCGAATCCTCTCACTCCGACCATAACTTAGCTCATTCGAGCAAACCTCCCGCTGCTGGTTCCACGACAGGAACTTTAGCCACGCCGCGCCGCAAACGGCCGATCCTTGCGCATCGAGCGCTCGGTTACAGCGGGTAGAGGGTTAGGATCAGCTACCACCGCCAGCCTATATCGAGGCAGGCTACGATGCGCCCGCTACTCGGGTGGCTCTCGTCGCGAGCGTGGGCGAAGCGCGCGTTCCGCCCTCACCCCCGGCATTTCAACCAACTCTCCCTGTCAAAAAGCGGTCCGCATCCCCGCTGGACAAGGGCGGAAACCCGGGCCGGAAAATTTCCCCCTCCCCGAGACGGGGACCGCGCCATCGCTGATCTCGCGATATCCAACCGCGCTTGCAGATAGCGAAAGCCACGCAACTGGACACCTCCATAAACCCCTGGGCAAAATGCGCTTGAGCTGATTCACTCATATCATGTCGCGAAGGGGATGGCGGGCATGACGAAAGAAGCTCCCGGTTTTTTCGATGTGGACGAGCGCCTGGCGGAGTTGTCGGCCAAGGGCGACGATCTGGAGCGGCTGAACGCTCTCGTCGATTTCGAATTGTTCCGCCCTTCTCTGGAGTCGGCGGTTCCGCGCGGGGATCGCTCGAAGGGCGGGCGGCCGCCATTCGATCATGTGTTCATGTTCAAGATCCTGATCCTGCAGGCCATGCATGCGCTCTCCGACGAGCGCTGCGAATATCTGATCAAGGACCGGCTGTCCTTCATGCGCTTCCTCGGCTTGGGGCTCGCCGACGCGGTTCCCGACGCCAATACGATCTGGTCGTTTCGCGAGGCGCTGAAAAAGGCCGACGCCGTCGACGCCCTGTTCGCGCGCTTCGACACGGCGCTGCGCGAAGCGGGCTTTCTGGCGATGAGCGGACAGATTGTCGATGCGACGATCGTCGCCGCGCCCAGGCAGCGCAATACGCTTGAAGAAAAGAAGGCGATCCGGGACGGCCGCATTCCGAATGGCTGGACGGACAAGCCGAAGAAGCTCGCGCAGAAAGATCGCGACGCGCGCTGGACGGTGAAATACAGCAAGGCCAAGCCGCGCGAGGATGGCTCGCTTCCGCCGGTCGATCTGGCCATTGCGGCGTTCGGCTACAAGAATCACGTGTCGATCGACCGCGGCTTCGGCCTCATCCGCAAATGGACGGCGACCCACGCCGCCGCGCATGACGGCGCGCGGCTCGAAGACGTTCTGGACCGGACCAACACGGCGAGCGACGTCTGGGCGGATACGGCCTATCGCTCGGCGAAGAACGAGGCCATGCTGACACGGCGCGGCTTCGTCTCGCGCATCCACAGGAAGAAGCCGCAGGGCCGGCCGATGCCGGAACGCGTGCGGATCGCCAATGCGCAGAAGTCGAAGGTGCGCAGCGCAGTCGAGCATGTGTTCGCCTTGCAAAAGGGACCGATGGCCCTCTTTGTCCGCACGATCGGCATCGGAAGGGCCAGGGTCAAGATCGGCCTCGCCAATCTCGCCTACAACATGCGCCGCTTCGTCTTCCTGAAGGGAAAATACGCAACGGCCTGAGGCCGGGAGCCGACAGTAAGGCTGCCGCAGCCGCCTGAGGCCAAGATATCAGCCAGCCCAATCCGCGCTCGCGAGACGGTCGCCGGTATGCGACGACCTCCACCAGCCAAAATCGCGGTTTATGGAGGTCTCCAACTTTCCTCCTCGCCAGCACGCGAGTGTTGGAGACAATATACGAAACATCATTTATGTTATATATGGAAGGCTGAACATACGGACATTCCATGCTCCGGGATGGAGGCAGCGAGGCCATTTCGTCCCGGCCGAAGGGTAAAAAACATGAAAAGCGCTCATCTCTTAAATACTGATAGCCGTGATAAAAAGGCGATGGAATACGGCCGTCGTCTAGCCGCGGCGAACGCACGTATAGAGGAACTGGAGCGGGATCTCGCGCGAGTGAAACGCGAACGGGATTATGCAAGGGAAGAACGTTCTGAAGCGCTTTATAATTTCACGATCGTCCGGGACGACTTAGAAAACGTGCAAAAGCACTTGGACGAAACACTTCAGGACCTTGCCGCAGCGCGGCGGGAGAGGGGCAAGGCGCTGGAACGCGGTAACGATTAAGAACGCGACCCCACAAAAAACTGACCGCCAAGAGGGGGCGGCTTGTCAACACGCCTGATGCGATGAAGCACTTCGGCGATTTGTTGCGGCGCGCCTGGATTACATCTAAAATGAATTGAATAGGATTTTGCCGCCGACGGATTTCGGAAAGCTCTGACATTTTTTGTCGTGAAGCGCAGTCATCAGGCTGGTTTGGCGCGCAAGCCGCCTGAAGAAAAAAACTGCGCCACGGGGAAGTGGTCAGCACGGAAAATGGGACAAGATTTCGCTGCATTCTTCGCGCCCTTCGCGCTGCTGATCGGCGCGGCGCTGCTGGCGATCGGCCTGCTGTCGCTGCTTGGCGCGCATTTCCTCGCCAATGTGTGGCGTGAGCGCGTCGCTCTCGCGCTTGGCCTCGCTCTTCTCGTCGCCGCCGAGATCGCTATCGCCTTCAGCGGGCTCAGTCTGCGCTTCTTCAATGGTCAAAGGGCGGACGTTCTTCAGTGCAGGCAGGAGGCGGAAACGAATTTTCCGGCGGAGCGGCACAAGGACAGTCCCATCATCAACGACAACATCATCGCCTGCATGCAGCGCTATCGATATGACTGGACGTCGGACCATCGCCGGTGCCGCGAGTCGCCAGTCGCGACGAACCCTTTCTGCTACCTCCCCGCCCGGCCATTCGATCGCTGGCTCACACGCCTGCAAATAATGCTGGAATGAGCGACCCTTTTCGTTTGGAAGCCAGAGAGTCGCCTCTTTGCGCGCGAGCCGGATCGACCGGAACGCCCAACCGCCGATGTCTGGATTTTATCGGCCACGGCCCGTCGCCTGTGGGCAATCAGCGCGAAATCAAAATAATGCGTTGCGACGGCACTTCATGCCGCACGGCCTATTTGAAAAAATAAGCGCCCGCTACCGCCGCCAGAGCCATCAGCGGCAGGGGATTCATGTGGGTGATCATCAGGATGATGAACACCGCAGCGGCGACGGCCGCGCCGTGTACGCCGACAACCGCCACTTTGGCGATGCTGATGACGCCCGCCAGAAGCAAGCCGATCGAAACCGTTCCCAGAGCCCGCTGGATCGACGCGCGCCAAGGCCAATCGGAAAGATGCGCCCAGATTCGCCCCACCCACAAGGTCAGCAGGCCAGTCGGCAGGAAAAAGCCGAAGGTCACCGCCAGCGCCCCCAGCGGCCCAGCGACCCATTGGCCGATGCCGGCGATCATCATCATGTTCGGCCCGGGCGCCATTTGGCCGATGCTGTAGAGATGGACGAGCTGATCTTCCGTCAGCCAATGGAAAACATCCACCGTTAGGTATTTCATTTCCGGGAACGCCGCCATTCCGCCGCCCACGGTGAGGAGCGACAGATAGGCGAAGACGCCCACAAGGGCGATCATCTGCTTCATTCGCCGCCCTCCCCCGTCCCGCCGCCTCGCGGGCGAAAGCAGATTGTCGCGATGAACCCCACGACCGCCAGCACGAGCAGAATCGGCTGGTGCAGATAGCTGACCGCGAACACCGTCACGACGACGAAGATGACGTCGGCGAGACCTCTGACAGTCTTGATGCCGAGCTGGACCGTCACATAGAGCACCATGCCGACCGCCGCCGCCGAAACGCCATGGAGAATCGCATTGACGTCGCCCGGCCCTTTGTGGGCGGAACCGTAGGCGGCGGCCGCCGCCACCATGATGAGTCCTCCGGGCAGACAGATTCCCACCAATGCCGCCATCGCCCCCGCCGTCCCGCGCAGGCGGTCGCCAACGAGAATGGCCATGTTGGACGCGTTGAGGCCTGGCAAGGACTGACAGATCGACAGCAATTCGACAAAAGTCTCGTCGTCCAGCCACTTCAGCGAACCCACGAGACTGGAGCGCAGATAGCCGACCACGCCGCCGCCGAGGCTGGTGGCGCCTATCATCAGGAACGCAAGGAAAATTCTGGCAACCGAAACCTGCGGCCCGGCGGGGCTTGCGTCACTCATGGCTTTGCGGCGGGTTGCCCTTGAGACGGTAGACGGCGCCGGTCTTTGTCGTGCCGAGACTGATCCAGTCCTGGGCCTCGTGCTGAAGCAGCTTGAAAAACTCGATGCTTCTTTCCACCGCCTTGGCGCTCAAATCCTCGCGCCGCTGAAACTTGCACTGATAAGAGAATTCTCCCACTACCTGATGCTGATCGCCGCGCGTGCGCCATACCGCCACATTACTCGCCGCCTCGAACCCTTTGCCGAAATCCAGCGTGCCGAGTTGTTGCAGCACTTCCTCGACCGCAGTACGGTTGACGAGTTGCACATGCTCCCGCTTTCCCCCCAGCAAAGGTTGAAGCGCGGGAAAAACCTTCACGAGCGTTGCGGATGACGTCAGGTCGTCACCCAAATTCAAAGGATGCAGCTTGAATTCGACATTGTGCGAAAACAGCGAGCGGGCGCCGCCGATGCGATCCTTCCGCGGCAGCCATTCTTCCTTGAACTTGATGCGGTAATTTCCCCGAATACTGGGCCGCACGTCCAGTTGCGACGCCGTCTCCAGGTCCGGATGGCGGAACTTGAACACGATTTCTGGCTCGCCGGCGGGGAAACCGTCTTCATAGGCTATGCGGCGACGCAAAATGAAAGCGTTATTGTAAAGCCTGAAATCCTTGGTGTCGAGAAACAGCACTTCCCGGATTTGCGGCCGAAGGCCCTCGGTTGGCTCCGTTTCGAAATCGACGCGCGCCTGTTTCGCCGCCTTGCGGACAATCTTGGCAAAATCCCTGAAACTCTGGACGGACGTGAAACGAAGCCCGTTCAGGATAATTTTGGCCTCGATATAGTGGACTTCGTCGAGCGGATGGCCGTCTGAATAAGAGCGTTCCCCTTGAGCGTTTGTTGGGACATTCGCATTATCTTCCAACGATATCCCTCCACCCGAATTTAGCAAGCGCGCTGTGCGGCGCGTCACAAGATCGCCGCGGTTGCGACATGCATGGCCGTTGACTTTGTCTCACTGTAGAGCCTGATCGGTCAAGATATCCTCACTTTGTCGCTCTCGAACCGCCTCACCCTATTGCGCCGCATTCTCGAATCCATAGCGCAGAAGGCGCGATAATCGACGGGATTTTGCCGATCGATGACGGCTTGCGCATTGAGTGAGCTACGCGCTCGAGGCCACGACGTTCTGCTTTTCCGGTGGCCGTAGCCGGGTCCGCGTCGTAATTTGGAAAGCGGGACCCGGATGAGGCGCTCAAATATATTCAGGAGGAGGGAACAATGCACGTTCCGAAGGCTTTGCGCAGCCCCCTCGCACGCAAGATGTGGGTTGCCTACGCGACCGCGACCATTCTTGTTTCGCTCTCGGTCCTCGCGATATATGTCAACGCCTATGACGACAACGGGCTGACCGATCGTCTTCGCGGAATAGGAAGCTTCACCCGACAAGCGATGCGCGTCGTGTCCTTCCCACTCGGACTGCCTTTTGGCGCATTGGCGAACGGTCCGCTGCAGGCGATATTCGGCTGTGACAAGCCAAACGAACCCTGCGGCGTCTTTGTCGACTGGTGGACTCATTTCGCAGCGTTAGTCGCTCAAATAATATCCCTTCGCCTGATGATCCGCGAGAAAACGTAAAGATCGCTGGAGACCGTGAATTTGGCGTTTTTTTGCCTCGCTCGCGCGGAACTGACTGCGGCCTGAAAAAATCCGAACCCGAACCGCATTCATTAAAATTCGCCAAGTCTGACAATAGTGCTTTTCACCTTCTCATATGACGACTTCCGCACGAAAGCCGACGCCCTTGCGCAAGCTTCATGAACTAGCCTTCGGCCGAGAGGCTTCGCTCATGAGCATCGAGAAAATTGCTCCCTTGTCGCATTCGCCTGTCGACGCCCTCACGGCGCGGCCGGGCGCACCGGTTGCCGTCGCGCCGCATCCAACGTCAGTCGCAGTCGGCTCGCTTCCCTCCTTCGACGCGGGAACGCCCGCCAATTTCTTCGACAGCATAAGTCTGCCATTGCCAGCCTACGCTCAACAAAACGACGAGCCAACGCCAGCCCATCCGCTCGGCGCGACATATGCGCGCGAATCTGCTCTTGCGAATGTCGCGCAACTCGTCGGCGGCCGTCTGCCGCCCACCGCGATCGCGCTGGAGGTCGCCGCAATGTTGCGCAATGCGGCGAATGATCACGAAATATCGATCATGCATCTGATAGCAGACACCGAAGCAATAAAGCCAAATCTCATGCCTTCCCGCAATGCGGCCGAATCACGTTTCTCGCTTTTCGCGCCCCTTCTCGCATACGGCGATGAAGGCGAGACAACGCCTCTGGATATCTTTCTGACGCGCATCAACGCACGGCAATGGGAGGCCGCCGTCTTTCGACGGCCGATCGACCTTGCCGAACCGGGTTTTCCCTATTCAGAGCCGCCCATCGACCTCTACCGGCTCGTCATCGACCCCTCTACAGGGCAGATCCTCGCCAGCGTCGCACAACAATTGGCGAAGCGCGATTTCTTGTCGCCGTCCACGCAGCCGCCAGTCGACCTCGGCCGCGCGCTGCGCGCCGCGATGATCGTCATCGCCGCCACAGGCGCTACGTTCATTATTGCAAAGGTGGTATCTAAACTCGTCGCCCTATGCTTTTTCGTCACCGCTCTCGGTCTGGTCATCAACGTCCCGATCGAGCGAGTCGGCCTCGGAAAGACCAGCGCTACGCCGTCGCGCCGGCGTCGACCGTAAGCACTGTCCCCGTCACGTTGCGGGCTTTTTCATCCAGCAGGAACGAAACCGCATTCGCAACGTCTTCAGGGACGGCTAGTCGCCGCAACGCCGCACGGCCAGCAATTTTCGCGCGATCGTCGCCGTCGAGCGACGCGGTCATTTCAGTCGCAATGAAGCCCGGCGCTATGGCGTTGACCGTTATGCCCATGCGTCCCACCTCCCGCGCCAGCGATCTCGTGAAACCCTCGAGCGCCGCCTTCGTCGCGCCATACACGGAAAGTCCGCTATATCCCGTCGAGGCGATGATCGACGATATGTTGATTACGCGCCCTTCGCCCGCCGACATCATGTTGCGCACGACATATTTTGAAAGCACGATCGGCGCGGTGACATTGACGCGCGTGAGCAGTTCGATCTGCGAATTATGCATCGTCGCAAGCAGACCTTCCGAGCCGATGCCTGCGTTGTTGACGAGCCCATAGGGCGCGCCAAATTCCGTTTTCAAACGCAGAACAAAATCAGGGATCGCGCCTATTTCCTGAAGATCGAGCGCCGCAAACGCAAGCGCGCCATCGCGCCGCGCGATTTCGGCGCGTAGCTCATCGCTTTCCCGCCGCGCGACTGCGATTACGCGATAACCATCGTCGACGAGCCTCCTCGAAATCGCCAGCCCGAGACCGCGGCTCCCGCCAGTGACAATGACACTGCGCATCATGACCGCCCGCGCAGAAGCTTGCCGCCCGCAGACATGGCGACCGATGGAACGAAATCTATCGTCGCCGGAGTCTTGCGCCTTCCTAATTGCGCCCGACAGCTCTCTGCAATTTCCTCGCGCAACGCACGTTTGCGCTCGGGCGACGGCTCGCCATCCTTCAAAATAACTTGCGCGACAATGATATCGCCGGTGATAGGACTGCGTCGCGCCTTGACGAGCGACATGTAGACGGCCTCGTGCATGTTGATTACCTGCTCGACTTCTTCCGGATGCACCTTCAGTCCGCCGACATTGATGGTGCCGGCGCGGCGTCCTTTGAAATAAAATCGATCGCCCCGTAGCTCGACGAGATCGTCAGTATCGACGAATCCATCCGAATCCGCGATGCACAAATCATCGCGCCCGACATAACGCCTGGCCGTTCGTCGCGACCGAACGCGCAGAGAGCCATCGACGACGCGCATTTCGACATCGCCTACGCCATTGAGATAGGAAGCGGGAAATCCCTCTCGTCCATCCTTCACCTCGAACCCTACTCCGGCCTCCGTTGAAGCATAGGCGTGAACAATCTGCGCTTCCCGATAAGTCGCCTTCAAACTGTCGAGTATCGCCCGATCGGCGATCTCGCCCGAAAGACGCACATAGCGCAGTGAAATGCGCAACGCATCGGGGCTCATCAGCAACCGTCTCCAATGCGATGGCGTGCCGGACATATGCGTGACGCCGGCGCCGGCCATGCGCGCCACATGATCGGAAAGCGACTCGTCAGCTTCCGTCAGCACGAGAGTCGCTCCGCGCGTCGCGGCGCGCAGGAAAATCTGCATCCCGCCATAACGTCGGATATCATAGAAGGTGCCCCATACCGGCGCCGCCGTCTCGGATGAAGGCCGCTCCGTCGCGCCCAGTAGTCCAGCAAGACGATGCGCGACAAGCTTCGGCGCACCGGTCGTCCCGGATGTCGGCATCACCCATTCCGTGTCGATCGCCTCCATCCGAGGCTCGTCGCAAGGCGCCGACGGCCCAACGATAATGCGAGGCAGATTCGCGCCAAAGTCGCTCGCCTCGTCGTCACAGACGATCGCCTCGACGCCCGCCTGTTCGATGGCGGAGGCGAGGCTTTCGACGGTGAAATCCGGCGGGACGATCACCATGCGCGACGCGAGGCCATCCAGCTCGAGCATTGCGAGAGCGCTGAAAAATTGCGATCTAACGCCGACGAGCACGGATTTCCCGGCAAGTTCATTATGGCGGCCTTTCAGAATCGAACCGTCGATCGCCGCCCGCCACGACGCCACGGCGCCTGGCGCGCGAATGCAGGCCTTCGAATCGTTAACAGCGGCCCGCGCCATGCCGCGCAGGGAAGCCACGTCACGCGTCGACATGTTCGTAAAGCGCTACGAAGTCCCCGAGGGTGACGGGGAAATACACCTCCTCCGACGCTGTGAAGGGGTCGAGTCCAAGTTCATCTTCCAACCGTGCGACTATGATCGCGAAGCAGAGCGAATCCAGACCCGAATTCGCCAGAACGAGATCGTCGTCGAGGGGCGCCAGCTTCTTGTCCTGCTCGGCGGCGACCTCTTTCATGATGGAAAACACTGTTAACCGTACGCTCATCGGCGTTATTCCCTTCATGTTCGAATAACTAAACCGTAGCTATAACTCACCTGCAGCCGCAAGTTCTTCAGTAGCGAATGGTGAATTTCCATGGCCAAAGACAACCCCCGATGAGCCAGGCCCCGCCCATGCGCATCCGCTGCAGACTGATCGCCGAGGCGGACACACCGGGCTTGGCCGAGCTTTTGTCGAGAGGCTTCCCCGACCGCTCGATCGCCTATTGGGCGCGCGCCCTCGACACGCTCGCCCGCCGCGACGCTCCTGATGGCTACCCGCGTTTCGGATATCTTTTGGAGCACGACGGTTCCCCGGTCGGCGTCATTCTTATGATTTTCACCAAAATCGGGTCCGGACCGATAAGGTGCAATATATCGAGCTGGTATGTCGAAGAGGCGCACCGCGGCTACGCCTCCCTGCTCATCGCCGCCGCCGTTCGGCACAGGGAAGTCACCTACATCAACACATCGCCCGCGGTTCATACCTGGCCCATCATCGAAGCCCAGGGTTTTCGCCGTTACTGTAACGGGCAAATGCTCACAATCCCCGCGCTGAGCCCTTGGCGTCCGAACGCGCGCGCGCGAAGATTCGAAAACCGCCGCGATTACGGCGACAGCCTTTCCATACAGGAGCGCGATCTCCTCTCGAGCCACGTGAAACATGGCTGCCTCGCGCTCGTCGTGCGAGAAAGGCGCGACGCGCATCCATTTGTGTTTCTGCCCCGGCGAGTCCTAAAAAATGTCTTGCCTACCTTGCAATTGATTTACTGTCGCGACATTTCTGACTTCCAGCGATTTGCCGGCCCGCTTGGCAGAGAACTCATGCGACATGGACACCCGACCGTCCTGATCGACGCAAGCGAACCATTGCCGGGTGTCGTCGGCAAATATATGCACAACCGGGGTCCAAAATACTTCAAAGGCCCCGAACGCCCACGTCTGGGCGACCTCGCCTTTTCCGAAAGCGTTTTGTTTGGACCGTGAGCCAGATCGCGTGAAATCCTCCACCGAAATCACAGCCGCACAAGCACTCGTCGATCAGTTGATCGTCAATGGCGTTGACCACATCTTCTGCGTGCCAGGCGAGAGTTATCTCTCGGTCCTCGACGCTTGTTACGAGCGCAATGTCGAATTGACCATCTGCCGAAATGAAGCCGGCGCCGCGATGATGGCCGACGCATACGGAAAGGCGACGGGGCGGCCAGGCGTCTGTTTCGTCACGCGCGGCCCCGGCGCCGCGAATGCTTATGCCGGCGTTCACATCGCACACCATGACTCGACGCCGATGATCCTCTTCATCGGGCAAGTGGAGCGTGTAAATCGTGATCGCGGCGCCTTTCAGGAAGTTGATTATCGCGCAATGTTCGGCGGCCAGACCAAATGGGTTGCCGAAATCGATAGCGGATCTCGCATTGTCGAATATGTCTCGCGGGCTTTTCGCGTTGCGCTCGCAGGAAGACCCGGCCCCGTCGCGCTCGCGCTCCCGAAAGACATGCTGGAGGAACGCATCGCGTCTGTTGCCTGTCCACGGGCTGCGACGATCGAGACAGCGCCGGCGTCAGAACAACTCGAATCTCTCGCGGATATGATCGCCGTGGCACAACGCCCCATGTTCATCATCGGCGGAACGCGCTGGGATGAAGAGGCGTCGCGCCGCATGATCGACTTTGCCGCCGCATTCAATGTTCCTGTCGCGACAAGCTACCGTCGTCTGCCCCTGTTCGATCCCCTGCATGAATGCTATGCCGGCGATCTCGGCCTAAACGCCAATCCGAAACTCGTCTCGCGCATTCAGCAGAGCGACCTCGTTGTTTTGATAGGCGGACGGCTCGGCGAAATTCCGTCGCAAGGTTATAAACTGTTCGACATACCGACGCCTCAGACCCGTTTCGTTCATGTCTATCCCGAAGCTGAAGAACTCGGACGCGTATACGCCCCGACGCTCGCCATCCACGCGTCGCCGAAACCTTTCGTCGCCGCATTATCCAAACTGACGCCGCCCGCCTCACGCCCCTGGCGTGAAGTCACGCGCGAGGCGCATGAGGATTACCTCGCCTTCTCCTCGAGTTTCATTCCCTCAGCGGACGTCGACCTGTCCGAGATAATGATCTGGCTGAGCGAGAATCTTCCGCCCGATGCATTCATCTGCAACGGCGCTGGAAATTATGCTTCCTGGATACATCGCTATTATCGCTTTCGGCGTTTCGGCTCACATGTCGCGCCGACCTCGGCTACGATGGGCTATGGGGTCCCCGCCGCCGTGGCGATTCAGCGGCTGCATCCCGAGCGACTGGTCGTGTCGCTCAATGGCGATGGCGACTTCCTCATGAATGGGCAGGAATTTGCAACGGCGGTCCAATATAATCTGCCAATCATCGTCATCATTTGCGACAATGCCAGTTACGGCACGATCAGGATGCATCAGGAACGTCAGTATCCCGCCCGCGTCATCGGCACCGATCTGCGCAACCCCGATTTCGCCGCCTATGCCCGAGCCTTTGGCCGTTTCGGCACAACCGTGGATCGCACCGCCGATTTCGCTGCGGCGTTCCAGGCGGCCCGTCGATCGGGAATGCCTTCAATAATTCATCTCAAAATAGATCCCGATCGCATCACGCCGACGCTGAATCTGTCGAAATTGCGCGCCAACAATTTGAACAGGGCATGACTCAGGACGCCGCGCGCATCGGCGTTCGCGAATGAGCGAAGTCCCAATACAATGACCGCGCCCGCTTATAGATCGGGCCGGCTTGCAGCTCACGGTCATCAATTCGCGATATCGGCGCCACCTTTTGAAAATTGCCCGTTGAGAAAATTTCATCCGCACCGAGGAAGTCAGCGTAGGCGAGCGTTGTCTCCACAACCTCGACACCGTCGGCCCTCAATAGCCCGATCACCCGTTGCCGCGTTACGCCATTCAAAAACGTACCATTCGGCGCCGGTGTAAAAACCACGCCATCCTTCACCAGAAATGCGTTCGAGTTCGCGAATTCGGCCACATTGCCGACCATGTCGCACATCAGGCAATTGTCGAATCCGCGTTTCGCGGCTTCGATCAACGCACGCGACCCGTTAGCATAATGACAACTCGCTTTGGCGCCTGTCGGCGCAACTTCCGCGCCTGGACGCCGGAAAGGCGACAGCGTCACCGCCCCCCCTCTCGGCGCAGGCATCGGCGCTTCATAGATCGTGAGGCACCAATTTGTCGACGACGGCTCGAACCGCACGCCACCGCCAATGCCCTCCTCCGCCCAATACATGGGCCGGATGTAAAGCTGCGCGTCACGTGCGAAACGTCGTAAGCCATCCGCAACAAGCTCTCGCCATCTATCGCCTGTAACGGAAGGTTCCAGCAACATAACAGCTGCGGAATGATTGACGCGAGCAAGATGAAGGTCGAGATCCGGCGTTACGCCCTCGAACGCCCGCGCACCGTCAAAAACCATCGAGCCAAGCCAGGCCCCATGTGTGCGCGGGCCGAGAATCGGCGTGTTCCCGTCACGCCATTCTCCCTGATAATATGTCCATGTCCGCGACACCGAACGTAACGCGACCGGCAACGCCATCTCAACCTCCGGCAATCCTATTGCGCGCCGCCGAACATCGCCGGCGCGTCGGACGCACGTCCTCCACCTCCGGCCAGCTTGGCAATCTTCTTCGCGATCCGCGTCGCAAGCATGATCGGTTTGGGAACGGGATTACGGCAGAACGCTACTTTCCTGACGTAAGACTCAACCCGCCAAACAGCGTGAGAGCCGGCGGGGAAAAGTGCATGATCGCCAGGACCGAGGCGTCGCTCATTATGATCGTCATCGCGCACTATCACCGATCCCTCAAGCACATAGACGGTCTCGTCGATGTCGTAATACCAATCGAATACGCCCTCCGTGCAATCCCAGATCAATGTGCACGCCCCGCCGTCATTGCTTCGTGACAAAATGAAGTTGCGAGCAACCGGCGCGCCTTCGATCATCCAGGCCGGATTGATCGGGCATGGTTGCATTTCGACGCTACCGCTGTCGAAAACGATCTTGTTTGTCGTGCTCATACCTATTTTGCCTAAGTTTGAGTGGGCCATTTCAATTCGATCACCATCAACCGAGCTGCAGGATATCGACGACTCGCCGCGGCCACTCTTCCATATGAAGACCGTGAGTCGCGAACAGCGCCAACGCCAGCCGATCTATGCCGAAAGCGACACAGCCGGAGTGCGCATGCACGCCACTTTCGTCGAGGATGCCCCATGTCTTACCAAAGTGCTCTCGATGGTAGTTGAAGCTCATGCAGGCGGTCGGTGCGCCGCCGGCGCGCACAGGTATGAGCAGTTCAAATTTCAACGCCTGCTCAATCTGGTTCGCCGCCATCAATTGACCAACGCGACCAAAGAAAGGATCGCTGGCCCGATCGAAGGCATAGCGCAGCCGCAAATCCCTTGCGATGGCTTCCGCCTTCTTCATCCACTGTTCTCGAAATGTAGCGATCTGGGCTGGCGATCCGATTCGCACGAACTCGCGCATGCGGAACGACTGTAACCGATCGACGTCGCGCGACGGCTCATGACGGAAACAATCCGCCGAAACATCGAATATTAGTCCACGAGCCGAAACCGGACCGTTCTTCGCCGCGATTGGATAGACGGGATAACAAGCCGCTGGACTCAACACGAGATCCGCAGTCGTCGTCTCACATGTCCAGTCGGCGCCATGCTTGGCCTTATTGACAGCAGCGGAAATATCCGCCTCCGTTCCGTGCAAGCAGCAAACACAGCCAAGAAGCTGCGGGAAGCTATTCAGATAGCCTGCCTTCTCAACCTGACGCAAACTCATGACCGGAGGAAAGCGGAACACTTCTGCGTCATCCGGGCGATGGCGTGAGATCAGCCTTTGCAATGCGTCCACTACATTTTCATACAGATGAGTCCGGGCGTAGACGCCGTCAACTCCCATCGGACGAAACAAACGATCGAGTAATGCTTCGTCATCTATTGGCGAACGGGTCGTGTGCGTGTCGATATCCATCCTCGTTCCCCTCTTGTCCGGATCGTTCAGTCAGTTATTCGGCTCACCTTGCGCGCGAGATTGTCTCCGGCACTCCGCCGACCAGGCAGGATGCGCCGACATTCGCTAGAATCCGATGATTATTGATCATGACCGACGAAGACAGAATGTCCCGAAGTGGTCGCGCAATGCTGAATTCGCTGTCATTACGAAACCCCGAGATCCCGCAGGCGTTGAACGCATGCATCACAGTCGAGATCGACAACTCCGACGCACTCACCTTGAGAAGATTCAGAGATGTTTGAAACGCCATGTCATCGAGCGCGGCGTCATCTTTCGCTCGCGCTGAATAATCTGCGATCCCCGATTCAACCACGCCGATGAGATTCATCAATGACAAAGACGCCTGCGTTGCGAGCGGCGCGCCTGGCGGCAGATTTCCCTTGGCGGCGCGCGCGACTTTTCGGACGAACCCCTGCGCGCGCGCAACTGCTCCAGCCGCGATTCCAGACCAACATGCGGCCCAGAGAAGATGCGTAACCGGCATCATCGTGCGACGGTGAATCCTTTCATACGGTTCGCTCAGAACTTGCTCGCTTTCCCCGGCCGCCTCCAGTTGAAAACCCTCGCTGCATGTGCCCCGCATCCCCATCACATCCCAATGAACCGTCCGCGACAGGGAATAATCGTCCTTGAAAAACAGAGCCAGAACCTGATCGGTCGGCAGCGATTCCGGGGAACGTCGCGCAGTCGTTACGATCGCGTCTGCGGCCAGACCATATGACACGACAGAGGCGTCGCGATTCAACGAAACACGGGCGCCGTCACGAATGATCGCGGAAGCGCTGGAGCGCACATTTGCGCCATTCTGCCCTTCCGTGGTCGACGAAGCGAGTAACATTTGCTCGGCGCCGATGCGACGCAGATAGTATTCGAAGCGCTCATGTCTATCGGCATGGTTGACCACACAAGCGACGTTTGCCGAATGCATGGCGTAAATCATCGCCGTCGACGAGCAGACGCGACCCAACGCATAACAAACCTGCGCTGCGTCGGAGACGCAGCGTTCTTCGCCTCCGCATGCTTGCGGCAGGAGAATTCCAAGCAGGCGCTGGGCGCGCAATTCATCGAAAGCTTCCTTCGGGAAGCGCGCTTCGCGGTCGACGATGTCAGCAAATTTTTCCGCCACTGCGACAGCGGCGTCGATCCGCGACCTCAATTCCTCTGCCGGTTCAGACGATCCATGCTTCCCATCAACCGCCAGAGAAAGTCCTGTCGTGGACATGATGCGCCTCATCCGATAAGCGCGCAGTGCGCGCACGCCTAAAACAACCTTCAACGTGACCATTCCAGATTAGGCGCACAATCCGGAATAATCCACGTTGTTTCTCAAATTGAACGCATAAAGGTTAACCTCGGCAATTGTAATGTATTTGCGTAACCGATCTTTACGTTTTCGAGCTCAATCTCTACCAATTGACAATCACCGAAGGCGCTCGCGCCGAACAACATTGGATGAGAAAATGCTGGACGTCCCAAGCCAGACAAAAACCGATCGCATCAGTGCGATCGTGGGCGGATTCATTAAGGATTTTGGGGTCATCCGACGCGATCAGGATCTGCAGTCTCTCGGTCTGACGTCGATGGACATGGTCAATCTCATGCTGTCGATAGAGGCCGAATTCGATCTGACGATACCAGGCTCAAAACTCGTTCCAGCCAATTTCAGGACGATCGAAAGCATAGAATTGCTTGTGCATGATCTCGGCGGCTGAAATAAAATTCGGCTGAGACGCAGATGCGTCTCAGCCGTGCAGATCTGCCTTCATGCCATCTCGCGCCTTTTTTCCATCTGCCGCGCAACAGCTTTCAGCCATCCGCGGTAGAGTCGCGTCGCATCATCCGACCATGCCGCGTGACATTTTTCCATCGACAGAATTTGCGTAAGCCTTTTCTCCGCGTCATCCTCGAGGCCGTTCATAACCGCCGCGCGCAATGCGGAGAGTTTCTCGGAGGTTTCTGGCGCGAAGAAATTTTCCGGCTCACAAGGATAATCGTCTCGCCGACCGGAAAGGAACCGCAGGACATCGCGACGATATTCCTTCAACAGCGTATCGGCGTCATATTCCGGATGTCCCTGAAGAAACAAAAACAAGCTCGGCTCGCGCCGCCAGAAGACGTCGACGCCGACCTCCTCTGAATGCGACGCGATATGATATCCGCGATCCTCCAGCTCCTCACGCACGACGTCATTGTAACGTGAGTGAGCGACCGTGATTTCCGGTGCGCCTGGATCATGTATCCAATCCTGCTCGGTTGTTTTGAATGTATAGATCCCACTGATCTTCTTGCTGGCGCGACGGCGCTCTATTCCGTCGAGATGCAACACTGCCGCATGAGCGGCGAGGCATGACCAGATCGTTGATAAGGTATTCTCGCGCGCCCAGTCGACCAGACGCTGCAAATCTGCCCAATAGGGCTCCTCGTCAAGACGCGCGGCTCGCGGCTCGGCGCCCGTTACGATCAATGCATGGGCGCCCCGCCGATAAAGCGCCCCGATGTCTTCATGACTGCGCTCGAGATATCGCCTCGCTGTCTCACTTCTTTCGACTCCTGGCAGCGCATAGCAACGCCATTGGACGCGACGACCCCGGGCTCCCAATTGTACGAGACTCGAAAACTGCCTCTGCGTCGCCGGCAGTGCCTGATCGGGCATGTTGTTGACGAGAGCGACTTCGATGACGTCGTCGCTTTCGGGGCAAGTCGACGTCATACCGCGTTCTCCATAAGTTCGTGCGAAGAGGCGCCGCAATTCGCCGCCGCCGCAAGCGCCCGGTCAATGTCCTCGATGATGTCGTCGATATGCTCGATGCCGATGCTGAGGCGCAACATCTCCGGCGTCACGCCAGCGCTTGCCTGTTCCTGACGCGACATTTGTCGATGCGTCGTCGACGCCGGATGGCAAGCGAGCGATTTTGCATCGCCGATATTGACGAGACGCTTTATGAGTCGAAGCTGGTCGTAAAAACGCTTCCCGGATTCCAGTCCGCCCTTCACACCGAATGTGAGAAGCGAAGGAACGCGACCCCTCAGATATTTTTGAGCGAGTTCGTAATAGGCGCTATCTGGAAAGCCCGCGTAATTCACCCACGCGACTCGCGGATCGTCCCGGAGAAATTCCGCGACCTTGCGCGCGTTGTCGACATGTCGCTCGACGCGCAGCGCCACGGTTTCCAGCCCCTGTAACAAGAGGAATGCATTGAGCGGCGCGAGGACCGCGCCGGTCGTGCGCTGATAGACGCTGCGCGCGCGGGCGATATAGGCTCCTTGTCCGAAGCGGTCGACATAGACGAGGCCATGATATGACTTGTCCGGCTCACAAAAGGTCGGGAAACGTAGCGGATATTTGCTCCAAGGAAAGCGCCCGCTGTCGACGATGATCCCCCCGAGCGTCGCGCCATGTCCGCCCATGAATTTGGTCATGGAATGAACGATGATGTCGGCGCCATGTTCGATCGGACGCATGAGGATCGGCGTCGCCACCGTGTTGTCGACGATAAGCGGCGCGCCATGCGCATGTGCGACATCGGCCAACGCGGACATGTCGCATATATTGCCGGCAGGGTTGCCGACGCTTTCACAAAATAGCGCCTTGGTGTCTGCGTCGATGGCGCGCGCCATATCGTCCGGCGAGTCGCTTGCGGCGAAGCGCACGCTCACGCCCTGGCGCGCCATCACGTGCTGCAGGAGCGTATGCGTCGTCCCATAAAGCGTTGGGGCGGAGACGATGTTTCCGCCGCTGTCGGCCACGTTGGCGAATGCGTAATATAAAGCGGCCTGCCCCGTCGCGGTCGCGAGCGCGCCGACGCCGCCTTCGAGTTCTGCGACCCGCCGCTCCAGAACCGCGGTCGTCGGGTTCGCGATGCGGCTGTAGCGAAAGCCTTCCTCCTCGAGATCAAAAAGCGCCGCTGCGTGATCTGCGCTGTCGAATTCATAGGCGACAGTCTGATAGATCGGCACCGCGACGGCCCGGGTGGTCGGGTCGCCGTCGTAGCCGCCGTGAACGGCGATCGTTTCATTTCGCATCTTTTTGAACCCCTGCGGCATGCGCCGGTTCGTCTCCTCTTCGGCGTTTCGAACCCTGATCGACGCGGATGAGGAAAATTCATTCAAACATTTAAGCGGCTTTCATCCGTGGCGGCGAGCAAAAGCGCAGCGTAACCCTAACAATAAGCGCGGCTTCCTTTTACGGTCGGGGAAGGCTAATTACTTCAGTGGATTACGGACGCGGGCCGGCCGCGCGTTAACCATCGGGTTCCTGTCGATGAAAGCATTTGACATGGCGTCGCGTCCGCCCGCCAAAGGCGCCCAATCCGTTAACAAGGACTGGCTGCGCGCGCTTAAACTCACCGTGACGATCGAACAGGACAAGCGCCGCACACTTGCAGTTGCATTCGATGAGGTTGCCGAGGCGCGCTGTGACGCCCCTGCCCTTTTTTCGGAACGGGAGAATTTCACCTTTCGGGAATTGGCGCGGAGATCTTCGCGTTACGCGCATTGGGCGCGCAAGCAGGGACTCTCGAAAGGCGACGTCGTCGCCCTGATGATGGAGGGTCGCGCTGATTATATCGCGATCTGGCTCGGGCTCACGCGCATCGGCGTCGTCGTGGCGCTCGTCAATGTGAATCTGACGGGCGGCGCGCTGGCGCATTGTCTCGACATCGCGTCGCCGCGTCTCGTCATCGCTTCGCCCAGATATTCCGGCAATTGCCGGGAAACGTTACGCGATTGCGCCTCCTCCGCGCGGCTTGTCGTGGCGGATGAAAGACTGAACCATGAACTGGCGGCGCAGTCGGACGCGCCTCCGAACCTCGATGAAGGCGAACAGCCGACGCTTTCGGATCACGCTCTTTATATTTACACCTCCGGCACGACCGGATTGCCAAAGGCCGCCATCGTCTCGCATCGCCGCGTCATGAACTGGGCGCTGTGGTTTTGCGGTCTCCTTGATGTAACGCCTGAAGACAGAATGTATGATTGCCTGCCGCTCTATCATTCGGTTGGCGGCGTCGTGGCGGTCTGGGCGACGCTTCTCGGCGGAGGGTCGGTCGTGTTGCGTGAGCGCTTTTCGTCAAGCGCGTTCTGGAGCGACGTCGTCACGCACAATTGCACATTATTCCAGTATATCGGCGAGCTCTGCCGCTATCTTGCTCACGCTCCCGCCTGCGAGGCGGAGAAAAAACATCGGCTGCGGCTCGTGGTCGGCAATGGTCTGCGGCCGGAGGTCTGGCGGGCATTCGCCGAACGTTTCGCCATTCCGCGCATCATCGAGTTTTATGCTGCGACGGAAAGCAATTTCTCGCTCTACAATGTCGAGGGCGAGCCCGGCGCCATCGGCCGTATCCCGGGTTTTCTCGCCGCGCACAACGCCGTGCGCATCATCCGATACGACTCGGACGCCGACGCGCCGCTTCGTGGCGAAGACGGATTCTGTCAGCTTTGCGCACCCGATGAAGCCGGCGAGGCGATCGCGCGGATCTCGGGAGATTTCGAGGGCTATCTCGACCCGGCTGCATCGGAGAAAAAGATATTGCGCAATGTGTTTCAAACCGGCGACGCCTGGATGCGCAGCGGCGATCTGATGCGCAAGGACGGGCGCGGTTTCATTTATTTTGTCGATCGCGTCGGCGACACATTTCGCTGGAAGGGCGAAAACGTCGCGACGGCGGAAGTGGCGCAGGTCATCTCCGCCTGCCCCGGCGTGCTCGACGTCAATGTCTATGGCGTCGAGGTCCCCGGTCGCGACGGCCGCGCCGGCATGGCGGCGATCGTCGTCGACGATTCCTTCGACAGCGCAGCGCTACGGAAGCATCTCGACGCGACCTTGCCGCCTTATGCGCGCCCGCTGTTCATCCGCCTGTCACGGAAGCTTGAAATTACCGACACATTCAAGCATCGCAAGCGTGAACTCTCGGCGCAGGGTTTCGACCCGCGCGCGATCGAGGACCCTGTCTTTTTCGCGCCGCCCGACAGCCCTATATATGTTGCCTTGGATTCGTCGCTTTACGAGCGAATTCTCGCGGGGCGTCAGGCTCTTTGAGCCTGGCGCGAGGGGCTTAGGGGGAAGCCACGATGAAAGACGATCTCGGCGCGCTGTCGGTCGTCCTGAATATTGCGTCGGAGGGTTCGGGCCCGCTCATGGGCGCTACCTTCGCCGTCAAGGAGAATATCGACGTCGCCGGCCAGGTTTCGACCAACGGCCATCCGCAATGGGCGGCGACGCACCCCGCCGCGCATGCGAACGCTCCGGTCGTGGACAGGCTGCTCGCGGCGGGCGCGCGACTCGTCGGCAAGACGCATATGGACGAGATGGCTTACAGCCTTCTCGGGGCGAATCCGCATTTCGGAACGCCGATCAATCCCGCCGCGCAAAACCGGCATCCCGGCGGCTCGTCTTCGGGCTCGGCGGTCGCTGTCGCGGCGGGTCTCGTTAGTTTCGCGCTCGGCACCGACACCGCCGGCTCCTGCCGCGCCCCTGCCGCTTTCTGCGGGATCTTCGGCTTCCGCTCGTCGCATGGCGCAATACCGATCGACGGCGTCATCCCGCTTGCGCCCTCGCTCGACGTCATCGGCTGGTTCGCGCGCGACCTCGACCGAATGGTCGACGTTGGCGACGTATTGCTTCCCGCGGACAGTGACGATGGCGAATTCAGGGAGGCGGTTCTGCTCAGCGACGCCTTCCACGGCGTCGAAACAGAGTTCGCCGCATCCGCGGCGCCGGCGATCGATCAGTTGAAATCGACGGCCTGGCGCGAGGGGCGTCTGGACGAAGAATTCTTCAAGACGGCGCTCGCGCATTTCCGCAACCTGCAGGCGCATGAGGCGTGGACCTCCCATGGCGGCTGGATTGCCGCACACCATCCGACCTTCGGCAAGGGCGTCGAGGAGCGCTTAGCCATCGCCTCCAAAGTGACGCTGGAACAAAAGCGCGCGGCAGAAGCCTTCGGCGCCGAGGCGCGCAAAAGGATCGACGCAATGCTCGGCGACGATGGTTTCATCGTTTCGCCGACGACGCCGTTCCGCGCGCCGCTGCTCGCGGACAGCGACGAGCAGCTAGACGCCAAGCGCTATCAGATGATGCGGCTCTTTCTCATCGCGAGCTATTTCGGCCTGCCGCAGATCGCGCTGCCGCTGCCGACCAGCGACGCGCCGGTCGGACTCTCCTTCATCGGCCGGCGAGGAAGCGACCGCAAGCTGCTCGCCTTCGCGCGCCGCTTCTGCGCGAAGATGAAAGCACGGTGATCGCTCACGCGCCCGCCACCGGCCCCTGCCCCAGCAAATCCTTGATCCGGGTCGTCAGCCGGTCGCGCACGTCGCGATAGGCGGAAAGGATCGCCTCGCGCGAGCCCTGGGTCGCCGTCGCGTCGGGCGTCGGCCAATAGACGACGTCGACCGCCATGGTGCGCGTGAACTCGAGCGCCTTGTGATGCGCCTCGGGCGACAGCGTCACGATCAGGTCGAAATTTGAATCTTCCAGATCCTCGAAGGTGTGCGGCTTGTGGCGCGTCATGTCCACGCCGATCTCCTCCATCGCCGCGACCGCGAAAGGATCCGGATCGCCGCGCTTGAGACCCGCCGATGCGAAATAGATTTCGCGGCCGAAATAATGGCGCGCGATCGCCTCCGCCATGGGAGAGCGGACCGTGTTCATCGTGCAGGCGAAGAGGACGGATTGCGGGCGCGCCATGGCGTTCTTGCTATCGCATTTTCCGCGCCGAGCCACCGACGGCTGCGACGGAAAATGGCCGTGCCAATGGACTCAGCCCGTCGCGAGGCGGGGCGCGGAAGTCGATCGATCGGGAATTGCGCCACAGGACCAACCGCTTGACATCAGATAGCCTTTTGTCTCTTGCGCCTGACGACGGCCGGGCGCGCTCCAAACAGCCCGCCGCATAAATCCGGACGCGGGGAAATGCTTCGGCTTATGTGGAACGGCTGCGACGATTTCGCAACTTGCCGGGAGCGGCGCAGACGCGGCCGGGCGGGAATTTGCAAAACAACACAATCAATGGTTGATTTCAGAAGTGGTGTTAATTTAAGCTAAGACGTTGCATTACTGGAGGGCGTCATGGACTCTAATCTTTTGGATCGTCTTCAAAGGCTGGAATTCCATCAATGGAAAGATGGGCAGACGATCGCCTGCCTGCGAAACCCGGACGGATGCGAGGCTGCGACATATATCATGAAGCTCGAAGCCCGGATTCAGGAACTCGAAGAAGAGATCGCGGCCCTCGATCAGATATTGGAGAATAATTCGCCACGCCCCTGCGAAGATGGAATACACAACGAATTTTACCTGTCTCAATTTGCTGGCGGATACGGTTAAGGTCTCCCCTCCCTCAGGTATAGTGACCCGCGTGATCGTTGCGTAAGCGTGAGTGTCTGCGTATATGCGGCCGGCCGGAGTTATTCCCGCAGGGCGGCTGCTCTCAGCCCTTCCAGTGCAGCGCCGTGATGAGCGTGAACAGCCGGCGGGCGGTGTCCTGATCGGTTTCGATCTTGCCCTTCAACCTCTCCGCCAGAAGCTGCGCGCCCTCGTTGTGCAGGCCGCGCCGCCCCATGTCGATCGCCTCGATCCGGCTCGGCGTCGCGTGGCGGATGGCGGCGTAATAGCTTTCGCAGATCAGGAAATAGTCCTTCAGAATGCGCTTGAAGGGCGTGAGCGACAGGATATGCGTCACCACGGCGCCGCCGTCGGCGTCGCGGATGTCGAAAACGAGCTTGGCGTCCATGAGGGAGATGCCGAGCGCATAGGGCCCGCCCGCGTGGCCCACCAGCGCGAAATGGTTGTTCTCGATCAGATCATAGACGGCGATGGCGCGCTCATGCTCCTGATCGGCCGAACCCCGGCCGATCGAGTTCTCGTCTAGAGTGACGGAGATGAGACGCTGCTGCTCGCTCGGATCCACGCCGTCAGGCCCCGAGCTGATTGAGGCGGATCGACACCGAGCGCGCATGCGCCTGCAGGCCCTCGGCCTCGCCGAGCGTGACGGCGGCGGCGCCGATGGCGCGCAGCGACTCCGCGTCGCATTTCAGGATCGAGGTGCGCTTCACGAAATCGAGCACGCTGAGGCCGGAGGAGAAGCGCGCCGAGCGCGCCGTCGGCAGGACGTGATTGCTGCCGCCGACATAATCGCCCACCGCCTCCGGCGTATAGGCGCCGATGAAGATGGCGCCGGCGTTGGAGACGCGCGCGGCCAGCTCCTCGGCGTCCTCGCTGATGATTTCGAGATGCTCGGCCGCGATGCGGTCGGCGAGCGGCAGCGAGTCGGCGAGCTTCTTCACGACGATCACCGCGCCATAGTCGCGCCATGACGCGCGGGCGATCTCCTCGCGTGACAGCGTCGAGAGATGACGCTCCACCGCCGCCTCGGTCGCGTCGGCGAGCGCCGGATCGTCGGTGATGAGGATCGACTGCGCGGATTCGTCATGTTCCGCCTGCGCCAGAAGATCGGCGGCGATCCAGTCGGGATTGCCGGTCTTGTCGGCGAGGATCAGCACCTCGGAGGGGCCGGCGATCATGTCGATGCCGACCTGGCCGAAGACCCGGCGCTTGGCCGCGGCGACCCAGGCGTTGCCGGGGCCGACGATCTTCGCCACCGGCGCGATCGTCCTGGTGCCATAGGCGAGCGCGGCCACCGCCTGCGCGCCGCCGACGCGGTAGATTTCATTGATGCCCGAGCGCTTCGCGGCGGCGAGCACCAGCGGCTCGACATGACCGCCCGGCGTCGGCACCACCATCACAATGCGCGACACGCCCGCGACCTTCGCGGGAACCACATTCATCAGCACGGAGGATGGATAGGCCGCCGTGCCGCCCGGCACATAGAGGCCGACGGAATCGAGCGGCGACCAGCGCCAGCCAAGCTCCACGCCGGCGGCGTCGCGGAAGCGCAGGTCCTGCGGCTTCTGGCGCTCGTGGAAGGCGGTGATGCGCTCCAGCGCGAGATCGAGCGCCGCGAGCTGCTCCTTCGAGCATTTGGCCTCGGCGGCCGAGACCTCGGCGGCGGAGACGGCGATTCCGGTCTCGGCGAGGTCGATACGGTCGAAACGCTTCGAGTAATCGATCAGCGCCTCGTCGCCGCGGGCGACGACATCCTCGATGATGTTGCGGACGGTCTCGTCGACGTCGTGGGACGACTCCCGCTTCATGGAGAGCAGCGAAACGAACTGCTGCTCGAAATCGGGGGCGGCGGCGTCCAAACGCAGGGTCATTTTCTTCTCCAACCGGGTTCTCCGGTTGTCATGACCCTCCAGCGGCGTTTTCGTCAAGGTCGTGACGAAGATCATGGGTCGGACGCGCCGCGACTTTCCAGCGCGGGCCGACGTCGCAAAGCTGCGCCTCGACACATTCGACATCGAGGCAGATGCACGCGCCGCCCGCGAAAATCAGGTGAATGACGCCGGAGGGCGCCTCGGGGCCGGGCTCGAAGGTCACGGCGAGGAGCGAGAGAATGGCGTCCGGCCGGTCGCGCGCGACATTCTGGCAGCGAACGCGCTGCACGCCCTCGAAATGCAGGCCGGAACGGCAACGCTCCAGCCGCCCCTCCAGCTCCGCGGCCCAGTCGAAGCGCGAGCCGACGAGCGCGAAGCGGCGCTTCCCGGGGAGGTAGGCGATGTCGCCGACGCGCACCAGCGCGTCCTGCACATGGGCCGAGAGCAGCGAGAGATCCTCGCTGTCGAGCGCGTGCAGTCGCAGCGAGGGAGCGTCCTTTTGCGGGGTTGCGAGCATGCTGATTCCTCCTGCGACCGATATGGCGACAGGCGCGGATGGACGCAAGCCCGTGTAACCTCTGATTGACATGGGGTTGGCGGGAGCTGTGGGGTTGAAGGGATGGATGCGTTGTGTCGGAGGGGCGAAGCAGGGGCGCGAGTGAAATAAGGAATATTTTCATATCGAAAATATCCAGCAAAAGCCTCGTAATTTTCAGCGCCCTCGATTTCGTGCCGAGGCTTCGAAGTTTCACACGTCGAGCAACGAGGCCTGCAAGCGTGCACGACTCGCACATACACTCATTTCTCCGAGGCGAGATTTTCCTCGTAGGCTTTGGACGCTACACGAGCGATCCCAACCATATCGCAGGCTTCGTTACGAGGCGCGACGGCGTATTTTCGGAATGAAATAGAAGCCGGCTGCGATCGTTGCGCCGCGTCTTGCGGGGCCGGAACTGCTGCCCGCTCGGCCCGCTTCATACTCTCGGGAACCGGAAAGACACGACCTTCGAATACAGTGCCCCACACCGGCACGTCCTTGAGATCAATGGCGCGGACTTCATAGGGGTCCTTCTCCAGGATTGTGAAATTGGCAATTTTGCCGGGCGCAATGCTGCCGATCTGATGTTCCTTTCGCCAGGAATAGGCGGCCTCGATTGTGATCGCCCGAAGCGCCGCTTCGACCGAGATACGTTGGCTGGGGCCAGCCACGCGACCCGATGGCGTGAGGCGGTTGACCCCCGCCCAAGCCAGATAAAGTGGATCACTCGGCCCCATCGGCAGGTCGGAATGATAGGAGAGCGGCATCCGGTTCTTCAGCACCGAGGCTGCCCGCACCATCAAGTTGGCGCGCTTGGGTCCCAGCCCCACCTGTCCATATTTGTTTGCGAAGCCGGTCGTGTAATAGGGATTGGCGGAGACAATCGCGCCCAGACGAGCGGCCCGCTTGACCTGATCCTCCGTCGAATTGGCGAAATGCACGATCACCGTGCGATGGTCGGCACGCGGTTTTTCCCGCATGCGCCGCTCCAGAACGTCGAGCACCGTGTCAAGGCCGAGATCGCCGTTGACGTGAATATGCAATTGATATCCTGCGTCCCAATAGAGTTTGGCGCGCTCTTCGAGCTGCGCGGGCGGCATGATCCATTCGCCGTGATGGCCGTCGATATAGCCATCCCTCATCTGCATCAGTTGCGAGATTATAGCTCCATCGGCAAACAGCTTGACCTGCTTGGGGAAGAACATGAGCTTCTTGCCAGCCCCCTCCGGCGCGACGGCGATCTGCGCCTCCGTCGCATCGAGCGCCTTGTCGAGGCCGACACGATCAGGAATGCTGCGACCGTCGGCAATGAAGGTCGAGTACATTGGCGTATCCGGCGCACCGAGAACCTGCTCGTAGAGCTTCCACATATCCGGCGCGTAAAGCGCTCCGGGCTCGTTATAGGCGGTGACGCCATTTGCATGCTCGTAGGCGACCATCTGCTTCAGACCGCGCGATAGACGCTCTGGTGAGGCGAGCACATTCATCATCGGCTTGATCATCAGGTTGAGGCCCGTCTCCCAGAAATGCCCGTCCTCCCAGTTGGATTGTTCGCTCGCGGTTCCCTTGCCTTTCGTCATTTCCTCGGTGAGACCTAGCGCCTTGAGCGCGGGCGTGTTGAGGATGAATTCGTGGCATGAGCGCTGCCAGATGGCGACGGGACGCGTGCTGCTGATCGCATCAAGCGCTTTACGGTCGAGCGTACCGTGCCAGAGCGAATGATAGCCCCACGAAAGAAGCCAGTCGTCGGGATTTTTCAATTTGGCTTCGGCGGCTTTCAGCCGCGCGCGATACTCTGCCTCACTGGCCGCGGCCCTGAAGGTCTTGCCGGGCAGCACCCAATCCTCCGGTGCAATGACCTCGATGGCGAGCGTCAGCGCGCCGAGGACAGGATGCAGATGCTGGTCAATGAAACCGGGCATGACGATCTTTGATTTGAACGTCTCATCCACCCTGTAATTCCTGTCGCGTAGTTCTTTCTTCACCTCATCCAACGTTCCGACCGCGACGATACGCTTCCCCGAAACCGCAACCGCCTCTCCTGACGGGCGGTTCGGCTCCATCGTGATAATCTTCCGGGCGACGAATATCGTTGCGGGAGTGGGCTGCGGCGCTGTCTCGGGATCGTGCAGCGCTTTCGCTACGGGCTCATTGAATGTCCCTTCGGCCGGAGCGAGGCGCGGCGGGAAAAACGTCGAAGCCACGAGCAAAATCATGCCGGCGAACAGGGAAGTTTGGGATTTGTGAAGCTGCCGCAACGCTAGCCCTCCGAGTTGCGAGCGCAGCATGGCAAGCTATGCTCAGAAAGTCGACTCAACGGCCAACTAGTGCTCGAAATCTAACGCTTGGTTCCCGGGGCAGACAGCGGTTGGCGGTGGACCGCTTTTGACCCAAAGCGGACCATCGACGGGTGCCTTTCATCCATGCTGAAAAGCCATGCTCTAGGCGCTGCCGCTCGGCGCGTGAGCGCGAGAGCAAGTCACATAAGAAAGCTGCGCATGCGCAGCTTCTTCTGTGGTTAAATTGGCAATACCACGGAGGCGCGGGCGCACCGCGTCATGAAGCGGCGCGAGAGGACGAGCAAGCTCATGAATTTCGGAAAAGCTGTCTATTCATTCGCGGGGATATTTTCCTTTTCGATCCTCTCGGTAATGCCACTTCACGCGGCCCACAAAGACGCCAGGAGGATCGTCAAGTCAGATCGGATCGAGATCGAGGTTTTTGAGTTCGGCAAAGGCCGCGAGACGCTTATCATGGCGGCAGGAAACGGCCGGCCCGCGGCGCAGCTTAGCGAACTCGCCAAAGGTATCGCCGCAAACGGCATACGCGTAATCACGTATAATTATCGCTCGTTGGGCGCCAGCACCGGACCGATCGACGGACTTACGCTCCACGACTACGCCAATGATTTGTGGCGGGTCGCCGATGCGCTGGGGCTAAAGAAAGTCCACCTGGCGGGGAAAACCTACGGAAATCGCGTTGTTCGCGCCGCCTCGCAAGACAAGCCAGATCGCGTTCTCAGTGTAATTCTGATCGGCGCAGGCGGGGAACAGTTGCCGTCTCCGGAAACGCTCGCCCTCTACAAGCGTTATATCGACCCCCACACCCCAAAGGACGAGTGGCTGAAGCTTCAGGGCCAACTCATGTATGCGCCGGGCAATGAGCACCTGGCCGCCCTGGATGCTGCGCAGGGAGAATATCCTGTCCTCGCCGCGGCTCAGGTCAAAGCAAGCGACGCCACCCCGAAAGCAGAATGGGCCAGTGGCGGCACGGCCCCCATGCTGGTCATGACCTGCCTTCTCGATGTTGTCGCCGTGCCGGAAAGCGCCCTCAGCGTAGCAAAATCGAGACCCAACGCCTGGCTCGTGGGCTTGCCGGGCTGCGGTCACAACATGCTTAATGAACGCGGCGAAGATCTGGTGCGGCTGATGTCGGAATTTATTGTGCGAACGTCCAAGCGCCACTAGCACGCTGTTGAAAAACCCCTCGCGCTGACGAGGCACCCCGAGGTTCATCGTAAGGAATATCCAAAATGCATTGAACTGCGAAATTCCTTGCTACTGCGCGGAAGGTCTGCAATTGGCGCATTGCTGACTCCGACGCTGTCTCCGCTCAGATACTGGAACTGGGTTCCAAGCGTTAGATTTTGACCACTAGCTGTTCCGATGGACCGGCCCTGCTGTCTTTCGTCTTGCGTCGGCCGCCGCTCGCGGGGTTGGCATGGGAGGGGCGCTAGCATATGGGGCTAAAATTGATCCTCGACCCAAAATGGCGCAGCTTTCGCGAAATTATCAGGCCTTGCCAAACCCGACCCTTGACAGCTCCGGAATAAATTCCTATATCCCGCCCACCCCAGCCAACCGCAAGGGGCGTCGCCATGGGTCTGGCGGCGCTGGCGGGGGCGGATCCGGCGGGACGTCGACCCACGTTCCCGATCCGGCGGCGCGTCGCCGGCCCGAGGCTCTCCTTCGCGCGGAGAATAAAAGCCCTGGCCGCAATATCCGAGGTTGGCGCGGGGACTGATTACCCTAAACGGGGAAAAGACCCTGAACCCGGAGGCGACGAGACGACGCGATCCGCATTCGGGACGCTGCGGCCCCGATTCTCTCTCGCGCCAAGGTTCCACGGAGCCGCGGCGTCCCGGATTCCCTGCCCCGCGCCGAAAGGCGGCGGGCATATCGGCGCGCGCCCACCCTCCCCGCGAGGAGGAGGGCGAGAGGTCCTCAATCCTGAAAGGGATTGTGCACGAGGATCGTGTCGTCGCGCTCGGGGCTCGTGGAGAGCAGCGCCACGGGGGCCTCGATCAGCTCCTCGATGCGGCGCACATATTTCACCGCCTGCGCCGGCAGGGCGCCCCAGCTGCGCGCGCCGCTGGTCGATTCCTTCCAGCCGGGGAAGCTTTCATAGACCGGCGTCACGCGCGCCTGCGCCGCCTGCGAGGCCGGCAGGCGGTCGATGCGGGCGCCGTCCAGCATGTAATGCGTGCAGATCCTGATCTCGTCGAAGCCATCGAGAATGTCGAGCTTGGTCAGCGCGACGCCGTTGATTCCCGAGGTTTTCACGGCCTGCCGCGTCAGCACGGCGTCGAACCAGCCGCAACGGCGGCGCCGGCCCGTGTTGGTGCCGAACTCATGGCCGCGGTCGCCGATCAGCGTGCCGATCTCGTCGTGCAGCTCCGTCGGGAAAGGACCGCCACCCACGCGCGTCGTATAGGCCTTGGCGATGCCGAGCACATAGCCGATCGCCCCCGGCCCCAGCCCCGAGCCGCTGGCGGCCGACGCCGCGACCGTGTTGGAGGACGTCACATAGGGGTAAGTGCCGTGATCGACGTCGAGCAGCACGCCCTGCGCGCCCTCGAAGAGGATGCGCTTGCCGGCGCGGCGCTCGGCGTCGAGCAGATCCCACACCGCGTCCATGAAGGGCAGGATGCGCGGCGCGACGCCGAGCAGCTCCTCGCGCAGCGTCGCGGGCGCGACTTCCGGCAGGCCGAGGCCGCGGCGCAGCGGGTTGTGATGCGCGAGAACGCGGGCGATCTTGTCGTCGAGCGTGTCGGGCTCGGCAAGGTCCATCAGGCGGATGGAGCGGCGGCCGACCTTGTCCTCATAGGCCGGGCCGATGCCGCGCTTCGTGGTCCCGATCTTGGAGCCGCCGCCGGCCTCCTCACGATGCGCGTCGAGCTCCCGGTGAAGCGAGAGAATGAGCGGCGCGTTCTCCGCGACCTTGAAATTCACGGGCGAGATGGCGACGCCCTGCTCCCGCAATCGGTCGATCTCACCCACGAGAAAGTGCGGATCGACGACGACGCCATTGCCGATGACCGAAAGCTTGCCCGGCCGCACGATGCCCGAGGGCAGCAGCGCGAGCTTGTAGGTCACGCCGTCGATGACCAGCGTATGGCCGGCGTTGTGCCCGCCCTGAAAGCGAACCACGACATCCGCCTCGAGCGACAACCAGTCGACGATCTTGCCCTTGCCCTCGTCGCCCCACTGGGCGCCGACCACCGCCACATTCGCCATGGCATTCTGTCTCTGTCAGAAAACGAAAAAAGCCCCGCGCAGTAACGCGAAGGGCCGTTACGGGCGGGGTTTAGCGCAGGACGGGCGGGCGGTAAAGCCTGTGCGCGAAAGCGCGGCCCGGATGTCGTCGGCCGCGTGAGGTCGTCTCGGGCCTTTTGCGGGGCGCAAGCAGGACGGCGAGCCGCACGCATGTTGTATACTATTGAAATTAAGCTACTTCTCCTTAGCGAATCCATGGCCAAGCTTCGCCGGAAAACATGTAACGCGTCACGCCGCCCGGAGAGCGAAGCCATGAATCCGAAGCCGCGCACCCCTCATCCGCTGGAGATAGCGAACGGGCTGCTTCGCTATTTGCGCCAGACCTCCGGCCAGGCCGCCATGATCTTCGGCCTCGCAGCCGGCGCCGTTGCCTCCTGAGCGCTTCCCCGGCGTGAAAACAAAGCCGCCTGCAGAGCGCCTCTCCCTGCGATTTGAAACCGAGCAACACAACATGGTGTTTGCAGTTCCATTACGTGTGGCTTAGGCTTTCACATCGTTCCTCGCGGGCCTTCATCATCCCGCGCCGGGCGACTTGCGAATGGAAATGCCCGGCGGACCTCCGCAAACGTCGACCCCTTGCCGCCCCGCAGGGCAGGCGAAAAATCTCGTTTCGGTTAAGGGCTTTCGATCAGCAGCGCAGGACTCGCTCATGCGCCACAAACTGTTTTGAGACACATGATTCAGAACCAGGGAGCAGGCATGTTCGACCTTACCCGCAGCTTCATCCTCGCGCTCGCTTTCGCCCTGCTTCCGACGTTGGCCGCCGCGCGGGACGAGCAGCGCGTCGAACGCGTCTCGTTCAAAGACGGGCGGGCGACGATAAGGGGAAGGATAAAGGGTTACGCCCATGTCGATTACGTTTTCCCGGCCGGCGCCGGCGAGTCGATCCAGATCAATCTCAGGACCAACAAGTTGAGCAACTACTTCAATCTCATGGCTCCGGGGTCGGACGTGGCCATGCCCAACGCCATGTCCGTCATCGAATATAGCGGCGCTGCGCCGACGAGCGGCGACTACCGCGCGAGGGTCTATCTTTACCGCAATGACGCGCGGCGCGGCGTGACCGCCAATTACACGCTGACGATCGCTCTTGGCGAACAGAGCAGGACAAATGAAAAGGGGCCGGACTACGCAGACGGGCTGACGGGAGGACCAGACTACTGGGAGGTCACGGGCGTCGGCCACGGCGATGAGTTGAGCATGCGCAAGGCGCCCTCCCCGAAGGGCGCGCTCGTTATGCGGTTTGCCAATGGCGTGGTTCTGAAGAACCTAGGCTGCAAGAATACCGGCGGCCAGCGATGGTGCCGCGTCGAGAGGCCGGACGACCCGTCGATGCGCGGGTGGGTGAACGGACGCTATTTGCGCGAGTCCGCAGGGCCACGATAGACGCGCGCGTCACGCACGGTGATAAGGGTGCCCCGATAAGATCGTCATGGCGCGATAAATCTGTTCAGCCGCAAGAATGCGCACGAGCTGATGCGGCAGCGTCATCGCTCCGAAGGAAAAGACCGCCTGCGCCCGTGCGCGCACGCTAGCGTCGAGCCCCTCCGAGCCGCCAATTGCGAACCACATCGCCTTGCGCCCCGCGTCGCGCTCTCGGCCGATGAAGGCGGCGAAGGCGGCGCTGTCGGCTGATTTGCCACGTTCATCGAAAACGGCCAGCGCGGCGTCGGCGGGCAAATGGCCAAGCATCTCCTCGCCCTCGCGCGCCATGCGCTCGCCCGGACTTTTCGCCTTGCTCTCGTCGATTTCCCTGAGGTCCAGCCCTTCAAGCCCAATTCGTCGAAGAGCCGTGATGCGCTCCGCGTAGCGCGCGAAAATTTCTCGTTCGGGACCGGCCTTCAGCCGGCCCACGCAAATCAGTCCCAGGCGCATCGGCTGGTCTCAGGCCAGCCGCATCTCCACCGGACGGTCGCCGCCCCACATCTTCTCGAGGTTATAGAACTGACGAACCTCGGGACGGAAGATGTGGATGATGACGTCGCCGGCGTCGATCAGCACCCAATCGCATTGCGGCAAGCCCTCGACGCGCGGCGACACGACGCCCGCGGCCTTGCAGGCCTTGATCGCCTTGTCGGCGATCGCGCCGACATGCACAGTCGAACGCCCGGTCGCGATGATCATTTCATCGGCGAGGGCGGTCTTGCCGCGCAGATCGATGGAGATGATGTCCTCGGCCTTGGAGTCATCGAGGCTTTTGAGGACATTTTGCACGATCAGGCCGGATAACGGCGCATTGGCGCCGGGAGCCGGATGGGACATTGCCCCTGTCCCCGGATGAACACTTGTCGACAGCGTTGCGACCCTCATGCTTCGCGGCCCCGCGCCCCTCGAGGCATGGCCGCGACATAAGGATGGGACGCTTTGTCGCCGAATGCAATAGGAACGAGGGTTCGTCGCCCCCGCGACGAAAAAAACCCGGCTTCAGCGCCGGGTCTTGAAGGCGGTTCGGGCTAATCGAGAGGCGGGAGGAACCTCAAAGCCGGAACATCTCCCTTATAGCCCAATTCGAATCAAAACGCCCGAAGATATTTTCCGTCTACGTTTGCGACCCGAGCGAAAATGGTGATTTGTCCAGGATCAAATGTCGATTCAATCGTTCCGCCGCGGCGGTTTCCGAAAGTCGAAGGCGCGCCGCCTCAACAAGTTAGGTGACGGGAGGAATCGCCGGTGCGCGTTTCGTTGCCAAAAAGCAACATTTTCTCGGATTTTGACGCCGCGCCCCCGCAACTCATGCGCGAATCGCCCAATCAGGGGATCAAAACCATCGAACCCGCTGTCGCACGTGATTCGAGGGCGACGTGTACTTGCGCCGCCTCCGCCAGCGGGAAGGTCTCCGGCGCCTCGATAATCAAATGGCCTTTCTTGACCGCGTGCATCAGATCCTCGGCCATCTCCTCATAATCGGCGCGCCTCGCGATATGGGTGAAGAGCGATGGCCGCGTCGCGAAGAGAGACCCCTTCTGCGCCAGCAAGCCGATGTCGAAGGCCTCAATCGGCCCCGACGCCGAGCCGAAGCTCACGAAGAGGCCGAAGGGCTTCAGGCAGTCGAGGGAAGCGGGGAACGTCGCCCGCCCGATCCCGTCATACACCACGTCGCACAGGCGTCCCTTGGTGATCTCGCGCACGCGCTCAGGAAAATTCTCACTGCGATAGAGGATCGTGTGTTCGGCCCCTGCCGCCTCTGCGATCTTCGCCTTGTCCTCCGAGCCGACCGTGGCGATGACCTTTGCGCCGAGCGCGCTCGCCCACCGGCAAAGCAATTGACCGACGCCGCCCGCGCCGGCGTGGACCAGCACGCGATGCCCTTTTTTGACCCGAAAGGTGCGCCGCAGCAGATATTGCGCGGTGAGCCCCTTGAGCATCATGACGGCGCCCTGCTCGTAGGAAAAGGATTTCGGCAGGTGAATGACGGAATCCGCGGCGATGTTGCGCGCCTCCGCATAGCCTCCGAGCGCGCCGACATAGGCGACGCGGTCGCCTTCCTCGAAATCCTTGACGCCATCGCCCACGGCGACGACCTGCCCCGCTCCTTCATGACCCGGCGTGAAGGGATAGTCCGCCGGATAAGCCCCCGTTCGGCGATAGATGTCGATGAAATTGACGCCGATCGCGCGATGGCGGATCTGCACCTCGCCCGCCGCCGGGGGCGCCAGCTCGACCTCCTCCAGCTGCAGGGCCTCGGGGCCGCCCGGCCTATGCACGCGAATCGCCTTGACCATCACGTTCTCCCTTCGTCTCCGCCCCTCGAAACAGCGGCAGGATCATTAAATATCAGGCCGCCCCGACCAGCGCCGCCTTCACGGCGAACGACGCCGCCGCAAGCTCCTGATCCCCGGCCTCGACGATTACGATGGCGAGTGAAACCGTCGGCTCGGCGCGCAACTCGAACAGATATTAAGACGAGCACATTCCAGATTGCGGGAAAGCCACGAAACCACAAGTCTTCCGTCTTCATTCGCCTGTCGGAGAAATAGAGCGCCGAAGCTGCGCAGACGATACAGGCGACCACCGCGGGGTCGAGAAGCTTCGAGCGCCACAGCGCCACGCGCGGCGCGACGACACGGCCCTCCACGGCGCAGAGCAACGCCGCAAGGCCAAGCGCCGCACCGCTCGCGGTGAAAAGGTGAATGAGAAGACCGTTGAGCCGGGATGACATGGCGGGCGCCTGAAAAAGGCGGCCACCCTACACCCGCTCCCGGCCGGGACCAAAGGGCGGCGCCGTAAAAGTCGCCGGCGCCCTCGCTTAGCCGCGCGTCCGACGCTATAACATGTGACAGACGGGAGACATGAAATGACCGAGGTTTCCGCGCAGGATCAAGGCGCGACGACTAAGACCGACATTCTCGTGGCCGGCGCGGGCTCGACCGGCCTCGCGGCGGCGCTTGCCTTTGCGCGCGCCGGATTGAAGACGACGCTCGTCGGCCGCATTCCGCCGCCCCTGCCCGGCCGCACCGTCGCATTGTTCGAGGCTTCGGTGCGCTTTCTCGATGCGCTGGGCGCGCTGGAGCGCGTGAAGGATCTCGGCTGCCCGGTGGAAGCGATCCGCATGATCGACGACACCGATCAGCTCTTCCCGGTTCCGGAGCTCACCCTGCGGGCGAGCGAAGTCGGGTTGCCGGCTTTGGGCGTCAATATTTCCAACGACGAACTCGTCGGCGTACTGTTGGACCTCGTGCGTGCGCGCCCCGAGATCGAAATGGTCGACGCGGACATCGTCGATTACGAGCTCAACAGCGTGAGCGCGACCGCCATACTCAAGGACGGGCGGCGGATCGAGGCGGATTTCATCGTCGCCGCCGACGGACGCAGCAGCCGCGCGCGCGCCGTCGCGGGCATTGACGTGAAGGAATGGACCTATCCGCAGGTCGCCCTCACCATGATGCTGCGGCATGAATTCCCGCACGACAATATTTCCACCGAATATCACACGCGCTCCGGCCCCTTCACGCTGGTGCCATTGCCTGCGCGCGAGGATTCGCCGCATCGTTCGAGCCTTGTCTGGCTGATGAGCGTCGACGACGCGCGACGCCGCCTCGCCAAGCCGCGCGAGGAACTTGAATATGAGATCGAGGACTATGCGAAGTCCGAATTCGGCGCGATGAGGATTGAGAGCGAAATCGGCCAGTTCCGCATGGGCGGCATGCAGGTCTCCAGACATGCGGCCGGTCGACTCGCGCTTGTCGGCGAAACATGCCACGTCTTCCCGCCGATCGGCGCGCAAGGCCTCAACCTGAGCCTGCGCGACGTCGCCGATCTCGAAGACTGTCTCGCGAGCGTGGATCTCAAGAACGAGCAGGAATTGTCGCGCGCCCTCTCGCGCTACGATCGCCACCGCCGGGCGGACATCGGTTTCCGCACGCATGGCGTCGATGTGCTGAACCGCTCGCTGATCGTGCCCTATCTGCCGGTCGACCTGTTCCGCGGCGCGAGCTTCATTGCGATCGCCGCGCTGGGGCCGCTGCGGCGAGCGGTGATCCGCGAGGGCATCCTGCCGCATCTCGTCTTGCCTCGCCTCATGCGTCAACCCGTGGCCGAGGAAACGCGCAAAAGCGCGTGAGCCAGAAAAAGAAATGGCGCGCGAACGTATCGCGCGCCATTTTTTGCTGCCGAATCTTGTGATTATTTCGACGCGATCTCGATTTTCTTCTCTTGCTGTTTCATTTCGGCGGACTTCGGCAACGTGACCTTCAACACGCCCTTTTCGAAAGTCGCCTTGATCCTGTCCGCATCGACGCCATCCGGCAGACGGAAGCTTCGTTTGAACGAGCCGTAACGGCGCTCCGAGAAGAAATAGCCCTCGTTCTTTTCCTCGCGTTCGACTTTCTTCTCGCCGTGAATGACCAACGCGCCATTGACGACCTTCGCCTCGACATCCTTCTGGTCCATGCCGGGGAGTTCGGCGGTCAGCTCATATTCATTGTCGCGTTCGACGAAATCGACCGGCGGCGTCGCGGGCCAGCCGACAAAGCGCTCGAAGGGCTCATAGTCACCCGACCGCTTTTGCAGCGGCGCTTCGTCGAAGAACCGATCGAGCTGGCGACGCAGCGCCTCGAACGGCCGCCAATCCCACAGATCGGGGGAAATCATCGAACTTTCTTTTTTCGTCACGGGGGTCGATTCTTTTTCGGCCATATCTCCCTCCAAAATTCAGCGTTGAGCCGCGCCAGTGTGCGCAACTCCGGCGCAACGCCGTGCAACACGAAAAGTGGTCAAGGCTTTATGACAATCAAGCTGAGCCTTTCATGCCCAAACGCCACACCTACTCTTCGAGAGATAAAAGCCCTGCGTCACCGCCCGAGGATGCTGTATTGATCGTTAAAGTCGTCTCGCGCAGGAAACGGCGCAGATAGTCCGGGCCGCCCGCCTTCGGCCCCGTGCCGCTCAGGCCGAAGCCGCCGAAAGGCTGGCTGCCGACAACGGCCCCGATCATGTTGCGATTGACGTAAATATTGCCTGCAGGGGCGCGGCGCGCGAGTTCGTGCATGCGTTCTTCTATGCGCGTATGCAGACCCATGGTGAGGCCAAAGCCGCTCGACTCGATTTCATCGACAAGCGCCGCAAAGCCCCCGGCGCGCCATGTCGCGACATGCAGCACCGGACCGAAAACCTCCTCGCGCAACTCCGAGATATTATCGAGCAGAACAATGTGCGGCGCGACATAGGCGCCCGACGCCGGCGCGACGCCGGCGTAAATGACGCGCCCCGCCGCCGCCTGCCGCGCGATATAGCGGTCGAGTTTCTCCTTCGCCTGCGAATCGATGACGGGACCGATATGAACGCCGACTTCGCGCGGATCGCCGATCCGTAGTTCCGCCACAGCGCCGATGAGAACCTCGAGGCAGGCCGAGGCGATCTCCTCCTGAACGCAAAGCACGCGCAAGGCCGAGCAACGCTGGCCGGCTGACCGGAAGGCCGATGTGAGAACGTCATCGACCACCTGCTCGATCAGCGCAGTTGAGTCGACAACCATGGCGTTGATCCCGCCGGTCTCCGCGATGAGCGGCGCAATGGCGCCGTCGCGCGCCGCGAGCGCACGATTGATATGCTGCGCAACCTCCACAGAGCCGGTGAAGACAACGCCTGCGGCGCGCGGGTCAGCCACAAGCGCGGCGCCGACGTCACCGGCTCCGGGCGAAAATTGCAGCGCGTCGCGCGGGACGCCCGCCTCATGCAACAATTCGATCGCCCTCGCAGCAATCAGCGGCGTCTGCTCCGCAGGCTTCGCTACGACGGCGTTGCCGGTCACGAGCGCCGCGGCGACCTGTCCAATGAAGATCGCCAGCGGAAAATTCCAGGGCGAGATGCAAATAAAGACGCCGCGTCCGAGGCGACGCATCCGGTTCTCTTCGCCGGTCGGCCCCGGCAAGGCAGTCTCGCTGCAAATCATGCGAGCCTGGCCCGCGTAATAGCGGCACATGTCGGCCGCTTCGCGCACTTCGGCCAGCGCGTCGTCGAGCGTCTTGCCCGCTTCGCTTTGCAGCAGCGCGATGAAAGCGGCGCGCCGCGCCTCGATCATATCTGCGGCGCGCTCCAGCATCTGCGCGCGAGCATCGGGCGAAGTCGCGGCCCATTTTGGAAAGGCTTGCGCTGCGGACGCCAGGATTGCCCGCACCGCGTCGATGTCCGCTTCGACGACTTTACCAATAGCGGCCCCATCGATCGGCGAAACGACATCGCGCGGCGCGGTTGTCGCCGGGGCGCTCGGTCGCGCGACGAGGTCCTGCGCCCGCGCGTCAGCGATCAGAGCGGCGAGAGCGCGCCTGTCGCCGAATTCCACACCTTTCGAATTTGCCCGCAGAGGTCGGTAGATTTCCGACGGCAGCGGTAAACGCGGATGGCGCGCGCATTGTGGCGAGGCGATCATTTCCCGGGGATCCGCGACAAGCGCGTTGTCGGGCGTATCCGGATCGGCGGCGCGCGCGACGAAGGAGGAGTTCGCGCCGTTCTCGATCAGCCGACGAACGAGGTAGGCGAGAAGATCGCGGTGCGGGCCGACCGGCGCATAGACGCGCACCGGCGCGTCGCTCTGTTCGCCCACCGCCGCGTAAAGCGCTTCGCCCATGCCGTGCAGCCGCTGGAATTCATAATCCTTGCGCAGGCCGGCGCGCGCCAATATTTCCGCGACCGTTCGCGCGTTATGCGTGGCGAATTGCGGATAGACGCGCGGCTCCTGCAGCAATTGCACGGCGCAGGCGACGTAACTCAAATCCGTCATCGCCTTTCGGGTGAAGACCGGATAATCATCGAGCCCGCGCTCCTGCGCGCGCTTGATCTCGCTGTCCCAATAGGCGCCCTTGACCAGCCGCAGCATGAAGCGGCGATCATGCGCCTTCGCAAGCGCCGCGACATAGTCGATGACCGCAAGAGCGCGCTTCTGATAGGCTTGAACGGCGAGGCCGAAACCATCCCAGCCCGAAAGCGAAGCATCGGAAACGACGCGCGCAATCACATCGAGCGAGAGTTCGAGCCTGTCCGCCTCTTCCGCGTCGATGGTGAAGGCGAGATCGCGATCCTTCGCCAGACGCGCGAGCTCCAGCGCGCGCGGCGGCAATTCGCGCATCACACGCTCGCGCGAGATCGCTTCATAGCGCGGATGCAGCGCAGAGAGTTTTACGGAAATTCCCGGCCGCGCCGGCAGGCTTTCGTTTCCCGCGCGCGCGCCTATGGCGCGGATGGCGTCGGCATAGGCGTTGAAATATCGCTCCGCGTCGCGCCCGTTGCGCGCCGCCTCGCCGAGCATGTCGTATGAGAATCGCTCGCGCCGCCCCTGTGCGCGATCGAGCGCCGCCTCGATCGACTCGCCGAAGACGAAATGAGCGCCCATGAGCTTCATCGCCTGCCGCGCGGCGCCGCGCAGCGCCGGCAACCCCAGCCGGCGCGCCAGATCGGCGACGAGGCCGCGCGGCTCCCCATGGCCGACGATGCGCGCGGAAAATCCCAGCGCGAAGGCGCAGGCTTGCACCAGCAACGCGTCGGATGACGCTTCGTGATGCGAGAAATCTCCGGCGGCCAGCTTGTCGGCGATCAACTGGTCGGCGGTGGCGTCGTCCGGCACGCGCAGAAGCGACTCGGCGAGCGCCATCACGGCAAGACCCTCTCGCGAGGAGAGCGAAAATTCGTGCAGGAAATCCTCGACTCCGCCCAGCGCGTCACGATGCTCGCGCATGCCTTGGACGAGCGCACGCGCTTTTCGCGCCACCGCTTCGCTCAAAGCCGCGTCGGGACGCATCTGGATGAAAGCGGCCGCGAAGCTTTGGTCAGGCGGCGCGTATGGCGCTGCGAAGGGCGGCGGGGCGGAGGAAAGTTTCGTGGTCATGGCGGCGGCGCGCCTTAATCGAAGCTATAACACTTCGAATATGGGGACGACGCTGCACTAACACAAATCATATTTGACGAACGGCGGCAAAAGCTGGCGTGACAATGACAGAAAATGTGCGGTGCGCTGCGGCGGGACAAAAGCGCCGAAGCGCGCTGCGCAGGCCCCCCGCCGATTTTTAGAAGCGCCGTTCGCTGGAACGACGCTTGCGCGCCGCGCGCCTCCGCCAATCAGATCTTGTCGCCCTCCGCGCCCGGCTGCACGCAGCGCCAGCGCGTAACCGTGACGTTCGGGTGTTCGCCCGACCATTGGGCGATGTAGGGCATCGCCTGCATCATGCAGTTGCGGGTCGAGCCCGTGGCGGATTCGAGCATGAGCTTGCGCTCGTCGCACGCGGCTGGCTGGGCCAAGGTGCAGACGGTGAGAATGAGTTCGACGAAATTCATCGCGCCCCCCTTGCTTCAACGCCGCCGCCCGGACGGCGTTTGACTTTATGCAAGGGTAATGCCGCACTCAGACCGGGGTCAATATCTCACCCTTGCCATAAACCGCCGTATCGCCGCCAAATCGTTGCAGCTTCCCGGAAAGCAAGGTCGCGGCGGCGGCGCTGTCTTCCTTCAGGCTGCGGGCGAAGAGACGGGCGAAGGTCAGTTCATGTGCGCCGCAATCCACATAGGTAGGACCGAGGTCCGGGCGCCGGCCGAGAACGAGCGAGCCGCGCTTGTTGAGATAGCCGACGCGGCCAGATGTCTTGCCGAGCGCGACAATCGTTCCGGCGATGATGCGGGAGCCGAGGTCATCGCCGGCGTCGCCTTCAATGATGATGATGCCGCGGCGCAGACGGTCGCCCGCCCGCGCGCCGGCGTTACGGCGTACGACGACGCGGCCGCCGGACATGCCGGCGAGTTCGCCGGCAAGCGGTCCGGCGAGCATCTCGCCGACACTGCCCTTGATCTCGATGTGCGCGCCTTCGTTGCCGGAGGCGGCATAGGCTCCAGCATCGCCGCTGACGGTAATCTTGCCGCCCTTTGCGAGGCGGCCGATCTGCCCGCCCACATCGCCTTCGACATGAATCGAGAAGCCGGGCAGCAGTTTCGCGCCGACAAGGTCCAGACGCGACGAGCCGCCCTCATAGCGGATGTTGTGGAGGTCGCCTTCCGTGACCTTGAACAGATCGCCGACCCTGGTCGAGACGCGCGTCGTGCCGATTTCGATTTTCTCGATGTCGGCCACCGAGCGGCCCGCGAGGCGGTCAGGCGTCAACGCCGAGAGATCGACGCGCTGCGGCGGCTCCTGACGGAGTGTGAAGGTGAAGGGCGTCACGGCACCAGATCCTTCAGATGATAGTGGAACGGGCCGAGCTTGCCGCCGTAATTGCCGGCGCCGACGCGCTTCGCGCCCTTTTCCGGACCCATGTCGATGATGGCTTTCAGGCCCGCGCGCATCGCGGCGGAGACAGCGGCGTCGGTGAGGCCGTCGATGACGATCTCGAGCACGCAGCCGATGTCGGGATCGAGCGCGCTCCCGGTCACGCCGCGTAGCGTCGGGCAATAAGCGTCGTTCGTTGAGGCGCCCATCCCCTTGTATTGCGAGCCGACCTTGGAGCCCGAGCGCACGATGCCGCCGGGGAAAGGCTGGATGGCGTCGGGCACGGCGTCGATCGCCGCCACAGCGGCCTCGGTAGCGCGCATGGTCGCCTCCCAGTCGGAGCCCATGACGAGCAGATTGCCGCCGCCGACCGATTTCTTGGTCAGGCCCACCTTGGCCTCACAGAAGAACTCGCCGTCCATCACCGGCACCCGCCAGAAACGGCGGCCGTCGACGACCTTGGACATTTGCCATTTGTCGCCGAACTGGCGGACGGCGTCGCCGACCTTGATCTCGAATTCGCCCTTCACGGTCGAATAGACCGCGGAGCCCGGACAGGTCAGGACGCATTGGCCGAGACGATTGACGAGCTGCTTTTCCGCGTCCTTGGAGGACATGGCGAAGAGCAGCGCGCGCACGCCGGGGCGTCCGTCCGGCGTCTCCTCCGGCGGGACCTCGCAGTCGATCCCGGCCTCGCAGCCGCAGCCGATAACGGAGGTCGCGAAGCCCGTCATGGTCTTCGCCGCCGTCATCGCCCATTTGGCGTTGGGTCCGGTGATGAGAATGCCCGTCCCGCTCATCGGGAAGGCTTCGGCGAAACTATCGTCGATGCGAACGCCGTTGCGAACTATTCCTTGCATGCAACCTCCGCAAAGGCGTCCTTGTTCGGCAGAGCGGCGTCCGGCATGTCGAAAATGGTGCGCGGCAGGCCGTAAAGGTCGTCGTAATAGGAATCGAGACGCTTGACGATGTTCTGGTCGAAGCGCGGGCTGATGTGCAACGTCTTGCCGCGCGTGTAGCGCGTGACATTGCCGTCGCGCACGACGAGTTCGCCGTCCTTGAAGACATAGGCTGCGCGCCGGAACATGCCGGCGACGTCACGGGACGGCTTGTAGACCGCAATATCCGCGATCGCGCCGACGCCGAGCTGGCCGCGATCCTTGAAGCCGAAGAGCTTCGCGGCGCCCGAGCGGCTCATCTGCGCGATTTCGTAATAAGTGTATTCGCGCGTGAGCGACGGCAGGGTCGTATGCTCCAGCACTTCCGTCGGGAGGCGCGACATGACCTGCGCGCGCAGATCGGCGCTCATCAGAAGCGCGAAGAGCTCCGGATAGGTCGTGAACGGACCGCCGTTGGGATGATCGGTCGTGAAATAGACCTGCTCGGGATCCTTGATGAGCAGGAACAGCTCCAGACCCGCAGCCCATTGAATGGCGTTGTAGTAGTTCGAGATCTTGTACTGGTATGGAACGATGCCCCCGCCGTTGGCGTCGCCATCGAAGATCGCGCCCTTCTTCGGAATCGCGCCCGGCATGCTGTTGAACTGCTTCAGCACGTCGGAGGAGATCGTTACCGTCTGCGAGAACATCACCTGGCCGACGTCGACGCTGACGTTCTTGTTGGCGTTGATTTTCTCGGCGAAAGCGGCCGCGGCGGAGGAAAAGCCGTTCTTGCCTTCCTTGCCGTAAGCATAAAACTGCACATGGGCGAGATGCAGCGGCAGGCCTTGCGCCGCGTCGATCGTGTCGAGCGCGGTGTCGATATTGCCGGCGATGCCGAGGTTGTTCATATGCAGATGCAGCGGGTGATGGATGCCTACCGCCTGCGTCGCCTTCTGCAGCGCCTGGAAAATCTGCCGCGAGGTGAGACCGTAGAAAGGCACCACATCGTCGAGCCCGAAGGCGCGCATATTCTCCTTGAATGCCTCGACGCCGCCGGGATTGATGCACTTCAGGCCGAGGGAGCGCGTATTGCCGACGGTCTGCGCGACATAGTCGTTGATGGCGCCGTCGGACTCTCCGCTGCGCATCATGCGCAACAGGAAATCGTCATTGCCGAGAACCGTCAGCGCGCCCTTGTCGATGATCGGCACGTCGTTGAGTTCGAGATGCGTCTGCAGCGAGTGATGCGGCGCCATCGCCGGCTCGACGACGGTCGTAAAGCCCATCTGCGCATAAAGGCGTCCCGTCTCGTAGCTCGACCATTTGGCCGTCGAGAGCGGCGTCTCCGCCAGGCGCGCGCGAATTGCGCGATGGAGCTCGGGCAGAAGCAGGCGCGCCGTATTCACGTTGCCGCCCGCGATGTGGGAATGGATGTCGATCGCCCCCGCCATGACGACATGGCCGGAGACATCGATCTCCTCATCCGCCTTGCCGCCTTCCGGCGGCGCAACGATGCGCCCGTCCTTGAACCAGACGTCTCCGATCGCGTCCTGCCCGGTGGCCGGGTCGACGATATGGCCGCCACGCAAAACTGTCAGCACGGCGCGTCCTCCGAAACATTTGCCATAATGGCGTCTATGACTTGAGCGACGGTCGGCGCGTCCGAGGGCGCCGTCGCCGCGCGCAGCGTCATGCCGCCGGTCTCCTGGGCCATCAGCACGCCGTCGTGAGTCACGCCGGGCTTGCCCACCTCGATGTAAAGGCCACGCGACGGCTCGGCGCCAGCCGGCGCCAGCGTGACCAGCGGAATGTCTCCGCGCGACCACGGCGGCCGTTCGCCGTCGAAGGCGGAAATCCAAAGGGCCGCGTCAGCCTCCCCGCTGTCGACGAGACGCGCGGCCTCGAACCGCCAGGGGTCGTGCTCGGGATAGCCGCGGCCGAAACCCGTGCGCGGCGGAAATCCCGTCATCCAGCCCGCGACCTGCGTGACGCCGGATGCGCCCGCGCGGCCGCCGATGTGAATGCCGGTGAAGCGCGTCGTAACATTGAGGTCGGTGACCAGCGCCTGCAGCATTTCGACGGTCAGCGCATCGAGCCCCGACGCGGCGGCCCAGACGAAGCAGCCGAAATGAGCGCCTTTCAGCGTTTCGGCGACGCCGTCGATCAATTCGACCTTCGCGTTTTCGAGCGCCACGGGGCGGCCGCCGACGCGGGCGCGCCACGCCGCAAGCACACCCGGAATTTCGTGGAGCGCCGCAGGAATGACCTTTGCGGCGACATTGGCGGCTTCGCCCGGTTCGGGACCGATCCAGATGACCTTGCGCGGATGACCCGCCTGCGAGCCGTGGCGCGGCGGCTGACCGAGCGCGAGACGCTCCAGCATCCCCGGCCAGATGCGCGTGAGGCCGGGGCCGACCAGAACAACGACGTCAGAGCGCACCCGAGCCTCGTTCGGGGTCGTCGTGAACATGCCGAAGGAGCGCTTCACGTCGAGATCGACCAGCGAATCGCTCGAGGCCATGTGATCGAAAGCGCCGCGCAGACGCTCGGCGAGAAGAATCGCCGCACGCGCGCCCGGAACGTCAGCTCCGAGGCCGGCGACGAGCGGAAAATTCGCTCCGCCGAGAATGCGGGCGGCCTGACGATAGGCGTCTTCAAGCGCAATAGCTTTGCCGTCGAGCGTCGCCTTGCTCATTCGCTTCCTGCCCCATGCCGCGTTCGAGAGCGGCCGTTATCCTTGAGCCCGCGCGCGCCGATGCGCTTCGCCGGAGCCGACCCTGCATAGCAGAAAGCCGAAGGAAAACTCTATGTTTTTGTTTTAACGCGCTTCCCGCCGGGTTGGCGCGCAACACGGCGGGGCGCTCTTATGCCTAGCAGCCGTTACGTCCCGTGTCGAGACGCCAGCGCGTCGCATTTCACAAGCGAAGTTCATCGAGGAAGGAAGACGAAGCCCTGCTTCTCGAAGGCCGCTTTACCCGCCGCGCTCTTCAGAAAAGCGACGAAGCGGCGCGCGGGCTCCCCCGCCTTCGTCGTCGCGGCGAGCGGATAGACGATCCTTGGGTGAGAGTCGGATGGGAAGGAAGCGACAACCTTCACCTTCGGCTCCGCGCGCGCGTCGGTTGCATAGACGACGCCCAGCGGCGCCTCGCCGCGTGCGACGAAGAGCAAGGCGTTGCGCACATTGTCGGCGAAGGCGGCGCGCGACTCCATCGCGCTCCAGAGGCCAAGTTTTTCAAACGCCGCGCGTCCATATTTGCCGGCGGGAACGGAAAGGGGGTCGCCCATGGCGATGCGCCCGCCGTCGAGCGCGCCGAGAATCGCTTCCTGCTTAAGCGCGAGCCTGTCGAAAGCGGCCGTCTTCGGCGCAACCAGCACAAGACTGTTGCCGAGAAGATCGACGCGGGTTGCCGGGTCGATCAGCTTACGCTCGGCGAGATAGTCCATTGACGCTGCGTCGGCGGAGACGAAGACGTCGGCCGGCGCGCCCGCCTCGATCTGCTTGGCGAGGGTGAGTGACGCGGCGTAGCTGATTCTCGCGTCCACGCCCGTTTTTGACTTGAATGCGGCGGCCGCCTCGTCGAGCGCATTCTTGACGCTCGCCGCGGCGAAGACCGTTATGGCCTCGGGGGTTTCGCTCGAAGCGGTACCTGCCGAGAGAAAAAGCGCGGCCCCCGCCGCGGCGATTGTCCAGCGTCGCGTCGGATGGCGCATGACACACCTGCTTGTTTGGAATTTCAGTCCACAGCGACCATGACGTCCGACGACTTGATGATCGCCTTCACCTTGACGCCCGCCTTCAGGCCCAAGTCCTCAACCGACTCATTGGTGATGGAGGCGGTGACCGTCAGGCCGTTCACATCGATCGTGACATGAGCGGTGGTCGATCCCTTGACCACCGCCTTGACGACGCCGTCGAATGCGTTGCGGGCGGATATTTTCATCTGTGCTGGCTCCCTGCATGGAATCGCGTGGTTGGGCCATCGCTATATAAGCTTACTTCCGAACGGTTCTTGAGCAAGCACAAAGATGCGGCGCCGCGCTCGCCGACGCGTTGAAATTCATTGCATCCCGAGCGGCGCAGTAACGAACCGCGCCTCGCGTTCGGCCTGCTTCAGCCGCACGGCCTCCACGACGGCGCGCGCGATGCGTTGGCCGCGCTCGTCGATTCCCTTCCAGGCCGCGGCGCGGCCGCGCGGGTCGATCTCCAGAAGCTTTGCGCCGGCAAAAGCGCTCAGGCCGTCGCGCACCACGCCGCGCAGGACGCCGTCGCGTGGCGCAGTCACCGGCGTTCCGCCAAGCCGGCCGATCACCATTCCCCGGAAGACTCGCGCGCCGATGTCGAGCGCCGTATGCCAGGGGGCGTCGAAATCGGCATAGACAAATCGCTCTGCGCCCACCCCGCCGAGTTCGCGCGGGGAGTGGTCGCCCGGCTCCGTCTCGCCGCGCTGCAGGATTCGTCCGACATGATCCGGTCGGGTCTCGATCGCGATGTCGCAATTGATTCCCACAGCGAAATTGGGGCCGAGGCCCACCGTCACGCGGGCGATGTGCCGCCAGTCCGGCGTCACGGAATATTTTTGCATGCGGGCGTCGATCAGCGCGTCGGGCAAGCGAAGCGCAATCAGATCGCTGACGGTCAGCGGCGTAACGGCGACGGCCTCAGGATCATCCAGCGCGGCAAATATTTCGGCCGAGCTTTCCGCTCGTCGTCCCTCGACGCCGGCGAGCGCGATTCGCTCGCCGAACAATGTGTCGTGATACGCCATGCCCCTGCGGATGACCGGGGGAAACCGGTCGTGCGAGAGGACGCAGGCGTATCCCGCCCTGCGCATGCTTACGGCGACGGCCGAGGCGATTTCGTTCGTACCGAGAATGAGCGCCGTGGGACGCGCGATGCGCCTCGAATGATTCATTTGCCCTGCTCCCCCTCCTCGGCGATCGAGGCCAGGCCAGCAAGTTTTGCGCCGCATCATCTATTTTCATAAAATTTTTGAAAATCAGTTACTTGCAAAAAGACGCCCCAGCGCCTCCGTAGCCGATTGTCAGGAAGCCGACACGCCGCCCGTTTGCCGAAACTTCCCGCTTTCGACGTTCAAAAAAGCTGAATTGCACGGGGCCGGTGATCATGGTAACAATCCGCCGAGCTAAACCCTGCCCTGTCGAAAGACCCAACGAGCAGGAAGCGGCTGCAGAGAGCTTTAAACGGAGGAAATGCAATGGCCTGGACCACCCCTGTGATCGTTGAAGTCTGCGTCGGCATGGAAGTCACCAGCTACTCGTCCGCCGAAATCTAAATCTTCGGCGCGGATCGCCGCCTCGGGCGGGGTGACCGCAGTTTCAAAATCGAGCCGGCAGGAATGCGCCGCGATTGCGGTCTTTCCTTACCGGCTCGATTTTTTTTGCCTTGGCGCCGGCGGCGTTTCAGGCTGTGAGATTTTCTTCGGAGGCCGATATGCGCAAATCACTCGCCATTGCTTCTCTTTGCCTTGCTTTCGCCGCGTCGCCGGCGAACGCCGCGCCGCCCGACGCGAAGAAGCTTCTCGCAGACGCCAAGGAACGGTTCGAGGCGCTGCCTGCAATCCCTGCGGCGAAGGACCCGGCCAGCGCCGCCCGGGTCGAGCTCGGCCGTCGCCTCTTTTTCGAGAATCGCGTGTCGATGGACGGCAATGTGAGTTGCTCGCACTGCCACCTCCCCGATAAGCAGGGGAGCGACGGCCTGCCCAAAGCAATCGGCGTTTTCGGCAAGGAAAATCCGCGCAACGCGCCATCGATTTTCAACGCGGCGCTGAACTTCCGGCAGCATTGGCGCGGCGACCGCGAATCGCTTGAAGATCAGGCTGAAAAATCGCTTCTCGGCCCGGCGAGCTTCGGCAATCCGGATCAGGCGACGGCAATGGGCAAACTGAAAGCCATTCCCGAATATGCGGGCGCGTTCGCCAAGGCCTTCCCCGACGACAAGGACCCGATCAATTCAAAAAATTGGGGCCTCGCCGTCGCCGCCTTCGAACGCACGCTGCTGACGCCTTCAAAGTTCGACGCCTTTCTTGCCGGCGACGTCACGGCCCTGTCGGCGCAGGAACAGACGGGTCTGCGCAAATACATCGATCTCGGCTGCGCCTCCTGTCACGGCGGCGCGGGGATCGGCGGCGACACGTTCCACAAGTTCGGCGCCTATGTCGATTACTGGCGGGAGACCGGCGTCTCCAACCCGGACAAGGGCCGCTTCGACGTCACCAAGGACGAAACGGATCTTTACGTCTTCAAGGTTCCGAGCCTGCGCAATGTCGCAAAGACCGGGCCGTATTTCCACGACGGCTCCGTCGCCGATCTGGCGAAAGCCGTGAAAGTCATGGGCAAGACGCAGCTCAATGTGACGCTGTCCGACAAGGACGCCGCCGATATTGTCGCCTTTCTCGGCGCGCTGACGGGTCCGGTTCCCGCGAATTATTCGGCGCCGGAGCCCTATCCCGACGCGCCGGGCAAGTAAGGTCGCTCGCAAGCGCATTGCGCCCCCCTGTCCCGCTCACGGAACCGGGGAGCGCCGCGCGTCACGCCAGCTTCTGCGCCAGGGCGATTCGCATCAGCTCCATCGGCGTGCGGGCGCCAAGCTTGCGCTTCATGATCGAGCAGCTGTTGGCGATGGTCTTGTAGGAAACCTGCGTCGCTTCCGCGATTTCCGCCATGCCGAGGCCCGATCCCAGCATGCGCAGGATTTCCAGCTCGCGCGCGGTGAGCGCGGCGAGGGGATTGGCCGCGCCGCCGCGTTTCTCGAAAGCAAGCTGGTTCGCGATTTTTGGCATGAGAAACACGCCGCCCGACGCAACTTCGCGCACGGCTTCGAGCAGCAGAAAGGGATCGTCGTTCTTCGTCACATAGCCCTTGGCGCCGGCTTCGATCGCGCGGGCGGCGAAGATCGGGTCATCGTTCATGCTGAAGACGACGATCAACGCCTGCGGTTTCTGGTCGAGAATGCGGCGCGTCAGCTCGAAACCAGAAACGCCCGGCAGGCCGATGTCGACCACGGTGACGTCGGGCTTGTGCTCCACGAATGCGGCAAGTCCGGTTTCGGCGTCGCGGGCGTCGACGACGTCGATGTCGCCTTCGGCGGCGAGCATGGCGGCGCAGCCCGAAACGATGATCGGATGATCGTCGACGATGAGAACGCGCATCTTTCCTCCGGTGAAGATCGCGCGCAGATTGACCGCTGCGCGCCCATTCGTAAAGTCGCCTCTTTCTTGGAAAGAGGCCGATGCTTCAACCCCTGTCGCTGCGTGCGCGTCTGTCGCTGCTGCTCGGCGCCGTGCTGACGGCCGGCCTTGCGCTCGGCTTCGGTCTCCTGATTTTGCACGCCGGCGCGCGCGTGCGCACGGAGGCTGAGGCCGCGACGCGCCTTGCCCGGGAACTCGTCGAAGCGACGCTGCCGCGTCTCGAGACGGCTCAGGATCCGCGGGCGGAGCTGACGAAAATTCTCGTGGACGCAAGGCGCCTGCGCCATGTGCGGGTTGCGCTTCAGGGGGCAGAGGCGCCCGAGCCGCAGGATCGGCGGGCGCCCGAGTGGTTCCGCGCCTTCGCCCTGCCCACCCCCATTATCGCCCGCATTGAAACGCCCCTGAAGGAAACGATCGTCATCGAAACCAACCCTGCGGACGAGATCGCGGAAATCTGGCAGGAGATCGTCTGGCTCGCGATTGGCGGCGCGGGTGTCGCCGCGGCCGCTTTCGGCCTCGTGTCATACGCTGTTTCTCGCACGTTGCGCCCGGTGGCCGCGCTTTCCGACGGGCTGCAACGACTGGAGCGCGGCGACCACTCCGTGCGCGTCCCGGCCGATGGGCCGCCGGAATTCGTCGCCATCGCCGAGCGCATCAATACGCTGGCCGCCACGCTGCAACGGCTCGACGACGAGAACCGCCGCCTCGTGCGGCGCATGATCCATGTGCAGGACGAAGAACGACGCGACATTGCACGCGATCTGCATGACGAAATCGGTCCTTTTCTCTTCACCGTGCGCGCGGGCGTTGGAGCGCTCGCGCGCAAGGCGGCGTCGCCCGACGCTGAGCCTGCGCGCCTCGCGGAAGGCTGCGCCCGGATCGACTCTCAGATCGCCGCGCTGCAACAGGTGAATCGCCGCATTCTCGGCCGCCTGCGCCCGGCTGCGCTCGAGGAAATGGGACTCGCAGACGCTTTGCAGGCGCTGGCGCAGGGATGGCGGGAAACGCGGCCGGAGGTTTCGATCGAACTTTCGCTCGACGGCGCGCGGGGCAAGATCGACGAGACGATCGCGCTCACCGCCTATCGTTTCGTACAGGAAGGTTTGACCAACGCCTATCGCCACTCGGGCGCGACGCGAGTCAGCGTGCGCGCGACGCGCGAAGGGGACAGTCTGCGGCTCGAGGTCAGCGACAATGGCTCGGGATTGCCGGCGGTCCGCGTCGGCAACGGGCTCGGCCTGCGCGGGATGAGCGAGCGCGTCGGCGCTCTCGGGGGCGAACTCGCGATAACGAACGATACGCAAGGCGGCGCACGACTTTGCGCAACTCTGCCGCTCGTTTTCGGTCACGAATAGACCGCGCCGAGGGTCGGGAAATTTTCCCGACTACGTCGGGAGAGCGGCCCTAGAAAACCGTTATTTTTCAGAAGTATGGCGCTTGTACAACAGCTCGGGAATATTGCGCCGCTCCCGCCCTTCGACGGCTTCCGGCGCGCCTTTGTCGGGATATAACGACTGACGACGAAGACACTGGAATCAGACCGACGACATGCCGTTCAACACTCGTATCTCACTTCTCGCCTTGAGCGCCGCGCTGGCCTCCACTTCCGCTCTTGCGCAGCAATCCTTGCCGACGATCGAGGTTGGCGGCGCGCCGCTGCGCTCGACTTCCCATCCGCCCGTCCGCGCGGGGGTCAGAGCGCCCGGCCCCCGCGTCGCTCAGGCCCCGACGCAACAGGCGCCCGCCGCTCCTTCCGCCGAGCCCTCCGAACCGGTCTCGCCAATCGTGCGCTATGCGGTGCCCACCGCGACCTACACGGTCTCCGGCAAGGACTTCCAGAATACGCGGCAGTTCGAAATGTCCTCCGGCATGCAGCAGCAGATGCCGGGCGTCATCATCAATGACGTCGGCGGCAACCCGTTCCAGCCGGAAATCGACTATCGCGGCTTCAACGCCTCCCCGATCGCGGGCACGCCGCAGGGCCTCGCCGTCTATCAGAACGGCATTCGAATCAACGAGGCCTGGGGCGACAACGTCAATTGGGATCTGATCCCCAACGTCGCCATCGACCGCCTTTCGATCGTCACCGGCAACCCGCTGTTCGGCCTCAACGCCATCGGCGGCGCGGTCACCGTCGACATGAAAAACGGCTTCACCTGGCAGGGATTCGAACTCGACGGTCGTTTCGGCAGCCGCAGCCGCCGCCAGGGCACGATGCAATACGGCGTCCGTTCCGGCGACTTCGCGAGCTACATGGCGATGGAGGCCATGGGCGACAAAGGCTATCGCCAGTTCTCGGGCTCCAATGTGAAGCGCTTTTACGGCGACGTCGGCTATCGCGGCGAAAGCGGCGAAATCCATGCGAACATCACGCTTGGGCACAACAAGTTCGGCGCCTCGGGCCCTGCTCCGGTGGAGCTCACCTATATCGACGAAAGCGCCGCTTTCACCACGCCGCAGACTTACAAGAACACGCTGGCGATGTATGATCTCAACGGCACGTTCCAGCCGAGCGAGACGTGGAAGTTGTTCGGCGACGTGCATTACCGCGCGTTCGACCAGGCGCGCGTCGACGGCAACACGACCGAATTCGAATGCGAGCCGGGTGAGGAAGTCTGCGAAAACGAAAACGGCGGCGAGACGGGCATCCCCAATTACTTCAACGGTCAGCTGCCGATCGGCGCCATCGACCGCACATGGACGCGCTCGCGCACGATCGGCGGCACGGTGCAGGCGACCAATGAGGATCACTACTTCGGTTTCCACAACAAATTCACCGTCGGCGTCAGCTACGATCACGGCTGGACGTCCTTCAGCGCCAATGAAGAGCTGGGCATCATCATGCCCAATCTCGTGGTTGGCGGCTTTGGACATATCGTCGAGGAGCCCAACAGCGCCATCTCCAGCGTCGCGGTAAAGGCGTCGAACGATTATCTCGGCGTCTACGCGCTCGATGCGCTCGACATCACCGACAGGCTGACGGCCACCGTCGGCGCGCGCTTCAATCGGGCGGGGATTGCCCTCTACGACATGCGCGGCACGGCTCTGAACGGCAATGGCGTCTTCACCCGCATCAATCCGATGGCGGGCCTGACCTACAAGATTCTCGAAAACGTCACCGCATACGCCAGCTATTCGGAAGCCAACCGCGCGCCGACGCCGCTGGAGCTGGGTTGCGCCGATCCCAACAGGCCCTGTCTGATCGACAATTTCCTCGTCGCGGACCCGCCGCTCAATCAGGTCGTGGCGCATACGATCGAAACCGGCCTGCGCGGCAATCTCGACGTGCCGACGTTCGTTCCCGCCGTCGCCGCTTATCTCCCCGGACGGCTCGACTGGAGCGCAGGCCTGTTCCGCACCAACAACTTCAACGACATTCTGGCTGTGCCCAGCACGATCAACGGCCGCGGCTATTTCACCAATGCGGGCAACACGCTGCGTCAGGGCGTCGAAGTGTCCCTACGCTACACCGACGAGCAACTCAGCGCCTACGCCAACTATACGCTGACCGACGCGACCTTCCGCTCGGCAATCGTTCTCGGCGCGCCGGACAATCCGCTGGCGCAGCTCTGGGGCAACGGCTCCATCATGGTGACGCCCGGCGCCAATCTCACCTCCGTGGCGCGTCATCGCTTCAAGGCCGGCGCCGATTACGCAGTCACGCCGAAGTGGTCGGTCGGCGCCAATGTGGTCTATTCGTCCGGGCCATGGATTCGCGGCGACGAGATCAACATCGCCGGCACGCTTTCTCCCTCCACGATCGTCAACCTGCGCACGTCCTACCAGCTCGGCCCGAACATCCAGGTCTATGGCCTTCTGGAGAATGTCGCCAATTCGCGCACGCGCAGCTTCGGCACCTTCTTCGACACCGGGGATATATCCTTCCTCACTTTCAATAACCCCCGCATGGTCTCGCTGGGGCCGCCCCTGGGAATTTATGGCGGCGTGAAGATTACCTACTGACCTCGACAAACTGGCGGCCCCTCGGGGCCGCCCTTTTTGTCGCGGCGAAGCGTTCTGGAAATTCAGGAAATTACCCTCTATAATTTCGGGAGTATTTCCCGATAGTTCAGGAGGCTGATATGAATAAGTTGCTTCTCGTTGGCGCGATGTCGCTTGCCGTATCGATCGGCGCGCCCGTCGCGCCCGCCTTGGCCAAGAAAGCGCCTCCCGTCGCGGCGCTCGACACCGACAATGATGGCACCGTCGATCTGAACGAGCTCAACAAATCCGCCGAGGAACTGTTCGGCAAGCTTGAGACCGACAATGACGGGACGATCGACCGCAAGGAAATGCAGGGCCGAGTCACGCGCAAGGAATTCACCGCCGCCGACCCGGACAACGACGGCACGCTGACCAAAGACGAGTTCCTCGCCATGGTCGCGGCGATGTTCAAGGAAGCGGACCCGGACAATGACGGCACGCTCGACGAGCAGGAGTTCAAATCCGCGAAGGGCAAGGCTCTGCTGCGCGTGACGCGCTGACAATAGCACGGCGCGCGGGCTCTCCGACTTGATCCCGCGCGCCAAAGCGGCCATTTAGGGCGTCATGAAACGTCTTGCCGCCGCCCTCTGCCTCGCGCTCGCCGCCTCCCCCGTCGCGGCCGAGACGCTAAATGTGAAAGTCGGCGTGCTGCGCGAACAGCATTCGCGCGAAACTCTCTCCATCCTCGACATTCCGGCCGCCGACGACACGCTCGCCGGCGCGCTGATGGGCGCGGCCGACAACAACACCACGGGCAAATTCACCAACCAGTCCTTCGAGGCGATCGACGAAAGGCTCGACGACGACGCCGACGTCGCCTCCGCCGTGGACACGCTCGCAGACAAGGGCGCGCTTTTCATCATCGCCGATCTCGCGCCCGACCGCCTTCTCGCGGCGAGCGAGCGCGCGAAGGCGAAAGGCGCCCTGCTCTTCAACGTCTCCGCCTCCGATGACCGGTTGCGCGAGGAAGACTGCCGCGCCAATGTCATCCATGTGGCGCCCACGCGCTCCATGCTGGCGGATGGTCTTGCGCAATATCTCGTCTGGAAGCAATGGCGGCGCTGGCTGCTGATCAAGGGCTCGCATCCGCAGGACGAATTGCTCGCGCAGGCGTATCGCCGCGCGGCCAAAAAATTCGGCGCCAAGATCGTCGAGGAACGCGTCTATGAAGACACCGGCGGCGGGCGTCGCAGCGACTCCGGCTCCGTGCAGACCCAGCGCCAGATGCCCGTGCTGACGCAGAACGCTCCCGCCTATGACGCGCTGCTCGCCGTCGATGAGAGCGAGGTTTTTGCAGGCTATCTCCCCTATCGCACATGGGACGCCCGCCCGGTCGCGGGCTCGGCCGGACTTTATCCGACCAATTGGGACGCGGCTCACGAGCAATGGGGCGCGCAACAATTGCAGAACCGTTTCATGGCGACCTTCCGCCGCCTGATGAACGCGCGCGACAATGGCGCATGGCTCGCCATGCGCATGATCGGCGAAGCGGCCACGCGCGTGAACGCCGCCACGCCCGACAAGTTGCGTGATTTCATGACGAGCGGCGACTTCTCGATTGCGGCGTTCAAGGGCGTGCGCCTCACGCTGCGTCCCTGGAACCAGCAATTGCGCCAACCGATCCTTCTCTCGGACGGGCGCATGACCGTCTCCGTCTCGCCGCAGGAGGGTTTCCTGCACCAAACGACCGAACTCGACACGCTCGGCCTCGACCAGCCCGAAACCAAATGCAGGTTGAAATGAAGAAGACCATTTGCGCGCTGCTTCTGTCGACGGCCCTCGGCGCCACGCCCGCTCGAGCGTACAAAGCCTATGTGAGCAACGAAAAGGGCAACTCCATCACGGTCATCGACACCGACAAGCTGGAGGCGATCGACACGATCAAGGTCGGTCGCCGCCCCCGTGGCGTCGAGCTGAACAAGGAAGGCACGGAGCTCTATATCTGCGCCGGCGACGACGACGCGATTCAGGTGCTCGACACGAAGACGCTGAAACTCACCGGCAAGCTGCCATCGGGCCCCGATCCCGAACTGCTGGCGCTGAGCCCCGGCGGCGACATCATCTATGTGTCGAACGAGAACGACAATCTCGTCACGCTCATCGACGTCAAACGCAAGGAGCAAATCGGCGACATTCCGGTCGGCGTCGAACCCGAGGGCATGGCGGTAAGCCCAGACGGCAAGCTGCTTGTCAACACGTCCGAAACGACGAATATGGCGCATATCATCGACACGCAGACAAAAGAGATCGTCGCCAATATTCTAGTCGACGGTCGCCCGCGCTTCGCGGAGTTCAAGAAGGACGGCTCGGAACTGTGGGTGTCGTCGGAAGTCGGCGGCACGATTTCGATCATCGATCCACAAAAGCGCGCGCTGAAGCAGAAGATCAGCTTCGAAATTCCGGGCATGTCGAAAGAGGCGATCCAGCCGATCGGCATTTCGATTACGCGGGACGGAAAACGCGCCTTCGTCGCGCTCGGCCCCGCCAATCGAGTCGCGGTGATCGACGCCGAGACCAAGAAGATCGAAAAGTATCTTCTGGTCGGCCAGCGCGTCTGGCATCTCGCCTTCACGCCGGACGAAAAATATCTGCTAACCGCCAATGGCGTTTCCAACGACATTTCGGTGATCGACGTGGCTAGCCTGAAGGTGGTGAAGTCCATCCCGGTCGGCGCCTTCCCCTGGGGCGTCGTGGTGGCGCCGCAATGAGCGAAACGCCGGCGCTCTCTATTTCGGGTCTCAGCCACTCTTACGGTGCGCGTAAGGCGCTGGACGAAGTGAGCTTCTCCGTCGCGCCGGGCAGCTTCACGGTGCTGCTGGGGCTGAACGGCGCCGGCAAGAGCACGCTGTTCTCGCTGGTCACGCGCCTTTACGCGGCGCGTAAGGGCGAGATCGACATTTTCGGCGCCAATGTGATGCGCCAGCCCGCCGCGGCGCTACGCCGCCTTGGCGTCGTCTTTCAGGCGCGCACGCTCGATCTCGAATTGAGCCTGATGCAAAACCTCATTTATCACGCGGCGCTGCATGGCATCGGCCCCCTTGAAGCGCGGCGTCTCGGCGTCGAGGCGCTGGCGCGCGCCGGCCTCGCGGAGCGCGCCAATGACAAGGCGCGCGCGCTCTCGGGCGGCCAGATGCGCCGCGTGGAGATCGCCCGCGCGCTCCTGCACGGCCCGCGCCTGCTGTTGCTGGATGAACCTACCGTCGGACTCGACATCAAGGCGCGCGCCGATCTCCTCTCCCATGTGCGCAGCCTCGTGCGCGAGCAGGGTCTCGGCGTGTTGTGGACGACCCATCTCATCGACGAGATCGACGAGAACGATCAGGTTGTAATTCTGCATCACGGCAAGGTGCTGGCGACAGGGCGCGCCGGCGACATCGTCGCGCAAAGCGGCGCCGCCGACATTGGCTCGGCCTTCGCAAGGATTACGGGCGCGGACGCAGAGAAGCTTTCGGCATGAGCGCAGGAAACGACATTTCGCAGCGTGGCTTCACGCTGCGCCAATACCTCATCTGCCTGACGGGCGTCGTATGGCGTGAGGGTCTTCGCTTTCTGCATCAGCGCGAGCGATTCATTTCCGCTCTGGTGCGTCCGCTGGTGTGGCTCTTCATTTTCGCCGCGGGATTTCGGCAGGTGTTGGGTATTTCCATCATCCCGCCCTACGAGACTTACGTACTTTACGAAGTTTATATCGCGCCCGGACTCATGGCGATGATCCAGCTTTTCAATGGCATGCAATCATCGCTGTCGATGGTCTACGATCGCGAGATGGGCAATATGCGTACGCTGCTCGTCTCGCCCTTTCCGCGCTGGTTCCTGCTCGGGGCCAAGCTTTTCGCCGGTGTCGCCGTCTCGATTCTTCAGGTGTATGCGTTTCTTCTCATCGCCTATTTCTGGGAGATCGAACCGCCCACGAAATGGGGCTATCTTACCGTGCTGCCCGCGCTTGCGCTCGGCGGGCTGATGCTTGGCGCGCTCGGCATGCTGCTGTCGTCGCTCATCAAGCAGCTCGAGAATTTCGCGGGCGTGATGAACTTCGTCATCTTCCCGATGTTCTTTGCATCATCCGCGCTCTACCCTCTGTGGCGCGTGAAGGAGTCGAGTCCGTGGCTCTATTATGTTTGCGCGGTCAACCCTTTCACTCATGCAGTGGAGTTGATCCGCTTCGCATTTTACCAGAAGATCGAATGGACATCCCTCGCGGCGGTCGTCGCTTATACCAGCGCGTTCCTGATCGCTGCGATCATCGCCTATGACCCGGCGCGCGGCATGTTGATGCGCAAAGGCGGCTGATGCGGCCTGACCACGGGGACGGGCGACACGGAGTCGCATAGTGAGCGCGACAGCCGCCTTGACTCAGCGGAGATGCGTCACGACCGTTGAAACGACCGGCGCGCCGGCGGCAAGCGCGAGCAGGACGATCGACCATTTTCGGCCGCTCGCGACGTTGGCGCCGAGTGAAGCAATCTCGCGGCTGCGACGAACAAAATATTTCACGCGGTTTCGCGTGGCGGTCGCTATTCGCAGACGACGCGCAAGCGCCTCCGTACGGTAGGCTTGCGGCGACAGCGCGAGGACGCTGCGCAGGATCGGCTCCTCCTGCCGCCACACGGCCGCCTGTGCGATTTCAGTCTGCGCGAAGGAATCGAGGCGCTTTATTTCATCGTTCTCGCCGATATGTGCGGCGGTATGCGCATCGAGCATGAGGCCCGGTGAGAAATGCGCATAGGTCTGGTCATAGGCGGCCTTGAACGCATAGACGACGCCCTGCGACTCGAGGTCGAGCGCCATCGCGATTGGCCGGCCATCCAGCGTTAGGGAGCGAATTCGCGCGCTCGGCGCGTGATCTGCGCCGCTGAAGGCCTCCTGCGCGAAATCCCGGGTCGCCTGCCGACACAGAAGCGCCGTTCCCGCCTTCCCCTTCCAGCTGTCGCGCTCCATTTGCAAGAAAGCCTGAAACGCCTCGCGCCCGCCGGGCTCATCGACGAAAAGACTGGGGAATTCTACGGCTCCAATTTCCTGCAGACGACGCAAACGCCGCTCGCCGCTCGAGCGCCGGCTCTTGCTCACATAGTTGCGCGCATAAAAATCGCCGCCTTTCCCCACTTCTGGCTCCACCGCAGGACGGCTCCAGCGCTCGACGCGCGACAGCGCCAACCCCTCACGCCGCGCCGCCTCGTCCAGCGCGGCGTAGAATCCGCGCTTTTCCGTCAGGAAGGGAAAGAGCAGCGAACCGTGCCCCGCGCGCGCGAGATAACGCACCGCCTCGCCCAGCACCACAAGGGCGTCGTCCCGCCGTATGAGCGGATGGGTAAGCGACGTGAATGGATTGACGAAAAGGCTAAGTGCGCGGCCGGGAAAGCCGTTGCGCCAGCCGCGCTCCTCCAGGGGAAACACGCCGGCAAGCGCTCCGCCACGCGCACAGTCACGCACAATGAGAAGTGGAATCGGACGCCCCGCACGCAAATGCCTTTCAGCCGCGACGAGCACATTTGAACAATAGACAGGATTGGGTTCGATCGCCTCGTCGGCGAGCTTTCGCCACGCCGCTTTTTCGCGCGCGAGCTCTCCGGCCGTCGTCCAGCCGCATTCATAGCGCGCTGGGGCGAAGGCGCCCTCTGGACTCTGAACGGAGTGAAGATAAGTCATGGCGGCGGCGGCGGTTTATTGCCAAGCTTATGAAAAATGTCTGAAGACAAACTTAAGGTTGCAGCTACACCATCGTCCGCTCCCGCGCGAGCGAGGCGCGGCGACGGCTATCAATAGAGAGCGGGAGGGACGAGAGGCTTCGGCCTCTCTTCCCCCTGCTGCTTTGGGCCAACAAGACGACTGCGAAATCGCCGCCCGGTCGTTGAGCAATTCACTTCCGGGCTTATGCGGTCGCCGCGTCGAATTCATTGAACGCGCCGCAGCGGGCCCGATAGGTCCGGGAAGTTCGAGCTGTTCAACACCTGAACGCCCGCGTTATGCGTCCCGTTGAACGGCGTCACAGTCGTCGGACAGCCCGCCCTCGCCGCATCTGTGGGGCTGTTGAACCAGATCCCGACATGGAAAGTATGCAGCGGAGCCATGACCGGATTTGTCGCGGCGTCTCCCGCGTGAACGACCGGCGCCGGCGCGGCCCCCGGCGCCACAATGAAGGTCTCGATATTGAAGCGACCCTCGAAATCACCGACCGCGCGGCCGTTGGCGTCGGTTTGCAAATCGCCCTGATACCAGGACATCCCGAAGGGGGCCTTGGGAACCTGAGTGATGAACAAATCCAGTGCGGTGTTCGCCGGAAGGCCCCAAACCTCGACATGCATGGTCTCTTTCGGCGGCGTCGGCGCAATGGTGACGCGCGCGGCCGCGTTTGGCGCGCAGGTCGCCTGCGTGCTCGAGCGAACGAGGTTGAAACTGAAATTGTTGGCGGCGAGGCTTGGCGTCGCAATCATCGCCGCCAGCGTGGCGGCGAGTGTTGCCGCAAGAATTTGTTTCATGATTACCCCCTCCAATTGAAATCGCGGCGTTTCGCCGCGGCGTCTACAATAGGATATTTTCCGAAATTGCCCAGCTTTGGATCCTGTAACGGCCCTTGTTGCGGCGTCCACGAGCGTTGGGGGCGCACTTTCCATGAAGCGCGCTTTATCAAGCCGCCTCCGCGGCGCCAGAAGTTGCAGCCAGCCAGAATTTTTGAGCCGAACACGCGCGCGCGAGGGCGCAATGCGCCCCAACGCCGTAAATGAGGCTTCGCTACGCATGAACGCCGCGCTCATGTCGCAAATCGGCGACGGCGCATCACGTTCCAAAGGACACTGTTATGGAGCCAATTTTCCCGGTCTTACGCAACGCCGCCGGGCGCGCGTTACTTCTTGTCGCTCTTGCCCTTCGCGTCGCCGTCGTCCGTCGCTGCGGCCTCCAGCGCCGCCGGGAGCTTTATGCCCGTCGCGAGCTGGGCGCCGAGCGCAATGGCGCGCGCCTCGGTGAGGCGCAGCGCGCAATAGCCGAATTCCGACTCTTTCGCATAGGAGCGGCAGACCTCTTCGCGCCAGGAAGAAAAACCCGCCTGCTCGCGCACGACGAAGTTCCGGATCTCTTTCTCTTTCTTGTTGCGGTCGTAAAGCGCGCGGAAATTGCCGCGGACAGTCTTTTCGACACGGGCCCGGGCCCCGAGCATCTCGGGCGCCTTCTTGGGATCGAATTCCGTTTCCGCCATACCCCACAGGCCGCTGGGGTCGGCGCGACAGTCGGCGTCTTTGATCTCGCAGGCCTTGCCCTCATTGGTGACGAGAATGGCGCCGTCGAGCACGTCGAAGGTAAAAGGACAGGCGGGGAATTCGATCTGATAGCGGCGCAACCCCGAACCGCTGTTGCGCTGGGTGAGCTTAAGCGGCATGCCGGCGACGTCGACGCGACACTCTTCGCCCGAGCGAGACAGCCGGTCGCCAGCGAGGGCGAGTTTCGTCACCTGCAGGTCCGCCCCGGCGCGCGCGAGTTCGATGGTGCTGCCTGCCCCGTCGAGCTTCAGGCTTTTGCCGACGATCGTGTCCTCGGAGGGCGCTTTCGGCATGATGGCGGGGCCGCGCGCCTCGCCCATCTCACCGCTGCTGACCCGCTTTTTCTTCGGCTTCGCCGCGGGCGAGGTCACCGTGCCTTCCGGCGTCGGCGCGACGGCCCCGGGCAAAGCAAGTTGCGCGCCGGCGGGCGAAGCAACGCCCACGATCGCAATGGCCATGGCTCCGCAGCCCGCCCGACGCGCGACAACATTCCAGGAAGCCCACAGCGACATCGGCAAGGCCCAGCCCTTTCCACACCATGACCTCCCCGGCGCGCCGGCGGAGGCGGCGAAACGCTTTCAGCGCGGCGCCAGCACCATCACCATCTGCCGGCCTTCCATGGACGGCTCGAGCTCGACCTTCGCCAGATTCGCTGTCTCGGCTTTCACGCGCGTGAGAAGACGATAGCCGATGTCTTGATGCGCGATCTCGCGGCCGCGGAAGCGCAGCGTCACCTTGACCTTGTCGCCCTCCTCGAAGAAGCGGCGGACGGCCTTCATCTTCACATCGTAATCATGCTCGTCGATGCCGGGGCGCAGCTTGATTTCCTTTACCTCGACCACCTTCTGCTTCTTGCGCGCCTCGGCCGCCTTCTTTTGCTCGGCAAAGCGGAATCGGCCGTAGTCGAGAATCTTGCAGACGGGAGGCGTGGAATTCGGCGCAATCTCCACCAGATCGAGCCCGGCCGAATCGGCCATGGCCAGCGCATCGGGCAATTGAACGACGCCGTGATTTTTACCTTCGGAATCGATCAGCTGCACTTCTCGTGCACGAATTTCCCGGTTGATGCGCGGTCCCTCCTTCTGCGGAGCCGCGGTGCTCTTCATTGGACGGCGAATGGAACATCTCCTTCATGGGGCCGAAAAGGACGGCCGCTATGCCTAATATCACGCGGGAGCATAAACTTCCCGCCCCGGACGGATTCCGGATCAAAGAACAGATTCCCACGCTCTCGCGTCAAGTCAACTGCTTCATATGTGAATATACGCATTATTCACGCCAAACCATGAAACAAAGATAACGCATCCAGGCAAAGGCGGGAATGACCGCCCCTCTTTCGTCGCCGGAAAAGGGCCGCGATCAATCACAATCCGCCGGCGAGCGCCGGGCAACTCGGACAGGGCGCGCCGCCCGCCATGGCGGCGCAGGCGTCGCCGGCGTCCCCGCCAGCGGCGGGCTTGGCGATCAGGGAGAGCTGGCGCTCGACCCGCGCGCCGCCGCAGGAGGGGCAAGCGGGCGGCGCCTCGTCGATTCGGCTCAACGTCTCGAATTCGTGGCGGCAATCTTCGCAGCGATAGGCGTAAAGCGGCATGGCTCCTCGCAGGGAAACAGTAATTTTCATTCTCGTGCCTTCGAGGCCCGGACGCAAGCCGCATCGCTCCCAACAAGCGGCGCGCCGACGACGCCGGCCTGAAAAATCTTTGCGTCGGGGGAGCGGACGGCTTCGGCTGCGCTAATTTCTGCTCACGATTCGCACCCTGGGGAGACAGAATGACCTATCGCGCGCCGCTCGACGACATCCTCTTCGCGCTCCGAATCGCCGCCGGAGACGGCGCATTGGAGGCGGACGGCCTATACGCCGACCTTGCCGACGGCGTCGCCGAACAGACGCTCTCCGAGGCGGCGAAATTCGCGGAAGGGTCGCTCCATCCGCTCGACAGGATCGGCGACAAAGTCGGCGCGCGCTTCGCTGACGGCGTCGTGACCACTGCTCCCGGCTGGCGCGAGGCCTATGCGCTGTGGCGGGAAGGCGGCTGGAACGCGATCGCCGCCGATCCGGACCATGGCGGGCTCGGCCTCCCCGCCCTGCTCAACGCGTGCTGCACGGAAATCTGGAACGGGGCCAACATGGCCTTCGCGCTCTGTCCCCTGCTCGGCCATGGAGCAATCGACGCCATGGAGGCGCACGCCAGCGAGGCGCTGAGGGAAACCTATCTCGCCAGGATTGTCAGCGGCGAATGGACTGCGACAATGAACCTGACCGAACCCCAGGCGGGCTCCGACCTCGCGCTTTTGCGCACACGCGCCGAACGCGCTGGCGACGGGACCTACCGCCTCTTCGGACAAAAGATTTTCATCACCTACGGCGAGCACGATCTCGCGGACAACATCGTGCATCTGGTGCTCGCGCGCCTTCCCGACGCGCCGCCCGGCACCAAAGGCATATCGCTTTTCCTCGCGCCGAAATTCCTGCCCGACGAAAATGGCGCCTTCACGCGGCGCAACGATCTTCGCTGCGGCGGCGTCGAGCACAAGCTCGGAATCCATGGCTCGCCGACCTGCACGATGATCTATGGCGATAACGGCGGCGCCGGCGCCTATCTCGTCGGCGAGGAGAACAAGGGCCTCGCCTGCATGTTCACCATGATGAACAACGCCCGGCTCGCCGTGGGCCTGCAGGGCGTCGCCCTTGCCGAGCGCTCGACGCAGCACGCGCTCGCCTGGGCGCGCGAACGCAAGCAGGGTCGCGCGCCCGGCGCCGTTCAGACGAGCGCGATCGTCGAACATCCGGACGTCGCTCGCATGCTGATGACGATGGCGGGCATGACCGCCGCCTCGCGCGCCATTTGCTACGAGACCGCCGCCGCCATCGACCGCGCGCGGCGTGAAAAGAATCCCGTGCGCGCCGCAGAGGCCGAGGAGCGCGCCAGCCTGCTGACGCCCGTCGCCAAGGCCTTCTCCACCGACATCGCCAATGAGGCGACCTCGCTTGGCGTGCAGGTCTTCGGCGGCATGGGCTATGTCGAGGAAACGGGCGCCGCGCAACTCATGCGCGACGCGCGCATCTGCGGCATTTACGAGGGGACGAACGGCATTCAGGCGATCGACCTCGTGACGCGCAAACTGCCGCTCTCGAAGGGCGCGGCGCTGGCGCGCGAAATCGGTGACATGCGCGCGATCGCCAGCGGCGGCGAATATGCGGCGGTTGGGGAAGCGGTCGAGGCGCTGGCGCAGGCGAGCGACTTCATCACGCGGGCCGACCCCGTCGCCGCTCTCGCGGGAGCGACGCCTTACCTGCGCCTTTTCGCGCTCGCGCGCGGCGCGACTCTGCTCGTGAAAGGCGCGAATGTCGCGCGCAAGGAGGGCGAGGCTTCGGCCGAACGCCGAATGGCGCTGGCGCGGTTTTTTGCGGAGAACATCGCCGTCGCGGCGCCGGGGCTGGCGAGGAGCGTCATCAATGGGGCCGGGTCTGTGAACGACGCGATTGGAATGCTGAAATAGAGGAGCGCGTGCGTGCCTTCAGGCTCGCATGAATTTCCGAAGCGACTCTTGTTGCGCGGCGTTCATGTGCAAGCCCAATTTCGAGCGGCGCCACAAGACGTCGTCTGCCGTGCGCGCCCATTCGTTTTCGACGAGATAGCGAATTTCCGCCTCCGTCAGCCCGCCGCCGAAATCGCGTCCGAGATCGGCCATCGACGCCGCATCCTTCAGGAGGCGATAAACTCGCGTCCCGTAGGCGCGCGCGAGACGCAGCGCGACATCGTTCTCGAGAAACGGCTTCTCCCGCTTCAATCCCGCGAGGAAGGCGTCGAACTCCATGTCGCCGCCGGGAAAGACGGCGCCGGCCGTCCAGGGCTCGCCATGCGCGGGGAGGTAGGCGCGCAAATCATCCAGCGCATGTTCGGCGAGCCGGCGCGCGGTGGTGATCTTTCCGCCGAAGATCGACAACGCCGGCGCGGCGTCGTCCGGCGCGTCGAGATCGAAGGCGTAATCGCGCGTCACAACTGACGCCTTCAGCGAGCCATCGTCGTATAGCGGCCGCAGGCCCGCGTAGCTCCAGACGATGTCGCCGCGCGAGACCGCCGCGCGCAGGAAATGATTGACGGAGTCGAGCAGGTAATCCGTTTCGGCGTCGCTGATTGCGACCTCGCCGGGCGCGGCGTCATGAACGACATCCGTCGTGCCGATCAGCGTGAACGCGCGCTCGTAGGGAATGGCGAAGACGATGCGCCCGTCGGGATTTTGCAGGATATAGGCGTGCTCGCCGTCATAAAGCTGGCGTGTGACGAGATGCGAGCCCTTCACCAGCCGCACATGCTTGCGCGAACGAACGTGCAGCGCCTCCTCGATCACCTGGCTGACCCATGGCCCCGCGGCGTTCACCAGCGCACGCGCTGAGATCTCCTCGCCGTCAGCGAGCGTCGCAATCCAGAGGTTGTCACGGCGCACGGCCTGCGTCAGTCGCGCGCCCACCGTGATCGTCGCGCCACGCTCCTTCGCGTCGAGCGCATTGAGCACGACGAGACGAGAGTCCTCCACCCAGCAATCGGCGTAAGTGAAACCGACATTATAGGTCTCGCGCAAGGGCGCGCCGAGCGCATTGCCCTTCAGCGACACCATATGCGAACCCTCGAGGCGCTTGCGCCGCGCGAGATGGTCGTAAAGGAAGAGGCCGAGCCGCAACATCCAGACGGGGCGCAGGCCCTTCTCGTGCGGCAGGACGAATTTCAGCGGCCAGATGATGTGCGGCGCGGCGGCGAGCAGTAATTCGCGCTCGGCCAGCGCCTCATGCACGAGGCGAAACTCATAGAGCTCCAGATAGCGCAGCCCGCCATGGATGAGTTTCGTGGAGGCGGACGACGTGCCGCTCGAGAGATCGTTCTGCTCGACGAGCCGCACGGAAAGGCCGCGCCCCGCCGCATCACGCGCGATGGCGCAGCCGTTGATTCCGCCGCCGACAATGAGAAGATCATAAATCATGGCCGCCCCCGACGAATCGACGCGGCCATGAATATAGCGTCATCCTTGCGGACGGCCGCCCTGCGGGCGATTGCCGCCGCCATGTGCGCGGCGCTTCTGGCCGCTGGCCGGACCCGCCGGGCGTTGCCCCGAAGGACGCTGCCCGTCGCGCGGCTGGCCCTCGCGGCGCGGATGCTTCTGCCCGTTCCGCCCGCCGCCATTGCCCTTGGGCGCGCCGCCTCTCGGCCCGCGGCGCACGGGTGTGGAGTCGTCATTGCGCGCATGGGCGCTGCGGCGATCGGTGAAGGCGAGCGTCTGGCGCGTCAGCTTCTCGATCTGGCGGAGCAACTGGCGTTCGCCATTGTCACATAGCGAAATGGCGCGGCCCGAAGCCCCGGCGCGGGCCGTTCGGCCGATACGGTGCACATAGGCCTCCGGCGTCTCCGGCAGTTCGTAGTTTACGACATGCGTCACGCCGTCGACGTCGATGCCGCGCGCGGCGATGTCGGTGGCGACCAGCACGCGCGTGCGGCCCTTGCGGAACGCGTCGAGCGCGCGGATGCGCTGGCTCTGGCTCTTGTTGCCGTGGATCGCCTCGGCTCCGACGCCCGCCGCATCGAGATGCTCCGCCACGCGGTCGGCGCCACGCTTCGTGCGGGTGAAGACGATGGCGCGGGAGACATCGGCGTCGTTCATCAATTCAATCAGCATGTCGCGCTTGGCGCCGCCGTCGACGAGGAACACATGCTGGGCCACGCGCTCGGCCGTCGTCGCCACCGGCGTCACGGACACCTGCGCCGGGTTCTGAAGCATGTCCTCCGCGAGCCCCGCGATCTCCTTCGGCATGGTCGCGGAAAAGAGCAGCGTCTGGCGCTTCTTGGGGAGCTTGGCGACAATCTGGCGGATCGGCACGATGAAGCCGAGGTCCAGCATGTGGTCGGCTTCGTCGAGGACGAGAACCTCGGTCGCCGCGAGCTTCAGCTTGCCGCTGGCGATATGATCGAGCAGACGGCCGGGCGTCGCGACCAGAACGTCGAGGCCGCGCGCCAGCATGTCGATCTGCGGACGGTGCGACACGCCGCCGACGATGACGCCGACGCTCGGGCGCATGAATTGGCCATAGGCCCGGAAGCTGTCGGCGATCTGCGCCGCAAGTTCGCGGGTCGGCGCCAGCACCAGCGTGCGCGCCGTGAAGGGCGCGGGCCGGCGGCGGTCGGCGGCGAGCCGGTTGAGGATCGGGAGAGCGAAGGCCGCCGTCTTGCCGGTGCCGGTCTGCGCAATGCCGAGAAGGTCGCGGCCTTCCATCAGATACGGAATGGCCTGAGCCTGAATGGAGGTGGGCGTTTCATAGCCTTCGCGATCGAGGGCGCGAAGAAGAATCTCGGCGAGACCGAGATCGGAAAATTTTGTCACTTAGCGTCTTTCATGTGTGACCGCGCGCCGTCGCCAGGAAGTGGCGCGGACGGACCGGTTACGGAGAAATGGGAGACTTGCCCCGCGTATCGGGCCGTCGATTGTGCGATAAGGGAGGCTCGACAGCTGGTCGGATCACCCGTGGCGGGCAATGTCCGATCTACGCGGCTGGAGCGCCTCATGCTGCGGCGCAGCAGGGAGTTGCATACAGGAAGCGTTCCCAAAGGTCAATTTAATTGACACGCGTCCCGGGCCGACGGCGCGCGAAGACCGCCAGCCCTTTCGGACCGGCGGCCTTCATTCGTTGGCGCGGCGCGCTTACCAGTAAACCTGAGCCCGCGCCTCGAACAGGTTGGGATGCGCGCCGTTGATGAAGCCGCCTTGCGAGGCGTTTCCGTTCAGCGGAGCGGCGACGTTCAGCACATGAGTCCAGTTGGCCTGGAAGTGGAATCCATTGTCTGGATACCAGTTCAGACCGACCGTGACATTTTCCTGACGGCCGCCGTTGATGCCGGACGTGGCGACCAGCGCCGTAGCGGCGGGATTGGGCGCGACGAAAGTCGTCAGGGCGAGGGCGTTGTAGAGGCTCGATCCCTGCAGACCGCCGCTGTTCAGATTGACCTCGCTATATCGCGCGGCGAGGCCCCAGGCGCCCCACCCGCCGGCGCTGAGCGGATTCTTGATCTTGATCTGCTCGAACGTCGCGCCGTTTCTGTCCTTCACGCTATAGGCGGAGACGCGCTCTTCGCCCGTCAGCCAATACTGGCCCTGGACATACCAGCCGCTGAAATATTCGCTCGACCCGCCCGGGGCGAAGACATTCGCCATGCGCGCCAGCATGACGTTGGTCATGTTGCGGTTGACCTGAGCGCCATTGTATTCGGCCTGGATCGAGAACGGCCCATACGAACCCGCAAGTTCGACGCCGAAGGTGAAGATGTCGCGCACGCAATGGCCTGCGACGCCCGTCCTGATAAAGGGCGCGCCAACGCCATAGGGCACGGAGACGGAACCGCACGAGAGATCGGGCGTGCCGAGAAGCGACTGATTCAGGATATTCGCCTCGGACCGAACGCGGTTGCCCAGTCGCAATTCGCGGTCGTCGCTCGCGCCCGTCGCGTCGTTGGGGCGATGGTAACGGCCCGCGATGCCGAGGTGGAGCAGGTTGTGCTCGTCCTTGATCGGCGCGTAGGTCAAACGGCCGGTGAAGTCATAATACTGGGCGCCGCCGGTCGGAACCCAGCCCGCGCCGCTGAGCACGCCCCATGCGGCGGGGACGTTTGGCGTCGGGTTGAGGGCCGCGTCCTCGAAGCTCGTTGAATAGACGCCGCCCTTCGCGGTCCAGTTGTCGCCATGCGCGCCGATCGACGCGCCGACATGTCGGTAAGGGCCGAAAGTGTCGGCCATCATCGCGCGCTCGATGAAGTCCGTATACTTGGACGAGTTGATCGCCTCGAGATTGAACGGCTCATACTGGCTTCCGATCATGATGAAGATCGGATCCTTGACGCCGGGAAGCGTCAGCGCCGGATGCTCGAAGCCGAGATAGGCGTCGCGCCAGACGCCAAGCGTCAGCCCGTTCGGCGCGCCGTTGAAATCCGCCTGCGCCTTGTAGAACCAGTATTTTGCCGCGCGGCCCTCGACTTCGATTCGGGAACGACGGAAGCCCGTCTGACCCGCCCAGCCATTTAGCGGTTCGGTGTTTCCGCCGCCGTCGATCTGAAGACGGCCGCCAACCTTGAAGCTGTACGCCTTGTCTTCCGTCTCGACAAACAGGCCGTTCTTGAAGCTGACGAATACAGGCGGCGGAGCGTGGACATCGCCGGCCTTGACGTGCGCGGCGTTGGAGACATTCGATTTCTGGGCCGCAGCGGCGGCGCTTTGAGCCTGCGCCTTGGCGTCGCGAGCTTCCTTGCGCAGCTTGGCGATTTCGCTTTCGAGCTGACGCAGGCGCACTTCGATGGCCCCGCTGTCCGGCCCGGCGCTCGCGGCGGAGACGGAGGCGATTACGCCAAAGGCCGCAATCGCGAGAGCAAGGCTGCTTGCGCTTGCAATACGCTTCATGTTGTTAATACGCTTCATGCTGACGCTCCCCAAAGTTTTGGTGAACGCCAGAATCCTCATGTCGAAGACACTTTTGTTACAGATACGCTTTTGTATTGCATAAATCGAACATGATGCTCTAAAGCAAAGACACTGTTACATAGACAGCGCTATCATGTCTAATTTATTTCTGGCAGAAACGTAATTTTCGACATTCAGAAACATTGGAGAAAAGCAATTATACAGAGCACGGTTTAGATGCTGTGCGCCAAACGCGTCTTATCGCCTGCTCGAGACAAGGAATAAGGATGACGCAAAAAACCGGCGCCAAAAAGCTGTCCGCTCTCCTCGTGGGCGACGATGAGGCTACCTCGGATACAATTGTGCCGTATCTAAGCAGACAGAATATCGAGATCACCGTCGTCGCGGACGGCAAGGAAATGGATCTGGCATTTCAAACCAAGAACTTCGACCTTGTGGTTCTCGATCTGGCGCAGTCGGGCGAGGATGGGTTTTCCATCTGCCAAAGGATACGACAGGGAAACGCCGTCCCGATCATCACGACGTCGAACTGCCATAACAATGTCGACAAGATCATCAGTCTGGAGATCGGCGCCGACGACTACATTCCCAAACCGCTCGACCCACGCGAAATCCTGGCGCGCATCCGGGCGCTCAGCCGGCGCGTCGAAATGTCAAAGCTGGCGAAGCCCGCCCGCGAGAAAGGGTACCTGTTCTCCGATTGGAGACTCGAGATTCAGGCGCGCAAACTTGTCGGCTTTGGCGGCGTTCATTTACCGCTGACGAGCGCCGAGTGCTGCACCCTCCGTGTTTTCTGTGAAAACGCGGGGCAAGTTTTGTCGCGCGGTCGCCTGATCGAGCTGACGCACGATGTGATCGACTCTCCGTCCGAGAGGAGCGTCGATATCATCGTCAGCCGCCTGCGCCACAAGATCGAGGCAAACCCGTCATTTCCGAAAATCATTCGAACCATCCGGTTCGAAGGATACATCTTCACCGCGCGGGTGGAGCGCCTGCCGGAATCATAATTTCTTGCGCGTCGGCGACGCAGGTTCTCAGGCCGCCTTCCGACTAGCGTCTCAATATATTGATTTTTATTGCTTTTTCGTCGTTTGGCGGTGCCCGACATGCCGGATCGGCGCAGAAGCCTGGTGGGATCGCCCACTGGTAACATTTTGCGTGGAACCAACGCCAAAGGTTGCGCGTTAGCCTGCTGCAGAAAAAACAGAAAGAGCTGTCCATGCAGGCAGGAATCACCGACCGGCCATCCCGTCTTCTCTCAGTCGCGATAGCTACATTCGGTCTGGCGGCGATCTTCGCGAGCGCCCCTATCGAATCGAACGCCCAGCCGACCTTTTTCAATACCACGCGAGTGTTGAAGCGTCTGGGAAACGAATGCGGCGTTCGGCCCTGTCAGGTCGTGGCGCAGCGCCAGGAGAGAATTGCGGCCGGCCAGGGGAAGTTGCTGAACTACAAATGCCCCCCGCGCGCCCCGCACCTTGTCGGCTGGGATACCGAGCAACACGAGCACATACAGATCCAGGCGCTGCAAAAAGTTCAGGCCGATCCCCCATACCATCACATTCCTCAACCGCGCGACGAACGGCTTTTCTTTGCTGCGCAAAACCAGGGGCCGGCAGTTGGCGCCGTCACCGTTTTTCTGGGCTGCTCATCGAGGAATGTGTCGCCTGTCAGCATGATGGAGCAACGCGGCGGCCTTCCGTCAAAAACTGGCCAGTTAGGGAGGCCGTAAAATGGTTCGTATTGACACGACGGCGCTGCCCTGCGGGATCCTCCTTGTCGCTTTACTCGTCAGTCCCACCGAGGCGACGGCCGGCGCCTGCCCTGTCGATCACTGGGGCAATCCGATGGTCCCGAACTGCCAGGAACAACAGATGGGGCCAGTCCATTACGGCGGCTGGGACACTAAGGGATGGGCTTATTATTGCACGGGAGACCACCCTTATTTCTGGGGCTTGGCCAATCCCGGGACCTTGTTCAACTACAATAAAAATAACAATTGTTTTTCGGTAAGTGAAAATCTCTTCGCGGAGACGACGCCGAACAAATTCGACGCCACCTTCACCAATTGGTGCTTCAAGGGCGAAGACATCACGATCACCCTCGGCTGCTCCAGCGTCCCGCAACCGGGGGCCGGCAGTTGCAGCAAGATCGTCGGCGGCGCCGTCAAGGATCCCGGCTGCGCCCAGTCGAACGTCCGCAATTACTGTTTGCCCGGACCGCAGCCGGTATGCGTGCAGGAGTTCAACGAAACCTGCAGCAACGGCACGAAATACACCTGCACGATCGATCAGCTCGTCACCTGGTGCTTCCAGTGTCAGTGACCCGCTGTATGCAACAAGAGACTCACCCTTGTCGGGTGGGTCTCGGAATAGGAATCGCGCATCGGCGACGCAGTTTTTCGACCTGTTGCAGATAGAAACGATCGTCAATCGCAGTCCTTGAAAGCGGACTCCCTGCATTTCTTCGCCATCGCCTCCGCCTTGACGATCTCTTCCGGCGTCAGCGTCTTCGAAGACATCTCGCGGATCGTTTTCCGGTCGCTCTCGCTCATGGACGGAGACTCCGTCGCAAGACGCGTCCACATATGGCCTCGCAGGAGGTCCTTATCGACGCCCTGCCCGGCGACATACATCGTTCCGAGATTCAGTTGCGCGTCCGCGTCGCCCTGCGCCGCCGCGAGACGAAGCCATTTCACGGCTTCCTTGTAATCCTGCGCGACGCCATTGCCGTCGTAATACATGCTCGCAATGTTCAGCTGCGCCGCCGCCAGTCCCTGACTCGCCGCTTTCAGGGTCCATTTCATGGCTTCCTTGTAGTCCTGCGCTACGAACTGTCCGTCGAGATACATCGCGCCGAGATTGAATTGCGCCGAGGCGACCCCCTGCTCAGCCGCGAGGCGCGTCCATTTCAAGGCCTCCTTCGGATCGGTCGGCACACCCTTTCCTGCCACGTAGATCGCGCCGAGCTCCGCTTGCGCCCTGGCGTTCCCCTTTTCCGCAAGCGGCTTCAGCAATTTCAGCGCGGCCGCGTGGTCGCCACGCCGCGCGGCCGCGGTTGCATCGTCATAGTCATCCGCCTGCGCCATGCCGATTGCGCAACCGAGCGCGAAAAAGAGCGTCAGCGTCTGGATGAGCTTCATTGTCACAGCCTTTACAAAACGAAGAGAGCGCCCCCGGCCGGGCCGGGAGCGCCATGGTTCACGCGGATGCGGCGCAGCCGATCAGTAGTTCCACTGAAGCTGCATGCGCATCAGGTCCGCCTGGAACTGACGGTAAGGCGCGGCTTGGACGTTCGTGCGATCCATATGGGAGTAGATCGCGGTGAACTCGAGCTCCGGCAGGGGCTGATATTCGACGCCGACGTCCCATTCATTGACTCGCATCAGCGGAGCATTGTTCTCGAACTTGGCGCCGCCATTATAATATTGCCACTTCACGAAGGGGAACCAGGTGCCCGTCCCGAACTCCTTGTCCTCATATTTGTAGGTAGCTTCGACATAGCCGCCGTTGAGCGTCCGCTTCGTGATCGCGGTCTGGGTTTCGTTCAGCTGCGGCCCGACGCCCCAGTTCCATTCCGCCCTGATGCCGAAAGGCTGCGGATAGATCACACCGGTGACAGCGACGCGAGAGTCCTGAATGCCGGTGCCGCCGTTCGCGACGACGGGCCCCCAGCCGTTCCTCGCTCCCCAGGAGCTGAGGTTGTAATTGCCGAGATTATTCCAGCCGGAACCATCGACATAGGGCGTAAAGCCCGAACCGATGTCCGCGAGGGGCGAACCGCTCGGGATGAAGCCGGCCCAGTTCGTTCCCATGCCGAGAGACGGACGGATGCCGGTCGTATAGGGCACGAATTTGCCGGTGTAGCCCTGAACGCTGGCTTCGACGATCTGGCCGTTTTCGAAGACGTAAGGATAAGTGAAGCGCGCAACGAGATGGGTGTTCTTGTTGAGCTCGATGCGATTGGCGCCCTGACCGTTGTAGACGCCAAAGCCCACCATGCCGTAGTCGCCGGTGCCCTTCAGGTTGTTCTTCACGAGATCGCGGAAGAGATGACGCATTTCCTTGGGCGTGTAGTAAAAGAACAGGCCGAGGTCGCGCTCGTCCTTGCAGCAGCTGTTGATTGCGTCGGCGCGGTCGAGCGCGAGGCGGTTCTGCGACGACTGCATGTTTTCGAAGCCGTAGGGAATTTTCGACTGGCCGGCGCGGACGCGGAATTCCTTGTCCTTGTCGAAATAGATGTCCGCATAGAGGTCGCGGATCTGGCCGAAATTGCCCGGCGCGGAGCTGTAGTTGCCCTGCTGGTTCCAGCCCGGATAGGCGAAGAGGCCGAAGGGCTGGTTGTAATAATAATAAACCTGTTGCGCCGCGAAGTTGCCGGGCGGATTGAAGGTCGGAGAGTTCGAGAACGTGCCCGACGGCGCGCTCGCGAAGTCGTTCTGGAAGTAGAGGTAGAGATGATCGGAGACGTCGCCGCTCAGGATCATGCGGGCGCGGCGGATGAAGAAGTTCTGACGCGGGCCGACCGACTTGTCGCCGGGCGTGGAGATGTCGTTGTAAAACGGCCCGCCGCTGAGAATGTCGTTGTAGCGCATCTGCGTATAGCCGCGAAGGCTGAGACGCTCATACCAGTGCTGGGGCGCCGGAGGGGCTCCCGCAGCGACGGCGCCATGGCCTGCCGGCGCTGCTGAAGCGTGCTGAGCAGCCGCGGCGGCCTTCGCTTTCGCCTCGCGCTTCGCTTCGGCCTCGGCGGCTTCCAGCTTCAACAGGCGCGCCTTGAGCGCGCGGATCTCCGAGCTCGTGTCAGCGGTGGCGGGGGTCGCCGTCGTCGCCGAGAACAGCCCAAACGCCGCGATAGCGAGCGCGAAATGTGCAACTCCAAGCCTCATGTTTTTTAGACTCCGTTAAACCTCGGGAGCGAGAGAAACAGACGCTGGATGACAGACGCGTGACAATTTTTCAGTGCGACAGATTGTGACTGCCGATCAGCGCCATGTGTGGCGCCAAGGACACAATTTCGTCCTGTATACCTCTGATTCGGGTGGCCTTTCTGCAACAGAAATAATGTTTTTCTCGATATTCGATTAGAGAAACACACAAATCCCGACGCCGATTCCGCCTCCGCTTGCCGGCCGCGCGGGTTCCCTGTTACTCGGAAAGCTCCACCATTCGTCGGAAGGCAGACATATGAACTTTGCGCCGAAGCGCCCGCGCGAAGCGGCGTTCGTCTTCATCCTCGTCACCGTTGCGCTGGACATGCTGGCGCTCGGCGTGATGATCCCGGTCCTGCCGAAGCTCATCGCCGAGTTCGAGGGCGGCGACTTGCGCTCGGCGGCGACGGTCACCGGCGTCTTCGGCTTCTCGTGGGCGCTGATGCAGTTCCTCTTCCAGCCCGTGCTCGGCGCGCTGTCGGACCGCTACGGCCGGCGCCCCGTGGTGCTGCTGTCGAATCTCGGGCTTGGCCTCGATTACATCTTCATGGCGCTGGCGCCCTCGCTCGGCTTTCTCTTCGTCGGCCGCCTCATTTCGGGAATAACCGCCGCAAGCGTGGCGACCGCCAACGCCTACATCACCGACATCACGCCGCCGGAGAAGCGCGCCGGCCGTTTCGGCCTGATCGGTGCGGCATTCGGCGTCGGCTTCATCCTTGGACCGGCGATCGGCGGGGTTCTCGGCGACTATGGCCTGCGCCTGCCCTTCTGGGCCGCGGCGGCTTTCAGCCTCGCGAATGCGCTCTATGGCTTTTTCATCCTGCCGGAGTCGCTGGCGCCCGAAAAGCGCACGCCGAAGATCGTCTGGCGCAGCGCCAATGTGCTCGGTTCGCTCCATTTCCTGCGCAGCCAGCCTGCGCTGGCGATGATCGCGGGCGCCCTGTTCCTCTCCTATCTCGCGCATGAGTCGCTGCCGGCGCTCTTCGTGCTCTACACCCAGTATCGCTACAATTGGGATCCCGGCACGACCGGCTGGGCGCTGGCGATCGTGGGCGTTTCGCAGACCGTGGTCTCCGGGGGCCTGGTGCGTCCCGCCGTCGCGCGTCTGGGCGAAAAGAAGACGCTCGCCATTGCGCTCGTCAGCGGCGCGCTGGGATTCGCGGCCTACGCCTTCGCGCCGACGGGCGCGATCTTCATGGCTGCGCCCCCGCTGATCGCCATGTGGGGCATGGCGAACCCGTCCTTTCAGGGTCTCGCGACGCGCTTCGCCGGCGCCTCCGAGCAAGGGCGTCTGCAAGGCGCGCTCGGCAGCCTGCGCGGCGTTTCCGGAATGGTGGGGCCGCTGTTCTTCACGCAGATTTTCGCGGGGTCGATCTATTTCGGCGCCTTCCCCGGCGCCGGCTATTTCATCGCCGCGCTGCTCCTCGTCGCCAGCCTGATGATCGCGCGGGCGGCGATAAAGCGGTCGACCGTTCAGGCTCCGTAACCGGGCGCGCGCAGCCGCACGACGGAGACGCCGCCGCCGCGCCGCTCGACGCAGATCTTCGTCGCGATCCGCTGGTGCATTGATTCGACATGGCTGATGACGCCGACCTTGCGTCCCTGCCCTTGCAGATTCTCCAGCGCGTCGACGGCGACGTCGAGCGTCGCCGAATCCAGCGCGCCGAATCCTTCGTCGATGAAGAGCGTGTCGACGAAGGAGTCGCGCCCCTCCAGCCCCGCCAGCGCCAACGCCAGGGCGAGCGACGCCAGAAAGCGCTCGCCGCCCGAGAGCGAGCGCGTGGAGCGGCGCTCGTCGCCAAGATCCCGGTCGACGATCTGCAACCCGAGGGCGCCAACGTCGCCCGAACGCTCTAGCGCATAGCGCGGCGCAAGCAGCGCGAGGCGCTGGTTGGCGAGCGCGACGAGTTGCTCCAGAGTCACGCTTTGGGCAAAGCGGCGGAACTTGTCGCCCGTCGCCGAGCCGATCGCTTCATTGATTTCATCCCAAAGCCTGCGCGTCGTCCGCGCCGCCTCGATTTCATTCCAAAGCGCCTGCGCCTGGGCGCGCGCCTTGTCGTCCTGCGTCAGCTTCTCCTGCAATACGCCCAGTCGGGTCGCGAGCGCGTCGAGTTGCTGCGCGAGCGCCGCCTCATGCGCGGCAAGTTCTTCGCGCGGCGTCTCCGGCGGCCCGGCGGCTTGCGCTTCCTCGACATCCTTGCGCCTTGCGGCGACAGCGGCCTGCGAGTTGGCGAGGGCTTGCAGCGCAGCCTCGACCTCGCCTCGCATCGCCGCGGTCTGCTCCGGCGCGAGCGCGAGCAATGACGCGGCTGCCGGCGCATCGAAACCCGTCTGTTCGAGCGCTCGGGCGAAGGCCGTGCGCGCTTTCGAAAGCGCGGCTTCCGCAGCCGCGACGTCGTCTCCGCAACGCGCATTGCGCTCGTCACACGCCGCTTTCGCCTTGCCGGCCTCGGTCAGGGCCTCACGCGCCGTCTCGCGCGCCGCTGCGGCCGAACGATTGCGGTCCTCATAGCGCGCCCGATGAGCCGCCGTCTCCTCGCCGCCGAGGAGCTGCGCGCGTTCGGCCCGCATCGCGGCGAGATCATGCCGGCGCTCCTCATGCGCAATCCTGGCTTCGGCCTCGCTCGCCGCCGCCCCGCGCGCTTCGGCCTCCAGAGTCGCCGCGCGCAAGGCGAGAGTTGACGACTTCGCCGCCAAAACCTCGAGCGCGTCTTTCGCCGCACGGTAATGCGCGCCGGCCTTTTCCAGTCGCCCTCGCGCGCCGGCGAAATCACGGTCGAGATCGACGCTTGCGAGATCGCAAAGCTTCAGGAAGGGCGCGAGCGAGCGATCGAGAGACTCGATGCGGTCGCCATGGCCGGAGATTGCAGATTCAAACCGCGCGCGCTCTTCCCCGGCGTTTCGGGCGAGCGCGACGGCAGCATCGCGATCGACGCGGCGCGCCTCGATAGCATTGCGCTTCTCGTCATATTGCGCGCGTAGCCGATCCAGCTCGCCGCGCAGGCGACGCGCCGCGGTGAGCTTCTGCGCGATCTCTTCGCGTTCGGCCGACGTTTTTTCGATGAGCGCGACAAGCTGCGACAACGCGCCCTCTATCGAGGACGGCGCCGCGTCATGCGGCTGCCGGGCGAGAAGCGCGCCGTAATCCTGCTCCGCGCGCACCGCCGCGGCCTCCGCCTCCGCATGACGGCGCGCGGCGTCGCCATGAAGCGCGCGCGCCTTCGCCTCCCGCGCCGAGGCCGCCGCAATTTCCGCATCCGTCTGCGTCAACGCACGCCGCGCGGCGTCGCGCCGCGCGCGCAATTCCGCAACGAGTTTCTGCGCCGCATCCTGCGCCTGCGCGAATGGATGCTCCAGCCCGCCGCAAACGGGGCATGGCGCGTCATCCTCCAGCGCCGCACGCAAGCGCAGCGCATGTTGATCGACGGCCGCGTCGGCGAGCTCGCCAAGTCGCGCGGCCTCGTCGCTCTGCTTCGCGTTCGCATCCCGCGTCTGGCGCAAGTTTTCCAATTGTTGCGCGAGCGCTTCCGTCTCCTGCGAAAAGCGCGCGACCTCCACGCCTGAGGCGGCCGCCTGCGCCCTTGCCCGGTCGTGCTCGCGCGCGCAACCGCTCAACGCCTGCAGCAGATCATGCGCGCGCGTGAGCGCTTCCGCGCGCTGCTGCGCGTCGGCCTCACCGAGCGCGCCGAGCGCCGCGCCGCGCTCGGCCAGTTGCGCGAACAGCGCATCGCGCGCGGCGCAGTCGGCCTCGTCCGCGGCGTCGAAAGCGGCGCGCATTTCCTCGCTGCGCTTCAGTTCCGAAAGCGCGGCGCGCAGGCGTTCGCCTGCGACAGTTTTTGCTATGGCGATTTCGGCGCGTTTGCCGAGCCATTCGTCGATCTCGCTCCAGCGCTCGCTCAGCGCCTGCGCGGATGCGAAGCGCGCGAATTCGGCGTCCGCCTTTTCTCTCTCGCGCTCGGTTTCCGCCTTTTGTGCAAGAATCTTGGCCGCCTCGTCCTGCTTCTCTTTTGCGCGCGCGGCCACTTCCTGTGCGAGACGACGCGCCTTCTCTTCCTCTTGCGCAAGCGCGGCGATGCGTAAATCGAGTTCGCTCGCCTGCGCCCATATTGGCGAGAGCCGCTCGATTTCCGCTTCAATCAGAGCAAGCGCCTCGCCGGCGGCGCGCTCGCGCGCCTGCGCGTCGTCGAGCGCCTGTTGCGCCTGATGCGCCTGCGCAAGGGCGCGCGCCGCTTCCTCTCGCTTTTCTGCGAACGCTTTCGCAGCGCGCTCGACATCGTCGCGCGGCGCGCGCAAGGGCTCGACGCGCGCAAGATCGGCGAGCGTGGCGCGCTGCGGCCCCACCGCCTCATACGCCGCGGCGGCCGCAGCGCAATCGCTTTCGGCCTGCGCGAGCTTCGCCAGCGCCTGCGCGAGCGCGTCGTGACGGCGCAGCGCCGCATTGGTCGTTTCGCGCTCCGCAGCGAGCGCAGCGCGCTGCTCCGTCACGCGCTCCGCTTCTTCGGCTGTCGCCGCGCGCTCCTCCTCCGGCATGACGCCGATGTCGGCGCGGCGCTGCTCGAGCGTCGCGAGCTGCTGCTGCGCCTCCCGCGCGAAATCGAAGGCGCGCTTCGAGAGGCGCCCATAGATTTCAGCGCCGGTGATTTTTTCGAGAAGCTCGGCCCGCTCCTTGGCGTCGGCGCGCAGAAAGGCGTCGAAATCGCCCTGAGCAAGAAGCGCCGTGCGGCGGAACTGATCGAATGTGAGATCCGTGAGTTCGACGATGCGGCGATTGACGGGCTCGACGCCGGATTCGAGCGTCGCGACGACAGCGCCGTCTTCGTCGATGCGCCACAGGCTGCGTCCGCGATTTTGCAAAGCGCCGCTTGCCTTGTTGCGCGCGCGCCGCAGATCACAACGCGCGCGGTAACGGAGTCCGTCGCGCGCTACGAAGTCCACTTCGGCATGACCGCGGCCTGCGCCGCGCCGCAGAATGTTTCCGGGGTCCTTCGCCAGAATGGCGTCTCCGGAGGCGTCGAGAACGCGCTCCTTGGGATTGTGGGAGCCCGCGCGAGGAAAATCGTCGTACAGGGCGAGACAAAGCGCGTCGAGGATCGTCGACTTTCCCGCGCCGGTCTCGCCGGTGATCGCAAAAAGTCCCGCGGAACGAAGCGGCTCCTGCTCCAGTTCGATCGAAAATCTTTCGCCGAGGCTCGCGAGATTTTCGCCCCTGATCGCAAGGATTCGCAACTATGACTCCTGCGAGAGGCGCTCGAAGCAGCGCAGATGCTCGGCCGATGGCGCGACGCCATGCGCGCGTTCGAAAGCCTCGCGGAACAGATCGAGCGGTTGACGCTCGGCGAGACGCACGGGAGCAGCCTGCGGCGACGCCTGATATTGCGGACGCTCGACGCTGAGCGACACGAGACGGATCGGGAATTTCTCGCAGATCGCGTCGATCTCCGCTTTCAGCCCGACGGCGGGACCGTCGACCTTCACGGCGAGGTGAACGAAGGGCCGCAAGTCCGGCGCGGATTGCGTATCCACATCGAGCGCCGCGAGCGCGCCTTCGATTTCCCCCGGCGACAACGCCCCTCTGGTGGGAATGCGCAGATGCGCGACGGCGCGGGCGAAGGAGAAATGTTCGATTTTCGCGCCGCCCGCGTCGTCGATGTCGACGATGCTGACGCCATGGTCATAGTCGATTTCGGTCTTCGACATCGGGATGAGCGAACCCGAATAGCGGATTGAATCGCGGCCGACGGCTTGCGGGCGGTGCAGATGGCCGAGCGCCACATAGGCGACGTCGGTGGGAAAAATCTCCGGCGGCGCGGCATGTTCGCCGCCGACGAGAATGCGCCGCTCGGCTCCTTCGGATTCCAGCCCGCCCGCGATGTGCAGGTGCCCGGTAAGGATCAGGGGCGCATCGCCAATCTGGGCACGCGCGGCGGCGACGGCCTCACGATAAAGCTCCCGCACGCCCCAGACGACGGGCGAGCCCTTGACCTCCGGCCCCGCGAGCGGAAGGTCGGCCGCGCGCGGATAGGGCAGCGCAAGGAGATGCGCGCCGACCCGGCCCGTGGCGTCCATGATCGGCGAAAGATGGGCCGCGAGATCGAGCGCCCGCTCGCGTCGGGCGACGACGCCGACCGAGGCGACGCCGGCAATCTCGAAAAGGGCGCGCGGCGCCTCCAGTCGGCCGGCGGGGTCGTGGTTTCCGGCGACCAGGACGATCGCCGCGCGGGGACAGGCGGCGCGCAGGTCGCGCAGCGTGTCGTATAAAAGTCGCTGGGCCTCGGCGGAGGGGTTGAGGCTGTCGAAAATATCGCCTGCGACGACTATCGCGTCGACCGCGCGATTTCTGGCGACGGCGACGAGCTGCGCCAGCGCGGCGCGGTGCTCGGTCTCGCGCGGCCAGCCTTGCAGCGCGGCGCCCAGGTGCCAGTCGGCGGTGTGGAGAAGTCGAATCACGTTGGCGGCAGTAAGCCGCAAGCGGCGGGCGTTAGGCAAGGATATACGCTACGCCCCTGCCCGTCGCCCGCCGCCGCCCCCCAGGCGTCAAATCGCGTTGCGATACGCCTTTCGAGAAAAGATCGTAAGAAAAATGATCCAGACGTCGAAGATGAGCGACCAATTATCTATGTAATAAAGGTCGTGCTCAATACGCATCCGGATCTTTTCGGGCGAATCTATTTCGCCACGAAGGCCGTTGACTTGCGCCCAGCCTGTGATGCCCGGCTTGACGTTGTGGCGGCGCGCGTAAAGCGCAATGCGCCGCTCGAAGAGCTGGTCATGCGCCAGCGCGTGCGGACGGGGGCCGACGAGCGACATGTCGCCGCGCAGAACGTTGAAAAGTTGCGGAAGCTCGTCGATGTTGTAGCGGCGCATGAAGCGGCCGACGCGAGTGACGCGAGAGTCGTTCGCCGTCGCCTGTTTGATGTGTCTGCCGTCGTCCATCGTCGTCATGGTGCGAAATTTGACGATGCGGAAGGTCTCCCGGTTGAAGCCGTATCGGCGCTGCAGAAACAGCGCCGGCCCCGGCGAGTCCAGCTTGATGAGCAGGGCGCAAACGAGCAGCAGCGGCGAGAGAAGGATCAGCGCGAGCAACGAGACTGCGACGTCGAAGATCCGCTTGCCCGCCACCTCCATCAGATTGAGCGGATGGCCCGACAGGCTCAGGCTCGAAATGGCGCCGACCTTGTCGATATGGGCGTCGACGAAGCGGTCGAGCACGCGCTCCGGCCCCAGATGGATGCGCGCCGGCACGCGCAGGAAGGCCGTCACGCAGGCGTCGATGACATCCGTGCGCGACCAGGGCGCGAGGATGAAGACGTCGTCGGGGCGCAGCATGCGCGCGGATGCGGCGGCGAGAGCCAGATCATCGTCGAGCGTGTTCTCCGTCTCTCGCAGCACCACCGCGGCGACGACATGCATGCCGCAGGTCCAGGGCTTGTAGCGATAGGTAAAGGCTTCGACATCCTTCTCGAAGCCGACGAGAAACAGGCGCCGCGCCGAGACGCCGCCCGCCGCCGCGCTGGAGCGCACGAAATGGGCGAGCGTCGCGCGCTGCGCGTAAATCGCGAAGAATCCGACGGCGTAGACAAGCACGAAGGCCGCGCGCGACGTCTCCTCGGTCGCCTTGGTGAGGAATCCGACGGCGATGGCGCAGAGGCAGACAAGGCTCCAAAGGCTGAAACTGCGCCAGCCGTGGCCGCGCAACTGCAAATAATTCGCGAAGGAATATTCGTTGCGCATCGCATTGGCGACCACGAAGGACGCCGCCGCGAACAGGCACATTTGCAGGTTCGTGGCGCTGAGGCCGCTCCAGCCATAGAAAATCGAGTAATAGGTCGTCTCGATGGCGACCGCGACGCCAACGATCGTCAGAAGGTCGAAAGACGCGGCCATGGCCGAAAAGGACGCCCGCACCAGCGCGGTGTTGCGCTGCGGCATCCGCTCGGACCAGCTTCGGCTTCGCCGCGGCTGAAACCGCTCCGATGCGCCGCCCGACGCGTTGAAACGGGATTTTGAGCGCCGATACTCGGCCTGCTGGGACAAGACGCGTTCTCCATTTTGAACGCTCGTGTTCCGAATCGGCACAGTTTCAGGTCGCTGGAACCCGAGCAACCTTTCGGCTGCAAGGCTCAAGCCTCTGAACGCCTTCAGTTAATCATGGATCGCGCGCGGCTCCGGGCGCAAATCGCCGCGCCATTACTGCAAGTCGCCAGAAAATATGAGCTTATTACTTCGCGTCTCCGCCCGCGCAAGACGCTGGCGCGCGCCTTTAGAGAGGCGCCTTCACAATCGCGTCATCCTCCCTGTAGACTGTCCATAGTCGCAAAAGGCCATAGGGACCTTGGCGCGGTCCGGAAGGCCCTTCTCAAAAAAGAGAGGCAGGCAGCGTGACCGTTTACTTCCGTCAGCAGACCGTCTCGCCGCAGGCCTGTCCCGCCCTCGTGCTCAACGCAGACTACCGGCCGCTGAGCTATTATCCGCTTTCACTATGGGGCTGGCAGGACGCGATAAAGGCGGTGTTTCTGGACCGCGTGAACATCGTCTCCGAATATGACAAGACAGTCAAAAGCCCGAGCTTCGAGATCAGGCTGCCATCCGTCGTCTCGCTGAAGGAATATGTGCGGCCGACGCGCCAGCCGGCATTCACGCGATTCAACGTGTTTCTGCGGGACCGCTTCACCTGCCAATATTGCGGCGCGCATGACGAATTGACCTTCGATCATGTCATCCCCCGCTCCAAGGGCGGAGCGACGACATGGGAAAATGTCGTGGCGGCGTGCTCGCCCTGCAACCTGCGCAAGGGCGACCGGCTGCCGCACGAGGTCCACATGTCGCCCGCGCAGGCGCCCTTTCAGCCGAGCGTTTCCGATCTGCATCGCAACGGCCGCCTGTTCCCGCCCAATTACCTGCACGAAAGCTGGATGGATTATCTCTATTGGGATTCGGTGTTCGAACCCTGACGCGCCGCCCCCACGGGATTCCCGATGCTTCGTCGGCTCATCGTCATGATTTTCGGATTCGCCATCGCCTCCGGCGTTGGCGCGATTTTCCTCGTCGTCTCCGCGCTTTTCGATCCCGCGACCATGGAGGTCGGCCTCTCGGCGACCATGGCCGGGATATTCGCGATCATCGATGAGACATTGCGCACCGGCGCGCCGGAGGACGCGCTCGCCGCTTTCGGTTTCGTGATCTGGGCCGTGGTCGTCGCCACCTGCGTCGCCCCGCTCGCGATTGCGGCGCTCGTCGGCGAGGCGGCCGGCGTGCGCTCGATTGTCTGGTATTCGGGAGTGAGCGGCGTCCTCGCCGGCGCGTCGCCCTGGATCGCCCGCGCGGCCAAGGGGCTGGAGCGCGCACAGAGCGTCAGCGCTCTGGAGGGCCGAATCGCGCTGCTGTTTTTCCTGACCGGCGCGGTGACAGGCGCGATCTACTGGCTGATCGCCGGCCCGCGCCAGCGAGAAACGGCGATCGCGCCGCGCCCGCAAGGACCAGTTTGACCGGACTTCGAAATAGGCGGGCGAAGCCGCGGACACGGGCCGCCCACGCCGTCCACTCTCGGCAGGGAGGCGCTCGATAACGGAAACGAACTCCCGATGCGTCGCGAAACTGATCCTCGTTCCCGCGCTCTGTCAGCCCCCTAAGGATAGGCGCTTGCGGTTCTTGCCGGTCCGCTCGCCGCGCTGGGCTCCGTAGCTCCAGTAAGCGAGAACGAGCCCCGTCAGGAACACGCCGCCGAGGATCGCCGGCGCGTAGAACAGAAGCGACCCGCCGACCGTGAAGCCGAATCGCGTCGTGCGGCGCGCGCCGGAGGACTCGATCACGGTGATGAAGGCCGCGTAATTGCCGCTTTCCGCAAAAGTGTGATCGACGACCACCGCCCCGCCGGGATAGACGCGCGGCTCCATGAAGGCCACAGTCAGCGGCGCGAGATCGTCTTCCTCGGTCAGTGGGCCGGCGGGCTCTTTCACCACGCGCACCTCGATCGGAAGATCACGCAGCCGAGCTGCGATGAGGTCGATCGTCATGATGATGCGTCCGGTCGCGGGAAAGTCCGCACAAAACCGGTCGCGTGAACGATCCGGCATATAGGCGACGACCTCGACAAGGTCGGGGCCGACCGAAAATTCGCACTGGTCCCTGATGGTTGAGCTCTTGTCCATGCTGATCGCCTCCGCGCGCGGACAGGCGAGGAACAGGACGAGCAGCGCGGGACATATTGCGCGCAGCAATTGGCCGGACAGGGACATGCACAATCTCCAGACGCGAGCGCCGCGCGATTTTTCGCCGGCGCCTCTCGATGCATGGAAATCCCCGGTTTTTCTCGCATTGGCAAGGGGGTCAGGATTGACGCCTCCGGCCGGAAGTGCTCTTAACCAAACATGGCTGATTATTATTCCTTGATCTCCAGAGCGATCTCCGCGCTCCCCCAGCCGACGACCGAGGCGAGACAAGCCGTCTACGAGCGTGCGCGAAAGGCGCTGGTCAACCAGCTGCGCAACATCCAGCCGCCTGTCGCGGAAGCCGACATCGCCGCAGAAGGCCGCGCGCTGGAAGAAGCGATCACGAGACTGGAGATCGAGACCGCGGCCAAGGGAGCGCTGTCGCCCGGCGCCCAGCCAAGCCCGCAGCCCGCCCCGTCGATGAAGCGGGAAGCCACGCCTCCGCCGGCCGCTCCGGCCCGCCCCCCGGAGCCGCCCAAGGCGCCCGCGCCGCCGCGCGACGAAAACGCCGCCTGGCGTGAGACGCTCGCGGCCGCCGAAAAAGCGCCCATCGACAACGATTCGCATCCGCGCGAGCCGCAGCGCCCTGCGGCGCCCCTGCCCCTGCCACCCGCCCCGCAGCGGGCCTCTCGCCGCATCATCGCCGTTTCGGCGGTGCTCGTCGCGCTGATCGGCGTCGTCGGCGTGCTCGCCTGGCAGCTGCGCGAGCGGCCCGAGGATCTCGCGAAACTCAAGCCCGAAGAAACCAAGACCGCCGAAAACGCGGAGGCCGGCAAGTTCGACGATCGCGTCGACGGCGGCGCGAAATCGGCGGCTCCCGCCGCTTCGGGCAAGCGCGCCTCGAACCTTCCGGTCGCGCAGAGAGCCGAAATGTGGGTGGCCTCGCTTCAGGAGCCCGCCAAGGTAGACAAGATCTATAACGCCAATGTCGTCTGGCGCCTCGAGAATGTCGGCGGCGGACCGGGTGAGCCCGTGGGTTCGGCCATTCGCGGCGACGTCGACATCCCCGACGCCAAGCTGAAACTTACGCTGCTGTTCCGCAAGAACACCGACACCGCGCTTTCGGCTTCTCACACGATCAACGTCACCTTCACGCCCGCCCCCGGCAGCCCTGTGGGCGGTGTGAAGGCCATCGGCCCCATCCAGATGCGGCGTGTGGACGCGCAGTCGGGCGAGAAGGTCGCGGGCATTCCCGTGCCGATCACGGAAAATAATTTCCTCATCGGCCTGATGCGCGGCGATCGCGAGCAGCGAAACGTCACCCTGCTGCGCTCGCTGCCACTGCTCGACCTGCCGATGCAGTTCAACGACGGTCGCGCCGCGACGATCAACATGGAAAAAGGCGCAACCGGCGAGCGCGTCTTCGCCGACGCGATCGACGCCTGGGGCCGGTAGTAGTCCTCAGACGAAGACCAGCTGGTAGACGAATGAGTCTCCGCCGCGCTTGCTGACCCATTCGCAGGCGGGCGGAAGATCGCCCTGTTCCGAGGGCGCGACGTCCCATGGCCGACCCATGAGCGCCTTGTTCTCCCCGTCCCAGACGATCCAGCCGAAGGCCGGGTCGCGCATGATCCAGACGTCCTTGTCTTCCCGACGATAACGCGGCGCGCCCTCCGCGGTCGGCGCCGCGACGAAACGATAGACCGCCCCGTCTTTCATGCGGCGCATCTCGATCGCGCTTTCCTTGCCCATCGCGAACCCCTCACATCACCAGCGTCAGCTTCTTCGCCGCGCGCGTGACGCCGGTATAGAGCCAGCGCGCGCGATGTTCGCGGAAGGCGTATGACTCGTCGAAGAGGGTCACGTCGTCCCATTGCGAGCCCTGCGCCTTGTGCACGGTGAGCGCATAGCCGAAATCGAATTCGTCGGAATCCTTCCGCAGCGCGAAAGGGATTTCACCCTCCCCGCCCTCGAAGAATTGCGGAATGACCGCGACGCGCTGGAACTTTCCGGCCTCCCCATCTTCGGGAATGACGAGCATCCGCACCTTGCCCCGCCGCAGCGCGCCGGCGCTTTTCACGGTGAACAGCGCGCCGTTGAGCAGCCCCTTCTTGCGATTGTTGCGCAGGCAGACGAGCTTCTCGCCCGATTGCGGCAAGTCGCCCGTGAAGCCGCGAAGCTGGCGCAGACGGCCATTATAGGCCCGACGTGTCTTGTTCATGCCGACGAGCACCTGATCCGCGCCAGTGACGAGGGCGGGATCGAGTTGATCGCGCGAGACGATGCGCGTGTCGCCGAATTCGCCGCGCGTCAGCGTTCCGCCCTCGCGAATGGTCATCGACAGGCGAATGATCGGATTGTCCGCCGCCTGACGATGCACTTCGGTCAGCATCACGTCGGGCTCCGCCTCTGTAAAAAAGCCGCCGCCCTTCACCGGCGGCAATTGGGCCGGATCGCCCAGCACGAGCACTTTCTTGCCGAAGGAGAGAAGATCCCGCCCCAACTCTTCATCGACCATCGAACATTCGTCGATGACGATCAGCTTTGCGTGAGCCGCGTCGCTTTCGTCATTGAGCACGAAGGAGGGCTCCTCCGTCTCCGTGTCGGTGGCGCGATAGATCAGGCTATGGATGGTGCGCGCGTCCTTGCAGCCCTTGGAGCGCATGACCAGCGCCGCCTTGCCGGTAAAGGCCGCGAAGGCGACGTCGCCGTCGACATGTTCGGCAAGATGGCGGGCGAGCGTTGACTTGCCCGTTCCGGCGTAGCCGAAGAGACGAAAAACCTGGGGCCCGCGCGGCGTTTCCAGCCAGCGGGCGACAGCGCCGAGCGCTTGATCCTGTTCAGGCGTCCAGACGGGCATGTTTCCGCAGGCAAGATCGAATCGGGAACAGGCACGATGCCGGAGCCTGCCGCGCGGGACAAGCCGCGGGGATTTATTCGCCGAGTTGCATCAACAGATTGATCTTCGTGATGATGTTCTCGATTGCGAGCAGCAGCCCGAGCCAGATTGCGACCCACACGGCCCAGAACTTCGGATTCTTGATCAGTTCTTGATCGGACATCTCTCCCTCCCCGGCCGCGCTGCGTCCTTTTGACGCCCATGGCGCATATGGCGCAAACCCGCCCATTGAGAAGTCCTTTACCGCCGCGCTCTAGCGTTCGGACAGGCGAAAATCCGACGAAGAGCGGGCAAAATGAGCATTCTGGCGAACCTGACCGAAAGGCTTCACCCCGTCCTAATGTCGCCGGGATCTCATTTCTCGCTCTTCTCCCTCGCGGGCGCCTTTTGTGTCGGGTTCGGCTATCTCGCCTTTCGTCAATGGCGCCGGCGCGGCCATGTGCGTCTCGCGGCGCTCTCGCGGGCCTTCTTTTCGCGAGAGCTGATGTTCCATCGCTCGACGCGCGCCGACCTCTTCTATTTCTTCGTAAATATATTCGTTACCGGTCTCTTCATCGGCTGGTTCTGCCTCGGCGTGAAGGAAGTTTCGGAATTCGTGCAGGCGCTGCTGACGGATCGCTTCGGCGCCCGCGCGCCATCCCAAGCGCCGGAACTCGTCTCCCGTACAGTCGTGACCGTCGTCGCCTTCCTGGCATACGAATTCGGCTACTGGCTCGACCATTATCTCAAGCACCGCATCCCTTTCCTTTGGGAGACGCACAAGACCCATCACACCGCCGAGCGTCTCACGCCATGGACGGTGTGGCGCGTCCATCCGCTGGATTCGCTCGTCTTCACCAATGTCGTGGCGCTCTGCGTCGGCCTTGCGATCGGCGTGACGGCCTTCGCCTTCGGCGCGCGCTTTGCGGCCTATGCGGTCGACGGCACCAACGCCTTTCTTGTGCTGTTCTTCTTCGCCTATGTGCATCTCCAGCATTCGCAGATCTGGATTCCCTTCACCGGCGCCCTCGGCCGTCTGCTGATGAGCCCCGCGCATCACCAGATCCATCATTCGATCGATCCGGCGCATTACAACAGCAACATGGGCAATGCGCTCGCGATCTGGGACTGGATGTTCGGCACGCTGGTCGTTCCGCAAAAGGAGAGTCCCCGCCTCGCCTTCGGCGTCGATGAGCCGGGCGTCGATCCCCACAGTGTCACGGAACTGCTGCTCACGCCGTTCCGCGACGTCGCCGTGGCGCTGCTGCCGCAGGCGCCGGCGCAGGAGGCGCTGGAAAAGCGGGCGGAACTCAGCCGATAAAGCCGGCGATCAGGAGATAGACGCCGATGAGGCACACGCCGCCGGCATAGGCGGCGTAATGTTTTTCGAGCCGCATCGACTCGAAAATCGCGACCAGCCTCTCATGCGGAAGGAAAAGGATGAGAAGGCCGCGCAGCAGCTCGAGCCAGCCGATGAGCGTGATGATCACCGGCGGCGCGCCGCCGCTCCAGACGTCGTGGCCCAGCACCATCGCCAGACCCAGGCAGGTCCGCAGAACGCCAATGTAGGCGGTGAAGACTTCATCGCCGATGACGCGCTTCGCCAGCGCGAGCACGAGCGGCTTTTTCGCGGCCATCCAGAGCGAGACGACCAGCATGGTCGCGCCGATGAGTTTGGCGAGATAGAGCGTCAGCGGCGTCATCAACGCCTCCCTGTAACGCCCCGCCCCTTACACCGCCACCGTATGCCGCGCGGCGCTCGTTTCGAGATAGGCGTCGAAGGCCGCGGCGGCAAGGCGCATGAAGGGCTGGCCGCGCGGGGTGACCGTCACGCGCCGCCCCTCGACGGTCACGACGCCGTCGGCGGCGAGCGCCGAAAGCGGGACCCGCGCGGCGTCGAAGGCGTCCTCCGCAAAGCCATGCGCCAGCGCCATTGCGCCGTAATCAACGGCGAAGTCGCACATCAGCCGCTCGATGATCTCGCCGCGCGCGCGGTCCTCGCGCGTGAAGGCGAGACCGCGCGTGACGGCGAAGCGATCCGCCTCCACCGCGCGGCGCCAGCCAGCGAGATCGGTGGCGTTGCCGACATAGCCCTGCGGCAAACGGCCGATGGAGGAGACGCCGAAAGGCAGAAGAGCGTCCGCCTGATCGATCGTGTAGCCCTGAAAATTGCGCCGCATATGGCCATTCTTCGCCGCAATCGCGAGCGGGTCGGTCGGCCGCGCGAAATGGTCGAGGCCGATCGCCTCATAGCCCGCGCGCTCCAGCGTCGCGCGCACGGCCGCCGCCTGCGCGAGGCGCTCGGCGGCGCCGGGAAGCGCCGCGGCGTCGATCAGCTTCTGATGCGTCTTGAACCAGGGCACATGAGCGTAACCGAAAACGGCGAGGCGCGTCGGATCGAGCCCCGCCGCGAGCGAGGCGGTGCGCTCCACATCCGCGACGCTCTGGCGCGGCAGGCCATACATCAGATCGAGGTTGATCGCCTCGATCCCGCCCGCGCGCAGCAACCCGACAGCCCGCTCCACAATCTCGTAAGGTTGTATGCGGCCGGAAACCTCCTGCACATGCGGATTGAGATCCTGAACGCCGAGCGAGGCGCGATTGACGCCCGCGCGCGCCAGCGCCTCGACGAGCGCCGCGTCGAGAATGCGCGGGTCGAGTTCGATGGAATGTTCCGTTTCGTCGGAGACGGCAAAGAGGTCGCGCACGCGCTCGGCGATTTCCCCAAAACGCGAGGGCCCCAGAATGCTCGGCGTGCCGCCACCCCAATGGATGCTCGTCACGCGCCGCGCGCGCGTCGTCTGCGCCGTCAGCTCCAGCTCGCGCAGCAGCGTCTCTTTGTATGCGGTGAGCGGCGCCTCCTGACGCAGCGCTTTGGTGTGGCAGCCGCAGTAGGAGCAGATCGCGGTGCAGAAGGGCACATGAAAATAGAGTGAAAGCGACGCGCCCTCGTCGAGTGCGGCGAGCCAGGCGCGCATTTCCGCGTCGCCGATTTCCTTGGAAAAATGCGGCGCTGTCGGATAGCTCGTGTAACGCGGCGCCGAGCGTTCGGCCAGCGCGAGGGCGGCAGGGTCCATCTGTCGGATTCCGTGGGGCCGCGGCGCGGCCCTTACATAAATCAAGAATAGCGCGCGGCGGAACGCGGCGCAAAAACTCCCGCTGCTACACATTATCGCGCCCTGTCCGGGTGAAGCTTGACAAAACGGGCTTGGCCCTCGCGCGCGAAAAAGGCACAATGTTGGCGATTCCCTTAAGTGTTGGAGCGAGGAACGATGTCGAAAAACTCCCGGCGCGCGCGCAAGCTGCAGCGCTTCGGCCTGGCGGCGGCGTTCGCGGCCTTTTCGGCGGCGGCTTTGGCGGCCGGCGACGTCGGCGGCCGCTACTCGATCCTGCGCGACGAGGACAAGGACACCGGCTGCATGCTGACCTTGGACACGCGCGCCCGCGGTCCCGGCGGCAACAAGGCGCAGCTCGCGCCGGCCTGCCGCGACAATGGCGTAGTCATCTTCGATCCCGTCGGCTGGACGGTCGATCACGGCCGGCTCGTGCTCACCGCCCGCAAAGGCCACAAGGCGCATTTCGAGCGCGACAGCAACGGCGTCTGGCGTCGCGACGCCAAGGAAGGCAAGGCGCTGGGCCTGAAGCCGATGTAGCGCGGGCCGGCCCATAAAAGAAAGCCTCCCGGATTTCTCCGGGAGGCTCTACGTCCAACGCCGCGCGAGAGGGGCGGGGGTGCGGCGAAGGATCGCGTAAGCGCTTGGCTTTTCATACGCGGCGCTTATTCTCGAACTTGTCTTCAGGCCGGGGACAACATCCCCCTGGATACTCTTCCTGAAGACTGATGGGACCGCAGCCGATGCGGCCTCATGTGACGCAATATGACTCGTCCCTCCTGAACAGGACATGTCCGCGTCGTTCATCTCCCATACAGCTTTTGCGTAGCCGCAAAGTTGAGCCTATGCTGGCGTCCCGCCCCCCGTAAGGAGCGAGAGGAAGGCCAAGTGACGGAACACCAGCCCATCCGCATCATGATCGCCGAGGATCAGACCGTGATCCGAAAGGCGCTCGCGGCGCTGCTGGCGCTCGAGGCGGATATCGACGTCGTCGCAACCGCGGCCGATGGCGAACAGGCGGTAAGCGCCGCGCGCGCCTATTCACCCGACGTCATTCTGATGGATGCGAAAATGCCGCGTATGGACGGCGTCGCGGCGACGCGCATGATTCTTTCCGACAATCCTCGGACGCGCGTGATCATGCTGACGACCTTCGACAATGAAGAACTCGTCTATGACGCCATAACGGCCGGCGCGCAGGCGTATTTATTGAAGGATTCGGAAGAGAGCGAAATCCTTGCGGCGATTCGGGCCGTCGCCAAAGGCGAACCCCGCCTTTCGCCGAGCGTCGCCGCGAAGATCCTCGCGGAGTTCCGCCGCGTGAAAAGCCCGCAGCGCGCCGCGTCGCCGTCGGCCGAGGACGAAGAGCCGCTCACCGACCGCGAAAAGGCCGTGCTCGCGCATGTCGCCGCAGGCAAGGGCAATCGCGAAATCGCCCGGGAGATGGGCCTCGCCGAAGGGACGGTGAAAAATCACGTCTCGACGATCCTGGCCAAACTCCATCTGCGCAGCCGCACGGAGCTTGCGATCCGCGCACTCTCGAACCGATGAAGCCGATCGCTAAATTGCGCGACGCCAGATTGCGCGGCCGAGGCCGAGAAACATTTCCTCCACCCCCTCGCCGGTCCTCGCGCTCGTGTAAACAGCCTTGATGCAGGAATCGCCGACATCGGGAAGCTCCGGCGCAAGGTCTATCTTGTTGACGATCGCCGACACCGGCCGCCCGGGAAAACTCTCCTCGAAACGCGACGCGAGCGCCGACATCTTCACCAGAGTCGCGGGACGCGTCGCGTCGGCGACGACGATCGCGGCCGAGGCGCCTGCGAGATAAACCGTCTCGAAAATACGGCTTCCGAAATCGCCGTCCGTGTCCCACAGGACAAAACGCAACTTGTCATTATTGCACTCCGCGCCGAGATCGACGTCGTGGGTGAGCACGTCGACGCCGATCGTGGTCTTGTACTCGCTCTCGAAGCGATTGAAGACGAAGCGGCGGGCGAGGGAGGATTTGCCGACGCCGATGTCGCCGAGCAACATGACTTTCGCGGAGATCATCGCACCTCGAACTCGCCGGCGAAGGGAAGCTCGAAAGCGACGCGGCGGCTCCGGATGGCGTCGAATTCGGTGTCCGCGATCGGGTCGAGAGTCGACCGCGGAACGAGCGCCAGCCGCTGACGCGGCACGCCGCGCTCGACGAGCATGGAGACGATCTTGTCGGCGCGCTTGCGCGAAGCGGCGCGGTTCAGGGTCGCGGAGCCGACCTCGTCCGCATAACCCACGACGCGAAGATTTGCGCCGCTCGCCTTCATCAACCCCACCAGTTCATCCAGTCCCTTCGCCGTCGCCGCAGGATTTGAAAGCGTGTCCAGCTCCGTGAAGAACACGGCGAAAGTCTCGACGAAGCGTCGCAGCTTCACGTGTGGCGCTTCGTCCTGCGCCAGAGATCGGTCGAGAGACGCGCGGGTTTCCTTCAACTCCGCGCGCAGGGTCTCGATCTGCGCCTGCGCCTCCTGCAGGGTCGCTGCGGCGCGAGTCTCGCCCGCGCGCATCTCCTGCGTCTGCGACGCCAACGCCACGATCGAGACCTCGCGCTCGACGCGATAGGGCGAAGCCGCTTCGACCAGCGCATCCGCAACTGCCAGCGGTTCGGCTTCATTGGCGGCGAGACCGCGCACCACCACGCGGCCGGCGTCGTGCTCGACCTCGATGCGTAGCGGGAATTGCGCAAGCACTGGATGCGCCGCCATCGCAGCGCGCGCCGCTGCGCCGATTCGCCAATCGCGAACGGCGCGCGTCGCCGGCCCCCATGCGGCCCATATGGCGAGCGCCGCCGCTACGGCGGCGAAGATCATCACCGGCTTCCTGCTTTTCGGCTTCGCAGGCTCCTCCGCCAGCGCGTCGTTCAGCAGGCGGCCAACCATCTCGCCCGTACAGGACACTTCGTCCTTCTCGTGACGTTCGACGATCGACAGAAAAGCCTCGTCGAGCCGGCTTTCGCGATGGCGCGACAGATCGCCGCCAAATTCCGCCGCGATGATGACGCGGTGCGAGGCGCGCAAGAAAACATGGCTCGCGCCGAGATCGAGCATGCGCAACTCGCCGCCCTTGTCGGCGTAGACGTTGGTCGCGAATTCCGTGATCGCCGCGATCATCCCGCTTTCGAGATCGACATTCGCGTCGACCCGCGCGTCGCCCTCCTCCGCCAGAGGCCATTTCGCCAGGACACGGCCGCTGCCGCGTTCGAGCAGGAGCGCGCGCTTCAGCCGGCCGGCGTCGGCTTCGGCGAGCGCAACTTCCGCCATGGTCCTGCCGGTGGCCATGGCCCGCATCCGCAGCCGCCAGGAATTGGCGGAGACCAGCGCGTCGATTCGCTCGTTCAGCGTTTCGACAAGTTCGCGAAAGGCGCCGGCGACCGCCGCGGTGACGAGGCGTCCCATGATCGGATAGAGCGCCTCGACCAGCATCTCCTTGGAGTTCTTGATTTCCGAGCGGATGGCCGAAATCACCAGCGGCGCGACGGCGCGTGAGAGTTCGGGATGCCGCTTCTCTTCCGCGCGCTGCAGCGCCTCGACGAGAATGTCGCCGGTGGCGGCTGCGAATTTTCTGCTGTCGCCGAAGCGCGCGTCGATCTTTTCGACACGTTCTGTCGTCACGTCGAGACGGCGAGTGGTCTCGTCGAGCAATAGCTGCTTGAGCCTTTCGAACGCCTCGCCGCCGCCGGATGCGGACATTTCAGCCCTTCCGCCTCGCGCTCATGTTCTGGATCGTCGCGCCCAATTGCGCGATCGCGCCGCCGATGGCCTCGATTGCCTCCGCCTGGCTATTCTCGGTCTCGCGCGCGAGATCGGCGAGCTGGCCCTCCAGCGCCGAGAAGCGGGCGAGGAAATCCGTCCGCATTTCTTCCAGCCTGGTCTCGATGACGCTCAGCTGGTTGTCGGTTTCGCGCTTGGTCGCGCCGAACAGGAGTTCCCGAACCTGATCGATGGGATCGGGAGGCGCGCCGCGTTCCGTTCCGATCGACACATCCCCCTCATCCGTGCTCCGCGTCATGTCGCCACACCCTCGGACGCAAAAATTATAGCTACGCTCAAGCCCTTCTAGCACCTGCGCCGCGCAATGACGAGGCGTGCGGTTACGAATTGTGACCAATGTCACGCCCGGGAGGTGACCATCAGCACTGTCAACCTTGGCCCTGAGCGCGCAATTTCGCGCAATGTTCCGGCCCCATAAGCGCTTACTGAACACGCTGCGCGCCGGAACAGAATGGACTCCGAGCTGTAAACATGACGACCGCCGATAAGTTGAATGGAATGCAATCCGATTTCCCGGAGGACGACGACCGTGAAACATCGCGCGGCGCGCTGACCCGTCAGGATATCGCGCTGGCGATCCACAGGCGTATCGAGGGCGTCTCCCGCCGCGAGGCGAAGCGGATAGTCGATTGCGTCATCGATGAAATGGTGTCGACGCTGGTCTCAGGAGAATCGCTCAAACTGCATGATTTTGGATCGTTCCTGGTGCGCGAAAAAGAAGAGCGCTCAGGGCGCAACCCGCGCACCGGCGCGCCGGTGCCGATCGAGGCTCGCCGCGTCGTCGTCTTCAAGGCTTCGCCGAACATGAAGGCGACGGTGAATGGCGAGCCGCCGGCTCCGCGCGACAAAGCGCCCGAGAAACGCCGGCCTTCGCGAAAAAACGAGACGATCGTGGCGCGTCAGAAGAGCGACGCAATAGCTTTGGGCGACACGCTCGCCGAATAAGTCCGTTCGCTTGCCCCGCGCAACGGACGCAAGGGCCCGATCACGCATACATGCCCCTCCGCGCGATCGGGCCCGTTTCTTTAAGGCAGAAGCTTCCGGTTCAACTTGCCGTTGGCGTTGCGCGGCAAGGCGTCGAGAAAAGTCACGGAGCGCGGGCGCTTGTAGGCGGCGAGATGCTCATGGCAATGCGCGAGGATCTCGGCCTCGTCGCGCGGCGCGCCGTCGCGCATCACGACATAGGCCCTGATGATCGTCGAGTCGGCGTCGCGGCCGGGACGCTCGGCGGCCGCGGCCTCGGCCACATGGTCGAAGGCGAGCAGGCATTTCTCGACTTCCGCCGGGGACACGCGGAAACCGCCGGCGTTCATCACTTCATCGGCGCGGCCGTGATGGTGCATGTAGCCTTCGGCGTCGAACTCGACGAGATCACCGGAGACGAACCACGCGCCGCGGAACGCCTCGCGCTCCTCCTCGGGACGGTTCCAGTAGCCCAGCATCAGGCCCGGATCATCGCGCCGCACGGCGAGCACGCCGGTTTCCCCGGACGGCAGCGGCGTCTCGCCGCCCTCCTGCGGCAGCGCCGCGACCACCCGCCCCGGCTGCGGCCGCCCGGGCGAACCGGGATGCACGGGCGTGGTCGGTCCGCTGGAAATGAAAGTCGAGCATTCGCTCATGCCGAAGGCTTCATAAATCTCCTTGCCGGTGCGCGCGCGCCAGTCGGCGAGCAGGCTCGGCGCGAGCGCGGCGCCGGCGGAAAGTCCATGACGCAGGCTGGAAAGATCGGCTTTCTCGGGCGCGGCGTATTTGAGCATCTGGCGATAGACGCCTGGCACGGCGGCGAAGACCGTTGCGCGATGCTCCTCGATCAGGCGCGGCCAGACCGCCGGGTCGGGATGGCCGTTATAGAGCACGGCGGACCCGCCGGCCGAAAGTGGGTCAACGATGCCGACGCCGAGCGTATAGGTCCAGTTGATCGCGCCGGCGTGGAGCATCACGTCGCCGGGGCCGAGCCCTGTCCAGTGCTCTCGCATCGGCCGGCGGCCCCAGGCGGCGCGGTGGGCGTGCAACACGCCCTTGGGCCGGCTCGTGGTGCCTGAGGTGTAGACGAGATAGGCGGGATCGTCCGCAGCGGTGTCGGCGTAGCCGGGAAGCGGCGCGCTTTCGGCGAGGCGCCCGAGATCGGCCCCGCGAAGGACGGTGACGCCCGGCGCGTCATGCGCTTCCTCCTCGAAGGCCGCGCCCAGCGCCAGAACCGAGGCGCCGCAGTCGCGCAGAAGAAAATCGGCCTCCTCGAAGGTGAGCTGCGAAGAGGCGAGCAGCGCCACATAGCCCGCGGCGATGGCGCCGAAATAGGCCAGCGCCGCGTTGGCCTCATTGCCCATGCGGATCATCACCCGCGCGCCGGGCGCGAGGCCGAGGGATTGCAGCCCTGCGGCCAGACGCCGCACCCTGAGATCGAGTTCCGCGTGCGTCCAGCGCAGCACATGGTCGTCGCCGACCACCGTGATGGCGGTCGCGTCCGGCCGCAGCCGGGCGTTGTCGGCGAGGCAATAGCGGGCGAGGTTGAAGCGGGGCGGAACGGGCTCGCGTGAGTGAAGGCTTTGCGTCATGCGCCGCCTTCTCGCATCGGAGGCCAGGTTTTCGCAAGCCTCGCGAGCGCGGGACGCCAACAAGGGCTCGCGCCGAAGGCTTACGAAATAAAACGCGCGAGGCGAAAGCCTCGCGCGTTCCAGCAAAAAGAATCAGAGGACTGCATTGTCTCTAATTTTTACTGTAAGGACAGGCGCCTATCGCAGAGCGCAGCCCAGTGATCCGACGGTTACGCTCATTCCGGGCGTCACATTCGGGAAATTGGCGGGAAAATTTCTCAACTCCGTCGCGAAGGTGAGGTCGCCGACAATGTCGCCGCTGGCCACATCCCGTCTCAACGCCATCTGACCCACGGCGACGCCGCCCACGGCGACTCCCAGTTTCTGGCCGGCCGCGAAGCCCAGTCCCGGCGCAGACTCGAAAGACGCGTTGAACTTCCTTCGCGGCGCGCGAACGTCATAACGCGCGCTCATGCTGAAATCTCGCGCGCCTTCCGCAGTGCAGGAGAGTCTGACACCGCCGGCCGCTTGGGCGGGGCCAGTCACTGCCACACTCGCGGCAGCGACGACGCAAACGGCTGCGGCAAAAACGAAAAACCCTCTTATCGACATGCTTATTTCCTCCTATCACAAGATCAATTTTAACGACGTGTATACGATAATTCGATAGCTTGGCCATTTCTGGACGAGCAAAAGGCGTAGTGGTTTTTTCTATGCTTGTCGTCAATCGGGATTGGGACGATTTTCTCGCGAAAATCCCTGAAAAATCAGTTGCGCGGCTTCCACGCGCGCCGATTTGATGGCTTGACCATGACTAGAAAACGGCCGAATTGCGGGGCGTGACAAATTCCGCCCGCAGCGCAGGGCGTCAATAGACGAACACCTCGGCACATCGATCAGTCGAACAGGCTCGACACGCTTTCTTCCTTCGCCGTGCGGGCGATGGCCTCGCCGATCAGAGGCCCGATCGGAATGACGCGAATATTATGCGCGCCGTTGATCGCGTCTGTCGCGCGGATCGTGTCGGTGATGACAAGTTCCTTGAGCTTCGAGGCCGCGATGCGCTCCGCCGCCGCGCCGGAAAGCACGCCATGCGTGATGTATGCGTGCACCGACTCGGCGCCGGCGGCGAGCAACGCTTCGGCGGCGTTGCACAGCGTGCCGCCCGAATCGACGATGTCGTCGACGAGGATGCAATTGTGCCCCGCCACGTCGCCGATGATGTTCATGACTTCCGACTCGCCGGCGCGTTCGCGACGCTTGTCGACGATGGCGAGCGGGGCGTCGATGCGCTTGGCGAGCGCGCGGGCGCGCACCACGCCGCCGACGTCGGGCGAAACCACCATCGTATTCTTCAGCAGCGCATGCGACTTGATGTCGGCTACCATGACCGGCGCGGCGAAGAGATTGTCGGTCGGGATATCGAAGAAGCCCTGCACCTGACCGGCGTGAAGATCGACCGTCAGGACGCGGTCGGCGCCGGCGCGGGTTATCAGATTGCTGACGAGCTTGGCCGAGATCGGCGTGCGCGGACCCTGTTTGCGATCCTGCCGGGCGTAACCGAAATAGGGAATGACCGCCGTGATGCGGCGCGCGGAGGCGCGGCGCAGCGCGTCGATCATGATCAGCAGTTCCATCAGATGGTCGTTCGCCGGAAAGGACGTAGACTGGATCACGAAAGTGTCCTGACCACGGACGTTCTCGAGAATCTCGACCCAGATTTCCTGATCGGCGAAGCGCCGCACCTGGGCGCGGCACAGGGGAATATTGAGATGCGCCGCAATCGCCTCCGCGAGCGCCCGGTTCGAGTTGCCCGCCAGAAGTTTCATCGCCGCCATCGACCCTTCCTCACCCCTTTGAAACACCGCGGCGTATTAGCAGCCGCGGCCGTCGCGAACAATATGACGTTTCCGTGGCGCCGGGTCGCGTGGGGTCCGCCGCTCATGATTGCGTCACGGACGGGTAATGTTCTAAATGTCAGTTTGCCGACGGTCGCGACACCCTTCTACCGGGTCCGGACCGTGGCGCGGGCCACACTCAACCCCGGATTTGCAGGCGCTCTCGAATATGACGGTTTGTTCCAGCGTTTCGGATCCCCTGATCCTGCCGGCGTCGCCCGGCGACACGCGCGTGGTCGTCGCCATGTCGGGCGGGGTGGATTCCAGCGTCGTGGCCGCGCTGCTCAAGGAACAGGGCTATGACGTCGTAGGCGTCACGCTGCAGCTTTACGACCATGGCGAGGCGACCCACCGCAAGGGAGCCTGCTGCGCCGGACAGGACATTCAGGACGCGCGCGCGGTGGCGGCGCGGCTCGGCATTCCGCATTTCGTGCTCGACTACGAGCGCCGCTTCCGTGAGAAGGTGATCGACGAATTCGCGGCCTCCTACGCCAGCGGCGAAACGCCGGTCCCCTGCGTCGCCTGCAACCAGTTCATCAAATTCGCCGATCTCTTCGAAACCGCGAAGGATCTCGGCGCCCATGTGCTCGCGACGGGCCACTACATCTCTTCGCGCGACGATGGCGAAGGCGGGCGCGCGCTCTACCGGGCGAAGGACGCCTCGCGCGACCAGAGCTACTTCCTCTTCGCCACGACGCGCGAGCAACTGCGCATGCTGCGCTTTCCGCTCGGCGACTACACGAAGGCCGAAGTGCGCGAAATGGCCCGCAACTACGGACTCGAGGTCGCAGACAAGCCGGACAGCCAGGACATCTGCTTCGTGCCGAGCGGCCGCTACACCGACGTTGTCGAGCGCCTGGCGCCCGACGCCGTGGTTCCCGGCGACATCGTGCATGTCGACGGCCGCGTGCTTGGCCGACACGCCGGGGTTGTGCATTACACGATCGGCCAGCGCCGCGGGCTCGGCCTTGGCACCTCCGTCGCCGGCCGCGACGCCGAGCCGCTGTTCGTCGTGCGCCTCGACGCCGCCAGGGCCGAGGTCGTGGTCGGGCCGCGCGAGGCGCTGGAAACCCGCGCCGTTGCGCTACGCGACGTGAACTGGATCGGTTCTGGCGAGTTTAACGATATGCCGCCACAGGGAATCGACATCATGGCACGCGTGCGCTCGACGCGCCCACCTGTCCCCGCCCGACTGATCGCCCGCGAGGACTCGTCCGCGACGGTGGTTTTCGCCGCCAGCGAATTCGGCGTATCGCCGGGCCAGGCCTGTGTTTTCTATGATCGCGCCGACGATGCGGCGCGCGTGCTCGGCGGCGGTTTCATCGCCGCTGTGGAGCCGGCACGTACGACAATTGCACCCATGGCGCCGCCGCGGCGCGCCGCAACTGCGCAAGGGGCGCCAAGATGAGCGAAGCACGAAATATTTATCGCGAAGCCGACGCGCTCGACAATTGCGACGTCGAGGCCGCCTATGCGCGCTGGGCGCCGATCTACGACCTGACCTTTACGGCGCTGCTGCGCCCCGGCCGCCGCGCCGCCGCCGCCGCGGCCTCGAAGGCCGACGGTCCGATTCTCGACGTGGGCGTCGGCACCGGGCTCGAACTGCCAATGTTCGAGCGCGATACGCAAATCTATGGCGTCGACCTGTCCGAGCCGATGCTGCGCCGCGCCGCCCATCGCGTGGCGCGCGAGCGGCTGGCCAATGTTCACGGCCTCGCCAAGATGGACGCGACGCGAATGGCTTTCGCCGACTCGAGCTTCGCCTGCGTCGTCGCGCCTTACGTCCTCACCGTCGCGCCGGAGCCCGAGGCGATGCTCGACGAACTCGCCCGCGTGGTGCGCCCGGGCGGGGAGATCGTGCTGGTTAACCATGTAAGCCGCAAGGACGATCCGCTCGCAGTGCTGGAGACCTTCCTCGACCGGCACGTCGCCCCCAAGCTCGGCTGGAGACCGCAGTTTCCATGGTCGACGATTGGCGACTGGATCGATCAGCGCGACGACATGACCCTCGTCGAACGCCGCCTGCTCGCGCCCTTTGGCCTTTTCACGCTGGTTCGCATCCAGCGCCTGCAGGTGGAGCCCGCAACGGAGACGGCGCCGGAGCCCGCCGAGCTGGAATACGCCTGAAGCCCACTGGCGCAAAGCCCCGGTCGTCGCTAAATTAGCAGAGCGGCGCTGCGGGGTTCGTGCAGGACTATTATTCCCCGGGGCCTTATCGATCCTTATGGGAGCTGTCCCCGGCCTTGCCCGTGGGCTTGGTCATATGGCGCCCACCTACGTTGTAGGTTCCCGGGATCGATGTCCCACGGCTCACGTGGCCCGCGCTTTCTCTTTCTTCGACGACCAGACGCCCGACCGCCATGACCGACGTGAAAACCGATCTGCGCCGGCATTCGCTCGCGCGCCGTGACCTCGTGTCGCCGCAGGAGGCGCATGAGGCGGCCGCCGCCGTCGCAAAGCGCGGCCTTGCGCTCGTCAAGGAGATCGCGAGCCAAGCCGGTTCCGCAGCGCCCGTCGTCTCGGTCTATTGGCCGATCCGCAGCGAACTCAACACGCGCCCGCTGATCGAGGCGCTTGCCGGCGACGGCTATCAGGTCGTGCTGCCGGTGATGCACAAGGTGCGTCACCCGCTCGTTTTCCGTGACTTCGCGCCTGGCGACGATCTCGTGAAAGGGCCGTTCGGCCTGTCCGAACCCGCCGACGACAAGATCGCGCGCGACCCGGACATCATTTTCTCGCCGCTCGCGGCTTTCGACCGCCGAGGTTTCCGGCTCGGATATGGCGGCGGGATCTATGATGCGACGCTCGCCGAACTGCGGCCGAAGAAAAAGGTCGTCGCCGTCGGCGTCGCCTATTCCTGCCAGGAGGCCGACCACGTGCCGACCGAGCCGCACGACCAGCGGCTCGATTATCTGATGACCGAGCGGGAACTGATCACGCCGCGCTGACGCGGCGATTCAACTCGCCTTTCCGCTCACTCCCGCGCTCTCGAATGTCGCCATGTCGCGATGGCAGGCGAGCGCTGTCTTGATGATCGCGATGGCGAGGCCGGCGCCGGAGCCCTCGCCCAGACGCATACCGAGATCGAGCAGCGGCTTCTTGCCGAGACGCTCCAGGACATCGGCATGCGCGCCCTCCGCCGACACATGACCGGCGACGCAATGCGCAATAGCGTCGGGCGTGATCGCATGCAGCAGCGCCGCCGCCGCGCAGACGACATAGCCGTCGAGCACGACCGGAATGCGGTTGAGCCGCGCGGCGGTGATCGCGCCCATCATCGCCGCAATTTCCCGCCCGCCGAGACGCCGCATGATCTCGAAGGGGTCGGAAAGATGCGGCCCGTGCAGCTTCAGCGCCGCTTCGATGGCGGCGTTCTTGCGCGCAAGACCCGTGTCATCGACGCCCGTTCCGCGCCCCGTCCAGCGCGAGGCCGGCCCGCCATAGAGCGCCGCATAAATCGCCGCCGCCACCGTCGTGTTGCCGATTCCCATCTCGCCGGGCGCGAGAAGGTCGACGCCATCCTCTATCGCCGCCGTCCCATAGGCGAAGGTCGCGGCGGCCTCGCGCTCATCCATCGCGGGCGCTTGGGTGAAATCCTGCGTCGGGCGCTCCAGCGCGAGTTCATAAACCTTCAGCCCGACGCCGTGGGTCTTGCAAATCTGGTTGATCGCCGCGCCGCCGCCGGTGAAATTCGCCACCATCTGCTCCGTGACGCTCGCCGGAAAGGCGGAGACGCCTTGCGCGACGACGCCATGGTTTGCGGCGAAGACAGCGACGAGCGGACGCTCGATCGCGGGCTGCGCCCTGCCCTGCCACGCCGCGAGCCACTCGATGATCTCCTCCAGCCGTCCAAGCGCCCCCGGCGGCTTGGTGAGCTGCGCGTCACGCGCGCGAACGGCCGCGACGCTCTCTTCGCTCGGCGCCGGAAGATTGGCGAAAAGCATGCGGATTTCTTCGAAGGGGCGGATGTCGGCGTGCATGGTTTCTCGAATTGGGAAGAGAGACCATGCCTTAATGGGTTTCAGGAGGATTTGCGAGCGTCGCTATCCTCGCGTCGCCTCGAACGCCTTCAACGCCCGATCACGCGCCTTCGCATGGTCCACGATGGGGCGCGGATAGGTCTCACCCAGTCGCACGCCCGCCGCCCGCAAGACCTCCTCCGGCGCCTCCCACGGGCAATGGATGTGGCGCGCGTCGAGCCTTGCGAGTTCCGGAACATAACGGCGCACGTAATCGCCCTCGGGATCGAATTTCTCGCCCTGCAGAACGGGATTGAACACGCGAAAATAAGGCGCGGCGTCGGCGCCGCAGCCGGCGACCCATTGCCAGCCGCCGCTATTGTTGGCGAGATCGGCGTCGACGAGCGTGTCCCAGAACCAGCGCTCACCCTCCTGCCAGGGGATCAGCAGATGCTTGACGAGAAAGCTCGCGGCGACCATGCGCGCCCGATTGTGCATGTAGCCTGTGATCCATAATTCGCGCATCGCGGCGTCGACCAGCGGATAGCCCGTCTGGCCTATGCGCCACGCCTCCAGCGCCGCGGCGTCCTCGCGCCAGGGAAAATCGCGGAACCGCTCGTCGAGCGCGCGCTCGGGCATCTGCGGATTTGCGACGAGCAGATGATGGCAGAACTCGCGCCAGCCGATTTCGCGCAAATAGGCCGCGCCTGCGTCGCCTGCGGCTTCCGTTATCTCCGCCCATATCCGCCGCGGCGAAACTTCGCCGAAATGCAGATGGGGCGACATGCGCGAGACGCCCTCGCGCGCCATGAAATCGCGGTCGATTTTGTAGTCGCGCACGCGCTTCTTCGCGAATTCGGCAAGCCGCTCGAGCGCTGCGCGTTCCCCCGCCCGCCAGGTTTCGCGCAGGCCGCCCGCCCAATCGGGTTTCGTCGGCAATAGACGCCAATCGGCCAGCGCGTCGCTCGCCGGCGGCGGCGCGGCGGTCAGTTTCTTTGGCGCCGGCAATGGCGCGTCCGGCGCCTCCGCCGCAAGACAGGCGCGCCAGAAAGGGGTGAAAACGCGGAAGGGCTCGCCCTGCTTGTTGCGCAAGCCGCCCGGCTCGAAAAGCAGCGAGCCGTTGAAGCTTTCGACCATCACGCCGCGCGCGCGCAACTGCGACTTGATTTCGCTGTCGCGACGCATCGCCCATGGCTCGTAAAGCCTGTTCCAGTAGACGGCGCCGGCGCCGGCGTCGGCCACGATATTTTCGAGCACGAACTCAGCGCGTCCGCGTCTCAGTGTGAGCGTGACGCCCAGTCGCGCAAGGTCATGCGCAAGCGCCGTCAGCGAATGATGCAGCCACCAGCGGCTCGCCGAGCCCATGCGCCATTCGCCGGCGCTTTCATCGTCGAGCACGTAAAGCGCAATAATCGGCGCGCCCGAGCGCGCCGCCGCCGTCAGCGCCGGATTGTCTGCAAGACGCAGGTCATTGCGAAACCAGACGACAGCGGGCGCGCTCATTAATGCGCTCACCCCCGCTTCGCGTGACTGATGCCGTAGAACATGTAGATCGCCAGACCGATTCCGGTCCAGATCAGCAGCCGCAACCAGGTTTCGAGAGGCAGGGCGACCATCAGCGCGAGGCAGGAGCCGATGCCGAGGATCGGCATGAACGGAATGCCCGGCGCGCGGAAGGGACGATGCATTTCGGGATGCGCGCGGCGCAAATGAATGACGGCCATGCAGACGAGGCAGAAAGCCGCAAGCGTGCCGATGCTGACCATTTCGTCGAGAATGTCGATCGGCAACAGACCGGCGGCCAGCGCGACGAAGAAGCCGATCATGATCTGGCTCACCGCCGGCGTGCGGAAGCGATCATGCAGTTTCGCGAAGACGGGCGGCAACAGACCGTCCTGCGCCATGGCGTAGAAGACGCGCGTCTGTCCGAAGAGCAGCACGAGGATCGCCGTCGTCAGACCGGCGAGCGCACCGAATTTCACGACCCATGAAATCCAGGTCTGGCCGGTGCGATCCATCGCCAGCGCAATCGGATCGGGAACGCCGAGCTCCTTGTAGTTCACGACGCCCGTCGCGACGGCCGCGACGGCGACGTAGAGAACCGTGCAGATGACGAGCGAGCCGAGAATGCCGATCGGCACGTCGCGCTGAGGCGTATGAGCCTCCTGCGCGGCCGTCGAGACGGCGTCGAACCCGATATAGGCGAAGAAGACGACGGAGGCGCCGCGCACCACGCCGCTCCAGCCGAATATGCCGAATTCGCCCTTGTTCTCGGGCACGAGCGGCGTCCAGTTGGCGAGATCGACATGCGCCGCCCCAAAAAAGATCACCAGCAGCACGACGGTGACCTTTATGGCGACGATGATGTTGTTGAAGGTCGAGGACTCCGTCGTGCCGCGCACGAGTATCATCGTCAGAAGGAAGATGATCGCCGCCGCCGGCACGTTGAAAACGCCATGCACGGTCTCCGGTGGCGCATGCGCGCTTGCATGGGCGAAATAGGCGGTGGTGAACTCGGGCGGCAGATTTATGCCAAAGCCCTGCAGCACGCGATTGAAATAGCCGGCCCATCCTACCGCGACGGTCGCGGCGCCGGCGGCGTATTCCAGCACGAGATTCCAGCCGATGATCCAGGCGAAGATCTCGCCGAGCGTCACGTAAGTGTAGGTGTAGGTGCTTCCCGCCACCGGAATGAGCGCGGCGAGTTCCGCATAGCACAGCGCCACGAAGGCGCAGGCGAGGCCGGACAGCAGGAAGGAGACCGTGACGCCGGGGCCGGCGAACTTCGCCGCCGCCGTGCCGGTGAGCACGAAAATGCCGGCGCCGATGATGCCGCCGATGCCGAGCGCCATCAGCGACCCCCAGCCAAGCGCGCGCTTGAGACCGCCGCCCTCACGTTCTGCGTCGTTTTCCGCAATGATCGCTTCCAGCGATTTCCGCGTCAGATAGTTTTTTCGCGCGACTTCGGACAAGGCCGTCGCCCTTTCGCAAATGCGCGGCGCAATTATCGTTTCGCGCCACGGGAGTGAACTCGCGCCGATTATGGTTGCGGCGCCGAAAGATACAAGCGGAAAAGGTCTAGTCCGGCTATGCGCCGACGCAAGCGGTCAACCCGCGGCGGACTCCCGTCCGTCGACATATTGCAGCACGATCTGCGCCGCGCGGGCGCTGGGGTTGTCGCCGGCCTCGCTGAGGCGTTCGCGCACCCGAGCAAAGGCCGAAAGCTGCCTCGCGCGTGCGGCGCCGTCTTCGAGCAGCGACGCGATCGCGTCGGCCAGCGCAGGCGGCGTCGCCGCCTCCTGAAGAAACTCCGGAATCGCGTTTTCGCCGATGACGAGATTGGGCAGCACGATCGAATCTACCTCGATCAGAAAACGCAACAGCGACTCGGCTGGCGAGACCTTGTAAGCGACGGCCATCGGCGCGCCGGCGAGCGCAAGCTCCAGCGTCGCGACGCCCGAGGTGACGAGCGCCGCGCGCGCATTGCGAAAGGCCGCGAATTTCTCCTGCTGCGTGATCAGGCGGGGTGCAAGCGGCCAGTCGCGTAGCGCGTCGCGCAACGTCCTCTCCATATTCGGCGCCACGGGAATGGCGACTTCGAGATCGGGACGTTCGCGCATCAGAAGCTTGAGCGTCTCGCCGTAAAGCGGCGTCATGCGCTGGACTTCCGCAACGCGCGAACCCGGAAGGACGAGGAGCAATGGCCGATCGCGCCGCGAGGCGTCGCCCGGCTCCCCGCTTTCGCTTCCTTCAAGCGGAGCGTAGCGCGTCAGTTCATCGAGCCGCTCGACCAGCGGATGACCGACATAGACGCAGCGCGGGCCGCCGAGCCGTTCATGCGCCTCGGGCTCGAAAGGCAACAGGGCCAGCACGCAATCGACATAGGCGCGCATCGCCTTCGCGCGGCCGGGGCGCCAGGCCCAGACGGTTGGGCTGACGTAATCGACGATCGGCATGCGTGGCCTCTCGCGGCGAACCTTGCGCGCGACGCGATGGGTGAAATCAGGCGCGTCGATGAGAACGAGACAATCCGCTTGCGCGGCTATGACCGCGCGCGCCGTTTCATTGATGCGCGCGATGAGTTTGGGGAGGCGCCGAATCACGGGCGCGAGCCCCATCACAGCAATATCGGCAAGCGGAAAGAGGGAAACGAGCCCCTCTCGCGCCATCGCCTCGCCGCCGACGCCAATGAAACTCGCGTCAGGCCGCGCGACGCGAAGCGCGCGCATCAAAGCCGCGCCGAGCGCGTCGCCCGAGGCTTCGCCAGCGATCAGAAAAATGCGCGGAGCTTTCACGCGTCGTCGCCGCGCGCGCGTGGCGCGCAAAGCGGGCGCGTAGACGGAGCCCGCAGAAAATCGATGATCTGCGCAACGTCGGCGTCGCCCGCGAAGGCTGCGGCGACCTCGTCGATGCGCTCGGTGAGCGCCCGCGCATCGTCTCTCGCAAAGAGCCGGCGATAGGCTTCACGCAGACGGGCGATGCGCTCATTCGAAAAACCGCGCCGTCGAACGCCGACCAGATTGACGCCGAAGAGATGCGCGCGATTGCCGCCCGCGAGACCGAAAGGAATCACGTCGCCCTCGACGCCCGCCAGCCCGCCGACGAAGACATACGCGCCGACGCGCACATTCTGGTGCACGGCCGTGCCGCCGCCGATCATCGCATGGTCGCCAATCTCGACATGGCCGCCAAGCAACGTCTGGTTCGACAGCACGACGCCGTCCCCGAGGCGGCAATCATGCGCGACATGCGAATAGGCGAGGAAGACGCAGCGCGCGCCGACCAGTGTGCCTGCGCCAACGCCGGCGTTGATCGTCACGCCCTCGCGCACAACACAGTCATCGCCGATCGTCACCGCGCCCTCGGCCAGCGCGGCCTTGAGATCCTGTGACGGCGTTCCGATCGAAACGAAGGGAAAGATACGCGCGCCCGCGCCGATGCGCGAGCGCCCCGAAATCACGACATGGGATTGGAGAACGGCTCCGGCGCCGATCTCGACGCTCGCGCCAACATGACAGAAAGGCCCGATGACGACGCCGTCATGCAGGCGGGCGCCGTCCTCGACGATTGCGGTGGGATGGAGCGTCGCGCTCATTCTTCTCTGATGCGCTGCGCGCGTCAGACCCCCATCATGGCGCTGATGGTCGCTTCGGCGACAAGCACGCCATCGACCATCGCACGGCCCTGATACCACCAGATGTTTCGCTTCTGCGCCGTCTTGGTCATGTGGAATTCGACACGGTCGCCCGGCGTCACGGGCTTGCGGAACTTCGCATTGTCGATCGTCATGAAATAGACGAGCTTCGGTTTCTCCATCTCGCCCTGCGCGCGCATGACGATGACGCCGGCCGTCTGCGCCATCGCCTCGATGAGCAGCACGCCCGGCATCACCGGCCGCTCGGGGAAATGGCCCATGAACTGCGGCTCATTGATGGTGATGTTCTTGACGCCCACGCAGGATTCGTCGCCGCGAATGTCGACGATGCGATCGACAAGCAGAAACGGATAACGGTGCGGCAGACAGCGCATGATCTGCAATATGTCGGCGCTCTCCAGCGTCGCGCCGGCGGCTGTCTCAGTCATATTTTTCCTCCCCGATGAAACCGCGGGCGACTGCCGCGCCCTTGCCGGTTGTATTACATCGGTCTGTCCCGCCGCGCCATTTTGTCGAGCATGGCTTCCGCGCGCAAATGCCGGCGCAAAGGCCGGGCGGGGGAGCCGCCAAAGCGCGCGCCGGGCGGGACGTCGCGCATGACGCCGGATTTCGCCGCAATGGCGGCGCCCTCACCGATCGTCAAGTGGCCGGCGATCGCGGATTGGCCGCCCAGCGCGACAAAATCGCCGATCTCGCAGGAGCCCGCTATGCCCGTCTGCGCGACGATGGCGCAGAAACGGCCGATCACGACATTGTGGCCAATCTGCACGAGATTATCGATCTTCGTGCCCTCGCCGATGATCGTGTCGCGCGTCGCGCCGCGGTCGATCGTTGTGTTGGCGCCGATTTCGACGTCGTCCTGGACGATGACGCGCCCCAGTTGCGGCGTCTTTAGATAGCCTTTTTGCGTCGGCGCAAAACCGAAGCCGTCCTGCCCGAGCCGCGCGCCGGGATGAATGATGACGCGATTGCCGACGAGCGCGCAAATGAGACTGGCGTGCGCCCCGATGGAACAGTCGCGGCCGATACGGACGTGCGGCCCGACGACCGCATGTGGTCCGATAGTCGTGCCGGAGCCGATTTCCGCGCGCGGGCCGATGAAAGCGCCGGGATCGACAGTGACGCCAGGCTCCAGCCGCGCCTCCGGATGAACGACGGCGCCGGGCGACACTCCGCTGGCGGCAAACAGCGAGCCTGGACGCAACGCCTGCGGAAAGAGCAGCCCCATCGCGCGCGTGATGGCCCGGTATGGCTGCTCGACAACGAGGCCGATGACGCCCTCAGGCAGAAGCGGAAGATGCCGTTCACGCAGAAAACAGGCGGTGGCGCGACAGCAGGAAAGCGCCTCGGCGTAGCGCGACGAATCGAAGAAACACAGATCGCCGGCGCGAGCCGCCTCCAGCGGAGCCACGCCTGTGACGACCGCCGATGCGGGCGACTGGTCGGCGTTGCGGATTTCCGCCTCCGTCGCTTCGGCAATTTCGGCGAGCGTGAACGGACGGGACAATTGGAAGAAGGCGACGGCGCTCATGCGCGCCGCTCTTTTGGGGCGGCGCCGGAGGCAATCGCAGGCGCGGAGATAAGATTGGCGCATGCGCCGGCGGGCGGCTGCGCAAGGCAAACCGCTCGCCGGGCGCTTTTGGCCCGACGAGCTTTGCTGAGCATCAGAAGTTCGTGCCGCCAGTGAAGCGGAAGTTCTGCGTGATGTCGCCATAGACCTTCGACGTCACGACCGCATAGTCGAAGCGGATCGGGCCCATCGGAGAATTCCACAACAGCGACGCGCCGACCGACGAACGAAGCTTCATCGAGTCGGATACGGGGATCACACAGGTTCCGACGCCGAAGGCGGCCTGCGCCGAATAAGGCGCAAGGCAGGTGACGCCCGGAATGGTCGGCAGATTGTTGCTGTAGTTGGTGCGCCCCTGGAAGTTCCAGAGCGTGCCAGCGTCGGCGAACAGCGCGCCTCTCAGACCAAGATCCTTCGGCAGGCCCCACAGCGGGAACTGCACTTCGAGCGACCCGCCGAAGTAATCGGAGCCGCCGAGGGAGTTGCCCCGGTTATTGTTGAAGCTGGTGAAGATATTCGAGTCGCGCGGACCAATGCCGCCCGGCGCGAAGCCGCGAACGAGGCTCGGGCCGAGGTTGAAGTTGTCCTGAATGCGCGGCGTATATCCGCCGAAGGTCGAGAGGTCGCCGCCCTGGACGCGGGCAATGCCGACAACATCGTCGAGATAGGGGATCTCGTGGAAGTAGCGGATGTCGCCGGTGGTGCGCAGGTAACGCGAATCGCCGCCGACACCGGCCACGTCCTGCGACAGGGTCGCATGCCAGCCGTTGTGCGGGTTCTTGAAGTTGTCGACATTGTCGAAGGTCAGCGAATAGCCGACCAGCGACGTCAGCAGCGTGCCCTGCGATTCCTTGATCGCCAGCGACGCTTCTCCGTTCGTCTGACAGTTGATGAAGAGGCTCGGCTCCGGGAAGAAGGGCGAGAAGCCAGGCGTCAGACCCGGGACCGGCGACCAACAGTCGTTATAGGGACGGCTCCAGTTATTCGGGATCGAGATCGTCGTCTGATAGATCGAATAATGGGGCGAGAAGGTCAGCTCGTCCGTGATCGGAACGCCGAAGCGGATCGTGCCGCCGACCGAGGTCGAGCTGTAGATCGAGTAGTTGTAGGCGTCCATGCGCTTGGCGAAGACGTCGAAACCCGCCGCGATGCGCTGGTCAAGGAAGTAAGGCTCGGTGAAGCTGAAGGTCACGCCGCGCGACAGCTGACCCGCCTGCACGGACATGCGCACGGCCTGGCCGCGGCCCATGAAGTTGCTTTCGGAGACCGACACTTCGGCGATGAAGCCCTGAGTCGTCGAATAGCCGCCGGAGACGCCGAAGTTGCCCGTCGGCTGATCTTCCACGTCGACATTCACGATCACGCGGTCGGGCGACGAGCCCGGCTCATTGGTGATCTTGACCTTCTTGAAGTAGCCGAGGCCGTTGAGGCGGCGCTCGGCGCGGTCGATCAGCACGCGATTATAGGCGTCGCCCTCGCCGATCTCGAATTCGCGGCGAATGACATAGTCGCGCGTGCGGGTGTTGCCGCGGATGTTGATGCGCTCGATGTAGACGCGCGGACCCTCGTCGAGAACGAAGCGGATCGCGACGGTCTGGGCGGCCGGATTGCGCTCGCCGCGCGGACGCGCCTGAGTGAAGGCGTACCCCTTCTTGGCGATTTCGCGGGTCAGCGCCTCGACCGACTTCTCGACTGCGTCGCCATTGTAGACGTCGCCGGCGGAGATGCGGAGCACGTCGTTCAGCGAGGCGGCGTCCACGTCGGGCAGATGCGATTCGACATCGACCGACGACACGCGATATTGCGGGCCTTCCTCGACAACGATGGTGATGATGTAGCCGCCCTGCGCGGGATCAAACTGCGCGTCGGAGCTCACCACGCGGAAGTCGGCATAGCCGTTCTTGAGATAGAAGCGGCGGACGAGTTCGAGATCCGACGCGATGCGATCGGGATCATAGACGTCGCTGGACTTCAGGAACGACAGGAAATTCATTTCTGTCGTCTCCATCATGCCGACGAGCCGGCGCGTGGAGTAGACGTTGTTGCCGACGAACTTGATCTCCTTGACGCCGGTCTTGTCGCCCTCGACGATGGTGAAGACGACATCGATGCGGCCATTCGGCAGATCGACAGTGCGATAGGAGACTTTCGCGGCCGCGCGACCCGAGCGGCGGTAGATTTCCGTCAGACGCGCAACGTCCGACTCCGCGGTCGCGGGGCTGAACGCGGTGCGGGCGCGCGTGCGCAACTCAGGCAGAAGATTCTCGGTCTTGACCTTGCTGTTGCCCTCGAGAGCGACGCGGTTGATCATATTGCCTTCGGAAACGCGCACCACGACCTTGCCGCCCTGGCGGCTAGCGGAAACGCTCGAAAAACGCCCGCTCGCCCGCAGCGCCTCGAGGCCCTGATCGATCTCGGCGGGGCTTGTTCCGGTAAAGTAAGAACGAATCATTTCAGCGTCGGCGCGCGTATTGCCCTGCACGATTATTTCCGGCGCCGCGGCGGCGGGAGCGGCGCAGGCGAGCAGGACCGCGAACGCCGCGATCAAAAGTGACGAAGATTTCCAAATGCCGCTGATGGATTGCATAAAAGCCGGTCCTCGTCGCAACGACCGCCGCCCATGGCGCGGCGCGATGTTCCACTGTTTTGGCGCGCTGGCGAGCCGCGCTCCTACTGGTCCGTCGAATCTTCTACAGGGTTTAACCAACCCTGCAAATCCAGAATAAATGGTGTTTTAGCAATTTGTCGAAGGCGTGACGCCAAAGCCACGATTCATGGTCAGCACCTGGTTAACAACCGATCTTTCGTGCGTCGAAAACGCAGAAAAGCCGCGCCCCGAAAGGCGCGGCCAGACAGTATTTGCGTCGAAAAGTGGCGGAAAGACGGTTATGATGCGCCGCCCGCCAGTCTGTGGATGAGGCGAGCGATGTCATTATAGGTCGAGAAGATCATCAATGCGCCGACCATCGCGAGGCCGACCCGGAAGGCGAACTCCTGCGCGCGCTCGTTCAGCGCCCTGCCGCGCACCGCCTCGATGCCGAAGAACAGCAGATGCCCTCCGTCCAGCAGTGGCACTGGCATCAGATTGAGCAGGCCTATCGAGACAGAGAGGATCGCGATGAGGTTCATGAACGGCGCAATGCCGACCTTGGTGGCCGCCTTCGCCATCTGACCCGACATCTGCGCTATGCCGATCGGGCCGGACAACTGGTCGGCGCTCTCGCGCCCCGTGATCAGCCCGCCGACATAGACGCCTGTGCGATGCACGACCTGCCAGGTCTCGTCGACGGCCATCGCCAGCGACTGGAGCGGCCCATACCGCTCCTCGCGCACGTCGGCGGCCGCGGTCGAGGCCTGCAGGCCAAGCATGCCGATGCGGACCTTGCCCACCGCGCTGTCGATTTCACGCCAGGCGGGGATCGCCGGGAACGTCAGCTCCGCGCCGTTGCGGCGAATAACGAAAATCAGCTTCCTGTCGGCGGAGACGGAGACGATCTCCTGCATCTTGCCAAAACTGTCGATCGGCGTCCCGTCAATCGACACGACCAGGTCGCCCGGCTGGAAGCCTGCCGCCTGCCCCGCCCCGCCGGCGACGACGGAGCCGACGCGCGGCGCGAGCACCGTACGGCCATAAAACCCGAACAACGCCGCGAAAATCGCGATCGCCAGCAGGAAATTCGCGAACGGGCCAGCGAAGACGATTGCCGAACGCTTCCAGACCGGCTGTGCGGCGAAGGTCACCGCCCTCTCGGCCGCAGGCATGGCGTTCACGGCTTCCGGGTCCGGCACGCTGGCGCCATTGGCGTCGCCGTGGAATTTCACATAACCGCCGAGCGGTATGGCCGCGATCCGCCACCGCGTGCCGAGACGGTCGACGCGCGACCAGAGCTCCGGCCCGAAGCCGATCGAAAAGGCGTCGACCTGCACGCCGCACCAGCGCCCGACGATGAAATGGCCGTATTCATGAATGAAGACGACCACGCTGAGCACGAGGACGAAGGGGACGACGTAGGTCACGAAAGTCATCAACAGGTCCAGCACGTCTCGCCTCCGAACGCTCTCGCTTGGGCCAAACCCTCGCCGGCGCTCGGCGTGGATTGGTTACTAAAGCGTTAACATGCCTGAAGCCGCGGCCACGGCCAAGACCGTCCGCGACCTTTCTCTGACAATATGGTCAATGGCGAGCGCATCTTCCACACTTGCCGGCTCGCGGGCCGTGCCGTCGCGCAGCGCCGCCTCGCAGGCTCCCGCGACATGCCCGGCGATTCCTGCGAAGGGGATGCGCCGGTCGAGGAAGGCCTCGACCGCAATCTCATTGGCTGCGTTGAGCACGGTGGGCAGGCCGCCGCCATTGGCGAGGGCGTCGAGCGCCAGGCGCAGGGCCGGAAAACGTTCAAAATCAGGGGCTTCGAAGGTGAGCGCGGCGATCTTCGCGAAATCGAGCCGCGGCGCGGGCGTGGTCAGGCGATCGGGATAACCGAGACAATGAGCGATCGGCACGCGCATGTCCGGCGGGGCCATGCCAGCCGTCACCGAGCCGTCGGTGAAGGCCACGAGGCCGTGGACGATCGACTGAGGGTGCACGACAACCTCGAGCTTCTCAGCCGGAACGTCGAAAAGGTGATGCGCCTCGATAAGCTCGAGTCCCTTGTTCATCAGGCCCGCCGAGTCGATCGTAACTTTCGGCCCCATCGCCCAGTTGGGGTGGTTGAGCGCCTCCTCCACCGACGCGGCGGCGATGCGCTCCCTGCTCCAGGTCCGGAAGGGACCGCCGGACGCCGTGACGATCATGCGCTCGATGCGCGCGGGATCCTCCCCGCCCAGCGCCTGGAAAATGGCGTTGTGCTCGCTGTCGACCGGCAGCAGCCGGACCTTCATCTTTTTCGCCATGCGCATGAAGGGAACGCCGGCGCAGACGAGACATTCCTTGTTGGCGAGCGCAACGTCGCGGCCTGCGGAAAGCGCCGCATATGTCGGCTCGACCCCCGCCGCCCCGACGATCGCCGAAACGACCAGATCGCATTCGCGCACCGCCGCCTCTATCACCGCCTCGCGGCCGGCTGCGACCTGCGTATTGGTGTCGGACAGCGCCTCCTTGAGCTCCGCATAGGCGCTTTCGTCGCGGATCGCGGCGAATTCGGCCTTCGTCACGCGAGCGACGCGGGCGAGTTCGGCGGCGTTGGCGCCGCCGGCGACCGCCACGACCGAAAAGCCTTCGGGATCACGTTCGAGAAGGTCGACCGTCGAGCGTCCGATCGAGCCGGTAGCGCCGAGGAGAACGATGCGGCGCGGCGCGCGCGCGCTCATGTCGGAATGTCCGTTGCCCAAAGCCATCTTTTACTCGCTTACCAGAAGAACAGGCCGGCGGCCGCCGACGGGTCGCCCCGCAACAAGCCGAGAGCGGCCGCGAAGACGCTGGCGAAAATGAATCCGTCGAGCCGGTCCATCACCCCGCCATGGCCAGGGATGAGCTGGCTCGAGTCCTTCACCCCGAAGCGGCGCTTGACCGAGGATTCGAAAAGGTCGCCGATCTGCGAAACGGCGGCCGCGACGAGGCCGACAAGGAAGGTCTGGACGCTCGCGAGCGCCGGACCGCCGACGAAATAGGCCGTGGCGAGGCCGAGCGCCGCGCCGCTCAGCACGCCCGTTATCGTGCCCGACCAGGTCTTGCCGGCTGATACGCGCGGCCAGAGCTTCGGCCCGCCGATCAGCCGCCCGCCAAAATAGGCGAAAATATCGGTGCCCCACACCACCGCGAAAAGGAAAGCGATGGAAAGCAGCCCGAAGTCGGGCGACTCGCGGAGGAGACAGACGGAAAAAGCCAGCGCCCCGGCGTAGACCACCCCTGCCCCGGCCCAGACGCGCCGCTCCGGCCCTGCCAGAATGGCGGCGACAAGCGCGAAGAGCGCGATCTCGGCGGCGGCTACGCCCGCCATTCCAACGCGCCCGAACGCGGCCGCGGCCGCGGCGGCCGCGCCGCCCGCCACGACCCGCGCCAGACGCCGTTCGCCGCCGATCAGTCCCTGCCATTCCCAGTTGATCGCCAGAGCGGCGGCCAGCCAGAACAGGGCGAAAACATCGCCGCCGGCATACAGGGTGAAGGCCGCCGCGGCCACCAGCACCACGGCCGACGCGACGCGCGGTCCGAGGTCGGCGAAGCCGCCGCGCGGCGCAGGCGCGCTGCTCGAGGGGGGCGTCATGACGCGGTCGTCGCGCTGCGCGCGGGTTGGACGCGGCCGAAGCGCCGGTCGCGATGCTTGTATTCGGCAATAGCGGCGACAAGCGCTGCGTGGTCGAAATCCGGCCAGAGGATCGGCAGGAACACGAACTCCGCGTACGCCGCCTGCCACAGAAGAAAGTTCGACAGGCGCTGCTCACCCGAGGTGCGGATGATGAGGTCCGGGTCGGGAATGTCCGCCGTGTCGAGACGGGCCGCAATCGCGTCGGCGTCGATCTTTTCAGGGTCGAGCCGACCTTCGGCCACCATTTCCGCCAGAGCGCGCGCCGCCGCCGCGATCTCCTGCCGCGCGCCGTAATTGAAGGCGACGACGAGCGTAAGGCCGGTGTTGGCCTGCGTCACCTGCTCCGCCTCGCGCAGCAGGTCGGCGATCTCCGGAGCGAGGTCGGCCCGCGCGCCGATGACGCGCACGCGGACATTATTGCCATGGAGTTCGGCGAGATCGTTGCGGATGAAGCGGTGCAGCAGGCCAAGCAGGCTCTGCACCTCTTCTCGGGGACGCGCCCAGTTCTCGGCCGAGAAGGAATAGACGGTGAGATAGGAGATCTTGAGGTCGATCGCCGCGCGCACGGCGCGGCGCAACGCCTCGACGCCGCGGCGGTGACCCTCGAAGCGCGGCAGGCCGCGCGCCGCCGCCCAGCGGCCGTTACCGTCCATGATGAGAGCGACATGCCGAGGCGCCGCCCCGATTTCCGGGGCGGTCGTCGCCATCTCCAAAAAATCACTTTCCGCCATCGTTGCGTTCCGAATCGCCGTCCGATCTTAGCAAAGGATGGCGTATTGCCACGCTTCAGACTTGCATGATTTCCTTTTCCTTGGCGGCCAGCGCGGCGTCGATCTCCTTCACCGCCTCGTCGGTCGCCTTCTGGACCTCGGTTTCGTGCCTTTTCTCGTCATCCTCGGGGATGGCGTGATCCTTCAGCAATTTCTTGAGGATGTCGAGCCCGTCGCGGCGCACGTGGCGCACGGCGACGCGCGCGTCCTCGGCATATTTGTGGGCCACTTTCACGAGCTCCTTGCGGCGCTGCTCGTTCAGTTCGGGCATGCGGATGCGCAGCATCTGCCCTTCGACGGTCGGCTGCAGGCCGAGATTGGCCTCGCGAATCGCCTTGTCGACGGCGATCACCAGCGCCTTGTCCCACACCTGCACGGAGAGCATCCGCGGCTCCGGGACGCTGATCGTCGCGACCTGATTGAGCGGCGAATGCTGGCCATATGCGTCGACATGCACCGGCTCGAGCAGGCTCGCAGAAGCGCGGCCCGTGCGCAGGCCGCCGAACTCGTGCTTGAGCGTCGCGATCGCGCCCTGCATCCGGCGCTTCAAATCCGCGAGATCGAATTTCTCCGTCATGATCTCCACAACCTGTCTTTGGTCGCCGGCGGCGTCAAGAACGGCCCGCCGTCGTGTTAATCCCGCCAAACGGCGATTTTCCCGCAACGCGCCCCGCTGGACAATGACGCGCGCCAGCCGTCCGCCTGGCCGGGGAGCCCCTTATTGCATGTTTTTTTCCGCCGCGCGCGGAAAGTCGAGATTTACGGCGCGACCAGCGTCGAGCGCCCGCCGCCGGCGAGCACCGAGGCTATGGCGCCGGGGTCGCCGATCGAAAATACGATGATCGGGATCTTGTTCTCGCGCGCGAGCGCGAAAGCGGCGGTGTCCATCACCGCGAGATTTTGGGCGATCGCCTCGTCATGGGTGAGCCTTTCGTAGCGCGTCGCGCTCGGATCGCGCTTCGGGTCGGCGGTGTAGACGCCGTCTACCTGGGTCGCCTTCAGCACGGCGTCGGCGGAGAGTTCGGCCGCGCGCAGCACAGCGCCCGTATCCGTGGTGAAGAACGGATTGCCGGTGCCGCCTGCGGCGATGACGACGCGGCCCTTGTCGAGATGATGGAGAGCGGCCCGGCGCGAGAAGGACTCGCAAACGGCGGGCATGGGCACGGCGGAGAGGCAGCGCGCCTGGCGCCCCTGCATCTCTATCGCCTGCTCCAGCGCCAGGCCGTTCATGACGGTGGCCAGCATCCCGATCGAATCGGCGCGGGCTCGTTCGATGCCGCTGTCAGCGCCTTTAATGCCCCGGAAGAAATTCCCCCCGCCGACGACGACCGCGATTTGATAGCCATTTTCGGCGGCGGAGGCGAGATCGCTCGCCACGCGCGCCAGCGTCGGCGCGTCGAGCCCGTGAGCCGCCTGCCCCTGCAGCGCTTCGCCGGACAATTTGACGACCACGCGTCTGAAGCTTCGCGTCGGGACGTGATCGCGCATGTCTCTTGGTCTCGCTGGCTGGAACGGGGCGCTTCCTTCATACGAACGGCGCGCCGCGCCCGCAAGTGACCGGCGTCACGATCCGCATGAACGGCCCTCCCGCAAGGACGCATCAAAAAACCCGGGCCGCTCACGCAGCCCGGGCCTCGATCTCGAAATCGAAGGGGAATCAGCCCTTCGCGGCCGCCGCCACTTCCGCGGCGAAGTCGCTGGTCTGCTTCTCGATGCCTTCGCCCAGCGCATAACGCAGGAACCCCTTGATGGCGATCGGCGCGCCGGCCTTGCCCTCGAGCTCCTTCACCGCCTGCGCGACGGTCTTGCCGTTATGGTCGGGGTGGTTCGAAACCTGATCGAGCATGCAGACTTCCTTGGCGAAGGTCTTGATGCCCGAATCGATGATCTTCTCCAGCACATTGGCCGGCTTGCCGGCGTTCTTCTCGGCGAGCAGCTTCTTCTCGCGCTCGACGATCGCCGGGTCGAGGCCGGAGGCGTCGAGGGCCTGCGGATTGGCCGAAGCGACATGCATGGCGAGCTGGCGGGCCAGCGTGGCGAGCACTTCCTTGTCGCCCTTCGACTCCAGCGCGACGATGACGGCGATCTTGCCCTGGCCGTCGACGACCTGGCCATGCACGTAGCGGCCGACAACCCCGTCGGCCACGGCGAGCGAGGCGGCGCGGCGCAGCGTGAGGTTCTCGCCGATGGTCGCGATGGCGCTGGTGATGTTCTCGGCGACCGTGCCGCCGCCCGGGTAGGCCTGCGCGCCGAGCTCCGCGGCGTCGGTCTTGCCGGTCTTCAGGGCCACCTCGGCGATATTCTTCACCAGCGTCTGGAAGTCCGCGTTGCGCGAGACAAAGTCGGTTTCGGAGTTCACCTCCACGACGACGCCACTGGCGCCGGCGGTCAGCGCGGCGACGAGGCCTTCGGCCGCGACGCGGTCAGCCTTCTTGGCGGCCTTGGAGAGGCCCTTCTTGCGCAGCCAGTCGACCGCCGCCTCGAACTCGCCGTCGGTCGCGGTCAGCGCGGCCTTGCAGTCCATCATGCCGGCGCCGGTGCTTTCGCGCAGTTCCTTCACGAGGGCGGCGGTAATCGTTGCCATGGTCGAAATTCCTTCTTTTCGAGGTCGGGCCGTTTCGCAGCCGCGCAAACACGCGGCTTGCCGGCCTGGGGCGATATTGCGTCGGGCGCCGGCTCTGGTGGAGCCGGCGCCCGATAGCTTGAAGACTGAGGGTGACGAACGAACGCGTCAGGCGGACAGAAGCGTGCGCGCCTGATCGATCCAGCCGTCACGGGCGATGCGGCCATTGAGCTTGAGATCGGCGTCGACCTTCTCGACATCGGCCGGCGTCATCGCGGCGAGCTGCCAGTAATGGAAGATGCCGGCGTCATTGAGCTTCTTGACGAGCTGCGGGCCGACGCCGTTCAGCTTGGCCAGATCGTCGGGGGCGCCGCGCGGGGCGGCAAGGAGCTCGAACACCTCGGCGGAAACATAGGCTTCGCCGGCGTCGCTCGCCGCGACCGCAGCCTCCGCCACCGGCTCCTCGGCCGCGCCGAGGTCCACGCCGAGCGAGCCCTGGCTGCGGGAGATGCCGTCGATCGCCGCCCTGGCGATGAGATCGCAGTAGAGAGCAATCGCACGGCCAGCGTCGTCGTTGCCGGGGATCGGATGCGTGACGCCGTCCGGATCACAGTTGGTGTCGAGCACCGCCACGACCGGGATCTTGAGGCGATTCGCCTCCTTGATCGCGAGTTGCTCCTTGTTGGTGTCGATGACGAAGATCAGGTCCGGCGTGCCGCCCATGTCGCGGATGCCGCCGAGAGCCTTTTCGAGCTTGTCGCGCTCGCGGGTCAGCAGGAGGCGCTCTTTCTTGGTCACGCCCGAGGCGCCGGCCGACAGCATTTCGTCCAGCTTGCGGAGACGGTTGATCGAGCCCGAAATTGTCTTCCAGTTGGTGAGCGTGCCGCCCAGCCAACGGGAGTTGATGTAATATTGCGCGCTGCGCTTGGCGGCGTCGGCGATCTGGTCCTGCGCCTGGCGCTTGGTGCCGACAAAGAGCACGCGGCCGCCCTTGGCCACCGTGTCGGAAACGGTCTTCAACGCCTGATGCAGCAGCGGAACCGTCTGCGCGAGGTCGATGATGTGGATGTTGTTACGAGCGCCGAAGATATAGGGAGCCATCTTCGGGTTCCAGCGATGCGCCTGATGGCCGAAGTGGGCGCCGGCCTCGAGAAGGCCGCGCATGGTGAAGTCGGGAAGCGCCATAGTTTTTTCTCCGGTTGAGCCTCGGCGAAAGCAAGGATTTAGAGGCCGGAGACCGGCCACCGGAAACGACGCCTTGAATCAGACGCCGTAATACCTTCGCCTGTGGAATGCGCGCGCTTATAGGGGAACCGCCCGCCCGGGGCAATAGGCTCCTGCGCGCAGCTGCAACTCGACTGGACGTGGACGCATGCCGCTTGCGCCCTGCGGTCGTCGCCAGAACGATTTTTTTGCAGCGCGTGGCTGACCGCGAAATGCGCGAGACACGGATTTTTGCACTGCAAAAATCAAATCGCCCGCGACGTGTTGTCGCACATCAAATATCTGATTTATAATAATAAACCCCATTTTTGAAGAGTTTGAAATTCGTGAAAGACGTGCATTGCCAACGGTTTTGAATCGAGCTAGGCTACCTTTGATGCGGCAGTAATACTGGTTACAAAAAACAACAGGGGGAAAACACATGGCCGTTAACGTTCACAGCGGAGCTGAAATCGGCAAGACCCTCATCTGGGTCGCCGCCTTCTTGGGTTTCGTCATCGTCGCTCTTACTTGGGTTCCGGACTGGATCTCCCCCGAGGGCACGAACGGCACCGGCAACAACCGTGAAGCGCTCGGCTCCGCCGGCGTCGGTTCGACCGCCCGCATGATCCAGTAATACCCCTGCCTACGGACTTGCCGGGAGTTCAGGCTCCCGGCCTTGTCTGATAGATGGGTGATCTGCGTCGTTCACGGCGTAGATCGGTTTGGAGCCGACGTTCTCGACTAGTTCGAGCGTCGGCTTCCGCCTTTTTGGCGGCGCTTTTTTCAAGAGGTTTTCACAGGCGTAAGCGTGTGGAAGCATACCCGGTTTTCGGGCGAAGCGTTCTCCAACACAACTTTCTGCAGAGATTGAGCGTCCCTTTAATCTGCGTGGCGGTTCAGGGCTCGACGAAAAATACGCCGCACGAAACCAGCTTGCGGTCAGGGGCGGCCGGGCTTGTCAGGCGCCGGGACAAGGCCCCTTTTTCGTGAAATGGCGGCGAAAACACTCGCAACCTGCAAAAAACAGAACGCAGGCAATTTCCGTCACGAAATCCGATTTCTTTTTGCCCACAATGCAAACGCACCATTGGGGAAGGATTTTCGGATTGAGACAACCTCATGCCACAGCGCGCTCGCCGCCATGACAATCGGCGTCAACAACATTCCTGTCGAGGAGTGTGGGCGCTGGCCTTCTTCGTTGACGCCATATACGAGGCGCGGGTTCTTCGTTGATGGAATTTCGAGCGTGCCGAACATCCAGTCCCAGACGGCGAGAACGCTGCCGAGGTTGCGATTGAAATGCCGGGGATCGTTCGAATGATGGATCTGATGATGCGCGGGGCTCAGGATGATCCGCCCCCAAACGCCCCGGAACGGGATCCAGAACTGCGAATGCTGCAGATGCCCGATTGTCCAGAGAAAAAAGATGAAAATTATGTTTTTGCCGTCAACCGTGAACGCTTCCGTATTTCGACCGAACAGCCACGCCAGCAGTCCGGAGGCGCTGCCGATGAACATTGAGAGCATGTACCCGAAAAATATATTGTCGACAGGGTGATTTCTGAAGTTCGTCAGTGGCGTAAGAACCTCAGCCGTGTGATGCACCTTATGGAGTTCCCACAAAAACGAGACCCTGTGTTTGAGGTAGTGGTCAACCCAATATCCTATCTCATACGCCAGAAACAGAACGACTGTGGAGACCAGTTTTATAGAGAGATCACAGCAATCGGTGGACCCCATCGCGCCAAAGGCGCCTGTGAGCATGGATTTGACGGCGATTGCGACAGTATTTGCGGAAACCACGAGGGAAACCACGATTACCGGCATGAAAACGACGCTCAGCACGAAGAGTTTCACGTCGGCTGCAAAGGATTCATGCACCAAGATTTTCTTTGTGAAAATGGCGCGGGCGATGGCTCGCAAATTGGCGCGCCCTCGACGGCTTTTCTGGCGATAAGCCAATACGAAAACCGCCAGGCCGAATGTCGTTGCCAGCGAATAGATTGAAAAAATCGAGCCAAATGAAAACAGTTCGTTCGATATTCTCGTCAGGGAAAAGCGGATCGCGGTGTACAGGTCCATCGAAAGCTTCTTGTCCGGATGGTTTTCGAGAGGTCGGCCGGAACCTCGCCGCCTGAAAATGGCTGTCCAGTTCCAGCGTCGGTTTGGGCTGCGTCCGACCTCATGAGCTGCTCGAACTAACTGCCCGGAAAGCGTATTCTCTCTGCTGGACCTTGCCAAGGCCTCGCCCCGGCTCATCGGCGCGCCTTTTGCCGAAGCGGCGACCCGATTTAGAACTCTATGCCCTCCTGAGCCTTCACGCCGGCCGCAAAATGGTGCTTCACCAGCGTCATTTCGGTGACGAGATCGGCGATTTCGACCAGCTCCTGCTTGGCGTTTCGGCCCGTCACCACGACATGCAGATCGTTGCGACGCGCCGTGAGCGCCGCGAGAACCTCGGCCAGCGGCAGATGCTCGTAACGCAGCGTAATATTCAGCTCGTCCAGCACCAGCAGACGGATTTCGGGGTCCGCCATCAATTCGCAGGCTTTTTCCCAGGCGCGCCGCGCCGCGGCCTCGTCGCGGGCGCGATCCTGCGTCTCCCAGGTGAAGCCCTCGCCGAGAGTATGCCAGGAGACCTGTCCAAGCTTTTCGAGCATGTCGCGCTCGCCGGTTCGCCAGGCGCCCTTGCCGAATTGCACGACGCCGACCTTCCAGCCATGACCGAGCGCGCGCAGGGCGAGCCCGAAAGCGGCGGTGGACTTCCCCTTGCCGGGCCCGGTGTGGACCATCAGCAGGCCCTTCTGCGCGATGGTCTTGCCGGCCACCTCGGCGTCCTGAACGGCCTTCCGCTTCTCCATCTTCAAGCGATGGCGGCGCGCTTCGTCGTCCTCCTGCCCGATTGTCAAAATGCAGCCCTCGCCATTTGACGGAATGATGTCACGCGCATATGACTGAAAGCGACGGTCCTTCGCAAGAAGGCGAAAAGGGAACGCGGTGCGGGCCTTGCCCAAATCCACGGCTGCCCCCGCAACTGTAACCGGTAAGGCCCGCGCCATCCGCCACTGAGCAATCAGCTTGGGAAGGCGGCGCGGACCATGGACCCGGAAGCCAGGAGACCTGCCGTCGCGGCGATCCCTCGATCGCCTCTCGCATGAAAAACGCCGCCGGTGGGGCGGCAGGAGAACACCATGAACGCTTTTTTCGCCGCCCGGTCCGGGTCTCTTGCGCGCTCGAAGGTCGAAGCGCTGAAGGCCGCCTTCATCGCGCTGTGCCTCGGCGCGAGCCTCGTCTATGTCGCGGGTTTCGCGAATCCCGAGACCGTGCACGACGCGGCCCACGATTCGCGCCACGCCCTCTCCTTCCCCTGTCACTAGCCGCCACGACACGCGACCCGTGATCGCGCGAACATTGGCGGCCGGTCTCATCGCCGGCGTCGTTGCGGGGCTCGCCGTCGCGGCCCTGCAGCATGTCACCACGACTCCGCTCATCCTCGCCGCCGAGGTTTATGAGACGGCGCAGCATGCTCACGACGTCGCGGCTGAGCATGCCGCGCCCGCTTTCGAGGGTCTGCGGCGGACGGCCGCCACCAGCCTCGCAACCGTCGCCGTCTCGATTGGTTACGCGCTGATTCTGCTCGCCGGAATGCTCGTCTCCGGCGATCCGATCGGCCCGCGCCGCGCCGCGCTCTGGGGCGCCTGCGCCTTTGCCGCGACCGGGCTTGCAACGAGTCTCGGGCTTGCCCCCCAACTACCCGGGGCCGCAGAAACCGATCTCGCCGGACGCCAGATCTGGTGGGTCGCCGCCGCGGTTTCGACCGGCGCCGGGCTTTACGCGCTGTTGCGGCTCGACGCATGGATCGCGCAAGTCGCGGGCGCCGTGTTGATCGTCGCGCCGCATTTCTTCACGCCGACGCCCGCCGCGCCGGAAAGCACGGCGCCCGCGGAGCTGGCGGCGCAATTCGCCGCCTCGTCGCTCGCTGTACAAGCCATGAGCTGGGTGCTCGCCGGCGCGCTTGTCGGCCTCGTGTGGCGGCTCATCTCGCGAGACGAGACGCAGACCGCATGACGACACAAGCAAAAATCCCCGCGACCATCGTCACCGGCTTCCTCGGCGCCGGCAAGACGACTCTCATCCGCAACGTGCTGGAGAATGCGCGCGACCGCCGTCTCGCGCTGGTCATCAATGAATTCGGCGACGTCGGCGTCGACGGCGAAATCCTGCGCGCCTGCGGCGTCGAGAACTGTCCGGAAGAAAATATCGTCGAACTCGCCAACGGCTGTCTCTGCTGCACGGTCGCCGACGACTTCGTGCCCGCGATCGAGGCGCTGCTCGCGCATGAAAAGCGGCCGGACCATATCATCATCGAGACGTCGGGCCTCGCGCTGCCGAAGCCCCTCGTGAAAGCCTTCGACTGGCCGGCGATCCGCTCCAAGCTTACTGTCGACGGCGTCATCGCCGTCATCGACGGAAAGGCGGTCGCAGAAGGCCGCTTCGCCGACGATCTCGACGCCGTCGCGCAGGAACGTGCGGATACCGAGACGATCGACCACGACAATCCGCTCGAGGAAGTCTTCGAGGACCAACTCGCTTGCGCCGATCTCGTGATTCTCAACAAGACCGATCTTCTGGACGCCGATGAGGAGCTTCGCGTCGCCGAGCAGCTTTCACAAGGCGCCCGCGATACTGTGAAGGTGGTGCGCGCGCGGGACGGCCGGGTCGATCCGCTCGTGCTGCTCGGTCTCGCCGCGGCGGCGGAAGACGATCTCGCCAGCCGCCCCTCCCACCATGACGCCGAGCCGGATCACGATCACGACGACTTCGACAGTTTCGTCGTCAGCCTGCCGGCGGTCACGGACCCCGCCGCCCTCGTCGCGAAACTCGCGGACATTGCGCGCGCGCATGACGTGCTGCGCGTGAAAGGATTTGTCGAAGTCGCCGGCAAGCCGATGCGGCTTCTGGTGCAGGGCGTCGGCGCGCGCATCCAGCACCATTTCGATCGCCCATGGAAACCGAACGAAGCCCGCGCCAGCCGTCTCGTCGTCATCGGCGAAAAGGGCCTCGACCGCGATTCGATAACCGCCATGCTGGCGCAGCCGTGACGCGCCATGCACCTCCTCCCGCGCGATCTCCATAGTCTCGACGACGCCGGCGCGGCGACGGACCTTGGCCAGACGCCGGGAACAATCGTCTTTCTGTCTTTCTCCGATTCGGAACTGCGCCTGCTTGCGCAACAGCACGAGAAAGACCGTGGCGTCCTGCCGAGCCTGCGCTGCGCGTCGCTCGCGCAACTGAAACACCCCTACTCCGTCGATCTCTATCTCGACAACGTCGTTCGCCACGCGCAAGTCGTCGTCGTGCGACTGCTCGGCGGCAAGGAATATTGGGCCTATGGCGTCGACCAACTGGAGGCGCTGGCGCGCACGCAAGATATTGCGCTCGCCATCGTGCCGGGCGACACGGTCGACGACATGCGCCTTGCTCAGGCGTCCACACTCGATGCGCAAGCGCTGCATCGCATCTGGTCCTTCTTTCAGGACGGCGGCCCCGACAATCTGCGCTCGTTTCTCGGTTACGCATCGACTCTCGCGGGTCTTCCCGCCGAGTGGCGGGAAAGCGTCGCCGTCGCCAACGCCGGACGTTTCGACGCCGCCTGCCGTGCGGCGCAGGTCGACGCGCCGCGTGCGATCATTGTCTTCTATCGCTCGATGTATCTCGCGGACGATGTCGCGCCCATCATTGCGCTCGCCGACGCGCTGAACGAGCGCGGGTTCGCGGTGGAGGCGCTATACGTCGCGAGCCTGAAAGATCCGGAGAGCGAAGCCTTCGTCGCGCGGGCGCTCGACGCTTTCTTTCCCGACGTCATTCTCAACGCCACGGCATTTTCCGCAAGGCGCGAATCCGGCGCCGTTCTCGACCGCGCAGACGCGCCGGTGCTTCAGGTGGCGCTCGCGACCTGCACTCGGGAGGCGTGGGAAGGTTCGGCGCGGGGCGCCAATGGCGCCGATCTCGCAATGAATATCGTGCTGCCCGAAGTCGATGGCCGCATTTTCACCCGCGCTATTTCTTTCAAGGAAGAAACCGCGCGCGGCGTCGCCGAACTCGCCGAAATGCGCCACGCGCCCGAGACGTCGCGTGTTTCTTTTGTCGCCGATCTCGCGACGAATTGGGCCCGACTGCGCCACAAATCCAATGCCGAAAAGAGCCTGGCGCTGATCCTCTCCGACTATCCCGCGCGGCGCGGACGCGGCGGATATGCGATTGGTCTGGATACGGAGGCGAGCGTCGCCGAGATCGTCGAAGCGCTGCGTGAAGCGGGATACAGCGTCAGCCACGGTATGGAACGCGCGCCCTTCTTGATGCGGGCGCTCGAAGACAGCGTTTACACTATCGACTATTCGATCGACGACTATCTTCGCCTGCTCCCGACGCTTCCCCCCGATTTCGTCGTCAGCGTCAATGAATCATGGGGCGCGCCGCAGGACGATCCCGCTGTCGTCAACGACGCTTTCCGTTTCTCCTGCATCGTCAGCGGCAATCTCGTCGTGGCGCTGCAACCCGATCGCGGCGCGCGCGCCGATCGTTACGAAACCTATCACGACTTGCAGCGGGCGCCGCGACACGCCTATGTCGCCTTTTATCTCTGGCTCCGTCACATACGAAAAATCGACGCGTTGATCCATCTCGGGGCCCATGGCACGCTGGAGTGGCTGCCGGGCAAATCGGCGATGCTGTCCTGGTCCTGCGCGCCGGAAGCCGTGCTCGGCCCGACGCCGCTCATCTATCCTTTTATCGTCAACGATCCGGGCGAAGCCGCACAGGCGAAACGCCGCGCCGCCGCCGTGACGATCGGCCATCTCACCCCGCCGCTCATCGACGCCGAACTCTTCGACGCGGCGGCAAAAATTGAAACGCTTCTGGACGAATATTCCACGGCCGCGTCGCTCGACCCGCGTCGCGCGCGCGTCATCGCGGGCGCCATCCTCGACGAAGCGGAGCGCAGCGGACTCGCCGCCGAATGTGGCGTGTCGCGCGAGAACGACATTGCCGAAACGCTCACACGCCTCGACGCCTGGATGTGCGATCTGAAGGAAATGCGCATCGGCGACGGGCTGCATGTCTTCGGCCGCGCGGACGACAACCCGGAGCGCAACGCTTGCGCGACAAGCGAACGCCGCGCGCTGATCGCCGCCCTTGCAGGCCGTTTCATCGAGCCTGGTCCCGCCGGCGCGCCCTCGCGCGGCCGCGCCGACGTGATGCCCACGGGCCGCAATCTTTATTGTATCGACCCGCGTCACGCCCCTACGCAGACGGCATATGACATCGGCCGGCGCGCCGCGCAGGAAGTGATGACGCGCCATGCGCAAAACCATGGTGAATATCCGCGCCATATCATGCTCGACCTTTGGGGCAGCGCGACGATCCGCACGGGCGGAGAGGATTTCGCGCAGGCGCTTGCGCTGCTCGGCGCGGCGCCGCGCTGGGATGCGGCGAGCGCGCGCGTCATCGGCTTCGAGATTCTGCCGCAGGCGCGTCTCGAATTTCCACGCGTCGATGTGACGTTGCAAGTGTCAGGTCTGTTCCGCGACATGTTCCCCAATCTCGTTGCGCTCTTCGACGACGCCGTGCGCGCCGTCGCCGCGCTCGACGAAGACAGCGACTTCAATCCGCTGAAGGACGCGGATGATCTGACGCGCATTTTCGGAGCCGCTCAAGGAACATACGGCCTCGGCGTAAGCGATCGCATCGTGCGGGGTGAATGGACGACGCGCGAGGATCTTGCGCGCGCCTATCTTTCCGCTGGCGGCCATGCGCTCAACCGCGCGGGAGAGAGCGCGCCCGCGCATGAGCGTTTCACCGCGCAGGTCGCGCGCGCCGACGCCCATGTGCATGTGCAGGACATGGCGGAAGTCGATGTGCTCACCGGCCCGGCCTTCGTCGATTTTGAAGGCGGATTCGCCGCCGCAAATAAAATGCTGGGCGGCGATGCGGATTTCGTCCATCTGGACGCCACTCGCCCCGAGCAATTGCGCGCGCGCGCGCTGCAGGATGAAATCGCCCGCGCGCTGCGCATGCGCCTCGCCAATCCGCGCTGGCTCGCGGGACAGATGCGTCACGGCCATCGCGGCGCCAGCGAGATAGCGGAGAGCGTCGACAATCTCTATTCCTTCGCGGCGACGGGCGGCCTTGTCAGCGACGCGCAATTCGACCTCGCTTTTTCTGCGACGCTCGGCGACGACGCCGTGCGCGATTTTCTGAGGAAGGAAAATCCACGCGCGTTGCAGGCTGTCGCGCGGGTCTTCAACGAAGCGCTGTCGCGCGATCTGTGGCGTACGCGGCGTAACAGCGTCCTTGCCGTCTTGTCGAGCGTCGGAGAGCAACATGCGGCCGACGCCTGAAATCAAGGGCTGGTGCCCCGGCGCGCACAGGCCGATGGCGAGCAATGACGGCTTGCTGATCCGCGCCAAGATCATCGGCTCGCGCGTTACCGCCGCGCAACTGCGCGCGATTGCGGAGATTGCGGCGGATTGCGGCAACGGCCTCGTCGATCTTTCGCAGCGCGCGCAATTGCAGATACGCGGAGTTAGCGAGTCGACGCTTGCAGAAGCGTTGCGTCGTATGGATGCGCAGGGGCTGCTTGCGCCCGACGCCGAGGCGGAGCGCGTGACGAATATTGTCGCCTCCCCCCTCGCCGGTCTGGACGCCGCCGCGCTTTTCGACGCGAATGCGCTCGCATTCGAGCTCGCCGAGGCGGCGCGACGCGACGCTGCGCTTCATGCCCTTCCCGCGAAATTCCTCTTTTCGGTCGACGACGGCGGCGCCCTGTCGCTCGCCGATGTCGCCGCAGATATTCGAATTGAAGCGCATGACGTGGCGAAAGTGGCGCTTTTTGTCGCCGGCGCAGATGACCGCGCCGTCCTCGTCGACAGACCCGACGCTGTGGCGACTGCGCTCCGAATGACCCGCGCCTTTCTCGCGCTTCGCGGCGATCGCGCATTCGAATTGCGGCGTATGCGCTATGTCGTTGCGGCTCGCGGCTTAGAGGCCCTGCTGCGCGAAGCAGGGCTGAAGGCGCAGCCTTGCGAGAGGCGCTCCCATCCCCAGCTCGCCGCCGCGTTCGGCGCACAACAGACGCATGGGGTCAATTACGCCGGCGCCGCGGCGCCCTTCGGCCGCTGGCGCGTCGACGATCTCTCGACGCTCGCAATGCTCGCGATAGACGAGGGCGTCGGCGAGATACGTCTCACGAGCTTGCGCGCGCTTCTGGTTCCAACGCCATCACGCCAAGCGGCGCAACGCGTTGTCGACGCCGCACATGCGCGCGGCCTTGTGACCTCCGCCGACGATCCACGCCTCGCGGTTGTCGCCTGCCCCGGCGCGCCGGAATGTCCGCAGGCGCAGGGTGAAACGCGCAACGCCCTTGCGTTGCTGGCGCCGCTGGCGCAAAAGTTTGCGGGAATACACGGCGTCGGCCTGCATGTCTCCGGCTGCGCCAAAGGTTGCGCACATCCCGGCCGCGCGCCGGTCACGCTCGTCGCAAACGGCGGCCTGTTCGATCTTGTCGAGAATGGCGACGCATCGGCTGCGCCGCGAATGGCGGGATTGTCGATCGACGACGTCGAACGCGCGCTGACAATTCGCGCAAAGGAACAATCATGTCAGACGCCATGAGTTACATCCGCGACGGCGCCGCGATCTATACGCGCTCCTTTGCGATCATTCGCGCGGAGGCGAATCTCTCGCGCTTCACGCCCGAGCAGGAGAAAGTCGCCGTGCGCATGATCCACGCCTGCGGCATGGTGGAGCTTGCCGACGACATCGAATTTTCACCGACCTTCGTCTCGGCTGCAAAGGAAGCGCTTCGCAGGGGCGCGCCGATCCTCTGCGACGCCAACATGGTCGCGCATGGCGTGACGCGCGCGCGTTTGCCCGCGAACAACCCGGTCGTCTGCACGCTCGCCGAGCCCGCTGTCGCGACGATTGCCGCGGAAATCAAGAACACGCGCAGCGCCGCCGCGCTGGAGCTTTGGCGCAATCGGCTCGACGGCGCCATCGTCGCCATCGGCAATGCGCCCACCGCCCTGTTTCGATTGCTCGAAATGTTCGACGAGGGCGTCGCGCGTCCAGCCGCGGTCATAGGCATGCCCGTTGGTTTCGTCGGCGCTGCCGAGTCGAAAGAGGCGCTTGCCGCCGACGGGCGAGCGCCTTTCGCCATCGTCAAGGGCAGAAAGGGCGGCAGCGCAATGGCGGCGGCAGCGATCAACGCGCTCGCGAGCGAGGCGGAATGAACGTGGCTGCGTCGAAATCGCAGGAGAGCGGCGTCGCGCTCGGCGCGCTGATCGGCGTCGGCCTCGGTCCCGGCGACCCCGAACTCGTGACAGTAAAGGCCGCGCGTCTCATTGGAGAAGCGAAGATCATCGCTTATTTCGGTAAGCCGGGACGCGCGAGCAATGCGCGCACGATTGCGGAGCGATATTTTTCGCCCGGCTGCGAGGAGCTGCCGCTCCTTTATCCCGTGACGACGGAAATTCCTTTCGAGCAGCCCGAATATGTGGACGCGCTCGCGTCCTTTTATATGGAGAGCGCGCAACGTCTCGGCGCCGTGCTGGAATCGGGGCGTGACGTGACCTTGCTGTGTGAAGGAGACCCGATGCTCTACGGTTCCTTCATGCACATGTTCACGCGCCTCGATCAGCGATTTCGCGTGGATATTTGCGCGGGCGTTTCCGGCATGTCCGGCTGTTTCGCCGCCGCGCGGCAGCCGATGACATGGGGCGACGATATTCTTACCGTAATGCCCGCGACGCTCGATGAAGACACGCTTGCGCAACGGCTCGCCTCGACGGATGCGGCTGTCGTGATGAAGCTCGGCGGCAACTTTCCCAAGCTGCGTCGCGCCATGGCGCGCGCGGGCGTCGCCGAACGCGCGATCTATGTCGAACGCGGCACCATGACCGGCGAGAAGATCATGCGGTTTGCGGAGAAGCGCGACGACGTTGCGCCCTATTTCTCCATGGCGCTCGTTCCCGGAAGGGGACGCCGCCCATGAATGGCCGCCTCTATGTCGTTGGTCTCGGCCCCGCCGACGCGCGCTGGCTGACGCTGGAGGCCCAGCAGGCGCTTGCCGAGGCGCAGGACGTCATCGGTTATGCGCCCTATGTCGCGCGCGTGCCGGAGCGTGAAGGTCAGACGCGTCTTTCGAGCGATAACCGCGTTGAGATCGATCGCGCGCGCGAAGCGCTCGTGCGCGCATCGGCCGGACGCATTGTTGCGGTTGTCTCGGGAGGCGATCCGGGCGTATTCGCCATGGCGGCGGCGGTGTTCGAGGCGGTCGATCACGGGCCGCGCGAATGGCGCGATCTCGATATTCGAGTCATGCCCGGCGTTTCAGCGATGCAGGCCGCGGCCGCGCGGCTCGGCGCGCCGCTCGGACATGATTTTTGCGCTATCTCGCTCTCGGACAATCTCAAGCCATGGGACGTGATCGAGAAGCGGCTGGAGCATGCGGCGCGCGGCGATTTCGTCATCGCATTATACAATCCCGCGTCACGCGCGCGACCGACGCGCATCGCTGACGCCTTTGCGCTGCTGCGGCGCTTTCTCCCCGGCCAAACTTTTGTGAGCCTCGCAAAATCCGTCGGGCGCGAGGGGGAAGAAATGATCTTCACGCAACTCGACAAGGTTGATCCCTCGCAGGTCGACATGTCGACGCTCGTCCTCATCGGCGCGAGCGGCACGCGGCGAATTGCGCGCGAGGGCGCGCGTGATTGGGTCTATACGTCGCGGAAGGCCAATTGATGCGCCCCTGGCTGTCCATTGTCGGCGTTGGCGAAGAAGGCTTCGCAGCGCTTTCCCCGGCCGCGCGCACACTCCTTGAACAAGCGACGCTGATCGTCGGCGGAGCGCGCCATCTTGCCCTGATCGGGGATACCGCCGCAAAGCGCCTGCAATGGCCGTCGCCATTGTCGGACGCCATCCCGCAAATTCTCGTGCAGCGCGGCGAGCCGACAGTCGTTCTCGCGTCGGGCGATCCATTTTTCTATGGCGTCGGCGATCTTCTCTCGCGCCATATCACAAGCGAGGAAATCTTCTGCGTTCCGAGTCCATCGGCTTTTTCGCTCGCCGCCGCGCGACTGAAATGGAGCCAGCAGGATTGCGCGCTCATCTCGCTGCACGGGCGCGCCTTCGAGCGCATTGCGCCCTACCTGCAACCGCGCGCGCGCATCATCGCGCTGTCCTGGGACGAGACGACGCCAGCGCGGCTTGCGGAATATCTCGACGCGCGCGGCATGGGCGACTCGCGGCTACATGTGCTGGAGCATCTGGGCGGACCCAATGAGCGCGTGCGCGAAACGCGCGCGAAGGATTTCCGTTTCAATGAGGTCGCGGCGCTCAATATGGTCGCGATCGAAGTGCAGGCTGGCTCCGGCGCGCGCATCATTCCGCTCGCTCCCGGTCTTCCCGACGACTGGTTCGAGAACGACGGCCAGCTCACGAAACGCGAGATTCGCGCCGTTACGCTCTCTGCGCTTGCGCCACGCAAGGGCGAGACGCTTTGGGACATCGGCGCCGGCTCCGGCTCCATTTCGATCGAATGGATGCTGCGCGATCCCGCCAACCGCGCCGTTGCAATCGAACGCGACGCGGAGCGCGCGGCGCGCATTTCGCGCAATGCGCTCGCGCTCGGCGTTCCCGACCTCAGGATCTTGACAGGCGCGGCGCCGCAGGCGCTTGCCGGACTCGCGCCGCCGGACGCAATCTTCATCGGCGGCGGCGCTGATGGGCAGATGTTGCAAAGCGCATGGAGCGCCTTGCCCGGCGGCGCCCGTATCGTCGTCAACGCCGTGACGATCGAAACGCAGGCGCTCCTCTCACAAAACTATGCAGAAAAAGGCGGCGAACTCATTCACCTGCAAATCTCCCGCGCCCGTCCGGTCGGGCGCTTTCACGGGCTCGACCCGGCGATGGCGGTGATGCAATGGCGGGCGACGAAGCCATGATTGCGCGCTACGCGGCCGGCATCGGCGCGCGACGGGGCGTCGACGCGCAGGAGATCGTCGATCTCGTGCGGCAAATCGTCGGCCAGCACCATGTCGATATGAGCCGCGTCACGCTCTGCACGCTCGAGAGCAAGGCGGAAGAAGCAGGCCTTCAGGAGGCCGCGCGTCAACTCGGCGTCGACATCATCTTCCTGCCGCTCGACGCGCTGCGCGCGCGCAAGAGCGCCGCGCCGACGCATTCGCCGCGCGTGCAGGCCATGTTCGGCGTCGGCAGCGTGGCGGAAACAGCGGCGCTCGTCGGCGCCGGGCCCGACAGCAGATTGATCGCGCGGCGCGTTGCGACGCCTCATGCCGCCTGCGCTCTTGCGATCAGCGCGGAAGAGAGCGCAAAGGATAAGGAATGACGGTGCATTTCATCGGCGCAGGACCTGGCGCCGCCGATCTTCTCACACTGCGCGGACGCGACATCATCGCGCGCTGTCCAGTCTGTCTTTACGCGGGGTCGCTCGTGCCCGCCGGCGTGCTGGCGCATTGCCCGCCCGACGCCTGCATCGTCGACACGGCGCCACTCTCCCTCGATGACATTATCGGGGAGATGAAAGCCGCGCATGACGCCGGCCTCGATGTGGCGCGGCTGCACTCCGGCGATCTCTCCATCTGGAGCGCCGTGGGCGAGCAGATGCGGCGGCTCGACGCGCTGGACATCCCTTATACGATGACGCCAGGCGTGCCCTCTTTCGCCGCTGCGGCCGCGGCGCTGAAGCGCGAGCTGACTCTGCCGGAGGTCGCGCAGTCTCTGGTGCTGACCCGCACCTCGGGCCGCGCGTCGGCCATGCCCGAGCGCGAGAAGCTGGCAACCTTTGCGCAATCGGGCGCAACCCTCGCCATCCACCTCTCGATTCATGTGCTGGCGCGCGTCGTCGCGGAGCTTACGCCCTTCTATGGCGCCGATTGTCCTGTGGCCGTCGTCTTTCGCGCGTCCTGGCCGGACGAACGCATCTTGCGCGGCGCGCTCTCCGATATAGAGGCGCGCGTATCCGAGGCGCCGATGGAGCGTACCGCGCTGATTCTCGTTGGCCCGGCGCTCGGCGCGACGGATTTTCGCGAGAGCGCGCTGTATGACGCCGGCTACGACCGCCGTTTCCGGCCGCGAGGCGGGGTGTGATCGCGCCCGGTCTTATCATCGCCGCGGCGCGCTCCGGCTCCGGCAAGACGACGCTGGCGCTTGGCCTCATGCGGGCGCTGACTCGGCGCGGCATGCGCGTGAGCGCAGTGAAATGCGGCCCCGATTATATCGATCCAGCCTTCCATGCGGCGGCTACCGGTCGTCAAAGTCTCAATCTCGATTCCTGGGCCATGGACGCCGGCCTCATCGCCGGCCTCGCTGGCGGCGCAGCCAGGGACGCCGACATTGTCGTCGGGGAAGGAGCGATGGGCCTGTTCGATGGCGCGCCCGGCGGAGCGGCGGGCGTGGGCGCCAGCGCCGACATCGCCGCCCTGCTCGGGTGGCCGGTCCTGCTCATTCACGACGTCTCGGGTCAGGCGCAGACGGCGGCGGCGGTGTTGCGCGGTCTTGCGACGCATGACGCCCGCGTGAAAATCGCCGGCGTGGTGATGAACCGGGTTGGTAGCGAACGCCATCGACGGCTCGTCAGCGAAGGCGCCGCGGCGCTGGACCTGACCGTCTTCGGCGCTCTCCCGCGCAACGAGAGCGTCGCCCTGCCCGAGCGCCACCTCGGTCTGGTCCAGGCCGGCGAGACCGCGGACCTCGACGCGCGGCTCGACGCGCTGGCGGATTTCATCGAGGCGCATGTGGACGTCGACGCCGTCGCCGCTTCCGCGCGCAGCAGCGAGGGCGCCTTTCCCACCGGCGGATCTCAGAACATTTTCAAGCCGCCCGCGCACCGGATTGCGATTGCGCGCGACGACGCTTTCTCCTTCTTCTACCCCCATCTCGCGCAGGCTTGGCGGGCCGCCGGGGCCGAGCTTTTCTTTTTCGCTCCCCTCGCCGACGAGCCGCCGCCGGAGCACTGCGACCTTTGCTGGCTGCCGGGCGGTTATCCCGAACTCCACGCCGGACGCCTCGCCCAGGCGGGACGTTTTTTGAGCGGCCTTCGCCAATTCGCCACCACTCGCCCAGTTCATGGCGAGTGCGGCGGTTACATGGTCCTGGGGCGCGGGCTGGTGGACGCCGCCGGCGCCGCCCATGCGATGGCAGGCCTCCTCGACCTCGAAACCAGTTTCGCAAAACGAAAGCTGCATCTCGGCTATCGCCGGGCCCGACTTGCCGCGGATCACTCACTGGGCGCCGCAGGGCGGCTGCTTCGCGGGCATGAATTTCATTACGCGACGATTCTGAGGGAAACCGGCGAACCCTTTGCGCTCGCAAGAGACGCCTACAGCGACAATGACGCTCCGGCCGGCCTGAGACAGGGTCGTGTCTCAGGCTCGTTTTTTCATCTGATCGGATAAAAAAGGGGCCGCCGGAGAACCAGCGGCCCAAGTCAAGGGAGGAAACGCCCAAGGAGGGCTACGAAGCGAGACAACTCTCGCTGCGATGCACATTTATAATGCTGCGATGCACAAGCGTCAAGTTAATTTTGCGCAAATTCCTGATCAACCCCGGATCAGATTGCCGCATGCCGGTCACGGCTGTCGCCCGATGCCCGACCTCGTCTGAGCCCGGAAAAGTCGATCCGACACTGCGTTGTCAATTAAGTAATTATATTTCCTAGTTGTTTTTCAGATCCCGTGATAATTGCTCGGGCTCCCGCCGATGAAAAGCTGGGGAAGGGAGGGCCTCCAATGAAGTATCTAAAACTGTTAAGTTTCGGAGTGCTGGCGTTCGCTGGGACAGCGACCACACTGGCTACAGAGGCTGGCGCTGTTGTATGCGCTCGCGGCGTTTATCGAGCCGGCTGTGCAGTGGCCGCGCCGCGTGGGTTGGCGGTCGTCTCCCCACGCCCGGTTGTCGTAGCTCCGCGCCCGGTCGTCGTCGCCCCGCGGGTCAGGGTTTATCGCTGATAATGAAGTGTTTGAATTCGCACTCCCGATTAGCGGAGGCGAAATCAGGAGACTCCGGATGAAATTCACGGGCCTTACAGCCGCGCTGTTTCTGTTCTCGTTCCCCGCGCTCGCCGATCAGAAGGCTGCGGACGCCTGCGCCGCCAGGCTGCCGAAAAATTCGGCCGCCATATATTCGGCGTCGGCCGCCAAATACTCGCCCGGCTCGGATATGAGAGATATCGTCAAGGGCGTCGCCAGAGGAATGGTCATGTCCGGCGCCCTCGGCCGCGACGACGCGAGACCTGCCGCGGAAGCTGCGGGTGCGTGCCTGAAGCTTATGGTGAACTGAGGCGAGATAATCTCTGACCGCGAAGAGCCAGCCCGGTTTTTTACAGCCGGGCTTGTTTTGCGATGGGAGATACGGAGTCGCCGATCAGCATTGTCTCCGCGGACCCGGATAAATCGTGCGCGACACCGCCGGATTTTCGTGACTGGCATTTTTTTTGATTTCTTTGGATGCGGGGACAGGATTTGAACCTGTGACCTTCAGGTTATGAGCCTGACGAGCTACCGGGCTGCTCCACCCCGCGCCAAAGGGGAATGCGCCGCGTATGGAGCGGCGCGATAAAGAAGGGTTATCGGAGGAGGATATATTGATGTGTTTGGCAGGCCTGGCGACGACCTACTCTCCCAGGTCTTGAGACATAGTACCATTGGCGCTGAAGCGTTTGACGGCCGAGTTCGGGATGGGATCGGGTCTGATCGCTTCGCCGAAGGCCACCAGGCCGGCGAAACACATCTGAAGCAAATGGGATTTCTATTTTGGTGGGCATTGATAATGAGAACGATCAAGCCGATCGAGCTATTAGTACCGGTAAGCTCCATGCGTCGCCGCACTTCCACACCCGGCCTATCAACGTGGTCGTCTTCCACGGCTCTCGAGGGAGAACTCGTTTTGAGGTGGGTTTCCCGCTTAGATGCATTCAGCGGTTATCCCGTCCATACATAGCTACCCTGCACTGCGGCTGGCGCCACAACAGGTCCACCAGAGGTATGTTCATCCCGGTCCTCTCGTACTAGGGACAAATCCTCTCAATTCTCCTACACCCACGGCAGATAGGGACCGAACTGTCTCACGACGTTCTGAACCCAGCTCACGTACCACTTTAATCGGCGAACAGCCGAACCCTTGGGACCTTCTCCAGCCCCAGGATGTGATGAGCCGACATCGAGGTGCCAAACAACCCCGTCGATATGGACTCTTGGGGGTTATCAGCCTGTTATCCCCGGCGTACCTTTTATCCGTTGAGCGATGGCCCTTCCACGAGGGACCACCGGATCACTATGACCGACTTTCGTCTCTGCTCGACTTGTCTGTCTCGCAGTCAGGCAGGCTTATGCCATTGCACTCGACGACCGATTTCCGACCGGTCTGAGCCCACCATCGCGCGCCTCCGTTACTCTTTGGGAGGCGACCGCCCCAGTCAAACTGCCTACCATGCATTGTCCCGGGCCCGGATGACGGGTCTCGGTTAGACATCCATGACGATAAGGGTGGTATTTCAAGGGTGGCTCCACACGAGCTGGCGCCCATGCTTCAAAGCCTACCACCTATCCTACACATGCCGACACGAATGCCAATGCAAAGTTACAGTAAAGGTGCACGGGGTCTTTCCGTCTGACCGCAGGAACCCCGCATCTTCACGGGGAATTCAATTTCACTGAGCTGACGTTGGAGACAGCGGGGAAGTCATTACGCCATTCGTGCAGGTCGGAACTTACCCGACAAGGAATTTCGCTACCTTAGGACCGTTATATTTACGGCCGCCGTTTACCGGGGCTTCAATTCAGAGCTTGCACTCCTCCTCTTAACCTTCCGGCACCGGGCAGGCGTCAGACCCTATACGTCATCTTGCGATTTCGCAGAGCCCTGTGTTTTTGTTAAACAGTTGCCACCCCCTGGTCTGTGCCCCTCCCGC
>NZ_JAJFZJ010000001.1:2475000-3555000 GCF_020733155.1 Methylocystis sp. WRRC1 | reverse complement strand
CTTCGCCAATGAGGTGCCGGCCTTCAACCCGCTCAAGCTCATCACCGACGCCCGCGCTCCCGACAGCAACGGAGATTCGGACGTGGCGCTCGACGAGGCGGAGGTCTCCTTCGTCACCCATGATCTCGGCGCCGTGGGCGTCGAGACTCAAAGCGCCCAGCTGTCGCTCGAGGAATGTCAGGCGCAGGTCATCGAGCAGGTCAAATCCTCGATCGCGGCCGGACCAAAGGCGGCGCTGCCCTTGCCCGGACAGGCGCTGCTGTCGCGCACCAGCCGCGCGTCGATCGATCCCATGGCGCTCGCCTACGCGACGCCGGGCAGCTCGCCGCTCACGGCTCCTTTCTCGTCCATCGAGGTGCGCATGGTGCCGGAGAATGTGACGGTCGCGCCGCGCGACACGCCGCAGCCGACGCAAATGGAAGAAAAGCTCGCGGTCGTGCGCCACGGCGAGAACCTCACGGACATCCTCGCCGCCAATGGCGTTCCGCGGGCGCGCATCGACGCCGTCGCCGCCGCCTACCGCGGCAAGCGCGGCGATCCGGTGCGCGAGGGCCAGCGGGTGAAACTGCTGTTCGCGGATTTCGACGGATCGGGCAAGAACATGCAGCTTGCGCGGATGTCGGTCTACAACGACGACGTCGTCGAATCGATCGTCGCCGCGACGGACAAGGGCACTTTCGTGCAGACGCCGACCGCGCCCGCTCCGATCGCGCGCAAGGCGCCCAAGCGCTACATACCCGCCCTCGAGGACCTCGGCGACGAGGAAGACGATTCCGGGGCCATGCGCCTCTACGATTCGCTATATGAAACGGCCCTCAAGCAGCAGGTGCCCCGCCCGATCATCAATGAGATGGTGCGGGTCTTCGCCAACGACGTCGATCTGCAACGCGGCGTTTCCGGCGGCGATACGCTGGACCTCTTCTACGACGAACCAGACGACGGCTCGGTTCCCGGCCGCGACGCCCTGCTTTTCGCGTCGCTGACGACACACAACGAAACCTATCGCTACTATCGCTTCCAGACCACGGACGACGGCCTCGTCGATTATTACGACGAGAACGGACGCTCGAGCCGCAAATTCCTCGTGCGCAAGCCGATCTCGATCGGCGAGACGCGATCCGGCTTCGGCATGCGCCGCCATCCCATCCTCGGCTATTACAAGATGCATACCGGCGTCGACTGGGCGGCGCCCATCGGCACGCCGATTCTCGCGGCCGGCAATGGCACGGTCATCAAGGCGCAATGGGATTCGGGCTATGGCCGCCGCGTCGAGATCCAGCACGCCAACGGCTACATCACGACCTACAATCACATGTCCGGCTTCGCCCGCGGCATCACCGAGGGCGTTCGCGTCAAGCAGGGCCAGACGGTCGGCTTCCTCGGCTCCACGGGACTTTCGACTGGTCCGCATCTCCATTACGAAGTCATGGTCAACGGCCATTTCGTCGATCCGATGCGCGTGAAGCTCGCGCGCACGCGCGAAATCGAGGGCCGCATGCTGGCCGATTTCAAGAAAGAGCGCGACCGCATCGATTCGCTCATGGCCAAGGCCCCCAACAATTCTAAGGTCGCCTCTCGCCAGGGAAGCGGCGGCAATCAGACGAAATAGACGGATCATTCCGGTCCGGTTCGAGCCGGAATGATCCTAGCGGCCGCCTGCGCTCGCCAATGCGGCGCGGCTGCCGCGATCTCTTCAAGCGGCGACGCGCAGATCCTCTTCGTAGGCCACCGGCGCGAATTTCGCCTCGCGGACGCAGCGGGCGATCGCCTCGATCGACGCCATGGCGGCCCGGTTGAGCGATTCACGCGGGAATTCCACCCCGAATTCGCGCTCGACGGCGAGCAGCAGGCGGATCGCCGTATAGGGCGTCAGCCCCAGCTCATAGAGATTGGCGCGCGGCGTGAGGTCGGACGCGGGAATGGCGAGTCTGGCTTCGCGGTCGATGAGGCGGCGGATGGTCTCGAACATTGTTTCTCTCCCAGTCGATCGAGTTTCGATGGTGAGAAGGTAGCGGCCCGCACGGTCAATGTTGGTGCGCCGGCGCACACCGCTCGCGCCTAGCTGAATGACCCCAATCGCCGCCGCACATCCGACGCGCTCACGCCGTCCGCCCGCAGGGCGCGCAATGTTGTCGAGGCGCGGCTTTTCGACAGTTTTTCCCCATCCTCGTCCAGCACCAGATCGTGATGCCGGTAACCCGGCTCTGGCAGTTCGAGCAGCCGCTGCAACAGACGGTGCAGGCTGGTCGCGTTAAAAAGATCGCGCCCCCGCACCACATCCGTCACGCCCTGAATCGCATCATCGACTACGACGGCGATATGATAGCTCGCGGGCGTATCCTTTCGCGCCAGCACGACGTCGCCCCACTGCGCAGGGTCGGCCGCAACAGCGCCCAAATTGAATTCCTGCCAGGTCAGTCCCTGCCCCGCGAGCGCGACCGCCTTCTCCATGTCGAGTCGCAACGCCACCCCGCCCTGCCTCAACACTTCGCCGGCGGGACGGCGCGGCTTGTCGCGGCATGTTCCGGAATATAGCGGCGCGCCGTCGGGATCGCGCGGCCAGCCGTCATGCGCCGCCGCGAAATGCGCAATATCCGAGCGTTTGCAGTCGCAGGCGTAAAGCAGCCCCATATCGTCGAGCCGCGCGAGCGCGCGCGCATAATCGTCGAAATGTTCGGACTGACGGCGCACGGGCGTTTCCCATGCGAGGCCGAGCCAGGCGAGGTCTTCATGGATCGCCGCCTCGAACTCCGGCCGCGCGCGGCCAGTGTCGATATCCTCGATGCGCAAGAGAAAACGCCCGCCGCACTCGCGAGCGAGCCTGAAATTCAGCAGCGCGGAATAGGCATGGCCGAGATGGAGAAATCCATTGGGCGACGGCGCGAAGCGAAAGCAGCGTTGCGAGGGGCCGGGCATGAATCGTTTAGAGCCGAATCCGCGATGAACCGCAACGGGGCTTCGCCCCCTGCATCAGGCCGGCAGCGCCTTTCTCAAAGGACGCCCGAGGGGAAAGGACGCGTCTACCGCTCCTGTCCGATTTTCTCCTACTACATTTGGATGATGCGACGTCCGGCTGACGGATGCAATTTCATTCCCGTCTGAACGCCCTGCCCTACTGGAAAATTTCAAAGTGAGCTGCTGCCGGTTTCGTGGACGCCGAGAAACGGTGTTTCATGAGGCCGGAGGTTTGTTATGGCGAGACGGATATTCAGTCGGGAGTTCAAGGTCGAGGCGGTTCGGTTGGTGAAGGAGCGCGGCGTCACCGTCGCGCAGGCCTGCCGCGATCTGGATGTGCATGAGAACGTGTTGCGGCGCTGGGTTCGGGAGCTGACGACGGATCCCGTGCAGGCCTTCCCCGGACACGGCCAGCAGAAGCCGGAGCAACTGGAGATCGAAAGGCTGCGCCGTGAGGTCGCCAAACTGCGGGCGGAGCGCGACATTCTAAAAAAGGCCGCAGCCTTCTTTGCGAGGGAAGCGAAATGAGGTTCGCTTTCGTCGCAAAGCACCGGAGCGTCTGGCCGGTGGCGTGGCTCTGCGAAGCGCTGGACGTGTCCCGATCGGGCTTTCACGCCTGGCTGCGTCGCGGGCCGAGCGCCCGATCGGTCGCGGACGAGGAGCTGACAAAGAAAATCCGCGCGAGCTTCGTGGGCAGCGCCCGAACCTACGGCGCCCGCCGCGTCTGGCGGGACGTTCTAGCCGAAGGCGTCTCCTGCGGCCTGCACAAGATCGAACGGTTGATGCGGGCAAACGCCTTGCGGGCGCGACCGCGTCGCCGGGGTCAGCCGAAGGACGACGGACAAAGGTCGGCGGTCGTCGCGCCGAATGTTCTCGACCGGCAGTTCGCCGCGCAAGCGCCGAACCAGAAGTGGATCGCCGACTTCACCTATATTTGGACGGCGGAAGGCTGGCTCTACGTCGCCGCAGTCATCGACCTGTTCTCGCGAAGGGTCGTCGGCTGGTCGATGAAAGCCGAGATGACCGCTGGTCTTGTCGCGGATGCATTGATGATGGCGATCTGGCGTCGCGGCAAGCCGGACGCCTTGCTGCATCACTCCGACAGGGGCAGCCAATATACGAGCGAGCAGTTCCAGCGCCTCATGGCCGACAATGGCGTCGTTTGCTCGATGAGCCGATCCGGCAATGTCTGGGACAATGCGGCGATGGAGAGCTTCTTCTCTTCACTGAAGACGGAGCGGATCGGGAAGAAACTCTACCGCACGCGTGACGACGCCCGGGCAGACGTCTTCGATTACGTCGAGCGGTTCTACAACCCCGTCCGCAGGCATTCGACGATCGGCTACGTCAGCCCGGTTGAGTTCGAAAAGAAGGTGGGAGTAACTTAACTCGGCGTCCACGAAACCGGCAGCAGCTCAAAGCGCCCATTTCATTTTCAGGACAAACTGCATGGAAAAGACGTCTCTTCCCAATTCGATCCTGTCGGAATACGCCGGGGAACGACGGACGGCGGCGGCCGACAGAATTGCGATGGACAGAAGCTTGCTGTGGGGCGTTTCAGATCATCAGGAGAGGGGCGGAAAACGATTTGCTGATCGCTATGTTGGCCTTGCGAATGACGCGGCCCACGCGTCCGAGAGAGGCGTGTGGCAGTATTTCAGACAGCATCGCAGACTGATCGGCCGACAAGTCGAGGTGCAGGACGAGCATGGCCGCGTCTGGCGCGGGATCAATGGCGCGTCACAGGATTATCTCGGGCTTGCAACGCATCCGCTGGTCGTGAACGGCGCCAAAGCCGCGATCGAGACCCACGGCGTTCACAGTTCCGGCTCCGCCCCTATGGGCGGCGGCATGACTCTGGCTTCCGTCGTCGAGTGGAAGATCGCGACGGCCACGGGACTCGAACATGTCTGCCTGTTTCCGACCGGCTGGGCGGCTGGCTACGGCATTATTTACGGACTGGTGCGAAGGCGGGACCATGTCGTCATCGACAGTCTCGCTCATAATTGCCTGCAGCATGGAGCCGCGGCGGCGACCCCGAACGTCCACCAGTTCATGCATAACGATTTTTCGAGCCTTCGCAGGAAACTGGAGCGTATTCGCAGGAAGGACGTGGATGGCGCAATACTGATCGTCACTGAGGGCCTGTTTTCGATGGATTCGGACACGCCGGATTTCGAAGCCATTATCCGGTTGAAGGAGGAGTTCGACGCCCATCTGCTCGTCGATGTCGCACATGACTTTGGCTGCCTCGGTCCCGGAGGCAAGGGCGCTCTCGCTGAAACCGCCCCCTATTCGGAAGTCGATTACGTAATAGGGTCGTTTTCAAAAACATTCGCCTCGATCGGCGGCTTTCTGGCGACGAATTGCCTCGCGTCGAAGCGCGCAATTCAAGGCTATTCGGGGTCCTACACTTTTTCCAATTATCTCATTCCCTCTCAGCTTGGCGCCATCGACGCGGCGCTCGACATCGTCTTTTCGGAGGAAGGCGACGCGCTGAGGAAAAAGCTCGTCTCGAACACGGCGTTTCTGAGGGATTGCCTGTCGCAGAGCGGCGTATCGACGATCGGCCGTGTTTCAGCGATGACGATCGTTCCGGCGGGTTCGCAGGGAGTGGCGCGGCTGGCCTATAAATACCTGATGGAAAAAGGCGTGATCGTCAATTGCGTCGAGTTCCCCGCCGTGCGCAAAGGCGAGGCGCGCTTCAGAATTCAGCTGACGCCCCACCACAGTCCCGGCGAAATAGAAACGATCGCCGAGGGCGTCGCCGCGGGATTGCAATGGGCGCGCAGGCAAATCGAGTCCGTCGGTCTGCGCTCCACCGCGGGCGATTAACTCAGGCGCCGGCTGCCGACACTCTCGACCTGACGATCTCCAGCGCCGCCGCGAACGCTTCCTCGCGATCGAGATCGCTCGTATCCAGCGTCACGGCGTCATCGGCAGCCTTGAGAGGCGCGGCGCTGCGTTCGCTGTCGCGGGCGTCTCGCTTCTTCACGTCATCGAGAATCGCGGGGAAATCCACATCCTCGCCACGACTGGCGAGTTCGAGCGCACGGCGCTGGGCGCGCGTCTCCGGCGAGGCGGTGACGAAGATCTTTACCGGCGCTTCCGGACAAATGACGGTCCCGATGTCGCGCCCGTCGAGCACCGCGCCTTCCGGCCGCGCGGCGAAATTACGCTGCATGTCGATCAGCGCCGCGCGCACCGCCGGCATGGCCGCGACGACGGAAGCCGCCTCGCCCATGTCGCGCGCGCGAAGACGATCCTCTTCAAATTCGGTGAGCGACAGGCCGCGCGCAGCGGCGACCGCCGCCTCGACATCGTCCAGCGGCAGCCCTTCGTCGATGAGCGCGCAGGCGGTCGCGCGGTAGAGCAGCCCCGTGTCGAGATGCGGCAGGCCGTAATGCTCTGCAAGACGGCGGGCAAGCGTTCCCTTGCCGGACGCCGCCGGCCCGTCGATGGCGATGACGAAGCTCACGAGAAGCGCGCTCCGAGTGTTTCCATCAGCGCGCGGAACGAGGGGAAGCTCGTCGCGATCATCGTCTCGTCGTCGACCGTCACCTTGCTCTGCGAAGCCAAACCCATGACGAGAAAGCTCATGGCGATGCGATGGTCGAGATGGGTCTCGACGACGCCCCCGCCCTTCACGGCGCCGCCGCGCACGATGAGATCGTCGCCGACGATTTCGCAATCGACGCCATTGACCGCGAGTCCCGCAGCGATCGCCGCGAGACGGTCCGACTCCTTCACGCGCAATTCGGAAAGCCCGCGCATGCGCGTCTCGCCCTGCGCGAAGGCGGCAGCGACGGCGAGTATCGGATATTCGTCGATCATCGAAGGCGCGCGCTCAGCGGGAACATCCACGCCGCGCAACGATGAAAAGCGCGCGCGCACGTCGGCGACTTCCTCGCCGCCCTCGTCGCGACTGTTGCCTAGCGTAATGTCGGCGCCCATTTCCTGCAGCGTCGTCAGCAGGCCGCTGCGCAATGGATTGGTCATCACGCCTTCGACGACGATATCGGAGCCGGGCGCAATCAGCGCCGCGACGATCGGAAAGGCGGCGGATGACGGATCGGCAGGGACGCGCACTTCTCGCGCGACCAGTTCCGGCCGGCCTTCCAGCGTGATCTTGCGGCCATGCGCTCCGTAAGGTTCGCTCGTCACCTTCGCGCCGAAATGCGCCAGCATTTTCTCGGTATGATCGCGCGAAGCCTCGGCCTCGATCACGACCGTGCGGCCCGGGGAATTGAGCCCGCACAGCAAGACGGCGGATTTGATCTGCGCCGAGGCGACGGGCGTCTTGTATTCGACCGGCAGGGGCTCGCTCGCGCCCTGGAGGACAAGCGGCAGCCGTCCGCCTTCAGCCTGCTCCAGCACCTGCGCGCCCTGCAACGCGAGAGGATCGAGGATTCGCCTCATCGGCCGTTTGCGCAGCGAGGCGTCGCCATCGAACCGCGCGACGATCGGATGGCCGGCGACGACGCCCATCATCAGCCGCGAACCCGTCCCAGCATTGCCGAAGTCGAGCGTCTCGGTGGGCTGAAGGAGCGAGCCCAGTCCCGCGCCCCAGACGCTCCATGAGCCGGGAGCGTGGCGAACGACCTTCGCGCCTAGCTGGCGGCAGGCCTGAGCCGTGCGCAACACGTCCTCGCCTTCGAGCAGCCCCTCGATACGCGTCTCGCCGACGGCCAGAAGCCCGAAAATCATCGAGCGATGAGAAACGGATTTGTCGCCCGGCGGACGAACGCGACCGGCAAGGGGGCCGGAAGCCTGGGCGCTGAGCGGCGCGGCGGGAGCGTGGGAGGCGGCGTCCAAAATGCGAGCCCTTGGGTAGCGACGCAGGGGCTCAACGGTCGCCACACCGGCGCCGCGGCCAGCGCGCGGAGTTTGATTTGGAGCGGGCGATGGGAATCGAACCCACGACATACAGCTTGGGAAGCTGTCGTTCTACCACTGAACTACGCCCGCGCGGATCATAAGCACATTGTTTCTGTACCGCTTTCGTTTTGCGCGCGCAAGTGGGCCGCTCGCGCGCATGCGCGAGGCGCCGGGTTCGGGAAAACAGCCGAAAGGTGGGAAACCAGCCCGAAGCGCCGGACAGGGGCTGCAAAATTCTCATAATTCCTTGTTCAATATAGGCTTTACTTCCATGTCGTGTTATGACATTTTTTGTGTATATAAAGACACGCTTGATGTTTATAAAAGCGGACCATGTCTTCGGACACGGCCATTTCCGATCCGCCGACGAGGCTCAAGATGGCGACAGCGCAATATCGTCCCCGTGATTTCTCTCATCCCGAGCGAGTCGAGGCGTTCACCGATTTCAGCAAAACGCCGCAAGCGCGTCCGCTGGAACGCGAACTTTCCATCGGAGACAGATTGACCGAGGCGCAGGCGCAATCGCTGGATTGCCCCCTGCTTCACGACTTCGGACTCGAGCTGCGCGACATACGCAGCGGCGCGCCCTCCTATTCGCCAAAAGGCGAGAGGGAATTCGCCGGAATCTATGAAGTGCGCCCTGCTTCCGCTTGACGCGAAGGTCGCGGGGCGGGCGATCATCCCGCCTCGAAATGCTTGGACAGTTTCAGTCCCTGCCCCTGGTAGTTCGACACGCCACTTTCGCCGTAGAGCGCCTCCGGCTTCTCGGCCATCCGCTCATAGACCAGCCGGCCGATATATTGCCCGTCCTCGAGAATGAACGGCACTTCGCGGGAGCGCACCTCCAGCACGGCGCGCGCGCCCGGGCGTCCGTCCGGCGCCGCGCCGAAGCCGGGGTCGAAGAAACCTGCGTAATGAACGCGGAACTCCCCGATCGCCGCGTCCATCGGCGCCATTTCGGCGGCGAGGTCGGGCGGGATGGCGAGGCGCTCGCGCGAGGCGAGGATGTAAAAATCGCCGGGATCGAGAATGAGGCGGCCGTCGCGGGCGGGCAGACGATCCCAATAGTCGTCGATCCGATAGGCGCCGATGCGGTCGACGTCGATGACGTCGGTGTGTTTCTGCGCACGATAGCCGATGACTCCGCCGAAGGCCTCGGCGCCGAGCGCGACCCGCAGCACGACGCCGTCACGCAGGTTCAGTTCGCCATCGACGAGCGGCGCTTTCTTTTGCAGCTCGGCCAGCGCCGCGTCGTTCAGCACGACGCTCCCCTGCCCCGCATCCGTCCCTCGCGCGCGAAAACGCAGTTGATTGAGCCGCGAGCCCATGCGCACGCGCACGGAGAAACTGCGGGGCGAGACCTCGGCGAAAAGCGGGCCGATGTAGCCGGGCGCGACCTCGTCGAAGCGATCGCCGCCATCGGCGATGAGACGAGTGAAAATATCGAGGCGGCCGGTGGAACTCTTTGGATTGGCGGCGCCCGAGACATCCGCGCCGAGGGAAAGACCCTCCATCAGCGGCACGACATAGACGCAGCCCCGCTCGAGAATCGCGCCCTCGCCATCGAGCGAGATCTCGTCATAGGCGAGCGCGGAGAGAATGTCGCCGACGCGCCGGTCCTTGCCCGGCAGGAAGCTCGCGCGCACGCGATAGGCCTTGGGGCCGAGCCGCAGATCGAGGCTCGCGGGCTGAACCTGCCCGGCGGCGAGCGGCGCGGAAACGCGGATCGCGCCGGCTTCCGCCATCGCCTGAATCTGTCGGCTGGAGAGCACGCCGCCCTGCGCTGATCCTGTAGGCGCCATGCCCATCGATACCTCTGACCCTCGAAAATTCGGTTGCGCGACCATACAGCCCGGCCATGCGGCTAGCCAGCACGGCTTCAGAGCGGCAGCCGCTTCTGGCTTTCCGCATAGCCCCTGCCCGGCCGCGGGTCCATCTCGGGGCTCGCGAAAAACGCCGCCGCGTCGCGCCTGATCTCCTCCCGCCGCTCGTCGCTCATCGCGTCGAACGTGCGAAGCGGCATGGCGAGGCGGGGCGTGCGCGGCAGCCGGCTGCGGTTTTCGATGAAGAAATTCCAGTAGAGATAATTGAAGGGGCAGGCTGTCGGCCCGGCCTTTGCCGCGACGTCATGGCGGCAATTCCTGCAATAGTCGGACATCCGGTTGATATAGGCGCCGGAGGCCGCATAGGGCTTCGACGCGAGCGCGCCGCCGTCGGCGAAGATCGCCATGCCATGAACATTCGGCAGTTCGACCCATTCGAAGGCGTCGGCGTAGACGACGAGATACCATTCCTCGATCTCGCGCGGCGCGACGCCCGCGAGCAGCGCGAAATTGCCGACGACCATCAATCGCTGGATATGGTGCGCGTAGGCGTGGCGGCGGGTCTCGTCGATGACCTGCCCGAGACAGTTCATCGAGGTTTCGCCGGACCAGAAAAACCATGGAAGGGGGCGCGTCGCGTCGAGCGCGTTCGTCTCGGCGTATTCGGGCATACGCAGCCAGTAAATTCCGCGCACATATTCGCGCCAGCCGAGGATCTGGCGGATGAAGCCCTCGACCGCGTTGATCGGCGCGGCTCCCGAGAGATAGGCGCGCTCCGCGGCGACGCAGATTTCGCGCGGCGTCAGCAGACCGACATTGAGATAGGGCGAGAGGACCGCATGATAGAGAAAGGGCTCTCCGCTCTTCATCGCATCCTGAAAGTCGCCGAAGTATGGCAGGCAATTTGCGATGAAATCATCCAGCGCGATCCGTGCGTCCGCACGCGTCACCGCCCAGCCGAAGGGCTCCAGATCGCCGAAATGTTCGGCGTAGCGCGTCGCCGTCAGCTTCAGGATCTCGCGGGTCGTATCGTCCGGAGCAAAGCGCGGGCGCTGCGGCGCGCGAAACTTCGCCGGCAGGGGCTTGCGATTTTCCGGATCGAAATTCCATTTGCCGCCGACCGGCGCGTCGCCCTCCATCAGCAGGCCCGTCCGCCGGCGCATATCCCGGTAGAAAAACTCCATGCGCAGCGTCTCGCGCCGCCCGGCCCAGCGGGAGAAATCCGCGCGCGAGCAGAAGAAGCGGTCGTCGTCCCGGATCTCCACCGGAAGCCCCAGCATCGCCGACCAGCCGAGCATCATCTCGCGCACCCGCCATTCTCCGGGCTCGGTCACGACGATCCGATCGGGCTTGTGGCGGGCGACGGCGCGGGCCAGCTCGCTGGTGAAGTCGCCGCGGTTTTCAGCGGCGTCGAGACGCACGTAATCGACGACAAGCCCCTCCGCTCGCAACTCCTGAGCAAAATGGCGCATCGCGGCGAGGATGAAGGCGATCTTCTGCTTGTGGTGGCGAATGTGGCGCGTCTCGGCGTCGACCTCGGCCATCAGCACAACGTCTTGCGCCGGATCAATTCCGTCGAGCGCGGAGATCGAGCGCGTCAGCTGATCTCCCAGAAGGAAGCGCAGGGTCTTCGTCATTCGGCCGAACTTTCCCGTGAAGGCGGCGACAAGGGACTTACCGTCCGGCGCGGCGACTTCAAAGAGACGATTGACAGCGGCGGCGGGTTTTCGGATTAGTGCCTCGTGGTTATTTGAGCCGGCCGGCTTGCCGCCACGAAAAACAAAGCGCTAAAAGGCCGGGTCTTCCGCAGGGAACCCGCTTTTTCGCCGCGGCGCGAGATTTCTCGCGCTTTTGGGTCATGGCGCGTCCACGCGCCGGAAGGAGAAGACATGTCCGCCGACGCTCCGCGCAAGAAACTGAAGCCCGCGACGCAACTCGTGCATGGCGGGACGCTGCGCTCCCCCTTCGGCGAAATGTCGGAGGCGCTGTTCCTTACCCAGAGCTTCGCCTATCCGACGATGGAAGCCGCCGAGGCGCGCTTCAAGGGCGATGATCCGGGCTTCATCTATTCGCGATTCTCGAACCCGACCGTGGCGATGTTCGAGCAGCGCATGTGTCTGCTGGAAGGCGCCGAGGCGGCCCGCGCCACCGCGAGCGGCATGGCCGCCGTCACCGCGAGCCTGCTGGCGCAGGTGAAAGCCGGCGATCACGTCGTCGCGGCGCGCGCGCTGTTCGGTTCCTGTCTTTATGTCGTGGAGGATCTGCTGCCGCGACTGGGCGTCGCCTCGACACTCGTCGACGGCGCGGACCTTTCGCGGTGGAAAGCCGCCGTGCGGCCGGAGACGAAACTCTTCTTCCTCGAAAGCCCGACGAATCCGGGGCTCGACGTCTATGACCTGAAGGCGATCGCCGACATTGCCCATAACGCCGGAGCCAAGCTCGTCGTCGACAATGTCTTCGCGACGCCGATGCTGCAGAAGCCGTTCGAATTCGGCGCGGACGTCGTCGTCTATTCGGCGACGAAGCACATCGACGGTCAGGGCCGGTGTCTCGGCGGCGTCATTCTCGCCTCTCAGGCGCTGATCGAGGAAAGCATTCATAACTTCCTGCGCCAGACTGGCCCGGCCATGTCGCCCTTCAACGCCTGGGTGATGCTGAAAGGCCTCGAAACCCTGCCCCTGCGCGTCGCGCAGCAGGCGTCGAGCGCCGCGAGGATCGCGGACTTCCTCGCCGAGCAGAAGGGCGTGACGCGTGTGCTCTACCCCTTCCGCAAGGACCATCCGCAGGAGGAGCTGGCGCGACGGCAGATGCTGGGCGGCGGAACGCTGGTGAGTTTCTACGTGGAAGACAAGGCGGCCGCCTTCAGGCTCGCCAATGCGCTGCAAGTGATCAAGATTTCCAACAATCTCGGCGACGCCAAGAGTCTCATCACCCATCCCGCGACGACGACGCATCAGCGCCTCTCGCCCGAGGCGCGCGCGACGCTCGGCATCACAGAGGGGATGCTGCGGTTGTCGGTCGGTCTGGAGGACGTCGACGACCTCGTCGACGATCTGGCGGCAGGGCTGGCGGCGGTCGGGCGCGGCTGACCGCGCCCGCGCTTCGCCTCAGCGCGGCGCGCGCTTGCGCGCCGTCGCAATTCGCAACGCAGCGACGCTTTCCTGCTTCACGCATTCGGCGACAAAGAAAGTCGCCGCCAGGACCGCGCCGGCGATTTCGAGGCTCACGCCCGAGAATAATTCAACCATTGCTTCATTCCTCCCGCGCCGCCGATTGGCGGCTTTTCGACGCCTGAAATTCGCGTCGGCGGCGCAAGGAGAGAAACGTCGCCGACGCAAACCGCCTGTGAGGGTCAAGCGGGTTCGAGCGGCGGCGCGCGAGGCCGGTGGGAGAGACGGGATCGGGGCGTCGGCGCAGCGCGGTCCGCCACCATCCAGGGAGTCGTCGTCCGCTGGAAGGGCGCCGCGCCGACTGAACCGGGCCGCGCCGCAATTGGCGCAGCGCCGCAGCAGGAGAGCTGGCAAATGAAACAGTCGCCGCTGCGGTCCTGATTGGGGCCCGGCCGCCCCGTCTGCGCGTCGGGAGAGGGAGCGCCCGACGCGTAACAGATGAAAAAGGACGCAAACGAATCGTCCGCATTCCCCGAGTCGCCGAGCTTGGCGAAGCCGGGCGCGAGCGGCAGCGCGGCCCAGAGAGCCGCAGCCGCCAAAAGCAGCGCGACGCCCAGCCGGCCCATGCCGCCCGACGCGGAGAACGCATATCGTTGCGTCATGAGCGGAATCAGCCCGCTTCGAACGAAAGACGCGAAAAGCGCGCCCGCCGCTCGAGGTCGATCAGACGGATCGCGCCTCTCTTGTTGTTTCGCCATGCGGCTGTCCCGGGGATGATCGCGGCGAGCGTCGCCATCTCCGCCTCGCGGCTTTCGCGCGTCTTCAATTCCTCGAGAGCCTTGCTCGCGACGATGTTCTCCCGGCCGTTGGGCCGTCGCCTGTGGTTCATGAATCTTCTCCTGATCCGCCGTCTGACGCGGCGTTGCAATCGCCACGTCGCTCCCCCGCGGTTCGGGACGCGGTCAGGGACGACGCAGCAGCTCGATGTTGCGATGATCAGGAGAGGGAGGGCGGCGCGCGGGCCTGTCGGGAATGTTCGTGATGAGGCGTCGGCAGTGCGCCGTCTGCCAATGTCCAGTCGAGCGCGGTCCATTGGACCGGCGCCATGCCGGAAGACAGGAGTCGCGCTGCAAGCGGAGCCGAGCCGTCACAGAAGGCCTGACATAGCGCGCAGGCGTCCCGATGACTGTGGAGCTGGCCGGGGGTCTGCTGGCGATCGTCAGCGGAGCCCGCGGCCTTCAGGCACAGATCGATCGATTCGCTGGCTTCCCCGAACGCCTTCGCAACGGCGACATTGCCCGCGGCCGGCGCAAAGACCTGCACGGTCAGAGCCAGCGCGACAAGCAGAATGGTCAGCCAATTGCGGCGCATGAAAGGAAACCTGCGAACTGCGCGCGCAGCGCGCGCGAGAGCAATACAAGCAAAAACCGAGCGCCTCGGCAAGCGGCTCTGCTCGCCGAGGCGCATCAAAGCGTCAGAACTTGAACTTCACGCCGCCCTGGAAGAGACGCGGATTGCCGGCGTAGATCGAGCCGGTGCCGAATTGCGCCAGCTGGAAATAGCCGTTCTGGACAACCAGACCGTTAACCAGCGCGACCGTGTTCGAGATGTTGTTGGCCGACGCGACCCAGTTGTTGTCGAAGATGTTCCGCACCTCGAAATAGGCGGTGAAGTGCTTGAGCGGCCAGGAGTTGTCGATCTCCCGGTCGAAATGGACATTGGCGTTGACGAGGCCGTAGCCCGGGATCGTCAGCACGTTGCCATTGTCGATGAAATAGGAGCTCTGGTAGTTGTATTCGACGAAGGCGCCCAAGCCCTTGAAGTCGCCATGAGGGTGATCATAGGCGAGACGCGCCGTGGCGTTATGCGGCGCAACGCCCGGGATCTTGTAACCAGCGCGGTTGAAGTAGCCGGTTTGGGTCGCGGTGCCAAGCGTTTCCGTGAAATCCGTGAAGATCTGGTTGTTGTAAGTGTAATTCGCCAACACCCGCCAGCCGTCGAGCGGACGCCAGTCCGCCTGCGTCTCGACGCCGCGATGCACGGAGCCCGGGGCGTTGAAGGTATAGTTCAGCAGGCCTGCGCCCGGCGACTGGGTCAGTTGCTCGTCCTGATACCACTCGTGGAAGCCCGTAAGGCTGAAGGTCAGGGTTTCGTCCGGATTCCAGTCGAATCCGATGTCGATGCCCGTATTGCGCTGCGTCTTCAGATCGACGTTAGCCCCCGGACGCCCTTGCGAAGTCACGAACAACTGACCCGGATTGGGCGTGCCATAACCGCTCGAAGCGCGGAAACGCGTCCTCAACTCCGGCGTGGCCTGCCAGGTGACGGAGGCTTCCGGGCCGAAGTTCCAATAGGTCTTGTTCACCGGAATGCCGCGCCAGGTCGCGATCTGCCCCAGGGCCGGGCCGTTCGTCACATAGGTGAACTGGTCCTGCAGGGCAGCGATCTTCGTCATTTCTGCGGAGAGGCCGAGGACCATCGTCAGGTCCTTGGAAAGCGCGACCTCCTCGCGACCGCGCGCGCCGAGGTTTTGCATCATCGCATTCTGCTTCGACTGCAGGGCGCCCGTGGCGCCGTTGCCGACCGGCAGGGTGTTGTTGGTGTAGCTCGTATAGCGCGTGCGGTTGAAGTAGAGGCCGGCGAAATGCCGCGCCTCGTAGCCGCCGAGCGTTCCGATCTGCGTGATGTCCGTGCTGGCGTTTACAGCCGGCTCATCCTGCAGCGCGGCCGTGGCGCCGGTCGGCTGTATGATGTTCTTGTCGTCATAGATGACCTGCGTCCGCCATTTGGTGTTGGCGTCGAAATCATGCTCCCAGCGCAGGCCGAGCACGTCGCGGCGGTCGTTTCGGTTGAAGCCCGCGAGATAGGCGGTGGTCTGATAGCCTGCCCCGCCCGACCCGTTCAATCCATTGAGCGGGACGAACGCGCCGCCGCAATAGGAACGGGCCAGATAGCCGCCCGGCGTGGACGAGCCGAGCGGCGGAATGACGTAACAGCCGACCTGGAAGGGATTGTTGTAGTACTGGTTGAGCGACAGTCGGGACGAGAGGTCGCCATAGAGCTGGTTGTGGATGAATTTGAAGGTCAGAAGATCGTTCGGCGTCACCTGCCAGCGCGCCGTCGCATTGACGGTCTGCGTGTCGTAGCGGTTGTGGAGCGTCCAGCCGTCGCCGCGCACGTCGCTCGCGAAAATCGCGATGTCGACATTTTCGGTCTTCTTGCCGATCGCGGTGAAGTTGTTGAGATAACCGAAGGACCCGAATTCGCTGCCGATCTCGACGCCGTCGATTTCGGCGCCCGTGCGGGTGCGGAAGTTGATCGCGCCGCCATTGGCGAAGTTGCCGAACAGGGCCGACGAGGGGCCGCGATAGACGTCCACGCCGGCATAGGCGTGCGGATCGGTCAGGTCGGTGCGCGACAGGCCGTCCGGCTGCGTGACGGAGAAGCCGTCCTCGAGCATCACGATGTTGCGAACGCCGAAGCCGTTGCGCGCCGAAGAACCGCGAATCGAGATGACGACGTCACGAGGACCGTTGCCCATCTTGAAGGAGACGCCAGGGCTGTATTGCAACAACTCGCGAACGGTCACGAGCGGCTGATTGACGAAATTCTTGCCACTGACGGTCGTGAACGTTTGGCCGGTCGGGTCGCGGTAAACGGGAAGCTCCAGCTTGCGGGGGCTGAAGCCGGGAGGGGCCGACGGCGCCGAAACAGGCGCGGGGGCCGGGGTCGAGGCGGCGACGCGGGCCGGGCCCACCGGGCGAGGCGCAGACGGGCCCTGCCGCGCCGGGCCGCGGGCGCCGCCGACGTCGATGGTCGGCAAGGATTGTTGCGCGAGCGCCGACGAGGCGAGAAGCAGGCCGAGCGTGTTGGCGGACGCGGCGGCGAGTAAATGTAAACGACGGGTCATATGGGCGTTTCCTTGAGCACAGACGGCTCGCAACCCGAGCGGCGCCCGCCCCGACAAGGGCGAACGAGCCGACTCCACGGGCGGCGGAGCTGATATTTGGGACTGCGCGAGCATCGAGGCGGCGCTATACTGTCACGCTTGGGGAACAGGGTCGCGTCCGCGCCGGTCAGGGCGCATGAACAGACGCGAATACGTCACGCGGCCGCAGGGGGCGCCCGCGCCCGGCTGGTTTGCGCAGCGCGCGAAACGAGCCGCAGGATCTCCGACGAAGTGAATCCGATGACGGCGCAGCTGCGGCGCTCGAGGACAATGTCCGTGCGTTGATCGATTGATACCGTCGGCGGTCCGGCGCAGAGCAGGCATGACAGACACATGATGTGCCGTCCGTCATGGCTCCCCGCCTTCCCGGCGGGCTCGCCGTGATGCGGCCCGCGCATGAAATCGCAATGCCCGGAGACCGCTTGCGGCGACGCGCCCGTCGCGGCGTGCGCGACGCTCACGCCGCCGGCGATGGTCTGAAAGACCATTGCCAGCGCGAGCAGCAATGCGCGGAGAGCCGAAGGACGCATTCTCGATCCCGTTGAAAACGACTTGGTAATTATCCTTCAAGGCCAGGCGCAAACCAAGCCGGCGAGGGCCCCGCAGGCTTCAAATCCTTGCGTTGTGTCAAATTTGTCACTACCGCGACCTTGGCTATGTACATAAACGCGCCAGCGGGCGCCTGCACAAAGAGATTCCCCTTTGTAGAAAGCCGTTCTAAGTTTGCTGGATCATGTATATCGCCATCACCCGAGACATTCAGGTCACGGCCCTGCCCGACTTTCTGCCGGATCGCTCGGATCCTGCGGAGAACCGCTATTTCTGGTCCTACACGATCGAAATCGCCAATCTGGGGCGCGTGCGCGTGCGGCTCATTTCCCGCCACTGGATCATCATCGACGCGAATGGGCGCCGCGAAGAAGTGCGCGGTCCGGGCGTCGTCGGCGAGCAGCCGGTGCTGGAGCCCGGCGAGACCTTCCGCTACGCCTCGGGCTGTCCGCTCGCGACGCCGTCCGGCCTGATGCAGGGCGCCTACCGGATGGTCACCGATTCGGGCGAAGCCTTCGACGTCGAAATTCCCGCCTTCTCCCTCGACAGCCCGCTCTCGCGTCCGACGTTGAACTGATGGACGACCTCGAACGCGCAATCGAGATGACCGGCCGCCTGGTCGCCTTCGACACCGAGAGTTCGAAGTCGAATCTGCCGCTGATCGATTTCGTCGAATCCTATCTGCGTCAGCAGGGCGTCCCCTTCGTCCGCGCGCCGAACGCGAAGGGCGACAAGGCGGCGATCTTCGCCACCATCGGCCCCGACGAGCCGGGCGGCGTTCTGCTGTCGGGCCATACGGACGTCGTGCCGGTCGAGGGGCAGGACTGGAGCAGCGATCCCTTCACCATGCGGCGCGAGGCGGGCCGCCTCTACGGTCGTGGAACCGTGGACATGAAGGGCTTCGGCGCCGTCGCGCTCGCGATGATCCCGGTTTTCAGAAAGGCGGCGCTGGCGCGGCCGATCCATATTCTTCTGAGCTATGACGAGGAAACGACCTGCCTCGGTCCGCTCGACATGATCGCGCGGCTCGGCGTCGATCTTCCGAAGCCGGCCGCGGTGATCGTCGGCGAGCCGACGTCGATGCAGGTCGCCGACGCGCACAAGAGCGTCACGACGCATGGCACCCATGTGACCGGCTTCGAGATCCACTCCGCCAATCTGCATCGCGGCGTCAGCGCCGTCCACGTCGCCTGCCGGCTCGTGGTTGAGCTCGAGCGCATCGCCGCGGAGCTGCGCGCAGCCGGGGATCCCACCGGGCGCTTCGATCCGCCTTATTCCACAATTCACGTGGGCGTCATCCACGGCGGCACGGCGCGCAACATCGTCGCGAAGGACTGCACGTTCCAATGGGAATTCCGCGGGCTGCCGGGCGCGAGGCCGACGCTCGCGCTCGACCGTCTCGAAACCTATATCGACGGGCTGCGCGAGACGATCTTCGCCGGTTTTCCGCAGGCGGGCGTTGAAACCATCACGGAAAACGAGATTCCCGGCCTTGCGCCCCAGCCGGGGTCGGCCGCCGAGACGCTGGCGCTGCGGCTTGCGCGGCGCAACAGCACCATCGCCGTGCCCTACGCCACAGAGGCGGGGCATTTTCAGGAGGCGGGCGTTCCCACTGTCGTCTGCGGCCCCGGGCGCATCGACCAGGCGCACCAGCCCAACGAATATATCGACATCGCTGAACTGGCGGCCTGTGTCGATTTCATGCGCCGGCTGGCCAGCGAACTGGGGAATTGACGCCAACCGGCTCCTTCAGTTGGCGCCGCCGAGCGATCGAGCAATCGAGCTTCGGGCCTCCAGAGCGCGGCGGCGCTGAAATCCGTCAATAATGGTCGTAGCAGGAGCGGATGCCGCCCCGGATCGAGCAGCAGCGCTGGAAGGGCTCCCTGAAGCGGTTGGTCCAATTACGGCACCCGGTCCACCCCTCGCTGGCGGCGTAGGACGCCGGAGCTTGAGTAATTCGACCTGAACCGGGCCTGGGCACTTCCCAGTCCCGCAAGGGACGGCTGGGCCCTGTCCCGCCGCGGACGTAGGAATTGTGATAGCCGCCGCCATTGTAGCCGCCGCCATATGCGCCGTAACCACCGTGGTTGCGGTGGCCATATCCGCCCCCGCGGTAGCCGTCGCCACGGTAGCCATATTCTCCACCGCCCCGGTAGCCGTCGCCCCTGTGGCCGTCATGATGGCGATGACCGCCGCCGCCATTCAGTAGCGCCGCCCCGACAGCGAGTGCGCCGAGGCCAAGACCCACACCGGTGGCGACGTCATTGGCTGTGCTGTTCGACGTGTTGCCGGACCCGACCGGGCGGCCGCCGCCGCGATTACCTCGTTGCCAGTTCTGAGCGAAAGACTCGACTGGGGCCGCCGCGCATAATGCGAGCGCCATTCCGATACACAATACGCTTTTCATTATTCTACCCCCCTGCTGCCCGCCCTTTAAGGGCTTCGAACTCGCCGGGGCCGCGACATTGTCCCTGCGCCCGCTCGAGCGCATTGACTGTCAACGAATTGTCAACGAATGGTCAAGCTTAAACTTCGAAAAATTCATAAAATTTTAAATATTTATTCATCAGATCCTCTGTCAAATACATGCTTAAGAAAAATTACTGATGGGAAATAATAGTAAAAATTGCCAGCCCCAGCGATTAACTAAAATCGCTGGGGAGGGGAATACTCACTTCACGAAGACGAAGTGGCGAACCCTTTTGTGTAATCAGCAAACCCAAACCCACTGACCATACCACCAGCGCCAGCAGCCGCCGCGGTATCCGCCATAGGTCCCGCCCCAGCCCCAGCCGCCGCCGCGCCAGCCGGGGCGGCCCCAGCCCCAGCCGCCATGATGCCCCCAACCGCCGCCGTGCCAGCCGCCGTGACCACCGTGCCAACCACCGCCCCCATGCCAGCCGCCGCCATGCCAGCCGCCGGCGAACGCCGGCCCTGACGACATCAGGGCGCCGGCCACGAGAGCCGCGCAAGAAACCTTCTTAAGCAACATGTTACTCCTCCAGAAACTTGCTCACACGCACATCCGTGAGCACGCCACATCTACTCGGCCCGCACGCCCCTCCGCTGTGAGCGGGCGCACGCCCCGATCACGATTTGCGGCCAAAACGCTTCCGCCACGGCAACATGACAACTCTCCGCACGCGCTGGCGTTCCCCAAATACAAGCTAAAGCATTACCTTTCTTTTCCGTAACGATTAATTCTCATGCGCATCCATCCGCGACCGCGCCGCGCGCCATTCGCGGAACAGCGCCATCCGGCATTGCTTTCGGCAAGTGAGCGGCTATAGTCCGCGCCCGTTCCGACGCCTGCCCGACGCCCGCCGCGCGCGTCGCGCTCCGACCAAAAGAGACGCTGCGATGAAATTGATACCGGACGCCATGGCGCAAGCCGAACAGCCCGCCCCGACCGCCCCCGCCGCGCCGACGCCGCCGACGTCTCCGACCGCGAACACCCAAACTGGAACAGCGGTCCCGGGCCAGCCCGACCCGAACCAGCCGCCCTCGCTGCCCGACCTCATGGCTCAGCTCATCCCGATCTTCGTCGTGATGGGCATCGTCTACATCCTCGTCATCCGCCCCCGCGCGCGCCGCGAGAAAGAGCAGCTGGCCGCGCTGCGCAACGTCCGCCGCGGCGACACGATCGTCACGACCGGCGGCGTCGTCTGCAAGGTGACTCGCGCGATCGACGACGCCGAAGTCGAGGTCGAAATCGCTCCCAACGTCCGCGTCCGCCTCCTCCGCACGGCGATCGCCGAAGTGCGCGCCAAGGGCGAGCCCGTGAAGGAGGCTCCGGCGCCGGCGCCCAAGCCCGCCGCGGAGGCCAAGCCCGCGTCCGGCAAGGCCGCGAGGTCGTCGGACACGAAAGCCAAATCCTGATTTTTCGGGAAAATCCCGATCACTCTGACAGAATAGCGACACGATGCTGCGATTCTCGACCTGGAAATTCATTGCCATCGTGGCGATGACGCTCGCCGCCGTCCTCGTGGTGGCGCCGAGCATGCTGTCGCCATCGAATTACGAGGCCTTGAAGTCGCGGCTGCCGTCCTGGCTGGAGCCGCCGAAGATCGTCCTCGGCCTAGATTTGCAGGGCGGGTCGCATGTGATGCTCGAGGTCGACAGGCCGGACGTCATGAGCACGCTGGTCAGGAACCTGCGCGACGACGTCCGGCGCATTCTTCGCGAGGAGAAGGTGGCGATCACCGGCGGCATCGGCGCGACGGCGCGCGGCGTGCAGGTGCGCATCGCGGACGCCGCCGACCGCGAGAAGGTTCTTCCCAAATTCCGGCAGCTGAGGAACAGCTTCAGCTCGCGTCTCGTCGGCGGCCCGTCGCCGCTCGACGTTGAGGAATCGGCGGACGGCCTGATTCGCATCGCCGTCACCGACGTCGGCGTGACCGACAAGCTGCGCCGCGCGGTCGATCAGTCGATCGAGGTCATTCGCCGCCGCGTCGACGCGCTCGGCACGCGCGAGGCGTCGATCCAGCGCCAGGGCGACGACCGCATCCTCGTCCAGGTGCCCGGTCTTCAGGACCCCGAGCAGCTGAAGACGATCCTCGGCCAGACCGCGAAACTCGAATTCCGCCTCGTCGCCGAACCGGGGCAGAACCCGGCGGAGACCGAGGAGCTCGAGCAGACCGATCAGGAAGGCAAGATCGCGATCGAGAAGCAGGTCATGGTCCAGGGCGAGGACCTCACCGACGCCCAGCCGGGCTTCGACCAGCAACGTAGCGGCGAGCCGGTCGTGAATTTCCGCTTCAACATCCGCGGCGCGCAGAAGTTCGGCGAGGTCACTTCGAAGAACGTCGGCCGCCTCTTCGCCATCGTTCTCGACAACAAGGTGATTTCGGCGCCGCGCATCCTGACGCCGATCACCGGCGGCTCGGGCCAGATTTCCGGCCATTTCACGGTCGAACAGGCCAATAATCTCTCGATCCTGCTGCGCGCCGGCGCCCTGCCCGCGAAGCTCAACATCGTCGAGGAGCGCACGGTCGGCCCCGGCCTCGGCCAGGACTCGATCGACGCCGGCAAGCGCGCCGCCTATGTGGGCGCCGGCCTCGTGGTGGTCTACATGCTGATCACCTACGGCGTCTTCGGCGTCTTCGCCAATCTCGCGCTTTTCGTGCACATCGCCTTCATCTTCGCCGGCCTCGTGCTGCTCGGCTCGACGCTGACGCTGCCCGGCATCGCCGGCATCGTGCTCACGATCGGCATGGCGGTGGACTCGAACGTGCTGATCTACGAACGCATCCGCGAAGAGAATCACGCCGGGCGCTCGATCCTCGCCTCGCTCGACGCAGGCTTCAACCGGGCCTTCGCGACCATCGTGGACTCGAACGTCACCATGTTCGTCGCCGCGGCGATCCTCTACTTCCTAGGCTCCGGCCCGGTGCGCGGCTTCGCCGTGTCGCTTGCGCTCGGCATCCTCACCACCATCGTCACCGCCGTGACCATGACGCGCATGATGATCGCCGTCTGGTATCACTACGCGCGTCCGACCAAGCTGCCGATTTAAAAGGGCGAAACCACGATGAAACTCCTGCGCCTCGCCCCGGAGAACACCAAATTCCCCTTCATGCGCTTCCGGCGCGTGAGCTATCCCTTCTCGGCGGTGCTGTCGCTGATCGCCGTCGCGCTCTTCGTGTTCAAGGGCATGAACTTCGGCATCGACTTCGCCGGCGGCACGGTCATCGAGCTGCGCGCCAAGTCGGGCGCTGCGGAAGTCGGCACGTTGCGCACGCTCGGCGAGAGCCTGAAACTCGGAGACATCGAGGTGCAGGCCTTCGGCAACCCCGCCGACGCCACCCTGCGCTTCGGCCTGCAGGGACAGGGCGAACCCGCCAAACAGCAGGAAGCGGTGGAGCGCGTGCGCGCCGCCGTCGGCGCCGATTACGACCTGCGCCGCGTCGAGGTCGTTGGCCCGCGCGTCTCGAACGAACTCGTGCAGTCCGGCACGCTCGGCGTCGTCCTGTCGATCATCGCGGTGCTGACCTATCTCTGGTTCCGCTTCGAGTGGCAGTTCGCCATCGGCGCGGTCATCGCGACGATGCACGACCTGCTGCTGACGGTCGGCTTCTTCTCGATCACGCAACTCGAATTCAACACGACCTCGATCGCCGCGATTCTCACAATTGTCGGCTATTCGCTGAACGAGACCGTCGTCGTTCTCGACCGTATTCGCGAGAACATGCGCAAATACAAGAAGATGGCGACGGCGCAGATGATCGACATGTCGATCAACGCCGTTCTGCCGCGCACGATCATGACCGCGACGACAGTTATGCTCGCCCTTCTGTCGCTCGTCATCTTCGGCGGACAGGTGATCCGATCCTTCTCGCTCGCGATGATCTGGGGCATTTTCGTCGCGACCTATTCCTCGATCTTCATCTGCTCGCCGATGCTGATCTATCTCGGCCTGCGCAACGAGGACGCTGACAGGAAGCAGAAGCCGGAAGCCGAGCCGGAGCAGGAGATCGAGCTTCAGCCGGAATCCTTCGTGTCAATGTATGACGACGTCGGCGACGCGCCCGTCCCAGCCGCGCCGGCGCCCAGGCGCGCCGCGCCGAAATCCGCCGCGTCGAAGGGTGGATCGAAGTCCGGGCCGCGGCGCAACCGGCCGAAGCAGGGCTGATCGCCGCGAGACGCGCCATGACAGCCGCTCAGGGCTATGTCCCTGGCCGACACAGGATCGAGGATTACGGCAACGGCGGCTTTCGCTTCGCCGATATGTCGCATCGCGGCTCGATCCTCGCGCTGCCCACCGGCATAAGGGCGATTGCGGCGACGGACTGGAAAGACATAGACGCCGCGACGATCGACTTCGCCCTGTCCGATTCGGGGGGGCTCGACATTTTCATCGTCGGCACGGGCAAGGATCTGGCGCCGCTCGCCTCCGCACTCCGGGCCAGATTGCGCGACGCGGGCGTCGGCTGCGAGTCCATGGCGACAGGAGCGGCGGTCCGCACCTACAACATGCTGCTCGACGAAGGCCGCCGGGTCGGCGCGCTGCTGATCGCCGTCTGATGGCCGCCGCGCAGGAGCATTACGCCCAGTGTGAAGCGCTGCTGCGGGAGCGCGACAGGGATCTCTGGCTCGCCTGCCTTTTCGCGCCGCAGCCCGCGCGCCAGTATATTCACGCCATTTACGCCTTCGCGATCGAGGCGCGAGACGTGCGCGCCAAGGTCACACAGCCGCTGCTCGGCGAGATGCGGCTGCGCTGGTGGACGGACGCGCTGACGACCGAAGCGGCGACCGGCGAAGGCGCGCGCGCCCATCCGATCGCCGACGCGCTGCTCGACACGATTGCGCAATTCGCCCTGCCCCGCGAAGAATTCGTTGCGCTGGCCGACGCGCATGCTTTCGATCTCTACGACGACCCGATGCCCACGCTCGAGGCGCTCGAAGACTATTGTCGCGCGACGGTCGCCGGGCCGATGCGCTGGGCGGCGCGGATTCTCGGCGCGCCGGCGTCCCGCGCATTCGAGGAGGCAGGCGTCGCGCTCGGCCTTACGCGCGTTCTGCGCGCGCCGGCGGGCGCTTTTGTCCCTCTGGACGTTCTTGCGCGTCATCACGCCGATGTTCACGCCGATTCGCCCGGCCTGCGGGCTGCGCTCGCCGAGCTGCGGTCGACGGCGCGCGCGCATTACGACGAGGCGCGCCGCGAAGCCGCCACCCTCTCCGCTGGCCGCGAGGCCCTGCTGCCGGCCGCGACGGTTCCGCTTTTTCTGGAGCGGATGGCGCGAAAGGATTACGATCCGATGCGCACAGCGGCGGAGCCCTCGCCGTTGCGCCGGCAATGGCGGCTCTGGCGCGCCGCCCGCGGCGTCGGGCTTTGATGAGGCGCCTCGACTGACAGGATAAATGCGATGGCCCCCGCCCGTGACGCCTATGACGACGATGCGCGCCGCTTGCGCCTCGATACGCTGATATTCCTTCGCTGGATCGCGATCACCGGCCAGACCATTGCGCTCGTCACCGTCTATTACTTCCTGGGCTTCGATTTTCCGGTCGGTCTCTGCTTCGTCTTCATCGTCGCCTCGGCGACACTGAACTTCGGCCTGCGCTACGGCACGTCGCGCAGCTTTCGTCTGGGAGACCTCGAAGCGGCGGTGCTGCTGGGCTACGACATCATCCAGCTCGGCTTTCTGCTTTATCTGACCGGCGGCCTCACCAACGGCTTCGCGATGCTGTTCCTTGCGCCGGTGACGATTTCGGCCGTGTCTCTGCCGCGCAATCTGACGCTTCTCCTCGGCATCTCGATGCTCGCCGTCGCGACCTTTCTGACCGTCGAATACATGCCGCTGCCCTGGTACGAGAACGAGAAGCTGTCCTTCCCGATCCTTTATCGCGCGAGCATCTGGGCGGCGCTCGCGCTCAGCGCGGCGTTCATCGCCATCTATGCGCAGCGCGTCTCGGACGAATCGCGCCTGCTCGCCACCGCCCTCGCCGCCACCGAACTCGTGCTCGAGCGCGAGCAGCATCTCTCGCAGCTCGACGGGCTGGCGGCGGCGGCGGCGCATGAGCTCGGTACGCCGCTCGCCACCATCACGCTGATCGTCAAGGAGCTGCAAAAGAGCGCGACCGGCGCCGCGCCGGAATTGCGCGACGATCTCGCGCTGCTGGCCCAGGAAACCGCGCGTTGCCGCGAAATCCTCTCCAAACTGGCCTCTCTGGGCGCCGAGGACCAGGGCAGCATGATGAACGTGCAGTCGATCGATACGCTCATCGAGGAAGTGATTGAGCCGCAGCGCGAATTTGGCGTCAAGGTGGAGGTGTCGAAACGAGGCTCCTCGAGCCCTCCGGCCATCGCGCGAAATCCCGGAATCATCTACGGACTCGGAAATCTCGTCGAAAACGCCATCGACTTCGCGGACTCGCGCGTGCGGGTGGACGCCGCCTGGACGAAGGATCTGGTCGTCATAACGATCGAGGACGACGGACCCGGATTCTCGCCAGCGATCCTAGACCGGCTGGGCGACCCCTATCTGCGCGGACGGCCGACCGAACGGCGGACGAAGAATGAGGCGGAGTCTGGCCTTGGTCTTGGCCTCTTCATCGCCAAGACGCTGCTGGAGCGCTCCGGCGCGACGGTGGAGACCACAAATGTTTCACCGCCGCGAACGGGCGCCGTCGTCAGGGTCGTGTGGCCCCGGTCCGCGCTCGAAATCATTCCGGCCAAGGCAAAGTCAGGATCCGGTCAATCCAACGAAACCGCTATGATCGACACAGCGAAGCCGGTAAAGTAGATTTGATAATTATCAGGTTGGGAAAAATGTCAGAGACAGCCCGGGAAGACATGAGCGACCTCGACCACGACACGACGGATAATTCCGTCACCTCGGAAGAGCTGGCGACGCCGGCGTTGCCGGACGACCGCTCGCTGCTGATCCTCGACGACGACAAGCCGTTCCTGACGCGCCTGACACGCGCAATGGAGTCGCGCGGTTTTGTCGTGACGCCATGCGAAACGGTCGCCGAAGGGCTTGCGGCGCTCGAATCCTCGCCGCCCGCCTTCGCCATCATCGACATGCGCCTCGCCGACGGCAACGGCCTCGACGTGATTTCCAAACTGAAGGCGTCGCGTCCGGAGGCGCGCGGCATCATTCTGACAGGCTACGGCAACATCGCCACGGCCGTGACGGCCGTGAAGCTCGGCGCTTTCGACTATCTCGCGAAACCCGCCGACGCCGACGAAATCTATCATGCGCTGATGGCGACGCAGATCGACAAGCCGGACGCGCAGGAAAATCCGATGTCGGCGGATCGCGTGCGCTGGGAACACATCCAGCGCGTATTCGAGTCCTGCGACCGCAACGTCTCGGAGACGGCGCGTCGGCTCAACATGCATCGCCGCACGCTCCAGCGCATTCTGGCCAAGCGCGCGCCACGCTGACGCGAACCCGGATTTGCCGGGTTCGCATTCTTGCATGTGTTGTCGCGAGTGCGGACGGAATGCCGCGCGCGCTTTTCCTGATCGCGCTCCAGTCGATCAGAACTGTTCATCCCGAAAGGCGAGCGCGCAATAGCGCTCGGCTGCGTGCGCGCCGAAACGAACCAGCATGGCGCGACGACTCGCGGGCGCGAGCCGCAGGACCGGCGCCTCGCGCTCAAGCATTCCGCCATGCGCGTCGGCGACGATGAGGCCGGCGTCGGCCGGGAAAATCCCTGCGTCCAGCTCCATCGGAATCGCGAAATAGAATCGGTCGCAATAATCGCGGTAGCGGGTCCATTTCGAGTCGGCGCGAAAGTCGGCGTAGCTCGACTTGACCTCGACAATTCGCAACCCGCCATCCGGGGAAAGGGCGACGAGATCGGCGCGATGCCCGTTCGGCAGGGGCAATTCGGCGATCACCGCAAAGCCGCATGCGCGAAGATAGCGCCGCGCGCCGCGCGTGACGCAGCGCGTCATCTCGGGGCGTGAATTGAGGAGCTCGGAAGACTCCATCCCTTTCTCTCCATCTGCGAAGCGGTGAACGGCCAGCATGGCGCGTCGCCAAATCGCCGGCAAGCGTGGTAATCTTCGCCGGTTATCTCGCGGCGACCAGCCGCATTCCCGCAACTGGCCCGCCGCATGAAGAAACTGCTCGCCGTCCTGGTGTTCTCAATCGCTGGCGTCGCTATCCCCGCCTCCGGCGCGGAGCGCGTCGTCAATATTTTCAACTGGAGCGACTACATCGACCCGGGCGTGCTAGAGGATTTCACCCGGGAAACCGGCGTCAAGGTCATCTATGACACTTATGACTCCAACGAGATGCTCGAGGCTCGGCTCCTTGCCGGCGATACGGGCTATGACATCGTCGTGCCCTCGGCGACATTCCTGCAGCGCCAGATAAAGGCCGGCGTGTTGCAGCCGATCGATCGCAGGCGTCTGGCCAACGCAGCAAATATTTGGCCGGAGATCGACGGCAAGCTTTCGCGCTACGATCCGGGCAGCGCGCACGCCATCAACTACATGTGGTACACGACCGGCATTGCCTACAATGTCGCGAAAATTCAGCAGCGCATCGGCAAGCCGATCACGAGCTGGGAGCAGGTGCTGCGTCCTGAGGCGCTGAAAAAATTCGCCGACTGCGGCGTCTATGTGCTCGACAGTCCCGAGGACATGTTCTCGATCGCGCTCAACATGCTGAAGCTCGATCCGAACTCCAAAAATCCCGACGATCTGCGCCGCGCCGCGGATTTCCTCGCGCCATTGCGCAGATATGTGAAGAAATTTCACTCATCCGAATATATCAATGCGCTGGCGAATGGGGACATCTGTCTTGCCATCGGCTGGGCGGGCGACAGCCTGCAGGCGCGCAACCGCGCGCGCGAAGCCGGCGCCGACGTGGACATCGCCTATGTCGTGCCCGCCGAAGGCACGCTGATGTCGCTCGACAATCTCGCGATCCCGAAAGACGCGCCGCATCTCAACGAAGCCTATCTATTCATCGACTATCTGCTGCGTCCCGATGTCGCCGCGCGCAACACCAATGCGACGAATTTCGCCAATGGCGTCGGGCCATCGCGCGCGCTGATCGACAAATCGATCGCCGACGATCCGTCGATCTATCCCAATGAAGCGACGATGCGCCGTCTGTTCACCGTCACCGCCGCCGATCAGCCTGCACAGAAGCTGATGACGCGGCTATGGACAATGGTGAAGACGGGCAAGTAGCGAGCAGTTTACACCTGCTCGCTGAGGATCCGCTTGAGCAGCTCGATGACTTCGGCAAGGCTCTTGTCCTTGGACACAAGCTCCTCGATCTTTCTCACCGCATGCAGCACGGTCGTGTGATCGCGTCCGCCGAAGCGACGGCCGATCTCGGGCAGCGAACGCAAAGTCATCACCTTCGACAGATACATTGCGATCTGACGCGGACGCACGACATTGGCTGTCCGGCGCGACGACAAAATATCCGCGCGCGAGATATTGTAATGACTCGCGACGAGCTTCTGGATGTCGTCGATCTTGACCCGCCTGGGATCCTGCGAACGCACGAGATCGCGGATCGCCGTCTCGGCTGTTTCGATCGTCAGCGGCGCGCCGTTCAGGGTCACATGCGCAAGCAGTCGATTGACGGCGCCCTCGAGGTCGCGGCCGTTTGTGACGATCGTGCGCGCGACATAGGCGACAACCTCCGGCGGCACGTGAAATCCCGGCTGCGACTCCTGCGCGGCGGCGATGCGCGCGTTCAGCATTTTCATCCGCAGCGACTCGTCGAGCGGACCGATGTCCACGCACAGCCCGCCTTTGAATCGCGACAGCACGCGTTCGTCGAGCGTCTCGAGTTCGGACGGCGGACGATCAGCGGCGACGACAACCTGGCGGCCCGCGTCGATCAGCGCGTTGAGCGTGTGGCAAAACTCCTGCTGAATCGACTTGCCCTGCAAGAACTGCACATCGTCGATGATCAGCATGTCGATCGCCCGCAGACGCTCCTTGAATGCAATCGACGTCTGCGCGTTGAGCGAAGACACGAAGCCGCTCATGAAGCGCTCGGCGGTGAGATAGATCGCGCGACGACGATTGTCGTTCGACGCATGCGCGAGGGCCTGCAGAAGATGCGTCTTGCCGAGGCCGACCGCCGCATGGGCATAGAGAGGATTGAAGATCGGCGCATCGCCGGGACGCGCCTCCGCCACGCGACAGGCGGCGGCGTAAGCAAGCTGGTTCGACGGACCGACGAGGAATGTCGAGAATGACAGACGACGATCGAGCGGCGAACCGATGAAGGTTTCATTGTCCGTTCGCGGCGCAGAACGCGCAGCGCGTCGAACGGACGCGGCCCCGTCGATAGATTCCTGTGATGGCGCCGGCGACGCCTTGTCTGCGAAAAGCGACGCAGGCGCGTTGTTTTCGTGCTCCGCGGCGCCTTCGCGCACTTTCGCTTTGCGCGCTGACGAGCGCACGTCGATGACGACGCGCTCCACCGCCGCGAATTCATTCGCCACGCGCGCCTTGATGCGCGGCGCGTAATGCGACTGCACCCAGCTCTTGAGAAATTTCGTCGGCACGGTGAGATGCATCGACTTGTCGTCGACGCGCTCCAGTTCGAGCCGCGTGAACCAGGAGTTGTATACCGCGTCGCCGAGTTCTGCGCGCAGCCTTTGTCTCACGCGCTCCCAACGGGACTGGTCTTCGACCGAAATTCCGCCGCCAACCGAAACTTCGCGATGATCCGACATATGTGGCCTTCTCATGAAAAATTGCGACACGGAACGCGCGACGCACAACGCCCCTCGCACGTTCGTTCGAAGTTTTTGTTTCTCAGATGACGCCCTTACGGGCGTTTAACGCCGTCTTATTTTTGCGGCGGACCTAGTGGAAAACCGCCGGAATCGGCCGAAGCCATTCCGCTCGAGCAATTCAATTCCGAAGTCGGCGCGGTTGCATGCCCCACAGAGTTTGTACGCGATTCCAACGCTTCGCCCACGATCTTGGCTAGCAGTCGATCAGTCATGACAAACCCCCAGTTTCCGAAACCGTGAAGGTTCCGGAGCTCTGCGCTTCGCCAGGTTACGCACGCTTACTTACGCCCTTGCGAACAGATCACTTGAATTCAGATCGAACGGGTAGGAATGCGATTAGGCGTCAAGACCGAGAAATTTCGAAGCTGGATATCGACAAGTCGTCGCTCCATTTGCGCTCCGTCCCAGGTTTGTGTTTCGACGCCGACCGCTTTCGTTCGACGGATATGAAACTACACTCGCGACCCCATTCGCGCAACGACGCTCATCGACGATGCGACATTCTTTCATCGCGCTTCCGCTGACCGAAATTCAGATTTTTGCATCATTCGCATTGTAAGCTGATGATTCATCGCTCATTAAAAAATGCGCCTCGCGCGCATCTGAAATTGTATACGGCCAAGCTTCTGGATCAAGGACCAATGCTGACAAATCCTGTCAAGTGGGGCGAGGCGGACCGGTCCCGGCGGCTTGGTTACAAGAGCTTGAATCGGGGGCTTTTCGAGTGCGCGCGATTTCTGCGCGAAAAAAAATTAATCGCTGTGTCATCGATGTGCATCGCTTCAAATCGAGTGAACAGCGAATGCAAAAAGGCCCGGCGAAGCCGGGCCTTTTGAATATTACGAAGGTGACGCCGTTACGAGCGCCAAGATCATGACCCGCTTATGCAGGCGCTGATCTATGCCTTTGCGGACAGCGCCTTCACGCGGGCTGTCAGACGCGACACTTTGCGCGAGGCGGTGTTCTTGTGAATGACGCCCTTTTGAGCGGCGCGCATCATTTCCGGCACGGCGTTCTGCAGCGCGTCGGAGGCGAGCGTCGCGTCGCCGGCGGCGAGCGCCTCCTCCACCTTGCGCACGAAGGTGCGCATGCGGCTGCGACGAGCGCGGTTGACCGCCGTGCGGCGCTCGATCTTGCGAACGGCTTTTTTGGCCGAACTGGTATTGGCCATGTTCTATCTATCCTCGAGGGTGCGGGGGCGACCGATGGGCGCCGAAAACCGTTGCGGCCGCGAATTCGCGGCCAAGTCGGGCGGGTTATAAGCGTGGGTCAGGGCTCTCGTCAATGGCGTTCCCTAGCGGTTCTTGAACGCAGGCTTCCGCTTCTCCACGAAGGCGGCCATGCCTTCCTTCTGATCTTCTGTCGCGAAAAGCCCGTAGAACAGGCGGCGCTCGAATTTCACGCCCTCCGCGAGCGTCGTCTCGAAGGCCTTATTCACGGCTTCCTTGGCCGCAATCACGGCCGGAAGGGGCATGCCGGCGATCGCCGCGCCCGCCTTCAGCGCCTCGGCGACGAGGTCGGCGGCCGGCACGATTCGGGCGACGAGCCCCGCCCGCTCCGCTTCCTCGGCGCCCATCATCCGGCCGGTCAGCACCAGGTCCATCGCCTTGGCCTTGCCGATCGCCCGGGTGAGGCGCTGGGTGCCGCCGGCGCCGGGAATCACCCCGAGCTTGATCTCCGGCTGGCCGAAGGTCGCCGTGTCCGCCGCCAATATAAAGTCGCACATCATCGCCAGCTCGCAGCCGCCGCCCAGCGCAAATCCCGAGACGGCGGCGATGATCGGCTTGCGGGCCCGCGCGACGGCGTCCCAGCGGCCGATGAAGTCGCCGAGGAAAGCGTCGACGAAGGACTTGTCCTTCATCTCCTTGATGTCGGCGCCGGCGGCGAAGGCTTTCTCGGAGCCGGTCAGCACCACGCAGCCAATTCCGTCATCGGCGTCGAAGGCCATCAGCGCGGCGTCGAGCTCGGCGATGAGCTGCGCATTGAGCGCGTTGAGCGCCTGCGGGCGGTTGAGCCGCACCAGGGCGACGCGTCCATGCGTCTCGGTTTCTATTGTCTCGTAGCTCACGCCGGCCTCCTTGTTCACGAGCGCTTCGGGGCGCTTCATATATCGAAATCGCCGCGCGCGTCCCGCCTTTCGCCGAACCCCTGCGCAATGGCGCGCGCGTACAAATCCTCGAGCGTGATCTCGTCGAGTCGCGCCAGCGCGCTTTCCTCGGCCTGAGCGATCACAGGCTCCAGCACTGCGGCGAGCAGGGCCGGCGACTGGGTCTCATCCTCTTCCTCCGCGCGCAGGGCGACGCGCACGATTTCGCCGACGCAAAGTCGGCGCCGCTCGCGCGCCAGCTCATAACCGCCGGCCGGGCCGCGCACGCTCTTTAATATTCCGGCGCGAACGAGCGCCTGCAGCAGCGTCTCCAGCCGGCGCGGCGGCAGGTCGTGCCGCGCCGCAAGCTCTTTGGACGGGACCGGGCGTCCGCGCGCGTGCAGGGCGACGTCGAGCGCCGCCATCAGCGCGAAACGCGCGGGACGCGGCAGAAGCCTCATTCTTCGCCGGCTCCGCCGAATCCCGTGGAGCCGAAGCCGCCGGCGCCGCGCGCCGTCTCGTCGAGTTCCTCGGTCGTCTCGATGAGCGTGGCATGCGAGACGGGCGCGATGACGAGTTGCGCGATGCGCATGCCGCGCGTGATCTCGAATGGCTGACCGCCGTGATTGATCAGCAGCGCCTTGATCTCTCCGCGATAGTCGCTGTCGATCGTGCCCGGCGAATTGAGCACCGTGACGCCGAATTCGACGGCAAGCCCGGAGCGCGGGCGCAATTGCGCCTCATGGGCCGGCGGCAGGGCGATGGAGATCCCGGTCGGGATCAGATCGCGCGCGCCGGGCTCCAGCACCAGCTTCTGCCCCGCCGGAAGCGCGGCGTAGAGATCGAGCCCCGCGGCGCCGGCGCTGGCGTAGGCGGGCGTCGGCAGGCCTTCGCCATGGGTGAGCCGACGGATCGTTACTTTCATGACTTCGCCTCGCTTTGCGAAAGAATGTCGGCAAGGCGCGCGACGAGACGTTCCGCCACCGCCTCCTTGCCCATGCGCGGCCAGCTTTCGACGCCCTCGCGCGTCACGAGATGCGCTTCATTGGTCTCGCCGCCGAATGTGCCCGTCCCTTCGCCGACGTCATTGGCGACGATGAGATCGCAGCCCTTTCGCGCAAGCTTGTCGCGCGCATGGACGATCACGTCGCGCGTCTCGGCCGCAAACCCCACGACGAGGCGCGGACGGCTTTCCCCGCGCGCGACGCTTGCAAGAATGTCGGGATTTTCGACGAGCGTGAAAACCGGCGCCGCCGCCCCCTGCTCTTTCTTGATCTTATGCGCCGCCGCCTCCACGCGCCAGTCCGCGACCGCGGCCGCGCCGATGAAGACATCCGCCGGCATGGCCCTCCGCACGGCCTCGAACATTTCGCGCGCGCTCTCGACGTGAATGGTCTCGCAGCCCTGTGGATCCGGGATACGCACCGGACCGGAGACAAGCGTCACGCGCGCGCCCGCGGTCGCAGCCGCGGCGGCAATGGCGTGGCCCTGCTTGCCGGAGGAGCGATTGGCGATATAGCGCACGGGGTCTATCGCCTCATGCGTGGGGCCCGACGTGACGATCACATGGCGGCCCGCAAGCGGACCTTCCGCGCCGCGCCGGGTCACGCCCTCGGGCAAAGGCAGGCGCGTTTCCTGCGCCAAGGCCGCTTCAATCGCCGCGACGATTTCCAACGGCTCGCTCATGCGGCCGGGACCATATTCGCCGCAGGCCATCTCGCCCGCATTCGGCCCGACGAACCAGGCGCCGTCGGCGTGCAGCGCCGCGACGTTTCGCTGCGTCGCCGGATGCAGCCACATGCGCACATTCATCGCCGGCGCATAAAGCGCGCGCTTGTCGGTGGCGAGCAGCAGCGTCGTTGCGAGGTCGTCGCACAGGCCCCGCGCGGCGCGCGCGATGAGATGCGCGGTCGCAGGCGCGACGACGATCAGATCGGCCTCGCGCGAAAGCTGGATATGGCCCATCTCCTGCTCGTCGGTGGACGAAAAGAGATTGTCGTAAACCTTTTCGTTCGTGAGGCTGACGAAAGCGAGCGGCGTGACGAATTCTTTCGCGGCGGCGGTCATCACCACGCGGACGCGCGCGCCGCGCTCGCGCAGCCGCCGCACGAGATCGAGCGACTTGTACGCCGCGATCCCGCCGCCGACGATGAGCAAAATGCGCTTGCCGACAAGCCTATGTGTTGCACCGGAATCCGCCACGCGCCGCTCCCCCGCTCGCTGCGCGCGGGAGAATACAGATTTTACCGGCAAGGCCAAAGCGTCGCGCCGGTCCTATAGAACGGCAGCGCCAGCGTTCGGCCGCGCCATCTGGAGGATCGCGCGTCGCTCCGCCACGAGGTCGCGGGCGGCGTCCTCCGGCAGACCGACGCCGACGAGGACGGTCTCGCCGAGCTGAAGCGCCCCCTCCCGAGCCTCCAGGATCACCTCTTTCGCGCCGGCGTCGAGAAACGCATTCGCATGAACGGCGTCGCGCACGCGCGCATAGATCGGCAATTTGGGCCAATCTCGATGCGCCGAGATCACGGTCTGGAGCGCGGTCTTGGGATCGTCCATGGTGACGACCAGCGCGGCGGCGCTGCGCACGCCGAGGCGCTCCAGAATTTCATATTGTCGCGCGTCGCCGTGATAGATCGCCAGCCCCGCCTCGCGCAGCGCCGCGACCCGGAGCGCGTCCAGGTCGATAGCGACATGCGGGATCCTCTGGCTGTCGAGCAGCTGACCGATCTCCTGCCCCACGCGTCCATAGCCGACGACGATGACATGGCCGGAAATCTGGTCCGGGTAATCGGCGAATGTTTCTGTCGCCACTCCGGACGCGCCGAAATAGGCGGCGAGCCGCCGCGCGGCCATGGCCAGCAAGGGAGCCATCGCCATGGTGATGCTGACGATGATCAGCATGAACTGCGCCGTGTCCTCGTAGAAGACGCCGGTCGTCAAGGACATGTCGGCGACGACGAAAGCGAATTCGCCGCCCGGTCCGAGGAGCATCGCGATCTCCAGAGCGACGCCGGACTCTTTTCCCGCGAAGCGGGCGAGCGCATAAACGATGAGCGCCTTCACGAAGATCAGGCCGAAGGCCGCCGTCAATATCCGCGCCGGCTCCGCGACGATCTCCGCGAGGTCGATGCTCAGGCCGACGGAGACGAAGAACACGCCGAGCAGGAGTCCCTTGAACGGCTCGATGTCGATTGCGATGCGGTGGTGGTATTCGGTGTCCGCGAGAAGCAGCCCCGCCAGAAAAGCGCCGAGCGCCGCCGACAGCCCCGCGGCCTCCGTCGCCACCGCGGCGCCGATTATCGTGAGAAGGACGACGGCCAGAAAAAGCTCGCGGCTTCCCGTGCTCGCGACAGTCCTGAACAGGGGCCGCGCGACGAGTCGGCCGAGCCCGAGGATCAGGCAGATAACGAGGACAGCCTTGCCGACGGCGGAGACCATCTCGGCGACGACCGCGCCAGTGTCGAGAGCGAAGGCCCCCACCACGAACAGGATCGGCACCACGGCGAGATCCTGAAACAGCAGGATGCCGAAACTGGTCTGCCCGACGGATGTTCCCAGCCGGCCGCTTTCGGTCAGAAGATGCATGATGATGGCGGTCGAGGAAAGCGACAGGGCGCATCCGAAAACGACCGCGATGTCGAAGCGGAAACCGAAAAAGACCGCGATTGTCGCGATGACGACAGCCGAGATCAGCACCTGCGCGCCGCCGAGGAGAAAGACGAGGCGCCACATCGACCGCAACCGTTCGAGCGACAGTTCGAGACCGATCATGAACAGAAGAAAGACCACGCCAAAATCGGCGGCGAAGTGAACCGCCTTCTGGTCCTCGATCACCAGCGCCTCCAGCCAGGGATGCGTCTCCGCGAGGCGCCCCAGGCCATAGGGGCTGACGAGCAGCCCGATCAGGAGAAAGCCGAGTGGAGGGCTGACGTTCAAACGGTTGATCGCCGGCACCACCAGGCCCGCGGCGCCTAGGAAAACCACGGCTTCCCGAAATTCCGCGGTGGCGAACGACATTTCGTTTAGACCTTTCGCAACAAGGTGATAATGTTTGCGGGGTCGCCGTCCGGCGTCCATACGCCTTAGTTCAAAACAGACGGTGCGCGCAATGTCGGCGAGCCTATGGCTGCGAATTCTCGCGCTCGGCCTTGTCGCCGTCGCGCTCCCTGCGCCCGGCCCCGCGCAGGCGCGTCAGCCGGCGCCCCAGCCCGTCATCGTCAGTCCCGACGCCACGGCTCCCGCGCCGGCGCAGAAAATGGCCAGTCGCGGGCGCACCTTCGTGCCGCTGCACTCGACGCTCATCGGCCAGGGGGGCGTCACGCGCCTCAACTTCTCGGGGGCGTTGTCGATCCACAACACCTCGGCCACGAATGTCCTCGCGGTCGAGAAGATCGAATACCGCAACGGCTCGGGCGAACTGATCGAAAACTACCTGTCCGATCCGATCTATCTGAAGCCTTATGGCTCGCTACAGGTGGTCATCGCTCAGGACGACGTGCGCGGCGGAACGGGCGCAAGCTTCACCATCGACTGGTCCACGCCCGACGGCGCGGACGATCCCGTCATCGAGGCGGTCATGGCGTCCTTCGTCGGCACGCACAGTTTCAGCTTCCTCTCCGCCGGACGGAAGGTTTCGCGCCCCCAATGATCCGCTGGCCCCGGCCGGCCGGTCGTGGCAAAGCGGACGCAATGACCCGCGCCGCTCCCCCCGCGCCGCTCGTGCGGCGGCTGACGCTTTCCGACTTTCGCTCCTATGCGCAGGCGCGCTGCGACATCGAGGCGCGGCTGGTCGCGCTCTCGGGCGAGAACGGCGCCGGCAAGACCAATGTGCTCGAAGCGCTGTCGATGTTCTCTCCCGGCCGCGGCCTTCGCCGCGCCGAACTCGCCGAATGCGCGCGTCGGGACGGCGCAGGCGGTTTTGCGGTCTCGATCGAGATCGAAACGGGCGGCGTCACGACGCAGCTCGGCCATGGGCTGACGGAAGACGGCGAGAGACGTTTTCGCATCGACCGGGCGCCGATCGGCTCCGCGCGCGCCTTTGCGGACCATATCCGCGTGCTATGGCTCACGCCCGCGATGGACGGTCTTTTCGCCGGACCGGCGGGGGAACGGCGGCGCTTTCTCGACCGTCTCGCGCTCGGCGTCGACGCCGATCACGGCGCACGTGTCAACAGGCTCGAACGCGCGCTTCGCAACCGCAACCGGCTGCTGGAGGAAGGCGTCTCCGACCGCCGCTGGCTGGACGCCGCGGAACAGGAAATCGCCTCAATCGGCGTGGCGGCGGCGGCCGCGCGGCGCGAGACCGTCTCGCGACTCTCTGCTCTCATCGCGAGCGGGGGCGAAAGTCCCTTCCCATGGGCGGAAATCGCCATAGAGGGCGAGATAGAGACCATGCTGGCGGAAGCGCCCGCGCTCGCCGTCGAGGATCGCTTTCGTGAAATGCTGGCCGCGACGCGCCGTCGCGACGCCGCCGCCGGCCGCACGCTCACCGGCCCGCAGACCAGCGACCTCGCCGTGCGCCACGGCCCCAAGAACGAGGCGGCGCGCGACTGCTCCACCGGCGAACAGAAAGCACTGCTGATGGGCCTCACGCTCGCTCACGCCCGCCTCGTCACGGCCATGACGGGAAAGGCCCCGCTTCTGCTGCTCGACGAGGTCGCCGCGCATTTCGACGTGAAGCGGCGCGAGGCGCTGTTCGACGAGCTCGAATCGCTCGGCGGCCAGGTGTGGATGACGGGCGCGGACCCGCTGCTGTTTGCGTCGCTGCAAGGGCGCGCGGAGATGTTGCAGGTGACGCCGGGCCGAATCGAGCGGGTCTGATCACGGATTACGCAATAGCGGTTGCGTCATGATCGACGCGGTTCTGCGCGATATGATATGCGACCGGCAAAATCGGGGGCGTCGATGGGCTGGCACTGGATCGCGATTATCATTGGAATCATGGCCCCTTGGGTCATCCTTGGAAAATCCCTGCGCAACACCTTCAAGGAGGGCGGCGCCGTCACCGGATTTTCCGTCTGGGCGGGAATGGCCGTCTTCACGACGTCGATGGCGCTCCTCGCGGGCTGGATTATTCACAGGCTGCTTGGCTAGACGCCGGCCGCGCATTCGCCCTGGCGCCGCCGCCCATGCTATCGAGCGCCATGCCCTCCCTTCCCCCGCAGGCGCGCGCGCTGCTGAAATCCGTCTTCGGTTACGATGACTTCCGTCCCGGACAGGCCGAGATCATCGCCGCCGTGCTCGATGGCGGCCCCGTGCTCGCGATCATGCCGACGGGCAGCGGCAAGTCGATGTGCTATCAGCTTCCCGCGATCATCGAGCAGGGCCTGACCGTCGTGGTCTCACCGCTCATCGCGCTCATGCGCGATCAGGTGCGGCAGATGCGGGGGCTCGGCGTTTCGGCCGCGACGCTCAATTCCACGAACACAACGGAAGAAAACGACGAGGCGCGCCGCGCGATGCGCGAGGGCGATCTGCGGCTTTTGTTCGTCTCCCCCGAACGTCTGCTGATGGACGGGCTCATCGCCGAGCTTCGCCGCGCGGCGCCGCGCCGACTCGCCATCGACGAAGCGCATTGCGTCTCCGAATGGGGCCATGATTTCCGTCCCGAATATCGCGAGATCGGCCGCGCCGCGGAGGCGCTGGGAAATGTGCAGGTGATCGGCCTCACCGCCACCGCCGACGCCGCGACGCGCGACGATATCGCGCAGCGTCTGTTTCAGGCGAAGCCGCAGATATTTCTGCACAGCTTCGATCGGCCGAACATTGCTTTGAACTTCGCGCTGAAGGATCAGCCGCGACGGCAATTGTCGCGCTTTCTCGAGAGTCACAAGGGCGAGAGCGGCATCGTCTATTGCTCTTCGCGCCAGCGCACGGAGGACCTCGCCGCCTATTTCATCGATCAGGGGCACGACGCGCTCGCCTATCATGCGGGGCTCGATCAGGAGACGCGCAATCGCAATCAGGATCGCTTTCTGCAGGAAGACGGAATCATTGCGGTGGCGACGATCGCCTTCGGCATGGGCGTCAACAAGCCGGACGTCCGCTTCGTGGCGCACGCCGACATGCCGTCGTCAGTTGAATCCTACTATCAGGAAATCGGCCGCGCCGGCCGCGACGGACTGCCCGCCGATACGTTGACGCTCTACAGCCTCGACGACATGGCGTTTCGGCGCCGGCGCATCGACGAGAAGGAAATCGGCGAGGAGCGCCGCCGCATCGAGCACAACCGCTTTTCCGCGCTCGCCATGCTTTGCGAAACGCCGACATGCCGGCGCCAGACTCTCCTCGCCTATTTCGCGGAGGAAGCCGCACCTTGCGGACGCTGTGACGTGTGCCTCGGGAAAATCGCCGTTTTCGACGGCGTGATCCCCGCGCAAAAGGCGCTCTCCGCCGTCTATCGCACCGGACAGCGCTTCGGCGCCGGACATCTCGCGGATGTTCTGACGGGCGAAGCGACGGAAGCCGTGCGGCGTCACGGACATGATGCGATCAAGACCTTCGGCGTCGGCAAGGAACATTCGAAACAGGCGTGGGCCTCGATCCTGCGTCAGCTCTTCGCCGCCGGCGCCTTGCGCGCGGCGAGCGCGGAACATGGCGGCTTCGCGCTGACAGAAAAAGGCGAAGACATTCTTCTCGGTCGCGAGAAGATCATGCTGCGCAGCGATCCTCTCTCGCCGCGCGGACGCATGCGCAAGGAGGCCCCGCGCCTCGACGAGTCGAGCGACAAAATATTGGCCGCGCTGAAGCGCAAGCGGATGGAGCTCGCGCACGAGGAAGGCGTGCCCGCCTATGTCATCTTCGCAGACCGCACGCTGATCGACATGGCGGAGAAGCGCCCCGCGACGCTCGACGATCTGTTGTCGGTGCATGGCGTGGGCGAGCGCAAGCTTGCGCGCTATGGCGACGCTTTCCTCGAAGCGCTGGAGGAAGCGTTACGTTGAACGCCCTGGCGCCCCGGTTGCAACAGGCCCGCAACCGAAAGGCGCCGCAAATGAAATTCTACATGACGCCGGGCTCCTGCTCGACCGGCATCCATATCCTGCTCGAGGAGATCGGCCTCGTTTTCGAGGCCCATGTGCTCAATCTGCCGCGCGGCGATCATTTGACGCCGGAATATCTCGCGATCAATCCGAATGGAACCATTCCGACGCTGGTTTGCGACGACGGGCTGGTTCTGACCGATTTCGTCAGCATCGCGACATGGCTGGCGAAAAACCATCCGCGCCGCAAACTGCTCCCCGAAGATCCCTCGCTCGCGCAGGAAGCGCGGGCGATGCTGGAATTCTGCACGCGACATATCCACGGCGAAGGATTTCGCCGCGTCTTCACGCCCGAGCGCTATGGCGCCGCGCGCGAGGAAATCATCACGGAAGGGCGCGCGATAGCCGAGAGCGCATTCGAGGCCGTCAACGCCGAACTCGCGGGGCGCGCCTATGTCGCGGGCGACTTCTCCATCGCCGACGCGGCGCTTTTCTATGTCGAATTCTGGGCGGACAAGATCGGCATGACGTTGCAGCCCAATTGTCGCGCCCATTACCAGCGCATGAAAACGCGCCCCGCCGTAAGGCAGGTGCTCGCGGAGGAAGGCTATCGTTAGCGAAAATCAGGTCTTGCTTGCCAAAAGGGAAGAAAAGTCGCAACTTTTTCAGGGGCAGGTTCGTTAATTCGATTTTCTTCGCGGGGCTGAGATCATGAGAAAATCCACAGGCTATCGCGCATTGGCTTTTACCTGCGCTTCCTGTTTCGCCCTTCTGTTCGCCGCCGGTTCCCGCGCTGAAGTCGTCCCCCTGTGCGAGTCTTCGGCGCAATTCGGATCGCTCCTCGACTCCACCGAGTTCAATAAGGCCGTGCAGGCGCTGCCGCCGGCGGCTTTGCTCGATCCTCCGCTCGCGCCGATCCTTCCCGAGAAATCATTTCTCCGAAATCTGCCGGCCGTCGCCCAGCAGGGAACGCTGACGCAGCCCGGATCGCCCGGCAGCTGCGAGGCGCAATCATTCGGCTATGGCCTCGGCTCCTATACGGCGGCTCGCAACGCGAACGGCTCGCTGAAATGGGATCCGAAGTTCCCGCAGAATTCCGTCAGCGCGGCCTTTCTTTATGCGCTGGCGCACAAGCAGGAAGGCAGGAGCTGTCCCCAAGGCTCTCTGGCGCTCGGTTATCTCGCTCAGCTGGTTTCCAATGGCGCGCCCACGCGGCAGGGCGTGCCTTACAGGCCCTATTGCTCCTATCTGGACGCAATCCAGTATCAGGCGGATTTTCCGAATAGCTATCCCGACATGCGGCGCTTCCGAATTGGCAGCTACGCGACGATCAAGATAAAGGGCGACGCAAACGCGATAGAGCGGATCAAACAATATGTCGCGAACAGGCAAGCCGTTGCTTTTTCGGGCAGGGTCCTTTGCGGCTACGGCAAAAAGGTGAAGTTCAGGAACGGCGTGATCTACGAAACAAATATCGTGCCGAACTCCGGCCATGGGCAATTGGTCGTCGGCTATGACGACAAGGTCGGCGTCCCCGGTCGGACGGGAGCCCTCCTGATACAGAACAGTTTCGGCACGAGCTGGCCGCCGGCGTCGGCCGGCTCGATTGCGCCTCCGGGCATGGCGTATTGGTCATACAAGAGCTTCGCCACCACCCAGTCTCTCGCGGCGGTCGCCTATCCGCGCTCGGATATCCAGACAGGCGACAGGCTCCTCATCAAGAACAGCTATTTCGCGCCCCAGGGCGCCATACGGCGCGCCTATCAATGGGCGCCCGCCGCCGGCCAGGCGGATTATCTGATCCTCAGCCATGTTTTCAGCGACCCGATAATGCTCTCCAGCGTCGAGCTGACAGAGCCGGGAACCGGCCGAGTGACGGTCGCCGCAAATTACGGCCAATACATAAGCTCCGGCTACAGCTATTTGAAACGCGCCGACGGCAGCGCCTTTCTCGAAGGAACCTACCTCGTCACCCTGAGGGGCGCGACTCTGGGCGGACATGCGGTGGCGTATACCGGCGCGGTCGAGATTGGCCCGTCGCGCCCGGCCAGGCTGCCGGGGAGATCGATGACGGGAGCAATTGTGACCGGCTCGACCGGAACGCCGGCTATCATTTCCCTGTCGCATTGAGCGATCCGGAAAACAGCGTTCATCCGCTTTTCGCCCCCTGCGCCTGCGCGCGACGCTGACGGGCGCGGACGTTGCGCTGTCCCGGGACGGCGCGCGTGGGTGAAACCATCGTGACTCCGCCCCTCGCACGAGAGGGAGAACATTGTTCTTTCCGTGCAATCGCCGGGTGATCCGGGCTAGAATGGCCTTTACGAATCATGGGGCCGACGGCTCCCGGAAAACCGAGCGAAATGAGCGAGAACGAGAAGAACGTCGACCCCGCCGAATATGGCGCCGAATCCATCAAGGTGCTGCGGGGCCTCGACGCCGTCCGCAAGCGTCCGGGCATGTATATCGGCGACACCGATGACGGCACCGGCCTGCATCACATGGTCTATGAGGTCGTCGACAACGCCATCGACGAGGCGCTCGCCGGCCACGCCACGCGCGTCACGGTCACGCTCAACGCCGACGGCTCCTGCACCGTAACCGACAATGGCCGCGGCATTCCAACCGACATCCACCCCGAGGAGGGCGTGTCGGCGGCCGAAGTCATCATGACGCAGCTCCACGCCGGCGGTAAGTTCGACCAGAATTCCTACAAGGTTTCCGGCGGTCTGCACGGCGTCGGCGTCTCGGTCGTCAATGCGCTCTCCGTGTGGCTGAAGCTGCGCATCTGGCGCAACGGCAAAGAGCACGCGATGGAATTCGCCAATGGCGACGCCGTCACGAAGCTCGCCATCGTCGGCGACGCGCCGATCGAGGACGGGAAGCCCAAGCGCGGCACGGAAGTGACCTTCCTGCCCTCCACCGCGACCTTCACCATGGTCGAATTCGACTATGCGACGATCGAGCACCGTCTGCGCGAACTCGCCTTCCTCAATTCCGGCGTGCGCATCGTCCTCACCGACGCGCGCCACGCCGAAGTCAAGCGGGAGGAACTATTCTACGAAGGCGGTCTGGAAGCTTTCGTGCGCTGGCTCGACCGCGCCAAGTCGCCGCTGATTTCGGCGCCGATCCTCGTCAACGGCAAACGCGACCACATCAGCGTCGAAGTCGCGCTGTGGTGGAACGACAGCTACCACGAGAATGTGCTGGCCTTCACGAACAACATTCCGCAGCGGGACGGCGGCACCCATCTCGCGGGCTTCCGCGCCGCGCTGACGCGCCAGATTACGGGCTACGCCGACTCGTCGGGCCTGACCAAGCGCGAGAAGGTCGATCTCTCGGGCGACGACTGCCGCGAGGGCCTGACCTGCGTGCTGTCCGTGAAAGTGCCGGACCCGAAGTTCTCGTCGCAGACGAAGGACAAGCTCGTCTCGTCGGAGGTGCGTCCGGCCGTCGAGAATGTCATGAATGAAATTCTCGGCCAATGGCTCGAGGAGCATCCGGCCGAGGCGAAGAACATCGTCTCCAAGGTCGTCGAGGCGGCGGCCGCGCGCGAGGCGGCGCGCAAGGCGCGCGAACTCACGCGGCGCAAGGGCGCGCTCGACGTCGCGAACCTGCCCGGCAAGCTCGCCGACTGCCAGGAGCGCGATCCGGCGAAGTCCGAACTCTTCATCGTCGAGGGCGACTCGGCCGGCGGCACCGCGAAGCAGGGCCGCGACCGCGCCTTCCAGGCCGTGCTGCCCCTGCGCGGCAAGATCCTGAACGTCGAGCGCGCGCGTTTCGACAAGATGCTCTCGTCGGAGCAGATCGGCACGCTGATCACGGCGCTCGGCACGGGCGTCGGGCGCGACGAATTCAACGCCGACAAGCTGCGTTATCACAAGATCATCATCATGACCGACGCCGACGTCGACGGCGCCCATATCCGCACGCTGATCCTGACCTTCTTCTACCGGCAGATGCCGGAGCTGATCGAGCGCGGCCATGTGTTCATCGCGCAGGCGCCGCTCTACAAGGTCACCAAGGGCAAGTCGACGCAATATCTCAAGGACGAGCGCGCGCTGGAGGATTATCTCATCGACAGCCTGCTCGACGGCGCGGTGTTGCGCACAGGATCGGAAGATCGCGCCGGCGCCGATCTGCGCAAGGTGCTGGAGGACGCGCGCGCCTTCCGCACCGTGATGGCGAGCCTGCATTCGCGCTACGATCGCCATGTCGTGGAGCAGGCGGCGATGGCCGGCGCGCTGGCGCCGCATGGCGAGAACGGCGAGGCTGATCGCCTCGCTCAGGAAGTCGCGCGTCGGCTCGACGCCATCGCAGAGGAGACCGAGCGCGGCTGGACGGGCGAACCGCGCGAGGGCGGCTACGTCTTCAAGCGCACGCTGCGCGGCGTGACGCAGGCGGTGATCCTCGACGCGGCGATGCTGAATTCGAGCGAAGCGCGCAAGCTGCACGAACGCGCCGAAAGCCTGCGTGACGTTTTCTCCGCGCCCGCGACGCTGATCCGCCGCGGCGACGAGGCGCCGCTCTCGGGCCCCATCGCGCTTTACGAGGCGATGAACCAGATCGGCCGCAAGGGCCTCACCATCCAGCGTTACAAGGGTCTGGGCGAAATGAACGCCGAGCAGCTCTGGGAGACGACCCTCGACCGCGAGGCGCGCTCGCTGTTGCAGGTGAAGGTGAAGGAGGCCGCCGAGGCCGACGACATTTTCGTGAAGCTGATGGGCGACGTCGTGGAGCCACGCCGCGAGTTCATTCAGGAGAATGCGCTGAGCGTGGCGAATCTGGATGTGTGAGCGGCCAGCGACAGGGTATGATCGCCGCGGGTCTGGCGAGGAACGAAATATGACACACGCTCTCGGAGAACTCGAAGAAGCCGTCGAACGTTTGATCGCCTCGGGCCGTTACGCCTCGAAAGACGAAATCCTTCGCGAGGGCGTGCGTCTGCTCGAAGAGCGCGAGCGAAAGCTCGAGGGGCTCGACGCCGCAATTGAAAGGGGCTTGGCCGACACCGAAGCGGGGCGCGTTTCGCCGGCGTCCGACGTGTTCGACCGGCTCGAACGTAAGTATCGGACAACGAGCGTAGTGTGAAAGTCGTTTTCGCGCGGGAAGCCGAGACGGATCTGGAAGCGATCGGAGATTTCATTGCATCCGAATGTCCGGCGCAGGCGTTGGCCTTCGTCCAAGCTTTGCGGAGGCGGTGTGAACGGCTTGCCGACATGCCGAGGCGCTTCCCCCCTCGCGCCGAGCTATGAAGCGACGGGTGTGCGCCGGATGGTCCATGGCAATTTCCTCGTCTTCGATCGCGTGACTGCAAATACGGTCGAAATCCTCCAGATCCTGCATGGCGCGCGGGATTATGAAGCCCTTCTGTTTCCAACGGAATGAGTCCGGGGCCACAATCCGTCCGCCTCCTCGTCTGCGTCGGCCCCAACTGCGACGCGAAAGGTCGAGGGCGCGCCTTGCTGGCTGACGTGCAAGAAGCCGCTCGCGCCGCGTTCCCCGACGCGCTCGCAGAAGGCCGGCTGAAAATATCGACGCGCGAATGTCTGCGTCTCTGCACGCGCGATCCGGTCGTGCGCGTCGAGCCCTCGGGCGACGCCTTTTCCGGGCCGGACGTCGACGACCTGATGGAGACCATACGCGACACGCTGAGGTCCGCCCCGGGAAACGGGCTCGAGCCGGGCGGCGCATGATCCCCACGCTCCCGCGCGACTCCTGCGTTTTCCGCCATTTCATGCGATAAGGGAACATGGCGACGATTCGGAATGCTTTCGACCCTGGCTTCGGCGTTTACGTGCACTGGCCGTTCTGCCTGTCGAAATGCCCCTATTGCGATTTCAACAGCCACGTCCGCCGTGGCGACGTCGACGAAGACCGCTTCGTCGAAGCCTTCGCCGTGGAGCTCGCCCATCGCGCGAGTCTCGCGCCGGGGCGCGAGGTGCGCTCCGTGTTTTTCGGCGGCGGCACGCCCTCGCTGATGTCGCCCTCGACCGTCGAGGCGATTCTCTCGCAGATCGCCAGCCACTGGACCATGGCGAGAGACGTAGAGATCACGCTCGAAGCCAATCCGACCAGCGTGGAGGCGTCGCGTTTCAAGGGCTTCAAGGCGGCGGGAATCAATCGCGTCTCGCTGGGGATTCAGGCGCTCAACGACATCGACCTCAAGGGCCTCGGGCGCCAACATTCGGTCGCCGAGGCGTTGATGGCGCTCGACATCGCCAATTCGGTCTTCGACCGCACCTCCTTCGACCTCATATACGGCCGGACGGGCCAGACGCCCGCCGCCTGGCGCAAGGAGCTCGACCTTGCGCTCGCCCGCGCGCCGGAACATGTGTCGCTCTACCAGCTCACCATCGAGCCCGACACCCTGTTCGAACGCATGGTCAACACGGGCAAGATGACGGTCCCCGACGTCGACACACAGCGCGCTCTGTGGGACGTGACGCAGGAAGTCACCGCCCGCCATGGCCTGCCGTCCTATGAAGTGTCGAACCACGCGCGCCCCGGGGCGGAGTGCCGGCACAATCTCGTCTACTGGCGCTATGGCGAATACGCCGGCGTCGGCCCCGGCGCGCATGGGCGGATCGTGACCACGCGCGGCCGCCGCGCGCAGGCGACGGAGCGGCATCCCGAGATGTGGCTCACCTGCGTGGAGACGGAAGGCCACGGCCTCGTCGAGGACGAGTTGCTGAACGCCGAGCAGGAAGGCGACGAGTTCCTGCTGATGGGCCTGCGTCTGCGCGAAGGCATCGACCCGCAGCGCTATTTCCTGCTCACCGGTAAGAAACTCTCGCAGTCGCGCATCAGCGAACTGATCGGCGACGGGCTCGTGGAAGTTACGCGCGAGAACCGGCTGCGCGTGAGTTCGGAAGGCTTTCCGGTGCTCGACGCCGTGGTGGCGGATCTGGCCGCCTGACGGCCGGCGTTTGGCGGAGCCGCGATTTCAAGGCGATTCGCTGCGTATAACACGATAAATGTATAGATCGGCGGGAACCAAGTCGTAGCCAGAGCGCTTATCCAGATGCGGCCCCGGCCGCGCTTTCATATGGCTGCGCCAGCGCAGCAATTTTCTGGAGCGTTCAATATGTCCCTTCTGACGGATATTCTTGTTCAGGCGGTCGCCGGCGCAATGGGCGGCAAGGCTGCCGGCAAGCTGACGAAAACCGACGAGACCAATGCGCTCGGCAATCTGATCAGCGGCGCGCTTGGCGGCGGACTCGGCGGCCAGTTGTTGAGCGCCATCATTCCGTCGCTCGCGAGCGCGGCGTCCGGCGGCGGAGGTTTCGACATCGGCGTCATGCTCGGCCAGGCGGTCGGCGGCGGCGTCACCGGCGCCATCGTCACCCTGCTTTACAACGTCATCAAGAAGCGCTTCGTCGGATAGAGCCGACCGGCGACGATCTGCCGGGCCGGGAAATAAACAGGCGTGGAGGCGCCTCCCGGCTGAACGAGAAAAACAGCGCCCCCGCGCTTTGCGCGGCGGATGCAAATCCATTCCCCTCGCGCATGCGCGAGGGGAGCGATTCAGGCGTTCGCCTTCCGGCCGGACAGCGGCGAACGGGAATTGCCGCGTTTCATACCGTCGGCGTCGGAGGCGAGGTAGAGACCGGCGCTCTTGACGCTTCCGCCCTTGGCGAAGCGCACGGCTTCGTTCAGCCGGTCGATCGAGGAGCCAGAGGGTCTCGCGACCGGCGCCGGCGGCTCGAGGCTACGCTCGGGAGCCGCGATCTTCGCTGACGGGGCCTTGGCGACGGCGCGATAATCGTCGGTCGCCGAAAGGTCGCCGGTGACGACGGCGCCCTTCTCCAGCTCGATTTCGCCATACATGACGCGGCCCTCGACCCGGCCGGTCGCGCGAACGATCAGATGTTGCTTGATCTCGACATGGTCGGTGACCCAGCCGCTGATGTCAGCCTCGGTGGCGCTGATATTGCCCCGAACGACGCCGGACTGGCCGACGCAGACGACGCGGGCGGTAATGTCGCCCTCGACAGTGCCATCAATAACAATAAGATCAGGCACAGAGATTTCGCCCTTGAGCGTAACTCCGGCGCCAATATAGGCGACATTTTCCTGATCCGGCCTGAATCCGGAATTTGTGTTAATCGTCATTAGACGCCCCTATTCCCGTTACATAACGGATACAACCAGTTTAAAGACTATACTAGCATATTCATGGCAGCAATTAAAAAAATCAAAGGCCACGCTCAAGGTAAATTACGTAGACATTCCAGTGTATTAGACGGTGGAAAAAGCGGTGGAGGACGGAATACTCCCGCTATGCTTGTGTACTAAAATGAGCGCGCGCATCATGCCGGCATGAATGTATTTTTTTCAATTACTTAACCATATAGAGAGCGCGGATGGCGCGTGACGTCGCAGACGTTTGCCCGACCGGCTAACACGTTGGATTCAATTTTATACTTTGATAGTTCACCTAATGCTTGCACAGAGTCGACAAACACTTTCGACTCAAGATTCGTCGCCCGAATCTGACAGCGGGTGCAGGTCGCGCACCATCGCGCGCATGCGCTCATCGAGCACATGCGTGTAAATCTGGGTCGTCGAAATGTCGGCGTGGCCCAGAAGCTCCTGCACGACGCGCAGATCCGCCCCGTTTTGCAGGAGATGGCTCGCAAAGGCGTGACGCAGCGCATGGGGATGGACCTGCGCCGCCGAAAGACCGGCGGCGACGCCGAGCGTCTTCAGATCGCGCGCGAAGGCCTGACGGGTCAGATGGCCGCTGTCACTGTCGGCAGGGAAGAGGAAAGGTCCCTCCGCCAGCCCCGGCGCGATCGCCTCCAGCAATTTGCGATAGCCGGCGAGCGCGCCTTTGGCGCGGTCGGTCAGCGGCGCAAGTCGCTCGCGCCCGCCCTTTCCGCGAATCGTGATGAACGGATCGCGCGCCCGCGCGGCGCTTTTCGGGAGCGACACGAGTTCTGAAACGCGCAGCCCCGTCGCATAAAGCGTTTCGAGCAAAGCATAGAGCCGCGCCGCGCGCAGCCGCTCCCGCAGCGGGCGCTTCTCGTCGTCGAGCCCCTCGCGCGCGACGGAAAGCAGGCGGTCGACTTCCGCAACCGACATCACGCCCGGCGCGCCGCGGACACGGCGCGGGCCTTCCAGCGCGGCGGCGGGGTCGTCGCCGCGATGCCGGTCGACATAAAGGAATTTGTGAAACTGCCGGATCGCCGAAATCCGCCGCGCTACGGTCGCCGCCGACATGCCGCGCGGCTCCAGCGAGGCGAGATAGGCGCGCACGCCATCGCTGGTCACATCGCCGGGGTTGGTCCCCTGCCCGCGCAGGAAGTCGATGTAATCGGCAAGGTCGCGGCGATAGGCGTCCTGCGTGTTTTGCGCGGCGCCGCGCTCGGCAGCGAGCATGTCAAGAAAGGCGTCGAGCTGGCGCGCCGCGCGTCCGCTCATCGCCCTTCTCTCACTTGTTCAGGCGCTGCGCGGGTATCGTGTAGGTCATCTCACGCGGCTGCGGCGTCACGTAGGAAACGATCGCGACCATGGCGCCGTAAACGATCGCGACGATCGCGCCGACAATGACAAGAAAGCGGATGAGACTCGGCAATTCGACTCGCCCCGGTAAATCCAGTTCAAGCTATCGCCCGAAGCGGCGTCGATTGCAACCGCGAGCCCTACCGCACCACCACCCGCGTTCCGACGCCGACCCGGTTGTAGAGATCCACGACGTCGTCGTTCATCATGCGGATACAGCCCGACGACACGTTCTGGCCAATCGTGTGCGGCTCATTGGTGCCGTGGATGCGATAGAGCGAGGAGCCCAAATACAGCGCGCGGGCGCCGAGCGGATTGGCCGGACCGCCGTCCATGTGGCGCGGCAGATCGGGCCGGCGCGCCAGCATTTCGGCGGGCGGCGTCCAGTCCGGCCACTCGGCCTTGCGGCTGATCGTCTTGACGCCCGACCACTCGAAGCCCGGCCGGCCCACGCCAATCCCGTAGCGGATGGCGCGGCCGCGACCCTGCACGAGATAGAGATGCTTGCGCGGCGTGTCGACGACGATGGTGCCGGGCGATTCGGGGCCCTGGTAATCGACTTCGGCGCGCAGATAGTCGGGATCCATTTCACGCTGCATGTCCATCGGCTGCGGCGCATAGGCGGCGACGCGCGTCTGCGTGGCGTAAGGATGGGCGGCCGGCGGCGCGGCATAGCGCACATGCGGCCCGGAAGCCTCGCCGACCAGGGCCTCGATCAGCCCCCCGCCGAGCGCGCTTTGCGACTGCGGCGCATAATAATTCGACGGATAGGGCGGCGCGGCGGACAGGGCGTAGGGATTGGCCTGCGCCGCGGAGGAGAGCGCGAGCGACAGGGCCGTCGCGGAGAAGGCCGGAACGAGACGCAATAATATCGATTTGCGGGACATGACGCGAAACCGTTGAACGCGCGCCGGAAGCATGGAGCCCTCCGGCGCAAGGGACGATGGTTTACATGATAATTGATCGATTTTTACCGTAAATGCTAAGCATAAGCTGTGGTTATTGCTTCGCTAAAGCCTGCTTTTCCTGGTTATCGCCAGCCAAATATTCGTGGTCAACAAATCGTACGCGCGCCGCGAATGACCCGGCGGCGCAAGGCGCCGTCAGCGATACGCCATTGCGGCCAGCATGACGATCGACCAGACGCCCCAGGCGAAGATCGCAAAGGCCGCCGCCAGCGCGCCGACGGCGGATATGTCGCAAATCTCCGCAACGCCGAACCACGCTTTCTTTTGCGCCGCTTCCCGCCGGTACATGTTGCGCGCCGCGCGGTCGCATCCGCAGGAGAGCATGGCGATCACGACGCCGACGAGAAAGCAAAGAATGAGATTCGAGAGTGACGCGATCTGCTCGATATTGTTTTCGCGCCGCGTCACCGTCACGATCACCGTCACCGCCGCCGCCCATATGGCGGCGTTGATGTTGAGGATCAGCGCGACTTTGGGCCCCAGCGGAATGCGATAGCCTTCCTCCGGGGCGTCGTGTTCATCGTCCTGGTGGTGAGTATGGCTCGAAAAGAAAGTGTCGGACATCGGCCCCGCCCTGAATTCGCGCGCAGCTCCGCGCATCAACGAAATTCAGGCTACGTGATGAATAAATATAGTAAATTGTATACAACACGGCATAGTTGAAGCTTCACTAACTCGCGACGCTCTCGCTCTCCCCGGTCAGAAATGCGTCTCCGTATCCTCTTCCTCCGCGGGAATCTCGTGGCGCATGATGAGCGGCGCCTGCGCGATCGCGAACAGGATCGTGAGGGGCAGAATGCCGAAGACCTTGAAGTTCACCCAGTCGTCGGTCGACACCACGCGGCGCACGACTTCGTTGAGGCCGGCAAGAAAGAAGAAGAACAGGCCCCAGCGCCAGGTGAGCTTGCGCCAGCCCGCGTCGTCAATATGGATCGCAAGATCGAAGACGATCGGCAAGAGGAGTTTTCCGAAGTAAAGCGCGCCGATGAGGCCAGCGCCGAACAGCGAATAGAGGATCGTCACCTTCAGCTTGATGAAGGTTTCGTCGTGCAGGAAATAGGTCAGCGAGCCGAAGACCAGCACGAGAATCGCCGTCACCACCGGCATCGCCGGCAGATGCTTTGTCACCGCCCAGGACACGACGAGCGTGAGGACGACGCCGGCCATCAGCACGCCCGTCGCGGCGAAAATGCCGTATTTGCTGTTCGCGACGAAGAACAGCACGAGCGGCCCGAGCTCGAGCAGGAGCTTGGCCCATGGGCTCAAACGCTTCTTGGGGCCCGTGGACAGATCCGTCTTGGGCTTGGTCGCAGTGTCCTGAGTCATGTCGTTCAGCTTTCCGAAGCCGCCTCTGGCGTTTCGCTTTCCTCGAGGCCGGCGATGGCGCGCGCGAAATCGCGGGCCGTGAAGGGTTCGAGATCGTCCTGTCCCTCGCCTACGCCGATGAAGTGGATCGGGAGGCCATAAGCCTCCGCGATGGCGACGAGAATGCCGCCGCGCGCCGTGCCGTCGAGCTTGGTCATCACGAGGCCGGTGACGCCCGCCATGCGCTGAAAGACCTCGACCTGCTGCATCGCATTCTGGCCGACGGTGGCGTCGAGCACCAGCAGCACCGCATGGGGCGCCTCGGGCTCGGCCTTTTTCATCACCCGCACGATTTTTTCCAGCTCGGCCATCAGCTCGGCGCGGTTCTGAAGGCGCCCGGCGGTGTCCATCAGCATGATGTCGGCGCCGCTTTCACCCGCGCGCTTGATGGCGTCGAAGGCGAGTCCGGCGGCGTCCGCGCCTTCATTGCCCGCGACGACCTCCGCATCGAGCCGCGCGCCCCAGATCCGCAGCTGCTCGACGGCGGCGGCGCGGAAAGTGTCGCCGGCCGCGAGCACGACCTTCTTGCCCTCACCCGTCCACTTGGAGGCGAGCTTGGCGATGGTGGTGGTCTTGCCGGAACCATTGACGCCGACGACCAGCACGATGAAAGGCTTCTTGCTCTCGTCGATCTCGAAGGGAACAGCCACCGGCTCCAGCACGGCCTCGACCTCGCGGGCGAGGATGGCGCGCACCTCGTCGGGCTCGATGTCCTTTTCGTAGCGCGCCTTGCCGACGGCCTTGGTGATGCGCGTCGCCGCGCCGACGCCAAGGTCGGCGCGCAAAAGCACGTCCTCCAGCTCTTCGAGCGTCAGCGCGTCGAGCTTGCGCTTGGTGAAAATGTCGGCGACACCCTGGGAAATCGCCTGCGACGTGCGCGCCAGACCGCCCGTCAGTCGCGACCACCAGGAGCGCTTGGGCTCCTCCGGCGCCTCGGTAATTTGCGGCTCCGCCTGCGTCTTTTCGTTTTTTCCGAACAGGCGCGAGAACATGCCGCGCTTTTTCGACCCGTCTGCGTCCGTGCTCATGCGTCCCTCAATTGGCGGCAATGCCTACACTAATCATGGCCGAAGGGCCAGTGAAGTTGGAGAAAGTCAAATCATTCCGTCAGTCTTGAAAATGATTAGGAGTCCTACAAATATGCCGGTATGAGCACCGGACGCCCTCCCGCAGCCATCACGAAGCGACTGATCGACGGTCTCGAGCGCGTCTCGACGGCGCTGCGCGCCGATCGCTGGCGCGCGCTGGAGACCGCGGCGGTCAATCCGACGCAGGCGCAGATACTCGGCTATCTCGCCGGTCACGACGGCGCTCGCGTCGGCGCCATCGCCGCCCATCTCGGCGCAAGCCAGCCGACAGCGACGGACTCCATCGCCGCGTTGGAGAAGAAGGGGCTCGTTGAGCGCCGCCCGGATGCGCAGGACCGTCGCGCGACCACCGTAGCCGCGACCGAGCGCGGGCTGGCGCTGAGCGGAGCGATCGAGGCGCGCGCCGGCGCGACCGAGCGCGCATTGCAGGCGCTGGGCGCGCAGGAGCAATCGCAACTGCTCGGCCTCGTCATTCGGCTCATCCGTAATCTGCAAATAGAGGGCGCGATCCCGCCGCAACGCATGTGCGTCAGCTGCAAGTATTTTCGCCCCTACGCGCATGACGACGCGGAAGCCCCGCATCACTGCGCTCTCGTCGACGCCGCCTTCGGCGCGCCGGCGCTCAGGCTCGATTGCGCCGACCACGAAGCGGCGCCGGATCAGGAGGAGGTCTGGAACAAGTTTCTCGGCGTCGCCGAACGCGACGCCGCGAGACCGGCGGCGCCCTGAGCGCCCCGGAAAAAAGCGGCGGTTCGCCGGGTTGCAGCCGACGAACCGCCTTTCATCCCACTTCGCATCACGAAGAAGGAAACGCACTATGTCTCAAAAAGCCGTCTTCTACCACGCCGGATGCCCGGTCTGCGTCGACGCCGAACGTCAGCTGGCGGAAAGCCTCGATCCCAAGAAGTTCGAGGTAGAGATCGTGCATCTCGGGCAGGACAAGAGCCGGATCGGCGAGGCCGAGAAGGCCGGCGTGAAATCGGTGCCGGCGCTTGTGCTGGGCGGCAAGCCCTACCACATAAATTTTGGCGCGGACCTCGCCGCGCTGAAGTAACGCGCCACCTTACCAGTAAGCGGGAACCGTTCAGCACCGCGCAATGATCTGACGGTTCCTGTCGGGCGGGCCTCCCCCCGGGGTCCGCCCCTTCTTTTCCTGACGCTCCCCGCAAAAGTCCTTCGCCCGTGCGCTGACGCACGCCGCACTCAGCCGCTCCCGTGCCATTCCCTTCGCCCACGGAACGCAACCTGCGTTCGATGATCCGGAGAGGAAAACATGAGCGAAGATCGCATCGCCAATATCGTCATCGTCGTCGGCCCGGCGATCTGGTGCCTGAGCCTGATGATCGTGGGCTGGAGCTGGATGTTTCCGGCGACGACGAACTGATTTAGCAATCGCCGCCGAGCGATGCCGCCCGCGCCTCAGCCGCCGTCACCATCGCAGGACGGCGCCGCCCCACGTCATGCCGGCGCCGATGGCCATCATCGCGATCACGTCGCCCTTCTTCAGCCTTCCGGCGCGATTGGCCTCGTCGAGCGTGATGGGCATGGAGGCGCTCGACGTGTTTCCATAGCGGTCGATGTTGATCCAGCACTTCTCGACCGGCACGCCGAGATTGTCGAGCGCGGACTCGATGATGCGCTGATTGGCCTGATGGGCGATTACATGGGTGACGTCGCTGGCGGACAGTCCGGCCTTGGCGAGCGTGTCGGCGACGACCTCCGGCAGAAGCCGCGTCGCAACCTTGTAGACCTCGCGGCCGCGCATCTTGATCTTGTTGCCATTGTCGGCGAGCAGCTCCTCGGACAATGGGCGACGGCTGCCGCCGCCGAAAATGCCGAGAATGTCGGTCATCGAGCCGTCCGTGCGCAGAGTCGCGGCGAGAAGGCCGTGACCCTCCTCCTCCGTCGCGCCGAGCAGGATGGCCCCGGCGGCGTCGCCGAAAAGCACGCAGGTCTCGCGATTGGTCCAGTCGACGAACCGGCTCAGCGTCTCGGCGCCGATGACGAGCGCGCGCTTCACCATGCCGGAGCGAATGAACTGGTCGGCGATTGTGAGGCCGTAAAGCGACCCTGCGCAGGCTGCCGCCACGTCGAAACAGAACGCGTTCCTCGCGCCGAGCCTGGCCTGCACGAACGCGGCGCAGGAGGGCGTGGGCGTATCGCCCGTCACCGTGCCGACGACGATCATGTCGACATCCGCGGGATCGACGCCCGCAAAGGCCAGCGCCTCGCGCGCGGCGGCGGCGGCAAGATCGGAGGTCGCCTCACTGTCCGCGGCGACGCGCCGCTCCCTGATGCCCGTGCGGCTGACGATCCAGTCGCCGTTGGTGGCGACCATCTTCTCGAGATCGGCGTTGGTGACGACGCGACTAGGCGCGTAGGATCCGGTTCCGAGAACGATCGAATTCGGCAAGGGTCAAGTCTTCCTTTAGGACGGCGGCGCTGATGGAAATTAACGCGCATGGCGACTTAGCCCACGCGGGCGACTACGGCGCGGCTATTCATAGAGGCGTGGACGGCGAGCGCAAAACTGTTTTTGCGGCGCATCGCAAATTAATGAAAAAATTGAATTATGTCTCCCTCCCGCGCTCTTCCCCGCGCCAATTCCGCCACATTCCGGCAATCCGGATTCGCGTTGCGGAAACGGTTTGTTAAGAGGCGCAATCTATTAACGTGTTAGTCGTCGCCTCGTAACCGGCGGTCGACGCCGCTCTCAAAAAGTCCAATCGCTTTAGGCGCGCGCTCCGGCGCGCAAAGTGGAGTTTGCGTTCATGATTCACGCCCTCGTTCTTGCCGCCGTCGCTCTTTACGCCCTCGTCGGCGCCATGCTCGCCTGAGCCGCCGCCCCGCCGCGATTGCCATTCCCGCCGCGGCGTGGCAATCCGGCCTGATGCAGGAAGACTTGAAGCCTAATTCCGCCGCCCCGCGCGTTTCTTTTGTTTCGCTGGGTTGCCCCAAGGCGCTCGTGGACAGCGAGCGCATCGTCACCCGACTTCGCGCCGAGGGTTATGAACTCGCGCGGCGCCACGAGGGCGCCGATGTCGTCGTCGTCAACACCTGCGGCTTTCTCGACAGCGCCAAGGCGGAGTCGCTGGAGGCGATCGGCGCCGCGCTCAACGAAAACGGCAAGGTCATCGTCACCGGCTGCATGGGCGCCGAACCCGAGGCGATCGCCGAGCGTTTCCCCGAGGTGCTCGCGATCACGGGCCCCCAGCAATATGAGAGCGTCGTCGAGGCCGTCCATCGCGCCGTCGCGCCCGCGCATGATCCTTTCGTCGATCTCGTGCCCGAACAGGGCGTGAAGCTCACGCCGCGCCATTACGCCTATCTGAAGATTTCGGAAGGCTGCGACAACAGCTGCTCCTTCTGCATCATTCCGCACCTGCGCGGCCCTCTGGTCTCGCGCCCGGCGGCGGAGGTGCTCCGCGAAGCGGAGAAGCTCGCCCGCGCGGGCGTCAAGGAATTGCTGGTCATTTCGCAGGACACCAGCGCCTATGGCCGCGACCTTCGCTACGCGGAGAGCATGCTGGGCGATCGCGCGGTGCGCGCCCGCTTCCTCGATCTCGCCCGCGAGCTGGGCGAACTCGGCCTGTGGACGCGGCTCCATTACGTTTACCCCTATCCGCATGTCGACGAGGTGATCGGGCTGATGACGGAGGGGAAGATCCTTCCCTATCTCGACATTCCCTTCCAGCACGCCGCGCCCAATGTGCTGAAGGCGATGAAACGCCCGGCCAATGAGGAAAAGACGCTGGCGCGCATCAAGGCCTGGCGCGCGGCCTGTCCCGACCTCGCCCTTCGCTCGACCTTCATCGTCGGCTTCCCCGGCGAGACGGAGGAGGATTTCCAGCTGCTTCTCGACTGGCTGGACGAAGCCGAGATCGACCGCGCCGGCGCCTTCAAATATGAGCCGGTCTCCGGCGCGCCCGCAAATGAGCTGGGATTGGCGCCCGTGCCCGAGGAAGTGAAGGAGGCGCGCTGGAAGCGTTTCATGGAAAAGCAGCAGGCCGTCAGCGCCCGGCTGATGAAGCGCAAGGTCGGCAAGCGCCTGCAGGTCATCATCGACGAAGCGGGCGGCGGGCCGTCTGGCGCGCTCGCCAAAGGCCGCACCAAGGCCGACGCGCCGCAGATCGACGGCGCCGCCTTCGTCGAGTCGCGCCGGCCGCTGCGCCCGGGCGACATCGTGACCGTCAAGGTCGACCGCGCCGACGCCTATGACGTTTACGGCGCGGCGGTCTGACCCTGCGGATGCGTGGTCTCGCTGAAGACGTAGCGCGAGGCCGTCGCTGATATTGGCGGGCCCGCGTCGGCGGTCCCGCCGACGCCGTCACGCACCGCCGCCATGAAGCGCGGCAGGAGCGTGCGCGAGGCGTCGACATGGATGAAAAGCGTCACGGCGAGCAGCAGGGCCGTCGTCGCCGTCTGGCCCCTGCTCATCGGCGCGAGTTCATCATGCCCGTTAGCGCCGGCAAGGAGCGCGGAAGCCGCGGCGACGGCGACGAAAGCGATCGCCGCGCCAAAGTCATTCGCGCTCCCCGTCCCCGCGATGGCGTACGCCAGCGCCGCAAAAACGCCCGCCGTGAGAAGCGCGCGCGAAAGGCGCCCCCGCGCCAGCGCCGAGACGACCCTGCCCCCGTCGAGCGCGCCAATGGGCGTGAGGTTGTAGAGGTTGATGGGTATGGACATCGCAAGAAAGGCGACGACGCAAAGGCCCGCCCATGTCGCGGGCGCGCCGGGAGCCGTCCAGCTCAGCGCCTCGGGGTCCGTCCCCGCCTCGAAAAACCTCAGCCCCCAGGGCGCGAAAGGCGTGAGCGCCAGCACGATCACGCCCGAAAAGGCCGGCCCCATCAGCGCGATCATCGCCTCCTCGAAACGCGAGCGCGGCCGCCGTGTGTTCAGCGCGGCGCCGCCGAGAAAGGGAAGCATGAGGAGCGTCGCGTCGCGCTGGCCGAACCAGCGCATGGCGATCAGATGGCCGTATTCGTGCGTCCAGAGCGCCAGCTGAAGGAAAATCGCTATGAAGGCGACTATTTCCCAGATTTCCGGATTGGCGGCGCAAAAGAGCGCAACGACGGCGCCGAAAGCGAGGATAGCAAGCAGAAAACTCGCCGAACGGCTCACGATCGGCGCGGCGTTCATCGCCTCCAGCCCCTCGCAATGCGCGCGCAAATGGTCGAAACATCGGCGATTGGCCCGGGGCACATAGAGAAAGCCGAAGACGCCTCGCACGTGTCGCCTCGTCTCCTGTTCGACCAACGCCTCCCCGCCCCGCGGCGTGAGCCGAAGGCGCATGACGGCGGCTTCACGGGCGCCGACCGCCTTTCCGCCGATCGTTTCCTGTTCGGCTTCATACAGGGTGAAAGGCTCGAGCCTCAGGATGCGCCAGACCGTATCCCGGAAAGGGCCCATCCCGCCATGCCGCACGACGACCCTGTGTCGCGACGGCGGTTCTCCACGAAACTCCTGCCCCGAAATTTCAAGCGCGCCGCCCCAGCCGCCGGGCGGCGACGGCTCGAGCAGAAAGGCGGACCAGATCCTCTCGACCGGCGCCTTGATCGCAACGCTGGCCCTGAACGTCCGTCGACCGAATGGAGCCTGGAACATCATCCACCATGCGGCGAAGCCGATGGCGCACCAGATGAGCGAGACGAAGACGCCGTCGAGGAATTGCAGAAGGGAGAAATTCTCGCTGCCGGTCACGGCGCCGCTCCATATAAATGTATGCGCCAAAGTCGCGCGGGAGCGGTTCACGGACCGTTTAAGCTCGAACGGGACCGGATGTACGGTTATTATTTGCTTTGTACGCTATTTGGCGAAAAAGACGCCCTGCCCCCGGCTGTGGCAGGAGCTACGTTGCTAAAGGATTCAAATTCCGGTCCGCCCCCGCCGTCAGCGTTGCCGATGATAGTTGTGGCGGACCCGAGCGGCGCCGCCCATATTAGCGGTCGGATGGAAACACTTGCAGGAGAGCACCCATGTCCGAAGATCAGAAAAACTCGCCGGAAGAACAGAAGCCGCCGCAAAACGCCCGGCCAGTGATCCTCGTGCCCAAGAGCTTCTATTACATTGTGGGAGCGATCGTCGTCGGCTCCTTCGCGCTGACGCTGTTCGTGCGCAACCCCTACACACAGGCGGTGACGGAAGGCGGCGGCTATTACGAGCGCGGCGGCATGGATAGCTCCATGATGATGTGGCTTGCGATCTTCGTCGGCATCCCAGCGAGCTTCTGGGCCTACAAGCGCTGGATCATTCCGCTGTTCGACCGGAAATAGGACCGGTCAGGATAGCCTTGCGCCTCGGCGCAGCTCGGTCGACGAGACCGCGCTGCGCGGCCCGTGCAGATAAACGAAGGCGGGTGGAGCAGCGAACGCTATCCGCGCGGCCTCGCGCTCCGGAAGGCGAGACTGGGGAAAGCGCAGCGCCGCCTTTGCGTTCGCCGCTCGCAGCGTCGCGCCGGGCCTGTCGATCACGGCGACCGGCGCAAGGCGCATGATGTCTTCCCATCGTCGCCAGCGATCGAGTTGTAGCAGATTGTCCCCGCCGATGATCCAGACGAAGCGAACGCCCGGGCAACGGGCGCGCAGATAGCGCAGCGTATCGATCGTAAAGCGCGCGCCGACCTCCGCCTCCAGACCCGTGACCACGATCCGCGGATCGCGCGCAATGCGCCGCGCCGCCGCCATGCGCGCGGCCAGCGAGGGCAGTTCGCGCGTGTCCTTCAATGGATTGCCGGGTGAAACCAGCCACCAGAGCCTGTCGAGCCGCAGCCGCCGCAGCGCGATACGGGAGACCAGCAGATGCCCCTCATGCGGCGGATTGAAAGAGCCGCCGAAAAGCCCGATGCGCATGCCGGGCGCGTGAGGGGGGAGGCGGACGAAACCGCGCCTCACGCCCGACGATGGCGGTTCGAGCGACTGGAAATCCACGCGCCGCCCGTCACCCCCGCACCTGCCCGGCCCCATGCACCCGATATTTGAACGAGGTGAGTTGCTCCACGCCTACAGGCCCGCGCGCATGCATGCGGCCCGTGGCGATGCCGATCTCGGCCCCGAAGCCGAATTCGCCGCCGTCGGCGAACTGCGTCGAGGCGTTGTGCAGCACGATGGCGGAATCCACTTCATTCATGAATCGCTGCGCCGCCGCCTCGTCACGCGTGATGATGCAGTCGGTGTGATGCGAGCCATATTTCTCGATGTGGTCGATTGCGGCGTCGAGTCCGTCCACCACTTTCGCGGCGATGATCGCGTCGAGATATTCCGCGCTCCAGTCCTCCTCTGCGGCCGGCTTCACGCGCGCGTCGGCGGCCTGCGTCGCCGCGTCCCCGCGCACTTCACAGCCCGAGTCGATGAGCATGGAGACAAGCGGCGTGAGATGCGTCGACGCGCAGGCCGTGTCGACGAGCAATGTCTCCGCCGCGCCGCAAATGCCGGTGCGCCGCATCTTGGCGTTGAGCAGCACGCGCTTCGCCATGTCGAGATCGGCGTCCTTGTGCACGAAGACATGCACGATCCCTTCGAGATGCGCGAAGACCGGCACGCGCGCCTCATGCTGCACGCGCGCGACGAGGCTCTTGCCGCCGCGCGGCACGATGACGTCGATATTGCCGTCGAGCCCGGCAAGCATGGCGCCAACCGCCGCGCGGTCCGCGGTCTGCACAAGCGAGATCGCCGCCTTCGGCAATCCGGCCGCCTCGAGCCCCGCCACGAGGCAGGCGTGAATGGCGCCCGAGGAACGCAGGCTTTCCGAGCCGCCGCGCAAAATCACGGCGTTGCCGGCCTTGAGGCACAAGGCGCCGGCGTCGGCCGTCACATTGGGGCGACTCTCATAGATGACGCCGATGACGCCGAGCGGCGTCGACACGCGCTCGATGACAAGCCCGTTGGGCCGCTCGAATCGCGCGAGCACGCGACCGACCGGATCAGGCAGATCGGCGATCTCCTCGACGCCGCGCGCGATGGCCTCGACGCGCGAGGGATCGAGCGTTAGCCGGTCGATGAAGGAGCCCGCCGTGCCGCGCGCCCTGGCGTCGGAGACGTCGAGAGCGTTCGCGGCGAGGATCGCGCCGCTCCGCCGACGGATTTCTTCCGCCGCCATGCGCAACGCCCTGTTCTTGGCTTCTGCGCTCGCCAGCGCCACGGCGCGCGCAGCCTGCCGGGCGGCGCAGCCCAGTTCGGAAAGCGCGGCGGCGAGACCCGCAGCGTCGGCGTCGGGCGTTTCGTTTCTCAGGGGCTGCGTCATGTCGATGATCCGGTAAAGAACCCTGTTCCGCTATCACGATGCACAGAAGCGGAAAAGTCGGCGTCGAGCCTCTTGCCGAGCGGGAACGGGCAGTCTATAGAACGGCCTCCCCGCTCCCTTCGTCTAGCGGTCTAGGACGTCGCCCTCTCACGGCGAAAACAGGGGTTCGAGTCCCCTAGGGAGCGCCAGGAAAATCAAATATATCTTAATTGCGGCCGCCGTTCGGCGGGCGGAAATCGGAAGCTCACCCGCATGGGTGGAGCGAGCGCGACGACGCATCGACCTCCGTGTTCGCCAGCCAATCCCCTGACCGAGCCGCCTCAAGGCGACAGCTCCGCTTGGACGCTTCGAGGTTTCAGTAAGACGAGGGCGAGACTCGCCAACGAGCGCAGAATCTGCTCGCCTGGTCCGTGGAGCAGATTAGCGCGATCCGCCGGACGCGGCTTCAGGCGCTGGCGGTTGTCGCCGAGGCGGCGCTAACCGTCTTTTGTTGCCCGAGTATTTCTCCCCGACGCGTCCCGCTTGTTCATGCGGAAGACCGCGCCACCTGACTCGCATCACACGCGCCACCAAGGGAGCGTATGATGCGCATGCAAAGGGAATTGCTCCGACTGGCGGAAATCGCTGCGATAGCGCTGATGCTGATATCGGTGGATGTCGGCCTCTTCGAAGCCCTTTATCGAATGTTTCGATAAAGCCCGCGCCGATATGAAGGGCCGCCGCTACGCTGGGCCGCGCCGCGAGAAAACAGCTGCGCGGCTGTCGATACGCTCACCTGCTTCCCGCATCGCGCCGCGTCGCGAGCCATATGACATGCCGGGAGCCGGCGCGCGCCCGGTTGGCGCGCACCTTGACCTCTTCCATATCGAAGCCGGCCTTGCCGAGGCGCCGCGAAAAATTCTGATCCGGCCCCGATGACCAGACCGCCAGCACGCCGCCGGGGCGAAGCGCATCGCGGGCGGCGGTCAATCCCGCGATGCTGTAGAGACTGTCATTGGCCTCGCGGGTGAGCCCTTCGGGACCATTGTCGACATCGAGCAAAATCGCATCGAAAGCCGAACGACCGGAACGGATCACGCGCCCGACATCCGCTTCCTCGATGCGCACGCGCGGATCCGTCAGACTGTCGCCGAAGACCTCGGCCATTGGACCGCGCGCCCAGGCCACAACCGCCGGAACGAGTTCGGCGACGACGATCCGCGCCTGCGCGTCCAGGACGGAGAGGGCCGCGCGCAGCGTGAATCCCATCCCCAGCCCGCCGATGAGAATTCGCGGCTGCGGGCGGGCGCGAATTCTCTCGCAGGAAAGCGTGGCGAGCGCTTCCTCGGAGCCGCTGAGGCGGCTGTTCATCAATTCGTTGTTGCCCAACATGATCGAGAATTCGGCGCCGCGACGCATGAGCCGCAGCTCGCCCTCGCCGCCGGGAATCTGCGCCGTGTCGAGCAATATACGCGGAATCATCTGCGGCTTTCGGGTTCAGCGGGCGGCGTTTCGCGCATCGACATGCATTGGTTCAAAATCATGCGCTTGTCACCAGAAAACGGGTTCAAGGCGAGAGATCGGCCCGGCTCGACATATGCCCCCCGCGTCGGCCCGGACATGCGGGCTCATACGGACGCAGTCGCATTGCCGGCCCCCAGATGTCCAAGGTCGCGCCCGTCCGCCTCGCCTCCGTAGCCGCCAGTGGAGGCCTCGCCCGCTCCGGTCGATCACCGGGCAAGAAGCCTGTCGATCCTGCGTAAATCCGCGTGGTGCAGCAGCAGAACCTGATTGGAGGCCGCCAGCCTCTCGGCCGCCGGCGTGTAATCGCTGGTGGCGACGACGACGCCTCGCTGAGCGTCCTCGTGGGCGATCGCTGCGACAATTTCCTGAACCGCGCGATTGCCGACCGGCTTCGAATACTTCTTGCACTGGATTACGATGCGCATGCCGCGCTTGTCGGCCACGATGTCCACGCCCTGGTCGCCGCTGGCGCGAGTGACGCGGGCGTTCCATTTCATCTCCCGCAACACGGCGGCGCAATAGTGCTCGAACTCTTCCGGACTCATGTCCTCCTGAAACCTAGCCTGCGTGATCTCTTCATGAGCGAGAACCGCCAGATGGAGCAGGCCGAGAAATGCGAGACCCATGAAGACGACGCCAGCGGCGCGCGGCCAGAAGAGTCCGGCAAGGACGGTGAATACGACAATCCAGATCACGCAATTTGCCGTGCCGCGACTTTTCTCCTGGCAGCGCACGATCCTCCCCGTCATGGTCATTCGTTCTGGCGTCGAATCTATGAGATATGAAAGGCTGGAGATAAATTTTTTTCGATGTTGGCGCCAAGCGACAAGGCCGGGCTCGGCCGCTCCGCTCGCGCCGAGCATCGCATCGCGGTTTCGATGCTCCCCGCTGAATCGGCGTGATCACGCGCGCGGGGCGGGATCACTGACGCTCGATTTCAGTCGCCAGCCTACCACGGCCTCGTCGCCAGAGGCGTCAGCACATCGTTCAGCCGGCCCTCGAGCGCCGAGACGCGTCTCGACAAAACCTCGACGGCGCCCTGCAGCTCCGCAATTTGCCGGGCCAACTCCTCCACGCGCGCTGTCTGGTTCTGATCCGAGATCGTGGCGGCTCGCCGCAATTCTGCGAGTTGCTGGCCGAGACAATTGACGGCGGCGATGACGTCCTTTTGATCGGCGATGACGCCCGCCACGCCCGCCGCCTGCGGATAGCAGTTCACGGCGCCGGCGGCGGGGCCCGGCGCCAAGAGCAGGATCGGAAACATAGCGAGCGCGGCGACGACTGTTTTCACGATCCCCTCCCCTGCGTCCGCCGCGATCCGGCGCAGCTCCAGCCCGGCGCCACGGACTATGGCGCAGTTTATCTCGTTTCGCGCCACAGTCGATTGACAAAAGCATTGCCGCCACGAACGCAGCGGGCGCGCGGGGAAAAATTGATTTCCGCGTCCGCCCCCGTTACCAACGCTCAGCGTCCATCTTGTTGGGAAGCCCGCGAAATGTCGTCACGCCTGCAGGACAATCTCTTCACCGGCCCGATCGGCGCCGAATATGACATGCTGCGGCTGATGTGCCCGAACCACGCTTACCTCGCGAAACGCGTTGGCGAGACGGTCGGCGCGTGGCGCCCCGAGGCGGGCGCGCTGACCGGCTTCGAGATCGGCTGCGGCACGGGCGTCTGCACGCTGGCGCTGCTCGCCGGCCGCGATGATCTGAAGCTCATCGCCGTGGACAGCGCCGCCAGAATGCTGGAGCAGGCGCGCGAAAATCTCGCCGGTTACGTCGCCGCCGGCCGCGTCGAGTTCAAAGAAGCGGATGCGCTCTCCGCGCTCCAGGCCCTGCCCGACGCGAGCGTCGACGTTGTCGCCTCGAATTACGCGATCCACAATTTCCTCGACGACTATCGCGACGACGTTCTCGCCGAGATCTTTCGCGTGCTGAAATCCGGCGGGCTTTTCATCAACGGCGACCGTTACGCGATGGACGACCGCGCCGCGCATCTCGCCGACACGCAGACCATGGTCCGCCGCTGGTTCAAGATGTTCAGGGAGATGAACCGGCTCGATCTGCTCGAGGACTGGGTCGTCCATCTCTACAGCGACGAGTCGCCCGACCACATCATGTATTACGAGCCGTCGTTGAAGAAACTCGCCGCGCTCGGCTTCGCGCCCGTCACGGTGGATTTCCGCGACGGCGTCGACACGCTTTTGCGCGCGGTGAAACCCTAGTTGCAAATGAGTGCCGGCGCGGTATAGCGCGGCATGGATCTCGCGCTTCTCGCCCTCTTCGCCGCGCTCGTGACGGCGATCTGCCAATCTCTTACCGATCTCGGCACCAAGGCCGCGACTCGGGAGGCGGATGATCGCGCCATCCTCGCCGCGCAATGGGGCGTCGGCGCGCTGCTGCTGACCGCCTCCTGCCTCATCGCCCATCCGGGGCTGCTGAGCGCGCCGGGCGCGACGCTGGCGGAGGTGACGCGGCCGAATTTCTGGACGCTGCTCGCCTGGTCCGGCGCGCTCAACGTCGTCGCCTATGCCCTCTATATCCGGGCTTTTCGACTCTCCGACGCCTCGCTCGTCGCGCCGCTCGTCCTGCTGACCCCGGTCCTGATGCTCGTCACCTCGCCGGTCATGACGGGCGAGCAGGCGCCGCCCTTAGGCATGTTCGGCGTGCTGTTCACGGTGCTGGGCGTCGGGCTGCTCGACGCCAATCAGGCCAATGGCAAGCGGTTCAATTTCGCGATCTTCGCGCGCGACGCGGGCGCGCGCTCGATGATAGCGACGGCGGTGATATGGAGCGTCACCGCCAATATCGACAAGCTGGGCGTGCAGGCCTCGACGCCGCTGATCTGGATTACGGCGGTGACGATCGTGATCGCGCTATGCGCCTTCGCTTATTGGGCCGCCGGACGCCGCCCCGCCCCGCGCCTGCGGACGTTGCGCTACGCGCTCGGCGCCGGCTCGGCGATGGCGTTCGGAAATACGGTGCAGATGTGGGCGCTGACGGTGCTGTTCACACCCTATGTCATCGCCATCAAGCGGCTGTCTGCGCTGTTCACCGTGCTGGCGAGCGGGCGAGTGCTGAAAGAGGAGACCGGCGGCCGCCTGCTCGGCGCGGCGGTGATGCTCGCGGGCGCGGTGATGATTGCGCTGGCGAGGGGGTGAGCGTTTTCGAGAGGCTCCCTTCCTGCCTCGCGCCTCGACCGCCCTCGGTATAGAACCAATTAATAATGATACCTGCATTGCGCGATCAGCAGGCTCTCGCACTCCATGCGATACACGAACAAGTGTTCAAGCGTAATTCGTCGTGACCACCAATCGCGCAGATCGCCGCGCAAGGGTTCTGGCTTGTCCGATCCCGTGAAGGGCGTGCGCCGACATTTCTTCACGAGCGAATTGATCCGTTCCAGTAACTTCGCGTCCCGCGCCTCCCAATAAAGGTAATCTTCCCAGGCTTGCTCCGCGATAACGATCTTCATTCGGAGAGCTTGCGCTCTGCGCCTTTGCCTGCATCGAGCCGGTCGATCGCGGCGAGGAGCCGCCCGGCGTTGCGCAGGTTTTTCAGCAGATGCGCCGTCTCTTCAAATTATTTACGCTAGTCCGAAAATGCTCAAGCCCTCTCAATCCTCCATCTTCAGCGCCGCGATGAACGCCTCCTGCGGGATCTCCACGCGGCCGAACTGGCGCATCTTCTTCTTGCCTTCCTTCTGCTTTTCGAGAAGCTTGCGCTTGCGGGTCGCGTCGCCGCCATAGCATTTCGCCGTCACGTCCTTGCGGAAGGCGCGCACCGTTTCGCGTGCGATGATCTTGCCGCCGATGGCCGCCTGAATCGGCACCTGGAACATGTGCGGCGGGATCAGCTCCTTGAGTTTCTCGCACATGGCGCGGCCGCGCCCCTCGGCGCGGGTGCGATGCACCAGCATGGAGAGCGCGTCCACCGGCTCGGCGTTGACGAGAATGCTCATCTTGACGAGATCGCCGGCGCGATAGTCGGTGAGCTGGTAATCGAACGACGCATAGCCTTTCGAGATCGACTTCAGGCGATCGTAGAAGTCGAAGACGACCTCGTTGAGCGGCAGGTCATAGACCGCCATGGCGCGCTTGCCGACGTAATTGAGATCGACCTGCACGCCGCGCCGGTCCTGACAGAGTTTCAGCACCGAGCCGAGATAGTCGTCGGGCGTGAGGATCGTGGCGCGAATCCACGGCTCCTTGATCTCGTCGATCTTCACGACGTCCGGCATGTCGGCCGGGTTGTGCAGCTCGATCTCGTCGCCGTTCGTCAGGGTGATCTTGTAGACGACCGACGGCGCCGTCGCGATGAGGTCGAGATTGAATTCGCGCTGCAGGCGCTCCTGAATGATCTCGAGATGCAGCAGGCCGAGGAAGCCGCAGCGGAAACCGAAGCCGAGCGCCGCCGATGTCTCCATCTCATAGGAAAAACTCGCGTCGTTCAGGCGCAGCTTGCCGATGGCGGCGCGCAAATCCTCGAAGTCGGCGGCGTCGACCGGGAAGAGCCCGCAGAACACCACCGGCTGCGCCGGCTTGAAGCCCGGCAGCGCCTCGGCCGTGGGCCTGCGCTCGTCGGTGATCGTGTCGCCGACGCGCGTATCGGCCACCTGCTTGATCTGGGCGGTGATGAAGCCGACCTCGCCGGGGCCGAGTTGGGCCACGTCCTGCATCTTGGGACGGAAGACGCCGATCTTGTCCACCTCGTAATGGGCGCCTGCGCCCATCATCTGGATTTTCTGGCCCTTCTTCAGCGTGCCGTCGAAAATGCGCACCAGCACCACCACGCCCAGATAGGCGTCGTACCAGCTGTCGACCAGCAGCGCCTTCAGCGGCGCCTTCTCGTCGCCCGTAGGCGGCGGCAGGCGCGTGACGATGGCCTCCAGCACGTCCGGAATGCCGATTCCGGTCTTGGCGGAAATCAGCACGGCGTCCGAGGCGTCGAGGCCGATGACCTCCTCGATCTGCTCCTTGATGCGGTCGGGCTCGGCCGCCGGAAGGTCGATCTTGTTGAGGACCGGCACGATTTCGTGCCCCGCGTCGATCGCCTGATAGACGTTGGCCAGCGTCTGCGCCTCGACGCCCTGCGAGGCGTCGACCACCAGCAGCGATCCCTCGCAGGCCTTCAGCGAGCGCGAGACCTCATAGGCGAAGTCGACATGGCCGGGCGTGTCCATCAGATTGAGGACGTAATCCTGACCGTCCTTGGCGCGATAATTCAGGCGCACGGTCTGCGCCTTGATCGTGATGCCGCGCTCGCGCTCGATGTCCATCGAATCGAGCACCTGCTCGACCATCTCGCGGGCGGCGAGGGTCCCGGTCTCCTGAATCAGGCGGTCGGCGAGAGTCGATTTGCCGTGGTCGATGTGGGCGACGATCGAGAAATTGCGGATGTTGTCGATTTTGTGGGTGCTCATGGGCGTCGGATAGCAGCGCCCGGCCCCAAAGGAAAGGGCGCGGTTAACCGACCGCGCCCGCATTCCCCGCAACCTGCGCCCCGCGCCGCTTCAGGCGGCCGGGATACGGGCGAGAGCCTATTTCTTGGCCAGCATTTCCTCGACCTTGGCTATGCCCTGCTTCGACAGGTCGATGACCTTCGGCGTCGCCCATCGGACGAAGTCGACCGTGAGGGTCACGGCGATGCAGCCGACCTTGGTCACAGTCTCGACCGTCTTGTCGAACCAGGGCAGAAGCGGGCTGTCCGCCGGGATCTTGCCGCGGACCCAGGCGACGGCCGCCTTGGTCTTCTGGGAGAGGAGCGCCCAAAACACGGCGACGAGGTCGCTCGGCGGCGCGGCGTCGATGACGCCGCGCAGGCGCTGGATTTCGGCGGCGGCTTCATCGGCCCGTCGGGAGGCTTCCTCGGCGCGGCGCGTCGCATCCTGAAGGGACGCCGCGAGCGCCGCCTTTTCCATTGCGAGCCCATCGCGCTGGGAGGTGATGTCGGCGACAATCTTGTCGTGATCGGCGACGACATCGCCGATGATCTTGTCGCGCTCGGTAAGGACGGAGGCGAGCTGCTCCTTCAGATCGTCGCGCTCCTTCGAGCAGGCGTTTGCCTTCGCGACGATTTCCGATTTCTCGAATATCTGGCGGTCGCGCTCTGCTCTCGCTGTCTTCAGCTGTTCCTGCAGACTGGCGAATTCCGCGCGCGAAACTGTGTCTTCGGGCTGCGAAACGGTATCGTCGGACATGACCGCCTCCTGATGAAGAATGGATTTGCCGGGGCGCGCGCAACGGGCGCTGCGCGGATGTGCGTCGGTAGCGGTTCGGCCTCTAAACGCCTTCCAACCGTTTCCCTCAATAAAGTCAATTTTGCGATTCGGCAAAAAATCTGCGGCTTGCCCTTGCAAAACACGAAACTTCCCCGTGGATTGCCGCTTGCGACGACTCATCGCTCCCGCAGGGCCTGAAGGCGCTGCAGCGCGGCGGCGCATTCGCGCGGATTCGCCAGACATTTGTCGCGCGCCGTCGTCGCCAGCGCGTCCACGCCGGCCTGCACGAGAGAATGCGCGGCTTCGTCCAGTTGGGGACGCCGCGGCGGCTGCGGCGCGCCGGCGGGTCGCGCGCTATGCGCTGGCGTTGGCGCCGGCGCCGTCAATGGCCGCCACTGAAGCGCCGCCATGACCAGCGCGATGCAGATCAGGCATTTGGCGAGAAAAACCAAGGCGCGTCTCCCGACGTCGCAAGAACTGCGGACAACAGCGTTTTGTAACGATTGGGTTGACCCTTCGTAAATGTAAGCGGCGCTTTAACGCTCGAAACGCGGCAACCATCCAGAAACCATGAAGATGAAACGCCGCGCGCGATTTCAAAACAAGGCGCCTGCGCGGTCGCACGCTTAGCAGTCATTTAAGAACGGCTTGCGAGAGTAAACCAAATCAGGAGCGTATGATTTGCGTATTGTTGCCAATCATAACTGGCGCCCGTCTTGGGTTGAGCATCTCGTCCATGAGAGCGTCGCCGGCCGTCCACTCGAAGCCGCCCGCCATCGGTCATTCATCCTGGCCCGGCTCGTGGTCGCCGCCAGCGTTCTGTTGGGAACGCCCTTCTGGCTCTTCTTCTATGGCGTTCCGACGCCGTCGCAGAGCCTGATCTTCTTTCTCGCGCAGATACCGCTGATCTCGATCGTGGTTCTCGTGCGCACCGGCAGGTTGCGTCTCGCGCAGAGCCTCTCGATCTTCGGCTGGCTCGCGATGGCCGTGGCCGTGCACGGATTGACCGAAGGCTATGAGATCATCTCGATCGCGCTTCTGACGATTGCGCTTGTAGAGGCCGCGCTGACGCCGGAGATCGTCATGGTCTTCGTCATCGAGGCGGCGACCGTGGACGTCCTCGCGCTCACGGCCGGCTTGCGGTTTCCATCCCCGGAGCTGACATCGATCGAGCATTCGACCAGCATCGCCATGCTCGCGGCGCCGCTTCTGCTCTACATCGCCGTGGTCGCGATCTGCGCGATCCGCGCCGAGAACGTCCGCATGCGCTCCGACGCGCAGAACGCGCGCGACCTGCGGCTGCTTACGGACGCGATCGGCGACATCGTGCTGCATCTCGACCGCAACGGCACCGTCTCGACCATCGTCGGCGACACGCACAAGACCTATGGTCTCGACCGTCGCGATCTGATCGGACGCGGCTTCTTCCAGCGCGTCCATATCGCCGATCGTCCCGCCTTTCTGAAGCTCGTCTCCGACGCCTTCGACCGCGCCAGGCCGACGACGGCGGTGCTGCGCGTGCAGGTTGCGCTCGCGGCGACCGCCTCCGGCAAATATGTGGAGCCGGTGTTCAATTATTTCGACGCGCGCATGTGCCGCGCCGAACCGATCGCCGACGATCTCGAAACGGGAATTGAGGAAAATATCGAAACCGTCGTTCCCGTCGTCTGCATCCTGCGCGACGTGACCGCGGCGAAACGCGCCGAGGAAGCCATCGCGGCGGCGCGCGCCGAGAGCGAACGGGCCACGGCGAGCAAGACGCGCTTTCTCGCCAACGTCAGCCACGAGCTGCGCACGCCGCTCAACGCGATCATCGGCTTTTCGGAAATGCTCGCAAATCCGGAACTCGCGCCGACCGATCCGGGCAAGCAGCGCGAATATGCGGAAATCATCAGCAATTCGGGTCATCACCTGCTCGAAGTCGTGAATACGATCCTCGACATGTCGAAGATCGAGTCGGGTTCGATGCAGATTTTCCCGGAGCCCTTCTCGTTGCCGGCGCTGATCGATCAGTGCTGCGACATGGTGCAGCTGAAGGCCGACCAGTCCGCCGTGACGCTGTTGCGCGACTATCGCCGCGACATCGACGATCTCGTCGCCGACAAGCGCGCCTGCAAGCAGATCCTGCTCAATCTCCTCTCCAATGCGGTGAAGTTCACCCCCGCCAACGGCAAGGTGAAGATCCGTCTCGCTCCGGAGGGGAATCACCTCGGCATCTCCGTGATCGACAGCGGCATCGGCATCGCCCCCGCCGATCTCGCGCGGCTCGGCGATCCCTTCTTCCAGGCGAGCGCGTCGCATGACCGCACGCATGAAGGCACGGGTCTCGGCCTCTCGGTGGTGCGCGGCCTCGTGGGCCTGCATGGCGGCTCGATCACCGTGGAGAGCGCGCCGCGCAAGGGCACCTCCGTCACGGTGCGCCTGCCCCTCGACTGCCGCGCGCAGAACGGCGCCGGGGGCGCCTCGGCGAAAATCGAAACCATCGCCCGTCACGGCGCCTGTCACAACAGCGACGTGGGCTTCGAAAAGGAAACGGTGAAGAAAATTGCGTGACGCTTCGCTCAGCGCCTCAGGGCGCCAGTCCCTTCCCGAGGAACGCTCCGCCCCCAGGCGCCGCGCGAGCGCCAAGCGCGCCGACAAAAACCGCCCGTCGGTTCTGTCGCGCGTTTTCGGCCTCAAGCGGATGAGCGTTCTGCTGCTTCTCGGCATCGGCGGTCTTGCGGCCGTCGGCGTGCCGATGAACGCGCTCTTCTTCCAGGACGGACGCCATCCGGCCCCGCTTTTCTCGACGCATCTGCCCGTCGCGGAGAAGACAGAAACCGCCGCGGCGCCGAAGCCGCCGGTGCGGCCCACAGAAATCGCCGCGACGCGCGCCGAGGCCGAGGCCGCAAAGCCGGAGTCGCCGCGCCCGCCGGCGAAGGTCGAGCGAACCAGGACGGACGCCGCAAAGCCAGAGAAGGCCGAAGTCGCGAAAACCGAAGTCAGCAAAACGACCACCGAGAAAAAGCGCGATCCGATCAGCCAGCTGCTCGGCGGCGCGGCGGAAAAGGAGGCGGAGGCCGGTCCGGACAAGAACGTGCTTTATGCGCAGCGCGCGCTTCTCAAGCTCGGTTACGTGGTGCGCGCGGACGGCGTCTTCGGCGGCACGACCCGCCAGGCGATAGAAAAGTTCGAGCGCGACAGCGGCCTGCCGGTGAAGGGCCAGCTCAGCCCCAAGGTCATGCGCCAGCTCGCGACCCGCTCCGGCCTCGCGCATCAGTAAGCAAGGCGATCATTTGTAGCGCGGGCACGTCCGCGCTACATCGTCAGCCATGCGGCTCAGATCGGATATTTTCGCTTCCGCCCTCATCCGTCGCGCGGAAGCTCAAGGCGCCGTCGCCATGTTGCGCCGGCGCGGCGCGGCGGAAGCGGGCGCCCTTTTCATCAAGCTCGATCGACTCGACGGCCGCACGGCAATCTACGGACCTGCGCCACAGAGCGAGGAAACGCCCGCGGGCGTCGACCGGCTGTTCGCGCGCGCCCACTCCAGCGAATGGCTCGACCCCGCCGAGGCTGAAGCGCGGCTGAAGCGCGAAATCATGTTCGATCCCGATTTATGGATCGTCGAGATCGAGGACCGCGAGGGGCGCGTCTTCGTCGATCTCGCGGCGTGAGGGTCACGCGGATTGATCGAGTTTGCGCGCGGCGACGCCGTTCTGGCGCGGCAAACTCCGTCGCCAGCCGGGAGCCGTCACTGCTTCCTCGCGCGAACCATTCCGGCGCGCGGGCTCCTTCTCCGTCCGCGCCGCGCCGGTGATCGCCGTAACGATTTGCGCCGCCGCGCGTTGCGGCGTCGAGCGCATGAGCCGCAGGAGCGCGCGCACGCGATCGACGTCGTGAGCGATCGGCGCGTCGGCGCAAAGGAAGATGCGCGTCGCCGCCTCCGTATCGACGCCGAGCGCGACGAGCGTCAGGGCCAGCGCCTCGCCCAGCGAATCCGTCAGCGCCGCCAGCGCCCGATCCTTCCGGCAGTCGAGCGCATTCGCGACCAGCGCGGCCATTTCCTCGCGATCCCTGCGCAGGGCGGCGTCCTCCAGCCTCGCGACGAAGTCCGGATCGGCGCGGCGCGGCTCCGCATAGCCGCTGGCGAGAACCTTGCGGCAGGCGTTGAGGATGATCGCCGTGCGTTCGAGGCGCGTCGCGGCGAGAAATAGCGGTTCGGGATCGATTTCCAGATCGTCGCGATCGAGCAGCAGGCGCGCCAGCCTCACATCGTCGCGCGCGGCCTGCGCCAGAACGCGGCGCGCGGCGGATTCGAAATGCGCCGCGAGATTGCCGGCGAGCGAGCGCAACACCCGGGGTTCGTTGCGAGACATCAGCGCGGCGATGATTTCGCGGTCGAGATCGCGACGGCGCGAGAGGGCGAGGGCGAATCCCGTCGGGCACCGGGCGGCGAGGACCGCCGTTTCGGCGCGCGGCAGCGCCGGCGCATATTCCAGCGCAAGCTCGGCGCAAGGGCCGCCCTTGTCGAGAAGGCGCGCAAAAATCGAAGGGGGAGTCTCCGGATGGAAACACAACGGCCGCGCCACGCGGGCGACCGCGCCAGCGTCGACAATGTCGATCAGACCGAGCGCAAGCCGTTCAAATTGCTTGATATCGCTGAATGGATGGACTGGACGCTCGACGAACTGGTCGACGATCACCTGCAGGATCGACGCGTCGTCGGCTCGCCGCTGTCTCTTGTCGGAAAGCATAAGCTGTCCACTCACTTAAACTCTTACGCAGCACACACTGCTAAAATTAGCAGCTCTTCGTTGACGGAACATTAACCCTCACCATTCCCTAATTGCCAAGTAACGGTCGATTCACTTTTGGCCGCAGCAAGTGCGGAGAGGCTGAAATGGGGGAGGTCATCGCCTTCCGAACGCGCATCAAAGACGCGCCGAACCGCGCCGAGCCTTTCAATGGCGATGCGCAAATCCTGTTCTTTCTCGGCGTGCGCTACATGCGCATGGAAGAGACGCCCGACGCCGCGGGAGGCTGGTCGCCGCCCGATCTCGGCCACACGCCGAGAGGCGGCAAGAAGCGCAAGAGCCGCGCCCGCGCATGACGTCGGCAAAGACCTGCGCCTGCTGACCACGGTTGGATCGGCCGTTGTGGAACGCCGCAGGCCGTTCCTCGAAGATTTCCCGTAAGCTTTCGCTCCCCGCCCCCGCCGGAACCCGGCGGATAGAGAGCGCCGCCTGTGAACGCCTCGGGGCGAGGCGAGACAGGCGCGAGGAACCACGTTAAGCTCCAGCTTTACCTTTTGGCGATTTGGAGCGGGCGGTGAGAGAAGCCTCGCGCGTGGCGGAAGGGGAGCGTCGCGGCGGCGGCGCCGTCGCCCTTTGGCTCGCCCCGCGCGCGCATCGGATCGGCGAGGCGCTGCGCGCGGCGCTTGCGGAAGAGGCCGCGCTGCGACGGCCGTTCCTCTGGCTCGTCGTCGCCGCCGGCGCGGGCGTCGTGCTGTATTTCACCGCGGAGCGCGAACCGCCGCTGCCGCTTTGCTTCGCAGTCCTGGGCGCCGCCGCGGCGTTCGCTTTCATTGCTCGCCGCCATGCGCGGGCGCGCGCATTATTCGTGGCGCTCGCCTTCGTCGCCGCCGGCTTCACTTCCGCGGCGTGGCGGACCGCGCGCGTCGCCGCGCCGATCATCCCGCGCGTCGGGATCGGCGAACTCACCGGCTTCGTGGAAGAGCTCGACCCGCGGCGGTCCGGCGCCCGCTTCATTCTGCGCGTCGCGAGCGCGGAAGGTCTGCCGGGTGAAGTCGCGCCGGCGCGCGTGCGCCTCACCACACGCGGCGATCCGTCTTTCTCGGCGGGAGATTTCGTCGCGTTGAAAGCCCGGCTCATGCCCCCTGCCCGCGCGGCGCTGCCCGGCGGCTATGATTTCGCGCGCGACGCCTATTTCGCGCGGCTCGGCGGCGTCGGGAACGCGCTCGGCCGCATCGAGGTCATGCCGCCGCCCGATCCGGCGCCAATTTCGCTACGCTTTTTCGCCGCCATCGATCGCGCGCGAAATGCGCTCGCCCTGCGCGTCTATCGCACGATCGACGGCGACGCGGGCGCCATCGCGGCCGCCATGGTGACAGGCAAGCGCGATTTCCTTTCCGGTAACGCGAAAGACCTCATACGCCGGGCCGGCATCTTTCACATCATCACCATCTCTGGCATGCAGATGACGCTCGTCGCCGGCATTTTCTTCGTCGGTTTCCGGCGCCTCCTCGCAATGTCGCAGACGCTGGCGCTCAACTACCCGATCAAGAAATGGGCGGCCGGGCTCGCTATCCTCGGCGCCATTCTCTACGACATCGCGACGGGTTCGCGCGTCGGCACGGAGCGCGCGCTGGTCATGACGCTCATCATGCTCGTCGCCGTGTTGTTCGACCGCGCGTCGCTCTCCATGCGCAATCTTGCGCTCGCCGCCTTTTTCATCATCGCCTTCGAGCCGGAGGCGCTGCTCGGCGCGAGTTTTCAACTTTCCTTCGCCGCCGTCGCGGCGCTGATCGCGGTCTATGAATGGCGCGGCGATTATCTCGGACGAAGCCGCGCGCGCCCTGTCGGCCCGAGCATGCGCGGGCGACTTGCGGAACTGCGCGAAGCCCTGGTCGAGCGATTGCTGCACGGACCGGGCGCGGCGCTTCTCGCGACCCTTTGCGCCACCTCCGCCACCGCCTCCTTCATGGCCAATGATTTCCACGAGCTCAGTCCATATGTGCTGGTCGGAAATCCGCTGACCCTGGCGATCATCGAATTTTTCGCCGTGCCTTGCGCGCTGATCGGCGCGGTCCTCTATCCTTTCGGCCTCGACGGCTTCGTCTGGCGCTATCTGAAGATCGGGATCGATCTCGTCATCTATCTCGCGGGGCTGATCGCGAGCGCGCCGGGGGCGAGCCTGCATGTGAAGGCTTTTGCGCCCTGGGCGATCGTCTTTCTCGCGCTTGCCGTTCTGTCGGCGGTGCTATGGCGGACGTGGTCGCTCCGGGCGACCGCGATACCGCTGGCGCTCGTCGGCCTGCTCGGCGCGAAAAACGGGACGGGTTTCGATCTAGCCGTTCCGCCGGCGGGCGACTCGGCGGCCTTCCGTTCCGCCTCCGGCGAAATCGCCCTTCTGGGCAAAAGACCGAGCGTCTTCGCGTCCGAACAATGGTTGCGCGCCGACGCGGATTCCCGCGCGGCCGCAGACGCCGGAGCTGGCGTCGCCTGCGACGATCTGGGATGCGTCGGAAGACTGTTCGACGGGCGCATCGTCGCCCTTGTGAATGAGCGCGGCGCCTTTCTGGAAGACTGCGCGCGCGCGGCGATCATCGTCACGCCGCTTCATGCGCCCGAAGGTTGCGCCGCGCCGATCGTCATAGATCGTCGCAAGCTTGCGGAAGCGGGCGCGATTTCCCTGCGACTGAAGGGCGAGAAGATCGAATGGACGAGGGCGCGCGGCGTCGACGAGGATCGACCGTGGTCGCAGGCTCCGCAGGAAAGGCGCGGCCGGATCACCACGCCCGAGGCCTCTGAAATTGAAAGCGACAATGACGACGCTCAGGCGGCGGAGCCGCTGGACGACTGACCGCGGTTTTTTTTGCATCGCCCCTGCTTCAAGGCGCTGCGGACTGGAGGAAGCTTCGCTCCGGCCCCGGGACGCCCGCCGCGCCCCCATTCGCCATGCGCGGGCATGGGGCGAATGCGGGCCAATCAGTATTTCCTCAGGAGGCTCACGAGCTTCCCCTGAATACGCACGCGATCCGGCCCGAAGATGCGCGTTTCATAAGCCGGATTGGCCGCTTCGAGCGCAATCGAGGCGCCGCGTTTGCGCAGACGCTTCAACGTCGCCTCCTCGTCGTCGATGAGAGCCACCACGATGTCGCCGGTGTCGGCGTTGTCCTGCTTCTTGATGACGACCGTGTCGCCGTCGAGGATGCCGGCCTCGATCATGGAGTCGCCCCGCACTTCCAGCGCATAATGCTCGCCGCTGGTCAGAAGGTCGGGCGGCAGGCTGATGGTGTGGCTGCGGCTCTGGATCGCGGAGATCGGCGTGCCGGCGGCGATCCGGCCCATGACCGGAATCGCCACATTCTGCTCGGTCTCCTCCTCCCGCCGCTCGTGCAGCGGCCGCACACGGCCGAGATTGCCCTCGATTACAGCCGGCGAGAATTTTCCGCCCCGCGACCCTCCGCCGCCGCGCGGCGTCGCTGATTCAGGCAGGCGCAGCACCTCGAGCGCGCGGGCGCGATTGGGAAGACGGCGGATGAAGCCCCGCTCCTCTAGCGCGAGGATCAATCGGTGAATCCCCGACTTCGATCTCAGATCGAGCGCATCCTTCATCTCGTCGAAGGACGGCGGCACGCCGGACTCCTTCAGGCGTTCATGTATGAAGCGCAGAAGGTCGCTTTGCTTCTTTGTCAGCATCGAAAGTTGGCCCCTGAACTCGCGCCGTAGCGTCGACACAGACCCGCAGGGGAGCCTGGATCGCTCAAAAACAAATCATGAACGATTCATATGCGTTCCCGGTGCGTTCCGCAAGCCTAATGTCAGGGAGCTGTTAACTGGAGCTGGCGCGGAGGCGCCGCCGCTCTAATGGGCGGCGGCTTTGTTCTTTGTCGCCGGATCGGGGGCGCCGGGCTTCCGGGGAGCCGCTTTCTTGATCGAGCTCGTCGGGCTGTCGTCGCTGGCGAGCGCCTGCATCTCGCGGCGGTCGTCGGGCGCGAAGGCCTGCGCCACCGGATGCGGCGCCTCTGCCTCCCGGCTCTCGGCGGCGGCCTTGGCGGCAGCGACCGTCACGACGGGCGATTTGGCGGCGAGCTGCGTCGCGGCCTTGCCGGCGCCGCGGGCCGGTTTTTCCTCCAGCGCGATTTCGACTGGCGGGGCGATCGCCTCGGGGCGGCTCACCTCGGCGACGCGCGAGGCGAAGGCCGGGTTCTGACCGCCGTCCTGATAGACGACGCGAACCGGCTTCACGCCGCTTTCGGCGAGCTCGGCCACCTTGGCGTCATCCTTGGCAGCCTTTTCGGCGACCTGGGCCGCGATCTCCGGATTGTGCTTCAAGGGCGGACAGGCCGAGGCCGCGTCCATATGTCCCGCGGGCGTGGCGTTGAAGACATAATGACGGCCGCAGAAGGCGACCTGCGGCTCCTCTTTCGTCACCTCGAAGTGATCATTGCCTTCCTTCAGGTTCTTCCAGAAGCCGATGTTCGGGTCGAGCCGGTGCTTGGCCAGATTTTCGGCCGTCATCTTGAAGGGATAGGACTGCATCTGGATTGCGCGCTGGCCGCCGCCGAAGGAGGAGCGGGCAATCGCGTAGATTTCCGCGATCTGCTTGTCGGTCATGGAGAAGCAGCCGGCCGACGAGCAGGCGCCATGCACCATGATGGTCCCGCCGCTATGCCCCAGCGCGCGGTCGAGCTGGTTCGGGTAGCCGACGTTGAAGGACAGGTAATAGGCCGAATTCGGGTTCATCTGCGCCGGCGTGATCGAATAGAAGCCCTCCGGCACCTGGCGGTCGCCCTCGCGCGTCTTGGGGCCGAGCTGGCCCGACCAGCGGCACATGGGGAAGGTTTTGAGATGGACGTAGCGGCCGTCGGACCGCATCTTCCAGATCTCGAGCTCCGCCTCTTTCTTGTAGGCGCGGATGAGCATCGGCGCTTCCTTCGTCGTGCCGACCTTCTCCATCAGCGCGACCGTCTCCGGCGGAATGGGCGCGAGCGAGCGGTGCGAAAAGCCCCCGTCCTCGCAGGCCGCCAGCGTGAAGGCGGCGAAGGCCGCAACAACCGCAAACGGCTTGAAACCCTGGAAATTCATGCGACCCGCTCCCCTTTGCGCGACGCCCCCGCGTGTCCGAGAACCTTTACACGCCTGCGCGTAACGCAATCCTTACCCGGCGTGACGGCTGACCTTCCGCGCCGACCCGCATTTAGACCAAACATTGGGACGAGAAAGTGTCCGTGGCGCCATCCGGGATGGTGAAAACCGCAAATTTGCCGGATTTACCTTAACGCTTTTCCTCGATCTTTCGGCCCATGGCGAGGAACTTCTCGGCCCGGGCGTGGCGAAGCTGCTCGCGCGAAAGATTGGTAAGCCGCGACAATTCGAGGGAAACCGCGTCGCCCACGGCGGCGATGGCCGCCCTGGGGTCGCGATGAGCGCCGCCCGAGGGCTCGGTGACGATCACGTCGATGATGCCGAATTTGAGCAGATCCTGCGCCGTGATCTTCATGCTGGTCGCGGCGTCCTGCGCCTTGGCCGAATCACGCCACAGGATGGAGGCCGAGGCCTCCGGGGAGGCGACGGTGTAGACCGCGTGCTCCAGCATCAGCACCTTGTTGGCGGCGGCGATGGCGATGGCGCCGCCGGAGCCGCCCTCGCCCACCACGACCGCGACATTGGGCACGCCCAGCGACAGCGAGGCGTCGGTCGATCGGGCGATGGCTTCCGCCTGCCCACGCTCCTCGGCGTCGATGCCCGGAAAGGCGCCGGCCGTATCGACCAGCGAGACCACCGGCAGGCCGAAGCGGTCGGCGAGCTCCATGAGGCGCACCGCCTTGCGGTAGCCCTCGGGTCGCGCCATGCCGAAATTATGGTGCAGACGGCTCGCGGTGTCCGAGCCCTTCTCCTGCCCGATGATGCAGATGGGCTCGCCATTGAAGCGCCCGAAGCCGCCGACGATGGCGGCGTCCTCGCCGAAGAAGCGGTCGCCGGCGAGCGGCGTGAATTCCGTGACGAGCTGCTTCACATAGTCGGAGAAATGCGGGCGCTGCGGATGACGCGCGACCTGAATTTTCTGCCAGGGGGTGAGGCTCGCGTAGAGGTCGGCCAGCGCCTTGGACGCCTTGGCCTCCAGCTTCGTCAGCTCCTCCGAGATTGAGACGCCCTCGCCTTTCTCGGCCAGCGCGCGCAGTTCCTCGACCTTGGTTTCCAGTTCCGCGACGGGCTTTTCGAAGTCGAGATAAGAGCGCATGGGGGCGACGATGTTTCCTGCAAGATTCGACCAGCGCCCGGCGGCCTCTCGGGCGCGCGCAAACTCGCCGCAACCGGCGCCGAAGTCAAGGAAGACGGCAGGACCGCGCGGGGTGGATTTCGAGCGCCAAATGGCGCAATCGGGGGCATGGCGCAATTTTCTGCAAGAGGAGCGCGATTCGCTTGAACCCTCCGACCCTTCGTGCCCATGCCGACAGCCGCTTCGTTTCCGCGAGCGACGGGCTGCGCCTCCATTATCTCGATTACGCCTGTCCCTCGGCCGGGCGTCTGCCGCTCGTCTGCCTGCCGGGCCTCGCGCGCTCCTCCGACGACTTCTGGCGCGTCGCCGAGGCCGCGCAGGCGCAGGGACGGCGCGTGCTCGCGCTCGACTACCGCGGGCGCGGCCGATCGGACTGGGACAAGGACTGGACCCATTACGCGCTCGCGGTCGAACAGGACGACATTCTCGCCGTGCTGCGCGACGCAGGCGTTTCGTCGGCCGTCTTTCTCGGCACCTCGCGCGGCGGGCTGCACACGATGGATCTCGCCGCCGAAACGCCGGGCCTCGTGCGCGCGGCGATCTTCAACGACATCGGGCCGAAGATCGAACTCGAGGGTCTGCTGCGCATAAAGCGCTATGTCGGAAAATTGCCGCCCATCGCCTCGATGAACGACGCGATCGCGCTGATGCGCATGACCGCCGCGCCGCAATTTCCCGCCGTTAGCGCGGAGGACTGGGCCGTTTATGCGCGCCAGACCTTCGTCGAGAAGGACGGGAAGGTTGCGCTTCGCTACGACCCCGAACTGTCGCACACGCTCGACATCTTCACGCCGGACGCCGAGCCCGAAACCTTCTGGGACCGTTTCGAAACGATGTCGCAAACGCCGATGCTCGTCATTCGCGGCGAGACGTCGGACATCTTTTCGGCCGAGACGATGGAGGAAATGGCCCGGCGCGCGCCGCGGCTCGAAACATTCACCGTCGCCGGCCAGGGCCATGCGCCCCTGCTGCTCGATCAGCCGACGATCGGGCGGATAATGGAGTTCCTGAGCCGTTGTCCGTGATTATGGCGCGTATCCCAGCGCCTGATTCACGCGTGAAACCGCAACGCCGACATTGATCGCGGCGCCCGCCTGCATGCGTTGCGCCTCCAGCTGAATCTGGCGCACGCGATACAGATCGAAGGCGCTGATTTCGCCGAGCGCGAAGGACTTGCGCGACAGTTCGAACTGCTCATTGGCCACGGCGAGCCGCTTGTCGGCGAGGCCCGCCGCCTTTTGCGCCGCTGCGAGCGCCGTCCGCGCGGCCTTGATTTCCGCGACGACCATTCGCTTGGCGCGCTCATATTCGGCGCGCGCGCGCGTCACCTCCGCGGCCGCCTCGGCCTGGCGCGGCTCGTTGCGGCCCGGCGTCGGCAACGGAATGCGAAAGCGCACGCCCACCGTCGTCGCGTCGGTGCGCTGGTTGGTGACTTCCTGCGAGGGGTCCGTCGAATATTGGTCGTTGTGCTCCTGACGGCCGAAGACGCCGATCTCCGGATTGTCTATGGGCGTCGCGTCGATCAGCCGCGCCTGGGACTCAGCCCGCGCAAGCGCCGCCAGCGGCGCCCGCAGCGCCGGATGGTCTTCCAGATCGCCGTCGCGACGCACGGCTTCGAGCGTGCCGTCCGGCGGCGTCCCGCCGGTGAGCGCGGCGTAATTCACCCGCGCGACTTTCGCCGCGCCTTCCGCCTGTGCGAGTTCCGTCTCGGCGGCGAGCGTTTCGTTCCTCGCCAGCAAGGCGTCGGCTTCCGCAGCGTCTCCGAGTTCGACGCGACGGGTCATGTCGGCGCCGATCTCGCGGGCCGTCGCCACACGCGTGCGCGCCACGGACACGTCGCGCTCGGCGCGCTTCGCGTTCCACCATGCGTCGCGCAACAGTCCCGCGACCTCGAGCCGGCGCTGCGACAGCCTCTCCTCGACCTCCACGACCCCGCTCGACACCGTGGCCGCATAGGCGTCGCGCTGGCCGGGAAGCCACAGCGGCATGCCCGCCTCGATTTCGGTCTCGTTGTAGTGACGCAGATTGCCGGCGGCGGCGTTGCGCTGCGAGCCGCCGAAATAGGGCGAGCCCGGCGTTATCGAATTCGCGGTGGCGTAGCGCGCGGACACGGCGCCGAATTGCGCCTCCAGCGCCTTGCTCTGCGCGTCGATGGCGACGGCCATGTCGAGGTGACGCACGAGAACATGGCCGAGCGGCGTCTTCTTCGCGCGATTGACAGTGACTTTGGAGCTTTTTCCGGCCCGGGCCTTGGCGCCCTTGCCGCCGCTCGCAGCCGGGTCCTTGGCGGCCTTCACTGTCACTTCGCCGCTCGGCTGCTCATCAGGCCCGGCGCGCGAGGCGGTCGCGTAAAGCCCGATGAAGAGCAGTAACGGCAGAAAGGCCGACCGGATCGTCATGCGCGCGACTCCTCTCGCCGGAGGGATCGGATGCGCGTCCGCAGCTGCGCGCCCCAATTCGCCGAACGATCGTAAAGGATCGGCAGCAGGACGAGGGTGAGCACGGTCGCGGAAATCAGCCCGCCGATGACGACGATGGCGAGCGGGCGCTGGATCTCGGCGCCCGGCCCTGTCGCGAAAAGGAAGGGGATGAGGCCGAAGGCGGCGATCGTCGCCGTCAGCATGACGGGGCGCATGCGCCGGCGCGCGCCCTCGACCACCGCCTCGCGCGTCGTGCGCGTGCCTTCGGCCACGAGCTTGTTGATGTAGGAGATCAGAACCACGCCATTGAGCACCGCTATGCCGACGAGCGCGATGAAGCCGACCGAGGCCGGAACGGAGATGAATTCGCCCGACAGCCAAAGGCCGAGCACGCCGCCGATCGCCGCGAAGGGCACGTTGCAGAACACGAGCGTCGCCTGCAGCGCCGAATTGAACGTCAGATACAGCAGGAGGAAGATCAGGGCGAGCGCGATCGGGACGACGACCGCGAGCCGCGCCGAAGCGCGCTGCTGATTCTCGAACTGGCCGCCCCACTGGTAGGTGTAGCCCTTCGGCGTCTTCACATTTTGCGCGACAGCCTTCTTCGCCTCGTCGACGAAGCCGACGAGGTCCCGACCGGTGACATTGGCGAGCACGGTGGCGAAACGCCTGCCCTCCTCGCGAATGACCTGAATAGGCCCGTCCTCCGCCTTCACTTCCGCAAGCTGGGACAACTCCACGACTTTTCCGTCGTTGGACACCATCGGCAGGCGCGCGAAATCCACGGCGGAGCGGCGCGAGGTCTCGGCGCCGCGCACGACGAGCGGCGTGCGGATCGGCCCCTCCAGCACGATGCCGACCTGCTGACCGTCAACCCAGACGCGCAGGGCGTCCTGGATCTCGCCGGCGTTGAGGCCGAAGCGTCCGGCGGCGAGACGATCGACGCGTGCGGTGAGATAGCGCAGACCGTCGTTCTGCAGGCCGAAGACGTCCCGCGCGCCGGGAATCTTGCGCAGCGTTGCGGCCACTTCGCGGGTCAGCCGGTTGAGTTCCCCGATGTCGTCGCCGAAAATCTTGATCACGACGTCGCCGCGCGCGCCGATGATCATCTCCTGCACGCGCATGTCGATCGGCTGGGAAAAGGCGTAGGAAATCCCGGGTATCGAGTCGAGCACCTTGCGGATTTCGCCCATCAGCCAATCCATGCCATGGCTGCGCCATTCGCTCGTCGGCGCGAGCGTGAGGAAATTGTCGGTCTCGTTGAGGCCCACCGGATCGATGCCGAGTTCGTCGGCGCCCGCGCGCGCCATCATCCCCTTGACCTCGGGCACCTTCTCCATGATCTCGCGCTGGATGCGACGGTCGGTCTCGGCGGCGATGTTGACGCTGATCGTCGGATGCTTGCGCACAGTGATGACGGGCGTGCCCTCGTCCATCACGGGCATGAAGGTCTGGCCGATCCCGCTGTAGGCGAGAGCGGCGACGAGCAGGCCGCCGCCGGCGATCGCCGCAACGATCAGTGGGCGCGCCAGCGCGCGGTCGAGCAGCGGCTCGTAGATCGCCGCGATCCTGCGCACAAGCCAGGGCTCTTCGGAATGGCCAGGCTTCAGCAGCGTCGCGCTCAGCGCCGGCACGACCGTGAGCGACAGGATGAGGGCGGAGCCGAGCGCGAAGGCGATGGTCAGCGCCACCGGCGCGAAGAGACGCCCCTCGAGACCTTCCAGCGAAAGCAGCGGCAGGAACACGGTCACGATGATGACCACGCCGGAGGTCAGCGGCGCCGCGACTTCGCGCGTCGCCTCCAGCGTCATGAAGATACGGTCGGCGAGGCTCGCCTCATGGGCGCTCGCCATGCGATGCTCGACATTCTCCACCACGACGACGGCGCAGTCCACGAGCAGGCCGATGGCGATGGCCAGGCCGCCGAGCGACATGATGTTGGCGGAAAGCCCCCACCATCGCATGATCCCGAAGGTGGCGAGCGCCGCGAGCGGCAGGATGACCGAGACGACGAGCGCCGCGCGCAGGTCGCCCAGGAACAGCGCCAGCAGAATGACGACGAGAACGATCGCCTCGATCAGCACCTTCTGGACCGTCCACACCGCCTTGCCGATCAGCTCGCTGCGGTCGTAGAAAATCTCGATCTTCGCGCCCTTCGGCAGGCTCGCCTCGAGTTCGGCGAGACGGGCCTTCACGCCGGTGACCACCATGCGCGCGTCGGCGCCGCGCAGGCCGAGCACCAGTCCCCAGACAGCTTCGGCTTCGCCGTTGCGGCTCACGACGCCGTTACGCGGCAGGGAGCCGAAACGCACCTCGGCGACGTCGCCGACGCGCACGATGCCGGTGGCGCGCGCGGCGATGACCACCGAGCGGATATCTTCGAGCGACTGCAGCCGCCCCTCGGCGCGCACCAGCAGCGCCTCCTCGCCGTCGCGGACGCGGCCGGCGCCGTCGTTCTTATTGTTTTGCGAGAGCGCCGTTTCCAGCATCGCGACGGTGACGCCGCGCGCGGCCATGGCGGAGGGCGACGGCGCGACCTCGAAGGTGCGCACGAAGCCGCCCAGCACGTTGAGGTCGGCGACCCCGGGCAGGCCGCGGATGGCCGGACGTATCGTCCAGTCGAGCAGGCTGCGCTGCTCCGTCGGAGTCAGATCGCCGCCGACAATGGTGAACATGAGCATTTCGCCGAGCGGCGTGACGATCGGCGCAAGGCCGCCGGAAACGCCGCTCGGCAGCTGGTCCTGCACCTGAGCGAGCCGCTCGTTGACCTGCGCGCGCGCCCAGTAGATGTCCGTTCCTTCCTCGAACTCGAAGGTGAGCAGCGCGACCGAATAACGGGTCGTCGAGCGCATGCGGACGAGACGGGGAATGCCGCGCGCGGCGATTTCGATCGGGGCGGTGACGCGACTCTCCAACTCCTCGGGAGTAAGGCCCGGCGCGCGCATCGCGACGAGAACCTGAATCGGCGCCACGTCGGGAAAAGCGTCGATCGGCAATTTCGTGTAGCTGAACGCTCCCCACCCCGCGATGGCGATCGCGGCGAGGAATGTCAGGAGACGCTGTCGAAGCGCGAAGTGGATCAGCCGTTCAAGCATCGCGCTCTGTCATTTCTCCGCCTCGGCGAGTTCGGCGAGCAATGTGAGCAGACCATGGGTCGCCACCCGCTCGCCGGCCGCCAGGCCGCCCTGCACCGAGGCGAAATGCGGCGTCTCCGAGATCAGCGTGACCGGCGTCGCGCGGAATCCGTCCGGGACGCGGACGAAAACCCAGCTGTGGTTCTTGTGGCTGACGACGGCGTCCGCCGGAACGCGCCATTGCGAAGCGCCGCCGCCCGTCACCTTCAGGATCGCCTGCACGGCTTGCCCCGGCCGCAAGGGGCTTCTGCCGGAGCGAAACTCCGCCACCGCGGTGACGGACTGGGTCGCCATGTCGACGGTATGGCCGATTCGGATGAGCCGGCCGTCGAGACCCGCGCTGGGCAGATGGACGCGCTCGACGCTTTCGAGCGCGACGGCGCGACTGAGCGGCACCTGCAGATTGACCCAGATCGGATCGAGCCGCGCGATGGTGACGAGCGGCGCGGAGGCCTGAACGCGCTCGCCCGTGGTGCCGTGCCGCTGGAGGACCGTGCCGGAGAGCGGCGCGCGAACCAGGAGCGTGCTGGCGAGCTTGCGGTCACGCTGCAGGGCCGACACCTCGGCTTCGGTCATGCCGGCGAGCGTGAGAATCTGCCGTCGCTCCTCGAGCGACGAACGCGCCTGCCCCGCCTCGGCCCGAGTGACGATCAACCGGCGTTCGGCGATGATGCGCTCCTTGAAGAGCTGCTCGTCCCTGCGCAGTTTCTCGGAAGCGAGATTGGCGTCCGACAGGGCGTGCAAGAAGGCGCGCTGCGCCTCGACCAGCTCGGAGGATCTCAGTGTCGCGATCGCGTCGCCGTCCTTGACGTCCTCGTCAGGGGCGACGAGCAGGGTCTCGATAAGTCCGGCGGCGGGCGCGGCGACGATGCGCAACTGCTGCGGCGGGACGGTCACCACGCCGGGGACGACGATTTCGCCCATGCCCGTTTCCGGTTCGATGGGCTGCGTCTCGACCCCCGCGGCGCGCGCCTGATCGTCGGTCAGCGGGACAACAATCTCCCGACGGGGCGGCTGATTCCCCGCCGGAGCGCCGAGGGCCGCAGCCGCGCCGCAAACGAGAAGCACAAGAAGGGTGTGGAGGATCGTTCGCCGCATGTGAGAATCAGGAAAGCCCCGAGAGAGTGCGCCCCGCTTGCGCGCGCGGCAGTCATTGCGCGGAAAGGGCGCGTCTTTATGGCGCCGCCGCATTTCAGCTGCGCCGGGAGCGATCTTGCCCGTCGGAGGAGCCCGGCTCAAGCCATTTCGCCCCGCTGAAGGGGCTATCCAATGAAAAATCGGTAACAATCCCCTCCAACGCCGCTCTCGGCGCCGTCGCCAACGGCCGCGATCCGCCTATATTCCAGACAAGCTCAGCTGATTCTCCACTTTTCGAGGTATTCATGCGCCACCCATCCAATGTCGCCGTCCGCCTCGTCGATTATCGCCCCGCCGACTTTCTGATCGACGCCGTCGATCTGGACATTGCGCTGCATCGAACGGCCACGAAGGTCGTCGCGCGTCTGTCGCTGCGCCGCAACCCGAAAGGCGCCGCCGGCGCTCCGCTCACGCTCGACGGCGACGATCTGGCGCTGCTCGGCGTCAAGCTCGACGGCCACGCGCTGGGGCCGGCGGAATATACGGCGACGCCCGACAGCCTCACGGTGCTCAGCGTCCCCGAGGCGCCCTTCACCCTCGAAATCGAGACCGAGGTGAACCCGAGCGCCAATACGCAGCTTTCCGGGCTCTACCGTTCAGGCTCCGCCTATTGCACGCAATGCGAGGCCGAAGGTTTCCGCCGCATCTCCTACTTCCTCGACCGCCCCGACGTGCTGAGCGTCTATACGACCCGGATCGAGGCGGAGAAGACCGACGCGCCGATCCTCCTCTCCAACGGCAATCCGGCGGAGTCGGGAGATATTCCCGGCACGACGCGCCATTACGCCGTCTGGCGCGATCCCTTCCCGAAGCCCTCCTATCTCTTCGCGCTCGTCGGCGGCGACCTCGGCGTGGTGCGCGACACTTTCACCACGATGTCCGGCCGCAGGATCGACCTTGCAATCTATGTAGAGCACGGCAAGGAGGCGCGGGCCGACTACGCCATGGACGCGCTGAAGCGCTCCATGCGGTGGGACGAGGAGAAGTTCGGTCGCGAATATGATCTCGACGTGTTCAACATCGTCGCCGTCTCCGACTTCAACATGGGCGCGATGGAGAACAAGGGCCTCAACATCTTCAACGACAAATATGTGCTGGCCTCACCAGAGACGGCGACGGACTCCGATTACGCCGGCATCGAGGCCGTCATCGCGCATGAATATTTCCACAACTGGACGGGAAACCGCATCACCTGTCGCGACTGGTTCCAGCTGTGCCTGAAGGAAGGGCTCACCGTCTTTCGCGATCAGGAGTTTTCCGCCGACATGCGCTCGCGCGCGGTGGAGCGCATAAGCGACGTTCGCGGACTTCGGCTCGTGCAATTCCCCGAGGACGCGGGGCCGCTCGCGCATCCGGTGCGGCCCGAGGTCTATCACGAGATCAACAACTTCTACACGTCGACGGTCTATGAGAAAGGCGCCGAGATCATCCGCATGCTGCGTACGCTGATCGGCGACGCCGATTTCCGTCGCGGCATGGACATCTATTTCGAGCGCTTCGACGGCACGGCGGCGACGGTGGAGGACTTCCTCTCCTGTTTCGCCGAAGCCTCCGGCCGCGACCTGTCGCATTTCGCGCTGTGGTACAGCCAGGCCGGCACGCCGGCGCTGTCGAGCGAGGGCGCCTATGACCCCGACGCCCGGACCTTTGCGCTGACGCTGCGCCAGCAGACACGTCCCACGCCGGGGCAGGACACGAAGAAACCGGTGGTGATCCCCGTCGCTTTCGCGCTCTTCGGCGAGAACGGCGAGAAGCTCGATCTCGTGAGCGACGACGCGCGCGAGGACGAGTTGCGCCGCGGAGTGATCGAACTTTCGGAGCCCGCGCGCGTCATCACCTTTCGCGCCGTGCCTTCGCGCCCGGTGGCGTCGCTGCTGCGCGGATTCTCGGCGCCCGTGCGGCTCGAGCCCGCCCCGGCGAGCGCGGACCTGGAGCGGCTCCTCGCCTGCGACGACGATCCCTTCAATCGATGGCAGGCGGCGCAAAGCCTCGCGCTGCGCGCAATCTTCGCGCGTGTGGACGCTTCGCGGAACAACGCCCCCGCGCCAGATGCGCAGGGTTTCGTCGGCGCATTGCGCACGCTCCTCGCAAAGGCCGACGCCGATCCCGCCTTCGCCGCGCAGGCGCTGTCGCTCCCCTCGGAAATCGACCTCGCGCGCGAGGCGGGCGAGAATGTCGATCCCGACATCCTCTTTTCGGCGCGCATGGGGCTGCGCGAGGAAATCGGCCGCGCCCTTCTCCCGCAGCTCGACGCGCTCTATGCGCGAATGGCTGACAACGGCCCCTTCAAGCCCGACGCGGCCGGCGCCGGGCGGCGCTCGTTGCGCGCCGTCGCGCTCGATCTCATCGCCGCCGGCGATATAGAGAAGGGCCGCGCGCTCGCGCAGCGTCAGTTCGCCGCCGCCGGCAACATGACGGACCGTCTGGCGGCGGTGTCAGCGCTCGCGCTGATCGGCGGACAGGCGCGCGAAGACGCTTTCGCGGCTTTCTACAAGCAATTCGCGGGCGACGCGCTCGTGATCGACAAATGGTTCGCCTTGCAGGCGACAATTCCGGAAGAGGCCACGACGCAGCGCGTCCTCGATCTCATGGCGCATCCGGATTTCTCGCTCTCCAATCCGAACCGCGTGCGCTCGCTCATCGGCGCCTTCGCGAACGGCAATCTCACGCGCTTCCATGCGCTGGACGGTTCCGGCTACGATCTCCTGACGCGCATCGTTCTCGACCTCGATTCGAAGAATCCGCAGGTCGCGGCGCGGCTGCTCTCGGCGCTGCGTTCATGGCGCACGCTAGAGCCGCGCCGCCGCGCGCTCGTCGAAGCGAAGCTGCGGGAAGTGCTTGCGCGCGAGACGCTCTCCGCCGACGTGAAGGATATTGCGACACGCGCGCTGTCCTGAACGGAAGCCGGATAAAAAGCCCGTTCGGCAAAAACGCTCTTTGCCGAACGGGAGCCGCATCATCGCCCGTTATTGCGGCGACGCCTGCGATGACCGCATCTTCCATTTCCGCATGTCCCGAATGAAACCGTCGATCAATTTGTTGTGGACATGCGGCATGACGATGAAATGCGCGAGCTTGCCGAGCGTCGGGCTCTCCTCCGGCGCAAGATCATATTTCGCGAGGATCGTTTCGTCGGGCCGCTCGAAAAACACAGTGCTTGAGAAAGGATTACGCCAGCTCCTGACGCCCGCGGCCTTCAGCCCTTCGACGAGATAGTCCGTGTTGCGCATCATGCCATTGGCGGCGGCCCTGAATTTGTCCATCGGCGTCGAGCGTATCTTCCACCAGAATTTCAATGGCGCCAACGCGCTTCGCGAACAGGAGATCGTCGGGACGGCGTCGTTGAGATAGGCGACCCGAAACGGGTTCAGATTGTCGAACGCTTCCCTGGTGGAAATGAAAATGCCCATCGGTTCATCAGAGCCAAAGAACTTGTGCCCCGACACGGCGATGGAATCGAAATTCTGAAGCTGATGATTGACGAGGCTCGCCGCGTCACCGTCCACGTAAGGCAGGTAACCGCCGAAAAGCGCAGCATCCAGATGGATGTATTGCGGGCCCTTGTGCTTCGCTTTCAGTATATCCCTTATCGCCGCCTGATCGTCGATCGCGCCCTTGAATGTCGTGCCTAATGCGATGACCACCAGCACGGGACGGGACGGATCGAGCTTCGCCTCGAAATCCTTCAGATCCATCTCGCCCATCTCCTTCGCCTTTATCAGACGCAGTTCGAGATTCTGCACGTCGGCGAGTTTCTTGATCGAATAATGCGCCTCCTCCGAAACATAGACGATCGGCGGAGCCGATGATTTCGACAGAAGATATTTCCGGCCAAAATAGAGCCCGTGATTGTTGCCGTCCGTGCCGCTCGCGGTCACGAAGCCCCAGAACTTGTCGTCGGGAAAGCCATAGAGCTTTGCGAAATAGGACACGACCTCTGTTTCAAACGCGTGGGTGTTGAGGCTGTAGGGACTCGTCGACCACGGATTGCCTACATTGTTCAAAGACGCGCGATACAGCCTGTGCTTTGTGTACCAATTATAGAAGCCTTCCAGAGCGGTGTCCTGATTGACGGGATAGCCGCCAATGCGCCGGCTCTTTTCGAGCGCCATCCCGGCGAAGGCGTCGACGCGGCGACGCTCCTGTTTCGTGATCGCCAATGCGGGCGCGCAGAGCAGAAGGCCCGACAGGAAAACCGCGAGAATTCTGGTCATCATCTGGACGTCTCGAAATTCTGGCCGACGCCGCGTCGCACTTGATTTGACCGCCGTCGTCAACCGGACGTTGTGGGCGCCCCACTACACTCGCAGGGAGTGAAGGACGGAGGGGTGAGTGAGCGGCGCCGAGGGGCGTCTGACCATGCGACAAAACGACTCGCCGCCCAAAAGCCGGCTCGGGACTGTTTCGACGACCCCACATCTCGGGGCCGGCGGCCGGACAGCGCCGGAGCGACGCCGCGCGGAATGTGCGCGTTCGGGAAACTTCTGTTGCCCGGCAAAGCCTTACTCACGGACGCGCGCCGGGCGGCGGAGCCGGCCCTGTCGAGCCCCGGTCACAAGCCCCTATATATGGGTCAACACGCCATGGATTCCAGCGCCGAGACGCGCCGTTAACGCCGAATTAAGGTCTGGACAATCACGGCCTGAGAGATTCGAATGAAGGTGATTCGGGCGGCGTTCGGTTCGCTCGCGAGTTCGCCAAAATTTCGGAGATCTATTTGATGGCGCGCGCCTCCGCAGCTCGTGCGATGAGTCATGCCGAAACGGTGTGGGGCGCGTATCGCTTTGACGACAATGGCGAGAAGGATCCGAACGACGGCGCCTGGCTACGGCGCCTGGCCTTCGTCGCCTCATCTATCTGCCTGATGTCGTTGATGGCTTTTGTCGTCTCCATGGCGACGACGATGCAGGACCAGCTTGTCGACGACGCAACCGCCGACCTCGAGCTTTTCGCGCGCGTTGTTTCTCACGAACTGCACGAAAAGATCCGGGCGGACGCGCAGTCGCTCGGCCAGCCCCTCAACCAGATCGTTCCGCATCGCGCCTTCGCGCGGGGCCGCCGCGTTCTCGTCACGGACGGCCACGGCCGGGTCGCCGCCGCGTTTCCGCCGATCGAGTCAAAGAACGTCACGCTCGCCGACGTTCTCGGCGCCGGGCAGGTGCTCACCGAATTCGCCGACAAGGCGGGCGTGATGCGCGTGACGCTCGCCGACGGCACGCCGGCGCTCGCCACGGTGCATAAGCTGCCCACGCCCTTCGGGCAGGTGGCGATGATCTATCCGCTGGACAATGTGCTCGGAGAATGGCGCGCCATCGCGGCGCGTTATGCGCTGCTCTTCGCCTTCACGACGCTGATGCTGCTCGTCATCGTTTACGGCTATTTCCGGCAGACGCGGCGCCGGCAGGCGGTGGAGCATGTGAACGCGCTCATTCGCAAGCGGCTCGAGACGGCGCTGTCGCGCGGGCGCTGCGGATTATGGGACTGGGACATCGCGCGCGGGCGCATCTACTGGTCCGATTCAATGTACGAGATGCTCGGCCTTCCCGCCGAGCGGCGCTGTCTCTCCTTTGGCGAACTCAACGCGCTCATTCATCCTGAGGATGGCGACCTCACGGTGATCGCCGAAATGGTCTCGGCCTCCAGAACCAAAAGCGTCGATCACGAATTTCGCGCAAAGCACGCGGACGGCCGATGGATCTGGGTGCGCGCGCGCGCGCAACTCGTGGACGAGGCGAACGACCCGGGCAAGCATCTCGTCGGCATCGCCGTGGATGTCTCCGAACAGCGCGCCCTCGCCGAACATACGGCCACCGCCAACATGCGCCTGCGCGACGCCATCGACGCGATTTCGGAAGCCTTCGTGCTGTGGGACGCGCAGAACCGGCTCGTCACCTGCAATTCCAAGTTTCTCGATCTCCATGGCCTCTCCGCCGACGCGGCGATCGCCGGAGCGACCTATGCGCAGATCATGATGCGCGCCACGGCGCCGCTCATCCAGACCGAAATTTCATCCGCCGAGCAGCGCGCCGCCGACGCGCGCACATATGAAGCGCGGCTCGCCGACGGCCGCTGGCTGCAGATCAACGAGAGGCGTACGAAGGACGGCGGTTACGTCTCCGTCGGCGCCGACATCACCGCGCTGAAGCGCAACGAGGAGAAGCTGCTCGAGTCGGAGCGCCGCCTCACCGCGAGCGTCACGGACCTCACGCGCTCGCGTCAGACGCTCGAGATGCAGGCCCAGCAGCTTGCGACTCTCGCGGAGCAATATCACCACCAGAAAGCGGAGGCCGAAGCGGCCTATCTGGCCAAGTCCGAATTCCTCGCCAACATGAGCCACGAGCTGCGCACCCCGCTCAACGCGATCATCGGCTTTTCCGAAATGATGCAGGCGGAGCCCTTCGGCTCCCTCGGCTCGCCGAAATATGTCGAATATTGCAACAACATTCGTCAGGGCGGCGCTTACCTCAACGAGGTGCTGTCCGACATTCTCGACATGTCGCGACTGGAGGCGGGACTGGTGCGCCTGGCCGAACGCGAAGTGAATGTCGCCGACGCGACCCGCCGCGCCATCGCCTCCTGGCGTTCCCGCGCGGACGCCAAAAACATCCAGATCGTGGCCGAGGCGGATGACCGCCTGCGCTGCATCGGAGACGAATCGGCCATCGTCAAGGCGCTCGGCGTCCTGCTCTCCAACAGCATCAAATTCACGGATGCGGGCGGCTTCATACGCCTTCGCGCGCGCCGCCACGGCGCCGCGATCGCAATCTTTGTCGAGGACACCGGCCGCGGCATAGATCCGCGCGCAATTTCGAGACTCGGCCGGCCATTCGAGCAGAGCGCCGACCTCATGGAAAACGGCATGAAGGGCTCGGGACTCGGCCTCGCCATCGCCCGCGCGCTGGTCGATCTGCATGGCGGCGCGTTGCGCATTCGCTCGCGACTCGGGCTCGGCACCATCGCGATGATGCGCCTGCCCTGCGTCCGCGCCGACCGTGCGATGACGATCGGCGCTCCAAAGCAACGGCCGCTCGAACAGACCGCCCCGCGTCTCGCCAAGAACCAGCTCTATGCGCGCTCGCTGCGTGAGACCGCCGCGCGCATGGCCGGCAGTGACAGCACCACGCGCAATCCCGGCTCATTGTCCTCGATGCGCAATACGCCGTGATGCAGGCGGGCGACGGCCGAGGCCATCGACAGGCCAAGTCCCGAGCCCGGCCGCGAGCGTGAGTTTTCGAGCCGCACGAAACGCCCCACCACCCGCTCGCGATCGGCGGGCGCAATGCCCGGCCCATGATCCGCGACGATGATTTCGATGCGGTCGCCGACGCGCTTCGCGCTGACGTCGATGCCGGGCTTTTCGCCTCGCGAGCCGTATTTCAAGGCGTTGTCCACGAGATTGACGACCGCCTGTCCGAGCAGCTCGCGGCTTCCTGTCACAGTGAGGCCCGGCTGCGTCACGGCTTCCAGCCGCACGCCCTGCTCTTCCGCGACCGGCTCGTACATTTCGACGATATCGTTCACCACGGCGTCGGCGTCATAGGCGCCGAGATTGTCGCTCGAATAGCCGGCCTCGGCGCGCGCGATCATCAACAGCGCGTTGAAGACGCGAATGAGACTGTCCGACTCGTCGATCACCGCCGCCAGCGCCTCGCGATGCTCGCCGTTCTGCGCGCTCCCGCGCAGGGCGGCCTCGGCGCGATTGCGCAACCTCGTCAGCGGAGTCTTGAGGTCATGCGCGATATTGTCGGAGACTTCGCGAAGCCCCGTCATGAGTTCCGAGATGCGCTCCAGCATCGCGTTGAAATTCTCCGCGAGGCGATCGAGCTCATCGCCGGCGCCGCTGACCGCGAGCCGTTCGTTCATGTCGCCCGCCATGATGCGCCGCGCCGAGTCCGACATCACGTCGACGCGCTCCAGCATGCGATGCGCGACGAACAATCCGCCGAAAGCGCCGACGAGCACGAGCCAGAAAAGGGAAATGCCGAGCGCGCGGCGGAGAATGTCGCGCAGCACCTGATGGTCCTCGATGTCGTGGCCGATCAGCAGGCGAAAGCCGCCCGGAATGAGAAAGAGCCGCATCAGCGCGGGATGAACCTCGCCGGGTTCGCCGCGTCGTTGATAGGTCATCTCGACCAGCTCCCGGCCGCCGCCGGGCGCAATTTTCGGCGGCTCGATATTGCCGACGATGACGTCTCCGGCATGCGTCATCAGCAGATAGAGCGAGCCGCCCGGCGCGCGCACGCGCCGCTCCACGGCTGTCGTGAGCTGTCGCAACCCCCCTTGCGCGTATTGCTCGGAGAGCGCGCGGATCTCCGCTTCCACCGTCTGCTCGATCTGTTCGTCGAGCACTTCCTTCACCCGCGCGCCAACGCGCGTCAGCACGAGACCCGCGCCGATCGAGAACAGCAGCAGATAGGCGATCGACAGCTTGAACGCCGTTGTACGGAAGAGTTTGCCGACCTTGCCCATCACGTGCCGCCGCGCTCCCTGCTGATCCGGCCTTTCACCGACCGGAAGTGGTTACTGTCGAGATATGGGCGCTGTCGCGCCAACTGTCCCCACTCTTTTGCGACGGCCCCGCAGAGAAAGGGAACAATCGGGAGCCGATTGACGTTTTCTTCGCGTAAAACCCAGAAAAGGGTGAAATATCATGCGTAAGCGTATCAATTCCGTGATTGCCGGAACCCTTTGCGGCGCAACCGCCATCGGCGCCTTGCCGCTCGAAGCCCTCGCCGGCCCTTTGAGCGTCGCCCCGCCCTCGACCGTCTCCCTGTCGGCGCCAACGTCGACAGTGCACTACCGCCGATATCACCGCGGGTACCGCGTAGGTTATTACTATCCGCGCCGGCACTACTACCGCTACCGTTACCCGCGTTACTACCGCTATGGGTATGACCCCGCCGGCGCCATGTTCGCCGGAGCCGCGCTCGGCATCATGGGCGCGGGCATCGCCGCCGCCACCGCGCCCCGCTGGGGCTGGGGTTATGGCGGCTGGGGTTACGGCGGCTGGGGATGGGGACCCGGCTGGGGATGGGGAGGCGGTTGGGGCCCCGGCTGGGGCTGGGGATGGGGCGGTCCCGGCTGGTGGTGGTAAAGCCGCCAGACTATCTCGCCCCCTCGCGGATCATGTAACCGGCTCCGCGTATCGTGTGCAGCAAGGGATTTTCCCGTCCCTTGTCGATCTTTGCGCGCAGCCGGGAGATGTGCACGTCGATGACGTTGGTCTGCGGGTCGAAGTGATAATCCCAGACGTTTTCGAGCAGCATGGTGCGCGTCACAACCTGCCCGGCGTTTTTCATCAGATATTCCAGCAGCCGGAACTCGCGCGGCTGCAAGGCGATCTCCTGTCCGCCGACCGTCACCTTGTGCGAGAGGCGATCGAGCTCGAGATCGCCGACGCGATAATGGGTCTCCTCGCCGCGCGGCCCGACGCGGCGACGCGCCAGAGCTTCGACGCGGGCCAGCAGCTCCGAAAAGGAATAGGGTTTGGGCAGATAGTCGTCGCCGCCCGCGCGCAGGCCCTTCACGCGATCGTCCACCTGTCCCAGCGCCGAGAGAATGAGCGCCGGCGTCTCGACCTTCTGCTCGCGCAGGCTGGAAATGAGCGAGAGCCCGTCCATCTTGGGCAACATGCGGTCGACGATCAGCACGTCGTAGTCGCCTTCGCTCGCGCTCGCGTAGCCCGAGAGCCCGTCGGCCGCATGGTCGGCGACATGGCCCTGCTCGCGGAAAGCCTTGACGAGATAGTCGCTCGCCTCGCGGTCGTCTTCGATGATCAATATGCGCATGGCGGCCATGATAGCTGACCTTTGAAAAAAACGGCAGGCGGCGCATCGCGCCAGCCTGCCGCACGGACGGGGGCCAGGAGGGGGCTGGCCTATCCCGTCGCTCTTCTATGCGTGGACTGTCTGCGGGCGGGTGCAGTCTCCGGGTCCACGTCGCTAGAAGCTCTACTTGTCGTCAGCCCGCCTTCACGGGCACGGCAACAAATTTCATGCCATCCGCCGACTTCACCCGCAGCAGGACCGAGCGACGGCCCTCCTTGCGCGCGGCGTCGAAGGCGCTTGCAAGATCGGCGCGCGAATTCACGGTCTGGCCGCCCGCCTCGACGATCACGTCGCCGCGCCGCACGCCTTTCTGCGCGGCCGAACCGCTCGGATCGATGTCCGTGACGATCACGCCTTCCCGGCCGGCGCCGCGAACCTCGGAAGCCGGCGCAACCTCGATGCCGAGCCCGGTGATCTCCCCGCCGTCGCCGCCGCCGAAATCATTGTCGGCGCGCGCCTCCTTTTCCTCGGGCAACACGCCGAGGGTGAGTTTCACGGTCTTCTCTGCGCCGTTGCGCAGGAAGGTTATGTCTACCGACTTTTTCGGCCCCATGGCAGCGATCTTGCGCGCCAGCTCGCGCGGCGTCTCGATCTTCTCGCCATTGACGGCGATGATCACGTCTCCCGCCTTCAGGCCCGCCTCTTCCGCCGGAGCGCCCTTCTGCGGCTGCGCGATCAGAGCGCCCTTGGTGGATTTGAGGCCCATGCTGTCGGCGATTTCCTGCGTCACGTTCTGGATCTTCACGCCGATCCAGCCGCGCGAAACAGCGCCCTTCTCCTTGAGCGCGGCGACAACATCCTTCGCGACCTCCGCCGGAATGGCGAAGCCGATGCCGACCGAGCCGCCCGAAGGCGAATAGATCGCGGTGTTGACGCCGATGACGGCGCCGCGCGTGTCGAAGGCCGGGCCGCCGGAGTTGCCGCGGTTCACGGGCGCGTCGATCTGCAGGAAGTCGTCATAGGGACCGGCGCCGATGTCGCGGCCGCGCGCCGAGACGATGCCCGCCGTCACGCTGCCGCCGAGGCCGAAGGGATTGCCGACCGCAATCACCCAGTCGCCGACGCGCGGATTGGCGCTCGACCATTCCACATAAGGCAGCTTGTCGCCGTCGCTGATCTTGAGCAGCGCGAGATCCGTGCGCTTGTCCGTGCCGATGACCTTCGCCGGCAGGGTCTTGCCGCTGTCGAGCGCAACCTCGACTTCACTCGCATGCTCCACGACATGGTTGTTGGTCACGACATAGCCGTCGGGGCTGACGATGAAGCCCGAGCCCTGCGACATGGTCACGTGTTTCTGTCCACGGCCGCCATCCTCGCCGAAACGCTTGAAGAAGCGGTACATCGGGTCATCCGGCGAAAGCCCCGGCACGTCGAAGTGATCGTGGTCTTCCTCGGTCGCCTTCACCTTGATGGCCACCACGGCGGGCTTCACGCGATCCACGACATCGGCGAAGGAGGAGGGGCCGGTCACGGTCGCGAGCGTCTGCGGAGCCTCGGCATAGGCGGAGGGCGCTGGAACGCCCATCGCCACGCCGAAGGCGAGCGCCGCCGCGGCGCCCATCAAGGCGAAGCGCGACGCGCGCGGACGCCGGGAGGAGGCGGTCAACACACGGGAGTCGCGCTGGGAAATCTGAAGAACCATTGGAAAAACTCTCCATCTGTCGCGGCGAAGGCTGGGAGACCTCGTCGCCGCCTGCAGTCACAAGATGGAGTTGCGCCCCTTGCAGGCCAATGGCCGCGGAATGAAACTTTCGTAAGGGAAAGACTAGAGCCAGCCGGAGCGGCGGAAGCGCCAGTAGAGCACGACGCAAATTGCGATCGTGAAGCCGAGCACAGCGAAATAGCCATATTCCCACTTGAGCTCGGGCATGTGCTCGAAATTCATGCCATAGATGCCGGCGATGGCCGTCGGCACCGCGAGAATCGCCGCCCATGCGGCCAGACGGCGGGAGATGTTCGTCTGCTGCATCTGCGCGTTCATCAGGCTCGCCTCGAACGCGAATTCAAGCGTCTCGCGCATCGTGTCGATGCTTTCCTGCACACGGCGAAGATGGTCGCGCACGTCGCGGAAATGCGGGCGCATCACCTTGTCGATGATGACGATGTCCGTGTGCTCCAGACGCCGGCAGACGTCCGACAGCGGCACGGCGGCGTTGCGCAGACGCAGCAGGTCGCGGCGCAAGGTGTAAAGCTGCTCGATCTCCGCCGCGCCCATCGTCGTCGAAAGGACATGGTCCTCGATGTCCTCGACCTCGGAATTTATGGTTTCGAGGACAGGAAAGTAGTTATCGACGATGAAATCGAGGATCGCATAGGCGATGAAATCCTCGCCTTCCGACAGGCTTTGCGCGCGCGCCTCGGCGCGTTCGCGCACATGCGCATAGGTCTTCGACGCGCCGTGACGCACGCTGACGACATAGCCGCGCCCGACGAAAAGATGCGTTTCCCCGAAGGCCACACGGCCGTCCTCCATCTGCGAGGTGCGCGCGACGATGAAGATGCTGTCGTCGAACTCCTCGAGCTTTGGGAACTGATGCGCCTTGGCTGCGTCCTCGATCGCGAGAGGATGCAACGAAAACTGCCGTCCGACACGTTCGAGGAGATCGAGCGGCGGCTCGTAGAGCCCGATCCAGACGACATGGCCTTCGCGTTTCGACCACGCGCCGGCCTCGTCGATGTCGATGTCGGCGACCTTCACGCCGTCCCGGTAGACGGCGGCGTTGACGACGCCCGGCGCGTGCCTGGCGACGGCGGTCTTCGCCAAATCCTGCGCCAGATCGTCCATGGGCGCCGTCCCCATCAGGCCTTCGGGCCGCCGCGCGTCACGCCCACCTTGGCCGGGCGCAGCACGCGTTCGCCGATCATGTAACCCTGCTCGACGACCTGCGCGACCGTGCCGGCCGGCTGGCTCTCGTCGGGGATCTCGAAAAGCGCCTCATGCTGGTTTGGATCGAAACGCGCGCCCTGCGCCTCGATCTTCTTCACGCCGAAGCGGCCGAGACGCGAAAGGAAATCGCGCTCCATCAGTTCCACGCCTTCGAGCAGCGAGGCGGCTACGGGATCAAGCCCGCCGCGCTTGTCCTGCGGCACGCTTTCTACTGCGCGGCGGAGATTATCCACGAAGGACAGCATCTCCCGCGCGAAATTGGCGGCGCCGTAGAGCTTGGCGTCGGAAACTTCCTTCTCGGCGCGGCGGCGCACGTTCTCCGCGTCGGCGAGCGCGCGCAGCAGCTTGTCCTTGAGCCCGGCGTTCTCGGCGTAGAGATTCTCTAGTTCCGTGAAGGGCTCCGGCTCGTTGATATTCGATTCCGCCGAGGGCTGAGACAGCGATGATGCGCCCGCCTGCTCCGGCCGCGGCGTCCCGGCGTTCTTACCCTCGTTGCTCTGATCGCTCATGTTTTCATCCATCTTTTCCAGAAAGGCCGCGCTTCAAAGGCCCCGATATCTGCGCTGCGGCCGCCAAAATCAAGTCGCTCCGCCCCCCTGTCCCCTCGCCGGCCGCTTTTCGGCGGACGGCTGAAAGACCTCCAGCAGTTGCCGCTTGATCGTCGCCTGACGTTGCGGCGCGATGATTTTCGCCCCCGTGAGGTCAGTGACATAAAAGGCGTCGACCGCCCGCTCGCCGAAGGTGACGATATGCGCCGAGGCGATGTTGAGATTGAGCTTCGAGATCGCGTTGGTGAGGTCGAAAAGCAGCCCCTCCCGGTCGAGACCCGACACTTCGATCACCGTGTACACATTCGACAGGCTGTTATCCACCACGACCTCGGGCGCGATGGTGAAGGCTGCGATGGGCTTGATCGTTGTCGCCCGCGCCTTGACGGCGTCGGAGACGATGACCTCGCCGCGCAGCGCCCTGGCGATGAACTCCGCTATGCGGCGCGCGCGGCGAAGTTCGTCCTCGTCGTAATCGAACGCGCGCGAGAAGAAGATCGTGTCGAGCGCGAGCCCGTCCACGGTCGTGAAAATATGCGCGTCGACGATATTGGCGCCGCTCGCCGCGCAGCCGCCCGCGATGATCGACAGGAGCCGTGTGTTGTCCGGCGCAATGACTGTCAGTTCGACGGCGCCGCGCGTCCTGTCGAGATCGACCGCGGTCGCAAGCGGCGCCGTCGCGCCGTTGAGGGCGCGCAGCATCTCCGCGTGACGCGCCTTTCTCGCCACATCGACCTTGAGCCAATAGGCGGGATAGTGACGTTTCGCGTAAGCATCGAAATCCTCGTCGCTCCATTCCGGCAGCGCCGCGCGCAACTCGGCCACGGCCGCGGCGACGCGGCTCTTGCGGTCCACGGCGGAATGGCCGCCGCCGAGCACGACTTCGGTTTCCCAATAGAGAACGCGCAAAAGCTGCGATTTCCATGCGTCGAGAACATTCGGGCCAACCGCGCTGATGTCGCAGACCGTCAGCACGAAGAGCATCTTCAGCCGCTCCATCGTCTGCACGATCGCCGCGAAATTCTCGATCGTGACGCGGTCGGAAAGATCGCGGCTCTGCGCATAGCTCGACATTGTGAGATGGTGCTCGACCAGCCAGGCGACGCTTTCCGTTTCGCCGGGCGTGAAACCGAGGCGCGGACAGAGCGTGCGCGCCACCTCCATGCCGGCGATGGAGTGATCCTCCTTGCGGCCCTTGGCTATGTCGTGAAGGAATAGCCCGAGATAAAGCACCTTGCGATTGACGATCGTGGGCAGGATTTCGCCCACCAACGCCTGATGCTCCGGCCGGCGCCCGGCCTCGAGATCGGACAGCGCGCCGACGGCGCGCAACAGATGCTCGTCGACCGTATAGTGATGATACATGTTGAATTGCATCATCGCGACGACGCGCCCAAAATCGGGAATGAAGCGGCCGAGCACGCCTGTCTCGTTCATCCGCCGCAGCATGATCTCCGTCATGTTGCGCGACATCAGGATTTCGAGAAACAGCCGGTTCGCCTCCTTGTCGTTGCGCAGGTCGGCGTCGATCTCGCGCAGCGACAATGTCACCGCGCGCATCGCGTCCGGATGCAACGGCAAGCCGTGGTGGTCCGCCATCCAGAACAGACGGATGATGTTCACCGGATCCCTGTGGAAGACATTTTCATCCGCGATGCTGATGCGATCGTGATCGATGATGAAGTCGCCCTGCGGCGCCTTGCTGCGGCGGCGGCGGAAGGGCTGCAGGAAGCGATCGAAAATCGCGCGAGGCTTCGCCTGCTTCGCCTCCAGCGCCGCCCAGACGATGGCGGTGAGATCGCCGACTTCCTTCGCGACGAGGAAGTAATGTTTCATGAAGCGCTCGACGCGCGAAAGGCCCGCGCGGTCGTGATAACCGAGACGCGCCGCCATGGTCGGCTGGATGTCGAAAGTAAGGCGCTCCTCGGCGCGTCCGGTCGCGAAATGAAGATGACAGCGCACGCGCCACAGAAACTCCTCGCAGCGCTCGAAAAGGCTGAGCTCGGCGGAAGTAAACAGTCCTGCCGCGACGAGCTCCTTCGTCTCCCGCACGCGAAACACATATTTCGCGATCCAGAACAGCGTATTGAGATCGCGAAGGCCGCCCTTGCCTTCCTTCACGTTCGGCTCGACGAGATAACGCGAGGCGCCGGCGCGGCGCAGGCGCGCGTCGCGCTCGGCGATTTTCGCCGCCACGAATTCGCTCGTGTCCCAGCGCGCGATTTCGCGGTTGAAGGTCTCCTGCAGTTCGGTGAACAATTCGACATTGCCGAGAATGAAGCGCGCCTCGAGCAGCGTCGTGCGGATCGTCATGTCGTCGCGCGCCTGCCGCATGCACTCCGCGACGGAGCGCGAGGCGTGGCCGACCTTCTGGCGCAAATCCCACAGAATGTAGAGGATCGCCTCGATGACGCTCTCGCCCCAGGGCGTTTGCTTGTAAGGGAGCAGGAAGAGAAGATCGATGTCGGAGCCCGGCGCCAGCAGACCGCGCCCATAGCCGCCGACCGCGACAATCGTCAGGCGCTCGGCGAAGGTCGGATTGTCGACCGTATAGACGTAACGCACGACGTAATCGTAAATCGCGCCGATCAGCTCGTCTTCGAGCTGCGAAAGAAGCCGCCCGCATTCCATGCCCGAGCCGCGCGCTTCGAGACGGGCGCGGGCGCGGGCGCGTCCCTCGTCGAGCGCCGCGCGAAACAGCTCCACGACCGCGGTGCGGCGCGCATGACCGCGCTCGGTCCTGCAAAGTTCCGCGACGGGCGGCGCGAGCGCCGCGCGCAAACCTTGAAAACCGGTCGTCGGGTCGAGGCCGTCGAAGACGCTCGCGTGCGTCACACTCTGATCCATGGCGGTCATCCCGCGCGCAGCGCTTTGAGCCGCGCCTCGATTGCGTCGAAGAGCGGCACGGCAAGATCCGGCCCGCCCACCCGTTTTAGCGCGCGCAGACCTGTCGGCGAGGTGACGTTGATCTCTGTCAGGCGCCCATCGATCACGTCGATGCCGACGAAAAGCAGGCCGCGCCTTTTCAGCTCCGGCCCGAGCCGCGCGCAAATTTCCTGCTCGCGGGCGTCGAGTTCGGTCGCCGCCGCAGCGCCGCCGCGCACCATGTTTGAGCGGATGTCGTCCTGCGCCGGCACGCGGTTGATCGCGCCCATCGCCACGCCGTCGATGAGCAGGATGCGCTTGTCGCCCCTGGCGACCTCGGGCAGGAATTGCTGCACCACCCAGGGCTCGCGGAAGGTCGTGTGGAACATGTCGAAGAGCGAGCCGAAATTCGGGTCGCGCGGCGTGACCTTGAAGACGGCCGCGCCGCCATGGCCGTAGAGCGGCTTCATGACGATGTCGCCATATGTCGCGCGGAAACGTTCGATAGCGGCGCGGTCCCGGGTGATGACGGTCGGCGGCATCAGGTCCGCGAACTCCATCACGAAGACTTTTTCGGGCGCGTTGCGCACATGGGCCGGGTCGTTGACCACGAGCACGCGCGACTGGATGCGCTCGAGGAAATGCGTCGAGGTGATATAGGCGAGGTCGAAGGGCGGGTCCTGCCGCAGGAGCGCCACGTCCATCTCGATCAGGTCGATCTCGCGCGCCTCCCCCAGCGTGTAATAACGGTCGGGATCGTCGAAGACGTCGATGTGATGGGCGCGCGCGGTCAGCCGCCCGCCCTCCAGCGAGAGCTGGTCGGGGGTGTAGAACCACAGGCGATGGCCCCGGCGCTTCGCCTCCAGCATCAGGGCGAAGGTCGAATCGCCCGCGAAATTGATCCGCTCCAATGGGTCCATCTGGACCGCGACCTCTAACATTTCGCCTCCCGCCTTGATTCTACGTCGTTTCAGGCTCGAACGTGACTGTTAACCCGCCGTGAAAGGATGGCGACCTAGACTGTGCCGAATCCCAATAGCAGGACAATCGAGCACATGCGCAATCTATCCATCGGCGCCGGCCTCGTCTTTCGCCAATTCCTGTTTCTGACCCTGCTGCTCATGATGGGCGCCGCCGCTTATTTCGGCACGATGAACGTTCGCGACCTCACCGCCGCGGCCGCCGATCCCGCCAACGCCGCCCAGACCGCGAATCTGGCCCGGGCGGCCTATGAGGCGGCGAGTTCGCTCTCCATTGAGCTTTTCGTGGGCACACTGGTCGCGGGCTTTCTCGTCGTGGGCGTGTCGGTGCCGACAATGCACCAGACCATCGCCATCCCGATCAAGACCATCGCCAAGCAGATGACCGACCTCGCCGCCGGCGACACCCGCATCGAGGTCAAGGACACCGATCGCCAGGACGAGATCGGCGACATTTCCCGCGCCCTGGTCGTGCTGCGCGACGCTGTGCGGGCCAACAACGAAATGGCCGCCGAGATCAAGGCGCGCGACGACCGAGAGGAGAGGCTGCGCCGCGAGGCCGCCATCCGCGACAAGGTGGAGCATTACTCCGTGGAGCTCTCCGCCACCACAGCCAAGCTCGGCGACATGACCAAACGCATGGCCCAGTCCTCGGAGGAAATGATCGTGCAGGAGCGCCGCGCCCGCGCCGATAGCGATTTCGCCCGCACCGCGTCGACGCAGGCGGCCGCCGACGTGGCCTCCGTCGCCACGGCCTCCGAGCAGTTGCTCGCCGCAATCGGCGAGATCAGCCGTCAGGCCGTCGAATCGACCGCCGTCGTGCGTCAGGCCGTCGTCGAGACCAATGGCTCCGCCGCAGAAATGTTGCGGCTGGCCGCGGCCGCCAACCGGGTGGGCGACGTGGTGAATCTCATCTCCCGCATCGCCGCCCAGACCAATCTGCTGGCGCTCAACGCCACCATCGAGGCGGCGCGCGCGGGCGAGGCGGGCCGCGGCTTCGCGGTCGTGGCGCAGGAGGTGAAGAGCCTCGCCACCCAGACCGGCAAGGCGACGCAGGACATCGCCGACCAGATCGCGGAAATTCAGGCCGCGACGGACATGTCGGTGACCTCCATCGAGAAGATCAAGGCCAAGATTGCGGAGGTGGAGCACATCTCCGCGATCATCACGTCGGCCGTGCACGAACAGGACGCCGCCACCAAGGAAATCGCCCGCAGCGTGCGCTCGGCCGCGAATAGCGCCGGCGCCATGTCGGCCCACGCAGAGCAGGTGGCGAGCGCCATGGCGCAAACCGGCGCGGGGGTGGAAGCGATGGTTTCCATGGCCCGGGAGATCGACCAGATGGCCCGCCGCATGCACGCGCACACCGACGAGCTGGCCAAGAGCCTCGCGAGCTGACCGACGCTTCGCCTCCCCCTCGCGGGGGAGGAGGCGGGACGCGCGCCTTACCGCTCCGCGGACGCCTCGACCTCCATGCTCTCGATTATCTCTCCCGGCTTCCTCGTCAGCGCGTCGAGCGCATTGACGCCTCTCTCGGACGCGAGCCGCAGGTGGAGGCGTTTCGGCTTCTGGATATAGGCGGCGACCGCGTCGCCGATCCGCGTCGCTTTCTCCCCGCCCCCGGCAAGCTGGACGATCGCCATCGAGGCCGTTTTCGCGTAATCGGCCCGCGCCTTCTCGATCGAGGTCTTCTGCTCCTTCGCCTCCAGCGCCAGAACACGGTCGACGAGTCCCCCGCCCTCCACGGTGAAATCCACCGATTTCACCGAGGCCGCCAGCGCCGCCGCCCTAGAGACGATGGTCATCGACGAGAAAACGGCGCTCGAAACATCGCCGAAGGTCACCTTCAGCGTCGCTGCGCCCATCTCTTTGCCCTCCAGCCGGACGGGCGCGAAGATCGCCTCCTGCGACTTCTCGATCCACTCGCCGGCGACCGCCGCCGAGAGGTCGAGGTCACGATAGCCGAGCGCGACGAACTGGGCCGTCGAGAGCGCCTCGCCGCGCGCGGCGAGATCGATCACGAGCCGATCCATTCGGCCGGCGATTTTCGTGGGCGCGATCTCGCGAAAGTTCGTGAAATCCGCCGTGGCGCCTTCGAGACGGAATTTCATTCGGGAATTGTCGCCCGCCCTGGGATCGGGAAGATCCGCGTCGAGCCCCTTCGCCTCGATATGGGTGAAACCCGGATAAGGCCCCTGGATGAACGCGCCCACCCGCGCGTCGCGCATGAGGAAATGCTTTAGCGAGACCTTGCCGCCGTCCGAGGACGCGAGCGCGAAATCCTCGATCGTGAAATCGCCCACCGTGGCCGAGGCAATCCTGTTTGCGGAAACCCGGCCGATCTTCACCGTGTAAGGCTTCTCGGCCGGCTGGCCTTTGCCGGTCGCCACGATGTCGCGAGCCTCGAGCGAGGCGAGCTGGAAGGAGGCAAAGGCGTCGACCAGTTCGCGCAACAATGCGGCGTCGGTTCCCGCCTTTTCCGGATCGAACGCCTCCAGCCGCTCGAACAGCTGCGCGGGCGGCGTCGGCAGGGCCCGGCCTTTCACGCCCGCAAGCGTCAGTCGCCCCGTCTTCACCACGAGATTTTCGCGCTTGTCCTCGAACGTCGAGGATTCGACGGTCTCTTCGTCGACGAGCGGCTTCATTGCCTCGTTCGGATCGGTTCGGGTCGCGAGCGCGAGACGCGCCAGCTGCCGCAGATCCACACCCTTCGACGCGAGGACGCTCCAGACATAGCGCTCGGCCCCGCCATCCGGCTTTTCGACGGTCTGTTCGGCGCCCGCCGCCCGCGCGGCGCCGATTCGACCGGCGACGACATTTTCGAGCGTGACATCGCGATAGGCGCTGCGCTGGATCGTTCCGCCGCTGCGCGTTTCAGTCGCGAGCGATGGAATGACGATTTTTTTCGCCGAGAAATTGGCGAGGCGGGCGTCGATCGCCTTGTCGTCGCCATCGAAAAGATGCGTCAGCTCGGCCGCGGAGAGGGCCGCGCCCTGAATGTCGAGATGCGGGATGCGATAGGTCGTCGCTCCGACCGTGAACGCAAGATTGTCGACGCCAACCCCTTTCTCTGCAGCGTGAAGAACGGCGAGGGGAAAAAAAATCGCGGCCGCCCCGGCGGCCAGGCGCGCTTTCCGCTCCATAATGTGCAGCGACAAGACTGTCCCGGGGAATTTCCTGTGCATATGAGTTGTTCCAACAGGGCTTCGGCGGCGGCGCGGAGCTTGCACGGGCGCGCCGGCCGGGTAAAGACCCGTGTTGTTTAGTCGCAGCCAGATACCCCCTCCGGCCAGATGCGATTTTTCCATTTCACGTGCTAGAGAGAGCTCATGCGACGACTCCTTCTCCTTCGCCACGGCAAGGCCGACCGTCACTCCGCCGGCGGCGACCGTGAACGCCCGCTCACGAGGCGCGGCGAGGAAGACGCCCGCCGGATCGGCGAATTTCTGCACGACGAGGGCATGACTCCCGATCTCGCCGTCGCCTCCAACGCCCGGCGCGCGAAGCAGACGCTGGAGCGGGCGCTCGAGGCGTTTCCCGCTCACGTTACGCACTTGATTGAAAACACGATCTATCTCGCGACGGTCGACCATCTCGTGGAAGTGCTGCGACAGACGCCCGACAAGGTGAAGACGCTTCTCGCCGTCGGCCACAATCCGGGCTTCGCCGAACTCGCCTATTATCTGGCCGGAAGTGGAGAGCCCGCCGACATCGACCTGATGCGCTCCAAATATCCAACGGCCGCGCTGGCAATTCTCGACTTCGAGACCGATCATTGGTCCGAGGTCCGTCGCGGCGCGGCGCGGCTTCATCGATTCGTGACGCCCGCACGCCTGCGCGGCGACGAAGACGACGATCCGGACTGACGCCGGAAGGCGTTCAACGCAATGCTGGTTGAAGCGCTTGTGACAATGCTTGCGGCGGCGACGCCGCAAAAGCCGCCGACGGCCGTGATCGCTCCGGCGGCGCTGTTTTCATTCGCCTCCGCCCCGGCGTATCAGCCCGAGAAGCGCGCCGTGGATAATTGGCGCTTCGAAAGCGCGCTGTCGCTCGAGCTGTCTCCGCTCGCGGCGGCGCGGCGGGCGACCGGCGCCGAGGACAATGATCCCGCCCGTTGCGTGAAGCTCAACAATTACTGGTGCATCAAGCGCGCAGGCTGGACGGGCGAGATCGCCGCCGACGCCGACGGCCACGTCGCCTTCGCCACGGCCGAGGAAGGAGCCGCCGTCGCAGCGCTGCTTCTGCGCCGCTATTACGTCGATTACAAACGCCGCACCGCGCGGGCCATCGTCGAGCGCTGGGCGCCGGCGCAATGCACGCCGATGATCGGCCACGCCGTGCCGGGCCCGCCAGCCTCGCGCGCCGGCATGGCGCGGATGCTGCCGCAGCGCGTCGTGCCCATGGGCCTCGCCCCGCGCGGCATCCAGAACACGCTTCGCGCGCGCTGGCTCGCGGCGCATGGACGCGGCGGCGTTGGCGGCGGCGTGGCCAGCCGGCGCGGAAGCTCAGCCGCTCTCGACCTTCTGCCCGCCCCCTCGATCATGGAGGGCGTGTCGGAAATCCGCAGCCGGAAGCGCGAGCGGGCCGAACCCAAAACCATCACTCCCGACGTCGAAACCCCGAGCGCGCTGGCGACGGCGTCCCTGCCGCCCTTGCCGCCGATCCGCTCACTCGGCGACTGCTCCGGCGAGCTTGCGCGCATCGCAAATTACGCCGCCCATGTCGCCGAGGGGGTCGTCTCCGGCCCCAACGAGGATCTGATGCTGTTCACGGCCGCAGGCCAGCCGACCGGCAATCTCGCCAAGGTCATGGCAAATATGGCGGCGGTGGAAATCGGCCCGTCCCGCCCGCGCGCCGGCTTGATCGTCGCCGCCGTTGCGCAACTGCGCCGGATGCTCGAAAATCCGGCGACGCTTCAGCCAGCGCCGCCCGAATCGCCCGAGACGACCGCGCCTGCGGCGGCCGAAGCGTCCACGACGCCCGAGCTGCCTCCTGCGGCCGCCGCGCGCTGAGACGGATTTCGCTAGCCGCGGCCGCGGGATAGGAGCCCTCCGGCGCATGTGCTAGACGGTCCCCCGAGACGCCCCTCCCTCCCCTCGGGCGTCAGTAATTTTCCAGGTTCGTCAAAAAGATGAAAGACAACCGCAGCGACCTCGCGCCCATGTCGGCGGTCGAGACGCGCGACCCGCAGCCCGGACGCCCGGCCGACGCGGCGACGCCCCTCGCCGCGCTGCGCGGCCCGCATGCGCCGCATCTCCAGCGTGATGAGCTGCTGTGCGAGATCTTCGCTGCAACGGTTGCGGCGACCCCCAACGCGCTTTGCATGACGACGCTGGAACGCCGTTTCACTTACGCTGAAGTCGACGCGCGGGCGACGGCCATCGCGCGCGGCCTGCTGGCGCATGGCGCAGGCCCCGGCGACGTGATCGGCCTGTGGATGGCGCGCGGACCGGAGCTGCTGATCGCCCAGCTCGCCATAGCGAAGACCGGCGCCGCATGGCTGCCCTTCGACGCCGATGCGCCGGCGGACCGCATCGCGATTTGCCTGAAGGACGCGGAGTCGCGCCTTCTCGTGACCTCGGCCGCCTTCGCGCCGAAAGCGGCGCCGTCAGTCGAGGCGAAAACGCTCGTCGACGAAGAAATCGCGCTTCCCGGCGACGACCCTATCCCCACCGCGCGCGAACTCGGCGCGACGCCGGACCACCCGGCCTATCTCATCTACACTTCGGGCTCGACGGGAACGCCGAAGGGCATCGTCGTTTCGGGGCGCAACATCTGCCACTATCTGCGCTCGGCCAATGAAATCTACGGCGTGACGCAGTTGGACGTCGTGTTCCAGGGCGCCTCCGCCGCCTTCGATCTGTCGATGGAGGAAATCTGGATTCCCTATCTCGTCGGCGCGACGCTTTTCGTCGCGACGCCACAGATCATCGGCGAGACGGAGGCCCTGCCAGACCTTCTCGAGGAAGCCGGCGTCACCGTGCTGGACACGGTGCCGACCCTTCTCGGCGTCATGCCGCGCGACGTGAAGACGCTGCGCGTCATCATTCTCGGCGGCGAGGCCTGCCCGCCGGCCATAGCGGAACGGTGGTCGCGGCCGGGGCGGGTGATTTTCAACAGCTACGGCCCGACCGAGGCGACAGTCGTGGCGACGGTCGCGCAGGTGTGGCCGAACGAGCCCGTCACCATCGGCAAGCCGATCCCGAATTACACTTGCTACGTTGTCAATGACGCGATGGAGCTTTTGCCGCCCGGCGTCGAGGGCGAATTGCTGATTGGCGGGCCCGGCGTCGCGAACGGCTATCTCAAACGCGACGAGCTGACGGCGGAAAAATTCATCGCAAATCCGTTTTTGTCGGATGGCGGCGATCCGATCCTCTATCGCTCCGGCGACGCCGTTCTTCTCGACGAGAAAGGCGACATCGTCTTTCGCGGCCGTATCGACGATCAGATCAAGATCCGGGGCTTTCGCGTCGAACTCGGCGAAATCGAGTCCGTGCTGGGTCATCAACGCAACATCCGTCAGGCGGCCGTGGCGCTGCGTAACGAGACGGGCGTCGACGAACTCGTCGCCTTCGTCGTGACGAACAGCGAATTGCCCGATCCGCGCGAATTGCGCGGCAATCTGCGGGAGGTTCTCCCCTCCTACATGGTCCCGTCGCGTTTCGAGGTCGTCGAGGCTCTGCCGCGACTCTCCTCCGGCAAGGTCGATCGCAAGGCGCTGAAGCAGATCACTCTGACGCAGCCCGCCCCGAGCAACGAGGAACAGGAAGAGCCGCGCGACGAGACGGAGGCGGCGCTTCTCGCCGCCGCAAAACGCGTGCTTCCGCCGGGCGCCATTCCCTTCGACGCCGATTTCTTCACCGAGCTCGGCGGCCACTCGCTGCTTGCCGCGCGCTTCGTCTCCGTCGTGCGCGAAACGCCGCGACTCGCCTCGATCACATTGCAGGATCTTTATGCGCTGCGCACGCTGCGCGCGCTGGCCGGGCAGCTCGAAGGCAAGACTCACGCGCAAGCCCGGTCGCGCGATCTCTCCTTCAAACCCACGCCACTGCTCCGACGCTTCCTCTGCGGCCTTGCGCAGGCGGCGGCGCTGCCCTTCATTCTCGCCATCGTCACCGCGCAATGGCTCGGCGTCTTCGTTTCCTATCAGCTCATCACCACGCCCGACGCGACTCTGCTCGACGAACTGGTCGCGCTCCTCGGCGTCTACATGTGCGTCAATGTCGCGACGCTGCTCGTCTCGATCGGCGGCAAGTGGCTCGTCATCGGCCGCACGAAACCGGGGCGTTATCCCTTGTGGGGCGTCTATTATTACCGTTGGTGGCTGTCGCAGCGGCTGATCGGCCTCACCCACGCCAAGTGGTTCCAGGTGTCGCCGTTGATGCGCCTTTATCTCTCGGCCCTCGGCGCGAAGATCGGCGAGGACGCGCTGATCAGCGAACTCGACATGGGCGCTATCGATCTCGTCTCGATCGGAGCCGGCGCGTCGCTGGGCTCCAAGCTGAAACTCTCCAACGCGCGAGTCGAAGGCGACGAACTCGTCATCGGAACGATCGACATCGGCGCCGACGCCTATATCGGCACGTCATGCGTGATCGAGAACGACGTGGTGATTGGCGACGGCGCCGCGCTGGAGGATCTGACCTCCGTTCCCGCCGGCGCGCGGATCGGCGCGCATGAAATCTGGAACGGTTCGCCCGCGCGCCATAGCGGCATGGTGGATGAATCCGCGCTCGACGCGCCCGCCCGGGCGGAGCCGGGGCGGCGGCTCGTGATGACCTTCCTCTTCACTCTCCTCGTGCTTGCGATTCCGCCGCTCGGGCTTCTGCCGATTTTCCCCGCGTTCTGGGCCTTCGACAAGCTCGAAAGCATGCTGCAGCTCACAGAGTCGCAGCAGACGCTTTACCTTGCCCTGATCCCGGTCTTCGCCTGGCCGACGGCTTTCGTGCTCGTGCTGGTGACGGTCGCCTTCATCGTCGCCTTCCGCTGGATCGTGCTGCCGCGCGTGAGCGAAGGCCGTTATTCGGTCTGGTCCTGGTTTTACCTGCGCAAATGGGCGGTGGCGCTGGCGACGGAAGTGACGCTCGAAACGCTCTCTTCGCTTTTCGCCACGCTTTACATGCGCACATGGTACCGGCTGATGGGCGCGAAGATCGGCAAGGATTCCGAGATCTCGACCAATCTCTCCGGCCGCTACGACATCGTCGACATCGGCGAGAAATGCTTCATCGCCGACGAGGTGGTGCTCGGCGACGAGGACGTGCGCCGCGGCTGGATGTATCTGAGACATGTGAAGACCGGCGACCGCGTCTTCATCGGCAATGACGCGGTCGTGCCGCCCGGCGCGGAAATTCCCGCCAATGCGCTCATCGGCATAAAGTCGAAACCGCCAGAAAACCGGGAGATGTCGGAGGGAGACACGTGGTTCGGCTCGCCGCCGATCAAGCTCCCCGTCCGCCAGACGTTCGATGCGGGCGGCGCAAGCTGGACCTACCAGCCGCCTCTCTGGAAGAAGGCGCTGCGCGCAGTCTACGAAGCAGTAAATGTTTCGCTGCCGACCATGCTGTTCATGACCTTCGGCACATGGGCGGTGGAAAGTTTCGGCCAGAAGCTCGTGGACGGCGAATATGGGGCCGTCGCCGCGCTCTTCATCCTGGATTCGGTGCTGATCTCGATCGGCATGACGCTCGCCGTCGTCGCCGTGAAATGGGTCACTATGGGACGCTATGAGCCGCAGGTGAAGCCGATGTGGTCCTTCTGGGCGATGCGCACGGAAGCCTGCGCCGTCCTCTACTGGGGCCTCGCCGGCAAGGTGCTGCTCGAACATCTGCGCGGCACGCCGTTCCTGCCATGGATGCTGCGGCTGTTCGGCGCGAAATTCGGGCGCGGCGTCTTCATGGACATGACCGACATTACGGAGTTCGATTGCGTGAAGGTCGGCGACTATTGCGCACTCAACATGGTCGCGGCGCTGCAGACGCATCTTTACGAAGACCGCGTGATGAAGGTCGGCCGCGTCGAACTCGGCAAGGGCGTCACGGTCGGCGCCGGCTCCACCGTGCTCTACGACACCCATATCGGCGATTACGCGCGGCTCGGACCCCTCACTGTGGTGATGAAGGGCGAGAGCATTCCCGCGCACAGCGAGTGGATCGGCGCGCCGGCGGAACCGTCCGCATAGCCGATCGAACGACGCCGTTCACGCTTGCGCAACGCGACCGCGCTGGCGTTCACGCTTCGCGGAGCGACGCTCGAAAAAGACGGGCCGACATCCGCGCAAGTGAAGTAAATTCTTAATACTGCTAGATTTTTTGGAAAGCCTTGGCGTTCTTGAACTTGACAATAATCACCCCTCCCCGGAAGCTCTGATCGTCAATTCCCGTCGTGGAGCAATCATGAAAACGTCCAGCGCATTTCTCATCGCGGCTTTTATTTTTCTGCCCTCCGCCGCGCTTGCGGAGAGAATCGATCTCAACACGGTAAAGTGCAAGGAGTGGATGGAAAGCAGCGCCGAGGACATCGGGCTGACGGTGGCGTGGCTCGACGCCTATTACATGGGTGATGACGATCCGCCGGTCATGGACTTCGAAAAGATGAAAAAGAACGCCGGCAAGCTCGGCAAATTCTGCGCCGCCAACCCCGACCTCGGATTGGGCACCGCCGCCGAAAAGGTTCTGGGCGCGAAGAAGAAGGATTGAGCCTTCGCCCGAGATCGGGCGGCACGGCTTCAAACATGGGCGGACGCGAACCACGCATCCGCCTTCTTTCATTTCAGCAGGATCATTCTGTCGCGGGCCTCACCAGCCCCAGTGATGCCCACCCTGACCGCGCGGGCTGAAGTGCCCGTGATGCCCGCCGTGGCGGCCTCGCCAGTCGCTGCGGCCGTCGCCGACCCAGGCGCCGGTGCGGTTATGTCCGCTGCGGTGGTGATTGACGCCGCGACCATGCTCGAGGTCGAAGCGATCCCGCGCCGTCGCGGGCGCGCAAACCAGCACGGCCCCGAACGCCGCGATCATCATCGCTTTCTTCGACATGCAGCTCCTCGTTTCTCACTGAAGAATTTCGTCCCACTTTGTTACGACACTTCGAGCGCTGGCGAAAGCCGGACCCGTTTCTCGCCGCCAGACGGGAATCCGCCGGCCCGGCGCCCGCTCGACGCCGGTGTTTGACCCACATTCCCGCGCGCCCTACAAAAGCCGCGTCTCGAGCGCTGCGATCAGGAAACAATGTCCCACAACACATTCGGCCATCTCTTCCGCGTCACGACTTTCGGCGAAAGCCACGGCATTGCGCTCGGCGCGATCGTCGACGGCTGCCCGCCGCGCATCGAACTGACCGAGGCCGACATCCAGGGCTTCCTCGACAAGCGCAAACCCGGCCAGTCGCGCTTCACCACGCAACGGCGCGAAGCGGATGAGGTGCGGATTCTCTCCGGCGTCTTCACCGGCCCCGACGGCCGGCAGGTGACGACCGGCACGCCCGTCGCGCTGATGATCGAGAACACCGACCAGCGCTCGAAGGACTATGGCGAGATCGCCGGCAAATACCGGCCCGGCCACGCCGATTATGTCTACGACGCCAAATATGGCGTGCGCGACTATCGCGGCGGCGGACGCTCTTCGGCCCGCGAGACGGCCGCGCGCGTCGCCGCCGGCGCCGTCGCGCGTAAGGTCATCCCCGGCGTGACCATACGCGGCGCGCTGGTGCAGGTTGGTCCGCACAAGATCGACCGCGCGCGTTTCGATTGGGCGGAAGTCGATCGCAATCCGCTGTTTTGCCCCGACGCCGTCGCCGCCGCGCAATGGGCCGACTATCTCGACGAGGTGCGCAAGAATGGCTCCTCCATCGGCGCCGTCGTCGAAGTGGTCGCCGAGGGCGTTCCCGTCGGCTGGGGCGCGCCGCTATATGGCAAGCTCGACGCCGATCTGGCGAGCGCGATGATGTCGATCAACGCCGTAAAGGGCGTCGAGATCGGCGACGGTTTCGCAGCCGCTGCGCTGTCCGGCGAAGAAAACGCCGACGAGATGCGCTCTGGCCCGACGTTTCTGTCGAACCACGCCGGCGGCGTGCTCGGCGGTCTTTCGACGGGCCAGCCGATCGTGGTGCGTTTCGCCGTAAAGCCGACCTCGTCGATCCTCACGCCCCGCCGCACGATCGACCGCGACGGGAACGAGACCGAGATCGTCACCAAGGGCCGGCACGACCCCTGCGTCGGCATTCGCGCCGTGCCGGTCGGCGAGGCGATGATGGCCTGCGTGCTGGCGGATCATTTCCTGCGCCACAGGGGGCAGTGCGGCTGACAGGGGCCCCACGGCTCGCGATCTGCTTCCCACGCGCCCAGCGAGGCCAAACGCTTCAGACTATTTGATGAAGGTCATCGACTTGAACGACAGGGTATGCCCGACGACGTCGTAATTGCCATCGAACTGCTTGCCGACGCCAGTAGTGACCCTGATCCGCTTCCCGATGAATTTTTTGGGCATGCTCTGGTTCTCGAACCATGGGACGCATTGCTTCGCCTCGCACAGCCCGGTGGTTCGCGCGCCGCTGCTCGTCTCGATCGTCAGATAGCAGTTGTCGCCGCACTCGAATTTCCTGATCCTGCCCGTGATGGTTTCAGGCGCTTTTTTGGCCGCAGGCGCCGCGTCGATGTCGAGGCAACCTGCGAGAAGCGCCAATGAAGTCAGAAACAAGCGCTTGAGCATTTCGATCTTCCGGTTTCGTCCCTTGCCGGGAAACGCAAATTCGCCATTCGTTTCAACGAACGCGCCGCGCTGCTGACAATATATCGAGCATGGCCGAACGTCTCCCCTTTCCTCAACTGGTCGCGTTGCGCAATATGCGCCCCCTATCGCAGAGATCGAGTGGCGATGAGCGACGAAGCGGATTTTCTCTACGTCGGGGGTAGCAGCGACCGTCCGGCGGCGCGCGAACTGCGTCACGGCTCGTTCACCCGCCGCGCCGCCATTGCTGGCGCTGCAAGCCTCGTCGCCTTCGGCGCCCGCGCAGCGACGCCGAAAACGCTCTGTGTCTCCCACCCCGCAATGCTCGATCACGATCCCGGCCCCGGCCATCCGGATCGTCCGGCGCGGCTGCAGGCCGTGTCCTCTGCCTTGAGCGATGCGCGTTTCGCTTCGCTCGCGCGCGCCGAGGCGCCGATTGCTTCACGCGACGCGTTGCTGCGCGTTCACGCAGCCGCGCATCTCGCGCGCCTCGAACAATTGGCGCCGAAAGAGGGTCACACGCAAATCGACGCCGATGTTGTTATGAACGCAGCCACGCTCGACGCCGCGATGCGCGCGGCCGGCGGCGCTGTATTCGCTGTCGACGCAGTGATGGGCAACAGCGCGCGCAACGCGTTCGTCGCAACGCGCCCTCCGGGACATCATGCGCGCGAGAATGCGCCGATGGGCTTCTGCTTTTTCAACAACGCGGCGATCGCCGCGCGTTACGCCATCGCGGCGCATGGCGCCGGACGCGTCGCCATCGTCGATTTCGACGTGCATCACGGCAATGGCGTGCAGGAGATTTTCTGGAGCGAGAAAAACGTCCTTTACTGCTCGACGCACCAGACGCCGCATTATCCGGGCACGGGCTCAGTCAGCGAGACCGGCGCGCATGACAATATCGTCAATGCGCCATTGCGAAAGGGCGACGGCGGCGGAGAATTTCGCGAGGCGTTGAAAGCCCGCATCCTCCCCCGCCTAGACGCGTTTGCGCCTGACGTCGTCATTCTCTGCGCGGGCTTCGACGCCCATGTTCACGATCCGCTCGGCGGCCTGCGCTTCGTGCGGGAAGATTTTCGGGACGTGACGCTGCGCGTGATGGAGATTGCAGCGCGACGTTGCGGCGGCCGTATCGTATCGTTGCTGGAAGGCGGATATACGCCGATCGACCTTGCAAACAGCGTCGCGGCGCATGTCGGCGCGCTGATGGAGGCGTAGCGCGGTTATTTTCTCTCCACCACGCCCACCAGCGGCCCCATTGGGTGAAAACGGTCATGGCGCGAGAGGGACGGCGCGTAGATCGCGGACGCCGATCCGCCGTCCAGAAACAGCGCGTCGGAGCATTTCAACCTGTCGCGAAACAGCTTGGCAAACTGGTGAAAGGTCACCGGCTGGTTTGAAATCGCGAAGCGCGCGACATGTCCTTGCGAGACGCAAACGCCATTGCGCATTTTCTCGGACGTTCCGCTGTCGTGAATGTGCGGATTGACGCGCCCGTTGACCAGCAGCATCGGCCCCGACTGCGTGGCGTAGGCCGGCCGCGCGCGGGACTTCAGAAATCGGCCAGTTTCCGTCACGCCGACGCGGACGCCGTCGATCCAGAAGACGCCATTGGGCTTCATGTGGAAATTGCCGGCGCCGCCATTCGTATTGACGTCATGCAGCGTCTTGCCGCTTTCGACAAACAGGCCGACGGGCGAAAAATCCTCTCCATACATGCCGGCGTTCATGGCGAAGGCGAGCGTCTCGCGTTTCGCCGCCAGCGCATCCGCGAGGCGAGAGAAACCACCGTAGATTTCGCCCTTCTCATCGCGCAGGAACAGGCGAATCGACGTCTTGCGCGCATCGAAATCACAGACAGCGTAAGAGGCCCCCGCCTCCGTCAGCTCCGCGCAAGGCACGGCCGGCGCCGCGCGTACGGCGAGCGGCGTCACGGCAACCATTGCGAGCGCAGCGAGAGCGGGCATTATCTTTCTGTTAGTGTAACACATATAACTTGACCGTATCGCCGAGGCGCCCGCCGCGTCCGGCTCCATTCGACCCGGCTCCTGTCTCGTGCAGCGCGCTGAATTTTATCGGGCGATCGATAAAATTAAAACTAAATGGCGGTTCGAATTGGCAACATATTCGGCGTAATCCGTTGCAAAGGGGCGTCGTGCGGCGTCTTTTCGCAGGAGGCTAGGTTGCTCGGATTCGAAATCTGGAAGAACGGCAAGAAGCTCGCGGTGGCCGGGCTCACGGACCGTGGCGCTATGTCGTTCATGCTGACCTGGGTGGGCAAGGACGCGGGAGCGTCGTCGCGCGCCACGGGCGGCGCCGAGATCGACGGTCTCGATCTTCGCGTCGGCGGCATCGATTCGTCCGACCCTGCCGGCGAGCAGAGCGTCGAATGGATCGAGGACAACGCCTTGCGGCTCGGCGACGACATTCAGATCAGGCTCGTCTCGACGCAGGACGTCGACACGCCGATCCGCCGCGAGCCGACCAACGGGCTGATCAGCGCCGCGGCGGGCCTGCGTTTCGTGCCCTGCACGGTCTGCGGCTCGCCCCGCCTGCACGACACGACCCGCCGCCCCGAATAGGGCCGCCGCGCGCGGATTTGAAACCGCGCGGCCGGACAGCTAGATATGCAGGACGAGCGCCGTTCGGCGCCTCCTGGAGACGGGTTTGTCGCATTCCATCACAGAGGCCATCGAGGCCATCGCGCGCGGCGAAATCGTTGTTGTCACCGACGACGACGACCGCGAGAACGAAGGCGATCTCATCATCGCCGCTTCCCTCTGCACGCCGGAAAAAATGGCGTTCATCATCCGCCACTGTTGCGGCATCGTCTGCGCGCCGCTGACGCTGGAGGACGCCCGGCGCCTGCATCTCGCGCCCATGGTGGCGGAGAATGACGCGCCGCTCGGCACGGCCTTCACCGTTTCCGTCGACGTCAAGCACGGCCTCACCACCGGCATCTCCGCCGAGCAGCGCTGCAATACGGTGCGGGCGCTCGCCAACGGAAATATGGGCGCCGCCGATTTCGTGCGGCCCGGCCATGTCTTTCCGCTGATCGCGAAGGACGGCGGCGTGCTGATGCGCTCAGGCCATACGGAGGCGGCCGTCGATCTTTGCCGCCTCGCGGGGCTTCCGCCGGTCGGCGTCATCTGCGAACTGGCGAACGACGACGGCACGGTGATGACCGGCGCACAGATCGTGGAATTCGCGGAAAAGCACAATCTCAAGCTCGTTTCTGTCGCCGATCTCATCGCCTACCGCCAGGCGCGCGAGAAGCTCATCGAGCGCGTCGCGACCTTCCATGTCGAGACGGAAGCCGGCGACATGATCGGCCACGCCTATGTCACGCCCTTCGACAGCGTGCAGCATTTCGCCTTCGTGCACGGCTCGATCGGCGACGGCCGCGACGTGCCGACGCGTCTGCATCGCGCCGATATTCTCGCCGATGTGATGGGCGGCGCGCAGACGATCAAGAAGACGCTCGCGCGCTTCGCCCGCGAGGGACGCGGCGTGCTGGTCTATCTGCGCGACGGCGCGGCGGGCGTGCCGACCAATGTCGTGGGCAAGCAGGCGGAAAACGCCGAGGAGACGCGCAAGCGGCAATGGCTGGATGTGGGGCTTGGCGCGCAGATCCTGAAGGATCTCGGCGTCTCCTCGATCCGGCTGCGCTCGTCGTCCGCCAAGCCGCGGGCTTTCGTGGGGCTTTCGGGATTTGGAATCGAGATCACGGCGGTGGAGCCGGTGGAGTAGCGCCCCTGAAAATTGTGGGTGGATGCGTTCGATCTCGCATCGCCCCCGGCGCCAATTCTAATTCGCACTCACATCCGGCGGGGCGCTCCGGAGGTCGTCTTCGACATGCCGCGCCATATCGCGATGACAGCGCCGACGCAGGCCAATGAGAAGGCGCCCACCAGCAGCGGATGCGATTCCTCCGTCTGGATGACGAAGAAGGGATACTGCGCGCGATAGGCGTCGCCGGTTTCGTCCATGGCGTTGACCGCGACTATGTATTTCCCTTCGACTGCGAAATTGTAATCGAAGCTGAGCGGCCCGCCCTGCGGCGATGCGAATGTCGCGAGGACTTCCGGCGGGTCGAACTGGTTTTTCTCGCGCAGAAGCCGAACCTCGCCAGCCGGACTTTTTGCTTCCGAAGCGTCGGCAGGCTCAATCGTCAGAGTCGTCGGCCCGACGCCGGGGATTTCACGCCGGTATTTTTCCGCCGGCCGGTCGGAGCCCTTCTGAGTGGCCGAGAAGGCGAGGCGATAGGGGCCAAGGCTGAAAAGGCCCGGCGCGGCGGTCTCGGCAAGGGCGGCTCCCATGTAAACCGCAACGACTAGGATGGCGATCGACAATCTGCCCGGCATGCGCGTTCCCCGGCCTGAACTTGTCAGAGTCAAATAATCCTGTGGCCGAGAAGCTCAATCCGCGCGTGGATGGGCGGAGCGATAGGCGTCGAGCAGGCGCTGCTTGTCGACCGCCGTGTAAATCTGCGTCGTCGAGAGCGAGGCGTGGCCAAGCAGTTCCTGAATCGTGCGCAGATCGCCACCGCGCCCCAGAAGATGGGTCGCGAAGGAGTGGCGCAGGGCGTGCGGGGTCGCGCTGTCGGGCAGGCCGAGCGCGCCGCGCAGACGCTGAATGGCGAGTTGCACGATTCGCGGCGAAAGCGGCCCGCCCCTCGCGCCGACGAACAACGGCCCGCCCGCCAGATCATAGGGGCAGATTGCGAGATAGGCCTCGATCGCCCGACGCACCGGCTCGATGACGGGCAATGTGCGGGTCTTGCCGCCCTTGCCGGTGATCGTGACCCGGTCGGTGCGGCCAATTGGCGCATCCGCCCTCTGAATCGACAGCGCCTCCGAGATACGGAGTCCGACGCCATAGAGCAGCGCCATGACGGCGGCGTCGCGCGCCAGAACCCATGGCTCCCGCGCCTCCCCCGCCCGCTGCTCGGGATCGACCAGGTCGCGGGCGTCGCCGACAGTGAGCGCCTTGGGCAGGCTGTGCGGGCGCTTGGGCGCGCGAACGGCGCCGAAGACATCCGTTCTGGCCAGTCCTTTTTTCTCCAGAAATCGCAGGAAGTTGCGCACCGCCGCCAGCGCCCGGAGCAGCGAGCGGCTCTCGAGGCCGTCATTGCGCCGGCGGGCGAGAAAGGCGCGCAGATCGGCAGGCTGCATCGCAGACAAAGCGGCGGCGTCCGGCTTCGCGCCGAGATGCTCTGTGAGAAAGCGGAGAAAAACGCCAACGTCGCGCGCATAGGCGTCGATCGTGTGTCGCGAGGCGCGTCTTTCGCCAGAGAGCGCCTGCAGCCAAAGGGCGGCCTCTTCGGCGATCTGCGGCGCGGCGCTGAAAAACGCCGGGCCGGGAAGCGGCCGCGCTTCCGTCGCAGGCCGCGGCGCCTTGCGCCCGGTATGGAGATGCGAATCGCGCATGGAGCGGAGCTTTGCGCGGAAAGCGTAAAGAAAAAACCGCTTTCCGCCCCTGCCCCTGCCCCGTCCGGCGGTATTACTTGCCGGCCTTGATCTCGGCTTTCGCCTGGGCGAGGAACTCGTCCATCGTGCGGCGAATCTGGTGCTCGGACTGGTCGACGCCGGCGGCCTCGAAGTCCTTCTTCACCTGCGCGAGAACGCGCTCGTCGGCGTCAGCGGAGACTTCCGCCGCGACGAGCGTTTCGGCGTAGGCCTGCGCGTCGGCGCCGGATTTGCCGATTTTCTCCGCCGCCCACAGGCCGAGCAGCTTGTTGCGGCGCGCCTCGGCGCGAAACTGCAACTCTTCATCATGGACGAAGCGTTTCTCGAACGAATCCTCACGTTGGTCGAAAGTGCTCATGTCCATCCTCAGCCGGGTTGTTCTTCTTTCCGAAAATTCGTGCGGCCTCGCCGCCGGGCGGCGCGCGGTCATCGCCGCGACGCGCCGCACGCATATAGGCGTATTCGCGTGCAAAGCCAATGCCGGGCCGAACGCGCGGGCGGACCCTCGGAAGATTTCGTTCCGCCGGCGCGAACTTCGCCAGGACAGGACGGCGAAAGCGTCGGGAAGCCGACGCATTGTGCGACCCTGGCGATTCGGCTAGAGTGGCTCGTCGACTTGTCACTGGCCCCCAAAGACGCTAGGACCGATTCGATACGCGGCCGGGCGAAAGCCTTTTGCCGCTCCTTGAGGGCTACGCGCCCTTGACGAAGGCCCGGCCCGGGACCCATTTCGGAAGGAGCTTCGGCCGAATAAATGGACTTTCTCAAGCCCCGGTTGACCCCCATGAACCGCCGCCGCCGCATATATGAAGGCAAGGCCAAGGTCCTCTACGAGGGCCCTGAACCCGGCACGCTGATTCAGCACTTCAAAGACGACGCCACCGCCTTCAACGCTAAGAAACATGAAGTTATCGACGGCAAGGGCGTGCTGAACAACCGAATCTCGGAATATATCTTCCAGCACCTCAACAACATCGGCGTGCCGACGCATTTCATCCGTCGGCTGAACATGCGCGAGCAGCTGATTCGCGAGGTGGAGATCATTCCGCTCGAAGTCGTCGTGCGCAATGTCGCCGCGGGTTCGCTCGCCAAGCGCCTTGGGCTCGAGGAAGGCACGCAGCTGCCGCGCTCGATCATCGAGTTCTATTACAAGAACGACGCGCTCGACGACCCGATGGTGTCGGAAGAGCACATCACCGCCTTCGGCTGGGCCACGCCGCAGGAGATCGACGACATCATGGCGCTCGCCATCCGCGTCAACGACTTCCTGTCCGGCCTGTTCCTCGGCGTCGGCATTCGCCTGGTCGACTTCAAGATGGAGTGCGGACGTCTCTGGGAGGGCGACATGATGCGAATCGTCGTCGCCGACGAGATTTCGCCCGACAGCTGCCGTCTGTGGGACATCAAGTCCAACGACAAGCTCGACAAGGACCGGTTCCGCCGCGACATGGGCGGGCTTGTGGAGGCCTATACCGAGGTCGCCCGCCGGCTCGGCGTGATGCAGGAGGGCGAGACCGTCCGCGTCGGCGCCCCGAAGCTGGTGCAGTAAGGGACTTTTCCCGAAAGGAACGCCGGCCGGTTCATCTCGAACCGGCGGCGACTCGCCTCGACCGCCGCCGCCTCCGTCGGCGCTGGCGAGAGACGTTCGCCCTTTGGCGAAGCTGTTTCTTGCGGGATTGTGCCGGCTGCTCTCATCCTTCTCGAAAAGGAGATTGAGATGAGCATGCAGCACATCGTACCGCCCGCGGCAAAATCTCTCGGCTACGCCGGGGCCCTCCCCTTTTTGGCCGGAGCGTTGCTGGCCCTGCCCGTCTTCGGCGTATTGCGCCCCTTCGGCCTCACGCTCCTGCTGGGCTACGGCGCCATCATCCTTTCTTTCATGGGTGGGGTGCATTGGGGCGTCGCGATGGCAAGGGAGGATTATGATCTGGCGCGGCTCGCCCGCAGCGTCGCGCCCTCAATCGTCGCCCTGGCCGCGTTCGTGATCGGCGGCGCAGGAGGGCTCGTTCTTCTCGCGTCCGGCTTCGGCGGCCTGCTTCTTTATGACGAGGGAGAGACTCGCGCGGGACGCGCGCCGGGATGGTATCCGTATTTGCGACGTCCTCTCACGGCTACCGTCGCCGCTTGCCTGCTTGTTGGAGCCGGCGCGCAACTCTTCTGACGCTTGCCCTTTGAGCGCAAGGCGGCTAACCGTGTGGCCAATCCCACTACGGAAAAATCGCTCATGAAAGCACGTGTCGTCGTCACCCTGAAAAACGGCGTCCTCGATCCGCAAGGCAAAGCGATCGAAGGCGCGCTGAAGTCGCTCGGCGTCGAGGGCGTCGCGAGCGTGCGGCAGGGCAAGGTGTTCGACGTCGAAATGGCGGGCGACGACGCGACAGCCGCCAGGGCGCAATTGCAGGCGGCTTGCGAGAAGCTGCTCGCCAACACCGTCATCGAAAACTTCCAGATCGACATCTGAGAGACGCCCATGAAAGCCGCCGTCATCGTCTTTCCCGGGTCCAATCGCGAAGGCGACATGGCGCGCGCGCTCGAGCAGGCTACGGGCCATAAGCCCGCCATGCTCTGGCACGCCGACCATGAGCTTCCGGCGGGCACCGATCTCGTCGTGTTGCCGGGCGGCTTCTCCTATGGCGATTATCTGCGCTGCGGCGCCATCGCCGGCCGCGCCGCCATCATGGACGCGGTGCGGGCGCACGCCGCGCGCGGCGGCCTCGTTCTCGGCGTCTGCAACGGCTTCCAGATTCTCTGCGAGAGCGGTCTGCTGCCCGGCGTGCTGATGCGCAACGCCAATCTGCGCTTCATTTGCAAGATGCAGCATTTGCGCGTCGAACGGAACGACACGGCCTTTACGCGCCAATACGCCCGGAACCAGGTGATCGAGGTCGCCATCGCTCATGGCGAGGGCAATTACGAGGGCGACGACGCGACGATCGAGCGGCTTGAGGGCGAGGGGCTTGTCGCCTTCCGCTATTGCGACGCGGCCGGGAAGCTCGGCGGCGACGCCAACCCAAACGGCTCGCGCAACGACATAGCCGGGATTTATTCCGAGAAGCGAAATGTGCTCGGCCTGATGCCGCATCCCGAAAATCTCATCGACCCGCTGGTCGGCGGGATCGACGGCCGCGCCCTGTTCGAGAGTCTCGCCAGCGCGGCGTGACCTGCCGCCGTAAAGCAGTTTCCGAGACGCTGCTTTTTGATCCACTCAAAGAGATTTTTCCACCCCTGGCGCTAGGTCGCGCATGTCCCGATTCGACGCAGCAGCGCCGAAACAGGACAGTTTTTATGAGAAAAAACAGACACTCCACCACACAAAGGTGGTTCCCGCCCGTTCCAACCCCCCGGCCCGGTGACGCGCAAATCGCGCAAACGATAGCGAGATTAACGCGGCGCTGCGCCCGCGCCGCCACGTCCCGACGGGCCCGTAGCCAGTGGCACAGTTATTGTCACGCTCGCGCCAATCGCAAGGGGCGATCCTTCAGGGGCGTGCAAAACATGAATTGTTCCGCAAAGTTGGCGGCGGCGAGCGTCGCCGCCTTTTTCGCGTCGTTGGCCGGGGCGTCGCAATGCGCATCGGCTCCGCTTGCAGAGCCTTCGGTGTTCCGGAGCGCGGGCGGGGTTCTCGACCTCATGATCATTGCGGAGACGAAGCCGGTCACCGCTTTCAACTTTTCGGGACCAAATCCGACAGCGGGGGTCTATACGGTCTGCCCACGTCCGGCTGCCGGGACGGATTGCCCCGCAGGCGCCGGCACGGCCAGCTCCTACGGCGGCTTTCGCCTCGCCCTTCAGCCGGGCGATCGGCTCAAAATCCGCTTCGTCAACAAACTGCCCGCGCTGCCGCCCGAATGGCTGACGCGAATCGACGAAAATCCGCTGTTGGCGCTCGATCCCACCAACCTCCACACTCACGGGCTCGTCGTCGCCGCGCGGCCCAACTCCGTCGCGCCGCCCGGCGTTCCGGTCTACGGCGACTTCGTTTTCACCTCTGTTTTCAATCCCGCCAATGGCAATCCCGCGACCTATGACCCCGGCGCCTACAACAAGCTGCATGCGCATGGCGACGTAGTCTCGACGGGCGTGGTCGACTACGACATCCAGCTGCCGAAGAATCATCCGCTCGGCGCGGCCTGGCTGCACCCGCATGTGCATGGCATCGCGCTCAATCAGGTTTCGGCGGGTCTCGCCGGGATCATCAGCGTCGGCGATATCGCGTCATATGCCTGCGCCGACGAAGCCTGCGCCTATCCGGTTCCGGAGTCCTACGTCCGTCATCTGATCATGAAGGATTTTCAGGTTCTGGGCAGCGGCGTCGGCAATTATCAGCAGGATCCGACTTTCTGCGATCCGCAGAGGGGCGTCGGAAACGGCGTCTGTTCTGCAAACGAGGAGAGCTATCCCGGCGGAAAATGGTTTTTCACGCTCAATGGCCAGCAATATCCCTCAATTCCCGTTGGAACGCCCGAAGGCGAAATCTGGCGGCTGACCAATACGTCTGCGAGCGTTACCTACAACATGCAGCTCGTGAACGATCGGACCGGGAAACCCATGGCGGTGCAGGTCTTATCGCTCGACGGCGTGTCGGTCAGTTTCCCCGCGAGCGCGACCGCAGGGCAGGTCGTTCAGATCGGCAAGCATAAACTCAAGCTCGCCAAATGTGCCGCCCCCACGCCGACGACCGGCGACTGGTCGATAACTTCGGGACTGAAACAACTCTATTCCTCTGCGCCTGTCTGTGCGACGGAGCTGTTCATGATGCCGGCGGGCCGCGCGGAAATTCACGTCGCCTATCGAGACGCGGCGAACTCCATGAGCGGCGCGCCGCAGGGCGCGACGGCGACGCTGCGCTCGACCGGCGTGCAAACCGGTCCTGCGGGCGATCCCTGGCCGGCGGTCAATTTTGCGAGCGTCAGCTTCGCTCCGGGCAAGCCGTCGATCGTGAAGGAGGCGGTGCATGTGAAAAATGGCGGCGCCGCGTCAACGCTTTCCGTCGGCGGCATCTTCACGGGGCCGGTTCCCGGCGCCAAGGCGACGCCGCTGCCGAGCGGATGCGCGCCGCTCGCGCCGGGCCATCGCCGCAGAATCTACTTCGGCAATCCGAACATTCCCGGCGGGGCCGGTCCTGGCCTGGACGCGAAAGAAAATCCGATCTTCGGGCTCGGCTATGAGGAGATCGACGAATTCGGGAAGCCGGTTCCCAACACCTTCGTCGATATCCAGCAGTTCGACCCGAGCATGAAGGTCTGTGTGCCGCTCGCCGATTATCAGCGGCCGGCCAGCGAGATTTGGGAGCTCTACAACCTCTCCACCGAGCTGCACAACTTCCACATCCACCAGACAAAGTTCCGCAGGGTCGATCCGAACGCGCCAATCTGGAGCCCGCTCAATCCCAATTCGAAGCAGCCGGGCGCGATGGAAGACACGATGGCCCTTCCCTACGCTGAAGCGGGACCTGGATCGCAACCTGCGACGAATCCCGACGCCGCATCCTGCACGGTCGCGGATTTCAAGGCGGGCCGCTGCAAGGTGACGCCGGTCTATGTGAAAATTCCCTTCGCGCAGCTCGGGACCTTCGTCTTCCACTGCCACATCCTCGAACATGAGGACGGAGGAATGATGGCCGCGATCCGCGTGGTGCCATCGCCGAAGTGATCGAATGCCCAGCGGTCTGATACGCGCGCCCCTCCCGACATTGGGAAAGGGGCGCGCGCAGCAAATTCATGGAGAACTTCGATGGCGCGATTTTCTAAAGCGGCGGCGGTCGGCGCTATTGCGCTCGCAGGCGCGACGGTAATGTTCAAGGCCCCGGCGACAGGCGCCGCCACGGCGCCGACGATCGAGAACCTTCAGGCGGCGTATAACCGGGAGGCGAATGTCGCCGGCGGCCTCCATGATAAGGATCTCAGGATCGTGGGCCTGGAATGCGCCACCGTGGAAGGCGCCAGATTCGCCTGTCAGGTCGGTTTTGTTAAGGAGGAGGAAGGCGCCGACCGCGTCTATCTCGACGCCGCGCTGGTCGAGAGAAAAAGCGCAGAGGACTGGAAGCTTTTGCGAGGTCTGTGCCGCAGGCTTCTTTGATGTCCGTTTGCGCGACGGGCTTTATTCTTGACCGACCTTCGCCGGCAGCGGGAAAAGGGCGATGAGGAAAACCTTGCGGCCGTCGACGAACTTGTCGCAAAGGCGCAGCGCGCCGGAGGCAGGATCGACCCCTGCCCGGCCCAGGATTTCGGCTTCATGTATGGCCGCAGCTTCGAGGATCCTGACGGCCACATCTGGGAAATCATGTGGATGGACGTCGAGGCCGCCAAGGCCGGATGCCCGCAGCGGGAAGGAGCCTGCCAATGAGCTATATTGACGGATTCGTCATTCCCGTGCCCTCCGGAAACAGGGAGGCTTACAAGACAGCCGCCGCAAGCTTCTGGCCGCTTCTCAAGGAATATGGCGCATTGCGCGTGGTCGAATGCTGGGGCGATGACGTCCCGGACGGCAAGGTGACGGACTTCAGGCGCGCGGTCGCGGCGCAAGCTGGAGAGAACGTCGTTTTTTCCTGGGTCGTATGGCCGTCCAAAGAAGCGCGCGACGCCGCTGGCAAGAAGATGCGCGAGGACCCGCGCATGAAGGACATGCCAATGCCCTTCGACGGCAAGCGCATGATCTTCGGCGGCTTCAGCGTCTTGCTCGACTCCGGCGCCGAATAATCAACGTCGCGCCGCCTTCGCCACCTCCCATAGCGCCTTTTCAGCCTCCATCAGCGCGACGCCCGCATTGGCGCGGGCGCGCGTTTGCGCCACGCGCAGGGGCTCAACGAGCGCGCCGAGTCGCGCCGACGTCCAGCGCTTCAAATGCTCCTCCAGCAGCGCGCGATGCATGAAGCCGAAGCCCGCGCGCATCAAGACCGTCACGCCGGCGTCGGTGCGCCCGCCCTCGCGCTCCATGGCGAGGCGCGCGCGATGCAGCGCCACGGCGTAGCGCATGGCGCCAAACAGGATCGCACCCGGATCGCCACCCTGCGCGAAATAGGATTCGAGCGTCGCGCCGACTTCGCCGCCAAAAGCCGCCGTCACCACGCGGTCCGAGGCGACGCCGGACGCATGCGCCACAATGGCCTCCACATCCGCCGCCTCCACATGTTCGCGCCCGTGCATGTAAAGCGCGAGCTTCGTGAGTTCGCCGCGGCTCATCAGCCGGTCTTCGCCAAGCGCGGCGAGCAGAAGGCCGCGCGCCTCCGGACCAGCGACGAGCCCCGCCTCACGCAGCGTGCGGTCGATCAGCGCGTGGAGATCATGCTCGGTGTCGGGCTGACATTCGATCCCGGCGCCCTGTTTCGCGCCCTCGACAAGCTTGCGCAGCGGGGCGTCCCGCTTCAGCGCGCCGGCCGTCAGCACCACCGTGCAGGCGGCGGGCGGCGCGGAAATCAGCGAGGTGACGGCGGGAATGACCGACTTGGCGCCAGTCTCGACGAGGATGGCGCGACGTCCGCCGAACAGCGGCGTGGTGTTGGCTTCGTCGAGCAGCGCGAGCGGATCGGCGGACACGGCGTCGCCGCTCATCTCGACGAACTGGAACGGATCGCGCCGGTCGTCGACGCGCTTGCTCACGATCGTGAGCGCGCGCTCGCGCACCATGCCGGCGTCGGAGCCGAAGACCAGAAACAGAAAGACCCCGTCCGGCGGGGCGGAGACGAATTTTTCGGCGGCGCCGCTTTTTACCGCGACCACGGGCGGCTCTAGCGCCGCGTCGCCAACTCGGTCGAAACGCGCGTGCGGATCAGCTCGGCGATGACCTTGGCGTCGCGGATTTCAGCGTCGCGCGCAGCGCGGACGTTGGAGAAGCGGTTCGAGAAACGGTCGTAGCTCGCAACGCCGTTGGCGACCCCCTTGAGCACTTCGGCGCCGCCCGGCACGGTGACGAGACGATATTCGGCGACGACGATGACGGTCGCCGAGGTGGCGCGGCCGGTCACCGTGTCGAGAATCGGCGTCTGGACGCGCTCGCGCAGATTCACGCTGAGCCGATAGCGCGGCTGAACGGTCGAGCCCGTGCCGTTGAAACCGAAGATCAGCTCGTTGCGGACATAATGGCCCATGCGGTTCGGGATCTCGTCGACCTCGATCGCCTGAAGCTCGGCCGCGAGCGGCGAGGAATCGAAGCCGCCGGTCGCGCCATACATGGGCTCGATGCAGCCCGCGAGCGGCAGCGCGGCGGAGAGCGTCAAGGCCGCCGCCAAAAGTCGGCCGAAGGCTTTCTCACACGACCACATTGACGATCCTCTTCGGCACGAGAATGAACTTCCTGAGCGGCTTGCCTTCCATGGCGCGCAGAACGCCATCTTGCGACAAGGCCTCTTTGCGAATCGTTTCCTCGTCGGCGTCATGCGCGACGAGAATCTCGGCGCGCTTCTTGCCGTTCACCTGCACGGGCAGGCTTATCATCTCCTGCGCCACAAGGACAGGATCGGCCACGGGCCACGGCGCCTCGGAGACGAGGCCCTCGTGGCCGAGGTCGGTCCAGCATTCCTCCGCGACATGGGGCGTCATCGGCGCGACGAGCCGCACGAACGCGTCCGCCGCCTCGCGGAAGGCGTAAGCGAGATCGGCGCCGACGGGCGTTTCGGTCACGGCGTCGAGCGCGGCGGTGAGCTCATTGCCGAATTCGCGGATGCGGGCGATGGCGCTGTTGAAGCGCAGTCGCTCGATGTTCTCGCTGACCTGCGCGACGGTCTTGTGGGTAGCCTTGCGAAGCTTCAGCGCCTCGGGACCGAACTCGCCCGGAGCTGCGGCTCCGGCCGGCGCCGCGACCCGGCCAAGTTCGCCGACCGTGCGCCAGACGCGCTGCACGAAGCGCCACGCGCCCTGCGCGCCCTCGTCCGACCAGATCACGTCGCGATCGGGCGGACTGTCGGAGAGCACGAAGAGGCGCGCCGTGTCGGCGCCGTAGCTCGCGACGATGTCGTCCGGGTCGACGGTGTTCTTCTTGGACTTCGACATCTTCTCGATCGGGCCGATTTCGACCTCGGCGCCGCTGTCGAGCAGGAAGGCGCGGCGGCCCCCCTCGCCAGATTCGATCCGGATGGCGGCGGGCGAAACCCAGCCGTCCGGGCCCTTGTAGGTCTCATGCACGACCATGCCCTGCGTGAAGAGGCCGGCGAAGGGCTCGGCCGCCGCCGCGTGACCCGAGTCACGCATGGCGCGGGCGAAGAAGCGCGAATAGAGAAGATGCAGGATCGCGTGCTCGATGCCGCCGATATATTGATCGACCGGCAGCCAGCGCGCGAGGGCGTCGGCCGCGGCGGGCGCGTCGGCGTTGTGCGGGTCCGTGAAGCGCGCGTAATACCAGGACGAATCGACGAAAGTGTCCATCGTGTCGGTCTCGCGGCGCGCGGGCCTGCCGCAGGAGGGACAGGGGACGTTCTTCCATGTCGGATGGCGGTCGAGCGGATTGCCGGGCTGGTCGAAGGTGACGTCCTCGGGCAGTCTCACCGGCAGGTCCGCGTCCGGCACGGGCACGGGGCCGCAGGTCTCGCAATAGATGATGGGGATCGGGCAGCCCCAGTAGCGCTGGCGGGAGACGCCCCAGTCGCGCAGCTTGTAGTTCACCTTGCGGGCGCCCTGCGGGGCGTTGAACAGCGCCGTGGTCTCGAGACGGTTCGCGACGTGCTCCTTGGCCTCAGGCACGGTGAGGCCGTCGAGGAAGGACGAGTTCACGAGCTTCCCGTCGCCGTCGAAGGCTTCACCGCTCTTTGCGATCTGCGCTTCGAGCGTCGCGGGATCGGCGCCTTCCGGGCAAACGACGACCTTGAAGCCGAGCCCGTATTTCGTCGCGAAATCCAGATCGCGTTGATCATGCGCCGGGCAGCCGAAAATGGCGCCCGTGCCGTAATCCATCAGGATGAAGTTCGCGACATAGACCGGGAGCTTCCAGTCGGGATCGAAGGGATGCGCAACGCGCAGGCCCGTGTCGAAGCCCTGCTTCTCGGCGGTCTCGATCGCCTCGGCCGATGTGCCGCCGCGACGGCACTCCTCGCAGAAGGCGGCGAGTTCGGGGTTCTGCTCTGCCGCCGCCTTAGCCAGCGGATGGTCGGCGGCGAGCGCGACGAATTTGGCGCCGAAGAGCGTGTCGGCGCGGGTGGTGAAGACCTCGACCTCCTTCGCCTCGCCCGGCGGCTGATCGAGCGCGAAACGCACCAGCATGCCCTCTGAGCGGCCGATCCAGTTGCGCTGCATGAGGCGCACCTTGTCGGGCCAGCGGTCGAGGGTGTCGAGCGCCTCCAGAAGCTCCAGCGAGTAGCTCGTGATCTTCAGAAACCACTGGGTGAGTTCGCGCTGCTCGACCAGCGCGCCGGAGCGCCAGCCGCGCCCGTCGATCACCTGCTCGTTGGCGAGAACCGTATGGTCCACCGGGTCCCAGTTCACCTTGGATTTCTTGCGGTCGACGATGCCGGCCTTCAGGAAATCGAGAAACAGCTTCTGCTGATGCCTGTAATATTCCGGATCGCAGGTCGCGATCTCGCGCGACCAGTCGAGCGAAAGGCCCAGAGTCTTCAGTTGCGCGCGCATGGCGGCGATATTGGCGTAGGTCCATTTCGCCGGATGCGCGCCGGTCTGCGCCGCCGCGTTCTCCGCCGGCAGGCCGAAGGCGTCCCAGCCCATGGGATGCAGAACGTCATAGCCCTTCGCGCGCATGTAGCGGGCGATGACGTCGCCCATCGAATAATTGCGCACATGGCCCATGTGCAGGCGCCCCGACGGATACGGGAACATCTCCAGCACGTAATATTTCGGCGCCGAGGCGTTGACGCCCGCCTTAAAGACCTGTTTTTCTTCCCAAATCTTCTGCCAGCGCGGCTCGGCCTCGGCAAAATTGTAGCGTTCTGGTCTCATGGATGTCGGCGGTCCGGTCTGGAGGCGGGAAATTTGCTCCTAAATGCCGGTCGGGAGGGGGGATGTCAAAGCCCCTCTGTCCTTTCTTTTCGATGGTTGCGGGCGGCCCGATTGCGCCTTAACCAGACCCCATGACCATCATCGACCGTCTGAACGAAACCAAAGCGTCAATCGCCCGCGCCGCGACGGACTGCGGGCGCGACCCCGCTGAAGTCACCCTGGTCTGCGTCACCAAGACCTTTCCGGCCGAGGACGTGGTTCCGCTGCTCGACGCCGGCCATCGCGTCTTCGGCGAGAACCGCGTGCAGGAGGCCATGGGCAAATGGCCCGCGCTCCGCGAAAAATACCCGGACATCGAGCTGCATCTCATCGGCCCGCTGCAGTCCAACAAGACGCAGGAGGCTGTCGAGACCTTCGACGTGATCCAGAGCGTCGACCGCGAAAAGATCGCCAAAGCGCTCTCGGAAGAAATGGCGAAGACCGGCAGGCGCCCGCGCCTTTTCGTGCAGGTCAACACCGGCGCCGAGCCCCAAAAGGCGGGCGTGCTCCCCGAGGAGGCTGACGCCTTCATCGCCGCCTGCCGCGAAAAATACGGGCTCGAAATCGCCGGCCTGATGTGCGTGCCGCCAGTCGACGAACAGGCGTCGCCGCATTTCGCGCTTCTGGCTGACATCGCCGCGCGCAACGGGCTGCGCGAACTCTCCATGGGCATGAGTTCGGATTACGAACTCGCGATCCAGCTCGGCGCGACCTATGTGCGCGTCGGCTCGGCAATCATGGGCGCGCGGGATTATTCGACATAAATCGTCGCGCCCCGCGCCAGTCGCGGCAGCAGGCGGGCCATGTCGCGCGCGCGCAGCGCCACGCATCCCGCGGTAGGGCCGAGATCGTCCGTCGCTATATGAAAGAAGATCGCGCTGCCCCGTCCGCGCACGCGGCGAACGATATTGTAATCCATCACGCCGACGACGTGGTAGAGACCGTCCCCGCGCCAGATTTCCTCGTGCCCGAGGCGCGACGGCGCACGAAGCGGCCTGTTGTAGAGAAACGAGCGGGCGTCGTCGCACCAGATGTCATCGGGCCGCGCGCGTCGCCACGGCAGGCGCATGGGACAGGGACGACGCAAATAAAAATACAGGAGACGCCAGCGCCCCGCCGGAGTCGCCCCGTCGCCCTCGCGCTTGTCGCGCGTGACGCCCGAACGGCCGATGGCGCAAGGCAGCACGAGCGATCCCGCGGCAAGCCGCCCCTCATGCGGCTTGCCGCCGATGCGGCGGGCGACGCGCAAAAGCGTCACCCCTGTCGTTGCGCGCGCGATGGACATGATGGAAGATCGCCGGGGTTGCATCGTTCGGTCCGTAGCAAGGTTTTTACCGTCAAGTCGAAAGATCGCAAAAAACGCCCCGACATGACCTGCCCGCGCAAGATTCTGATCGCCGCCGACGCCCCTCTGAAGGCAAGCCTCGCAGAGCAATTCGAGACCTTGGTGGGCGTCGAGCTTTGCGAGGCGCCCGCCTGCCTTTCCGGGCTCGCGCCGCCGTGGCCGGACGTCCTGGTGCTGGACGACAAGGCTTGCGGAGACGACGCGGCCGCCTCGATCGCCCGGTTTCGTCAGGCGGGCTTTACCGGCGCCGCCATCGTCATTTCCAGTGACGACAGGCGTTGTCCGGGCGCCGCTGCGACTTTGAAGCGACCCTTCCGTTTCGCGGACCTCGCCGCCTGCATCGCGGCGGCGCATTCTCCAGCCGCAGCCCGCGCGGATCCCGCGCCAGCGGCTCGGCTGACGGAAAAGGAGGCGGCGATCTTCGCCCGGCTCATGCAGGCCGATGGCGCCGTCGTCTCCAAGGCTACGCTGCTCAGCGAGGTCTGGGGATATGGACCCAATGTTTCGACCCGGACGCTCGAAACGCACATTCACCGGCTGCGGCGCAAGATCGAGGCGGACCCCGCGCGCCCGCGCCGTCTTCTGACCGAATATGGCGGCTACCGTCTCGCCGCGCCTGTCGACAATAGCGAGAGCGGAGCAGTGGTTCCCTTGGCGTGAAAAATCTATAAGACTTTCTCGCAGGCCAGCGGAACGACCATGACGCTCGACGACGACATCAGCAATCTCACGCGTATTCCGCTTTTCGCGATCTTCGAGGCCGGCGCCCTGCGCATGCTCGCCTTCTCCTCCGAAACGCGGCTGATGCGCGCCGGGGACACGCTTTTTCGCCGGGGCGAACCGTCGGACGGCGGCTTTATCCTGACCATGGGCACGATCGCCCTGGATCCCTATGACGACGGCCGTCCGGCGGCGCGGTTCGTGCGGCCCTGGGCGCTGATCGGGGAGACCGCGCTCGTCGCCCCGTCGTTGCGGCCCGTCACCGCCGTCGCGCGCGAGCCGGCGACCGTGCTCAGGATCAGCCGCGCGCTTTTTCACCAGATTCTCGAACAGCATCCGGTGACGGCGGCGCGCACCCGGGATTTTTTCCGCGAGCGTCTCGTGGATTTCACGCGCAGCGTCGCGGCCAGCGTCGGCGCCAACGGCTGAGTCTCCGTTTACGTTACGGGGCGAAAAGACGCCCTATCGCCCCTCGACGGTGTTCAAAAGCGGTTTACATAGCGCATATTGGTGCGTGAGCTTGGCGAGGCGGGGGCGTCACCATGCTCTGTGGCCGCAAGATGGAGGCAGATTATGCGTAATGTTTTCAAGACCGCGCTCTCCGGCGCCCTGTGCGGCGCCGTGCTGGCGACCGCCGTTCCCGAGGAGGTTCTGGCGGGTCCCATGGGGGCGGCGCCTCCCTCGACCGTCTCGCTGTCGGCGCCTGTCGACAAGGTCTGGTATCGCCGTGGCTGGGGCGGAGGCTATTACCGCCGGGGCTATTATGGCGGCTACTACCGCCGCGGATACAACCCCGGCGCCGCCGTGGCGGCGGGCGTGGGCCTCGGCCTTCTCGGCGCTGGCCTCGCGGCTGCCTCGAGCAACAGCTATTATGGCGGCTACTACCCCTACTACGGCGGCGGATACTATTATCCGTCGTACGGCTATGGCTACGCCTATCCGGCCTATGGCGGATGGGGCGGATGGGGCGGCGGCTGGGGCTGGTAAGCTCCTCCCACGTCAGCGGTTCGAGACGGCGGCGCGGCGATGCGCCGCCGTTTCTGTTTGCTCGGTCGCGAATATAGACTGCGACGCTCCTGCCCGGCGCCGATTCGGCCGGGCTTCCGCTCTTAAGAGGCGCAAGGAATGGCGAAAGTGATCGCGACGACCCCCTACAAGGATCAGCGGCCCGGAACCTCGGGCCTGCGCAAGAAGGTCCCGGTCTTCCAGCAGCGCCATTACGTCGAGAATTTCGTGCAGTCGATCTTCGATTGCCTCGAGGGCTTCGAGGGCCAGACGCTCGTCGTGGGCGGGGACGGCCGCTACTACAATCGCGAGGCCATCCAGACCATTCTGAAGATCGCCGCCGCCAATGGCTTCGGCCGCGCAGTGGTCGGACGCGGCGGAATTCTCTCGACGCCCGCCGTATCGGCGCTCATCCGGTCGCTGAAGGCTTTCGGCGGCGTCGTGCTTTCCGCGAGCCACAACCCCGGCGGACCGGATGGCGATTTCGGCGTCAAATACAATGTGGCGAACGGCGGCCCGGCGCCGGAGAAGGTCACCGAAGCCATCTTCGCGCGCACGAAGGAGATAACTTCGTTCAGGATCATCGAGGCCCCCGACGTCGACCTCGACCGCCTCGGCGCGACGCAGCTTGGCGACATGCGCGTCGAAATCGTCGACAGCGTCGAAAACTACAGCGCGCTGATGCAGACGCTGTTCGATTTCGACCGGATTCGCGCGGCCTTCCGCTCCGGCTTCACCATCAGGTTCGACGCCATGTCGGCGGTGACCGGCCCCTATGCGCGCGCAATTCTCGAAGGCGCGCTCGGCGCGGCGGCCGGGAGCGTGCTGAACGGCGAGCCCCTCCCCGACTTCGGCGGCCACCACCCAGACCCCAATCTCGTTCACGCCAAACATCTTTACGATCTCGCCATGTCTGACGCTTCGCCCGACCTCTGCGCGGCGTCCGACGGCGACGGCGACCGCAATCTGATCATCGGCCGCTCCCGTTTCGTGACGCCCTCGGACAGCCTCGCCATTCTGGCGGCGAACGCCCATCTCGCGCCGGGCTACAAGAACGGGATCGCAGGCATCGCGCGCTCCATGCCGACAAGCGGCGCCGCCGACCGTGTCGCGGAGAAGCTGGGCGTGAACATCTACGAGACGCCGACCGGCTGGAAATTCTTCGGCAATCTGCTCGACGCCGGCCTCGTGACGATTTGCGGAGAGGAGAGCGCCGGCACGGGCTCCAGCCATGTGCGCGAAAAGGACGGGCTCTGGGCCGTCCTTCTCTGGCTCGACGTGCTTGCGGCGCGCAAGCAGAGCGTCGACGCCATCGTGCGCGAACATTGGGCGACCTATGGCCGCAACTATTATTCCCGTCACGACTACGAGGAGGTCGACAGCGACGGCGCCAATGCGCTGATCAAGACATTGCGCGACAGTCTGCCGACGCTGAAGGGCAGGAAGTTCGGCGCGCTGGAAGTGAGAGACGCCGACGATTTCGCCTATCACGATCCGGTCGACGGATCGGATTCGGCCAATCAGGGCCTGCGCGTGATGTTTACGGACGGTTCGCGCATCGTCTATCGCCTTTCCGGCACTGGCACGGCGGGGGCGACGCTGCGAGTCTATATCGAGCGCTATGAGCCCGATATGGCGCGGCAATTCATCGAAACCCAGGAGGCGCTCGGCGACCTCATCGCGCTCTCGCGGGAGATCGCGCAGATCGAGCGCTTCACGCAGCGCGAAACGCCGAGCGTGATCACCTGACGCCTGCGGCAAGCGACGCTTAAGGATAGTCTCAACTGCGGCCAGAGCTTTAGCCTGGCCGCAACACTTTGCGCGCGACGATGCTCCGAAATTTCGGGCAATGGATCATCGTCATGATTAACGGATTGCTGAATTACGGCGCAAATCGCGTGATGAGCTTCGGGCTCGTCGCTCTGGGCGTCGGCGGTTTCTACATTTACGACCGCTATGACAAGAACGCCAATTACCTGCCGGTCCAGGCGCGCGTCACCAATGTGCAGGAAGTCTGCTATCTTGAAAAGCGCGCCGGACGCACGAGGACGACGTCGGACACGCTCGCCTGCGACAAGGCGCAATATCTCGCGAAGAATCACCCGAGTTGGCAGGACTTCACGGTGAAATACAAGGTTACGGTCGATTACGACTATGTCTCGCCGGTCGACAACCGCACCCATTCCGGCAAGCAGACGCTGGCCGCCTACCCGGACGGCAAGAAGATATACCGTGGGGAGATCTTCAACATCCGCGCCTCGAAGACGGATCCGAACAAGTCCCGCGAGAGCTGATACCGCGGCTCAGCCCGCGCTCTTGCCGCCCTCGATCGAGCGCACGTCGGCCGTCGATGGCGCCCTGATGCTCGAATTGAGCTTGCGCAGCATCGTCAGGCAGAGCTCTTTGACGGCCTCGTCCTTGATCGTGTCCGTGAGTCTGGCGACATGATAGAAGGCCATGGCGCGCTGGGAAACGAGATCCTCGTAGCTGAAAGGATCAGCCAATCCGTTCATTTCGTCGCTGGTGTCGTCGGACATTACGATACGTCGCCTCAAGGTTGAGCATCTCATATATGCGCCGCGGACCTGGATTCAAAGCTCGCAGGGCTTCGGGGGTCGAATTTCGGGGGACGGCCCTCCTTCCGCCCGCTCCCCAGACTTCTTGCGGAGCGTTCTCGCCGCGAAACAGCGCCACGATCCGGGCGCCCTTTACACTCGCCATCCGGCGCGGCCCGCGGCTATAAGCTGAGCGGCGTTGGAGGGACAAATATGGTCGGAGCGGACGACGGCGCACAGTGGGTCGATCATGAGTGGCGCGACGCGGTGCTTGCGGAGCTGCATGCGCGCCCTTTCCTGCCGCTGAAGGTTCCGCGCCGCATTTATCATTTCGCCTTCGCGACCAACCACCAGGAGGCCGCCGCCGATCGCGCCGCGATCGAGCAGCTGGCGTGGAGCCAGGGCGCCAACGGGCCGGCGCCGGACGCGAAGTTTCATTATTTCATATTCGGCCAGTGGCGGCTGCGCTGGGAGCAGCACACCGAATTCACCACCTACACCTGGTCGACGGCCCTCGACGCGGCGGCGCCTTTCAGCCACCCCGATCCGCTCGCCACGGGCGAGATTTCGTTCCGCCCGCCGGGCCGAGTCATCGTCAAGTCGCATCTTTGCGTCGTCGATCGCGACCGGCCGCTCGAGGAGCTCGCGGGCGTCTTCAATTCACAGAGCCTCTGCGTCATCGGCGTCGGCAAGGAATGCGCCAATGTGCTGACCGATTTCGCGGTCGATCCTTATGGCTTCACACGCTTCGCGATCCGCACGCTGCACGCCTCGACGCTGGAGGCGGGCCGCCTTGCGCAGCGCGTGCTGGAGGTCGAGACCTATCGCACCATGGCGCTGCTCGGCCTGCCGCTCGCGCGGGAAGTGTCGCCGCAGTTGCGCGCCATGGAGCAGGACCTTTCCGCGATAACGCAGGCGCTCAGCGCGGGGCACGATCCGCGCGCCAATCAGGACCTGCTCAGGCGTCTGTCCGATCTTCTCGCCCGAAGCGAAGCGCTGTCGACGCGCACCGGTTTTCGCTTCGGGGCGAGCCGCGCCTACAACGCATTGGTGAAGAACCGGCTCGAGCTTCTTCAGGAGGCCAAGGAAGGCCAATATGTGACCTTCTCGAATTTCCTGAGCGCCCGCTTCGATCCGGCGATCGAAACCTGCAATGCGGTCGAGGCGCGGCAAATCCGCTTTTCCAGCGACGTCGGACGCGTGACCAATCTGATGCGCACCGGCGCGACGCTCGACATGGAGCGCCAGAACGGCGCGCTGCTCGACGACATGGTTCGCCGCACGCGTCTGCAAATGCGCCTGAACCGCATGGTGCAGGGCATATCCATGGCGGGCCTCGCCTATTATCTCGTCGGGCTTTTCGCCTATTTCGCCAAGGATTTGAAGGAATTGGGCCTGCTGCCCGCGGGAATGTCCGCCGAAAAAGCGGCGGCGCTGGCGCTGCCGGTGTCGCTGCTTATCGCCTGGGCCTATATGGCGCGCGTGCGGTTTCTGTCGAGCCGCGCGGCGAAGGAAGAACGGGTCGAATGACGCCAAACCTCAAGCTTTTGCTTGTTCTCGACAATTTTTTATGGGTACAGCTTTCATGTTAGCCATGCCTGGGCAGATTTTCGAGAGACGCTCTCATGTGGAGACTGGTCCGATCCATCGCTTTGCTGGTCGCCGCGCTTTCCATCTGCGGCTGCCAGTCCGTCTCTCCGGCGGCCAACGTCATTAATCCCGGCGCGTCCGGCGGCGGCGGCTCGGCGCTCGACATTTTCTATGTCACCAACCGCGCGTCGATCGCGCGGGAGGACGGGACCGTCTCCTACAACTCGGGGCGTTCACATGCGCTGGCGTTCGGCGAGGTGGCGGTGTCTGGCCGAGACGCCGACGCAGCGTTTGTCGCGCCGCCGGTCGAAATGGGCCGCTTCCCGGCGACGCCCTACGGGTTGGAGCGCGTGAAAGGCGGCATCCGGCGTGAGTCCGGGACCGTCGCGGCGCATGAACGCTCGGTGGCCGACATGCAGAGTGAGATCCAGCGCCGGCTCGCCGCGACGAGCCGCAAGGAGATCGTTGTCTTCGTCCATGGCTACAACAACAGTTTCGAGGACGCGGCGAAATCCGCCGCGCAGCTTTGCAACGATCTCGGGCCGCAGGATTTCGTCTGCATCGCGCTGACATGGCCGGCCGGCGGATCGAAGGGCATCCTCTTCGGCTACAATGTCGATCGCGAATCCGGCGAGTTCGCCGTGATCGACATCCGCAAGGCCATTCGCGTCATCGCCGGCACGCCGGGGCTGAAGCGACTGCATTTCCTCGCCCACAGCCGCGGCACGGACGTGCTGACGTCGGCCCTGCAGCATCTCGGGATCGAAGCCTATGTGACGCAGGGTTCCCTGTCATCGCGGTTCAAGATCGCCAACGTAATCCTGGCCGCGCCCGACATCGACATCGACGTGGCCGTCGCAAGATTGTTCGGCGTCCCGTCGGATCCGGACCTGTCCTATGGCCGCGCGCCCCGGCGAAGCGTCGTCTTCAATCCCGGCCAGTTGCACTTCACCGTCTACTCATCGACTGGCGACAGGGCGTTGAGCCTGTCGAAGTTCCTGTTCGGCAGCCAGTTGCGCCTCGGCCTCCTCGACGCGCATGCAGATCCGGGTGAAACGAAATTCATGACTAACGCGGCGGGCGTCGCCGATTTCATTTCCTCACAGGGCGGCGGCGGTCTCATCGGGCACAGCTATTTCCTGTCCGATCCGGCTGTTCGCGCGGATCTCGTCGCGCTCATTCGCGATGGCAAAAAGGCGGGCGATCCGGGACGGTCGCTGGTGGAAGTGGAAAGACCCTTCTGGTACCTGCCCGACCGCCCGGTGACCACGCAGTGACTTCAAACCTCGACCTGGCCTTTTGTCTGGACTATGCCCCCGCGATGCGCAACAGAGGGTAGAGATAACCAAGCGCGAGCAATTCGAGGCTGTAATGACAACAATGAATGAAGGGATTTCCGGTCGACGAATGCAAACTTGCCGGAGGCTGTCGCGCGGCGCGATTGCGGGGCTTCTCGCGCTCGGCGCCGTTGCTGCGGCAAGCGCAGAGGAACGGCCCACGACGCCGCCCTCGGGCAAGATCAGCATTCACCAGGTGCAGGTCGCCTTCCTCGCATCGGGCGCCGTCGGCGGCGGCAAGCTGACCTACAAGGGCCGCACTTACAATTTCAAGCTGGGAGGGCTGGGCGTCGGCGGCATCGGCGCTTCGCGTCTCAATGCGTCCGGCGAAGTTTATGGACTCGATAATATTTCCGACTTCCCCGGCCCCTATGCCGCAATTCGTAGCGGATGGGCGCTGGGCGACATGGGCAAAGGCAGAATGTGGCTGCGCAACGCCAAGGGCGTCATGCTGAGTCTCGCGGGAAAACGAGAAGGCCTGCAGACGGCGCTTGGCGCCGAAGGCGTCGTGATCGAACTCGAATAGTCGGCGGAATCGGCGACAGCGCCCTATTCCACATCGAGCGGCGCGACGCCCTTCGGCGCGCCGTTCTCGCCGAGCGTGATCTTTTCGACGCGCGCTTCGGCCTCGGCGAGCAGTTTCTCGCAGCGCTCCTGCAGCGCCTTGCCGCGCGCGTAGAGCGTAACGGAATCATCGAGCGAAACCGAACCTTTTTCCAGTTCGCCGACGATGCGCTCGAGTTCCTGCATGGCTTTCTCGAACGGCATTGCCGCAATGTCCGCGCTCGCGTCCGCTGCTTTGCTGGTCATGGCTCCTCCTTCGCGCAGACGCGCTTGAAGCAAATTCCCCGAATTTGCTTTCGCTTCATGTTGTGTGGCGCGTTCGGACAAAAAACCGCATACGCTTTTTCCTGAACACGCCTAGTGGTCGTAGGGCTCCGCATGGCCGACAATCCGCAGGATCGCCGGATATTCGTCGCGCATGCGTCGCTCGATTTCATCGACCGCCGTGTGAACCGTCTCGACAGATTCGGTCGGGTCGACGCGGCAATGATATTTGACGACCCATCCGCCGGAAGTGTCGCGCACACGCACGTCGTGCACGTCGGCGATATAGCCGACCGCCTCGCTGCTGCGCACAAGCGCGGCCTCGATTTCCGCGACGACGGATGGATCGACGTCGCGACCGATCAGCACATGCGGCGCGAGCGGATCGATGTGAGTCTCGATCTCGACGTCGGCGCCGAATTCGTCGCGGATCGCACGCTCGAAATCGGTGGCGATCGCGTGCGCGCGGCTGATCGGCATGGCGCCGTCGAGTTCGATGTCGAGGCCGATCGACAGTCGGTCGCCGATCTGTTGCGCGATGATGTGATGCGCGGAAAGATGCCGCCGCGCGGCGACGAGCATTGTGCGCTCCACAACCGTTTCGTCATCGAGCGCGCGCGCGTCGAGCGCAAGGGTGACCCGCGCCTGCGGCGCGACGGAAGCGATTGCTGCGCCGACCGCCTCCTTGATGCGCGCCGCCTGCTCGACGCGCAAGCCGCGCGCGACGCCGATCGTCGCTTCGCCGATCACATCGGCCCCGACGGTGCGCAGTCGCAGTTCGTCCAGAGATATGACGCCCGGCGCTTCGGAAATCGCCTTTTCGATCTCCGACGCAAGTTCGCCCGGCGCCGCGTCCAGTAGCGTGCTGATGGTGCGACGGCCAAGTCGATAACCGGCGACGGAAATGAAGGCCGCGACGCCGAAGGAGGCGATCGCGTCGCCCTGCATGAATCCGAAATGGGTGGCGACGATCCCGAGAAGCACGAGGATCGACGACAGCAGGTCGCTCGCGAAATGCAATGCATCGGCGGCGAGCGCGTCGCTGCGCTCCTCTTGCGCAATCGCGCCCAGTTGGCGCGAACGAACGAAATCGACGAGGATGGAAACGCCGAGCACGCCAAATACCGGCCAGCCGGCGTCGATCTCGACATGCGCTTCGCCCAGGCGGCGGATCGCCTCGCCGACGACGAGCAGGGCGAGGCCGAAGAGAAATCCGGTCTCGACGAGCGCGGCCAGCGCCTCGTATTTGCCATGTCCATAGTGATGCTCGGCGTCGGCGGGCTTCTCCGCCTCCCGCACCGCAAAATAGGTCAGCACGGTGGCGCCCGTGTCGACGAAGGCGTGGCCGGCCTCGGAGAGCAGCGCCAGCGAGCCCGACCACAGGCCGGCGGCAAGCTTGGCGGCGGCCAAAAGCGCGCTCGCCGCGATCGAGGCCTTGGCGGCGGCGACCTTGCGGCTCTGCCCGGCCGCCTCCGCTGTCGCGATATCTGTCATGGAATGGCCTCATCTGGCCGCAGGCTGGGGCTCATGCCGCATGACCTAGCAAGGCCGGCCCGCCGACGCAAACCGCGCGAACCCCGGCGCGGAGCGCTGCGAAAATGCTATGATGCGCCGCTTCAACCGGAGACCCATGATGAAGTTCCTGCATACGATGATACGGGTCGGCGATCTTGACCGTTCGCTGCATTTTTTCTGCGACATTCTCGGCCTGAAGGAAATCCGTCGCATGGAGAACGACAAGGGCCGCTACACTCTGGTCTATCTCGCGGCGCCCGCCGACGCCGACCACGCGCGCGAGACCGACGCGCCATTGATCGAACTGACCTATAACTGGGACGAGCACGAATATGGCGGCGGGCGCAATTTCGGCCATCTCGCTTTTGCCGTAGACGACATCTACGAAGTCTGCTCGAGACTGCAAGCGGCCGGCGTGACAATCAACCGGCCGCCGCGCGACGGGCACATGGCCTTTGTGCGCACGCCCGATAATATCTCCATCGAGCTTCTACAAAACGGAAAGTCGCTGTCGCCCGCCGAGCCCTGGGCCTCGGCGCCGAATATTGGCGTGTGGTGAGATTTGCGCGCGGCGCTGGCGCCGCGCTGCGCCATGCTATTGCGTCGCACAGGCATGTGAGCGGGCGCAGCAACGAATTTTTTGAAAGCGCGGAAACTTTTCTCGAAGCTGCGAGTTTACCCATGAGCGGCTCTGTAATCATGCGCGCGTTGAGTTCGAGGCGCATCGATACGGGAGTCAACGCTGGTCGTCTTTCTGTCACAGGCGAGACGTAAAGCGGGCCGTGATGATGCGCTCCTTGACGGCGCGTCAAGCCAAAGCCGCGGTGAAGAATTCTCGCGGCGAGTCGTTCACCATAATAGAAATTCGAGGGATCGTTGGCGGATCTGACGATCTCCATACATGCAAGGTTCATGTTGAAGTTTTACAATCCAGAATGGAATCGCCCTATGTCCGCCGGCGGCGGCGGGACGAAGAAAAAAAGCGAAGGGCTGGAACAACAAGGAAAGCGGAGGTCGCCATGGTGATCGCGGATCTGATCCATTCCTGTTCCAACGAAATGGTCGCCAAGGCGGCGCTTTCGTGCATCGGTGGCCGCTTCGCCGAACGGGTCCGCGTCGCTGCCCATGAGAAGGGTGTGGAAGTCGGCAGATTCGTCGTCATCGTCGTTCGCGAATTCGCGCGCCGAGCTGACGATTCGGCTTTTGAAGCCCTTCGCGAAAAAATCTCTGGCGCCGATCAGCCCCTGCTCCATGGGCTGCGCGCTGTTCTCGAACCGGCATTGGAAGATAGCGCGCTTTTTTTCGATGACGAGGCGTCCATGGGGCGCCCCTATGTCGTCGGCGTGAGCTGCAAAGGAATGCATCAGCTCCACTGAACGGGCGCGCAACCGCGAACCCAACAAAAGCGGCGTCGTCAACGATGTCGCTTTTTCCTTTTTTGGGCCTATATCTTCGCGATACGCTCCATCGACCCGGAAAACATGACGCATCTTCTCGATCAGGCGCAGATCGCCGCAATTCTCTCCACCTATGGCTATTGGGCGATTTTCGTCATCGTCGCGATGGAGAGCGCGGGCCTGCCGTTACCGGGCGAGACCATGCTCGTGGGCGCGGCGATCTATGCGCGCCTGTCGGGCGCCATGTCGATCGAGACGATCGTTTTCGCCGCCGCGGCGGGCGCCATCGTCGGAGACAACGTCGGTTACTGGATCGGGCGAAATTTCGGCGTGAAGATGCTGGAGCGCCATGGACGCCGCATCGGCCTCGGGCCGGAGAAGCTGCGGCTCGGCCAATATCTCTTCTACAAATGGGGCGGGGCAATCGTTTTCTTCGGCCGCTTCATCTCGATCCTGCGAATCCTCGCCGCGCTGCTGGCCGGCGCCAATCGCGTGCCGCCGGGACGCTTCATGTTCTACAATGCGACGGGCGGCGTCGTGTGGGCGGCGGTCTTCGGTTTCGGCGCCTTTTCTCTCACCGCCAGCTTCCAGAAGGTCGAAGGCTCGATCACGACGACGGCGGGCATTGCGCTTCTCGTCGGGCTTTTCCTGCTTTGGCGTTATTACAAGCAACATGAGCAGCGCCTGATGCGCCAGGCCGATGACGTGATGAGCCAGCGCGCCGAACCGTGACTATTCGAAGCGGGGTCCGCGTCTCGCGGTCGCCAGGGCGCGATCGAGATCGCGGGCGAGTTCGGCTTTCTGCTCAGGGCCGAGAAAGGCGCCGATTTCGACGATCTCCCCGCGCGAAACCAGCGCCACGCTCTGCGTGCCGAATTCCTCATGCACATCCTGCTGCAGCCGCACCCACGATGGGTTGAATCGCCACTCGCGCCGCCGCCCGCCGACGTCCACCTGCGCGAAAACCAGCTCCAGCGCTGTCAGGTCGAGCGTCTCATAGGCGCCGGCGGAGCGAAAGCTGATTCGGAAGGCGATATAGAGCGCCAGCGCGTCGAGCCCCATGAAGCCCGCGACCGGCCAGGCGCCCATGAAGAGAAAGGGCAGCGCGAAAACGAGTTGCGCGACGCAATAAACAACGATGAACAGATAGAAGGCGCGCGGCGTCATCGAGCGATGCGGCGAAAGCCGCGCCTCATAGATTTTTCGCTCGAACGGGTCGGACATCCCTGCTGCCCAGCGCTTTCGCCTCTGCGAAGACAAAGATATAACGCGTCAATGGCGGTAAAAACCACCCAAAAGCGAAAGCCTGCGGCGCGGCGGCGGCTACCGGCGGCCGAGGCCGCGCGCGTCGAGGCGATTTTTGCCCGGCTGCGCGAGGCCAATCCGGAGCCCAAGGGCGAGCTTTACTATACGAATCCGTTCACCCTGCTCGTCGCCGTCGTGCTCTCCGCGCAGGCGACGGACGCCGGCGTCAACAAGGCGACGCCCGCGCTTTTCGCCATGGCCGACACTGCGGAAAAAATGGTCGCGCTCGGCGAGGACCGGGTGCGCGAAGCGATCAAGACGATCGGGCTGTTTCGCTCCAAGGCGAAGAATGTCGGCGCCCTGTCGCAGCTGCTCATCGAGCGCCATGGCGGCGACGTGCCGCGCACGCGCGAGGAGCTGACGGCGCTTCCCGGCGTGGGCCGAAAGACGGCGAATGTCGTGCTCAACATCGCCTTTCACCAGCCGGTGATCGCGGTGGACACGCATATCTTTCGCGTCTCCAACCGCCTTCCGCTCGCGAAAGGCGCGACGCCCGAGGCGGTCGAGGCGGGCCTGGAGTCCATCGTGCCGGAGGAATATCTCCTGCACGCCCATCATTGGCTGATCCTGCACGGGCGCTATGTGTGCAAGGCGCGCAAGCCGGAATGTCCGCGTTGCCTGATCAACGATCTTTGCCGCTTCAAGGGGAAGACGGTCTGACCCACGCCATGTGACTTCCTCTCTTGCCGCGCTCCCGTGGCGAGATAAGCTCGACCGCAATGGGTAACGAACAAGGGAGCGCCCAATGCTGAAGAAATCCGCCATCGCCATCGCCTGCCTGTTTGCGGCGGGGGCCGCCCGCGCCGATGGCGTCGACCTCAAGGGCTTTCACGCCAAGGTGAAAGCGGAGCTTGCCGACCTCGGACATCTCTCCGAACTCAACGGCAAATATCGCATCCGGGTGACGGAAGTGAGCATGGACCCTGCGGGCTACATGCATGCGCATCATCACATCGGTCCGGGCCTGCGTTGCATCACCTCCGGCGAATTGACCTATGAGATCGGCGGCAAGACGACCGTCTACAAGCCCGGCGACTGCTTCACCGAGACGGGCGCCATGACACATGAATCGAGCAACGCGGGATCGGTCCCCGTCGTGCTCCTGAACTTCGAGCTGCTGCCCGCGTCGCTGCCCGAGGGCAAGGGATCGCTAATGCCCGTGCCGCCGCATGACGCGGACCATTCGCACCCGGCCCAATAAAGGGCGGGAACGGCGCGGCTCAGTCGGCCGATCGGATCGTCGCTGCGTCGGCGCCGTTCCAACGGCAGATCAGGCCGCCGCGTCGCGCCTCCAGAACCGACACGAGCGCGACGACGCCGCCCTGCGCGCCAACCTCTTCGACCCGCGTCGTCACGTCTGCGGGCGAGAAGCGCTCGGGGCGGCCCGCCGCCGCGGCGGCCTGATTGCAGGCCTCCAGCAGATCCCCGCGGGCGCGGCCCTCGATCGGCGCCAGGCGTTCTTTTTCGTCTTTCGGGACGAGTAGCCAGATGAGGAGAGTCGCGACGGCGGCCAAGGCCAGCAGAACGCCCCACCTGATCATTGCGCGCCTCCCTCTAAAGCGTCTTTCCCAATCGCCCGGCCAGATCGAGCACATATTGCCACGCCACGCGCCCCGAGCGGGCGCCGCGCGTCATGGACCATTCGAGCGCCTCGGCGCGGATGGTCGCCTCGGGAGCGTCCAGCCCGTAATGGCGGGCGTAGCCGAAGACCATGGCGAGATAATCGTCCTGACTGCAATTGTGGAAGCCGATCCAAAGGCCGAAACGATCGGAGAGCGAAACCTTCTCCTCGATGACCTCGCCGGGGTTGATCGCCGTCGCCGCCTCATTCTCCATCATGTCGCGCGGCATGAGGTGGCGGCGGTTGGAGGTGGCGAAGAAGAGCACGTTTTTCGGCCGCCCCTCCACGCCGCCCTCGAGCGCGGTTTTCAGCGCCTTGTAGCTCGTCTCCGGCCCGTCGAAGGAAAGATCGTCGCAAAAGACGATGAACTGGAACGGCGCGCCAGCCAAGGCGCCGAGGAGGTCCGGCAGCGCCTCGATGTCCTCGCGATGGATTTCGACGAGCTTGAGGCGCCCCTCCCCGGCCAGAGCGCCATGCACGGATTTCACCAGCGACGACTTGCCCATACCCCGCGCGCCCCACAGCAACGCATTGTTGGCGGGCAACCCTTTCGCGAAGCGGCTGGTGTTGGCGAAAAGAATGTCGCGCTGGAGGTCGATCCCCTCCAGAAGGTCAATGTCGACGCGATTGACACGCCGCACCGGATGAAACGCCCCGCCAGCCGCGCGCCAGACAAAAGCCTCCGCGGCGGAGAAATCCGGGGGCGGCGGCGCGGGCGGCGCGAGGCGCTCGAGGGCGTCGGCGATACGGGCGAGACAAGCGGCGACATCCTTCTTCGACATGAACGGTCCTTGACGTCTGGGGCTGATTTACCGGGCCAGCCGGATTATACCGTAGCGCAGCAGCCGCCTAGACGGCCAAGCAAGGAAACGCCTTTTGACGCCCGACGCCGCCTCCCTCATCGACCGCGCGAAAGTCATCATCGACCCCGCCGACCCCGAAAGGGCGCAGAAGGGGCTCGAACGGGCGCTGGAGAAGGACGCCGCCGCAGGGGGCGCGCTCTCGGCGGTCATGGCGGAGCGCCCGAAAGCGCGCGACCTGCTTTTCGGCGTGTTTGGCTCCTCGCCCTATCTCACCGATCTCGCAACGCGCGATCCGGCCCGCCTCGCCGCCGCGTTGACCTGCGATCCGGCGCAGCGCGTTGCGCAACTCATCGAGGCGACGCGGGCGATAGAGACCGACGATGAAGCGGCGTTGATGCGCGAATTGCGGCTCGTCAAGCAGGAGGCGGCGCTCGTCATCGCCATCGCCGATCTCTCCAAGGTCTGGGAGACGCTGCAGGCGACCGAGGCGCTCACCCGCATCGCCGACGCCACGCTTTCCGCCGCCGTCCGCTTCACGCTGCGCGCAGCCTCTCTCGCCGGCAAGATCGAACTCGCCGACATACGCGATCCGGAGCGCGGCTCCGGCTGGATCTTTCTGGGCATGGGCAAAGGCGGCGCCTACGAACTCAATTATTCCTCCGACATCGACCTCGTCGTCTTCTTCGACCGCTCGCGCGCGCGGCTCGCCGACCCCTCAGAGGACGTCGATTTCTTCGTGAAAATGACGAAGCGCATTGTCAAGATCATGAGCGAGCGCACGAGCGACGGCTACGTGTTCCGCACCGATCTGCGCCTGCGCCCCGATCCCGGCGCGACGCCAATCGCAATCCCGCTGGAGGCGGCGCTCAGTTACTACGAAAGCATGGGCCAGAACTGGGAGCGCGCGGCTTTCATCAAGGCGCGGCCCGTCGCGGGCGATATTTTCGCGGGCGAAGAGTTTCTAAAGGAGCTCGCGCCTTTCGTGTGGCGCAAATATTTCGACTTCGCGGCCATCGCCGACGTTCATTCGATCAAGCGGCAGATCCACACCCACAAGGGCCATGGGAAGATCGCCGTCGTCGGCCACAACATAAAACTCGGCCGCGGCGGCATTCGAGAGATCGAATTCTTTACGCAAACGCAGCAGCTCATCACCGGCGGGCGCGACAAGAGCCTGCGCGGGCGCGCGACGCTTCCCATGCTCGATCAGCTTGTCGACAGCGGCTGGGTGGAGGCGCGGGCGCGTGACGAATTGCGCGAGGCCTATCTTTTCCTGCGCGACGTCGAACATCGTATCCAGATGGTCGCGGACGAGCAGAAGCATACGCTTCCCGACACGGAAGAAGGCGTCGCCAACATCGGACGCATGATGGGATTCGCCGGCTACGCCGATTTCGCCGAGGCGTTGCTGAAGCGGCTGGACATCGTGCAGGGACACTATGCGCGCCTCTTCGAAAGCGCGCCGGAGCTTACTTCCGAGACCGGCAATCTCGTCTTCACGGGAGACGACGACGATCCGGGCACGATCGAGACGCTCGCCAATATGGGCTTCGCGAATCCGAAGACCGTCACCGCGACGATCCGCGGCTGGCACTTCGGCCGCTATGCCGCAACACGTTCGACGGTTGCGCGCGAGCGCCTCACCGAACTCACGCCCAAACTGCTCGAAGCGCTGGCGGCGACGGAGAACGCCGATCAGGCCTTTCTCGCTTTCGACAAGCTGATCTCGAAACTGCCGGCGGGCGTGCAGCTTTTTTCGCTGCTCGTCTCTCAGCCGCGGCTGCTCAATCTCCTCGCCGCGATAACCGGTTCGGCGCCGAAGCTTTCTCAGACCATTTCGCGCCGTCCGCGCGTGCTCGACGCGCTGATGGAGCCCGCCTTCTTCGAGACCGTGCCGACGCAGGCCGAACTGGAGCAGCGTCTCGCGGCGCAATTCGGCGAAGCCAGCTCTTACGAAGACGCGCTCGATCGCGCGCGCATTTTCGGACAGGAGCAAAAATTCCTCATCGGCGTCCGCGTGCTCACCGGCTCCGTGTCCGTCGCGGAGGCCGGCCAGGCCTACACGCGGCTCGCGGAAACGCTGATCTCGGGCCTTTTCCAGCGCGTCTGCGAGGAGTTCGAAAAGGCGCATGGCCGCATCGAGGGCGGCGCGGCGGCGGTCGTCGCCATGGGGAAACTCGGCGGCCGCGAGATGACCGCCGCATCCGACCTCGACCTCATGCTGCTTTACGATGCCGATCCGCTCGCGGAGTCCGTCGGCGGCGAGCGCTCGGTCTCCACGCCGCAATATTACGCCCGCCTCACCCAGCGCCTCATCACCGCGCTGTCGGCGCCGACCGCGGAGGGCCTGCTCTACGAAACCGACTTCCGCCTGCGCCCCTCGGGCAACAAGGGGCCGATCGCGGTCAGCCTCAGGGCTTTCGCCGATTATCAGGAGAACGAGGCCTGGACATGGGAGCACATGGCGCTCACCCGCGCCCGCGCTCTCTCGGGACCAGCGGATTTCTCCGTCCGCGTCGAAGAGGCGATCCGCACGGCGCTGACGCTTCCGCGCAGCCCGGAAAAACTCAAGTCCGACGTGCTCGCGATGCGCCGGCTGATCGAAAAGGAAAAGGGTTCGACGAGCCCCTGGGAGGTGAAGCAGGTTGCGGGCGGGCTCATCGACATCGAATTTCTGGCGCAATATCTGATGCTGCTGCACGGGCGCCAACACCCCGAAGTCTTTTCGACCACGACGCCCGACGCCCTGCAGAAGCTCCGCGACGCCGCCTTGCTCGACGCAGGCGCGGCCGAGGCGCTGATCGCCGCCTACCGCCTCTATCAGGGCCTCATGCAGCTGCTGCGCCTCGCCGTCGACGACGCCTTCCGCCCGGCGGACGCGCCGCGCGGCCTCGCCGAACTCCTGCTGCGCGTCGGGGACTCGCCCAACCTCTCGCATCTCGAGGCGCTGCTGGGCGAAACGGAAAAAAAGACGCGCGAGATATTTGTCAACATCGTCGGGCCGGTTCGGGGCGCGCAGCTTTCGGGCGGAAGGGAGTTGTCAGAGACGCCGCCTCGGGCATAGATACGCCAAATTCGTCACGCAGGAACCTTTCACGCCAACTGCGGCGCCCGCCTTTTTGGGGCTTTTCGCCCTGTTTTCTGGAGCAAATCATGTCACATGCCCGCAAGAATGCGCGTTTCACGACCCGCGCCGCCCTCGGGGCGTTCGGCCTCGCCGCCCTTCTGGCGGCCGGCGCGCCGGCGAACGCCAAGGTGCTCGCCAAGGTCAATGGCGTCGAAATTACCGACGATGACCTGAAGCTCGCGATGGAAGATCTCGGCCCGGGCATTCCACGCCAGCTCGAAGGCAAGGCGCGTGACGCCTATGTGCTCGACTTCCTCGTCGACGAGCAGCTCGTCGTTCAGAAAGCGCAGGCGGACAAGCTCGCTGAAACGCCGGAGTTCGCCAAGAAGCTCGCCTATCTGCGCGACAAGGCGCTGATGGAGACGCTGCTGGGCAATGTCGCGAAGCAGGCGGCGACCGAGGCCGCGATCAAGCAGACCTATGACGAGGCTGCGAAGAACCAGAAGCCGGAGACGGAATATCACGCTCACCATATCCTCGTCGGATCCGAGGAGGATGCGAAGAAGGCGCTGGCGCGCGTGAAGGGCGGCGAGGATTTCGCCAAGGTCGTCGCCGAGGTGTCGAAGGACAGCGGCCCGAAGAACGGCGACCTCGGCTGGTTCACCAAGGACCGCATGGTGCCCGAATTCGCGGACGCCACCGCCAAGCTCGAGCCAGGTCAGCTCTCCGATCCGGTGAAGACCCAGTTCGGCTGGCACATCATCAAGCTCGACGAAAAGCGCCCGAAGGCCTTCCCGCCGCTCGACCAGGTTAAGGATCAGGTCGCCCGCTATGTCGTGCAGAAGGCCCAGAGCGATCTCGTCGTGAAGCTGCGCGAGGCCGCCAAGATCGAGCGCACCGATCAGCCTCCGGCCGACGCCGCGAAGGACGCCAAGCCGGCCGCCGCCCCGGCGGCGAAGCCGGAAGAGAAGAAAAAGTAGTTTGAAAGCGCCGGCGCGCCTCGCGCGCGCCGGCTGATTTTTTTGGCCCATCGAAAGGCTTGACGCCATCGCGTCGCGCCGCCAAACCCCTGTGATGCACTGCACCACCAAGGGTGATTCCGATGGCCCATGACGCTCCCCTTTCGCCCCTCGCGCCGAAAACGACGCCGGAAATCGCGCCGCTCGACGGCGTGCGCTTTGCAGCCGGCGCCGCCGGCGTGCGCTACAAGGGCCGCACGGACGTCATGCTGGCGATCATGGACGAAGGCGCGACCGTCGCCGGCGTATTCACGAAATCCAAATGCTCCTCAGCGCCCGTCGACTGGTGCCGCGCGAAGCTGAAGGGCGGCAAGGCGCGGGCCTTGCTCGTCAATTCGGGCAACGCCAACGCCTTCACGGGCAAAACCGGCGCAGAGGCGGTGAAATTTTCCGCCAAACTCGCCGCCGCCGCGACCGGCGCGAGCGAGCGGCAGATTTTCCTTGCCTCTACGGGCGTTATTGGTGAGCCGCTCGACGCCTCGAAATTCGACGGCGTGCTCGACAAGCTCGCGCAGCAGGCGCGGCCCGACGCGTGGCTGGAGGCCGCGCGCGCGATCATGACGACCGACACCTTCCCCAAGCTCGCGACGCGCACGGCGACGATCGGCGGCGTGGAAGTGACGATCAGCGGCTTCGCCAAGGGCGCCGGCATGATCGCGCCGGACATGGCGACCATGCTCGCCTTCGTCTTCACCGACGCGCCGATCGCCGCCGACGCGCTGCAGACGATGCTGTCTAAATCGGTGCAGGGCTCCTTCAACTCGATCACCGTCGACAGCGACACCTCGACCTCCGACACGCTGCTGCTCTTCGCGACCGGCGCGGCGAAGAAGCGCGGGGCGCCGAAGATCGAGAAGGCGAACGACCGGCGCCTCGCCGATTTCAGGCGCGCGCTCGACGCCGTGCTGCTCGATCTCGCGCATCAGGTGGTGAAGGACGGCGAAGGCGCGCGCAAATTCGTCGAAGTGACGGTGACGGGCGCCGAGAGCGCCAAAGCCGCCAAGCGCATCGCGCTCTCCATCGCCAATTCGCCGCTGGTGAAAACGGCGATCGCCGGCGAGGACGCCAATTGGGGCCGCGTCGTCATGGCCGTCGGCAAGGCCGGCGAAAAGGCGGACCGCGACAGGCTCGCCATCTGGTTCGGCGGCGTGCGCGTCGCCTGCAAGGGCCTGCGCGATCCCAATTACAATGAAGAGGAGGTCTCCGAGATCATGAAGCGCCAGGAGATCGTGATCAATGTGGACATCGGCCTCGGCGCCGGGACCGCGACGGTCTGGACCTGCGATCTCACGAAGGAATATGTCGCCATCAACGGCGACTACCGTAGTTGAGCGCGATGAAACTTCTTCTCGTCGTCGCGGCGGCGCTCATCGACGCGGATAATCGCGTTCTCATCGCGCAGCGGCCCGAGGGAAAGCAGCTTGCCGGCCTGTGGGAGTTTCCCGGCGGCAAGCTCGACCCCGGCGAGCGGCCGGAGGACGCGCTGATCCGTGAGCTGGCGGAGGAGCTCGGCGTCGTCGTCAAGGCGCCCTGCCTCGCGCCGCTGACTTTCGCGAGCCACGCCTATGACGACTTCCATCTGCTGATGCCGCTCTACGTGTGCCGGAAATGGGAAGGCTTCGTCGCGCCTGCCGAAGGCCAGGCGATCAAATGGGTGCGCCCGCGCGATCTGCGCAATTACGACATGCCGCCCGCGGACGCGCCTCTGATCGCGCCGTTGATCGACCTGCTGGGCTGATCACGCCGACGTCTGTTCGACCTTCAACATCGCAAAGCTCGCAGGGATCGACAGCGTCCACACCAGCCCGTCGGGCGGAAAGTTCAGCGTCGCTGTTCCGTCGAGGGCCTGGGCGACAAGCCGCTTGACGACCTTGTGGCCAAAACCTTCGCGCGGCGGCGCCGTGACCGAAGGGCCGCCGCTCTCGCGCCATTCGATGTTCAGCCGCCCGTCCTCGAACCGCCAGCTCAGCGAAACCGCGCCGTCGGGGCGCGACAGCGCGCCATAGCTCAGCGCATTCGTCGCGAGCTCGTGAAGCGCGAGGCCGATGTTTTGCGCGGCCTCCGGCTTCAGCATGATCTTCGGGCCGTCGATGCGCGCATGCTCGCCGATGTCGTCCTTGGGCACGTCCATGCAATAGGAGAGCTGCGCGCGGACCAGCTCGCGCATCGAGGCGCCGCGCCAGTCCTGCGAGACGAGCAGGTCGTGCGCCATGGAGAGCGCCTGCAGCCGCGCGCTGAACTTGCGCTGGAAGTCCTCGACCGAGGGCGATCCGGCGGCGGTCTGACGCGACATCGCCTGCACGACGGCGAGCAGGTTTTTCGAGCGATGCACCAGCTCCCGCAGCAGCACGCGGACATGCTGCTCGCGCTGCTTGCGCCCTGTGATGTCGCGCGCCGTGCCGAGAATGCGCACGGCGCGGCCGTCCTCGAAATAGGTGCGGCCGCGGATCGACACCCAGCGCTCCACCTGATCCTTCAGACCGATGACGCGATATTCGATCTCGTAATCGCCGTCATGATTTGGGTCGAGCGCGACTTCGACCGCCTCCTTGGTGCGGCGTCGATCCTGCGGGTGCAGCGCGTTGCGAAAGATTTCGAAGTTCGCCTGCGTGTCCTCGGGAAGTCCCCACAGCTGGCGCACGCGGGCGTCGAGATGCACCTCGCCGGTGACGAGGTTCCAGTCCCATATGCCGGTGCGCCCGGCGTCGAGGGCGAGCTGCATGCGCTCCAGCGCGTCGGCCTGATCGCTGATGACGTCGCATCCCGAGTGCGGCTTTGTCGATGCGGCCGGGGGGTCGAGGCTTAAATCGGCGTCGGTCAAGTAGTGATCCTCAGATAGTCGGGTCATGACGTAACTGATCGAAAACAAGCATAGTACGGGATGCGTCGCGAGGCGAGAAAAACCGCAATCCGCCTTTTGCGCGACTGCGGGCTGTTTTTGCAAAGTTGAAGCTGTTCTTCCCGATCCCTTGCGCTATCTTGTTTGTCGACGCTTGCCCGTTCCGACGGGAAGTGCCTCGGAGAGGGGGATACTCCAATGATTACATTTCGTGCATTCGCATGCGCGGCGCTGGCCGCTGTCGGGGTTCTGGCCTGTTCGACCGGCGCAAGAGCGCAATCCGCGATGGGGGCGCCGCTGTTCGCGGTCCTCAACGGCGGCAATGAGTGCAACTCCGCCGCGCCGCCCGCAGGGCCGGTCTGCCGGAAGGGCGATCTCGACGCCATTGGCTCGGCGACGGTGCTGCTGGTCCCGCTGAACGCGACGACCACCACTATCTGTTTCGGCCTCACCGTGGACAATCTCGCCGGCGCGACCGCGGCCCACATCCACCGCGGGCCGTCTGGCGTCAACGGCGGCGTTGTCGTGAATCTCCTCCCGCCCAACGCGCCCGGCGGCGGCAATCCCGGCGCCTCGTCGGGCTGCACGAATGTGCCGGCGGCGACCGCCAACGCCATTCGCGCGGACCCGACGAGCTTCTACGTCAATGTTCACAACGGCGCTTTTCCGAACGGCGCGGTGCGGGGTCAGCTCCACTAAGTCGCCATTCGCCGCCGGCGCCGTTCCGACTCGCTTCGAGTCGGAACGGCGTCTCGGGTGCGTCACACGTCCAGAAGCTCGACAGCGAAGGCGGCCTTCTCCTGGATGAAGGCGAAGCGCGCCTCGGGCTTGTTTCCCATCAGCCGCTCGACGCAGTCGGCGGTCTCCTCGCGATCCTCGCCCTCGATGACGACCTTGAGCAGCGTTCGCTTCGTCGGGTCCATCGTCGTTTCCTTGAGCTGCGCGGCGCTCATTTCGCCGAGGCCCTTGAAGCGGCTCGTCTCGATCTTGCCCTTGCCCGTCAGCACAGTCCTGATGAGCTCGTCGCGATGGTCGTTGTCGCGGGCGTAGACCGTCTTGGGCCCTTGCGTGAGCTTGTAGAGCGGCGGCTGCGCCAGATAGAGGTGGCCCTTCTCGATGAGCTTGGGCATCTGGCGGTAAAAGAAGGTGATGAGCAGCGACGCGATATGGGCGCCGTCGACGTCGGCGTCCGTCATCACGATCACCTTGTCGTAGCGCAGCTCCTCCTCGCGATAATGCGCGCCGAGCCCGCAGCCGAGCGCCTGCGTGAGATCGGCGAGCTGCTGATTGGCGAGCAGCTTGTCCTTGGTCGCCGACGCGACGTTCAGAATCTTGCCGCGCAAGGGCAGCACGGCCTGCGTCGCGCGGTTGCGCGCCTCCTTGGCCGAGCCTCCGGCGGAATCGCCTTCGACGATGAACAGCTCGGAGCCTTGAGCCGAGTTATTGGTGCAGTCCACGAGCTTGCCCGGCAATCGCAACTTTCGCGTCGCGGTCTTGCGGGCGATGTCCTTCTCGGCTCGGCGGCGCAGGCGCTCCTCGGCGCGCTCCACCGCGAAATCCAGGAGTTTGTTGGCCTGCGTCGGCGCTGCGGCGAGCCAGTGGTCGAAGGCGTCGCGCACCGTGCTCTCGACTATGCGAGACGCCTCGACGCTCATCAGCCGGCTCTTGTTCTGGCCCTGAAACTCCGGCTCGCGGATGAAAACAGAAATCATCGCCGCCGACTGGCCCATCAGATCGTCGCCGGTGACGTCCTTGGCGCGCTTGGTCTGGCCCACGCGATCGGCATGGTCCTTCAGCGCCTTCAGCAGCGCGAGGCGGAAGCCCGCCTCATGCGTGCCGCCATCGGGCGTCGGCACGGTGTTGCAGTAGGAGTGAACGAAGCCGTCGTCCTCCGGGAGCCATGAGATCGCCCATTCGAGCGAGCCATGGCCGCCCTCGCGCGTCACCTTGCCGGTGAAGGGCTGGTCGGTGACGACCTCCTTGCCGTGGACTTCGCGCGCCAGATAATCCTTCAGGCCGCCCGGGAAGCGCAGCACCGCGTCGGCGGGCGTGTCCGAGCCGGGCTCGATCAGCGAGGGATCGCAGCGCCAGCGGATTTCGACGCCGCCGAAGAGATAGGCCTTGGAGCGCGACATGCGGAAGAGGCGCGCGGGCTTCCAATGCGCGCTCTCGCCGAAAATCTGCGCGTCGGGCTTGAAGCGCACTTTCGTGCCGCGGCGGTTGTGCACCTTGCCAAGCCGCTCCAGCTTGCCGAGAGGCAGGCCGCGCGAGAACTCCATGCGGTAGAGCTGCTGCTCGATCGCGACCTCGACCTCGACCTTCTCCGACAGGGCGTTCACCACCGAGACGCCGACGCCGTGCAGGCCGCCCGAGGTCTGATAGGCGCCCGAGTCGAACTTGCCGCCGGCGTGCAGCACGGTCATCACGACTTCCAGCGCCGACTTGTCCTTCATTTTTGGGTGCGGGCCGACGGGGATGCCGCGGCCGTTGTCGGTGACGGTCAGCCAGCCGCCGGGCTCCAGCGTCACCTCGATGAAGGTGGCGTGGCCGGCGACGGCCTCGTCCATGGCGTTGTCGAGCACCTCGGCGAAGAGATGGTGCATCGCCGTCTCGTCGGTGCCGCCGATATACATGCCGGGGCGCCGGCGCACGGGCTCCAGCCCCTCGAGAACCTCGATGGAGGCGGCGGAATATTCGACCGGGCCGCTTTTCGCGGCGGGTTTGGACGCGGGCGCCTTGCGCGGCGCGCCGCCGAAAAGATCGGGTTTAGTGGCCATGGCGGGATATTAACGCGATTCGAGACGGGATGCGCGCGGCGCGAACGGGTCCCCTGTTTACTCCACCGCAAGCTTGACCGGTATAGGCTGCGCCCTCCCCGCCCGCCGGAGCCGCCATGCCCCTCCCCACCGTCGTCATTTGCGTCGATCACGCCTTCGTCAGCGGGGGGCAGTCCAAGGTCGCCATCGAAAGCGCCCTCGGTCTCAGGGCGGCGGGGGCGCGCGTGATCTTCTTCGCGGCCTGCGGGCCAGCCGATCCCCGCCTTCAGGCGGCGGGGATCGAGACCCGCTGTCTCGACCAATACGACATTCTGGGCAACCCCTCGCGCCTCGCCGCCGCGCGGCAGGGCGTCTGGAACGCCGAGGCCGCCCGCGCCCTCGCTGAAGTCCTCGCGCCGCTTCCGCGCGAGACGATCGTCCATGTGCATGGCTGGGCGAAGGCGCTCTCGCCTTCCATCGCACAGCCGATCCGCGCCTCGGGACTTCCCGCAGCCTATACGATGCACGAATATTTCCTGCATTGCCCCAATGGCGGTTTCTACAACTATCAGGAAAACGCCGTCTGCCGCCTCGCGCCCATGTCCGCCGCCTGCTGGGCCACGAATTGCGACTCGCGCAACTATCCTTTCAAGCTGTGGCGCAACGCGCGCATGCTGGTCGCGCAGCATGTCGCGCATCTGGCCGACGCCTTCTCCGACATATTGCTGATCTCGCAATTGCAGGAGGAGGCGCTGGCGCCCTACCTCCCGCGCGCCGCGGCGATCCATCGCGTGACCAATCCAGTCGAGGCGGAGCCGCTGGGCCGGAAGGAAAATCCGGCGAGCGGGGATTTTCTTTTCGTCGGCCGGCTGTCGGCGGAGAAAGGCGCCTTTCTGTTCGCGGAGGCCGCGGAGCGCGCGGGCGTGACGCCGGTGATCGTCGGCGACGGCCATATCGCCGGGGAACTTCGCGCGCGCTTCCCGCAAGTACGGATGCTCGGCTGGAAGGCGCCGCAGGAGGTGCGAACCGCGATGCGCAATGCGCGCGCGCTGGTTTTTCCTTCTCTCTGGTATGAAGGCCAGCCGCTCACCGTGCTGGAGGCGAAGGCCATGGGAACGCCCGTCATCGTCTCCGACGCCTGCGCCGGCCGCGAGGCGGTGGAAGATGGCGTCACCGGCCTCTGGTTCGAGAGCGGCGACGCCGCGAGCCTCGCCGACGCAATGACGCGTCTGAAGGACGACGCGCTCGTCGCGCGTCTTTCGGCGCAGGCCTATGACGCCTATTGGCGCGCGCCGGCGACGCTCGACCGGCATATTGAGGAAACGCTGAAGGTCTATGACCGGATGCTGTCGCGAAAGGGATGACGATGTCTGAACCTCTGACGGTCGTCGTCTGCGTCGACCATGGCTCCATCACCGGCGGACAGGCCAAGGTCGCGATCGAAAGCGCAATCGGCATGAAGCGCGCAGGGCTGCGCGTGATCTTCTTCGCCGCGGCGGCGCCGGTTGACCCGCGTCTGCAGGAAGAAGGCGTCGAGGTCGCCTGTCTCGGACAGACCGATCTCCTCGGCAATCCCTCGCGCGCGGCGGCGATGATTCAGGGAACGTGGAACACGGACGCCGCCAAAGCGCTTCGCGAACTTCTCGCGAAGCTGCCGGCGGATCGCACGGTCGTTCATGTGCATGGATGGGCGCGCGCGCTGTCGCCGTCCATCGCGCCCGCAATCGCGCAATCGAAACTGCCGGCGCTCTATACGGTGCACGAATATTTCCTGTTCTGCCCCAACGGCGGTTTCTACAATTACCAGACCAATGTCGCCTGTTCGCTCGAGCCGCTGTCGCCCGCCTGTTTCGCGACGCATTGCGACCAGCGCAATTACGTCAGGAAGCTCTGGCGCGGCGGGCGGCTGCTGCTCGCCAATCATTTCGCGCGGCTGCCGCAGGTCTTTTCGGACTATGTCTGCATCTCCAATTTCCAGCGGGACGTCATCGCGCCCTTCATTCCGAAGAGCGCGCGGCTGCATCATGTCTCGAACCCGATCGACGCCGTCGATCGCGGGCCCAAGGAAAATCCGGCTTCCGGCGACTTCATCTTTCTCGGGCGCCTCTCGCCCGAGAAAGGCCCGCTGCTCTTCGCGGAGGCCGCCGCGCGGATCGGCCAGGTCGCGACTTTCGTGGGCGACGGGCCAATGACGGCGGAGATCGCGCAGCGCTTTCCCGACGCGCGCCTGCTGGGCTGGAAGTCGCCCGACGAAGCGGCGGAGGCGCTGCGCAACGCCCGCGCGCTCGTCTTCCCGTCGCTCTGGTATGAAGGCCAGCCGCTGACCGTGCTGGAAGCGAAGGCGATGGGGACGCCTGTGATCGTCTCCAATGGCTGCGCCGGCCGCGAGGAGGTCGCAGACGACGAGACGGGCCTCTGGTTCAACACCGGCGACGCCTTCGCGCTTGCCCGCGCCATCGGCCGGCTCAAGGACGACGCGACGGTCGCCCGCATGAGCCGCGCCGCCTACGACGATTTCTGGCGCGATCCGCCGACCCTCTCGCGGCATGTCGAGCGCATCGTCGCGATATATGAGGAGATGCTGAGTCGCCGCGCCGCGGCGGCCTGATCGACGCCGCAATCGTCCTGCGCTATGAGCTTCAACTCTCGCTTCGCAGGAAAAGATCATGAGACGCCCCTTCGCCCTCGCCGCCGTCGGCCTCGCCGTCACGATGTTCCTCGCGGTCCCGACGCAAGCCGCCGAGAAGCTTCGGCTCGCGCTGCAGAAGACCGGCACCACCGGCTGGGAGCTCGCCGTCGTCAAGGCCTTCGATCTCGACAAGGAGGCGGGGCTCGAACTCGACGTGACCGAACTCGCGGCGCCCGAAGCCGGCAAGATCGCGATTCAGGGCGGAAGCGCTGACGTCATCGTCTCCGACTGGCTGTGGGTGTCGCGCGAGCGCGCCCAGGGCGCGAAGCTGACCTTCTACCCCTATTCTTCCGCCATCGGCGCGGTGATGACGAAAGACGCCACGATCAGGAACGTGAAGGATCTCGTCGGAAAGAAGCTGGGCGTCGCGGGCGGACCGCTCGACAAAAGCTGGCTCTTGCTGAAGGCCTTCGCGCTCAAGAGAGGAGTCGATCTCGACAGGAGCGCGACCATTCTCTACGGGGCGCCGCCGCTCATCGCGGAGAAGGCGCAGCAAGGCGAAATCGACGCGGCGCTGGAGTTCTGGAATTTCGCCGCCGATCTCGAAGCGAAGGGCTTTACTCGCGCCATCGAACTTGCCGACGTCGAGAAAGCGCTCGGCGCCAAAGGCGACGTGGTCATCACCGGCTATGTGTTCGACGAGGCCTTCGCCGCGAAAAACAGGGACGCGCTGTCGCGCTTCTTTGCGATGACGAAGAAAGCCAAGGAGCTGATTTCAACGAACGACAAGGCCTGGGCCGTCGCCGCGCAACGCATCGGCCCCAGGGACGCCGCGACGCTCGAGGCGTATCGCAAGCGTTATGTCGCCGGCGTTCCGAAACGCGCCGTGAAAGACGAAGAGGCGGACGCGGCCGCGCTTTACAAGGCGCTCGCTGAAATCGGCGGCGAGAAGCTCGTCGGACCCGCCAGGACGCTCGACGCCGGCGTCTTCTACAAGGGCGGCGAGAGCGCGCATTGATCCGCATCGTTTCGCTGGCGCTGCTTCTCGGAGTCTGGCAGATCGGCGCCTGGATGTCCGATCCCCGCCGCCTGCCCGGGCCGTCGCTCGTTTTCGAGGCAATTTACGAAGAGGCGCGTTCCGGCGCGCTCTTATCCAATCTCGCCATTACGCTCGCGCGCGTCATCGCGTCATTTGCGCTCGCCATGAGTCTGGGCGCAGCGATTGGCTATCTCATGGGCCGCAACAGGCTCGCCGACCGGCTTCTCGATCCCTGGCTCGTCGCGCTGCTCAATCTTCCCGCGCTCGTCGTCATCGTGCTTGCCTATGTGTGGGCGGGGCTGACGGAGGTCGCGGCCATCGGCGCCGTCGCGCTCAACAAGCTGCCGAACGCCGTCGTCGTGGTGCGGGAAGGCGCCCGCGCGCTCGATCCGCAACTGGAGGAAATGGCGCAGGCCTTTCATTTCTCGCGCGCGACGCGATTTCGCCATCTCGTGTTGCCGCAGCTCGCGCCCTATCTCGCGGCGGCGACGCGCTCCGGCCTTTCGCTGGTGTGGAAGGTCGTGCTGGTCGTCGAGCTTCTCGGCCGCTCCAATGGCGTCGGTTTCGAGATCAACATGGCGTTCCAGCTTTTCGACATGAAGCTGCTGCTCGCTTACGCCCTACCTTTCGTGGCGCTGATGCTCGGCGTCGAAACATTACTGGTGCAGCCCCTTGAAAGACGCGTCACCCGATGGCGGCGCGGCGTCGCTCGACGTCGCTATCGCGCATAAGGATCATCACGCCGCAAATGGCCGGCCTGTGCGAGCGCTCGAAGACCTGCGGCTCAATCTGCCGATCGGTCAGGCGGGCGCGGTCGTTGGGCCCTCGGGCTGCGGCAAGACGACCCTGCTGCGCCTGATCGCGGGATTGGATCGCGATTTCACCGGACATATCGAACTCCCCGCGCATGGACGCCTCGGCATGGCGTTTCAGGAGCCGCGCCTCCTGCCCTGGCGCAGCGTCGCCGACAATCTTCGCATCGCCGCCCCGCAGGCGAGCGAGGAAGAGATTGCAACGCTGCTCGAAGAACTATCCCTGTCGGAACATGCGGCGCATTTTCCGGGCGAACTCTCGCTCGGTCTCGCGCGCCGCGTGGCGCTGGCGCGCGCGCTTGCCGTGAAGCCGGACCTTCTGTTGCTCGACGAGCCGCTCGTCTCGCTCGACGTCGCGCTCGCCCGCGAGCTGCGCGACAAGATCGCCGCGCTCGTAGACGAGAAACACATCACGACATTGATCGTCACGCACGACCTGCGCGAAGCGATCGCTCTCGCTGACCGGATTTTCCTGCTGTCGCCGCGCCCCGCGCATGTCGTCGCGACGCTCGACGTCGCCGCGCCGCGAAAGCGCCTCACGAAAGAGATTGCGGATTCTCTGGAGACGCAAGCCCATGCGGCGCTGATCGCGTCTCGTAAACGTCACGAAAGCCAGTGAAAATTATCGCGGCCGTTTATCCTGCCCGGACAGCCGCAGCTTTTCCGCGACGGCGACCTGCGGGCAGGAAAATTTCGCTCACCACTCGATTTCCTCGCCGCGATAATCGACGAAACGGCCCGTTTCCGCGAGCGTCAGCGCCGCCGCGACGCCAATGATCCCCTCCGCGCTTTCGGTCACGTCGAGCGGCGCGTCTGGACCGCCCATGTCCGTGCGCACCCAGCCTGGATGCATCGAGATGACGGCGATCCCCTCCGGCTTCAGATCCTCCGCGAGACATTGCGTTATCTTGTTCAGCCCGGCCTTCGACGCGCGATAGCCGATGTTGAACGTGCCCTGCAGGGCCATCGAGCCGAGCACGCTCGACATGATGACGATGCGCGGATGCTTGCTTCGTCGCAGGAGCGGAAGAAACGCCTGCGCGACGCGCAGCGGCCCGAGCGTATTGGTGGACAGAAGTTCGAGCACGCCGTCGAAATCCGTGTCGAGCGTCGACTGGCGTTGCGGCCCATAGGCGCCAGCGTTGGCGATCAGCACGTCGACTGGCTCGATGATCGACGCTGCGGCGGCGCACAACGCGGCTTCATCGCGCGTGTCGAAACTGACGATTTGCGCTTTGCCGGCCGGAGCGAGCGCGGCGGCGAGCGTCTCGCGCGCGGCCTCGCTGCGCAGACTCGCGGTCACATGTTCGCCGCGCTGCGCGAGCTGGCGCGCAAGCTCCAATCCGATGCCGCGGCTTGCGCCGGCGATGAGCCAATGGGACATTGCAATTTCTCCAGTGCCATCCTTCGCCATATAGCGCGGCGACTTGTGTTTGCCTTGTCCGATGATAGCGTGAGAAGCGCAAGCGGCGCCGCAGCCGCAATGGGGGAGCCGAATGTCGCCGCAGGATGCTCAACCGGCGAAAGCCTGTTATTTCGACGGCTATGTCGATAAGCGGCGCGCGGTCGCGCTCATCTTCGGCCCGGCGCTCGAGATCGTCGAAAATGGCGTCTTCATCGTCGCCTGGCCCTATGCAGACATAAGGCGCATTCCCTCGCCGGGCGGGCTCATGCGGCTGCGCGCGGTGGGCGCGCCGAGGGGCGCATGGCTCGAAACCGACGACGCCAGGACGCAAAGCGAGATCGCGAGGCGTTGCCTGCTGCTCGCTGGCGAACAGCCGCGCGTTTCCCGCGACGCCAGCAAACGTCTCGTTATTGCGCTTGCCGCGACGGCGCTGTTCGGCGCCTTCCTTTGGGGCGGCGTGCCGCGCATGGCGGGCGTCATCGCCCCGCTCATCCCGCTCGAATGGGAAAAGAAGATCGGCGAAGGCGCGGACGCGCAGGTCCGGGCGACATTTTCCGGCGAGACCTGCGCGGGGCCGAAAGGCGCTGCGGCGCTGAAGAAATTCTCGCAGCGTTTGCAGGAAGGCGCGCATCTGCGGCTGCCGGCGACGATCGAGGTGATCTCCTCGAAGATCCCCAACGCCTTCGCGCTGCCGGGCGGCAAGGTCTATCTGCTGTCGGGCCTGCTCTCGAAAGCGCGGTCACAGGACGAGGTTCTCGGCGTGCTCGCGCATGAGCTGGGCCATCTGGAGCACCGCGACCATCTGCGCCGAATCATCGCGACGGGCGGGACGGCGCTGCTCGTTGGCATGATCTTCGGCGACGTCACCGGCGGCGGAGCAATGATCGTCATCAGCAGGACGCTGCTCTACGCCGCCCATTCGCGCGAAACCGAGGCGCAGGCCGACGACTTCGCCGCACAGACGCTGGCGCGGCTCGGGCGGCCGACAAGGCCCATGGGCGAGTTGCTGCTACGCATCACCGGCAAGGAGAAAGACGATCTGCTCTCGGTCCTGAATGACCACCCGATGAGCGAGGACCGGCTCGCCAAGCTGGGCGCAGCGGATAAAGGCGCAAAGTCCCCGCCGCTCTTGAGCGACGAGGAGTGGAAGGCGCTTCAGTCCATCTGCGATTGACGCAGGCTCACGCCGCCGGCGCGTGATGCGCCGCCTCGATGCGGGCGACGCCGCTGCGCACCGCCGCCTGCACCTTCTCGAAGGCGCGGACCTCGATCTGCCGGACGCGCTCGCGCGAAACGCCAAACTCCTCCGAGAGCTGCTCCAGCGTCACGGGATCGTCAGCGAGGCGGCGCGCCTCGAAGATGCGGCGCTCGCGCGGGTTGAGGACGTCGAGGGCGCCGCGAAGAGCCTTCAGACGATTGCTGTTTTCCTCCTGCGCGACGAGAATCCGCTCCTGATCGTCGCTGTCGTCGACGAGCCAGTCCTGCCACTCGCCCTCGCCTTCCTCGCGCAGCGGCGCATTGAGCGAGGCGTCGCCGCCCATGCGGCGGTTCATCTCGATCACGTCCTGCTGCGAAACGCCGAGGCGGGTCGCGATCTTTTCGACATTCTCCGGCCGCATGTCGCCTTCCTCGAAGGCGGAGATGCGGCTCTTGGCCTTGCGCAGGTTGAAGAACAGCTTCTTCTGGCTCGCGGTGGTGCCCATTTTCACGAGCGACCAGGAGCGCAGGATATATTCTTGAATCGACGCGCGGATCCACCACATCGCATAGGTGGCGAGGCGAAAGCCGCGGTCCGGTTCGAAGCGCTTGACGGCCTGCATGAGGCCGACGTTGCCCTCGGAGATGATCTCGCCGATCGGCAGGCCGTAGCCGCGATAGCCCATGGCTATCTTGGCGACGAGGCGAAGATGCGACGTCACCAGCTCCTGCGCGGCCTTGGGGTCTTCGTGCTCGCGCCAGCGCTTGGCGAGCATATATTCCTGCTGGGGCTCCAGCATTGGGAAACGACGAATCTCGGCGAGGTAACGGGCCAGGCCGCCTTCCGCGATAACGGGCAAATTCGCCATATCTCGTCCCTCCTGACGGGCTCCCGGAGGCCGGCAAGCCCGCGATGGGCGGTCGCACGATCGCCGACCGCAACGAGTGTATTATAGGCCGACTGGGACTGGCGGGAAAATGACCATTGCGTGACGGGAGGCTAAAGTCTGGATTAAGATTCCGTAATAAAGAATAGCCTCGACAAGGCGCTGGAAACGTAAACTGAACCGCTGGCCGCCCTTTAAACGCCCCCTATTTGCTGATCCCTCCGAGAACGCCGCGCAGGATCTGCCTGGCGATCTGCGTTCCGGCCGAGCGCGCCGCCGACTGGATCGCGGCGCGGGCGGCGAGTTCCGCCGGAGACATGCGCTTCCTGTCCGCCTTGCCGAAGATGGTCCCAAGGACGCCGCCGATCGCGCCGATCAGTCCTCCGCCGCCTTCCGCCGCCCCGCCGCCGGCGGCGGCCGTTTCAGCGCGCGCCCGCAGCATCTCGAAGGCCGACTCGCGGTCGATCATCGTGTCATATTTGCCGGAGACCCAGCTCGTCGACATTACTGCGGCGCGCTCCTGCGGCGTGATCGGCCCGACGCGGGCGGCCGGAGGCGCGATCAGCACGCGGTCCACCACCTCGGGCGCGCCCTTGGCGCCGAGCATGGAAACCAGCGCCTCGCCGACGCCCAGATGCATGATGGCGTCCGCGGTGTCGAAAGCGGGATTCTGACGGAAAGTCTCCGCCGCTGCGCGCACCGCCTTCTGATCCCGGGGCGTGAAGGCGCGCAGCGCGTGCTGGATTCGATTGCCAAGCTGGCCGAGCACCGTATCCGGCACGTCGAGCGGATTCTGCGTGACGAAATAGACGCCGACGCCCTTGGAGCGGATGAGCCGCACGACCTGCTCGATCGCCGTCAGCAAGGCTTTCGGCGCGTCATCGAACAGGAGATGCGCCTCGTCGAAGAAAAAGGCGAGCTTCGGCTTGTCGAGATCGCCGACCTCGGGGAGCTTCTCGAACAGCTCCGACAACAGCCACAGCAGGAAGGTCGCGTATAACCTCGGCGACTGCATGAGCTTGTCGGCGGCGAGAATGTTGACCGCCCCGCGCCCGTCGCGATCGGCGCGGATGAAATCTTCGATCTCCAGCGCCGGCTCGCCGAAAAACTTGTCGCCGCCCTGCGTCTCCAGCACGAGAAGCTGGCGCTGGATGGCGCCGATCGTCGCCGGCGCGACATTGCCGTATTTCGTCTTTATCTCGGCGGCGTTGTCGCCGACATGAGTCAGGGCCGCGCGCAAATCCTTCAGATCGAGCAGCAGCAGCCCCTGCTCGTCCGCAACCTTGAAGACGATATTGAGCACGCCCTCTTGCGTATCGTTGAGATTGAGCAGGCGCGCGAGCAGCAGCGGCCCCATCTCCGAAATCGTGGCGCGCACGGTATGACCCTGCTCGCCGAAAATGTCCCAGAAGACGACGGGGAATCGGTCCGGCGCATAGGGAAGGCCGATCTCCTCCGCGCGCTTCACGAAGGCCGGCTTGCCGTCGCCGGGCTGAGAAAGGCCCGCGAGGTCGCCCTTTACGTCCGCGAGGAACACCGAGGTCCCCGCGTTGGAGAAACCTTCGGCGAGCAGTTGCAGCGAAACGGTCTTGCCGCCGCCGGTGGCGCCGGAAATCAGTCCGTGCCGGTTGCCGAGCGCGAGGGTGAGATAGCGGTAGGCGCGGCCCTTCGGCCCGTCTGCCGTGGCGCCGACGAGGATTTTTCCGGGAACGGCGTTGGGGCTGTCGCTCATGGCGTCGGCGCTTTCCTGAAAGGAATCACGGGAACGCGAAAAGCTACACTATTCGTGCGCGCGTCGCATCCATGCCGCCCGCCGGCGCGTCGCGCCGCGGCTTGGCGAACGCGCCGGGGCAGGCTAAGTTCGCCAGGAGAGGGAATGCAGTCATGAGTTTACGTTGGGCGGTCGTCGGAGCGGCCGGCGCTTTGGCCCTCGGCGGCGCGCCCGCCAGCGCGACGCCGAAACCGAAGCCGGCCGCCCCCAGGCCCGCCACATCGGTCAATCTGGAGAACAAGCGTCCCGTGTCGCTGCTGAATTTCGAGATCGTGATGCGCGCGGCGGACAAGACGCCCGAAACGATTGTCGGCAAGATCGACAAGCCGCTTGCCGCCGGCGCCAGCGCCACATTTCCGCTCAACGGAGCGAAAGGCTGCATGTTCGAGGCAAGATGGGCGTTCGAGGATCTGAAAGATTCCGGCGACATTGACCTATGCAACGACGCGCATATCGTCCTCGTCGACTGATCTCCTAACTACACGAAAACCAGCGAAGCGGCCCCAAGACGCCGCCGCCCGGAAACGCAGGAAACGCACGAATGTCCAAGGTCGGGTCGAAGAGCAACGGGAAAGCTGGCAAGCGCAACGGCAAGGGAGCGCCAAACGGTCCCAGCGTCTCGAAAAATCTGCTGATCGGCGCCGGCGCGGTCTTCGCGTTGATCTTCGCCGCCTTCGTGGCCTTCACGAGCAACAAGCCCGCCGCGCCGCCGCCTTCGTCCATCGGCGGACCCTTCCAGCTCACCGCGCACAACGGGCAGCAGGTGAGCGAACGTGACCTGCTCGGCCGGCCTTTCCTCGTGTTTTTCGGCTACACGCATTGTCCGGACATCTGCCACACCACGCTCTTCGAGATGTCCGAGATCCTGCGCGCGATGGGGCCGGACGCCAAGGTTGGCGCATTGTTCGTGACCGTCGATCCGGAACGCGACACGCCGGAGGTCCTCAAGGATTATCTGTCGAATTTCGATCCTCGCATCATCGGCCTCACCGGCCCGCACGCCCAGCTCGATCCGATGCTGCGCGAATATCGGATCTATTCCAAGCGCGCGCCCGGCAAGGACGAGGATTACTCCGTCGACCATACCACAGTTGTCTATCTGATGGACAAGGAAGGACGCTTCGTGAGCGCCTTCAACGTCGGGCGCAAGCCGGCGGACGCCGCGCGCGATCTGTCGAAATATCTATAGGCCGCGGTCAGAAGATTCTATGCGGTTTTGCGCCGGAACGCACGATGATATATCAAGGGAGATCGATCGCGGCCGACGCCGTTCCGCGAAACATGTTTTTCGGCGCCGTGTGGTTTTTACAACTCGCGACTCGCGACGGCTTTCGCTAGCATAGGAACATGCTTCGACTACTGCGTGACGGACCTGCGCGCGACGCTTCGTCCCTCATCACACTGACACACGACGGCGAGACGATCGTCGTGGCCCTGCGCCGGGCGCCGACGGCGCGGCGCTTTACCCTGCGCGTGCGATTCGCTGCTCGAGACGCCGTTCTCACCATGCCGCAACGCGCCTCGCTGCGCGACGCGCGCGCCTTCGCCGAACGTCACGCGGCATGGATCGCGGCGCGACTAAATCGCCTGCCGGCGCGGATTCCCTTCGCGCATGGCTCCATCATTCCGCTGCGCGGCGTCGACCACGCGCTTATTCATCTACCCGAACGGCGCGGCACAGTCTGGATCGAAGAACGCGACGACGTCGAGACGCGTTTCGCTCTCTGCGTCGCCGGCCGCGCCGAACACATGCATCGCCGCGTGCAGGATCATTTCAAGCGTGAGGCGCGCCGCGACCTCGAAGACGCCGTCGCCCGCCACACGCAATCTTTGGGCCTCGCGCCGCGAGGCGTTGGTTTGCGCGATCCCGTGAGCCGCTGGGGCTCCTGCTCGGCTGCGGGTTCGCTGAATTTTTCGTGGCGCCTGATCATGGCGCCGTCTTTCGTGCTGGATTATTTGGCGGCGCATGAGGTGGCGCATCTCGTCCATCTCGATCACTCGTCGCGCTTCTGGGCGCTGGCCCGCAAACTCTGCCCGGAGACTGATCGCGCCGAAGCATGGCTCTCCGCGCATGGCGCGCATCTCCACAAATACGGAGCGAAGGAATGACGCTCGATCGTCGCCAATTCATCGTGGGCGCAGCGCTGTTTCCCCTCGCGGCGCATGCGCAGACGGGACCGAAGACCGGCAAGCGCCTTCTCGTGCTCGACTTCGAGATCATCGACACATCGAACGAACCGATCGACCAGCGCGCCGACCATGCGCGGCGGCTGGCGAGCGTGCGCGATGAAATCGCCGCCGGCCTCGCCGCGCGCCAAACCTATGTCGTCGTCGATCGCGCGAGCATCGAGAAGGATCTCGCCGAAATACTCGGTCAGACCTACATCCGCACCTGCAACGGCTGCGAGCTGACGCTTGCGAAAAAGGCCGGCGCTGACCTCGTGCTAACGGGCGTCGTCAACAAGGTCAGCACGCTCATTCTCAGCATGGGCGTTTCGATCGCGCGCGTTTCGACGGGCGAGCTGATCTACCATCAGGGCTTCGATTTCCGCGGCGACACGGATCAGTCCTGGGCCCGCGCTTCGAAATTTTTCGTGGAGCGCATTGCGCGCGATCCCGCGATCTGAAACGGTGGCGTCCATGAGCGAGAAAGTCGGCTGCGATCCATTGGGAACGCCACACCCGCCGTGGAGCGGCGCGGCGCCGGCGCGGGAGCGCGGCGCGCTGCTGGAGCAGTTGATCCAGCGTGCGCAATCCATGCCCCCGATCCGCATGGGCGTCGTTCACCCGTGCGACCAGCCCTCGCTCGAAGGCGCGCTCGCCGCCCGGGACAAGGGGCTGATGGTTCCGACCCTCGTGGGTCCGCGCGCCAGGATCGAGGCGACGGCGCAGGCCGCCCGCCTCTCGCTCGAAGGAGTCGACATCGTCGAGGCGCCGCACAGCCACGCCGCCGCCGATCAGGCCGTGGAGCTCGTGCGCCGCGGCAAGCTGCATGCGCTGATGAAGGGCGCGCTGCATACGGACGAGCTTATGAGCGCCGTCGTGCGCGACGGCACGGGCCTGCGCACGGACCGGCGCATCAGCCATGTCTTCGTCATCGACGCGCCGACCTATCACAAGCTGCTGCTCGTCACCGACGCCGCGATCAACATTGCGCCGACGCTCGACATCAAGCGCGACATCGTGCGCAACGCCATCGACCTGGCCCGCGCCATCGGCATCGCCCGGCCCAAGGTGGCGCTGCTCTCGGCGGTGGAGACGGTGGAGGGCAAAATCCCTTCGACGATCGAAGCCGCCGCTTTATGCAAGATGGCCGACCGCGGCCAGATCGCCGGCGCCATTCTCGACGGGCCACTCGCCTTCGACAATGCGATCTCGCGCGCCGCCGCCGAACAGAAGCACATCGAGTCCGAGGTGGCCGGCGACCCCGACATTCTCGTCGCCCCTGACCTCGAGGCCGGGAACATTCTTGCGAAGCAGCTCGTGTTTCTCGCCGGCGCCGACACAGCCGGTCTCGTGCTCGGCGCCCGCGTGCCGATCGTCCTGACGAGCCGCGCCGACGACGTCGACTCGCGCGTGGCCTCGTCGGCGCTGGCGCAGCTTTTCACGCATCGCAAGCGCGAGCCGCTTTAACGACGATCGCCGTCCACTCCGCCCGCTAAACCTGACCTTAACGGCAATCTGTCGCAATGCCGCCGTCTACAGACAGGACGTGCGCGGCGTGCTCTTTCTCAAACCACTCAATGTCCTGCTCGCGCTCATCGCGCTGCAGCTTTTCCCTTACACGGGCGTTTTCCTTATGATAATCGGCGGCGGGCTGATTACCGGCGTCGTCGTCCACGTTGTCCTGGTCTTCATGGCGCTGGACGTGGCTCTGCGGCGCGCGACGCCCATGCTGCTGATCGTCCCCGCCCTCTTTTATGGCGGCTATTACCTTGCCTGTTTCATGCAACAGCGCGAAATCGCCCACGCGGCGACGGAGCTTGCGTCGACCAATCCCGGACGCGTCCTCACCTTCGATCCCGACGTCGACTCGCTCGTCATGACGGGCGCCGGCGCCTTCGTCAGCACGCATGAGATTCCAGTAGCCTATGAGGAGAGCAAATATCTCGAGCCGCAGGGCTATGCGGCGTCCCGCCTGATCCCGCGCGACCAATGCGACGCGGTGCGAAAAGACACGCGACGGCGAATTCAGACCTTGGGCGTTCAACCCTACAGGGTTTTCGTGAAAGACGCCTGCCAGCTCGTTCTACCCGAGGCGCCGCCGGGTCGCGTGATTTCCGTCACGGTTTCGCCCGAACCGAACGACGGGCGCATGAAGCCGGGAGTCAACATCCGCACGACGACCATCATGGCGGATGGGAAGACGCTCGGATCGTTCCGCACCGGATCAATCATGCGCCTTCCTGCCTTCCCGTGGATATACGCAGGTTGCGCGCTCAACTCGGCCGTCCCCAAGTGGCAATGCGATGCGGCGTTCATGAGCGCGCGTCTCGAGATCGACGGAACGCCCGAGGGCGTCGACCGAGCCGTTTACGACACGCCCGTCGCCGTCATGCTCGGGATCCGGAAATATCCGCCGGGGGCGCTGAAGGGTTTTCGGGGTTACCCGCAAAACGCCGATATATTGCAGGCGGTCGAGCGCGAGCGCGCCAGCGTCGAGAATCAGGACTTCGCCGAGCTGGAGACAATCCTTTCCGGCGGCAGGGTCGAACGGCCCGGCAATCTCGGCTGGGCGCTGGCGCAGAACCCGAAGCGGCTCGAACCCTACGCCGAGCGGATGGCGCAGCGTTTCGTCGAACTGGAGTCCGCCGCCGTCGAGCCGCCGCCGGGAAGCAGGGACCGGCGCCTCCGCCGCAGCCCTGAGGCGCGGCCGCTCGCGGCGGCGCTCGCGGCGCTTTCCCCCGAAAGCTTCGCCGCCGTCGCCGAGCGCATGTTCGCGCTTGCGCAGCGCCCGCGCTTCTGGGCCGATCACGCGGCGCTCTATCTTCGCGCCGCGGACGCCGGGCCGCAGACGCTGGCCTTTTACAAGGCCGAATTTCTGGAGCGGCGGGTCGAAGAACCATATGACGGCCTCCCCGTTCTCGCCCTGTGCCGGATCGGCTCGGCCGACGCAGACCTCGTCTCCGAGATGAAGGCGCGATACCCGCTGGACGGCAAGAAGCGAAGACGCGGCCAGCGGCAGGAGGCGCTTTTTCTGACGCTCCTGAAATTCGGCGAGGCGGATTTTTTACGCGCCAACGACCTGGCGGCCCCAGCACGGGACAAGACATGGCGCGAGGCCGTTCTCGCCGGCAAGGGCCGGACGGCGACCGGCCCGAACAATTGCATGACCGAGGCCTGGGCTGGCGACGGCAAACCGCCGAGGATCATGGCCGCGAGCCTCATTCGGACCCGCAACGGCTGGGAGGCCGCCGCGGAATAGCGCCCCGCGGCGGCGCTTCTCGACAGAAAGCCCCGCGCGTGGCAGAACCCCGGCCGACACCCCGAAAAAGCGGCCGGAAATGACGGACATCGCACAACTCGAACAGGATACGCTGCGCCAGATCAACGAGGCCGCCGACGAGGCCGCCCTCGAATCCGTGCGCCTCGCCGCGCTCGGCAAGAAGGGCGCAATCTCCGCGCTTCTCGCCACGCTGGGCAAAATGTCGCCCGAGGAGCGCAAGACCGAAGGCGCAAAGATCAACGCGCTGAAGGACAAGGCGACCGAGGCGCTCGCCGCAAGGCGCGAGGCGCTGGCGGAAGCGGCGCTGGAGGCGCGGCTGAAGGCCGAGACGCTCGACGTGACGCTCCCCGCGGCGGCCAGCCCGCAGGAGCGCGGCCGCATTCATCCGATTTCACAGGTGATGGACGAACTCTCCGTCATCTTCGCCGACATGGGCTTCGCCGTCGCCGAGGGGCCCGACATCGAGAGCGACGACTATAATTTCACCAGGCTGAACTTCCCCGAGGGCCATCCGGCCCGCGAGATGCAGGACACTTTCTTCCTCTCCCCCGAAGCGGGCGAGAAGAAGCTGTTGCGCACCCACACGAGCCCCGTGCAGGTGCGCACGATGCTCGGTCAGAAGCCGCCCATTCGCGTGATCTGCCCCGGTCGCGTCTATCGTTGCGACTTCGACCAGACCCATACGCCGATGTTCCATCAGATCGAGGGACTGGTCATCGACCAGTCGACGCATATGGGCCATCTGAAATGGGTGCTGGAGGAGTTTCTCAAGAGCTTCTTCGAGGTGAAGGGCGTCAAGCTGCGCATGCGCCCGTCCTTCTTTCCCTTCACCGAACCGTCGATGGAAGTCGACGTCCAGTGCCGGCGCCAGGGCGGCGAAATCCGCTTCGGCGAGGGCGAGGACTGGATGGAGATTCTCGGCTGCGGCATGGTGCATCCCAATGTGCTGCGCAATTGCGGGCATGATCCGGACGTCTATCAGGGCTTCGCCTTCGGCGTCGGCATCGACCGCCTCGCCATGCTGAAATACGGCATGTCGGATCTGCGCGCCTTTTTCGACGCCGACACGCGCTGGCTGGAGCATTATGGTTTCCGGCCGCTGGACTTCCCGACGCTGGCGGGCGGGTTGAGCGGTTGAAATGCCGACAGTGCTGAGATGGAAAGGATATCGCTTCTTTTTCTATTCGGCAGACGGTTGGGAGCCGGCGCATATCCATGTGACAAAGGACGGCCACGAAGCAAAAATCTGGCTCGCGGACGTCAGCCTGGCGATCAATATGGGTTTCTCCGCCAAAGAACTGAACGAGATCATCAGGAAAGCGCGCGACGAACGCGAAAACTTTCTGGAGGCGTGGCATGACCACTTTGAAGATTGAGGTCGAAGACAGCCGTCCGGTGGAAGCCTCCTGCGACGAATCCTTCCTGAATGTGACGCTGGCGGACGGACGAGTCCTGAGGGCGCCGTTGTGGTGGTATCCGCGCCTCGCAATGGCCTCCGAGGATAAGCGAAGCGTCGTCGAACTCACGCCGATGGGAATGCATTGGCCGGAAATTGACGAAGACATCAGCATCGCGAGCATGCTGCGCGGACAAAAAGCTCCCGGAGCCGTTCCGCCCGGACGAGCCGCCTGAGGTTTTTCACTACCCGTCGAGCACCAAAGACAAGAATGAAACTCACCCTCTCCTGGCTCAAAGAGCATCTCGATACATCCGCCACGCTCGCCGAGATCGTCGAGACGCTCACGCGCATCGGCCTCGAAGTCGAGCATGTGCACGATCCCGCCGCGCAGCTCAAAGACTTCAAGATCGCGCAGATCGTCGAAGCGACGCAGCACCCGAACGCCGATCGCCTTCGCGTCTGCAAGGTCGATACGGGCGCGGGCGACCTCGTGCAGGTCGTCTGCGGCGCGCCCAACGCGCGCACGGGTCTGAAAAGCGTGTTTTCCGCGCCGGGAACCTATATCCCCGGCAAGAAGATCACTCTCGGCAAGGGCGTCATCCGCGGCGTCGAGTCGCTGGGCATGATGTGCTCCTTCGAGGAGCTGGAGCTTGCGACGGAGAGCGACGGCATCATCGAGCTTCCCGAGGACACGCCCGTCGGCGAGACTTACGCGCAATGGGCGGGCCTCGACGATCCGGTGATCGAGATCAATCTCACGCCGAACCGTCCCGACGCCGCGGGCGTCTATGGCGTCGCGCGCGATCTCGCCGCGGCGGGTCTCGGCGTGCTGAAGCAGAGGGACATTCTTCCCGTCGAGGGCAAATTCCCCTGCCCTGTCGGCGTGACGCTCGATTTCGCGGCGGACGAAAAGCATCTCGCGCCCTTCTTCGGCCTGCGTCTCGTGCGCGGCGTCAAGAACGGCCCGAGCCCCGCCTGGCTGCAACGCCGCCTGCGCGAGATCGGGCTGCGCCCCATCAACGCCCTCGTGGACATCACCAATTTCCTCACTTTCGACCGCGCGCGTCCGCTGCATGTGTTCGACGCCGAGAAAGTGAAGGGCAATCTCGTCGTTCGCCGCGCGAGGAAGGGCGAAACGCTGCTCGCGCTCGACGGCAAGACGCATGAACTCGACGAAACAATGGTCGTCATCTGCGACGACAATGGCGTCGAATCCATCGCGGGCGTGATGGGCGGCGAGGTCTCGGGCTGTAACGACGACACGACCGACGTGCTGATCGAAACGGCGCTTTGGGACCCGCAGAACATCGCGCATACGGGCCGCAAGCTCGGGATCGTCACCGACGCGCGCTATCGCTTCGAACGCGGCGTCGATCCGGCCTTCGCGCTTCCGGGCGTAGAACTCGCGACGCAACTCGTGCTCGACATGTGCGGCGGCGAGCCGTCGGAACTCGTCATCGCCGGCGCCGTGCCGCGCGAAGCGCGCGTCGTGCAGTTTCCATGGAGCGAGACGCAACGGCTTGCTGGCGTCGACGTGACGCAGGCCGACGCGACCGCGATCCTCGAACGCCTGGGCTTCACGGTCGAAAAGACCGGAACCGAGAGCGCGAAAGTCACCGCGCCCACGTGGCGGCCCGACATCGAGGGCAAGGCCGACATCGTCGAGGAGATCGTCCGCATTCTCGGCGTCGACAATGTGCCATCGACGCCGCTCCCGCGCGCGGAAGGCGTCGCGCCCGCGGTTCTGACGCTGATGCAGAAGCGCGCCCGGAACGCCCGCCGCACGCTCGCCGCACAGGGTCTCGTCGAGGCCGTCACCTGGTCGTTCATCTCGAGTGAGCAGGCCGAGGCCTTCGGCGGCGGTTCGGCGGGACTGAAGCTCGCGAACCCCATCGCGAGCGACCTCTCCGACATGCGCCCGAGCCTGCTGCCGGGCCTCGTCGCCGCCGCCAATCGCAACGCCGCGCGCGGACTCGGCGACCAGAACCTCTTCGAAGTCGGTCAGATTTTCGTCGATGCGAGCGAGAAAGGCCAGCGACTCGCCGCCGCCGGCATTCGCCGCGGGCTATCCGGCGCCGGCCGTCACTGGTCGGGCGCGGCCCAGCGCGCCGGCGCTTTCGACGCCAAGGCTGACGTCATGGCGCTGCTGCAAACGCTCGGCGTGGTAACCGGCGGCTTGCAGGTCGTTCCCGGAGGTCCGGCCTGGTTTCATCCCGGCCGCTCGGCGACGCTGCAATTCGGGCCGAAGGCCGTCGTCGGCTACTTCGGCGAATTGCACCCGCGCGCGTTGAAGGCGCTCGATGTCGAGGGGCCGATCGCGGCCTTCGAGATCATTCTCGACATGCTGCCCGCGCCCAAGGCGAAGCCCACGAAGATCAAACCGAAGCTGGAGCTCTCCGACCTCCAGCCGCTCTCGCGCGACTTCGCCTTCATCGTCGATCGCGCGGCTCCGGCCGGCGATCTCGTCAAGGCCGTCGCGGGCGCCGACAAGGCGCTCATCACCAGCGTCAGCGTCTTCGACATTTACGAAGGCGTCGGGGTGCCGGAGGGCAAGAAATCAGTCGGCGTCGCCGTGACGCTTCAGCCCCGCGAGAAGACGCTGACCGACGCGGAGATCGAGGCCGTGGCTCAGAAGATCGTCGCCGAGGCCGGCAGGAAGACCGGCGCGACGCTGAGGTGAGGACATGCGCAGGCTTCTTCCGCTCCTCGCCGTCATACTCCTCACCGCGCCTGCGGGCGCGGCGCCGCGGACGATAGACGATTGCGAGGCGATCAAGGAGGCGGACGCCTACAACCTGTGTCTCGCCTCTTTCGGCCCGACGCGCGGCCAGCGCGGCAAAACCTATCCGGGCGTCGCCAGCGAGGGCCAGAAGGGCAAACGCAAAGCCGCCTCGGCCCATCGCGGCGGAGGTTTCGGCTATCGGTCCGCCGTCTCATACGGCCGCGGCGGCCGCGTGCGCATGGAGTTTACGCCGGGCCGGCGGTGAGTCCTGTCTACAACTCTTGCGCGCACTGCGTATTCTCGTGATAAGTCTGCCGCAAGATAATCGGTGAGCCGAGGGTGCTACCCCTCGCTCCTGTGCGCCCTGATGCGCATGACTCTCAAAACATTGCTTGGCGCAAGAGTTATGAAATGAAGATTGTGGTAATTGGCAATTGTCACGCAGTTGGAATGGTGTCGTGCCTCGGTCTGATGGCCAGCGATGAAATACTCATTGAGAACAGGAAGGCAGAAGATAATTTTGATGACCTGACAGAAGGCGACGTTGTTCTTTTACAGACGCCATTCAAAAGCCATTTGACGCAGTTTAGAGGGAGCCCAGCAAAAGTTATTATTTGGCCAATGATCATTTTTGGCGGCTTCCATCCAGATATCGTGATCTTGCCATCTCGACTCTTTTCTCCGATTGGGAATTGGCAATCTTCGATAGCTCTCGCCGCTTGGAAACTGGGCTTGTCTGTAGAAGACACGATTTCTTTATTTAGACCCGACGTATTTGAAAGCCTAGGTTTTTTCAACAAATACGAGCGGGACAGGAAAGCGCTCGCGACGATTCTCAACGAGACAGATTTTCCGGGAAACAAGCTCGTAGATGACTGGTGTCGCAGAGGATGCTTCATGTATGGCGTGAATCATCCAAAGCTTCATGTCATCGCGGACCTGGCTCATGTCGTAATGAACAAGCTTGGAATTACGCCTCGCATTCAAAATCCGGCCGTCCTACTCCACGATCCACTCCAGTATTCCAGCGTGTGGCCAGTCTATCCGGCGATCGTGGAGCGTCTCGGGTTGCAAGAATGCGAAATGGTTTTCAAGGCGACGCCTCCCTCGATCGGACGGCGTCCGTCGATCTTTAATCTGGAAGGTTTCGTCAAAGAAACATTCAATATCCTCGACCGGAGTTCTCCGGAAGCTCTCGGTATGCCATTTCTGGATAGACCGCATTATAAGGAACTCAACAAAAAGGTCCGGAGAGCTTCGAATGCCTCCGGGGGCATATCGTCAGATTCGCCTTACAGGAACCTGAATGACTTCCAATTCTGGAGGAGAGCGATCGAGCAGACCCCGCCAAGGGAAGTGGATCCTGTCGTTTCGGCGAAGTTCAAGCTATCTCCAAATCAGCGGGTCGCCACAGCGGGTAGTTGCTTCGCGCAACATATTTCGCGAACACTCAAAGCAAGCGGCTTCGATTTCTATGTCCCGGAACAGGCGCCTAGCGGGATGAGTCCGGACGAAGCTCACGCCAGAAATTACGGCGTTTTTTCAGCGCGTTACGGAAATATTTATACCGCCCGTCAGCTCCGGCAACTTTTCGACCGGGCTTTTGGCGCCTTTCGGCCAGTCGAGGACGCGTGGATCAGAAAGGACGGCTTCTTTGTAGATCCTTTCCGACCTGCGATAGAACCTAACGGCTTCAGCTCAGTCGAAGAGCTCGAAGAATCCGAAAATACGCACCTTACCTGCGTCAGAAAGATGTTTGAGGAGCTTGACGTTTTTGTCTTTACCTTGGGCCTGACGGAGGGTTGGCGCTCGAAAATCGACGGCGCTGTTTTCCCTCTGGCGCCGGGCGTCGCGGGTGGTCGAATGGATCACGAAAAACATGAGTTCGTGAATTTCAGCGCCCGGGAAATAATCGAGGACATGGATGTCTTCATCCAGAAGCTTCGAGGCGTCAATCCACGGGCGAAGATTATCCTGACGGTCTCCCCCGTCCCGCTGGTTGCAACCTATGAGCCCCGCCACGTGCTTTTGTCGACGACATATTCCAAGGCCGCGCTTCGTGTCGCGGCGGAGGAACTTTCCGCCTGCAAGGATTACGTCGCCTATTTCCCCTCCTACGAAATCATCACGGGTTCATTTACCCGTGGCGCCTATTTCGAAGACGACCTGCGCTCGGTCACAGAAGAGGGCGTGGGGCATGTCATGACGCTCTTCTTGCGGCATTACGCGAATGCAAAGACCGGAGAATATGCACTAGCCGACGATGTGAATTCCGAGACTGCCCAGGTAAAAAGCAATTCCGTTGAGGAGATGCGGAAACTCAGTGAGGTCATCTGCGAAGAGAAGCTTATCGAAGGCTGAGGACCTAAGCACCATCCGAGAGGGAACACGGGTTTTCAAAAATTTACCTCTTGGCAAACTGTTCCGAGCCAATTAAATAAGCCACTTCGGGGCTGGCCAAACTGATCCGCAGCCCCGTTTTCAGATTTGAGCTTCCGCCCGAACCTAATGCGCTGTCAAGGGCTTAGCGGGAAGGCGGTGGATAGGCCGGCGGACCCGGGGATTCCCCTCGTGTCCCGTCCGGCCATGTCCTGTCCGAGACTGCCGGCGCACGCGAGGGGTTTCACAGCCCTGTAGCGGCTCAATCGGCCCGAAGGCGGCGGAGAAATCCGTCGTTCGAAGGGCGGCCTGCACAGACGGGGAAACCGTAATTTTTAGGGCCGCGCGCGGGTTTCCCGCAAGCGTCCTTCGAATTTGGTTCGCGCCCCTTCAACCAAGGCGGCGATCGTCTTGGGGACAGGATCTACGGCGCCGCTTGCCCCGCTCCCGCGGAAAGCAGGCGGCATGTCGCAACCGGCGGGATTTCCCGCCCGTTAGAGAGAGCAACCGTGGACAGAGCGGAGAAAAAGGAAGCGGTCGCGGCGTTGCGCGAAGTCTTTACGAAGACAGGCGTTGTCGTCGTCGCCCACTACTCCGGCCTGACCGTGGCCCAGTTGCAGAACCTGCGCAAGCAGGCGCGCGACGCGGGCGCGACGGTCCAGGTCGCCAAGAACCGCCTTGCCAAGATCGCTCTTGATGGCGCCGACGTCGCCTCTATCGCGCCCCTTCTGAAGGGGCCGACCCTGATCGCCTATTCGGACGATCCGGTGGCGGCGCCGAAAGTCGCCGTGGCTTTCGCCAAGGACCATGACAAATTTGTCATCCTCGGCGGCGCCATGGGCAAGACTGCCCTGAACCCGGACAGCGTGAAGTCGCTCGCGACCATGCCGTCCCTCGACGAACTGCGCGCAAAGCTCGTGGGCCTCGTACAGGCGCCCGCGACGAAGATCGCGCAGCTCTCCACCGCGCCGGCCGCCAAGCTCGCGCGCGTGTTCGGGGCTTACGCCAAACAAGATGCGGCCTGACCAGGCGCGCCTACACAGACAGAACCAAATTCAAAGGACGTAACAAATGGCTAATCTCGAAAAGATCGTCGAAGACCTCTCGGCTCTCACCGTGCTCGAGGCGGCTGAACTTGCCAAGATGCTTGAAGAGAAGTGGGGCGTCTCCGCCGCCGCCGCGGTGGCTGTCGCCGCCGCTCCGGGCGCTGGCGGCGCCGCTGCTCCGGCCGCCGAAGAGAAGACCGAGTTCAACGTGATCCTGGCTTCGGCCGGCGACAAGAAGATCGAGGTCATCAAGGAGGTCCGCGCGATCACCGGCCTCGGCCTGAAGGAAGCCAAGGACCTCGTCGAAGGCGCTCCGAAGCCGCTGAAGGAAGGCGCTTCGAAGGAAGAGGCCGAGAAGATCAAGGCGACCCTCGAGAAGGTCGGCGCCAAGATCGAGCTCAAGTAATTCCGCCGGCCGCCTTTCTGGCGGCCGCGTGACGAGAATCGCGGTCCCGGCTCACGCCGGGGCCGCGCGCGGTTGAAGGGAGGCGCGACGGCGATGCCGCCGGATCGGCGCCTGACAGGGCGAGAGACGGCTCGCAGCGAGCCGACCGGCCCTTACGAGAAGAGGCTCGAAAAGCGACATGGCTCAGACGTCGGCCCGCAAGTTCACCGGTCGCAAACGCACCCGCAAGTTCTTCGGACATATTCGCGAAGCTGCGGCGATGCCCAATCTGATCGAGGTGCAGAAGGCCTCTTACGATCAATTTCTTCTTGTCGACGAGCCCAAGGGCGGACGCCCCGACGAAGGGCTCCAGTCCGTTTTCAAGTCCGTTTTCCCGATCTCCGACTTCTCGCAGGTCGCGCTGCTGGAATTCGTCCGCTACGAATTCGAGCAACCGAAATATGACGTTGACGAATGCCGCCAGCGCGGCATGACCTTCGCCGCGCCGCTGAAGGTGACGCTGCGCCTGATCGTGTTCGACGTCGATCCCGACACGCAGGCGAAGTCGGTAAAGGACATCAAGGAGCAGGACGTCTACATGGGCGACATGCCCTTCATGACGTCGAACGGCACCTTTATCGTCAACGGCACCGAGCGCGTCATCGTCTCGCAGATGCATCGCTCGCCGGGCGTGTTCTTCGATCACGACAAGGGCAAGAGCCATTCCTCCGGCAAGCTGCTCTTCGCCGCCCGCATCATTCCCTATCGCGGCTCCTGGCTCGACATCGAGTTCGACGCCAAGGACATCGTCTATGCGCGCATCGACCGCCGCCGCAAGATTCCGGTGACGTCGCTGCTCTTCGCGCTCGGCCTCGACGGCGAAGAAATCCTCACGACCTTTTACAAGACCATCACCTACACGGCCGACGGCGAGAACTGGCGCATGCCCTTCGACGCCGAGCGCCTTAAGGGCTTGAAGGCGGTCGCCGACATGATCGACGCCGATACGGGCGACGTCATCCTCGAAGCGGGCAAGAAGCTCGCCGTGCGCGCCGCGCGCCAACTCGCCGATAAGGGCGTGAAGGCGATCCGCGTCTCTGCGGAAGACCTCTACGGTCAGTATCTCGCGCAGGACCTCTATGACCCCAAAACCGGCGAAATCTTCGCCGAGGCGGGCGACGAGATCACCGCGAAGACGCTGCCGCTGCTGCTGGAAAAGGGCTTCGACGAGCTGCCGATCCTCGACATCGACCACATCAACGTCGGCCCCTATATCCGCAACACGCTCGCGGTGGACAAGAACTCGAACCGCGAGGAAGCGCTGTTCGACATCTATCGCGTGATGCGTCCGGGCGAGCCGCCGACGATGGACACGGCGGAAGCCATGTTCCATTCGCTGTTCTTCGACGCCGAACGCTATGACCTCTCGGCCGTCGGCCGCGTGAAGATGAACATGCGCCTCGATCTCGACGCGCCCGACACCACGCGCACGCTGCGCCGCGAGGATATTCTCGCGGTCGTGAAGGCGCTCGTCGATCTGCGCGATGGCCGCGGCGAAATCGACGACATCGACCATCTCGGCAACCGCCGCGTCCGCTCGGTCGGCGAGCTGATGGAAAATCAGTATCGCCTCGGCCTGTTGCGCATGGAGCGCGCCATCAAGGAGCGCATGTCCTCGGTCGACATCGACACGGTCATGCCGCAGGACCTCATCAACGCGAAACCCGCCGCCGCGGCGGTGCGGGAGTTCTTCGGCTCGTCGCAGCTCTCGCAGTTCATGGACCAGACCAATCCGCTGTCCGAGATCACGCACAAGCGTCGTCTCTCGGCGCTGGGTCCGGGCGGTCTGACGCGCGAGCGCGCCGGCTTCGAGGTGCGCGACGTGCACCCGACGCATTATGGCCGCATCTGCCCGATCGAGACGCCGGAAGGTCCGAACATCGGCCTGATCAACTCGCTCGCGACCTTCGCGCGCGTCAATAAATACGGCTTCATCGAAGCGCCCTACCGCCGCGTCCGCGACGGCAAGGTGACGAATGAAGTCGCCTATCTCTCCGCGATGGAAGAGGCGAAGTACCACGTCGCCCAGGCCAATGCGCCCATCGACGCCGACGGCAATCTGACGGAAGACCTCGTGCTCTGCCGTCACGCCGGCGACGTCATGCTTGTCCCGCGCGAAAAAGTCGACGCGATGGACGTGTCGCCCAAGCAGCTCGTCTCGGTCGCCGCGGCGCTCATCCCGTTCCTCGAGAACGACGACGCCAACCGCGCGCTCATGGGCTCGAACATGCAGCGTCAGGCCGTGCCGCTGGTGAAGGCGGACGCGCCGCTCGTCGGCACGGGCATGGAGGCTGTCGTCGCCGCCGACTCCGGCGCCGCCATCTCGGCGCGCCGCACCGGCGTCGTCGACCAGATCGACGCGACCCGTATCGTCATCCGCGCGACGGAAGAGCTCGATCCGGCCAAGCCCGGCGTCGACATCTACCGACTGATGAAGTTCCAGCGCTCGAACCAGTCGACCTGCATCAACCAGAAGCCGCTCGTTCGCGTCGGCGACATCGTCAAGAAGGGCGACATCATCGCCGACGGCCCGTCGACGGACCTCGGCGATCTGGCGCTCGGCCGCAACGTGCTCGTCGCCTTCATGCCCTGGAACGGCTACAACTTCGAGGACTCGATCCTTCTCAACGAGCGCATCGTGAAGGAGGACGTGTTCACGTCGATCCATATCGACGAATTCGAGGTGATGGCGCGCGACACGAAGCTCGGCCCGGAAGAAATCACGCGCGATATTCCGAACGTCTCGGAAGAGACGCTGAAGAATCTCGACGAGGCGGGCATCGTCTATATCGGCGCCGAAGTGCAGGCGGGCGACATTCTCGTCGGCAAGATCACGCCCAAGGGCGAAAGCCCGATGACACCGGAAGAAAAGCTTCTGCGCGCCATCTTCGGCGAGAAGGCCTCCGACGTGCGCGACACGTCGCTGCGCGTGCCGCCGGGCGTTCAGGGCACGATCGTCGAAGTGCGCGTCTTCAACCGCCACGGCGTGGAGAAGGACGAGCGCGCGCAGGCGATCGAGCGCGAGGAGATCGAGCGCCTCGCCAAGGACCGCGACGACGAACTCGCGATCCTCGACCGCAACGTCTATGCGCGTCTCTCCGAGACCCTCATCGGCAAGAAGGCCATCGCCGGCCCGAAGAGCTTCAAGAAGGAGCAGATGCTGACGCAGGCGATCCTCGACGAATATCCGCGCTCGCAGTGGTGGACCTTCGTCATCGAGGACGACGCGCTGATGTCCTCGATCGAGGCCGTGCGCAAGCAGTACGACGAGTCGAAGAAGGGGCTGGAAAACCGCTTCCTCGACAAGGTCGAGAAGCTGCAGCGCGGCGACGAGCTACCGCCCGGCGTGATGAAGATGGTCAAGGTCTTCGTCGCGGTGAAGCGCAAGATTCAGCCCGGCGACAAGATGGCCGGCCGTCACGGCAACAAGGGCGTCGTCTCCCGCATCGTTCCGCAGGAGGACATGCCCTTCCTCGAGGACGGCACGCCGGTCGACATCGTGCTGAACCCGCTCGGCGTGCCGAGCCGCATGAACGTCGGCCAGATTCTCGAGACGCATCTTGGCTGGGCCTGCGCGGGCCTCGGCAAGCAGGTCGGAAAGGCTGTCGACGCCTTTATGAAGTCAAGGGACACGACGCCGATCCGCGCCGCGCTGAAGGACGTCTACGGGCCCGACGAGGAAATCGACAAACTCGACGAGACAACGCTCGTGGAGATCGGCAAGGATCTCAAGCGCGGCGTTCCGATCGCCACGCCGGTCTTCGACGGCGCGCGCGAGAAGGACATTGTCGACATGCTGACCAAGGCGGGGCTCTCCTCGTCGGGTCAGGTGACGCTGTTCGACGGCCGCACGGGCGAGGCCTTCGACCGCAAGGTCACGGTGGGCTACATCTACATGCTGAAGCTTCACCATCTCGTCGACGACAAGATCCACGCCCGCTCGATCGGCCCCTACTCGCTCGTCACCCAGCAGCCGCTGGGCGGCAAGGCGCAGTTCGGCGGCCAGCGTTTCGGCGAAATGGAGGTCTGGGCGCTGGAAGCCTATGGCGCCGCCTATACGCTGCAGGAAATGCTGACCGTGAAGTCCGACGACGTCGCGGGCCGCACCAAGGTCTACGAGTCGATCGTGCGCGGCGACGACACCTTCGAGTCCGGCATTCCGGAGAGCTTCAACGTTCTCATCAAGGAAATGCGGTCCCTGGCGCTCAATGTGGAGCTGACCAACGCCGAACCGCCGGAAGGCCACGAGGAGATAGAGCCGTCGGCGCCGACCGCCGAGGCGGCGGAGTAGCGCCCCACCCCGCTCGACGCGATCGTCGAGCCTTCCCCTCCCGCAAGCGGGAGGGGGCCAAGCGGGAAAGAATTTTCGACCGGCGGGCGACGCAACGAGCGCGCCCCTCCGTGTCCAGGAGAAGACCATGAATCAGCAAGAGGTCATGAATCTCTTCAATCCGGTCGTGGCGACGCAGGCCTTCGACCAGATCCAGATTTCGATCGCGAGCCCGGAGAAAATCCTCTCCTGGTCCTACGGCGAGATCAAGAAGCCAGAAACGATCAACTATCGCACGTTCAAGCCGGAGCGCGACGGCCTGTTCTGCGCGCGCATCTTCGGCCCGATCAAGGACTACGAGTGCTTGTGCGGCAAGTACAAGCGCATGAAATACAAGGGCGTCATCTGCGAGAAGTGCGGCGTCGAAGTCACGCTTGCGCGCGTCCGCCGCGACCGCATGGGCCATATCTCGCTCGCGGCGCCCGTCGCGCATATCTGGTTTCTGAAGTCGCTGCCGTCGCGCATCGGCCTTCTGCTCGACATGACGCTGAAGGACCTAGAGCGCATCCTCTACTTCGAGTCCTATATCGTCATCGATCCGGGTCTGACGCCGCTCAAGGAGCGCCAGCTCCTGTCGGAGGAGGAATATCTTCACGCGCAGGACGAATATGGCCAGGACACCTTCACGGCCATGATCGGCGCCGAGGCGATCCGCCGCCTGCTCGAGTCCATGGACCTCGAGGGCATCGCCGCTTCGCTTCGCCAGGAGATCGCCGAGGCCAAGACGGAGCTCAAGCCCAAGAAGCTCGCCAAGCGCCTGAAGATCATCGAGGCCTTCATCCAGTCCGGCAACAAGCCGGAATGGATGATCCTGAAGGAGGTTCCGGTCATTCCGCCGGACCTGCGCCCGCTCGTGCCGCTCGACGGCGGCCGTTTCGCGACGTCTGACCTCAACGACCTCTACCGCCGCGTCATCAACCGCAACAATCGTCTCAAGCGGCTCATCGAACTGCGCGCGCCGGACATCATCATCCGCAACGAGAAGCGTATGCTTCAGGAGGCCGTCGACGCGCTGTTCGACAACGGGCGCCGCGGCCGCGTCATCACCGGCGCCAACAAGCGTCCGCTGAAATCGCTCGCCGACATGCTGAAGGGCAAACAGGGCCGCTTCCGCCAGAACCTGCTCGGCAAGCGCGTCGACTACTCCGGTCGTTCGGTCATCGTCGTCGGCCCGGAACTCAAGCTGCATCAGTGCGGCCTGCCGAAGAAGATGGCGCTGGAGCTTTTCAAGCCCTTCATCTATTCGCGCCTCGACGCGAAGGGCTATTCCGCGACCGTGAAGCAGGCGAAGAAGCTCGTCGAAAAGGAAAAGCCCGAGGTCTGGGACATCCTCGACGAGGTCATTCGCGAGCATCCGGTGCTGCTGAACCGCGCGCCGACGCTCCACCGTCTCGGCATTCAGGCCTTCGAGCCGGTGCTGATCGAGGGCAAGGCGATCCAGTTGCATCCGCTCGTCTGCGCGGCCTTCAACGCCGACTTCGACGGCGACCAGATGGCCGTGCACGTCCCGTTGTCGCTCGAAGCGCAGCTCGAAGCCCGCGTGCTGATGATGTCGACGAACAACATCCTGCATCCGGCCAATGGTCAGCCGATCATCGTGCCGTCGCAGGACATCGTTCTCGGCCTTTATTATCTCACCCTCGAGCGCGACGGCGAGCCCGGCCAGGGCATGTGCTTCGCCAATCAGGGCGAGATCGAGCATGCGCTCGCCGCCAAGGCGATCACGCTACACACCAAGATCAAGGGCCGCGGCTGGACCTGGGACGAGAACGGCAAACGCGTGTCGAAGATCTTCGACACCACGCCGGGCCGCATGGTGCTCGGACAATTGCTGCCCAAACACGTGAAGATTCCCTTCGACGTCGTCAACAAGCTGATGACCAAGAAGGAAATCTCCAACATGATCGACACCGTCTACCGCAACTGCGGTCAGAAGGAGACGGTCATCTTCTGCGACCGCATCATGGCGCTCGGCTTCCGCGAGGCCTTCAAGGCCGGCATCTCCTTCGGCAAGGACGACATGGTCGTGCCGGAAACGAAGGAGCGGATCGTCTCCGAGACGCGCGCCGCCGCGAAGGAATACGAGCAGCAGTACAACGACGGCCTCATCACCCAGGGTGAAAAATACAACAAGGTCGTCGACGCCTGGATGAAGTGCACGGACAAGCTCGCCGAGGAGATGATGATCCGCATCTCGTCGGTGAAGAAGGACGAGCACGGCCGCGACATGCCGATCAACTCGATCTACATGATGTCGCATTCCGGCGCTCGCGGTTCGCCGCAGCAGATGAAGCAGCTCGCCGCGATGCGCGGTCTGATGGCCAAGCCCTCAGGCGAGATCATCGAGAGCCCGATCATCTCGAACTTCAAGGAAGGTCTGACGGTTCTCGAATACTTCAACTCCACCCACGGCGCCCGCAAGGGCCTCGCGGACACGGCGTTGAAGACCGCGAACTCCGGCTACCTTACCCGCCGTCTCGTCGACGTCGCGCAGGATTCGATCATCTCGTCGACGGATTGCGGTTCCCAGAACGGCATCCGCATGCGCGCGATCATCGACGCCGGCCAGATCGTCGCCTCCCTCGCCTCGCGCATTCTCGGCCGCACCGCGGCCGAGGATCTCAAGGCGCAGGACGGCGGCGTGATCGTTCCGGCGGGCGAGATGATCCAGGAGTGGCACATCGAGCCGATCAACGCCGCCGGCATCCAGGAGGTGAAGATCCGCTCGGTCCTCACCTGCGAGGCCAAGAACGGCGTCTGCGCCAAGTGCTATGGCCGCGACCTCGCGCGCGGCACGCCCGTCAACATGGGCGAGGCCGTCGGCGTCATCGCGGCGCAGTCGATCGGAGAGCCCGGCACGCAGCTCACCATGCGCACGTTCCACATTGGTGGCGCCGCGCAGCTTGCGGACCAGTCCTTCATCGAGTCGAACTTCGAGGGCACGGTGCATGTTCGCAACCGCCATGTGGCCCGCAACTCGGACGGCGACCTGATCGTCATGGCGCGCAACGTCGCCATCGTGATCCTCGGCCCCGACGGAGCCGAGCGCGCGGTCAACCGTATCCAATACGGCGCCCGCCTGAAGGTCGATGAAGGCGACAAGGTCAAGCGCGGCCAGCGCATCGCCGAGTGGGACCCCTATACGCGTCCCATCATCAGCGAGATCGACGGCGTCATCGGCTTCGAGGATCTGGTCGAAGGCCAGTCGATGTCGGAGACGGTTGACGAGTCGACCGGCATCGCCAAGCGCATGGTCATGGACTACCGCCTCAACCTGCGCTCGGCGAGCCTCAAGCCCTCGATCGTCATCAAGGGGCCGGACGGCAAGGTCGGGAAACTCGCCCGCGGCGGCGACGCGCGTTACCTGCTGCCCGTCGACTCGATCATCGCGGTCGAGCCCGGCGGAACCGTGAAGGCGGGCGACATCGTCGCGCGTATTTCGGTGGAGAGCGCCAAGACCCGCGACATCACCGGCGGTCTGCCGCGAGTCGCGGAACTGTTCGAGGCGCGCCGTCCGAAGGATCACGCGATCATCGCGGAGATCTCCGGCACGGTGCAGTTCGGGCGCGACTACAAGAACAAGCAGCGCATCACCATCGTTCCTGCCGAGGAAGGCGCCGAGCCCGTCGAATATCTGATCCCGAAGGGCAAGCACATTCACCTTCAGGACGGCGACGTCGTCGAAAAGGGCGACTATATCGTCGACGGCAACCCGGCGCCGCACGACATTCTGGCGATCAAGGGCGTGGAGGAGCTTGCGGCCTACCTCGTCAACGAGATCCAGGAGGTCTACCGACTGCAGGGCGTCAACATCAACGACAAGCACATCGAAGTGATCGTGCGTCAGATGTTGCAGAAGGTCGATATCGTCGATCCGGGCGACACCGGCTTCCTCGAGGGCGAGCAGGTGGATCACGTCGAACTCGACGAAGCGAACGCCAAGGCGATCGAGAACGGCGGCAAGCCCGCCTCCGGCACGCCGGTGCTGCTCGGCATCACCAAGGCGTCGCTGCAGACGCGTTCGTTCTTCTCCGCCGCCTCCTTCCAGGAGACGACCCGCGTCCTCACCGAGGCTGCGGTCAACGGCAAGATCGATCCGCTGGTCGGCCTCAAGGAGAATGTCATCGTCGGCCGCCTCATCCCGGCTGGCACGGGCGCGGCGATGGCCAAGTTCCGCGGCATCGCCACGGGTCGCGACGATCTCATCATCGAGCAGCGCGCCGAGGCCGCCGAGCCGGCTCCGGCCCTGCCCCCGGCGGAATAATCCGCCGCGCATCGCGAGAATCGAAAGGGCCGCCCTTATCGGGGCGGCCTTTTTTCACGATATGAAGCCTGAGATGAAAGACCTCCCCGCTCGCGCCGCGCGCGCGCTGATCCTCGTCTACCGCGTCACCTTCTCGGCCTTCGCGGGGCGGACCTGCCGCTATGCGCCGACCTGCTCGGAATACGCGGATGAAGCCATCGCGAGACACGGCCTTTGGGCGGGCGGCTGGATGGGCTTCGCCCGCATCTGCCGTTGCCGGCCGGACGCGGGCGAGGGTTTCGATCCGGTGCCAGAGGAGTTGCGCGCGGACGCGAGCGCGCTCACGCCCTGGCGCTATGCCCGCTGGCGCGGCCCCTTCCGCTGCGAGGAAACTGAAGCCGACAAGGGCTGACCGGGGTCATTGTGAAGCGGCGAAGCCTATGACCACCGAAACTGTCAAACTGATTTGCGGGAAAATACGCGAAGACTGATCGTGACGCGGTTGAAGATGAAGCTGTCCTCACCGCCGAACCAGCGAAACGACAAACATCGCGGTTTCGGGAAGCGGCTCAAACATGCGATCCAGCCGCAGCGGAGCGAGTTCAAGCGATTCAATTGCGCCCCATGTCGAGGATCGCCGTCAAATAGACGAGGCTCGTGTAAAGCCCGTAGATCAGAGAAGCAACCTGCTGCGCGGCGAGCGGTCCGGAGAAAAATTCGAGGGCGCGCTTCAGTTCGCCGAGACCGAGCACGACGCCGACGCGGTCGGGGCTCAGCAAATGATTGACCATACAGAGCACGATCGGCGCCCGCATCCCGTAAAAGGAAAAGCGCTCCCACATTTCCGAACCGAAAAGGAAGCCAAGCCCCTCGGGATGTCCGAGGAATTCACGGCTCGAATTTGCTTGGGACAAAATCGACGCCGTATCGGGTTTCAGCTTTGGCGATCCGGTCAGAGGGTTGTGATGGCGCGAGCGCGCCCGGGTGAAGCGGAAACCCACAAAAAGCAACGCTCGGCGACACCCGACCGAGGGGTGCGCCGAGCGCCAGATTTGCTTATGCGCTAAGCGTCTCGCTTAGTTCGGCAGAGCGAAGACGGTCAGCACGCCGCCGAGGGCGGTGTAGTTGGCGAGCGAGGCGTAGTTGCCCACCGCGCCGAGACCTTCATTGCTCTTCGACAGACCAGCCGCAAGGCCGATGCCGGCCCAGCCGCCAACGCCCGAGAGGACCGCGACATACTGCTTGCCGCCTGACTCATAGGTGATGACGTTGCCGATGATTCCCGACGGAGTCTTGTACTTGTAGAGCTCCTTGCCGGTCTTCGTGTCGACGGCCTTCAGATAGCCCTCGAGCGTGCCGTAGAAGGTCACGCCGCCGTCGGTCGACACCGCGCCCGACCACACCGAGAACTGCTCCTTGTTCGACCAGACGATCTTGCCGACCTTGGCGTCCCAGGCGATGAAGTTGCCGGTGTTGTTGGTGCCGTCGCCGAGCACCTTGCCCGCAGGATACATTTCCAGCGTCGCGCCGACATAGGGCTGACCCGCGGTGTAGGACACGCGGAACGGCTCGTAGTCCATGCAGACGTGGTTCGTCGGCACCAGGAACAGACCCGTCGCCGGGTCATAAGAGACCGGCTGCTGGTCCTTCACGCCCAACGCCGCCGGGCAGACGCCCTGGGTGTTGGTGTCCTCGCCATTCTGCTCGGTCGAATATTTCGACACGACCAGCGGACGGCCATAGGTCTTGGAGTTCTTGTCCATGTCGACCTTGGTCGCCCAGTTCACGGCCGGGTCGAACTTCTCGGCGACGAGCAGCTCGCCCGTCACCCGGTCCAGCGTGTAGCCGAAGCCGTTGCGGTCGAAGTGGACGAGCGTCTTGCGGGTCGTTCCGCCGATGTTCTGGTCGGCGAGAACCATCTCGTTGATGCCGTCATAGTCCCACTCGTCGTGGGGGGTCATCTGGTAGACCCACTTGGCCTTGCCCGTGTCGAGGTCGCGCGCCCAGATGGTCATGGACCAGCGGTTGTCGCCCGGACGCTGCTTCGGGTTCCAGGTCGAGGGGTTGCCCGAGCCGTAATAGACGAGGTTCAGTTCCGGATCATAGCTGTACCAGCCCCAGGTGGTGCCGCCGCCGATCTGCCACTGGTCACCCTGCCAGGTCGAGATGCCCGAGTCCTTGCCGACCGGCTTGCCGAGATGGGTGGTCTTCTCCGGGTCCATCAGCGTGTCGCTGTCGGGGCCCATGGAGTAGCCGCGCCAGGCCAGCTTGCCGTCCTTGATGTCGTAAGCGGTGATGTGGCCGCGCACGCCGAACTCGCCGCCGGCGATGCCCACGAACACCTTGTCCTTGAAGACGTGCGGAGCGGCGGTGGAGGTCTGGCCCTTCGCCGGGTCGCCGTTCTTCACCGACCAGACCAGCTTGCCGGTCTTGGCGTCGAGCGCGACAAGCGTCGTGTCCGCCTGGGCGAGGAAGATCTTGCCGTCGCCATAGGCGAGGCCGCGGTTCACCGTGTCGCAGCACATGACCGGAACGACGGACGGATCCTGCTTCGGCTCATACTTCCAGAGGATCTTGTGATCCGGATCCTTCAGGTCGAGCGCGTAAACATTGTTCGGGAACGGCGTGTGGAGATACATCACGTCGCCGACGACGAGCGGGGCGCCTTCATGGCCACGCAGCACGCCGGTCGAAAACTGCCACGCCGGAGCAAGCTTGCCGACGTTCTCAGCCGTGATCTGCTTGAGAGCCGAATGACGCAGATTCGCGTAGTCGCCAGTCGGCGAGACCCACTGCTTCGGGTCCTTCTGAAGCGCCAGCAACTCGTCGGCAGACCCTGGCGCGGCGGCAGTGGGGATCGCGGCCTCGGCCACCGGAGCGGGCGCCGCCGGCGCAGCCGGAGCCGGCTCGGCGGCCGGGGCGGGCGTCGCTGGGGCGGCCGCCACGTCAGAGGGCTTGGACGGCGAAGATTCTCCAGCGCCAGCGTTTTCGTGAGTCGAGGGGCCCTTTGCGTCTTGCAAGGAGTTGCCCAGGAAATAAACGCCCCCGCCGGCAAGCCATATGACCGCAGTGGTGGCGAGAAGATTTCGCGTAGCCGTATTCATGCATTCCTCCCAGTGAATGAGGCGATTTTGTTCCCGCGCGCCCCAATTTTACCGCTCGCTTGGCGAAATGAAGGCGACGACACGTGCAAAGCGCTGTCGCCCTTCGTCCGGATTTTGTCAACGTCAACAAAATTGCCCTTGGCGACTTCTCGGGTTCGCCACAATGGGTCCAGCGGACAGGCTCCTATCCCTGGCTTCACATTCGCACGATTTCCGCGGCCCCGGCCCGGATTCGTCCGTGTCGTCTCCCCAGCGGTTGCTGCATCGCCCATTTGGCATGGATCGTGGGTGGGCGGCGCAGCAGTTGGCTCCCCTCGGGCCTGTTATACCCTGACTCATTGGAAATACGCAGAAATGAGTCGCCCGCAGGCCGATCATGGATTCGTCCATAGAGCTTGATTTGCGCTGGCTATCTTTCGCCCGAGGGCGAAAGATAGGGACGGGCCCGGACGTGCGGCTTGCGAAGCCCATCGCCAAAACATGAGGGCTGACCAACTCGGCCCTAAAAGCCAGCGCATAAAAAAGGCCGCTCCGAGAGTGTCGGGCGGCCTAAGTGCTCTCCAAAATGGACAAAGGAAACATTGGAGAGATCCTTAAGATATCGGACGCCGTTCTATCGGTTTCCATAAGTGAAAATACGGAGGCGAGTAGGCCGGGGATAGATTTTTGAGCAGGGACAGCGACGCCGGGATGGCCAGCAATAACCGGATCAGCGCGATCATCTCGCCAGCTCAACCGACTTCGTCGCCACATCAGCGCGGATGAGGTTTTCGACACACACAGGTCACTCGCGTGGGGCGTCGTCTTCCTCTTCCCACCCGCAGATTCGCATTAACTTGATAACATCCTGCTCGATGGTATCGGCCAAGGCATATTCGAGATGTTTTTGCCGCTCCTCGGCAGCCGATAGCGCTCGGCCTTCATAGGCAAGCGCAGCGCCTCTGTGGAATCGTAACAGTACGCGACGCATCGCCCAAGCGGTTTCCCTGTCCATTCGGAGTTCAATGCAACGCTTACGTTCCAGCGCCGTCATTTTCTGTTCCTCCTCCCCGCGAATGCCTGCTTGCCGCAGCGCAAGGCGTGCGCGGCTGGGCGGCGATAAACCGCATCCACTTCTCGACAGCGCCATGTTACGTAATCTTCGGGCGGAGGCCAGCGGCCAGAGGGGAAGACCATGAAAACAATGTGCAACTGGTTTTTCTGGGGTTTCCTAGCGCTAGCGTGCTTAAGTCATTCGGAATTGGCTCTTGCGGAGTTTTCACAGTGTGCATGGCCAATTGAGTTGTCGCCCGAAGGGTATGGCAATGTTGTAGCTCCAGACGACCAAGCGCGCTATTGGCTCATGCCCTTCGATAAGAATTATCGGACCATGAGAATCGAGGGCTCCTATCCTAATGCCCGCTATTTTTCTTTCGTCGTTTATAGTGGCAAAGAAAAGGGGGAGCCCGTTTCCGTCGCCGGGCATAAATACGACGACATACTAACGCCTGATGCTGGCAACGCCAGTACCTATACCCTCTGCGTTGCGCGCGGCAATGCAAAGTGCCCGAAAGGTGTCCCGAACACCATCACTCATGTCGACACAAACCCCGCGTGGGTCGCTCTACGAATATATGTGCCCAGCGCAGATAAAACTCTAAGCGGGCAGGCCCTGATGGGTGGACACCCGCTGCCGAAAATAACGCTTAATGAATCTCAAACCCTAGAAACATGTCCGCTGACGAAGGAAGCGCCCAAGCCCAATCCGCCGCCGCCAACATGGCCGTATTACTACGTTAAGTCGGTAAATAAACTCAACGATCTCCGCGCGTTTCTTGACTTGGTCTTCCCGCCGAAGTTAGACATCTATACACCGAGCGATTACTATGAGAGGGCGAGCAATCCACTTTGGTTCGCGGCGCCAAAGGAGCCGCCGATTCTGCTACTGCCGAATCCCGACAACAAATATATAGCCATGCAGCCGGGGCCGTACCAGCGAGGCCGCATTATCGTAATCCACGGCAAAGCTCCGAGTTTTCCCGACACATACTATGGCTCGCCGAAATCATCAGGGCGCTCACGAAACCCTGATGTGCGATATTGGTCGGTGTGCAATAATGATTTAGCTCTGCCAGTTCCGGCTGTCCGGTGCATGGACGATCAGGCGGCGGTTACTCAGGGCGGCTATTATACGGTCGTGATTTCAGATGATTTGCTTCGTCCGAACTGGCTAAAACCTGATGTTAATTGGCTGCCGTGGGGCGATGAACAATATCCCAAGCTTGTATTTTTTCGCAACCTCATTCCCAAGGTGGGAGAAGAGAATAAACCAGTCCCCTTCAAATTTGCGATCCAAAACGTTGTAGTCGGCTGTCCGAGTAACTGTGCGCATCCAGATGCCGTTATTGACTTTAATTTACCTTACGTTCCGCCCAGAGCAGCTTTCAATGCTGTGGGCCGCAACGTGCAGGCGATAATGGGTCATTATTACCCCGTCGCGGTTTGGTGCGACAAATCAACCTTTGAGCATGGAGGTTGGCAAGCTTGCATCAAGCGTCAATGAATCGAGCGTCAGAGAGTGTCGCGTCCTGGACGCCCGTCCTATCGCGCTCCGGATCGCCCGATAATATACCCTGACTCATTGGAAATGCGCAGAAATGAATTGCCTGCAGGCTGTGTGTGCCGAAAACTGAATCCGGACGTAATGTTGATGAAGTCCGCCGAGGACAGCGCATGATCTGATGACGCCAGTCCGGGAATGATCGTCGGGTGCGAAGTCCTTTGCTGAGATCTTCGACAAAGGATGTGGTTGGAAGGGAAGCGCCACAGAAGGCTTGGAGTCCCCGAACGATTTCACCCTTGGAAATCTGTAGTTGATCAAGCGCAAAAGGAATGGGTTTGAGCAACGTAAGATTTCGTTGCAGTGATGTACACGGAAGGGCGGGGAAGATGTGGCTTCGGATTTTAGCAATCTGCCTTCTGAGCTCGATGGCAATGTGTTTTTGGGCGATGGATTTAGCGGGAGCCGGCGAAAAACCGGAGAATAGTCCTGCTGGCGCACCTCAAGCATTCGTCGCCTGTACCGGATGGCATGCCCTATGTAGTGCATCGACCGACTGCAAAATGAGAGGAGACAAGGCATACTGCGACTGTTGGAGGGTCAATGAGACACACATCGTCGAAACAACTGAGATCCAGGATACCTCCGTCAAACGCCTGACCCAGGCCAGATGCACCGAAAAACATCCCTGTGATATAGGTGAAGCGCCCGTTTGTAAGACCATCAGCAATGGCCGGTATAAAGTCGGTAACGTCAATTACGAGTGGGTTTCTACCTTTTCTTATCGTGGTTGGTGTAGCCTTTTAAAGGTACAGCCAAAAGCGTGTGATCAACATGCCGAAGGATATAATGGGGACTTATATTGGGCGATTTGCGACGTTGCTCCGTGCATAAAGAAACGGAATCCCTCTGATCCAGATCGGCCCTTGAGCTGTCAATGTCGGGTTCAAAACACGCCGTTTTTGGGAACCAACGGCAGCTGCACGGGCGACAACGGTGGGATCATGTCAAGCTCTCCGCTTTCGTCATGGGATTTTAAGAACAATACCTACCGGATTCCTCTTCCCGGGATCGACTTTGTACAGAGCGCGTGTGCCCCGTTGCGGTCTGATCCATTTCCGCCGCGGTAGAACAATTAGATGCCGTAATGGCCTTGGCCTGAGCCTGATGGCGACGGACGGCGGCTTATCCCCCGTGTCATGTTGAACGGGTTTCTGGTTGAGGCCGGCCCCAAGCATATGGGTCGCAGGACAAGCCATGAAATATTATGCCGGAATCGATGTCTCTTTGGAACTATCGAGCGTCTGCGTCGTCGACGCAGCTGGGAAAATAATCACGGAGGCTAACGTCGAGAGCCGTCCCGAGGCCATCGTCGCCTTTTTACGCAAGCTGAGGCTTTCGATCGAGTGGATCGGTCTGGAGGCTGGGCCTCTTTCACAGTGGCTGCACGCCGGTCTGACCAAAGGCGGTTTCGAAGCGGTATTGCTCGATACCCGGCATGTGAAGGCGGCGCTTTCGGCGATGACGGTCAAAACGGATCGACGGGACGCGCGCGGCATCGCCCAGCTCCTTCGGATTGGCTGGTTTCGGCCAGTCCATTGCAAATCTCCAGGATCACAAGAAATCCGGGCTCTGCTCGTCGCGCGCAAACAATTGCTGGCAAAGCTGCTGGACGTGGAATTCAGCATACACGGCATTCTGCGCGGCTTCGGGCTGAAGATGGGCGTCGTGACGCGCAACGGTTTCGAGGCTCGCGTGCGCGAGCTGTGCGTCGGTCAAGCAATGTTGGAGCAGATCGTCGAGGCAATGCTCGCCGCGCGCGCCGCTATGTGGAAGGAGTATTCGAAGCTGCACAAGGCGATGCTGGTGATCGTGCGCCGGGACGAGATTTGCCGGCGGCTGATGAGCGTGCCTGGCGTTGGTCCGCTCGTGGCCATCACTTTCAAAACGGCGATCGACGACCCCGGGCGCATCCAAAAGTCCAAGGCAGTTGGGGCGTTGTTGGGGTTAACGCCGAGAAAATACCAGTCGGGAGAGACCGACGTGAAGGGCAGCGTCACTTGTGTCGGCGACGAGATGGCGCGGACCGCGCTCTATGAGGCGGCGAACGTCTTGTTGTCGCGGGTCACGCGTTTCTCGGCGCTGAAGCGCTGGGGAATGGATGTCGCCAAACGGCGCGGCATGAAGCGCGCCAAAGTCGCTCTGGCGCGCAAGCTCGGTATCGTCCTGCATCGGATATGGGTGGATGGGACGAGTTTCCGCTGGACCAAGGAGACGCCAACGGCGCCGCAACTCGCTCGCGCCTGACCAGAGCGGAGATTTGATGCGGGCTCGAACAATACGCCCGCTTCTTCCGAAGTTCCGTCGCCCGGACGATTGGAGCCGGTGAAGCCGCAGGATGGGCAGTGGCCAGATCTGATGGACCACGCTTCTTAGATAGGCTGACCGTCTTCTCTGATGGCATCATGTGGCGGCCAAGGCGTTGACCACGGACGGAAGCAAGACACCGGCGACGAAGACGAGGGAAACAGATCGCTGGCGCCGAGCGCCCGGGATTGGAGAAGTCGATACGAGGGACTTGACGCCGAACGGGCCACTACGGAAGCCTGTCCTATTCGCGCAGCCGACGAGCTTTGCTGAGTTTTTCCGCGGCATGATCGTGGACGCATAAGCGCTGTTACGGCCCCGCCTTCAAACGCGAGATGAAAGCGGCGAGTCTGATCTCCTGATTTGGAGATAAGGCTTGTGTCCAGACTTGATCCTTCGCTTGATCCGAACGGCTCCGGTTTACGGCGCATCGAGGTAATCACTGGAGCTGGCGGGCGGCGCCGGTGGTCTGAGGAAGAGAAGACGCTGGCGGTCCAAGAGTCGCAGGCTCCCGACGCGGTTGTCTCGCAGGTCGCGCGTCGACATGGCGCGACGCCACAGCAACTCTTCACCTGGCGAAGGGAGGTGCGCCGCAGGGCTGAGGCGGTGGGCGCGCCGGCATTTGTTCCGGCGATTGCCGAGAACAGCGCCGCCGCCGTGCGCGCGCCGACGCCTGCGCCGAAAGCGGCGGCCGCCGCGCCCGTCGTGGAGATCGAGATCGGCGAGACGCATGTGTGGATCTGGCGTGACGCGGACATCGGCATGGCGACGGCGATCCTGCGCGCGCTGCGAACCTAGCCGGGGGCGAAGTGATCGGCCCGACGGGCGCGGTGCGCGTGATGGTGGCGACAAAGCCGGTCGACTTCCGCAAGGGCGCGGAGGGTCTCGCGGCGCTGGTGCGCGAGACGATTCATTGCGATCCCTTCGACGGCGGGATCTACGTCTTTCGCGCCAGGCGCGCCGACCGCATCAAGCTGGTCTTCTGGGACGGCGCGGGCGTGCGCCTCTTCGCCAAGCGGCTGGAGGACGGCGAGTTCCGCTGGCCCAAGATCGAAGACGGAGTCATGCGTCTGTCGGCGGCGCAATTTTCGGTGCTGCTGGAGGGACTCGACTGGCGACGCGTCCTGTGCCTATCGGAAATCAAATCCGAGTGTAATGGTGATGAAATCCGCCGACCCTTTGTCTGAGCATGATGCGTCCGACTGCCTGAATGGCGCGCGGCATGGGTGCATCTTTGTTCAATGAGAGGTGAGTCCGCGCATCATTGTAATACTCCATGTAAGAAAGAAGCACGTGGCGCAGATGCCGCTCGCCGAACACGACGACATGATCAAAACATTCCCGTAGGATCGAGCCGATCAGCTGTTCCGCACAGCCCTTCTGCCAACGCGAGCGCGGCGCGGTTGGGCGGTCACGAATGCCCATCGCCCGAAGGCGGCGTTTGAAGATCTCGCCATAGGCGCCGTCGCGGTCGCGAATGAGATATCTCGGCGCGGGATCCCAGCCGCAGGCCTCAGTGAGTTGCCGGGCCAGCCATTCGGCGGTCGGATGCGCCGTCACGCCGAGCCATAGCAGCCGCCGTCGGCCGTGGCGTAAAATCAGCAGGCCATACAGTAACTTGAAGGAGACTGTCGGAACCACGAACAGGTCCATCGACGCAACGCCGTCGGCGTGGTTGCGGAGAAAGGTCTTCCAGCCTTGGGAAGGAGGCCTGCGGCGTTTCGCCATGTACTTGGCCACCGAAATTTGGCCAATATCGACGCCGAGCTTGAGCAATTCTCCATGGATCCTCGGCGCTCCCCACAGCGGGTTAGCCAGGCTCATGTCGCGGATCAGTTGCCGGATTTCCAGCGCCACTTTTCGCCTGCCGCTGCGAGGTCGCGACTTCCACCGCCAGAACAAACGAAAACCGGCGCGACGCTAACGAATAACCGTCTCGGGCTTTACGATCGCCAAGACGTCGACAATCCTCGGCGCATTTTGATACAGCCCAGCAAAAATCGACGATCGACGATGCTGAACGCCAGTCGCCTCGCCGATTTTCTGCGCAGGACGTTGAGTTGCTGGCGCAGCGCGACGATCTCCGCTTCGAGTGACGCTCTGGATCGGAACAGGTCGAGGATCGTCCACCAGACCAGCTTGAACACGTCCGCCATGAGACGAAGCATGCCCCAACTTTCAGCCGCATTTCAGTCGGATTGAATTTGCGGTAGGCACAGCCACGTGAAAAGCAAATTGGCGTTCAGGTCATAGCGCCGCGCCACCTCCGCTACCGACGCGCCATCTTTAAAGCTCTCCGCAACAATGCGGCGCTTCTCTTCCTTCTTCCAGTAACGCCGCCGCCGCTCACCGACCGCGGATCCGCAATAATTTTCTTCAGCCATTTGGGATAGCGTCCATCATCTATAGTGGACACGATCCGCGCGCCACCGCACGAGACTTTCGCTGACCCCAAACCCAGCCGCCAGACGGCCTACGGTGGAGCGTTACACTGTTGCCGCAGGCGTCGGCACAAAGAAAACGCCCTTGCCCGGCAAAGACCAAGGACGTTTCATGTCGTTCGGAGTAGAATTAGCGTTAGATATTAGAGCCGCGGGCCCAGCATCGCTCTGACTTGCGCGCTCCCGATCTCGATTGGCGGGATCGTCCTCCCAAGACAATTGCTCAGTGCGGACGCCGCGCCGCTCGTCAAAGTGAGCGAAACGTCGTCGATCGTCATCTGCAGGTCGTTGATCCGCGGCGCTTGCGTAAGCCTTAGATTGAACAACGGCACGCGGCCGACCAGGTTTGAATCGCAGGTCACGAGGCCGGATAGCTGGCCCGTTTTGCTGTCAATGATGAACGACGTGATCGACGCCCGATTCCTGACCGTTGCCAGAGACAGGCCGCCCGAGTGATCCAATACGGCAAATACGGGAGAGGGATCGACCGCTCCGGTCGTAATAGGAAATGCGGCCGTCAGCGCGCCTGATCGCGAAATGAGAGCGCCCGGACCAACCGCCGAAGGGAAAATGCGCAGGCTCCCCAGAGCGTTTATAAAGGCCGGAGCCAATTTCACAAAAGTCGCGCCTCCCAAAACGTAACGTGTCTCTTGAGTGCGGGCGTCAGTGCGGGCCTCCGGAGTCGCCGGTTCTTGCGCGAGTAGCTCGGCCGGCTGAAATGTTAGCGTTAGCGTCGCCGTCAGTAATACGGATCCCAAGATTTTTGAGACTTTCATCACTTATGTCCTCCTGCCTTGCGGACGAATTTGCCCATCGGTGTGCGCGGACGACATTTTAAATGGAGCGAAACGCGAAGCGAGGTGCCTCGCCCGCTCGCCAAAGAGCAGGCATTGGTCGCCAATCAGCGTCATGGAAGCGTCAAACACGCTTTCATCCCACATTCGCCGGATGGCCAGCGGTTTTGAACCTGTTCCGACCCGACTGACTGTTTCCGGCAAGCGATCTGTGTGCGCCGAAAATTACATCCGGGCGTAATCGTGATGAAGTCCGCCGAGGATCGCGCGAGATTTGACGGCTCCAATCCGCTGAACGGCGCGAGAGTGCGACCGAGACACCCAAGATCTCATCGCGGATTTTGCGCCTCAAAATCGAGTGGACTTCGGCGGCGTAGTACGCATTGCTGTCGACATCAGGCGGCCGAGCCAGAGCCGCCGATGACAGGGCTCGCCTCGCGGATTGCGGGGCTTTGGTCGGTGCGAGCGTCAATCATGGCGCCGCATCAACGGAGCCCAAGATCATGCCGACAGCCACCACAGCCACCATCGACCCCGCCACAACGGCCAAACGCAAGGCAGCAGCCCGAGGCGCGACCGGCGAGAAGCCGAAAGCGCCGCAACAAATGAGAGCGGCGGCCGCCGGCGAAGATCTGAAGCCGACCGAATCGCAACATGAGCAGCGCGTCACCAAGCGGGAACGGGTGCTCACGCTACTGAGCTGACCCGAGGGCGCCAGCATCGAAGAGATGATGCAGGCGACCAACTGGCAACAGCACAGCGTGCGCGGCTTCCTTGCCGGCACGGTGAAGAAAAAGCTCGGCTTCTCGCTGACCAGTTCGATAGCGGCCGGCGATGTCCGCCGCTACCGCATCAAGGCGCGCCGCGGACGCTGACATGAACAAGGCGTCGATCGATGTCGCAGCGGAGCTCGCCCGGCTCTCGGCGTTGACGATCTTCGAACTGCGCGGCGAGTGGCGCAGACTGCATCGAGCCTCGCCGCCGATGCGGCTGTCCCGCGATCTGTTGATGCGGGGAATCACCTACAAATTTCAGGAGAGGCCGCTCGGCGGCCTCTCCAGGTCGAACATCCGCCAGCTGCAACGCCTCAACATCGGGGACTCCCTCGCCGAGGCGCGAAAGGCCGCCCCGCCGATTTCCCTGAAACCCGGCACGCGGCTGGTGCGCGAATGGCGCGGCGTCACCCACAGCGTGCTGATCCATGCCGACGGCGTCGAATGGAACGGCAAGCGCTATTCCTCCCTCACAATTGTCGCCCGGGAGATCACCGGGGCCCATTGGTCGGGGCCCCGCTTCTTCGGCTTGCGGAAAAGCGCAGCCCGCTCTGTCGAGCGCACGGAGGATGGGAATGCGCAAGCCTGATCGTCCGAACTCCGGCGCGATTGTTCACTGCGCGATCTACACCCGCAAATCGTCCGACGAGGGTCTCGAGCAGGAGTTCAATTCTCTCGACGCCCAGCGCGAGGCTTGCGAAGCCTATATCGTCAGCCAGCGTCATGCCGGCTGGATGGCGCTGCCCGACATGTATGACGATGGCGGATTGTCCGGCGGCACGATGGAGCGGCCCGCCTTGCAGCGCCTGCTGGCCGACGTCAAAGCCGGCAAGGTCCAGATCATCGTCGTCTACAAGGTCGACCGGCTGACGCGATCGTTGGCGGACTTTGCCAAGATCGTCGACATTCTCGACGCCCACAGCGCCTCTTTCGTCTCGGTGACGCAGCAGTTCAACACCATCACCTCGATGGGAGGGCTGACGCTCAACATGCTGCTCTCCTTCGCCCAGTTCGAGCGCGAGATCGCCGGCGAGCGCATTCGCGACAAGATCGCCGCGTCGAAGGCCAAGGGCATGTGGATGGGCAGCAATGTCCCGCTCGGTTATGACGTCAGAGACCGCAAGCTGATGGTCAACACGGCCGAGGCGGCGACGGTGCGGATGATCTTCCAGCGCTGTGCCGAACTGGGGACAGTCGCGCTGCCGAAAGCGGAGCTCGACCGCGTCGGCATCGCGAGCAAGCGACGGGAGGGCGCCGCCGAGATGCGCAAGGCCGCGTAAGAGCGACTCGCACCTTCTCGAAGAGGGGCTGCCTCAAATCGTGGTCCGATCGCTGAAGTCGCTCTTTTGTTCTTTTCCATGTCGCGGTCATGTCGCGTGGAGTCGCCGCGATTTTTTGGAAGTCATTGGAAATCAATCGTTTGGATTGCAAGGAAATGCAACATGAAAAGGGCTCTTTTCGCCCCCTCCTAGGCCGGAAATGTCAATGAAATCAAGTGGCTGGGGGACCTGGATTCGAACCAAGATTAACGGAGTCAGAGTCCGCTGTTCTACCGTTGAACTATCCCCCAACGCGCGATGCTGGCGACGGGGCGCTGCTTCGCTCGTGAGCGAGAGGTGTCTAGTAAGCGCCGCGGGCGCTGTCAACCGTTTGACGCGCTTCTATCGACGACTTGTGCAGCCCGGCGAGGGGAGAGAGCGGACGAATCCCGTCCGTGGCGCGGAAAACGCCTTGCGGGACGGGCGGCGTTCCGGCATGAAAGAAAGTTAAAACGCGAACAGGGTCGCGGAAGCGGCGTGATGCGCGACTCAACGGATTACTGCGGGAGCATTGCCTTGGCAGGGACCGAACGGCCCACACATACAGGGCCGGGTCTGGATGCGAGAGACTGCGGCGGCGGTCCGGGGGCGATGACGCTCGCCGCGCCCACAATGGTCGCGCGCCCCCTCTCCTCCTGGAGCCAGCACACCTACGCCGCGCTCGATCTCGGCACCAACAATTGCCGCCTGCTGATCGCGCGGCCGGACAGGCGTCCCCGCCGGCGCAACGGCGATTTCCTGCGGGTCATCGACGCCTTCTCGCGCATCGTGCGTCTCGGCGAAGGGCTCGGCCGCGCCGGCCGGATCAGCGAGGAGGCCATCGAGCGCACCATCGCCGCGCTGGAAATCTGCCGCGACAAAATGGAGGCGCGCGGCGTCACCAGGGCTCGGCTCGTCGCGACCCAGGCCTGCCGCGGCGCCGAAAACGGCGATGAATTCGTCGAGCGCGTGCGCGAGCGGACGGGTCTCGAACTCGAAATCATCGACCGGGAAACCGAAGCGCGCTTCGCCGCGCGGGGCTGCGGGTCGCTTGCCGATCCCCACGCCGAGAGCGTGCTGCTGTTCGACATCGGCGGCGGCTCGACTGAACTCGTCTGGCTGACCCGCCCGCCGCACCGCCCCGACGCGCGCGGCCTGCACAGCTGGACGTCGCTCGAACTCGGCGTGGTGACGCTGGCCGAGCATTTCGGCGGCAAGAGCGTCGACGCCGCGACCTTCGCCGCCATGAAAAGTCACGCGCAGGAGGCTCTGGCGCATTTCGTCGAGGCGACCACTGGGGTGCGGCGCTGCTCGCGCTTCCACCTGCTCGGCACCTCCGGCACCGTCACGACCCTCGCGGGCGTCCATCTTGGTCTCGAGCGCTACGACCGCTGGCGCGTCGACGGTCTGTGGATGAGCGACGAGGACGCGACGCGGGCTATCGAGCGGCTGCGCGACATGGATTTCGAGCAGCGCGTGGCGAACGGCTGCATCGGCCCCCAGCGTGCGGACCTCGTTCTCGCCGGCTGCGCGATCTTCGAAGCGATCCGCGAGATGTTTCCGGCGAGTCGCACCCGCATCGCCGACCGCGGCCTGCGGGAAGGGATGCTGCTCGAACTGATGGAAGCTGACGGAGCGCTCGCCCGCGCCTGATCGACTGCTGCGCCCTCGACGTCGGGGCGCGCAGTCGGCAGAATGGCTACGCGCGCGATTCGGATTCCGGCTGCGCGCGCTTTCTCTTGCGACCGGCTCAATGACCGACGAACTGAACGCACCTCTCGGAAGCGGCGCTTCCCGACCGAAGCCGGCCGTCGCGAAACCGCGGCGCGCTTTTGGCGCGGCGGCGGGCGGCCTCGTCGCCATCGGGGCGCTCGCCCTTTATCTTGCGCCCCGCGACCCCTACGGCGGCGAACCCCACGCCGTCGCCCGCATCGAGCCTGCGAAGGCCCCGGAGCCCGCGCCGCCGCTCCCGCCCGTCGCCGCCGCCGTGGAGCCCGCCCCGCCGCCAGCCGGCCGCGAACAGATTTCCACCGTCAGTGAATTCGAGCAACTCTCGGGCGTGAAGGTGACGCGCAGCGGCGCCTCGGAGGGCGGAACCGCCCGCATCATCCGGATCGAGCCGCCGTCCGGCGTCAGGCTGACGCCGGCGCCGGACCGCCGCGTCGTCGAAAAGGGCCGTTACGGGCTGCTGCCGAAGATCGGCGCGGACGGCGCACGGCCTATGGACGTCTATGCGCGGCCCTTCGTCACGGCGCCGTCGCTGAAAGCCGATGCGCCGCGCATCGCGCTGGTCATCGGCGGCCTCGGGCTGAACGCCGCCACCTCGGCCGACGCGATCGACCAGTTGCCCGAGGGCGTCACCCTCGCCTTCGCGCCCTATGGGGCGGAGCTCGACCGTCTCGTCGCTTCCGCCCGCGCGCGCGGTCACGAGGCGCTGTTGCAGGCGCCGATGGAGCCCTTCGACTATCCGCAGAACAACCCCGGCCCGCATACGCTCGTCACCGGCGCGCCGGACGGCGGAGCCGACGATCTCCAGTGGCTGATGAGTCGCTTTTCGGGCTACGCCGGCGTCATGAACTATCTTGGCGGCCGCTATACGGCCGATGAGCAGGCGCTGTCCGGCGCCCTCGCGGAGATCGCGCAGCGCGGCCTTTTCTTTCTCGACGACGGCGCCGCGCCGCAGTCCCTCATAACGGCTCTCGCGCCGAAATTCTCGCTTCCGCACGCGAAGGTCGACGTGGTGATCGACGCGCGAAACACGCCGCAATCCATCGACGCGGCGTTGGCGCAACTCGAAACCCAGGCGCGCGACAAGGGCGTCGCCATCGGTTTCGCCAACGCCGTGCCCGCGACGATTTCCCGCGTCGCCCGCTTCGCCCGCGATCTCGAACGACGCGGCATTGCGCTCGCTCCTGTTTCGGCTGCGCTCGCGCCCAGGGGCGCCTCTGGCGGCACGGCTGCGGACGCCGGCCGGGGCGCACGCCGATGAGCGGACCGAAGCCCCATTACCGCCCCTGCGTCGGCGTGGCGCTGCTCAACGCGCAGGGCCTCGTCTTCATCGGCCGGCGGCGCGGCAAGGGAACGTTCGACGTCGTCGCCCCGCCCTTTCTGTGGCAGATGCCGCAGGGCGGCATCGACGAGGGCGAGACGCCCTATGAAGCTGCGCTGCGCGAACTCCATGAAGAGACCAATGTGTCGAGCGTGGAGCTGATCGCCGAGGCGCCGCGCTGGCTGAGCTATGACCTGCCGCCGGAGGCCAACAAGCGCTGGACCGGCAAATATCTCGGCCAGACGCAACGCTGGTTCGCGCTGCGCTTCACCGGCGACGAGAGCGAGATCGACATTCATTATCCCGGCGGAGGCAAACACAAGCCGGAATTCGACGAATGGCGCTGGGAGAAACTCTCGCGCCTGCCAGAACTGATCGTGCCGTTCAAGCGTCCCGTCTATATGGAAGTCCTGAGAGAGTTCGCGCGCTACGCCAAGGCATGACGTTTTTGCTCACGCGCGCAGCGCTGATTCCGGATCAGCGCAAAAGGCGGTGAAAAGCTCGACGAAGCGTCCGATGTGATAGCCGTCGACGAGCGCGTGATTGGACTGCAAGCCGAGCGGGACTTTCGCTTTCGACCCTTCCTCATAGACCTTTCCGACGCTGAAGATCGGAATGGACGCATTGTGTCGCGAATAGGGATGATGAATTGACGTAAAACTGAACCACGGCACGTTGGTGATGAAAATCTGACACTGCCGCTCCGGCGCGTCGCTCTGGTCCAGCCCCCTCTTCGCCCGCTCGATCCGATCGATATTGACCGCGTAATCCGTCGTGAAGCAGCCGCTGTAAACGCCCTTGGCGAAATTCAGGACGTTTTCATGGTCCAGCACCGTGAAAGAAGGCAGCACCTTGTCGAACTCCACCAGAATCTCGTCCTCGATCCTGTGCCTGAGTTCGGGAATCTCATTCGCCGCCCTGGTCAGCAGAAAGCTGAGGGTGACGAAGAAACGTAGTCCTTGCGCCGAGACATGGCGCCGGAGCCGCGTGATGTCGATCTGCACGGTTCTCGAGTTCACCGGCACATCGAAGGCGCGAAAGTAATCGTAATGCCTCCGGCGCGGATAGGTCGCAAGATCGATCGCTCTGCAAACCGGCGGCTCTTCATGTCGCCCCGACATGGTTCATTTCCTCTCGACCGTCGCGCCCCGGGAGCGAACGCAATTTACAAAACTCGAGCGCGTTCAGAAAAGCTTCGAAGACGGCGCGGCGCCTGTCCGCCTCCTGCGTGCTGGAGACCGCCACAAAATGGCGGTCTCCGTCTGCAATTCGAGAGAAGCTCACACTTGTTGAAGCTCGCCTCCCGCGCATGATGTAACGTGTTCGATCTACACCTTCTTGAGGTTGATGACATAGACCGACACATTGGCGTCCGGGAAAGGTGTAATGTCGACGAGGGTCATGTCGTTGCCGCTGACGCTCGAAGTGTATTGATACAGTCTGCCATTCGCCGTCAGTTTCCCGACGCATGTATTCGCGTTGAAGGCATTTTGCGCCGCTCCGAAGTTGACGTTCACGTTGAGCGGTCCGATCGTCGCTTCGCCGGACTGAGTGAAGTTTCCATTGCCGCCCGCGGCAATTGTAATCGTCTGGGTAAGCGCAAACTTGACCGTAGCCTTCGTCTGCGTGTTGTAAATTTCTCCAGCGACGGATCCGACGAACTTGCCGACGGGCTTGGTGCAAACCGCATAGGCGGAGCTCGACCAAAACATCAGTGCGCTCAGCGTCATGAGAAGCTTTTTCATTCCAATCTCCATGAATTGTCGACATTATCAATTGAATTATACTGGTCAGTATTTGATAAAGTCAAAAGATAAGCGAATGGATTGCCGTCAGCCATCATCGAGGATAGTTCAGTCGCCGGATCGATTTTGACGCTTCGGGAAATAGACGGAGAAACGCGCCGACGCCGCGTCGCAGCGCCGTTTCGAGCTTGCCGCACGAGCCGTTGACGGCCATTTGTTTAACTGCTCCGATCCGTGTCCATGGGCAGCGCTGTGGAACGCGGAGACAAAGCATTGCAAAAGGCGCCGACACTGTATGTTCACGTTTTCGCGCTCGCCCTCCTGTCGACGACCGTTTGCGCGAGGGAAAAGGGCGGCGTTCGATTCATGGAGCCCTATGCGGTCGAAGGGTTGGGCGTTGGAGCCCCTGTCGTCCCCGGCTCATGGCAGTACAGACGATATAAATGTCAGCCGAGCGAGCAATATCAGAGTTCGATCGTCTGCCGCTTCAAAGAAACGAAGGACGGCGCCAGCAATGCGATCACAATTCTGCATCTCTACAACAACATCGTCACATATATAAATAAATCGGTTTCGCCCGCCTTTTTCACCCGACAAGAAATCGAGCGCGAACTGGCGCGGCTGTCGACCCAGTTCGGGAACGCGCCGCAAATTCGCACGTCACGCGCCGGCGTGATCGCGACATGGGGCGACATCGAACTTCAGCCATTGCATCCGCGCGCTTTGTCCGCGCTGGCCGGCGGGGACAATCCGAAACTCGGATTCCTCGTCGATTACCTCATGAATTTTCATCAGTCCGCAAGGGAGGGCCTTCCCGTCTACAGGCTTGCAGGCGGCAAGGGCTTCGTCTGGGTCGCCAGATTCGCGAGGCCGGGGCAGAATGGAATGCTCCGTTTTCTCGCGGCGGACCCTTCCCGGATGGAACAGACCTCCGCGCAGTTTCATCCTGTAGGAGAGGAGCCGGCCGAACCACCGCCGCCAGCGCCGGGGGGTTCTCGTGTCCCGGAGCCGGAATCGAAGCAGGACGCCACGTCGTGGGGCTCGGGATTTTTCATTTCCGCTTCGGGGAGCGTCGTCACCAACGCCCATGTCGTCGAGGGCTGCGACAGGCCCTGGATCATTGCCGGATCGGGAGCGCCTGAACCCGCGCGCGTAATCGCCCGCGACAGCGCAAATGATCTCGCCCTGCTCAAAAGCGAAATAAAGCCTTCCTCGACGGCGTCGCTGCGCGCAGGCGTCAGGATCGGCGAGGAGATCGCCGTATTCGGCTATCCGCTGGTCGGCCTTCTCTCGACAAAAGGAAATTTCACGGTCGGAAATGTCTCCGCGCTCGCGGGCCTTAACGACGACACGCGATACATCCAGATTTCCGCGCCGGTGCAGCCGGGCAACAGCGGCGGCCCCGTGCTCGACCGGAATGGCGGCGTGATCGGCGTGGTCGTCAGCAAGCTCAATGTCCTCAAGATCGCGGCGACGACGCAGGACGTGGCCCAGAACGTCAATTTTGCGATCAAGGCGACGGTGCTGATGAATTTTCTCGACGTCAACGGCGTGCGCTACGCGACTTCGAACGCGACGCAGCCCATGGCCTCAGCCGATCTCGCCGAACACGCGAAAGCGATGTCGACGCTCGTCCGGTGCGACAGGTAGACGAATTGGAGCGCGCAGGCCTCACGCCCGCGGCCCCAGCCGAGATCTGAGAAATTTATCGGGAGAAGCGCATTCCTTTTTCATGATACGAGCACTTCCGGGTCAGCGTCGTCATCTGTTTGGATGACGCTGCTCACAGCGGATCGCGGTAGCGTGAATCACGATCATTCGTTTCAATTCACATTGGACGACGAGCCGTGTCATGCAGATGCTATCTCAAGAAGATCAGGATTTTCTCAATCTTGAAAATTCCGTGTCCGAATTTTGCGCGCGCTTTCAGCAAAACGATCCCCACACGACAATAAGCTCGATTCACAAACTTTGCAGATCACTTGGGGATTATCTGCAGCACCAACCTGAAGACGTCGGCGAAATTCTTCGCTCGGCATGGCGGCTGCACGGCGCGTCACCATTCATAAGGAGGCTGCAGAGGTGGCCGCGTGGTTATCCGGGCGACTTCGAAACGATCGAATGGTTGGCTGATGCAACGCCTCGCATCGACGCGAGCGATCCAGCCTACTGGCTGGAATGGTACGCCCTGAACTGTCCGATCGCCCAGCAGCACAGGAACAAACTCGTTTGGCAACGAGGGATTATTGAGCGGGCGGCGCGACGAGGCGGCAGGATTTTGAATCTCGGCTGCGGCGGATGCGCCGACCTCGCCGGCGATCCGCCATTCCTCGAGGATTGCGACTTCACCCTCATCGACATGGACAGCGACGCCCTCGCACTCTCGGCCGACAGGCTGCGAAAGGCCCGGTCGGTGGCTTCAATCAAACAGGATGCTTTAAGGGGCGCTCGCGACGCGGCGACGTTGGGTCCTTTCGACGCCATCGTTTGCGGCGGATTGTTCGACTATCTGCCATCGCGGCACGTCAGCCGACTTCTCAATCAGCTTTCGGCTTCGGTAGCCGCCGACGGCTGCATCGCGTTCACCAACATTTCCGACAGCAATCCATACAGGATCTGGATCGAGAACCTGGCCGACTGGAAACTGATTCACCGCAGCGAAGACGACATACGTCGCATTGTCGCCAAAGCAGACGCGCCGTCCGCGAAATTGAGAATAGAACGAGATGCGTCGAAGCTGGCGCTCCTTTGCACGCTGCATTTTTAGACCTATGCCTGCCGCGTCAGCCGGGCCGCGAAAAACCCGTCGATCCCCGCAAGCCTCGGGTCTTCGTTCGGCCAGAAGCACGGCAGGGTGCGCAGGTCGCCGTCGCGATTGATGAATTCCGCCGGCACGCCCTCCGCGGCCGTGATCGGCTCGCGTCGGAAATCCGGATTGCGTCGCAGGAAGGCCGCTATCTGCTGCTCGCCTTCTTCCGGCTCCAGCGAGCAAGTGCAGTAGACGATGCGTCCGCCCGCCTTCGTCAGCAAGGCGGCGCGCGCGAGCATCTTGGCCTGCAGCGCGGCGAGCGTGTCGATGTCGCCGGGTTTCTTGGTCCAGGGCACGTCGGGATGCCGCCTTATCGTGCCCGTCGCGGAACAGGGCGCGTCGACGAGTATGGCGTCGAAAGGCTGCGCCTGATAGCCCGTGGCGTCGCCCACGGCGATATCGGCGCGCAGGTCGAGCCGCGCGAGATTTGCGGCGAGCAGCTTCAGCCGCTCAGCCGAGCGGTCCAGCGCAACGACATGGGCGCGCGCATGAACGAGTTGCGCCGTCTTGCCGCCGGGCGCGGCGCACATGTCGAGCACGCGCTCGTCGGGCTTTGCGCCGAGGAGACGCGCCGGCAGCGCGGCGGCTGCGTCCTGCACCCACCATTCGCCGTCGGCGTAGCCGGGAAGCTCCGGGATCGCGGCGCGCGTCCGCAGCCGCACGGAGCCCGTCGGCAGCACGAGGCCGTCGAGCTGTCTCGCCCATTCTTCCGGATTCGACTTCACGGAGACGTCGAGCGGAGGCTCAAGCATGTGCATGGCGGAGATGGCGTGCGCCGCCTCGTCCCCGTAGTGCTTGCGCCAGCGCTGGGCGAGCCAGGGCGGCGTGTCGTATTCGCCGCTCGCGGCGAGTTCGAGAAATTCCTCGCGCCGACGAAGCAGATTGCGCAGGACGCCATTAACGAGGCCGGCGAAGGCGCCGGTCTTGGGCTCGAGCCGCGTCGCTCGCACGGCGAGGTCGACGGCCGCGTGGTCGGCGGCGTCGAGAAACAGGAGCTGCGCGGCGGCGGCGATCAGCGTGTATTCGAGGCGCCCGGCCTGCCGCGGCAGGCCCTTCTCCAGAAGCTCGGACAGGACGTGACGGATGACGCCGAGCCGGCGGAGCGAGACGGTCGCGATGGAGCGCGTGAGCGCGACGTCCCGCGGGTCGAGGCCGGTGAGGCGCGAGGGCACCGCATTGGCCGAAAAACATTCGTCGAGCCGGTGGCCGCCCTGCACCACGTCGCAGATGATGGCGGCGGCCGCGAGACGGGCGAGAAGGCCGGGCGTCTTGGCCGCTTCGGCCTCGCGAGCGGCTTCCGCCGGGACGAAGCCCTGTCGCGCGGACGGCCGCGCCGGTTTCGATCGCGAGGGGGTTGATCTACTATTGCTGCTCACGAAATAGCCGTCTCCACTGCCCCGACGCGTCGCGAATCATACCACAAGCGACGCCTCGCAGGGCGAGGAAAGCAGGGAAAGCAGCCATGTCCGACGCGCCTCGCGCAAGCGACGACGACAAGCTTCGCGAAACAAAGAACAATTTGCCCGCCGCCGCACAGCGAGCGCTGGCCGAGGCCGAAGCTCGCCGCCGCGACGCTGTGGACAAGACCAAGGCGACGGAGATCGGGGGCCGCGGCGGGCTCGATCCCGCGCGCTTCGGCGATTGGGAGGTGAAGGGCGTCGCCAGCGATTTCTGAACCGGCCTACCCCACCCCCCTCGCCCGCAGGAAGGCCAGCATCCGCCCCCAGGCGTCGACGGCCGCGGCGTCGCGATAGCTCTCGCGGTAATCTGCGTAGAAGGCGTGGGGGGCGTCGTCATAAACGACAATTTCCGCCGGCGCCCCGGCCGCGGAGAGCTTCGCCCGCATGGCGGCTACTAGATCGAGCGGAATGCTCGGATCGGCGCCCCCGTAAAGGCCGAGCGTCGGCACGCGCAAGTCGCCCGCGATGTCGATCGGCCAGCGCGGCTGTTGGGCCGTATGGGGGCCGTCGAGGCGGCCGTACCAGGGCGCGCAGGCTTTCAGCTTCGGATTATGCGCCGCATAAAGCCAGGCGATGCGCCCGCCCCAGCAAAAGCCGGTGACGGCCGCGCGCGACACATCGCCGCCATTCGCGCCGGCGTGCGCCAGCGCCGCGTCGAAGATGGCCATGGTCTCGGCGTCCGGGACTTTGGCGACGATGGCGCGGATGGCGTCGATATCCGGCGCCGCCATCGGGTCGCCGTATCGGATGAGATAATCGGGGGCGACCGCGAAATAGCCCAGCTTCGCGAAACGGCGGGCGATGTCGCGGATATGTTCGTGCAGGCCGAAAATCTCCTGACCGATCAATATTACGGGTAGGCCGCGTCGTCCCTCCGGCCGGGCGACATAGGCGGGCGCGCCGTCCGGCAATGTCGTCATTGCCGCTTCCAGCCCCGCCTCGTCCGTGACGATCGTCTGTGGCGCGGCTGCGCCGGCCGCCTTCGCATATCCCTTGCCGCCGTCTTGTTGCGTCATCGCGGACCTCCGGGACGACAAACTGCGCGCTCGCCGGCGCCGGCGCAAGCCGCGACCGCCATGCCTTCGCGGCGGCGGCGCCTTCTCTTTGCGGAGAAAAGCGCGTATATCGCCGCTCCGATCGCGGAGAGGGCTCTCCGCGCTGGAGAGGGTAAGCCCGTGTTCGCCCCGAGTTCCGTCGCAAAGGCGCCCTGTTCCAGACACGCGTCGCGCCGCGCTCCCGCCCGCAATTCCAGAAGGACCATTCAATGATGCAGCAGCCGGGCGCGGAACAGCCGCAGACGATCACGCCGGTTCCGGCCTCCGGCCCCGAACTCGAGCATGGGCATGAGCACGGCAAGGGCGGACTCATCGGCCTCGTGATCGGCTCGATCGGCGTCGTCTACGGCGACATCGGCACGAGCCCGCTCTATGCGCTGCGCGAGTCGCTCGCCCATCAGGTCGAGGCCGACTCGCTCACCGAGGAAGCCGTGATCGGCTCCATCTCGCTCCTCATCTTCGCGCTGATTTTCACGGTCACGATCAAATACATCTTCTTCGTGATGCGCGCCGACAACCGCGGCGAGGGCGGCATTCTCTCGCTGATGGCGCTGGCGCAGACGGCGATGGGTCGGCGCACGCAGGTCGCCTTCCTGCTCGGCGTCGGCGGCGCCGCGCTTTTTGCCGGCGAGGCGATGATCACCCCGGCCATCTCGGTGATGTCGGCGATCGAGGGTCTCGAACTCGTGACGCATCGCTTCAGCGAATTCGTCATACCCATCACCATTTTCATTCTGGTGACGCTGTTCTGGGTGCAGAGCCATGGCACGGCGCGGGTAGCGGCCTTCTTCGGCCCGATCATGATCACCTTCTTCCTCACCATCGGCGTGCTCGGCGCCTCGCATATTCCCGACGCGCCGCAGGTGCTCGCCGCATTCGATCCGCGGCGCGGCATCATGTTCCTTGTCACCCATGGCTGGCTCGGCTTCGTGGTGCTCGGCTCGGTGTTTCTGGCCGTGACCGGCGTCGAGGCGCTCTATGCCGACATGGGCCATTTCGGCCGCTTTCCGATCCAGATCGCCTGGCTCTGCTTCGTGCTGCCGGCGCTGCTGCTCAACTATCTCGGCCAGGGCGCGCTGATCCTGTCGAAGCCCGAGTCGGTCGGCAACCCGTTCTTTCTGCTTGCGCCGGACTGGGGGCTCCTGCCTCTCGTCATCCTCTCCACAATGGCGACGACCATCGCCGCGCAGGCGGTCATCACCGGCGCCTTCTCGCTCGCCCGGCAGGCCATCCAGCTCGGCCTTCTGCCGCGCCTCGAAATCACCCACACCTCAGCCATGCAGGAGGGGCAGATCTACATCGGCCGCGTCAATCGCCTGCTGCTGATCGGCGTGCTTCTGCTCGTCATCGCCTTCAAGAGCTCGTCCGCGCTCGCCTCCGCCTATGGCATCGCCGTGACGGGCACGATGGTGCTGTCGACCTCGCTCCTCTTCATCGTCGCCTGGCGCAAATGGGGCTGGCCGCTGGGGGCGGCGATCCTGTTCGCGGCGTCGTTCCTCATCGTCGAATTCGCCTTCCTCGCCGCCAATCTGATGAAGGTCGTGGACGGCGGCTGGGTGCCGCTGGTGCTCGGCGGCTGCGCGATGATCGTCATGTGGACATGGGTGCGGGGAACGCGGCTTCTCGCCGAAAAGACCCATCGCGACTCGCTTCCCATCATGGAGCTGATCGCCATGCTGGAGAAATCCCGTCCCACGCGCGTGCCGGGCATGGCGATCTTTCTCACGAGCGACCCCAATGTCGCGCCCACCGCGCTCATGCATAATCTCAAGCATAACAAGGTTTTGCATGAGCGTGTGCTGGTGATTTGCGTGAAGACCGAGGACCGGCCCCGCGTCGCGCCGGAGAAGCGTTTCGAAATCGAGAAGCTTGCCGAGAACTTCTACACCGCGAAGCTGCATTACGGCTTCATGGAAAGCCCGCGCGTGCCCGCCGCCCTCGCCGCCATGCGCAAGGCGGGGCTGAAATACGACATCATGACCACGAGCTTCTTCCTCGGCCGCCGCTCGATCAAGGAAAGCCCCGCCTCCGAAATGCCGGCCTGGCAGGACAAGCTCTATGTCGCGCTCACGAAACAGGCCGCGAACGCGACGGACTTCTTCTCGATTCCATCCGACCGCGTGGTGGAGCTGGGGGCGCAGGTGACGATCTGACGCGCGCCTTTTCGGACCGAGCGAAAAGGGTGGACGAGAGACGGGCCAGGGACTAAGCCATCGGTTGAAAAATGGCGGCATGACCCATCACGAAGACCGCTGAACCGGAAAGAACTCGAAGCCTTATGTCCACTCGCATCGACGACCGTTTCAACGCCCTGAAAGCCGAAGGGCGCGCCGCCCTCGTGACATTCGTGATGGCGGGCGATCCCGACCCCGCGACCTCTCTCGACATCGTCAAGGCGCTGCCAGCCGCCGGCGCCGACGTGATCGAACTGGGCATGCCCTTCACCGACCCCATGGCCGACGGACCGGCGATTCAGGCCGCGGGCCTGCGGGCGCTCAAGGCCGGGATGACGCTCAGGAAGACCCTGAAGCTCGTGACCGACTTCCGCGCGGGCGACAACGAAACGCCGATCGTGCTGATGGGCTACTACAACCCCATTTATGTCTATGGCGTGGACAAGTTCCTCGCCGACGCCAGGGCGGCGGGCGTGGACGGCCTGATCGTCGTCGATCTTCCCCCCGAAGAAGACCAGGAGCTGTGCATCCCCGCGCGCGACGCGGGGCTGAACTTCATCCGCCTCGCCACGCCGACGACGGACGACCGGCGCCTTCCCAAGGTTCTCGAAAATACGTCTGGCTTCGTCTATTATGTCTCGCTGACGGGCATCACTGGCGCGGCGCTCGCGGATTACGCCGGCGTGAGTCAGGCGGTGAAACGCATCAAGGGCCATACGGGATTGCCGATCGCAGTGGGCTTCGGCGTGAAAAACGCGGCGAACGCCGCGGAAATCGCGCGGACGGCGGACGGCGTGGTGGTGGGCTCGGCGCTGGTCGAGGCGCTGAAGGCGTCGCTCGACGCTGGTAACAAGGCGAGCCCGCAAAGCGTCGAGGCGGTGACGTCGCTCGTCGCGAGCATCGCCGGCGGCGTGCATGGCGCGAGAAGCCCGGCCCCCGCGAAAAGCGGCGCGTTTTCCTGGCTGACGAGGCTCTGGTCATGAACTGGTATTCCAACGTCGTCCCGCCCAAGATAAAGGCCCTCATCAAGCGCGAGGCGCCGGAGAATCTATGGGTGAAATGCCCGGAGAGCGGCCAGCTCGTGTTCCACAAGGACATCGAGGCCAATCTCTTCGTCGTGCCGGGCTCCGGCTATCACATGCGCTGTCCGGTCGAGGTGCGGCTGACGACGCTGTTCGACAATGGCGAGATGGAGTTACTGCCGACGCCCGAGGCGCCGGTCGATCCGCTGAAATTCCGCGACATCAAGCGCTATGTCGACAAGCTGAAGGAATATCGCGTCAAGACCGGCATGCAGGACGCGGTGACGCTCGCAAGCGGCAAGCTTGAAGGCTCGCAGGTCACGGTCGCCGTACAGGATTTCGACTTTCTCGGCGGCTCGCTCGGCATGGCGGCGGGCGAGGCCATCGTCGCCGGCGCCGAACATGCGCTCGCCAAGCGCACGCCTTTCATTATCTTCACCGCCTCCGGCGGCGCCCGCATGCAGGAGGGCATGTTCTCGCTGATGCAGATGCCGCGCACGACCATCGCCGTGCAGCGCCTGCGCGACGCGAAGCTCCCCTATATCGTCGTGCTGACGAATCCGACGACCGGCGGCGTCACAGCCTCTTATGCGATGCTCGGCGACGTGCAGATAGCGGAGCCCGGCGCGATCATCGGCTTCGCCGGCGCCCGCGTAATCGAGCAGACGATCCGCGAGAAACTGCCGGACGGCTTCCAGCGCGCTGAATATCTGCGCGACCATGGCATGGTCGACATGGTGGTGCCGCGTCAGGAGATGCGCGAGACTCTCGCGCGCCTGTGCGGCCTCCTGACCAAGTCGCCGCCGCGCCGCGCCGCGTAATCTCGAGAAAGGCGCGACCCGCAATGGATCAGCATGACGCGATCCTGTCGCGACTGCTCACGCTTCATCCCAAGCGCATCGATCTGTCGCTCGGCCGCACCGAGCGGCTGCTGGAGGCGCTCGGCCGTCCCGACCTGCGCCTGCCGCCGACGATCCATGTCGCCGGCACCAACGGCAAGGGCTCGACCATCGCCTTTCTGCGCGCGATGCTGGAGGCGGCGGGCAAGCGCGTGCATGTCTACACCTCGCCGCATCTGCTCCGTTTCAACGAGCGCATCCGGCTCGGCGCGGAGGGCGGCGGCAAGCTCGTCGACGACGACCGGCTGAATGCGGCGCTGGAGCGCTGCGAACAGGCGAATGGCGGCCAGCCGATCACCTTCTTCGAGGTGACGACGGCGGCGGCCTTCTCGCTTTTCGCCGAGACGCCCGCCGACTGGCTGCTACTGGAGACCGGCCTCGGAGGGCGCTACGACGCGACCAACGTCATCGCCAATCCGAAAGCGACGATCGTCACTTCCATCTCTCTCGACCACATGGAGTTCCTCGGCGATACGGTCGAGAAGATCGCCTATGAAAAGGCCGGCATCTTCAAGCGCGGCGCGGCAGCCATCGTCGGATTCCAGTCCGAGGCGGCGGAGAAAGTGCTGGAGCGCGAGGCCCGCCGCGCGGGCGCGCCGCTCGTCGTCGCGGGGCGCGACTTCCATGTTCGGGAAGAAAATGGGCGGCTCGTCTTCGAGGACGAGCGCGGACTCCTCGACCTGCCCCTGCCCCGCCTCGCGGGGCGTCACCAGCATGAGAACGCCGCCGGCGCCATCGCCGCGCTGCGCGCCGTCGTCCCGGACATTCCGACGGGCGCGATCGAGGCCGGGCTGACGCGCGCCGAGTGGCCCGCCCGGCTCCAGCGGCTGGTGCGCGGCCGGATCGTCGAGCTCGCTCCCGCAGGCGCCGAGATCTGGCTCGACGGCGGCCACAATGAAGACGGCGGCCGGGTGCTCGCCGAGGCGATGGCCGAATTCCACGACCGCGCGCCGCGCCCGCTGGCGCTGATCTGCGGCGCGCAGACGACCAAGGATGTGGGCGCGCTGCTGCGGCACTTCGCCGGTCTCGCCCGCGAAGTGGTGGCCGTGCCCGTCGAAGGCGAGCACAAGAGCTGGCCGCCGGAGGAAGTCGCCGCGCTGGCGAAGGCCGAGGGCATCCCGAGCGCCGCCGCCGCCAACAGCGTCGAGGAGGCGCTGTCGATCCTGCGGATGCGGAGCTTCGACCAGCCGCCCCGCGTGCTCATCGCCGGCTCCCTCTACCTCGCCGCGACGGTGCTGGGAGCGAACGGGTCGCAGATAGAGTAGGCCGCGCGCATCCCACACGAATGTAGTAAGAGCGGCAATCGACGGTTTTTCGGAGCGTAAGTAATGACCCTGATGTTGGCCAGCGTTCTGTCGCGCGAGGAGGCGGAGATCGCGCTCGCGCACGGCGCCGACATCATCGACTGCAAGGACCCCGCCCGCGGCGCGCTCGGCGCCCTGCCGCTCGCGCAGGTCTCCGAAATCGTCGCCGCGGTTAACGGCCGCCGGCCCGTGAGCGCCGTCGTCGAACTTCCGCACGACGTGGCGCACGCGCGCCGCGACTTCGAGGCCGCCATCGCGACTGGCGTCGAATATGTGAAATTCGCTTTGCCCGTCACGCCCGACGCCGACGAGATCATCGAGGCCTTGGCCCCCCTCGCGGCGCGCGTAAAACTCGTCGCGGTGATCTTCGCGGACCTCGGACCGGACTTCGACCTTCTTCCCGCCCTCGCCCGCGCCGGTTTCCACGGCGCGATGCTGGACACGGCGCACAAGGGCAAGGGCCGCCTCATCGACATGATGAACATCGGCGACCTTTCCGAATTCGTCGCCAAATGCCGCGCGTTGGGCCTCGCCTCGGGACTCGCCGGCGCGCTGGAGCCGCCCGACGTCCCGCGCCTTCTCGTCACGGGCGCGAGCGTCATCGGCTTTCGCGGCGCGCTTTGCGCCCACGGCGACCGGCGCGGCGCCATCGACGGCCGCGCGACGGCGCTGATCCGCGATCTCATCCCGCTCCAGCGCGGCGAGAGAGTGGCGCCCGTCGCCGACTGGTCGCATCTCGGCCGCGGCTATATCCAGCCGCCCAGCGCCAATGACACCGACTGCGTCTTCCTGCACGACTATGTCGTGCCGATGGAGGTCGGCGCCTATGCGCATGAATATGGCCATACGCAACGCGTGCGTTTCAACGTCGACGCCGACGTGGCGCGCGCCAATGGCGCCGACGACATGCGCTCGGTCTTCTCCTACGACGTCATCATGGACGCGATCAAAATGATCCTCGCCGGCGGCCACATCGCCATGGTCGAGACGATCGCGGAGCGGCTTGCGGAGAGCGTGCTGCTGCATGAGCGCGTGCGCTCGGTGACGGTGCAGGTCGAAAAGCTCGACGTTGCGCCCGGCGCCGTCGGCGTGAAGATCCGCCGCGAGCGCGTCCATGAGGACGCGCGCCGCCAGCCCTACGCGCCGAACTACGCCGATGCCGTCGAAGACTGAGGCGCGGCCGCTCGTTGTCGCGAAGATCGGCGGCAGCCTTCACGCCTCGCCCGATCTCGCGCGCTGGATCGCGGCGCTGAAAAACTATCCGCACAGGCTGACGCTGGTTTCAGGCGGCGGCCCCTTCGCAGACGCAGTGCGCGCCGCGCAGCCGAAGATCGGCTTTCCGGATACGGCAGCCCACGCCATGGCCGTGCTGGCGATGGAGCAATATGCGCTGGCGCTCGCGAGCCTTCACGATCTCGACCTCGCCGGAACGCGCGAGGAGATCGAGGCGATCCACGCCCGCGGCCGCGTCGCGCTCTGGCGCCCCTCTCCAATGGTCGGAGCGGCGCGCGACATTGCGCCGGGCTGGGACGTGACCTCGGACAGTCTTGCGGCCTGGCTGGCGAGAGAAACGAATGCGGCCGCGCTACTGATGATCAAGAGCGTCGATGTCGGCGTCGATCTTGCTTTGCGCGATCTCGTCTCGGCCGGCGTTGTCGACCCGGCCTTTCCAACCTATGTCGACGGAACGCCCGTCTTCGTCGCCGGTCCGCGGGCGCTCGCTGATGCAGCGCAGCTCTTGACCGGCGGCGCCCTGCCCGGCGTTCCTGTCGCGGCATCAACACAGAAGATCGCCTCATGACAAAAAAGAACGTTGTGACGCCGCGCTGGGGCTGGGCGCTCACCGGCTCGGGACATTTCTTTACCGAATGTCTCGAAATGATCCGCTCGCTCGATCACTGCGATCTCTTCGTCAGCAAGGCGGCGGCGGAAGTCGTGCGCATGTACAAGCACGACCTCGACCTGCCGGACACGATCCGCATCTTCAAGGACACGACAGCGAGCGCCGCGCCAGTCGGCGGCTTCTATTACAACGTCTATCACACGCTGGTCGTCGCGCCCGCGACCTCGAACACCGTGGCGAAAGCCGTCGTCGGAATTTCCGACAATCTCGCCACGAATGTCTTCGCGCAGGCCGGCAAGTGCCGCGTGCCGACCATCGTCTTCGCCTGCGACACGGCGCCGGAACTCGAAACGCGCGCGCCAAAGGGCATGGTGATGGTCTACCCGCGGCGCATCGACCTGGAGAACACCGACAAGCTCAAATCCTTCGAGGCGACGCAGGTCGTCGAGAGCCTCGCGGCCCTGAACGAGGCGGTCGAACGCCGCCGCCGCGAAGTCACGCCGCAAGGATAGGCGCGCCAGCGGGCGTGCTTCGAATGAAAGACATTGCATGAGCGAGCGCCTGCTGTTCCTCACCGGCCATCTGGCCTTTCCGCGGCTCGAGCGGATGGTGGCGGGCTTCGGCGAGACGGCGCGCGACTGGCGCATTCACGACATTGGCGTGAAGGTCGCGGCGTTGATGACGCAGGAGATCATCCAGCGTCGCCTGCCCCGGCCCGTGGAGGCGGATCGCGTGATCCTGCCCGGCCGCTGCCGCGCTGACCTCGACGCGCTCGCCAGGGAATTCGGCGTGCCCTTCGAGCGCGGGCCGGAGGAAATCGCGGACCTTCCCGCCTATCTCGGCCATGGCGGCCGCGCGCCCGATCTCTCGCGCCATGACATGCGCATTTTCGCGGAGATCGTCGACGCCTCGAAAATGACGGTCGACGAGGTGGTGGCGAAAGCGCTCGTCCTGCAACGCGGCGGCGCCGACGTCATCGACCTCGGCTGCCTGCCCGATACGCCGTTCGACCATATGGAAGAAACCATAGCGGCGCTGAAGGCGAACGGCCTCAAGGTGAGCGTCGATTCCGCCAATGTCTCCGAACTCGAGCGGGCGGCGAGAGCCGGCGTCGATCATCTGCTGAGTCTCGACGAAGAGACGCTGCGGATTCTTCCCGATAATTCATCCGTCGTTCCGATACTCGTGCCGCGCCCGCACGGCGATCTCGATTCGCTTCAGCGCGCGGCGCGGATCGCGCACAGACGCGGAATCAGCGCGATCCTCGATCCGATTCTCGATCCGATTCACTTCGGATTCGCGGCGTCCATCGCGCGCTATGTGGAGCTGCGCGCGCGCGAGCCCGAGGCCGAGATCATGATGGGCACGGGCAATCTCACCGAACTCACCGACGCGGACTCGGGCGGCGTCACGGCCGCGATGCTCGGCATATGTTCGGAGCTCAATATCCGCCATCTTCTCACCGTGCAGGTGAGCCCGCACACGCGTCGCACGCTGCAGGAGCATGACGCGGCGCGGCGTCTCATGTACGCGGCCCGCGCCGATCGCGCGTTGCCGAAGGGCTACAGCGACGCGCTTTTACAATTGCACGACCGTCGCCCCTACGCCGCGACGCCGCTCGAAATCGCCGAACTCGCGCGCGAATTGCGCGACAGCAATTTCCGAATCGATACGACGCAGGACGGCGTGCATATCTACGCCAAGCGCTTCCACCACGTCGCCGGCGACGCCATGTCGCTCTTTCCGCATCTGGGCGTCGAGCACGACGGCGCGCACGCCTTCTATCTCGGAACGGAGCTGATGAAGGCCGAGATCGCCTTCAAGCTGGGCAAGCGCTATCGCCAGGACGAGCCGCTGGACTTTGGCGCGGCCGTGGACATTAATGAAGAGGACGCCACGCGCTTCAAGGAAATGGGACACACCATGCGCAAGGCGGGCGAGGGACGCGCGGAAGATGCCTCTGATACATGAATGCGTCGTGACGACGCTCTCTCCCGTCGGCCGCCCGCATATCGCGCCTCTCGGACTGATCGAGGATGGACCTCACTGGATCATCGCCCCCTTTCGCCCCTCCGCAACGCTCTTCAATCTGAGCCAGACGCCGAAAGCCACCGCCAGCTTCACGGACGACGCGCGCGTCTTTGCGGGGCTCGTCGTCGGTCATCGCACCTTTCCGCTGACGGACATAGAGAACTGGCCGGCCCCGCGCCTCTCCTGCGCGCTGGCCCATGCGGAACTGGAAGTCGTGCGCGTCGAGGAGGATGAGATTCGCCCGCGTTTCATCTGTCGCGTGAAGCACACGGAAGCGCATCGCCCCTTTCTCGGCATGAATCGCGCCCGCGCCGCCGTGCTGGAAGCGGCGATTCTCGCCACGCGTCTCGGACGCCTGCCGCGCGAGAAGATCGAGAGCGAAATCGCCTATCTCAGGATCGCAATAGACAAGACGGCGGGAGAGGCCGAGCGCGAGGCTTGGGACATGGTGATGGAAAAGATCGCCGAGCATCTCTCGCGGGAAACCGCCTAGGCGCATTCTGCGAAAGCCGGCAGACTTTTGCAGCCAGAATGCGAGCCGGCTTCATGTTTTTGCGCGCTACTTCTCTTCCAGTAACGCGAGCGCCGCCGCTGGCGCGCAATCGGACGCCGCCGCGCACAAATCCTCCGGCGCGCAGATGAAGTCCGCGAAATCCTGATAGGGCCGCGCCATCATTTGCGCGAGACGCGCGACAAGCGCGCGGCCGACGCCGGCGCCGATGAAGGGCGCGTCAGGCGCGATCGCGTCGCGCGAGGCGAGGAGCGCGATCTGGTCCTCGATGGCGCGCATCTGCGCGCGCGCGAAATAATCGGCCAGCGCGCGCGCCTGCGAATCGGAAAGCTGCGCGGCGTCGCGGCCAATGAGGCGCGCAAGCCGCGCGCGCGAAGCGGGAATCGTTTTCGGGCGGCCGTCGGCGGTTGGCGAGAGATCGGCGCCGCTCTCGCCCTCCGGCAAATCGCCGAGCACGCGGCGCACGTCGGCCATGGAGGCGAAGGCCTCGTTGACGAGCGGCGTCCACGCCCCGTCGATTGGCGCGCGCGACGCATAGGCCTGCGGAGACCCGCGGCTGAAACCGGCATAAGCGAGTTCGCCGGAGGCAAGCCGCTCGGCGTCAGTCGCGCCCGAGGCGCTGACGCAGCCGTTGCGGATGGGGATCAAATCGCTCGTGGTCGAACCGATGTCGACGAACAACGCTTCGGCGCAATGCTGCGCGGCGAGTTCGGCGCTCGCGCGCCAATTGGCGGACGCCACCGACCCGGCGAATTCCGGCAGCGCCGCGCGCGAAACGAAACCATCCGCGCCGGCGTAGAAAAGAATATCGCCCGCGCCGATCTCCCGCGCGACGATCGCCGCAACCGAGATCACGCCGCGCGCGCGGTCCTCGAAAGCGTCGGACAATTCAGCCGTCATCGTGACGCGATGACGCTCGGCGGAGCCGAGTTCCGCGAGCGTTCCCCGAATCGGCTGCTCGAGATGCGCGAGGCCCATATGCGGCGCGCAGGCGCGCTGGGTGACGACGACAAGGCGACCATCTTCCGCCCGCGCGGCCTTCACATGCGCGCCGCCAATGTCCCAGCCGATGACGCTCGTCATGCTTCCTCGAAACGAAAAAGGGGAGCCCTGCGGCTCCCCTTCGATCTTACGCCGTCGCGCGAAATCAGTTCGCGGCGAAGGGGTGCTTGGCCTCGTTGCGCTTGGCGACGACTTCAGCGGCCTTCGGCTCGCCGCGAACGGCGCGGGCGATGGCTTCCTTCGTGGCCTGATAGTTGTAGTCCTGGATCTTCTTGTCGTCCGAAGCGTCCCAGTGAATGAACACGCCGACCGAGATGAACAGGTCGTCGGCTTCGGCAACCGGGATCACGCCCTCGGCGACCGAGTCGGCGACGGCCTTGGCGACGCCGTGCTGAGCCGGGCCGAACATCTGGACGGCCTGCTTGGCGCCCTTGATGGTGACCTTGTTGAACAGGATCGTGTTGGGCTTGCAGAGCAGGTTCGGAGCGACGACCGCGAGAAGCGTCGTGAAGCCGTCCTTGTTGTTGACGAGAGCGTTCGCGAAAGCGAGCTCGGCGGCCGAACCGCGCGGTCCCATGATCAGGTCGATGTGCGCGACTTCATTGCCTTCGCCAACCAGCGACTCGCCGACCAGCATCTTGTTGATAACTGCCATGTGCGTTCCCTTTCAAAGAAACATTGCATCCCGCCAGGGGCGGCGGGCGTTTTGCCAGGAGCCGGACACACGAAGGCGCCGGCCATGAGAAAGCGCTGCGGACAAACGACCGCGGCGCGGACTCAACCAGTTTTGCGCGCGCTTGCCAAGCTCCTCGCCCGGCAATTGCGCGCGCGTCTTACACGAGCTGACGCGCGAGGGCGAAAGCGTGACGGAAGTCGAGGCAGAGCGGCTTGTCGGAAGTGACCATCTGCTTGAAGAGGCCCGACTCCGCGCCGTATTTCACATTGCCGATGGCCAGCGCGCCGATGCCCAGCGCCCCATGCTCGGAAACGACGACGCCGTTGTCGTGCAGGCCGCAGCCTTCGACGCCGAGCGGCGGCACGGCGTTCACGTCGGCGGCGATCAGCAGGCTCTTCGCCGCGTTGAGGTCGTCCTTCGACAGGACCTGCACGCCGGCGCGGGCGGCGCAGAGCGCGATCTCATGCTCGACGAGCAGCGCGCGCACCATTTCCGGCGAGCTGCCGTCGGCCGGCTTCACCTTGATGTTGAAGCGCTTGCACATTTCGTCGGCCTGCTTGGCGACGCGGTCGAGGCCGCTGTAGCCGACGATCGTCACTTCGGCGCCTTCCAGCGCAGCGATGACAGCCGAGGAATAGCCGACGACGCCCGTGGCGCCGTAAATCACGATCCGGGAGCCCTTCAGCTCGCGCTGCTTCTTGTCTCGCAGCACCTTCTCGACGCAGGCGACCATCGCGCCGGCCGTGGTGAAGGAGCCGTAGGGGTCGGCGAAGAGCGAAACCTCGAAGGGCTTGAGCAGCGCCTTCTGGGCGGCTTCGAGCATGTCGAGGGCGAGCACGGCGTCGCGGCCCGCGAAGAAAATGCCGGTCTTCAGCGCCGCGGAGGGCGCGCGCGAGAACATCGCGTCCTGCACGAGCGCCGTGACTTCATCGAGAGTGACGTTGGTGTAGGGAATCGCCGCATCATAACCGGCGTCGAGGGCCATGTTCACGTCGAAGGGGCTCATATGCTTCAACGTGCTGAGCATGTGCAGAATTGCTTTGGCCATGGAATTTCCCCAACCTTTCTGTCGTTTAAGCGTCGCGCCGCCGCAAACCGGCGGGCGTGGCGGGAGGACAGGCTCCGGCCCTGTCGTTTTTCGAAGATTCCGGGCCAGAAAGAACGGCGCGGCGCGGCGCGCCTCGCCCCGCCCGGAGCGACGACAGGCTTAGAACCCAGAACGCCGCCGATGTCCAGAGGCGATTGCGGCTTCTCCGCAGGCTTTCCCGCTGTGGATTAACGAGGCATGACACAGATCAAGCCGCCCCGCCGGACCCGCCCGGTTGACGCTCGCGGCCCTTTGCTCTTATAAGGCTCGCGAACAGGGCTCGGCGCTTTGAGCGGCGAGCCTTTTGCGTCGTTTTCACCCATCGTCGGCGGCGCGGGCGCACTTTGGTCCCTGCCCGCCGCGTGGACGAAGCCAAAGCGGATTGAAAGGAAGTTCCATGTCCCGGCGTTGCGAGCTGACCGGCAAGGGCGTGCAGACGGGTAATCTCGTCAGCCACTCCAATCGCAAGACGCGCACGCGTTTCCTGCCCAACCTCGTCAATGTGACGCTCGCCTCCGAGGCGCTCGCGCGTTCGGTGCGCCTGCGCATCTCGGCGGCCGCCCTGCGCTCGGTCGAGCACCGCGGCGGTCTCGACGCCTTCCTCGTGAAGGCGCGCGACGAGGAGCTTTCGCAGAACGCCCGCGTGCTGAAGCGCGAGATCGAGAAGAAGCAGAGCGCGGCCACCGCGTAATTGCCTTCGATCATTCTGGTCCGACATGGCCCCGTCGCTGTCAAGGCGTCGGGGCTTTTGTCGTTTCGAGAGTTCTGCGCCTATATCGACGCCTATGAACGTGCCGGGATAGAGGCTGACGCCCTGCCGCCCGAAGACGTTGCGCGACTCGTCGGCGGAGCAGCGACTGTCCTTGCGAGCGACGCGCCGCGTGTTTCGGAAACCCTGGCGCGGCTTGGCGTTACAACCGATGTGAGCGAATCGGCCTTTCGGGAAGCTCCGCCGCTCACGCCGAATCTGCCGCTGAAACTTCCGGCGATCGCGTGGATGATCCTCGCGCGGGCGCGCGGAGAATTTTCCCCCGCGCTGGCCGGGGCGCGCGACGATCTGCGCAGCCGCGCCGGGCAATGCGCGGAACGACTGCTGGAAGCGTCGGCGCAGGGCGACGTCGCGCTCGTCGGCCATGGCTGGTTCAACCGCTATGTGGCGCGGACGCTGGCCGGTCGCGGCTGGCGGCAGACCGCAGGGCCGGGGTTTGACCGGCCGTGGGGGTATTTGATTTTCAGTCCCTAGAAAAGCTCACGAGCCAGCTTGCGCCGCCCACCCGCTGCAGGGAGACTCGCCCCGCAAAGCGCGGTCCGGAAGGGGCAAATGTTCGGCGTCGACGCAGCGCCCTGCCCGACGGTCTCCGACCGCCATACCTCCCTGCTTGCGGGGAGATATGGCGGCTCGAGACTCGAAGCCTAGGACCTCACGTCCGGCGGCGTCGCTTCCGCCGCCAGCTGCGCCAGCGCCTCGTCGATTCCCATCTGCGTCTGCTGCTGCGAGCCGAGACGGCGAATCGAGATCGTGCGCTCGGCCGCCTCCTTCTTGCCCGCGACGAGAAGCACCGGAACCTTGGCGAGCGAATGTTCGCGCACCTTGTAGGTGATCTTCTCGTTGCGCGCGTCGATGTCGATGTTGAGTCCGAGTTTTCGCGCGGCGGCGGCAACCTCATAGGCGTAGTCGTCGGCCTCCTGCGTGATCGTGCAGATGACGATCTGCAGCGGCGAGAGCCACAGCGGCAGATGGCCGGCGAAATGCTCGATCAGAATGCCGGTGAAGCGCTCGAGCGAGCCGAACATGGCGCGGTGGATCATCACCGGAATCTTCTTGTCGCTGTCGGCGCCGATGTAGAAGGCGCCGAATCGCACCGGGAGGTTGAAGTCCACCTGAGTCGTGCCGCATTGCCATTCGCGGCCGATGGCGTCGCGCAGCGTATATTCGAGCTTCGGCCCGTAGAAAGCGCCCTCGCCTTCCTGAATGCTCGTCTTCAGCCCGCGTCTGGCAAGTTCGTCGAGCACCTTGCCGAGGGCGGCTTCCGCCTTGTCCCACGCCTCGTCCGAGCCGACGCGCTTTTCCGGGCGCGTCGAGAGCTTCACCACGACATCGTCGAAGCCGAAGTCGCGGTAGATCGTCAGGATGAGGTCGTTGATCTTCAGCGCCTCGTCCATGATCTGGTCTTCGGAGCAGAAGATATGCGCGTCGTCCTGCGTAAAGGCGCGCACGCGCATCATGCCGTGCAGCGCGCCGGACGGCTCGTAGCGATGCACGACGCCGAATTCCGCGATCTTCACCGGCAGGTCGCGATAGGACTTCAGCCCGTTCTTGAAGATCTGCACATGGCCGGGGCAGTTCATCGGCTTCAGCGCGAAAATACGCTCGTCTTCCGTCTTGGTGACGAACATGTTCTCGCGATAGGTCTGCCAGTGGCCCGACGTCTCCCACAGCGCGCGGTCGAGCACCTGCGGCGTGTTCACTTCCGTGTAGCCCGCCGCCTTCTGTCGCCGACGCATATAGGAGACGAGCGTCTGGAAGAGCGTCCAGCCTTTCGGATGCCAGAAAATCGCGCCCGGCCCCTCCTCCTGGAAATGAAAGAGATCCATCTCGCGGCCGAGGCGGCGGTGGTCGCGGCGCTCGGCTTCCTCCAGCCGATGCAGATAGGCGTCGAGCTCCTCCTGCGTGGCCCAGGCCGTGCCGTAGATGCGGCTGAGCATCGGCTTCGTCGAATCGCCGCGCCAATAGGCGCCCGCGACCTTCATCAGCTTGAAGGCCGTGCCAATCTTGCCGACCGAGGGCAGATGCGGGCCGCGGCAGAGATCGAGCCAATGGCCCTGCTTGTAAACGCTCAGCGGCTCGTCGGACTTGATGCTGTCGATGAGTTCGCCCTTGAAGGTCTCGCCCTTGGCGATGAACCAGGTCCTGGCGTGGTCGCGGTCCCATTCCTCGCGCACGATGGGCGCGTCGCGCGCGACGATCTCCCGCATCTTCTTCTCGATCACCGGCAGGTCTTCGAGCGTGAAGGGCTCGGCGCGATGGAAGTCGTAATAAAAGCCGTTCTCGATCACCGGGCCGATCGTGACCTGCGTGCCGGGATAAAGCTCCTGCACCGCCTCCGCCAGCACATGGGCGGCGTCGTGGCGAATGAGCTCCAGCGCGCGCGGGTCCTCGCGCGAGACGAACTCGATCTTCGCGTCCTGTTTTACAGGCTTCATCAGGTCGACCAGTTCGCCGTCGAGCGTCATGGCCACCGTGCGCTTGGCGAGGGAGGGGGAGATGCTCTTCGCGATGTCGAAGCCCGTGACGCCGGCTTCGAACTGACGGGACGCCCCATCGGGGAATGTGACCGCAACCATATTTGCCTCCTGACGCGCTCAATCGCCGCTGCAAACCGGCGTAAGTCGCTGTGGATGGAAGGCCGCGTTTTTAGCGCCCCGCGAGCGAGGGCGCAATTGCCCGGCCCCATCGCGCGGGCGCTCGGAGGCGGAGGAGTCTCCCGAAAAAAAAGCCGCCGGCGAAACGCGGGCGGCTTTCATTTTGTCTGGCGAATCGCGCGACCCGGCGTCAGTGAGAGCCCTCGAGATGAACGCCGTGGTGGTGGTGCTTGCCCCAGTGATAATCATGATGGTGGCGCCAATGCCTGTCATGGTGGCGCCCGTAGCCGTTGTGGCCGTGATGCTCGCGCATGTGCCGCTCATGCGTCGAGTGCCAGGCGAGAGCCTGACCCGACAGGACGACGACGCTGGCGGCGGCGGCGACGATGAACAGTTTGCGCACCATATTTCCTTCTCCCGTTGAATGTCTGTTTCCGTCCGTTGCTGCAAAGATAACGGCCTACAAACCGATCTAGAGCGGCGCTCTGTCACAATCGAGTGAAGTCGCAGTTGCGCCATTTTTCCTGCGGGCGTGGCGAATTTTCGGCGTTTACGTAAAGAAGCCTGCGATCTCGCGCGACGGTTTCGCCTGTCGGGGAACTTCGCTGCGTCGATCGCGCCGAATCCGGGCGCGCGCAAGCGGCGGCGCCATCACCGCTGATCGCCAATCCGGCATGGGCCGGCGCGCGAAGGCACTACGTGAAAATACTGCGACATTTCTTGTCGCGCGGAGTCGCTTCCCGCTCGCCCTTGCCGCCATATTTAACATCCCGAGCGGCGAAAGACCCCGACCGGCCACGGCATGGCCGCAGGGGCGCACTTTCCCTACTGCAGTCGAGAAGAAGGCGTGATGCGGAAGAATGGCGCGCCCGAAAGGATTCGAACCTCTGACCCCCAGATTCGTAGTCTGGTGCTCTATCCAGCTGAGCTACGGGCGCCCTGTCGTCTCATGACCGCCCCGGAGGCGGCGACGACTTGCGCTCGTTTAACGGCAAGCGGCCCGATTGGCAATAGCGGTTTTGAATTTGGCCACACAACGCTTGCGCAGGGCGTTTTTGCGTTTAAGTAGAAGGGTCTAACCGGGATTCATGATGGAAACTTTCATCTCGAATGGCGTCGAGATTGCGTATTCGGATTTCGAGCCCCTGACAGAAGATCGGCGCGAGCCCATCGTTCTCATTCACGGCTTCGCCTCCACCCATGCGGTGAACTGGATGTTCACCCAATGGGTGAAGACGCTGACCGAGGACGGCCGGCGCGTGATCGCCTTCGACAACCGGGGTCACGGGAGATCGCAGAAACTCTACGATCCGGCGCAATATTCGCTCGATATCATGGCGCAGGACGTGATCAACCTGCTCGATCATCTCGCCATCGAGCGCGCCGATGTGATGGGCTACTCGCTGGGCGCGCGAATCGCCACGGTCATGAGTCTGGCGCATCCCGAGCGCGTGCGCGGGCTGGTTCTCGGCGGCATCGGCCAGTATCTCGTCGAGGACGCCGGCCTGCCGGGCGGTCTTGCGGAGGCCATGGAGGCCGAGCGCATCGAGGACATCGACAATTCGATGCTCAAGATATTCCGCGGCTTCGCCGAATCGACGCGCAGCGATCTCGCCGCGCTCGCCGCCTGCGTGCGTGGCGCGCGCAAGGCGATCGAGCCGTCGCTTCTCGCCCGGATCGAGAGCCCGGTGCTCATCTGCGTCGGAACGCGGGACGACGTGGCCGGCGATCCCGCGCCGTTGCAGCCCCTGTTCCGCAATGTGCGAATTTTCGACATTCCCGGCCGCGACCACAACCGCGCCGTCGGCGACCGCCTCTACAAGCAGGCGGTGCTGGAGTTCCTGTCGGCGCGCCCCTGAGGCCGGCGCGCCGGGCGGGATGATTTCGGGATAGAAAACCCCTATATAGCGGGCGCAAGAGGAGAGCCCGAATGGCCGTCGACACCCGCGAACAATCCGCGAAAGTCATCGACTTCACGCAAGGGGACCCGATGCTCGCGCGGATGCGGCTCGAAGCGGAAGACGTGCTGCGCCGCGAACCCGAGCTTGGCGGCTTCATCCATCCGGCCGTGCTGGCGCAGGATTCCGTTGCGGGCGTGGTCACGCATCGCGTCGCCCAGCGGCTGGATCGCCCCGAGGCCTCCTACGCCGCGATCCGCCAGGCCTATGAGGCCTGCCTCGCGCGCGACCCGTCGATCGCCGAGGCCTTTCGCGCTGATCTGCTCGCGGTGGTCGAGCGCGACCCCGCCTGCACGCGGCTGATCGAGCCGGCGCTCTATTTCAAGGGTTTCCACGCGCTTCAGACCTACCGGCTGGCGCATTGGCTGTGGAAGAACGGCCGCAGCGACTTTGCGCTGACCCTGCAGAGTCTCTCGTCGCAGATTTTTCAGACCGACATTCACCCCGCCGCCGTCATCGGCAAGGGCGTGTTCATCGACCATGCGACCGGCGTCGTCATCGGCGCGACCAGCGTGATAGAGGACGACGTCTCGATGCTGCATGGCGTGACGCTGGGCGGCACCGGAAAGGCGCGCGGCGACCGGCACCCGAAGGTGCGTCGCGGCGTGCTGATCGGCGCCGGCGCGAAAGTGCTGGGCAATATCGAGATCGGCCGCTGCGCCATGATCGCGGCGGGTTCGGTGGTCCTTGACTCCGTGCCCGCAAACAAGACTGTCGCAGGCGTGCCGGCGCGAATCGTCGGCGACTCGAAATGCGCCGAGCCGGCGCTGGCGATGGACCAGATGCTGGCGGTTCTGGACGCAGGGATGTGAGGGCGAGGGGTTAACGTGAGCAGACTTCTTTTCGGCGCGGCGCTTTTCATCCTTTCGGCCGCGACTCTTTCGTCGCAACCCGCCCGCGCCGCCGGCTGGCATTACTATGATCCCGACTGCCCCATCGCGCTGGGCGAAAAGTCGATGAAATTCGTCGCCATGCAGCCGAAGAAGAACATCGACCGCGAATGCGTCGCCCTGCCCGACACCGGCCCGAGCGTCATCGTCCTCGACGCCTCGGACAATGAGCTGCGCGACATGAACTGGGACATTCGCATCCTGCGCAGCAAGGGGCCAAACGGCGAGGCCGACCCCGAGGCCGATGTCGTCGGGCGCCTGCCCGTGCAGAAATTCCGCAACGGGATGGTGAATTTCGATCAGGACTTCAAACAGCCCGGCAATTACGTGCTCTACGCGAAGCTCGTCAGCGACAATGGCGCCAAAAGCTACGAGGGCCGTCACCCCTTCTCCGTCGGCCTCATGACCGACGAGGAGTTCTACCTCTATATCGGCTTCGGCGTATTCGCCGTCGTCGCGGGCGGCGTCGCGTTCACAATGTGGCGGCAGGGGAAGCTGTTTTTCAGGATCCCGGATTTCTCGAAGCCGTCGTGATTGCGTTCTGCCCCCGCGGGAAGAACGCGCGGGCGCCTGTCGGGCGCCTCACCCAAACCTGTTATTCCTCGGGAACCCCCGCGGCGGCAGCCTTCCGGCTTCGGCGCGGTGGCCGATCCACTCTTTCAGCTCCAGCTTCTCGACGGTAAAGACGCGGCCCGACGAATCCGTCCATGTCAGCCCGTCGGCGAGCGAGAACACCTTTGCGTCCGCGACGCCGCCGTCCTTGTAGCGCTGCATGCGCACGCCCTTTCCGCGCGCCATGCGCGGCGCCTCCTCCAGCGGGAAGACGAGGAGCTTGCGGTTCTCGCCGATGATCGCGACATGATCGCCCGCCGCCTCCGTGACGACCTTCAGACGCGCCGGCGGTTCGACATTGAGCACGGCGCGGCCCTTTTTCGTTGACGACAGCAGATCGTCCTGCGCGACGACGAAGCCGCGCCCGTCGTCGGCGACGAGCAGCAATGACGCTTGCGGCTCATGCGGCAAGACGCGCGCGACGCTCGCATCCTCGTCGATATCCGCGAAAAGACGGATCGGCTCGCCATGCCCGCGCCCGCCCGGCAGTTTCGAGGCGTCGAGCGTATAGGCCTTGCCATTGGTGGCGAGCACGAGGATCTTCGACGTCGTCTGAGCAAAGAAGCTCGTATCCAGTTCGTCGTCGCCCTTGAACTGCAGCGTCGACAGATCTTGCACATGGCCTTTCAGCGCGCGAATCCAGCCCTTCTTCGAAACGACGACGGTGATCGGCTCGCGCTCGATCATGGCCTCCGCGAGATCGAGATCGACCGCGGCCGGCGCGTCCTCGAAGGTCGTGCGACGCTTGCCGATTTCAGTCTGAGGCCCGTAAATCTTCTTCAGCTCGCGGACCTGGGCGGCGATCGTCTTCCATTGCCTGCCGTCGTCGGCCAGCAGCGCCTCGATGTCTGCGCGCTCGTCCGTGAGTTCTTTCAGCTCGCGGCGCAGCTCCATTTCCTCGAGCTTGCGCAACGACCGCAGGCGCGTGTCGAGAATATAATCGACCTGAAGGTCGGTGAGCTTGAACGCCTTCTTCAGCTCGCCCTTGGCGTCGTCCTCCTCGCGGATGATGCGGATCACCTCGTCGAGATTGAGGAAGACGATGATCATGCCTTCCAGTTGCTCGATGCGGCGCAGGATCGCGGCGAGCCTGTGGCGCGAGCGGCGTTGCAGCACTTCGCGCCGGTGATCGAGCCACTGCCGCAGCGCCTCGTCGAGCGAGACGACGCGCGGCGTCACGCCGTCGACGAGAACATTCATGTTCATGCCGAAGCGCGTTTCGAGTTCGGAGAGCTTGAACAGCGTCTCCATCATCAGCGCCGCGTCGATGTTGCGCGAGCGCGGTTCGAGGACGATGCGCACGTCCTCCGCAGACTCGTCGCGCACGTCGGCGACGAGCGGGAGCTTGCGCTCCGAGATCAGCTCCGCAAGTTTTTCGATGAGACGCGACTTCTGCACGCCATAGGGAATTTCCGTTACGACGGCGACCCAGCCGCCGCGCGGCAGCTCCTCTTTCGTCCAGCGCGCGCGCACGCGGAAGGAGCCGCGCCCCGTGCGATAGGCCTCGACGATCTCCTCGCGCCTGTCGACGATAATGCCGCCGGTCGGAAAATCCGGCCCCTGCACGAAAGTGAGCAGCTGCTCGCTCGTCGCATTTCGATGCGAAATGAGATAGAGCGCCGCGTCGCAGAGCTCGGCGAGATTGTGCGGCGGGATCGACGTCGCCATGCCGACCGCAATGCCCTGCGCGCCATTCGCCAACATGTTCGGCAGCGCCGAGGGGAGGACGATCGGCTCCTTCTCTTCGCCTGAATAATTCGGCTTGAAGTCGATCGCGTCTTCGTCGATGCCTTCGAGCAGCCCGCGCGCGACGGACGTCATGCGCGCTTCGGTGTAGCGATAGGCGGCGGCCGAGTCGCCGTCGATATTTCCGAAATTGCCCTGCCCGTCGACGAGCGGATAGCGCGAGGAGAAATCCTGCGCGAGACGCACCAGAGCGTCATAGATCGCCTGGTCGCCATGAGGATGGAACGAGCCCATCACGTCGCCGACGATCTTCGCGCATTTCTTGAACGGCGCGCCGGGATCGAGCCGCAGCACATGCATGCCGTAGAGAATGCGACGGTGAACGGGTTTCAGACCGTCGCGCGCGTCGGGCAGGGCGCGGTCGGTGATTGTCGACAGCGCATAACGCAGGTAGCGTTCTTCCAGCGCCTCGCGCAGATCGACCGGCGTCGGAGCCGTCTCCTCGCCGCCGCCCTTGCCCCTGCCCGCCGAACCGCCCTTTTGCGCCATTCACCTGATCCTGTTGTCGCGCGCCCGCGCCCGTCCTATGAGCCGCGAGCCGACGGCGCAAGCGCGCCGTCGTCAATCCACAAGTCTAACCGCCAGCCCTGACGGCATTTTTTCTTTTACCCGAAATAGTTGCATTTTAACGCTTGCCGCGCCGCGGCCGCCTCCTTTAGAAAAGTAGCCGCTTCGATGGCGCGGCGCTATGACGCGCGAATTTCAGTCATCCCTCCAGCAAGGCGAAAATGAAGAAAATCCTTACGCTTCTGGCCATGACGTCAATTTTTGCCGGCGCCGCGCAAGCTCTCGAATTCCCGTTCTTTTCCGTCGCTGATTCGGCTCACGCCGCGCGCCGCCGCGCCGCGCCCGCGCGCGAGGAAGCCCGCAACGACGAAGGGATGCAGGCGGTGTGTCGCGAGATCCTCGTCGACACCGACGAGGGATATGGCGTGACGAGCAAGGAATCGCGAATCATCTGCGACGAACTGCGCTGAGCCGGTTCTCACGCCGCGGCCCGCGCAAGGGCGTCGATATAAAGCGCGCGTGAAGCCGGCATCGCCACGCCGCGCGGCGCCAGCACGTCGCGGGTGAGAAAATAGCCGGTCAGCCGGAAGGCGGCGGCGACGTCATCGACAGCGGCCACATCACTCGCCTCTCGCAGGAACGCCGGATAGGGCAGCAGCCGCTCCCGCCAGGGCGCGCCCGCCTCACGGCTCACCGCGCGGCCGGATTTGGGCGACACATAGGCCAGATCATCGCGCGCGCCGGTGAGCGCGCAGGCGCCGAGATCAAGGCCGAAACCGAGCGCGCCCAGCAACGCCAGTTCAAATCGCGCCATCAATGGCGCGGCGAAGTCAGCCGCATCGAGCCGGCAGGCGATGGCGTCGGCCATTTCGAACAATTCCTCGTAAGGATCGCGTTCCGGAAGCAGGCGGAGCCACGCCGCCAGCGCCGCAACGCCGTGCAGCGCCGCGCCGCGATCCAGATAACGTGCAGCGCGGGAAGCGAGCGGTTCGATGGCGAAGGCGCCGAGATGGACCTCCAGCCGCGCTCGCCAGCTGGCGACCACGAGATTGCCGGGCTGCAGGACGGGCCGCATCGCCTGCGAGCGGCCTCCCCGCACGACGCCGAGGTGGCGGCCATGCTGGCGGGTCATCAGTTCGAGAATGACGGAAGTCTCGCCGTGCTTTCGCGCGCCGATCACGAGACCCTCGTCGCGCCATTCCATTTCGGGCTCAGACCTCGGAAAGTTTTATGTCCGGCTTGTATTCCAGGTCTTCGACATCCTTGGTCAAAGCCTGTCCGCAAATGACGCGGCCCTTTGCGGAATCGAAAGTAAGCGTGGGCGAGCCATAGAGCTGCCAGCCCATGCTCAGCGCCTGTGTGACGCGATGACAGAAGGAGACGTCGTCAGGGCCGGTCAGATATCGATAGACGGTCGTGACCTTGCGTTTCTCCGACATTTTCCCTCCCCGCAGAATCTGCTTCGATCGTCGATACTACCCGCCCTTTGGAAACTCCAGACGCATTTCGCGGTAGCGCTCCGGATCGTCCGCCCAGTTTTCCCGAACCTTAACGAAGAGGAAAAGGTGAACGGGCTGCTCGGCGGCCTCCGCGATCTCGCGCCGCGCCGCCTGGCCGATGGCCTTTATGGTCTTCCCGCCCTCGCCGATGACGATGCGTTTCTGCCCCTCGCGGGTGACATAGATCGTCTGCTCGATGCGCGCCGAGCCGTCCTTCTGGTTCGTCCACGAATCGGTTTCGACGGTCGACTGATAGGGCAGTTCGTCGTGCAGCCGCTCATAGATCTGCTCGCGCGTGATCTCGGCGGCGAGCAGCCGCAGCGGCGCGTCGGAGAGCTGGTCCTCTGGGTAGAGCCACGGCCCCGCCTTCATGCGCTTTCCGAGCGCATGGCGCAGATCCCCGACGCCGTCGCCGGTGAGCGCGGAGACCATGAAGGTCTCCTCGAACTTCCCGCGCTCATTCATTTTCGCGGCGAGCGCGAGCAGCTTTTCGCGGGCGATCACGTCGATCTTGTTCAGCACCAGAATCTTCGGCGCCTTCACTTCCGCAAGCTGCGTCAGGATCGACTCGACTTCCTCATCGAGCCCCCTTCGCGCATCGACCAGCAGAGCGACGACATCGGCGTCGGTCGCGCCGGAAAGCGCGCTCGCGACCATGGCGCGATCGAGCCGGCGCTTCGGCTTGAAGATGCCGGGCGTATCGACCAGTATGATCTGCGCCGGTCCGTCGATGGCGATGCCGCGCACGAGCGCCCGCGTCGTCTGCGCCTTGCGCGAGACGATCGACACTTTCGCGCCAACGAGCTGGTTCAATAGCGTCGACTTGCCGGCGTTGGGCGCGCCGACGAGCGCCGCGAAGCCGCAGCGCGTTTCCTGTCCAGCGGCGTTTTCTTCGGTCACGTCGATCCCTTTCCGTCCTCGACGCCCTCGCGCGCCATGAAAGCCGCCGCGGCCGCCTGTTCCGCGACACGCTTCGAGGCGCCGGCTCCCCCGGCCGATTCGAAGCCTTCTATGTCCACCGCCATCTCGAATGAGGGCGCGTGGTCCGGCCCGCTGCGCGCGATCAGCCGGTAACGCGGCGGCGGGAGCCGGCGAGCCTGCGCCCATTCCTGCAGCGCGGTCTTGGCGTCGCGCAGGTCGCGCCCCGCTTCCAGCATTTTCGGGCCAAAGCCCGCGCGCACCACACGCCCGGCGGCGTCAGCGCCGCCGTCCAGAAACACCGCGCCGATGATCGCCTCGCACACGTCGCCGAGAATCGCGCGCTTCTTGCGGCCGCCGGTCTGCGCCTCGCCCTCGCCCAGCCTCATATAGGGCCCGACGCCCCAGATCTCCGCGACTTCCGCGCAGGTCTCCTTGCGCACCAGCGCGGCGAGGCGGCGCGAGAGTTCGCCCTCGCTCTCGCCGGGAAAAGCCTCGTAAAGCATGTGCGCCACGGCGAGGCCGAGCACGCGGTCGCCGAGAAACTCCAGCCGTTCGTATGACTCGGGCCGTTGCGACGACGCGCTGACATGGGTCAGCGCCCATCGCAGCAGGGACTGGTCGGCGAACCTGTGTCCGACGCTCTCCTCGAGGGCGGCGAGATCGACTTTCGCCCGCGCCATCGCGCGCTCAATGGGCCGGCTTGAACAGGCGATCCCAGCGCACCGACCACGGCCAGCGCCAGAAGGCGAGCGCAGATTCGTCCTTCTTCACCGAGAAGAAGATGATCTCCGCGCGGCCGACGAGATTGATGAAGGGCACATAGCCCACCCCGCCCAGATCCGGCGCGATGCGCGAATCGGTGGAGTTGTCGCGATTGTCGCCCATCATGAAATATTGATCCGGCGGCACGACGAAGAGCTCGGTGTTGTCGTTGATGCCGTGGTCGCCCTCGATCTCGATGATCGTGTGCTCGACGCCCGGATAGCCGTCGCCCCCCGGCAGGGTTTCCTTGTAGGTCGGAACCGGAACCTCGCGGCCTTCGCGGCTTTCGGTGCGGGCCTTCTCGATCGGCTCGCGCGGCACGATCACGCCATTGATGTAGAGGCGGCCCTCGATGACCTGGATACGGTCGCCCGGCAGGCCGATCACGCGCTTGATGTAATCCGTCTCATTGTCGCGCGGCAGCTTGAAAACGACCACGTCGCCGCGCTTGGGCGGCGAGGAAAGGATGCGGCCCGGCAGGATGTTGGGGCCGAAGGGCATGGAGTAATTCGAATAGCCGTAGGCGTATTTCGACACGAAGACATAGTCGCCGATCAAAAGCGTCGGGATCATCGAGCCTGACGGGATGTTGAAGGGCTGAAACAGCAGCGTGCGAATGACGAGCGCGATGGCGAGCGCCTGGACGATCACCTTGATCGTTTCCAGCAGACCGCCTTCTTCGTGTTTGTCAGCCACCGGGACGTTCCTGCTCAAGCCGCCTCACTCCTTCGTCGTTGGGCGGCGTCGGCCTGCCCGGCTTGCCCCGCTTAGCACGCCACGGCCTCAATGAGAACCTGCGCTTGCGCGAGAGGATATTCGTCCGTGAGCGTCAGATGGATGACGGCGCGCATGCCCGGCGGGGTCATCTCCTCCAGCCGCGCGGCCGCGCCCCCGGTGAGCGCCATGGTCGGCCGGCCGGAGGGAAGGTTCACGACCCCCATGTCCCTCCAGAACACGCCCTGTCTTATGCCTGTGCCGAGCGCCTTGGCGCAGGCCTCCTTGGCGGCGAAGCGCTTGGCGTAGGTGGCGGCGCGCGCCGCGCGGCGATCCGACTTCGCGCGCTCTATGTCCGTGTAGATCCGGCGCGTGAAACGCTGCCCGTAACGCTCGAGCGCCCGCTCGATGCGGCGGATGTCGCAGAGATCATTGCCGAAGCCGAGAATCATCGAAGCTGCGCCTTTCCACGCGCATTACCCTTCGAGACGCGCGCCCGGCGCGCTCCTCGGGATGAGGAAGCCGGTTCTTGCCAGGCGGCGCGTCATGCGGCGCTCGCCCTGCCCTCGTCCATCGCGCGCCGCATCTGCCGGATGGCCTCGGCGAGACCGACGAAGACCGCTTCGCCGATGAGGAAATGGCCGATGTTCAGCTCGACGATCTGCGGCAGGGCCGAAACGCGGCGCGCGGTCTCATAGTCGAGCCCGTGCCCGGCGTGGACCTCGATGCCGCGCTCAGCGGCGTAGGCGGCGGCCTTTTCGACGCGCGCGAACTCCCGCTCGGCAAGGGCGAGATCGCGCACCTCCACCGCATGGCACCAGGCCCCCGTGTGAAGCTCCACGACCGGCGCCCTGATCGATACGGCGGCGTCGATCGCCTCCTCCGATGGCTCGATGAACAGCGAAACCCTTATGCCGCCGCGCGCGAGCTGATCGACATAGGGCGCGAGATAGTCATGCCCGCCCACGACGTCGAGCCCGCCCTCGGTCGTGCGCTCGGTGCGCTTTTCGGGGACGAGACAGACGGCGTGCGGCGCGGTGGCGAGCGCGATGTCGAGCATCTGCCCGGTCGCGGCCATTTCGAAATTGAGCGGCCGGGTGATGGCGGCCTTGAGCCGCGCCATGTCGGCGTCGTTGATGTGGCGGCGATCCTCGCGCAGATGCGCCGTAATGCCGTCGGCGCCAGCTTCGATAGCGAGCAGCGCCGCCCGCACGGGGTCGGGGCGCGGCCCGCCGCGGGCGTTGCGGATGGTGGCGACGTGATCGACGTTGACGCCGAGACGGAGGGATTTGGTGTTCATGCGGCTTTCTTAGCGCGCGCGGGGGGCGATTGCCATTGGGGCGGGCGGCGGACGCCAGGCTTTCCGCAGGAAGTCTTGCCCAAGAAAAGTCTACAGAAATCAGGAGCATGATCCTGGCGCAAATCTCGATTTACACAAATTTCCATGAATCAATGTGGGGATTGATCATAGAGCCGTATTCGCTGGTAAATAAATATGATGTATAAATCGGCCTTACTTGGGATAAACTTAATCTTTGCAATAAGGAGTTGGTAAATGAAAGCTCGAGGTCTCGCGGCTTCTTTAGCCGTGACTGTCATGCTTTTCGCAGGCGCAGCGTTTGCGAAAGTTCCCTACTTCGCCGCCAAATGCCCAACGGACATCTCAGTCGAAACCGACCGGGCCGGCCGCGCTTATCTGAACGGAAAAAGAGCGACGGTCCGCTCGAAGAACGCGAATTATTCCGAGATCGTGGGGGGCGGCGTCACCATCAGCGTTGCGCGGGATTCGGGTTCGCTGATCGTCTCCTATACCGGGCCGCACAGAGCCAATGGCGTGTGCCAGGTCGTTGAACAGGAGACTGTCGAGAGCGCCCCGTCGGAGCCAGCCAGGCCGGAGTCGGCCAAGGTTTACGACGACGTGCCGAAGCGCGACAAGCAAGCCTGCCTGAAGGCGGTGAAGAAGACGACGCACAATCCGAAAGTGGTGGTGATCAGCGCCGTCTCATCGGAGGCGAACAACACCGTGACGGTCGGCGTCGGCGCGGAGAAAGCGCCGTGGCGCTGTCTCGTCAAGCGCGGCAAGGTCGCCGACGTGATGTCCCAGACGGATGAAGGCGCCCTCTGATCGACAATGCGCGGCGGCTCGATCCGCCGCGCTCCTCACCCGATCACCCGCTCCACCTTGCTCACCAGCGGGCTCGCGCGCAGCCGGGCGATGACGTCTGTCAGGTGCTTCAGATCCGCAACTTCGAGATCGAAAGTCATCTCGCGGAAGTCTGGCGAATGGGCCCGGAAGCTGATGTTGTCGATATTGGCGCCCGTCTCGCCGATCAGCGTCGCGAGCGCCCCGAGAGAACCCGGCTCGTTCATCGCCGTTGCGACGATGCGCGCGGGGAAGAGTTCGCGCGTGTCGGCGTCGATGTCCCAGCGCACGTCGAGCCAGCGGTCGGGCTGGTCGTCGAAGGCGGTGAGGGATGGCGACTGGATCGGATAGATGGTGATGCCCTCGCCCGGCGTGAGAATGCCGACGATTCGGTCGCCCGGCACGGCGCCGCCCTCGGGCGCGAAGCGCACGGGCGCGTCACCGCGCAGCCCGCGGATCGGGATGGCGCCCGGCGCGCCGTCGACGGCGTCCGGGGCCTTGAACACGACATTGGCGTTGGCCTTGACGCCGAACCAGCCCGGCTCGCCCGGCCCCATCGGCGTCGGGCCGCCTTTGCGCTCCTCGCTGAAGTCTGGATAGACGGCCTTCACCACGTCGCCGGAATAGATTTCCCCGCGCCCCACCGCCGCCAGCACATCGTCGATCGACGGCCGCGCCAGCCGCGTCAGCACGGCCTTCAGCTTGTCGTCCGAATAGGCCCGGCCCGCGCGCTCGAAGGCCCGCTCGATGATCTGCCGGCCGAGCCCCGCATATTGCTGGCGCACGGCCTCGCGCGTGGCGCGGCGTATGGCGGCGCGCGCCTTGCCGGTGACCACCGCGGCCTCCCACGCCGCCGGCGGAACATGCCCGTCGGCGCGGATGATCTCGACCTCGTCGCCGTTCTGCAAAGGCGACAGGACTGGCGCGACGCGGCCGTTGATCTTGGCGCCCACCGCCGAATTGCCGAGCTTGGTGTGCACGGCGTAGGCGAAATCGATCGGCGTCGCGCCGCGCGGCAGGGCGATCAGCCCGCCCTTGGGCGTGAAGCAGAAGACCTGATCCTGGAACAATTCGAGCCGCGTGTGCTCCAGAAACTCCTCGGGATGGCTGTCGCCATGGGCGAGCAGCTCCAGCGTCTCCTGCAGCCAGCGGAAGGCGCGGCTTTCCTTCGCCAGCTCCTCGCGGCCTTCTTCGCCGGTCGCGTCCTTGTAGAGCGCATGGGCGGCGATGCCGAAGCGTGCGATCTCGTGCATCTCCGCCGTCCGGATCTGCAGTTCGACGCGCTGATGGCCGGGGCCGATGACAGTGGTGTGGATCGAGCGATAGTCGTTCTGCTTGGGCGTCGAGATGTAGTCCTTGAAGCGCCCCGGAACATTTGGCCATTTGGTGTGAATGACGCCGAGCGCGCGATAGCAGTCCTCCACCGCGCCGACGATGATGCGGAAACCGAAAATATCCGAGAGCTGCTCGAAGGAGACGGATTTGCGCTCCATCTTGCGCCACACGGAATAAGGCGTCTTCTGCCGCCCGGTGACCGCCGCCTCTATGCCGCGCCTCGAAAATTCCTTTGTCAGCTCGTCTTCGATGCGCTTGATGATGCGGCCGTTCTTCGTGCGCAGATCATGCAGCCGCTCTTCGATCGTCTGATAGGCCTCGGGCATCAGATGGCGAAAGGCGAGGCCTTCCAGCTCCTCGCGCAGGCGCTGCATGCCCATGCGGCCGGCGAGCGGCGCATAGATGTCGAGCGTTTCCTGCGAGATCCGGGCGCGCTTTTCCTGCGGCACGAAATGCAGCGTGCGCATGTTGTGCAGACGGTCGGCGAGCTTTACGAGCAGCACGCGCACGTCTTCCGCGACGGCGAGGAGAAGCTTGCGGAAATTCTCTCCCTGCCGCGCCTGCTTGGAGACGAGATCCAGCTTCTCGATCTTGGTGAGGCCGTCGACGAGCTTGCCGATCTGCTCGCCGAAAAGACGGTCTATCTCCTCGCGGGTCGTCTCAGTGTCTTCGATCGTGTCGTGCAGCACCGCCGCGACGATCGTCGCGTCGTCGAGCTTGAGATCGGTAAGGATCGCCGCGACTTCCAGCGGATGGGAGAAATAGGGGTCGCCCGAGGCGCGGGTCTGCTGCCCATGCGCCTTCATGGCGTAGACATAGGCCCGGTTGAGCAAATCTTCGTCGACGCGCGGATTATATTTCCGCACTCGCTCGACGAGTTCATATTGACGCATCATGCGCGACAGCCGCCGACCTGCAGCGCGGCCGGCGCCGCCGCCGCGTTCGACGCAAGCTACGCGCTACGCGACAAACGACGCCCGGCCGCTGGGAGTTTTCACCAGTGTAGACCAGCTTGGCGGCGGTCTCAAACAGGAGAAGCCGAAAACCGCGCCTCGTTGGCGAAGACGGGGCTTACTCGCCCTCGTCCTCGACCTCGGCCGGGGGCACGAGCCCTTCGAGGCCGCGCAGGAGGTCTTCCTCGGTCATGCGGTCGAACTGGGCTTCGCCCTCGAAGTCGCCTGCGCCCGACGCCGGCGTCAGCGCCGGAGCGGCCTCGGCCTCCGGCTCGTCCACTTCGACATGGCGCTGCAACGAGTGGATGAAGTCTTCCGACAGATCCTCGGGAGCAAGGGCCGACTCGGCGATCTCGCGCAAGGCGACGACCGGGTTTTTGTCGCGGTCGCGCTCGACGAGAATCTGCTGGCCAGAGGAAATCAGCCGCGCCCGATGCGCCGCGAGAAGAACGAGATCGAAGCGGTTCTCGATCTTGTCAATGCAATCTTCGACGGTGACGCGCGCCATCTGATGCAGAACTCCTGTAAGGAAGGGGAATGAAGGCTGATACGCCAGAATCCCCCGTTAATCAACAGCGACGACTCAATCCAGGCATCGGGGGCCGCCTCAGCCGCGCATGACGCTTCTTTCGTAGAGAGCTCCACATATCGTAGAAAGCTCCGTACTTTTCCGGAATTTTTGAATTGATTTTAAGCGCTGCAAGGATTTAGATAGGTTGATCTTGGAGAAACTTTGTTAAAATTATTGTCAACGGCAACTGCCGCGCTTGACCTGTCGCATCTTCGGGGCAATCTATCCGTTTAACAGGTTAGGCGACGATGCGCCTGCAAGCGTGTGGGATTTGGCTGAAATTGTCAACTCTCCTATAGATTGCAAGCGCGGGCCCATCAAAACGCAAGAATTGAAACGGGCGAGAGCCGAACGAAGGAAGAAGGCAAGACGACCCTCGTGAACGCCGCTGTGGGTTGACGGCGTTATTTAAAAGTCGTCATGTCATCTCAGCATAAACCCGACCGTGAGAACGAAATGGCTGATATCGAGCGAATTGCATTATTCATTGACGGCGCGAATCTCTATGCGACCGCGAAATCGCTGGGATTCGACATCGACTACAAGCGCCTGCTCCGCGAGTTCCAGGGCAAGGGCCGCCTCATCCGCGCCTTCTATTACACCGCACTGATCGAGGATCAGGAATATTCGTCGATTCGCCCGCTCATCGACTGGCTGGACTACAACGGCTACGCCGTCGTCACCAAGCCGACGAAGGAATTCGTGGATTCTCTCGGCCGCCGCAAGGTGAAGGGCAATATGGACATCGAGCTCGCTGTCGACGCGATGGAGATGGCCGAACATATCGACCACATGGTGCTCTTCTCCGGCGATGGCGATTTCCGCTCGCTGGTCGAGGCCGTGCAGCGCAAGGGCGTGCGCGTCTCCGTGATCTCCACGATCACCACGCAGCCGCCGATGATCGCCGACGAACTGCGCCGCCAGGCGGACGAATTCATCGACCTGATCCACCTCGTCAGCAAGATCGGCCGCGATCCGGGCGAGCGCGCCGAGCGCATGCAGCGCTATCAGGAGCGCCGGCCCATGCCGCAGACCGCTCCGGCTGGCCATGAGGAAGACGAGGAGTAATCCTCCTCGTCAAGCTTCCTTCTGCGAATTCCAAAGCCCGGCGCCTCCGCCGGGCTTATCCTTTGTCGCGCATCAGCCGGCCTTTTTCGCGGCTCCAGTCGCGCTTCTTCTCCACCTCGCGCTTGTCGTGCAGTTTCTTGCCGCGACCCATCGCAATCGTCAGTTTCGCGCGGCCCTTTGCATTGAAATAGAGCTTCAGCGGCACGATGGTCATGCCCTCGCGCTCCACGGCCTGCGCCAGCTTCGCCAGCTCGCGCTTCTTGAGCAGCAGCTTTCGCGGGCGCTTGGGCTCGTGGTTGAAGCGGTTCCCCGCGAGATATTCGGGAATATTTGCGTTGACCAGCCAGGCTTCGCCCTGCCGGTCGACGTGGCAATAGCTTTCGGCGATCGTCGCCTTGCCGGTGCGCAGCGACTTCACCTCCGTGCCGGTCAGCGAAATCCCGGCCTCGAAGGTTTCGCCGATCTCGTAATGGAAGCGCGCCTTGCGGTTGTCGGCGACGACCTTGAAATTCGGGTCCTGCTTCGGGGCCACGGAATTTCCTTAGGCCGGAAGCACGCCGGCGTGAACCATGGCGGCGCGGATGCGGTCCCTGGTCGCCTGCGTGGAGGGAACCAGCGGCAGGCGCACCTCCTCCTTCACCTTGCCGAGCAGCGACAGGCCATATTTCGCGCCCGTCACGCCCGCCTCCAGGAATGTGGCGACGTGCAGCGGCACGAGCCTGTCCTGAATCTCAAGCGCCTTTGCGAAATCGCCGGCGAGGCAGGCGTTCTGCAAATCCGCGCAGAGGCGCGGCGCAATATTCGCGACGACCGAAATGCACCCATGGGCGCCCGCCGCCATGCAGGCCAGCGCGGTGAGGTCGTCGCCCGAAAGCTGGATGAAGTCGGGCCCCATCGCCTCGCGCTGGAGCGAGATGCGGCCGATGTTGCCGGTCGCGTCCTTCACGCCGACGATGTTTTTCAGTTCGGACAGCCGCCGCATCGTGTCCACGCTCATGTCGATGACCGAGCGCGGCGGGATGTTGTAGATGATGATCGGGATCGAGACGGCGTCGTTGATCGCCTTGAAGTGCAGATAAAGCCCTTCCTGATTGGGCTTGTTGTAATAGGGCGTCACGATCAGCAGGGCGTCGGCCCCCGCCCGCTCGGCGTGGCCCGCGAGCGCGATCGCCTCGCGCGTGTTGTTCGAGCCGGCGCCGGCGATCACCGGGACGCGGCCGCGCGCGGCGCGGATGGTCTCGGTGATGACGCGGCCGTGCTCCTCATGGCTCAGCGTCGGGCTTTCGCCGGTCGTGCCGACCGGCACGAGGCCATGCGTGCCGCTCTCGATCTGCCAGTCGACAAGCGCCCGCAGCGCGTCGAAATCGACCTCTCCATTGGCAAAGGGGGTGACGAGAGCTGTGATCGACCCATGAAAAATCGGCTTTTTACTCATAGAATCAGAGCTTTCCCCGCGCCTCACAGCCGCCGTATTCGCGTCCGTATGATGGAAGACGTCTTTCATAGCCGCTGGGGGCGCCCGAGAAAAGCCCTTGCGAGCGCTCCGGTGTCGATAACCGCCGGCGGGGAGTTGGTTAACGCTCCGTAAACGAAATGAGGGCAGCCTTTGCGCAACAACGGAAGTGCAGTTCGATGATGTTGCCCTCTCGCGTCTCGACGCGCCTCAAGCTCCTTTCAACGGCGACCGCGATCGCGCTGATCACGCCCGCTTTCACGGGCTTCAGCGACATGGGCGACGGCGAGGCGAAACGCACGGAGAATCGCTGGATTCCCTCCGTCCCTTTCAGCCTCGGCGCGTGGCGTTCGCGCGTCGGCTCGCTCGAGGAGTCGCTGCGCGGATTCGTCACCGGCGTCCCCGCCGGCACGGAGGAGGCGCACCCGCCGCAGGCCGCGCTTTTCGGCGCCGATGACGGCCCGCTCTCGCCGCTTGCGGCCTATGCCCCCGCAGACGGATGGCTGAAGGGCGGAACGGGTCCGAGCCCTCTCGATCCTGCAAAACTGCTCGGCGACGACTCCGAAGTCTTCGCCCAGACGCTCGCTTTCTATAAGGCCGGCGATTTCGCCGCCGCCGAACAGGCCGCGGCGAATCTGCAGGCGAAGCTTCCCGACACCGCCGCGCGGTGGGCGGGCCTGCGGCTCCATCCCAGGGAGGCGGGCTTCAAGCGCATCGCGGGCTTCCTCGCCGACCATCCCGACTGGCCCGCCGCCGAATGGCTGCGCAAGCGCGCCGAGGAATCGCTCGTCGCCGAGCATCAGGCCGACAAGGTCGTGAGGGCGTGGTTCGCCGACTCGAAGCCCATTACCGCTTACGGCAAATATGCGCTGGCGAAGGCGCTGGCTCGCGACGGCGATTTCGAGGCGGCCGCGCGGCTCGCCCGCGACGCCTGGCGCGAGGACGACCTCGGCCAGAGCTTCGAGACCATGTTCCGCAAGGATCTCGGCGACCTTCTCACGGTCGAAGACCATAAATACCGCGCCGACCGGCTGCTCTATTCGGGCAAGAACGCCCTCGCCCTGCGCGCCGCCGAACTCGCCGGCAAGGACGTGACGCTGCTCGCCCGCGTCCGCGCCGCCGCCTGGGGCGGCGCCGGCGGCGACAGGCTCTACGCCTCCGTCCCGCAGTCGCTGCAGAATGATCCGGGACTGCTCTTCTCGCGCGTCCATTCGCTGACCAACGCCAAGAAATACGCCGAGGCGGCCGCCCTGCTGCGCAAGGCGCCTCAGGAGCCCGAGCGCGTCATCGACGGCGACGCCTGGTGGGCGGAGCGCCGTCAGGTCTCGCGCAAGGTTCTGGATATGGGCGACGCCGAGACCGCCTATGTCATCGCCGCGCAGCACCGCGCCAGGTCGACGAGCAACAAGGTCGAGGCGGAATTTCAGGCGGGCTGGATCGCGCTGCGCTTCCTCGACGATCCGGCCCGCGCCTCACGCCATTTCGCAACGCTCGAACAGGTCGCCGAGACGCCGCTCCAGAAGTCGCGCGCGCTCTACTGGCGCGGCCGCGCCTATGAGGCGATGCGGACGCCGGAGGACGACGCGCGGGCGCGCGGCTTCTATCAGATGGCCGCCGCCCATTCGACGACCTTCTATGGCCAGCTGGCCAATGCGAAGCTCGGCGCCGCCGACAAGCCGCTGCGCACGCCGCCCGAAGCGACGAAGGGCGACCAGCGCCATGAGGCTGTCCGCGTCGTGGAGCTTCTGCTCGCGACCGGCGACAAGGAAATCGCCGCGCCCCTCGCCCTCGAGGCGGCGAAGAATGTCGCCGATCCGAAACATGTCGCCGCGCTGGGCGAGGTGATCGCGGGCCAGCGCGACGCGAAACTCTCGCTCATCTTCGGCAAGAGCGCCTCATATCGCGGCGTGCCGCTCGACGACGTCGCCTTCCCCTCCTATGGCGTGCCGAATTTCGAGGCCCTGCCGAAATCCGCGTCGCGCTCGGTCGTCTACGCCATCGCGCGGCAGGAGAGCGCCTTCGATCCGAAGGCCGTTTCCTCCGCAGGGGCGATGGGGCTGATGCAGATGATCGCCTCCACCGCGCGCCATACGGCCTATCAGCACGGCGTCGGCTTCGACCTCTCGCGCATGCTGAGCGAGCCCGCCTTCAATGCGCAGCTCGGCGCCGCGCATCTGGGGATTCTGCTTGGCGAATACAGGGGCGCCTATCTCCTCACCTTCGCGGCCTACAACGCCGGCGGCGGACGCGTGAAGCAGTGGATCGACGCCTATGGCGATCCGCGCAAGCCGAACGTCGATCCGATCGACTGGGTCGAGCGCATCCCGATCACCGAGACGCGCAATTACGTGCAGCGCGTGATGGAGAATTTCGTCGTCTATCGCGCGAAATTCGGCGACACGGACACGCGCGCGCCGCAAATGGAGCTGGCGCGGGCCGGCGACGGATTATAAGGCGAGCGCTCCCGCCGCGATCATGGCTTTCCGCTCTTTCTCAGCGATCCGGGCGGATAGCCGAACTTGCGCCGAAAGGCGGCGTTGAAGTGGTTCACATGGGAATAGCCGAGGTTCGCGGAGATCACCTTCAGGGGCGTGTTGGTGTTTTCGATCGCCTCGTGGGCGCGTCTCATCCGATGCTCCATCATGAACGCATGGATCGGCATTCCATATTCGCGTGAAAAGTCCTCGTTCAAACTCCTCGACGAGCGATTGAACTCCTTCGCCAGCGTCTCCATAGTCGGGATCGGACCGTCGATCTGGATCAAATAGTCGTGCAACGCCTTCGCCCGGGAACTCGCTCGGTAGCCCGTCGGCCTCGTCACTTTCTCCGCGAGCGCAAAGTCGACCAGGCCGCTCAGATAGTCGAGAATGCGCGCCTGCATGTAGAGGTTTCCCACCGGTCCGGTTCTGTTGGGAAGGGGCCGCTTGAGATGGCACGATACAGCCAAGGGAATCCTGTGCACCTCGGCTGACTCGGGTCCATCGAGTCCGAGACAATCGATCAGCGATTTTCCCGCGTCGCTCCCTACGAGCGTAAAGAGAACATCGTGATCTATCGTCACGACACTCGACTTGTAATCGAGCGTGGCGTCGACGCTGAGCATTGTTCCATTGAAGCGCCCGATCTGAACAGGTCGAAGCCGCGAGAAATGCTGAAGATACGAGCCGAGCGCATATCCCTGTATTGGCTCGACCCGCTGTGAACGACCTCCGTCTGGAACACCAGACGATTGAACTCCGAGCTGAAACTAAGCAATGGTTTCAATCGCCGCTCATCTGCGCCGTCGGCCCTGAAGTGAAAATGGAAAACATCCATTCCGGCGGCTGGAGAAAAGAAGGAAATCTTGACGGGCTTGTCATTAGCGTCGGTCGGAACGAAGATGTTTACGATTTCCTCGCTTGGCTCCACAAATTCACATTCCTGATTTACACTTAAGGTCCAGCGTATCACTGTCGACTTTCGTATCTTCATTTGAAATAATTATTCCGCATTTTTTGCGATTGAAAGCAGCGCTTCCGTTTTTTGGATAAGGCAGGATTCGTATAATCCGCTTCCAGTAAGCGTCTACATTACAGTATCGGAAATTCGCATGAGTCATTCAGAAAATCGTTGGCATACCTTCGTTCACTACGCCTCTACTTCAATCACCTGTTTCGAGAACCGCAAGCCCGCGAGTGACGCGCGAGCAAACCCCGGTCATGAAGGCGGTATATAGCGGCCACGACTTTCAAAACCGAAGCCGCATCCACAAGCAAAAAGCCCGATTTCAAGTAAGGGAGCGGCGGAGAATTCGGGCTCATCAGCTCCATCCGAAATAGCTCGAAATGGATTACGGTTTTTCTGCTTGAATGCCGAAAGCCGGGAATCGAGGCTCTTCATATTTTCGACGTGCGATCCACCGATAACAAGCGGGAGGTTATGGCCGGCGAGGGGTTAGTAGACTTTCTTACCATGGCGACTTTGCGGAAGCGGGCATGGTGGAGTTTGGATTGAACCGCGCCGACGCGAAGTGGACACGCCGAGTGGACAACGATGAATTTGCATCAGTCGCGTTGGTGGGCTGGATCCATTTGGCGCCGCCGGCTCTGTGGAAGCGCGTGGCTGAGGCGATGTGCACCGTGGGATGGGGCAGGCTCAAACATATCGGAGCCGCGATTTGGAACTACGATCAAATGTGCGAGCAATTCCGGGACTCTTCCCTCAGACCCGCCACAGGTCTCCGGCGCAAATCCGGCTCCCCTCCGTGACGAGAGGGCAGAACTCCAAAAAATCGTTCAGAACATGAGCGCGCCCGCCGCCGCCGCGCCGAGCAGGCAGAAGTCGTGCAGCGCGAGAGCGGCGCACGGCGGACGCGCCGCTTCATGAAGCATCCGCAGCGTCGCGACATTGACGAGCGACCAGCCGACGCCGATGGCGATGAGCCCCGCCGCAACGCTCGCAATCGAGGCGCCCGCGTAAATTGCGCCCGCGCCGGCGAACATGATGAGGAGCCCGGCCGCCGCGGCGGGAATGGGCGGAAACAGCGATGGCCAGCGCGCGGCGAGCGCGGCCGGCCCATACATCGCGAAGAGATGCCAACCCATCGCGCCGCCGATGAGAGCCGGCCCGGCGGAGCAGACGGCGAGCGTCAGCGGCCCATGCAGCATGCCCGCCGCCATGACGAACCAGGCGACCGCGCCGGCGAGCGTGGCGAGCGCGAAGCGCCCGGACAGCCGCCCCTGCGCGTGCGAAGCGGCCTCGCCGCGCAGCGCGTGCGGCAATCGCACCGACAGGGCGAGCGCCACGATATGTAGCGCCGCAGCGGCAAGCAGCGTCGCCCCGGGGCTTCCCGTGACGGAGACGACAAGCGGCGCCGCCAGCGCCGCCCCCGCCCCGCCCGCGAGCACGACGAGCCCGCCGCGCGCGGAGCCCTGCGCGGCGATGTGCCGATAGAAGAGCGCAAAGCCCTGCGCGAGTCCGAGCCAGAAGGCGCCGAGGCAGAGAGCGAAGAAATTCCCCCGCGTCAGCGAGAAGGCGCAAAGCGCCCCGCCCGCCGCGCCGAGACTCGCACCGAGGCCGAAAGCCGCGCGACGGCCGAAAGCGTCCACGAGCATCGCCGCCGGAAAGGTCGCCAGCGCCGCGCCGACGAGCAGCAGCGCGAAAGGCCAGCCCATGCGCTCGGCCGTCGGCGCAAGAAGTCGGCTCTGCTCCGGCAGAACCGTCAGCGTCAGCGCCTGCGCCAGAACCGCGAGGCCGAAGCACGCAGCAAGGATCGCGCGATTGTCGGTGACGGCTTCGCGGTCGGCGCCGGGCGGACAGGCGCAGGCGAGGCGCCCGACGCGCATGGCGTCTTCATCGATTTGATCGACGCTCACTTCTCGTCCTCGATGTCGTCGTCCATCAGCACGCGATGCGCCGCGCCGTCGAGATCGTCGAATTGTCCGCTTCTCAGCGACCACATGAAGGCGACGAGAGCGACGAGGCCGAGCAGCACGGCGAGCGGAATGAGGAAGAGGAGAACGGTCATTCCGCCGGCGCCTCATATTGGGCGAAGGCGTCGCGGCGCGAGCTTATCCCCTCCGCCGGCTGGTTTCCTGCGGTCGAGGCCTTGCCCCCGCGCATCGCATTGAGCGTGACGAGGATCGACGAGCCCGACATGGCGGCGGCGGCGATGAGCGGCGTGAGAAGCCCCGCCATGGCGAGCGGCACGGCGAGCACATTGTAGAGAACCGAAAGCCCGAGGTTCTGCCGCATCAGCGCGCGGGCGCGGCGCGCGAGATCGATCGTCGTCAGCACGGGCGCGAGACGTTCGCCGAGAAACACGGCGTCCGCGGCGGCCTGGGTGATCTGCGTCGCGTCGATGGGCGAAATCGAGACGTAAGCGCTCGCCAAGGCCGGCGCGTCGTTCAGCCCGTCGCCGATCATGAGAACCTTGCGCCCTTCCGCGCGCAGCGCGTCGAGCCGCGCGACCTTGTCGGCGGGCCTCAGCGCGCCGCGCCAGTCGGCGACGTCGAGCGCGCGGGCGATCTTTTCGACAGCCTCAGCGCGGTCGCCGGAGAGGATTTCAATCGAGAAGCCGCGCGCTTTCAGATTGGCGATGGTCCCGACCGCGTCGCTGCGCAAGACCTGCCGCACCTGAAACAGCGCTCGCGTGTCGCCATGACGGAAAGCGACGAGCGAAATGTCGGCGTCGAGCGCGCCCAACCGCGCGACTTCTTCCGCCATCCCGCAATAATTCGGCGAACCCAGCCGCGCCTCGGTCCCATCGACCAGCGCCGCGACGCCAAGCCCATGCTCCTCGCGCGCCTCGAGCGCCGCGGCGGCGGGCCGCTCCTGCGCGACCGCGCGAGCGAGCGGATGGCTGCTCGCGCGGGCGAGACGCGCGGCGAGATCGAGCGTGGGCGCGTCGATTTCAGCCGCGTTGACGACGCGCGGCTCCGGCGCGGTCAACGTGCCGGTCTTGTCGAAAACGATGGCGTCGGCCTCGGCCAGACGCTCGATGGCGTCGGCGCTGTTGAGCAGCACGCCCGAGCGGAAGAGCGCCCCGCTCGCGACGACCTGCACGGCCGGCACGGCGAGCGCCAGCGCACAGGGACAGGTGATGATGAGCACGCAGATCGCCGTCACCAGCGCGTCGTGGAAAGTCGCGCCGCGCGCGAGCCAGAACAGCGCCGTCGCCAAAGCCGCGACATGCACCATCGGCGCATAGAGCCGCGACACGCGATCGGCGAGCCGCACATAGCGCGAGCGGGCGTTGGTGGCTTTCTCCAGCAGCCGCTCGATGTCGTCGAGCAAAGTGGCGCCGCCAGCGGCGGCGACGCGCAGTGTGAGCGCGCCGTCGTAATTCATGCTGCCGGCGTAGACCTGATCGCCCGAAGCGACCGCGCGGCGATCCGTCTCGCCGGTGATGAGGCTTTCGTCGAGCTGCGAGGCGCCCGAGGCTACGACGCCGTCCACCGGCAAACGCTCGCCGGGACGCACGAGCACGACGTCGCCGGGCCTGATCTGCGCGAGCGGCACGAGCGTCTCCGCGCCTTCCGCCGACAATCTGCAGGCGAGCGGCGCGCGCAGGGCCGCGAGATTGGCGGCGACGGCGCGCGTCTTGCAGCGCATGGCGTGATCGAGAAAGCGCCCCAGCAGCAGGAAGGTCAGCAGCATCGCCGCGCTGTCGAAATAGGCGTGCTCCGCGTGGGTCACCGTCTCATAGACCGACATGCCGAGCGCGAGCAGCACGCCGAGCGAAATCGGCACATCCATATTGAGGCGCCCGGCCCGAAGCGCGGCGAAGGCGCTTCTGAAAAACGGCTGACCCGCGAAAGCCGCCGCCGGCAGGGCGATCAGCGCCGAGACGCCATGGAAAAGATCGCGCGTCTCGGGATCGATGTCGCCGCCTACCCACACGCCGACGGAGAGCAGCATGATGTTCATCGACGCGAAGCCGGCGATGGCGAGGCATCTGAGCAGCCAGCGCGAGGTCTCCGTTTCCTCCCGCTCGCTTTCCGCAAGCTCGAAAGGATGCAGCGTGTAGCCCATGCGGCGCAGACGCTCGAAGACGCCCGCGAGGTCGAAGCCGTCATCGCGCCACTCGAGCGCAAGGCGGCGGTTGGTGTAATTGACGCGCGCCGACTCCAGTCCGGGAAGGTCGCGCAAGCCGCTTTCGATTTCGCCGATGCAGGCGGCGCAGGTCATGCCGTCGATGGCGGCCTCGAAGCGCCGCGCGCCGTCCCCGGCGCGCGTGACGAAAGCTTCAAAGTCGAAAGCAACAGCCATTTCGCGCCCTCTTGCTATTTCACCTCGACGCGGTTCCTGGAGCGGAAAACCTGCGCGCCGCCGAGATTGGCGCTGAGCTCCAGATCTCTTTGACCCGCAGGCAACGCGGCCCTTCCGGCGTAACGGCCCGGCGTCGTCTCCTCGAGCCTGAGGCGAACGTCCCTGGAGAGGTCAGCGGGCGAGGCAAAAGCGGCGTTCATCTCGACGCCCGTGATTTCGGCGCCCTTCGCGTCGCGCGCGGTGACGAGGATTTCCGTCATGCCGGCGTTGCGCGTGAGGGTCACATCCACCTTCCAGTCCCGCGCCGCCTGTTCGCGCGCCTGCGCGATGTCGCGATTGTAGGCGAGGCCGCGCTCATATGGATGGGCGACGACTTCGCCGGAGAAGGTCTTGATGGCGTAATAGATCATTACGCCATTGACGCTGCTGACGAAGACGAAGAAGCCGACGAGCATCGCCAGCACCTTCCATCCATTGAGCGGCCGACCGCCGGCTTCGTAATCGGTCTGCGGCTCCGGCCTTGATCTGCGCATATTGCTCATGGCGAGGCTCATGTTTCTACCTCACGGCCATACGAAAACATCCTTGGCGTCGATTGTCGCGCCGCTGTCGATGTCCTTCACGGTGAAGACGACGGGGGTCTGTCCCTTTTTCTCCGCCGCGCCGCGGGTTGCAAGTAGAACGCGCGTCTCGCGCGTTTGATCCGGCCCGACTTCGATGACGACGCGGCCGCTGGCGTCGGGTTCGACCCCGACGACGTCGGCGCGCGCGTCGACGCCCGCAACGGCGAGGGTAAAGTGACGCGGTTCGGACTTCTTGTTGGAGAAGCGAACAGTATAACCGTTGCGCACGCCGCCGTCCTTCAGGCGAACGCTGAGCGGATTGCGGTCATGCAGCACGCTGACGCTCATGTCGCCGCGCGTCGCAAGCGTCACCGACATGAAGCCGCCGATGGCGAGAATAAGAATGGCGTAAGCGACAGTGCGCACACGGATGGGACGATAGATCGAGGTCTCGCCGCATTCGCGCCGCTTGATATTCATCTCCGTGTCATAGCCGATGAGGCGCGCCGGCCGGTGAACCTTCTCCATGACGGCGTCGCAGGCGTCGATGCACAGGCCGCACTGGATGCAGCCGAGATTCGCCCCCTGGCGGATGTCGACGCCCGTCGGACAGACGGCGACGCACTGGCCGCAGTCGACGCAATCGCCCGCCAGCGCACCTGCGGCCCGCGCGGCGGTCGCCTGCTTGAGCGACATGCGCGGCTCGCCGCGATCGTAGCGATAGGTGACGTTGAGCGCATATTCGTCGGTCAGCGCCGCCTGAATGCGCGGCCACGGACAGGCGTGCAGGCAAAGCTTCTCGCGCATCACGCCCGCGAAGACATAGGTCGTGAAGGTGAGGATGCCGATCCAGAGATAGGCTTCGCCGGCGCCGGGCTGGAAGGTCGCAAGCTTGTAAACGAGCGTCGGCGCGTCGGCGAAGTAGAGCACCCAGGCGCCGCCGGTCCACCAGGCGATGAGCAGCCAGACGAAGTGTTTCGAGACCTTCTTTCGGATCTTCTCGAAGGTCCACGGCCCGGAGTCGAGCTTCATGCGCTCGCGCGAGTCGCCTTCGATCCAGCGCTCCGTGGTCATGAAGAAATCGGTCCACACCGTCTGCGGACACATATAACCGCACCAGATGCGGCCCGCGACGGCGTTCATCAGGAACAGCACGAGCGCGGCGAGGATCAGGAGGCCCGTGACGTAATAGACTTCCTGCGGCCAGATCTCGATGAAGAAGAAATAGAAGCGCCGATGCGGGAAATCAACGAGCACGGCCTGCGACGGCGCATTCGGCCCGCGATCCCAGCGCACGAAGGGAAGGAAATAATAGATCGCGAGGGTTGCGAACTGGATGCCCCATTTGATGCGACGGAACTGGCCGTCGACCTTCTTGGGATAAATCCTCTTCTCGGGCTCGACGAAGGGTTCATCCAGGAGCGGTTGATGTGCGTCTGCGCTGGACATGAGTGAATACTCTGCTGTGTCTCGGACTCCGCGCCACGCGCCTCGTCCGTCGGCGATACGGTCGTCGCCCTGCTGCAAGTCGGAAAGTTCCGACTCGCAGATCGTGTCGTGAGGGCGCCCGGACAAGGACGCCGGGCAAAACGCCGCGCCTACTGCCCGCCGCCGAGCGAATGGACGTAGACGGTGAGCGCCTTGATCGTCGTTTCGTCGAGCTTGTCCTTCCAGGCCGGCATCACGCCGCCGCCGCCATTGGTGATGCGGGCGACGATGGACGGCTTGTCGGAGCCATAGAGCCAGACCTGATCATAAAGCGCGGGCGCGCCCATTTCGGGATTGCCCTTGCCCTCGACGCCGTGGCAAGCGGCGCAGTTCTCGGCGTAGAGCTTCTCGCCCTCAGCCGTCGGCGCATCCGAGTCCGGCGTTTCGGCGTAGGTGCGCACATGATCCGCGACGATCGAGATCTGCTCCGGCGTCAATATGCCGTCGCGGCCGAAGGCCGGCATGGCGGAGGTCCGCGTCGCCTTGTCGGCGTCCCAGCGCACGCCATGCTCGATCGTCTGCCGGATGTCCGCGAGCTTGCCGCCCCAGATCCAGTCGTCGTCGTTGAGGTTGGCGTAGCCCTTGGCGCCCTGCCCGCCCGCGCCGTGGCAGGCGGCGCAGTTCGTCGCAAAGGCGACCTTGCCGACCATGCGCGCCGCCGCCAGCAGTTCAGGATTGGACTCGATCTGCTCGAGCGAGGCGTCCTTGATCTTGGCGAGGATCGGTCCGCGCGTCTCCTGCAGATCGGCCATCTCCTGCGCCACCTGATCGCGCGAGCTCCAGCCGAACAGCCCCTTCGTGCCGCCCGAAAAAGTCGGCCAGGCCGGGTAAACGACCGTATAGGCGATTCCCCATATGATCGTCGCCCAGAGGGTCCACACCCACCATCGCGGCAGCGGCGTGTTCAGTTCCTCGATGCCGTCCCATTCATGGCCGGTCGTCGGCACCCCGCTGTGTTCGTCGATCCTGATCTTTCCGTGCTCAGCGTCCTGAGACATCGTCGTCATCCTCTCGCAAAGGCATTTCGGCTGCTTCATCGAACGACTTCTTGCGCGAGGGCCAGAAGACGTAGGCGATGACGCCAAGGAAAATCACGCCGAAGAAGATCAGACCCCATGACGCCGCGAATGCGCGCCACGCTTCATAGGTCGATACGACTTCGGCCGCTGCTCCGTTCATGGGATCACCTGATGTTGGCCTTGTCGTCGTAGAGCTTGAAGTCCACGGAGACGCCGAGGTGCTGCAGATAGGCGATGAGCGCGTCCTCCTCGGTCACGCCGCCCTTGGAGGCGACGTCCATGAGGACGGCGTTGGGATAGCGTTTCTGCATGGCGGCGGCGCCCGGGTCGTCCGGCCCGCTCTGCGCCTTGAGATCGACTTGCGCGTTCTCGATCTGCTCGTCGGTGTATGGCACGCCGACGATGCGCAGCGTCTTCATCTGCTCTTCGATGTGCTCCGATTTGAGCGGCGTCGTCGCGAGAAACGGGTAGCCCGGCATGATCGAACTCGGCACGACCGAACGCGGGCTGCGCAGATGGTCGCGCTGCCAGTCGTTCGAATATTTGCCGCCGACGCGCGCAATGTCGGGACCATTGCGCTTCGAGCCCCACTGGAAGGGATGGTCGTACATGCTCTCCGCGGCGAGCGAGTAGTGACCATAACGCTCCACCTCGTCGCGCAGGGGCCGGATCATCTGCGAATGGCAGGTGTAGCAGCCCTCGCGGACGTAGATGTTGAAGCCCGCAAGCTCCAGCGGCGAATAGGGGCGAATCCCTTCGACCTTCTCGATCGTGTTCTTCAGATAGAAGAGCGGCACGATCTCGAAGACGCCGCCGATCGACACCAGAACGAGGATGGCGACGACGAGCAGGATCGAATTGGTCTCCAGCAGTTTTTGCAGTCCGCCGGAGGAAGGCGCGTGTTGAGTCGATTGCGACATGTCTTTCGTCCTCACTCGGCAGGCATGGGCGCCGCGGCGATGTCCGACGTCGGCTCCAATGCGGGAGAGGCAAGGGTGCGGTAGATGTTGTAGACCATGATCAGCGCGCCGATCAGGAACAGGCCGCCGCCGATCGCGCGAATGATGTATTCGGGATGCAGCGCCTCGGTCGTCTCCACGAAGGAATATTCGAGGAAGCCCTGCGGCGTATACGCGCGCCACATGAGGCCCTGCATGATGCCCGCCACCCACATCGAGGTGATGTAGAAAACGATGCCGATCGTGGAGATCCAGAAGTGCCAGTTCACGAGCTTGAGCGAATAGAGCTGGCGGTTGAACACCCAGGGGATCAGGCAGTAGAGCGCGCCGAAGGACACGAAGGCCACCCAGCCGAGCGAGCCCGAATGCACGTGGCCGATGCCCCAGTCAGTGTAGTGCGACAGCGAATTCACCGCCTTCACCGACATCAGCGGACCCTCGAAGGTCGACATGCCGTAGAAGGCGACCGACACGACCAGCATGCGCAGCACGGGGTCGGTGCGCAGCTTGTCCCACGCGCCCGAGAGCGTCATCAGGCCGTTGATCATGCCGCCCCATGACGGCATCCACAGGATCACCGAGAAGACCATGCCGAGAGTCTGCGCCCAGTCGGGCAGCGCCGTATAGTGGAGGTGATGCGGACCCGCCCAGATATAGAGGAAGATCAGCGACCAGAAGTGCACGATCGACAGGCGGTAGGAATAGATCGGCCGGCCCGTGCGCTTCGGGATGAAGTAATACATGATGCCCAGGAAGCCGGTGGTGAGGAAGAATCCCACCGCGTTATGGGCGTACCACCACTGGATCATCGCGTCCTGCACGCCGGACCAGACAATCACGGAGTGCGGCGAGAAGATCGAGATCGGGATCTCGGTGTTGTTGCCGAGGACCAGAACCGCGATCGTCACGATGAAGGACAGGTAGAACCAGTTGGCCACATAGATGTGCGGCTCGGTGCGCCGCGCGAGCGTGACGAGATAGACCAGCAGATAGGTCACCCACACCACGACGAGCCACAGGATCGCGTACCATTCCGGCTCGGCGTATTCATGCGATCGCGTGATGCCGAGCAGATAACCCGTGCCGGCGATCAGGATGAAGAAGTTGTAGCCCAGCACGATGAACCACGGCGCGAGATCGCCCGCGATGCGCGCTCGGCTCGTGCGCTGCATGACGTAGAAGGACGTCGCGAGCAGCACGTTGCCGCCGAAGGCGAAGATCACCGCGGATGTGTGCAGCGGCCGCAGGCGGCCGAAGTTGATCCAGGGCAAATCGAGATTGAAGACCGGAAAGGCGAGTTCGAGCGCCAGATAGAGGCCGACGGTGAAGCCCGCGATCCCCCAGAACAGCGCGGCGATCGAGGTGAATTTGATCGGCCCGTAATTGTAGTTCGGGCGTCCGTCGATCACGAGCGGCGGGAGCGTCGCCGGCCGCGCGCGGTAACGCAGCAGTATGGCGACGACCGCGGCCACTGAGCCGAGCGAGAACGTCGCCGCATGAAAGGCGTAGGCCGGGGTGTAGGCTTTCGTCGCAATATAGGCCGTCGCGACGGCGAGCGCCGCGAAGATCGCCGACAGCGATATTTCGCCGAAGGTCATGCGTTTCGAGATCAGAGGTGGGCGCTCCATGATGTCTCGTCCTCGAGTGGTTGCGCAAAAATTTCGTGCGGATGCGAGAATTATGGCCCCGCTTGGGAAAGCGAGGCTTGTGCCAACTCTTTCACCCTCGATTCACAGGTTGAATTGTACAGCGCAATAGAGCGCGGAAGTTGATATTGATCAAATTTTAAAGCCAAGCTTCGTTTGTGCGCGCAATTGTCACAGATCAAATTTTTGCGACATGCGCGGCGCTAGGCGGCGCTTGCATTTGACGCGTTCGGCCCGGTCGCGTCACGACGCCCGAAGGATCTCGATATCGGGTCGTCGCGCGATTATGTCGCAGCCGGAACGCGGCGGAAAATGCGGCTCAGCAGGGATAGCGGCGATGATAGCCGAGGAAGAATCCCAATAGACCGCTGTGACGAAACTGCGTGTGCGGCGGCGAGAAAAACAGGCCGCTTCCCGAGTAGGGGTAGCCGTAGTCGCAGGTGGGATCGTCGGCGGGCGCGACGGCGACCGGCGGCGCTTCGACGAGCATGGCCGTCGCCACATAGCCGCGCCTGCCATCGAGCGAGACTTTCGTCCATTGCTCGCCGTCGCGCAGCACCACCAGCGTCGCGCCCGCCGGCGCTGACGCCACCACCCGATGACGCGCTCCCGGCCCGGCGCGCAATTCCACGGGTTCGGCGAGGGTCAGCATGTTCGCAGCCGCCTGCCCTGCCGCGGCGAGCGCAGCGAGAATAACCATGATCGCCAGCAGCGGACGCCGCATATCGCCTCCAATGTCGCCGCCGCTCCCGATGTGCGCCGGCGCAAATCGGAAGCGGCGGTCCTAATCTAAAGGAAAAAGCCGCAGTCTCAAATCTCGAAAGGACGCGGGCGTGCGACCGTATGACGACAGAGACAAGGGCTCGACCCGTCTCGACTTTCCACCGAGACGCGCCCTATGTTTGACGCGCGGCGCATGGTTTCAGCGTTCTTTGTCCCGCGTCGCTTCTTATGGTGTCCTCATGCGGCGAATTGCGTTTTCTCTCATGGCCGCGCTCGCGGCCTCCCTCATTTCGCCCCAGGCCTCGACAGGCCGAGACGCCATAGCGGAGACGAAACAGAGGTCCGCCGCGGCGCAATTTTCGCCAAGAGATCTGCCGGCAGACCGTGATGGCGCGAGCCTGCTGACAATCCCCGCTGCGGGGCGCTACTCGATCCGGGCGAAGAGCCCCGCCGGCGCGCGCATCGAACTCGTCGACATGGTCGCCGGACCGATGGAGTCCGCCGGCGCTGCGGGTCTGCGCGACGGCCGCATCGATGCGCTGCTCGACAAGGGCGTGTATAAAATTCGCGTCGCCGGCGCGAAAGGCGCGAGCGGCAAGGTCATGCTCGCGGCCGAGCCCTTTGCGGAAATGGAAGCGTCGCGTCCCTCGCTCGTCCAGGGCAAGGTTGAGAACGGCGAACTCGGCGACCTTCAGCAGCGTTCCTACACGCTCGACGTAAACGCCGGGGGTCCGGTCTATCTCGAAGCCGTCGGCCGCTCCCTGCGGGACCTGCGCGTCTGGCAATCCGACGGGGCGCTCGTCGACCTCACCTTCGAGCGCGGCGCCGTCGAGACGAAACCCGGCCGCTACATGACGCGGCTGCGTCTCGAAGGCCCGCTGTCTCCCGGACGTTATGTTGTGACGGCCTATGGCGGCGAAAAACTCGTCTGGTCCGACGGCGCGACGACGCAGCCTTTCATGTTGCGTCTCGCCGATCCGGCGCTGCTGGCGGCGGGCGTTGCGGAGGGCGTCATCGGCCCGTTCGGCGCCGCGCGTTTCGAGGCGCCGGCGAGCTACGACGCATTCCGTCTCGAACTCCCCGAGCAGAAGCCCGCGCGTCTCGACGCGAGGCGCGGGAGCGCGCGTGACACGACGATCATCGACAAGACGAGCCGCGCTCCGGTCGCGATTGCGCGCGTCGCCGCCGACGGCAAGGCGCCGGCGCGATTGGAAATCTCCGGCCTTGAAGGACAGGCGTTCAATCTGCGCGCCGTCCATCAGTCGAACCGCGAGATATTCGAGGCCGAAGGTCCGCATCTCGTCTCGATCGACGTCGCGGGCGAGGGGGGCGACGAGGCTCCGGCGACGGCGCTCCTCGCGCGGCTCGAAAAGGACGGCAAGACGCGCGTAATAGCCTCGGACGCCCCGCGCATCGGCGTCGGCAAGGCGTGGCGCGGCAGGTTCAACGTCCTCGGCTCGACCTCCCTTCTGTTCGAGGCGACGCGCGACGGTCCCGTCGAGATCGACGTCAAGGGCGTGAAGCTGCGCGCGACGATCGAACCGGCGCTGGGGACATCGGCGCCGCGCGCCGACGGCAAGGACGCGATCCGCTACGATCTCGCCGCGGGCTATTATTTCCTCGTGCTGGAGCCGCAAAACGGCTCCGGCGGCGTGGTCGACGTCACGCTCGGTCCGCCCGGTCTCGCCGCGCCGGCGCCGACCGCGCCGCCGTCGCGCGCATCGATCTCCTTTGGCGAGCATCGGCTGGAAAAGGACGGTTCCTATCTCATCCTCGCCAATGTCGCGCCGGGGCTCCTCACCGGTCCGCGCGTCGTCGCCCTGCCGGCGGAGCTCGACAAGGCGCCGCTAGCCCTGCATCAGGATGCGAACAAGGAAATCTCGCTGGCGACGCGCACGCCGAAAGCCGGCAAGATTATTGCGCGCGACGAGACAGGCGCCGACGTCGCCCTGACCTTCGCCGACGAAAAGATCGAGAACGACAAGCGCGTCGTCACGGTTAAAATCGCGCCCGTCGAAAAGGATCGCGCAATCGGCCTCGTCTTCCTTCCCGACGCGCCGGCGACCGACGGCGGCGAATCGGCGAAGATCGAAGATGCAGGCAAGATCGTCCGCGCCGCCGCAGGCCGCCCGGCTTTCTTCAATCTCGCTCAGGATGAAACGAAAAACCTGCGGTTCGACGTCGCCGAAGGCGGCCTCTACCGCATCGAGACTCTCGGCCGCATGAAAACGGCGCTGCGCGTCGGCGCGACCGCGACGCCGCGACTGGGCGAAGGCGAAGCGAACGGCCCCGGCAAGAACGGGCTGGTGACGACCTTCCTGCGCGCGGGCGCCTACCGCGCCGCCGTCACCGCAAAGGAATCCGCCGGCCATCTCGGCCTTTCGATCACGCCCGCGATTCTGACTCCGACGGCGAAAGTAACCGACGCCGGCGGCGCGCGCGCGACGCTCGAACCCGGCAAGGGCGCCGTCGTTCCTTTCGAAATCACGAAAGCCGGCGATTATCGCATCGACCTGCTCGGCCTGAAGCGCGAATGGCGCGCGCGCATCGAGGACGCCGACGGCTGGCCGCTCGCGCCGCCCGGCAAATTCAAACGGGAGACGCGCCGCTACGAACCCGGCGCCTATCGCCTCGTCGTCACGCCCGAAGATGTCGAGGCGCGCATGGTCATGCGCCTCACGCCCGTCGTCGCCGCGGCGGACCTCGAAGGCCATGGTCCACACGCCCTGCCCTTCGAGAAGCCGCAAAGGCTGCAATGGCGCGAACCGCAGACGAAGGACGCGCCGCGCGCGCCCGACGTCTGGCGCTTCACGCTGCATGGCGACTCCGACGTCGAACTGACCATCGGCGAAGGCATGATCGGCGATATTGTGAAAGGCGAAAAGGAGTCGATCGGCAAGGTGGTCGGCGACCGCCCCTTCAAGGGAAAACTGGCCGCCGGAGACTATCGCGTCGACGCGCGCAGTCTCGGCCACGATGACCGCCTCGATTACGAGATTTCACTCACTTCGGCACAATTGCAGCCCGACGCGCCGCGCCGCGTCGATCTCCCCGCGACCCTCGCATTTTCACTTGCGCACGAGGCCATCGTCGATGTGACGGGCTTTGACGACGAGGAAACGATCGGCGTGCTGAAAAATGTGACGGGCGACATCGTCGAGCGCCTGCAGACCCGCGCCGACGACTGGAATGTCGCAATGTCGCGTCGCCTGCCGGCGGGAGACTATCGGCTCGAACTCGAGACACTCGGCGTTGTGGCTGAACCGTCAGGCGAAGGCTCAGACTCGAGCGACGAGAGCGCGAACAGCGAAAGCGCTGGCGATGAAAGCGCGGCGTCGGACGCGACAGAGGAAGAAATCCAAAGCGGCGTCGAAATCCGGCTCGCGCTGATGGACGAAAAGGACGATGGCGCCCTGACGTCGAGCGGCGAGACAGTCGTCACGGGCGCCGGCGCGCATCGCCTGCGCCTCCCCGCCACGCCGCCGGGAGAACTCGCGCTCGTCGCCGCGCGCGCCGATAGCGAAGTCGCCTTGTCCATCGAACGCCGCGGCGCAGATGGCGCTTGGCGCGTCATCGGCGTCGAACGCGGCGTCGCGCCCGCGGCGGCGTGGCCCATGCCCGACGACAAGAGCGAATGGCGCGCGGTCGTGTGGCCTGTCGGAGGCGGCGCAACGCCCATTGCCATCGCCGCGCGAAGCATCGATCGACGCGCGCGGGGCGCCGGCGACATAACACCGGAGATCGTCGACGGCGTGACACCGCAAATTTGCGTCGCCAAGGCGGCGACGCCCGACGCCGCGCTTGTCGAACTATCTGCGTCCGACGGCGTGGCCGTGGGTTCCGCGCCCGCGCAATTGCTGCGCGCCGCGCGCTCTGGTCCCCTGGCCCCGCAAGCTCAGGCGCTGTGGCTGATGACGCGCGACTGCAAGACGAAGCCGCGCGTCGTCGCCTTCGAATGGAAGGGTGAGGAAATCTCGCTCGACATCGGCGAGAACGAGCGCGCCCAACTGCCGCCGCTCGCAGCGCCTAAGGGCAAGACGCGGTTGTGGCTCGCGCGCTCCGCCTTCGCGCAGCCGGGAATCGAGGCTGGCCGCGGCATGGGCGTCGCCCCCGGCGCGGCTCTGGCGCTCGCCGGCGACGCCGCGCCGCAATTGTGGAACGCTGGCGGCGCCGGCGCGATGCGCGTCGCGCTACGCGCCATCGACGTCGACACGCGCGCTCCGGTTTCCGTCGGCGCGCTCTTCTCGGGCGTCATCGCGCCGATGACCGCCCAGCCTGTCGACATCGACAAATCCGACGCGCCCCTCGCGCTCGACCTCGCGGGCGGCGTCGCCGCCTTCACCGACGCGCACGGCGTCTTCGGCGATGGAGCGGCGACCGCGCGCATCCTGCATGGCGCCGGCTCGCGCTGGTGGCTGGTCAATGTCGGCGACGCGCCCCTGCCCGCCCGGATTGCGCGCCTCCCCGACGCGGCGCTGACGTTGAATGCGAAGACCGCGTTCAAGCGCTTCTTCGGCGCCGGCGGAGAAATCTCCCTGCCGGTCGATGCGCAGAAGGGCGACCGCATGATCGTCATCGGCGCCGACGCGACCGTCGTTTCGCGAAGTGGACGCGTTGCGCGCGGCGTCGACCTCGCGCTCGACGGGCCTGGCGAAGCGATCATCGCCTACAAGCCGGGCCTCGTCGCCGTCTGGATCGAACGCGGCGGCGCCGCGCCCTGGCCGCAGCCGACGGCGCGCCCGCTCGCGCCGCCGCAGCGCGTCGCGCTAGAAGGCGCGGCGATGCGCTTCACCCTGAAAGGCGACGCCCCCGTGATGATCGGCGCTTCGAGCAATGCGCCGGCGCTCGTCGCCTTTACGCAGAACGGAAAACGCGAGACGCTCGCCTTCGCCTCCGGCGTCGAACTCCATCGCTACATGGCGGCGGGCGACGCGACGCTGGACGTATACGCCCCGCATGACGGCGCCTTGTCCGGAACGCTCGACGTCTCCGCGCAGCCGGTGATCGCCGTGCATGAGGGCGTGAACGATCCCGTCGCCGTTTCGCCCGGCGCGAGCGCGCTCTTCTCCTTCGAAACGACTCGCGACGGCGACATTGGAATTGGCGTGCGCGCCGCGCCCGATCGCGTCAGCGCGCGCGTGCTCGACGCAAGCGGCAAGATTCTCGGCGACGGCGTGACGCAAATGCTGAAGCTTTCGCCGGGCCGCTATTTCATCGAGGCGCGCGTTCCGCCCGACGCCGGAGCGACGACCATTCGCGCGGCGATTGTCGGCATTTCGCCGCCGCCTGCTGCGCCGCCGGATGAAGTTGTGGCCGAATTGCTCGACAAGGCCGGCATGAAAAAGACCAAAGCAAAATGAGCCCGAAAGGCGCTTCGATGAAAAAGTCTTTTCTCCTTCTCTTCTGTGCGGCGCTCTCCTTCGCGCAGCCTGTGCGCGCCGAACCGCCGCCGGCCTTCGACCGCGCGCAACGCGCCGACGGCGCGCGCGTGACGCCGGATCGTTTCCTGCGCAGCTATGATCCCCTCACGATCTTCTTTCCCGCCGATACCGGACCGAAGGCCGGCGGCGCGGAAGACACGCCCGGGAAATATGTCGCCGTCGCGCCGCAGCCCGCGGGCGAATGGCGGTGGATCGGTCCGCGCGCCCTGCAATTTCGTCCGGCCGAAGCATGGAAGCCGCTCGCGCGCCTGAGCGTGAAGCTCGGCGCCGCGGAAACGAAACTCGTCGCGCTCCTGCCGACTCCGAAATCGACCAATCCGGCTGCGGACGCCGAGCCCACGCCCGAGCTGACGCAGATTTCGCTCACATTTTCCGAGCCCGTCGACGTCGCCGCGCTGAAGCGGCTGATGACGGTCGAATTGCGTCCTTCGCCGGGCGTGTCGCCCCAGGGCGGGCAAATGCTCAGCGCCTCGGCCTTCGACATTCGCCCGCTCGAACGCGCCGAGCGAAGCAGCGAGCAGACCTATGTCCTGCGCTTTCGCGAGCCGATCTCCGACGGCCGTGTTGCGATACTGCGCCTGAAACTCTCGGACGAGCCAGGCCTCGACGACGAGAACTACGAATTGCGCGTGCGCACCGCTCCGCCCTTCGCCGTGACGGAAACGACCTGCGGACATGGCTGGAGCGACGACAAGCTTGCGGGTGTGTTGCGCTGCCAGTCGAACGGCGACTCGCCGCCAGCACCCGAAAGCGGCGAGGAGGAAGGCGGCGACGTCGGCACTAATTATACGCCGACGAACAAACGCCGTCTTACACTAACCTTCACGACGCAGCCGGAAGCGCTCGACATTTTGCGCGCGCGCGAGGCTTTGCGCGTTACGCCGCCGGTCGACGATCTCGCGGCCGAGGTCGATCGTCAGCATCTCAAAGTTTCGGCGAAATTCCTCACCGACACGGTTTATGAACTTTCCATCGCGCCGGGCGCCATGCGCGACAATCGCGGACGCCCGCTTGCGAGCGCATTCTCGCAGCGTTTCGCCTTCACGCGCGACACGCCCGCGCTGCAATGGGACGCCGGCTACGGCGTCGTCGAACGCCTCGGCCCGCAGCTTCTGCCGCTGCGCGGACGCGGCTATGACCGCGCGGACATTCGCATCCATGCGATCGACCCGCTGTCGCGCGATTTCTGGCCCTTCCCCGAACATGGCGTCGAGACAGTCGACAGCGAGGCGCCGCCGCTGCCGGGTAACGAGCCGAAACGCTGGAGCGAGAGCGCCAATATCGAAGCCGACGCAATCAGGGAGCGCGTCAAATTCCTGGGTTCGCCCGCCGTGTCGCGCCTCGTCGAACTGCCGATCCGCCGCAATGGAATCGACGCCAAATTCGGGCTGGACCTCAAGGAAGATTTCGCGCGCGTCGCCGGACGCGAACAGCCGGGAACCTATCTCGTCGGCCTGCGCACGGTCGATGAAGACAAGCGCAAATGGCTGCGCGTGCAGGTCACCGACCTGTCGCTCTCCGCCATCGAGGAGCCGACGCGCGTGCGCTTCGCCGTCACCTCGCTCGCGACGGCGCAGCCGGTGAGCGGCGCGCAAATCCGGATCGAAGGCGTGAAGGACGACAAATTCGTAACGCTGGCGAATGGAACGACGGACTCTTCGGGCTTCTTCTCCTGGAGTCCGGGCAAGCGCGGCGACGGCGAGTTGCGTCGCGTCGTGGTGAGCAAGGGGCTCGATACGCTCGTTATCGATCCCGACAGCGCGCCTTCGGAATATTCGAAGGAAATCTGGTCGAAGCCGGAAGCGCAATGGCTGTCATGGACCAGCGACGCGGATGCGCCGCGCGCGGAGAAGGCCCGCACGCTCTGCCATGTCTTCTCCGAACGCCCGATCTACCGGCCCGAGGAGCCGGCGCACATCAAGGGCTTTGTGAGAAGCTATCGCGGCGGCGCGTTGACCCTGACGAAGAACGGCGGAACGCTCGTCGTCACCGGCCCGGGCAATCAGGAATGGCGTATCCCCGTCAAGCTCGACGCCGCCGGAAGTTTCTATCACAAATTCGACGCGCAGACGCCCGCGACGGGCGACTACGCCGTGAAGTTCGAACCCGACGCGCCGGCGAAAAAGGCGAAGGCGGAAACGGCGAGCGATAGCGAGGAAACCTCAGAGACCGAATCCGCCGACGCCGGGCAGGAGCTCTCATGCGGGCAGTTCAGCTTCAAGAAGGAAGCCTATCGGCTGCCAACCTTCGAAGTCGTGCTCAATGCGCCGCAGACCGTCGCGCTCGACGGAACCTTCGACGTCGATCTCCTGGCGCGCTATTTCGCCGGCGGGCTCGCCGCGGAGCGGCCCGTCAAATGGCGCGCGGCGCAGTTCCCGCATGTGTTCACGCCGCCGCGCCGGGAAGGCTTTCTCTTTTCGACCGACGCGCGCTTCTCCGGCGAGGGCAAGTTCAAATCCACGGCCATTCTGGAGCGCGACCAGCGCACCGACGCCGGAGGCGCCGCGCGCATGACCTTCGACACGACGATCGAACCCACCGCGCAGCCGCGCCGCTATTCGATCGAGGCGACTGTTACGGGCGACGACGGAATCGAAGTGCGAAACGTGCAGAACGTCATCGCGCTGCCGCCTTTCGTGCTCGGCGTGAAAACGCCGCGCTACGTCGAGCGTCCCGGCGCCGTGACGCCGGAGATTATCGCCGTCGACGGCAAGGGCGACGCCATCGCGGGCCTCGACATGACTTTGCGCCTCATCCGGCGCAACTGGATTTCCACGCTGCAGGCGAGCGACTTCGCGCAGGGCGCGGCGAAATATGTCACGCAGGTGCAGGACGAAACGATCCTCGAGCGCAAGGTGACGAGCGCGAAGGACGCGCAGAAAATCGAACTGGAGGCGAAGGAGGCCGGCGTCTATGTCGTGCAGCTCGAAGCCTTTGACAGGCTGAAACGCCGACAGCAGGTGAGCGTCGATTTCTTCGTCGGCGGCGAGACGCCCGTGACTTTCGCGCGCCCGCCGGCTTCCTCCGCGACGGTCACGACCGACAAGGAAAAATATGCGCCCGGCGAAACGGCGACGCTGATCATTCAGTCGCCATTCCAGAACGCGCGCGCGCTGGCGATCGTCGAGCAGCCGGGCGGCGTCTATGATTACAGTTTCGTGGACATAGCCAACGGCTTCGGCCGCTATGCGCTGCCGGTGAAGAAGGAGCAGACGCCCAAACTCGCGGTCCATTTCCTCATCATGCGCGGAAGGCTGAAGGACAGCGCGCCGCAAGCCGCCGCGAATTTCGATCAGGGCAAGCCCGTCACCATCGCCGCGACGAAATGGATCGAGGTCACGCCGGTCAAGAATATCGTCAATGTGAAGCTCGAACATCCCGGCAAGGCGCGTCCGGGACAGGAAGTTGAAGTCACGCTGCGCCTCTCCGATGATGCCGGCAAGCCGGTCGCAGGCGAAGCGACGTTCTGGATGGTCGATCAGGCGGTGCTGTCGCTCGCCAAGGAGCGCCCGCTCGATCCGCTGCCCGACTTCATCGTCGCGCGCGAGACGAAAATGGCGGCGCGCGATACGCGCAACATGGCCTTCGGCGTCATTCCGCTCGAAGAAATCGCCGGCGGCGACGGCGGCGAGTTGCAGGAATGGGGCGCGGAGAACAATATTTCCGTCCGCAAGAATTTCACGCCCGTTCCGATCTATCTGCCGAGTGTGAAAGTCGGTCCCGACGGCGTCGCTAAAATAAAGGTGTCGCTGCCGGACACGCTCACCGTCTTCAAGCTGCGCGCGAAGGCCGTGAGCGGGCCGGACCGTTTCGGCGCCGCGGGCGGCGAGATGCTGATCCGTCAGGAACTCGTGGCGCAGCCGGCGTTGCCGCGCTTCGTGCGGCCGGGCGACAGTTTCGACATCGGCCTCGTCGCGCGCGTCGTCGAAGGGCCCGGCGGCGCCGGCAAGACGGCGATCGCAGCGCCCGAGCTGAAACTGACGGGGGAAACGAGCCGCAAAATTGAATGGACGCAGAACAGACCCGTGCGCGTCGATCTGCGCGCCGACGTTCCGGCGTCGGCGAAAGACAGCACGAAACTGTCCTTCCGCATCGATCGCGACGCGGACCGCGCGAGGGACGCCGTCGAAATCGACCTGCCGGTCAAGCCCGATCGCGAACCGACGCGCAAATATGAAATCGTCGAAATCGCGCCCGGCGAAACCAGGACGCTTGCCTCCGCAGGCGAAACAGCGCGCGCAAAAACATTCTCACGAGAGGTGATCGTTGCGGCGGACCCCGCATTGGTGAAGCTCGTCGCGGGGCTCAACGCTCTCGTCGAATACCCCTATGGCTGTACGGAGCAGCGCCTGTCGGTCGCGCGCGCGGGCCTTGCGCTGAAGAGCTTTTCCCCGATCCTGGCGGCTGCGGGGCTGGAAGATCGCGTGTCGGGAATTGTGAAATCGACGGCGCAGCAGATCGAGCAATCCATCGATGGCGACGGGCTCGTCGCCTTCTGGCCGCGCGCGCAGGGCAATGTCTCGCTGACCGCATGGGCGTATGCGTTTCTCGCGCAGGCGCAGCGCTCGGGCGAGACGATCGACAAGACGCTGACCGACCGGCTTGCGAATATTCTCCAACTATCGCTGCGCTCCGACTATCCGCGCCTGCTTGGCGGCGAGGAAATGCGCGAGCGCGTCGCCGCCTTGTCGGCGCTCGCGGAGGGCGGCAAGCTCGACGAATCCTACGTCGCGGAATTTGCCCGGCGCGCGGATTTCCTGCCCAATGAAAGCGTCGCGGAAATGGCCGGCGCCGCCGCGCGTCTGCCCAATGTCGACCAGCGCATTGTCGCCTCGCTCATCGAGACGATGTGGAGCCGCGTGAAATTCGCGAGCCGCAGAGGCGCGCAGGTCTATGCGGGACAGGCGGCCGAAAGCGCCTCGCCGGTCATTCTGCCGTCCGAGACGCGCAGCCTTGCGGAGATGCTGCGCGCCGCCGCGCTCGCCGCGCCTTCCGATCCCCGTGCGCCCGTGTTGCGCGAGGCGCTGCTGCGCCTTGGAGAAGGCGACGGCTGGGGCGCGACCAACGCCAACGCCGCGGCGATCGAAGCCCTGGCGGAAGGCTGGCGGCGTCCCGTCGCGCCGATCGGCGTCGCTTTCAGGCGCGGCGAAGGAGAAGCGCAAATCGTCACCATCGACGCCAATAATCCTGTCGCGCGTCACCTGAGCGAAGACGACGCGCCGCTGTCGATCTCCAACAACTCCAATGCGCCGCTGATCGCGCTCGTCGAGACGCGTTATGTTCCCGCCGAGGCGGGCGCCGAAGCGCAGGCCGCGAGCGAGGGCTTCGCGATCACGCGCCAGAGCTGGCGTGTGAAGAGCGGCGCGGCGCCGGAGAAGCTGGAGCCGACCGGCGGCGTGCTGCGCGTGACGCAGGGCGACGTCGTCGAGGAGACGGCGGAGGTCGTCAATCCCGAAGACCGCACCTATGTCGCGATATCGCTGCCGATCGCCGCGGGTTACGAACCGCTCAATCCGAACATTGCGACCGCGCCGGCCGAGGCGCAGCCCTCCAGCGCGCCGACGCTTGCGCCGACATGGGTTTCGTTCGGCGACGATCGCGTCTTCTATGCTTACGACTCGCTGCCGAAAGGAAACTATCGTTTCGCCTTCCGCCTGCGCGCGCAGACGGCTGGCTCTTACACACAGCCGCCGGCTCTGGTCGAGACGATGTACAAGAAAGGCGTGCGCGGCGCGAGCACGGGGGCGCGCGTGGAGATCGTTAAATAGCCATGCGCCGGACAGCGCTCCTCGTCGCGCTCGCGTCGATCGCCGTGACGCTTCGCGGCGCGGCGCTGCTGCTCGACGACGCGATGCGACGCGCCGATCTCGTCGCGCCGCGCGGCGGCGAGATCGTCTATGATCGCAACGGCGCCTTTCTCACGCAGATCGGCCATGTCACGCGCGAGGCGAAAGGCGGGAAACATATCGAATACGGCTATTGGCCGCTCGAAAGAATTCCCGAACGCGTCGCGCTTGCAACCCTGGTGCTGGAGGATCGGCGCTTCTATTCGCACGGCGGCGTAGACGCGCGCGCGGTCTTGCGCGCGGCGTGGAAAAATCTCTTCCGGCATGGGCGCTCCGAAGGCGCGTCGACCATCGCCATGCAGGTCGCGCGCATGCAGGAGCCGCAGCCGCGCACCTTCCTCAACAAGATTCGGGAGGCGGCGACCGGCCTCGCGATCGTCGGCCGCAATGGCCATGAGGCGACGCTCGCGCATTATCTGCGCCTCGCGCCCTATGGGCTCGGCAGTCATGGCGTCGCGCACGCCGCGCGCTTTTATTTCGACAAGCCGCTCGACGATCTGTCATGGGCGCAGGTCGCATTGCTGGCAGCCATTCCGCAATCGCCGGGACGCATGAACATCACGCGCGAGAGCGGTTTGCGGCTGGCGGCGGCGCGCGCGCGTCACGCCATCGCGCAGCTCGAAAAGGATGGCGCGCTCGACGCCGCGCAGGCGGAAATGGCGCGGCGCGAATTGAGCGCGATGCGACCCTTTGCGGCGAAGCGCCGGCCTGAGTCGCTGCATCTGGCGCTGCGTTACGAGCGCCTGGCGCGCGAAGGCCGCGTGCGCGCATCCTCGCCGCGCGACCCGCGCATAAATGCGACGATCGATCTCGGCGTCGAGCGCGACGTCGCCGATCTCGCGCGGCGCTATCTCTCCACATTCCGCGGGGCCGGCGCGCGGCAGGTGGCGGTGATGGTCGCGGAGCGCGGAACCAACGCCGTGATCGCCGACGTCGGCTCGTCCGACTATCGCGATCCGCGCGCCGGCGCTTTCGATTTCACGCGCGTGCAGCGTTCGCCGGGCTCGACGCTCAAGCCTTTCGTCTACGCGCTCGCCTTCGAGCGCGGCGTGCTGAAGACGACCGATCTGCTCGACGACGCCGCCGAAGGCGCCTCCGGCGTCAGCAACGCCGACGGCCAGTTTCTCGGCCCCCTGACGCCGCGCCAGGCGCTGGCCAATTCGCGCAACGTGCCGGCCACAAATCTCCTGCGCCGCGTGGGGCTGGAGGAAAATTTCCATTTCCTGCACGAACTCGGCCTGCACGATCTGGAGGCGCCCGCGGAAAGCTTCGGCGTCTCCATGGCGATCGGCGCCTTGCCGACGAGGCTCGAAGATCTGATGCGCGCCTATGGCGCGCTGGCCAACGACGGCGTGATGAATGATCTCTCCTTCGCGCGCGACGAACGGAGAAGCCCGTCCCGTCGCGTCATGTCGATCGACAGCGCGAGGCTGATCACGTCCTTCCTTTCCGATCCGCAGGCGCGGCTGCCGTCCTTCCCGCGCTATGGTCCGCTCGAATATCCTTTCGCGGTCGCGGTGAAGACCGGCACGTCGCAGAATTATCGTGACGCATGGACGCTCGCCTATTCGCACAAATACATCGTCGGGGTGTGGATGGGGCGCGGCGACGCGGGCGCGATGCGCGGAATCGGCGGCGCCGTCTCGGCGGCACGGCTGGCGCATGCCGTGATGGCGCATTTGCATGGCGCGAAAACCGGCGAGATTGCGCCCGAGGCTTTCGCGCCGCCGCCCGATCGCGTCGCCATCGATCTCTGCCGCGCCGACGCCGGCCCCGCCTGCGCCCAGACGCTGCGGGAATGGGTGAGGCCGGAGGAAGCGGCCCAAAGACCCGTTGCGCCCGCGGTCACGACGCGCGCCGCGGATATGGAGGAAACCCGGGCCGGCGCTCTCGTCATCGCCACGCCGGAACACAACATGCATATCTGGCGCAATCCGGAGCAACCGGAGCGCTTCAACAAGCTCGCGCTGAAACTGGCGAGCGGCGCGCGCGAGGCGCAAATATTGTGGGTCGTGGATGGTCAGCCTTTTATGCTGGCGCGGGCCGACGAAACAGTATTCTGGCCGATGACGCCCGGTTCGCATCGCATCGAGGCGCGGCTGGCGCTCGCGCCTCTCGCCTCACGCCCCGTGCGTGTCACAATAGAATGATCAGCGCGCGAAATAGCGCGTCATGATGCGCTCATAGACCGCCGCCAGCACGTCTATGTCCTCGACGGACGCATTCTCGTCGACGGCGTGGATCGTCTCGTTCGTGAGGCCGAACTCCACCACCGGGCAATAGCGCGTGATGAACCGCGCATCCGACGTTCCGCCGCTTGTCGAGAGTTCCGGCGTGACGCCGGTCATGTCCTTCACCGCATGCGAGACGAGTTCGGTGAAATCGCCGGGCTCGGTAATGAAGGAGATGGCGTTGCTTGGCAGGAACTCGACTTCCGCCTTCGTGGCGCCGGCCGCTTCCCGCACCACTGCGCTCACGCGCTCCTGCAATGCCGGAATCGTCCAGGCGTCGTTGAAGCGGATGTTGAACTGCGCGCGCGCCTCCGCAGGGATGACATTGACCGCCGGATTGCCGACGTCGATCGACGAGACCTCGAGATTGGTGCGGTCGAAATGCGTCGTGCCGCGATCGAACTCGTGCGCCGACAGCGCGGCCACGATGCGCGCGATGACGGGCACGGGATTTTCCGCACGGTGCGGATAGGCGACATGCCCCTGCTTGCCGAGCACGCGGATCCTGCCATTGAGCGAGCCACGACGCCCGATCTTGATCGTATCGCCGAGCGCGGAGACATTCGTCGGCTCGCCGACGATGCAATGGTCGAACTTCTCGCCGCGCGCCCGCGCCCATTCGAGGAGCTTCACCGTCCCGTTGATCGAGGGGCCTTCCTCGTCGCCGGTGATGAGGAAGGAGATCGCACCCTTCGGCGCGCCATGCTTCTCGACATAGGCGAGCGTCGCAGCGAGAAAGGCCGCGATGGCGCCCTTCATGTCGCTCGCGCCGCGCCCGTAAATCCTGCCGTCCGCAATCTCGCCCGCGAAGGGATCGCAACGCCAGCGCGCGACGTCTCCCGTCGGCACGACGTCGGTATGGCCGGCGAAGACGAGATGCGGCGCGCCAGAGCCGATTTTCGCGAAAAGATTGTCGATGTCCGGCGTGCCGGGCTCGGAGAAGGTGAGCCGATGCGTCTCGAAACCGATGGCCTTCTGGGTCTTTTCGACCACGTCCAGCGCGCCGGCGTCGGCGGGCGTGACGGAGGGGCAGCGGATGAGATCGCGGGCGAGGGAGACGGCGCGGGATTGCGACATTTTCTAAAAAACCTTCGGCAGTCCAGCCTGTTTCAGAACCTCATTGGCCGTATGACGCGATTTCGTGGTGCGCGGCAAGGAGAAGTTTCGTCCCGTGATCGCTCTATGCCAAATTTCCTGACTGCCCTTGCCGGGCCGAACCAGCCGACATCCCGCGGCGAGAAGGAGCGAGACAAGCTGCGGGTAGAAATCGGCCATCAGCCGGCGGCAAGCGCGAGATGCGTTTCCGCTCTGAATGTCAAGGACACGTCTGTCCTTGCGCCTTCATTGAGTTCGAGAAGGTCCGGCAGGATGGCGCGCACTTCGTCGATCATCGACTGCCATGACTCCGCTTCGACGACGAGGCCCGGGGCGTCGCGGCTGGTCGCAATCCAGACATGGGCGCCATCGTCCCATTGCGCGTCGATTTGGATAGGTCTCGCCATGCAATGAAAGATCGGCGCGCGCCCGTCGCTTGTCAAGCAAGCTCAAGCTTTCGGGCGCGGTTCCGAAAAACCTAGCTCGTAGACAGTCCACAGGATCACCGCGACGAGCGCGGCGTCCGCGCCCCAGACCCAATAGATCGGCATCACTTCCGCCACGCGCGGCTGCAGCCAATGCGTCGCGCCCGCGATGAGCGCGGCGAAGGGCGGAAGGCTTGCGAGGCCGAGCGGCGGGGTCCGGCCCAGATCGCGGAAACGCTTCGCCGACAGATTGACGAAACTGATCGCGACCAGCAGCACGACGAAGGCGTAGATGATCACGAAAGCATATGCGACCGCGGTCATCGGCTTGAAGAACGGGTCTGTCGTGAGATCATGCTCCGTATAGGGCGAGAGCGCGGTCCAGACGAGCATGAAGGGCGCGATGACGGCGGCAAGCGCGCCCACGCCGCGCAGCCAGGTCGCGCGATCCACGCGGCCCTGGTCCGTGCGATAGAGAAAGCGGATGCGCTCGGCGTCGATCGCCATCAGTCCCTCAGCAGTTCGTTGATGCCGGTTTTCGAGCGCGTCTGCGCGTCGACGGTCTTGACGATCACGGCGCAATAGAGGGACGGGCCGGGCGTTCCGTCCGGCAGCGGCTTGCCCGGCAGGCTGCCGGACACCACCACCGAATACGGCGGCACATAGCCCATATGGACCTTGCCCGTGGCGCGGTCGATGATCTTTGTCGAGGCGCCGATGAAGACGCCCATGGAGAGGACCGAGCCCTTGCCGACGACGACGCCCTCGACGACCTCGGAGCGCGCGCCGATGAAGCAGTCGTCCTCGATGATGGTCGGATTCGCCTGCAGCGGCTCCAGCACGCCGCCGATGCCGACGCCGCCGGAGAGATGTACGTTCTTGCCGATCTGCGCGCAGGAGCCGACCGTCACCCATGTGTCGACCATGGTGCCCGCATCGACATAGGCCCCGAGGTTGACGAAGGACGGCATCAGGATCGCGCCCGGCGCGACGAAGGCCGAATGGCGCACAATGGCGCCCGGAACGGACCGGAATCCCGCCGCGCTATGCTCGCCAGCGCCCCAGCCCACGAATTTGGACGGAACCTTGTCCCACCACGTCGCGCCGCCGGGCCCGCCCGCGATCACCGACATGTCGTTGAGGCGGAAGGAGAGCAGCACGGCCTTCTTGAGCCACTGATTCACTTTCCACGAATCCGGGCCGTCCTTGCCCTCGATCTTCTCGGCGACGCGCAGCTTGCCGCTGTCGAGCAGCCGCAGCGCGCTGTCGACGGCGCGGCGGATGTCGCCCTGCGTCTCGGCGTTGATATTGGCGCGATCCTCGAAGGCGGCGGTGATGAGGGTCTCGAGTCCCGTGTGCGGCATGAATGTCCCGATGCTGTGTGAAGGCTGTGGCGGGTTGTAGGGGTATGGCGGGGGGAGTCAACCGGGCTTCCGAGAGCCGGCCGCCCCGGCGGCGTCTGGAAGCCCGGCGCTGGCGACCCTGCGCCTCAGGTGCAGTTATGCCCGATATTTGCGTAGACGACGCTGGGATCGAAGGGCGCCGGTGGCGTGATGAAGGGCGCGAGCGCGCCATTGTCCGGCGATGTGCATTGCAGATCCGTGACGATGTTCTGCAATTGCAGCCGCCTTACATTCGGCTCGGCGAAGAATTGCTGAACGACGCTGTCGCTGATCTGAATGTTGCGCACGAACTGTCCGCCATTCAGACCCGTGACCCTGATCCCTCCATCGCCTGAGCCGCCGGGCCCGCCAAGCGAGGTGATGGAGGTCAGGCGGACATTGGCGGAGTCGATGATGGCGACGTCCTGCGTATTGGCCTCGAAATGAACGCCGGTGATGTTTGAGGCAAGAAAAGTACGATCCAGCGTGAGCGCCGTCCCGCCCCTCACGCCCTCGATCGTCCCGCCGACGATGGTGACGCTGCCCTCTCCGCCGCGCAGACACCCCGTGCAACTCGCGCGCGGCTGGTCCCGCACATAAACGCCATTTTTTCCGCCTTCGAGCGCCGGTGCGATGAATGTGTTGGCGTTGGCGGCGTAAGGATCGCGCCGCTCCGCGAAGACCCAGTAATGATTTCCTTCCGAAACAGGGGCGAAAAAGCCTCTGATGTTCACGCCGCTACGCAGGCCGTTGAAGGTGTTGAGCAGCGCTCCGGCGAGATGGACGCCGTAATAGCCGCCGAGCATCGTGACGCCGGAAATCTCGTTATGATGGCTCCTGTCCAGCTCTATGAGGCTGACCCCGGCCGCCGAGGACGCCGAGCCGAGATAAAGGTCGCGCATGACGACGCCCTTGACCTCCTTCAGTAGGAAAAGAGTCTTGTCGTTGCGTCCGTAAATCTGGCTCCCCAGACCAACGCCCTCGATCTTGATGGGTTTCGAGATCACGATCGTGTCGCTGAGGACGCAGCGGCCCGCGGGAACGGTCAGCAAGCCCCCGGCATTGGCGGCGACGGCACGGGCGAAAGCCTCTGTGTCGTCATGCACGCCGTTGCAAATCGCCCCAAATTGGCGGACGCTCGTCCGGCCCATCCCCTCCTGAGCGAACACAGGCGCGGATGACGCCGCAAGAAGGCCCAACAGAGCAACTGAACGAAACAAATTCATCGCTTACGCCTCCATTTTGAGCAATGGCGGCAGTTTGGCGCGGCTGCGCCCAGCGCGCAAGCTCAAGCCCGCGCCGCTATCTCCTCCAGAAACCCCACCAGATCATCCGTGACAAAATCGATATGCGGCTCGTCGCCGCTGGCGATTTCCCATGCCTCGCGCTCGACGTTCTCGCCCGCGCCCGGCAGCACCAGCACGGTCGTCATGCCGCGTGCGTGGGGCACGGCGAGATTGCGGGGCAGATCCTCGAACAGCGCGGCGCGCCTCGGGTCGACCTTCAGCTTGTCGAAGAAACGCTCATAGGCCGCCGCCTCCGGTTTCGCGATGAAATCGGCGGCGATGATGTCGAAAATGTCCTCGAAGAGATGGTCGACGCCCAATTGTTTCGCCGTCGCGATGGCGTGATGGCGCGAGCCGTTCGTGAGGATCAGCTTGCGGCCCGGCAGCGCCGCGATGGCTTCGGCGAGCGAATGATTATGTTCGAGGCAGGAGCGGTCGATGTCGTGGACATATTCGAGGTAATGTCCGGCGTCGACCTGATGCTCGACCATCAGCCCGCGCAGCGTCGTGCCGTAGCGCATGTAATAATGCTTTTGCAGCGCGCGCAGCGAGATCGCGTCGAGCCCGAAGAGGCGCATCATGAAAAGCGTTATGCGCGCGTCAATCTTTGGCCAAAGGTCGGCGGTCTGCGGATAGAGCGTATTGTCGAGATCGAACACCCAGGTGTCGATATGGGAGAAGCGTTCGTTCACGCGTTCACCGGTGTTCAGCATCTGTATGGCCATCATGGCCGCCCATCTGCGCCGGCCCGCATGGAAACAACGATGTCGCGGCGCGAGCCGGCGACTGTCCCCCATATGGGACGCGGCCGTCGCTTTTGCACCTACGGCGCAAGTTCGCGCCTGCCGCGCCATCGCCCGCAATGAGAAAGAGCGCGTCGCCGATAGGACTCACCGCGTGATCAGCGTGCCGGCGCCGTGATCTGTGAGCAGCTCGATCAGCACCGCATGCGGCAGCTTGCCGTCGAGGATCACGACGCCTTCGACGCCCCGCTCGATGGCGTACATGCAGGTCTCGACCTTGGGGATCATCCCGCCGGTGATCGTGCCGTCGGCGATGAGGCCGGGAATGTCCGCGACGCGCAATTCCTCGATGATCTTCTTGTCCTTGTCGAGAACGCCGGGAACGTCGGTCAGGAAGATGAGGCGCTTGGCCCCGAGCGCGCCGGCGATGGCGCCGGCGAAAGTGTCGGCGTTGATGTTGAAGCTCGCGCCGCCCGGCCCCTGCGCGACGGGCGCGAGGACGGGAATCAGCTCGCGACCCAGCACCTGATCGAGCACGGTCGTATCGACCTTGTCCGGCTCGCCGACATAACCGAGATCGACGCCGTCCGGCCGCTCCAGCTTCTTCGCGCTGACCATGCGACCGTCCTTGCCGGTAAGGCCGATGGCGCGGCCGCCCTCCGCGTTGATGAAGCCGACGATCTGCTTGTTGATGGACCCGGCGAGCACCATTTCGACGATGCCCATCGTCTCCCCGTCGGTGATGCGGAGCCCGTCGGCGAAGCGCGATTCGACGCCGAGACGCTTGAGCATGGCCCCGATCTGCGGCCCGCCGCCATGCACCACGACCGGGTTCACGCCGGATTGCTCGAGCAGCACCATGTCGCGGGAGAAGTCGCGCGCCACCTTGTCGTCACCCATGGCGTGCCCACCATATTTCACCACGACGATCGTGTCGTCGTAGCGCAGCATGTGCGGCAGCGCCTGCATGAGAATGCGGGCCTGCTGAAGCGCGCTGTCGGCTGAGTCGATGGTCATGGGGCTGGCCTCGCAGGGAGAAGCCCGCGGGGCGTCGCGGGCGCGTCAACTAGACCGGAGTTTCTGTCGCTTTCAAGCGTTTCGTTCGGCAAGCAGCCGGGCGACGGCGCCGCGCAGCTCGGCGATCCCCTCTCCCGTATGCGAGGAAGTGAAGATGATCTCGGGATAGGCCGCCGGCCGCCTCGAGAGCGCCTCGGCGGTCGCGGCGAGAACCTCGGCGCGTTCCGCGACCTTCAGTTCGTCGTGCTTGGTGAGGATGACCTGATAGGAGACCGCCGACTGGTCGAGAAGATCGAACATTTCGGCGTCCACCGGCTTCACGCCACGGCGCCCGTCGACGAGCACGAAGACGCGGGCGAGCGAAGCGCGGCCGCGCAGATAGTCGCGCATCAGCACGGACCAGCTCGCGACCTTCTCCTTGCCCACTGCCGCATAGCCGTAACCCGGCATGTCGACGAGGCGAAGGCGCTCCGCGCCCGGCGCGCCGCCGAGGGCGAAAAAATTGAGCTGTTGCGTGCGGCCCGGCGTGTGCGAGACGCGCGCCAGCGTCTTGCGATTCGTCAGGGCGTTGAGGAGCGAGGATTTGCCGACGTTGGAGCGGCCGGCGAAGGCGATCTCGGGCGGGCCGAGCGGCGGGAGATCGTTCGGCTTCGCGCTGGCGAAGATGAAGTCGCAGGGGCCCGCGATAAGAATGCGGCCATCTTTGAGGAAATCGGGCTCGGTCATGATCTTTGATAAAGCGGCGGCCGGCGCATCGCTGCGTCGGCCGCCGGAACCTTTATGCGCGGCTGAAGGTCTTGCGGAGATTGTCCCACAATTCGAACTTCACCCCGGCGCGCTTCATGATGACGCCCTGCTGGACGATGGAGAGCAGATTGTTCCAGGACCAGTAGATGATGAGGCCCGAGGCGAAGCTGCCCATGGTGAAGGTGAACATCACCGGCATCCAGGCGAACATGGTCTTCTGGATCTCGTCCGTCGGTTCCGGATTCATCTTCATCTGCAGCCACATCGTCACGCCCATCACGAGCGGCCAGACGCCGAGCGCGAGATAGGGGCCGAAGATCGCCACATGAGTGGGGTCCCACGGGATGAGGCCGAAGAGATTGAAGACATTCGTCGGGTCCGGCGCCGAAAGGTCCTTGATCCAGCCGAAGAAGGGCGCGTGCCGCATCTCGATCGTGACCACGAGAACCTTGTAGAGCGAGAAGAAGACGGGGATCTGCAGCAGCACCGGAAGACATCCGCTCGCCGGATTAACCTTCTCGCGCTTGTAGAGCTCCATCTGCTCCATGTTGAACTTGTGCTTGTCGTCGCCGTATTTTTCCTTCAGCTCTTTGATCTTGGGCTGAATTTCCTTCATCTTGGCGATCGACTTGTAGCTCTTGTTGGCGAGCGGCAGGAAGGCGGCCTTCACGATGACCGTCACGGCCAGGATCGCCAGGCCGAAATTGCCGAGCACGCGGTAGAGGAAGTCGATCAGGCGGAACATCGGCCGGGTGATGAAGTAGAACCAGCCCCAGTCGATCAGCAGGTCGAAGCGCTTCAGCCCCGGATTGGCCTTGTAGGCGTCGAGCGTGTCGACTTCCTTGGCGCCGGCGAAGACATAGGTCGTCGTCTCGGTCGAGGCGTTCGGCTCGAGCGTCTTGGGCTCGCTGACCGTGTCGGCCTGATAGGTCTTCACGGGGCCGCCGCCCATCAGCATGTAACGCGCCTCCATCGGAGCGTTCTGATCCGGCGCGACGACGGCGCCCCAGTATTTGTCGGTGAAGCCGACCCAGCCGCCGACGCCCTTGAAGGTCTTGGTGGCGTTGGGCTCCTTCTCGATCTTGTCGTAGGTGAGCTCCTGGCCGGTATCGCCGATGACGCCGACGAAGCCCTCATGCAGCGCGGCGTAGCCGGCCGACGGCGGATGGCCGACGCGGCTCACGCGCGAATAGGAATAGAGGGTGACCGGCTTGCCGCCCTTGTTCTCGACGCTGTCCTTGACCGTGAGCAGATATTCGTCGTCGATCGAGATGACGCGCTTGAAGACGAGCCCCTGGCCATTGTCCCAGGAGAGCGTCACCGGCTGAGACGTGGTGAGCTTGTCCGCGTCCGCGGTCCACAGCGTCTCCGTGTTCGGCAGGACGGGGGCGTTCTCCGTCTCGGCGCTCAGATAGCCGAGTTCGGCGTAATAGGGCTCGGGCCCCTCCTCGGGCGAGAGCAGCGTGATGATCGGGCTCCTGGGGTCGACCGTCTGGCGATAATTCTTCAGAGAGACGTCGTCGACGCGGGCGCCCTTCAGGGCGATGGAGCCGGAAATCGACTTGGTGTCGATCGCGACGCGGGGGCTCAGCGCAAGAGCCGCCTCGCGGCTGTGGACGACGGGCTTGGCCGCGGCGGCCTTTTCAGGCGCGCCGAGCTTGGGAATCTTGGCCATCCGCTCCTGCTCTGAGAGCGCCTTCTTCTGCTTGTCCATCTCGGGAAAAGCGTAGAAATAGTCCCACAGCCCGATGAAAATCAGGGACAGCGCGGCGGCGAGGAGCATATTTTTCGTGTTTTCTGTCATGGCGCCGGAAGCCTGTCTTTCTGTTTGCGTCGAGCGCCCGCTCCGCGCTCTTCTAGCCGCGCGAATCCTTCGGCCATTTGCGAGATGATGTCGTTGAATGGCGCGGTGAGCGTTCCGCGCCGGGCCACGAAGACATAGTCGCGCCCCTCGCGCGCGCCAGAGGCGCCGCTCACCCGAAGCGCCTCCTTGAGGCGGCGGCGGATGCGGTTCCGGCCGACGGCGCCGGCGACCTTGCGGGTCACGGTGAAGCCGAACCGGGGCGGAGCCGCAGGCGCCGCGTCCTTTCCGGCCCCGTCGTCGGGTTGGCTGACCATTTGCACCGTGAACAGGCGCGCAGAAAAACGCGCGCCGGTTTTCGACGCGCGCACAAAATCTGCACGCCGACGCAGCCGCGTCGGTGTCCCGGATGTTTGATCCTGATCGGCGGGGGCGTCCGTCGTCATGCTGCCGTCCGCCATTTCATCGAATCGCCGCGGCCGTCTCAGGCCGAGAGGCGCTTGCGGCCGCGCGCGCGGCGGGCCGCGATCACCTTGCGGCCGCCGACGGTCGCCATGCGGGCGCGGAAGCCGTGACGGCGCTTGCGCACGATTTTGCTGGGTTGATAGGTTCTTTTCACCGAACTACTCCGCTCGCGACGATCCGCCGCTCTCTTTATGCGCCGGCCCCGCCTTCCATTTGCCGCCCGCCCCGCGACGCTTGCGCCGCGGCCGCGATTTCGACGTCAAACGGACACAAACAGGCAAAACCGCTAAAACAGGATTGACGCCGCACCTCTCGGAGCGACGCCGCGCGAGGCATATAGGAGAAAGGGTTAGCGCAAGTCAATGACGCGACCGTCTCCCCGTCCTCCGGGGCGGCGAAGAATTTATATCGCTCGAAGCTGGATCGGCGCCGAATTTTCGCCCTCCGCTTTTCCAAAAAGCGGGTAGATTGAGGGAGCGTCGTGATTCGTCCGGCGCGCCTCGCACCTTCCTTATCGTAGCGTTCCGGCGTCTCCCCCGCGATTACCGCCCAAATTAAGACTTTGGGCAGTTTTACGGGGCCAAGTGAAGGTTTGTTAACCAATTCCGCTTACCGTTTGGGAATGAACGGAAGAGTCGCAAGGCCAAGCTTGAGCCTGCGACCGGCGTGCGCCGATGGCGGCGCGCCGTTCTTGAAGATTCGATGGAGCTCGGTGGGGAACCAACATGCGCGTTTTATTGATCGAAGACGACAGCGCGACGGCTCAAAGCATCGAGCTCATGCTCAAGTCCGAGAATTTCAATGTCTACACGACCGATCTCGGCGAGGAAGGCATCGATCTCGGAAAGCTTTACGACTACGACATCATCCTTCTCGACCTCAACCTTCCCGACATGTCGGGCTATGAGGTCCTGCGCACGCTGCGCGTCGCCAAGGTCAAGACGCCGATCCTGATTCTCTCCGGCCTCGCCGGCATCGAGGACAAGGTGAAGGGCCTCGGCTTCGGCGCCGACGACTATCTGACCAAGCCCTTCCACAAGGACGAGCTCGTCGCCCGCATCCACGCCATCGTCCGCCGCTCCAAGGGCCACGCCCAGTCGGTGATCGCGACCGGCGACCTCATCGTCAATCTCGACCAGAAGACGGTCGAGGTCGGCGGCGCCCGCGTGCATCTGACCGGCAAGGAATATCAGATGCTGGAGCTGCTCTCGCTGCGCAAGGGCACGACGCTCACCAAGGAAATGTTCCTCAACCATCTCTACGGCGGCATGGACGAGCCCGAGCTGAAGATCATCGACGTCTTCATCTGCAAGCTGCGCAAGAAGCTCGCCAACGCCAGCGACGGCCGCAACTATATCGAGACGGTTTGGGGTCGCGGCTATGTGCTGCGCGAGCCCAATGAGGCGGACGAACGCATCACGGCTTGAGCCGGGACGCAGCCGGACGAGAAAAAAGGCCATGTCGGCGGCGACATGGCCTTTTTCTTTTGCCGGGTTTCACAAAGCCTGCGAGCGGCCTCCCGCGGGAGGTCGCTCACAGCGCATGAATCACGCCAGCCGCAGCTGCGGCGGCGCGCGGCGGCGGGGGCGCCACAGCCCGTCGGGCGAGACCTGCGTGAAGAGCGCATTGGCTTCGCTCGCCGTCTCGGACGCCCCGAGAAAGAGGTAGCCGTCGTCGTGCAGCGCCTCGCCGAGGCGCGAGAGAACGCCTCGTTTCACCTCCGACTCGAAATACATCAGCACGTTGCGGCAGAAGATCACGTCGAATCTGCCGAGATCGGAGAAATCCGACAGCAGGTTGAAGTCGCGGAAATTGATGCGCGCGCGCAGATGCTCGTTGACGCGCCAGGCCTCCTCCTGCCGGTGGAAATAGCGCAGCAGCTGGCCGGTCGAGAGGCCGCGCTGCACCTCGAACTGGCTGTAGCTGCCGGTGCGGGCCGCATCGATCGCCGAGGACGAGAGATCCGTCGCGAGTATTTCGATGCTCCAGCCGCGCAACGCCTTCGCGTCCTGATCCAGCGTCATCGCCAGCGAATAGGCCTCCTGCCCCGTCGAACAGGCGGCGCACCAGAAGCGCAGCCGCCGCTCATTCGCGCGCGAGGCGATCAGATCGGGCAGCACCCGGGAACGAAATGTCTCGAAAGGCGTACGGTCGCGAAAAAATAAAGTCTCATTAGTCGTCATGGCGTCGATCACCTCTCTGACGAGCGCTGAACGGTCGGGACGCTCCAGAGCGTCTACGAGCTGGGGAAAACCGGCGATGCCGTGTGTGCGCAGCACGGGCGCGAGGCGGCTTTCGGCGAGATATTGCTTGTCGGCGTCGAGCGAGATGCCGGTCAGCGCGGCAAGCTGCCGCCTGAAGCGCGCAAAGATGAAATTCATGCGCGCCTCCCCTGCGACGGAGGACGGAGCTTGAATATCGACAGGCAAGCCTGTCGCAACGCGAGACTACGACACATGCGCATACGCCTTTACTTTCGCGCCGGCGATTCGCAGCCGGCGCGCGTATCGGCCTCACACGAGGCCGATTTCCTCGAACTTCGAGCGCACGATGTTCTGATCGAAGGGCTTCATGATGTATTCATCGGCGCCCGCGTGCATGGCGCGCGCGATATGGCCGACCTCATTTTCCGTCGTGCAGAACACTACTTTCGGCGCGGCGCCGCCGGGAAGCTTGCGCAGAGCGCAGAGAAATTCGAACCCGTCCATCTCCGGCATGTTCCAGTCGAGAAGGATCGCGTCCGGCATTCCCTTTTCGCATTCGGCGAGCGCCGACTTACCGTCGCACGCCTCGCTGGTGCGAAAATGAAGACCCTCGAGAATACGGCGCGCCACCTTGCGGATCACGGCGGAATCGTCGACGACCAGGACCTGTTTCATGAGCTTGCTCCTCTGTTTGTATTTGTCGATCTGCCTTCGCGAAGCGTCGCCTCGCTCAGTTTCGACACACGGCGCAGCACGGCGCCGATGTCGAGAATGGAGAGAAAGCCGCCATTGTGGCGGTAGCATCCGGCCATCAGCTCCGCGAGACGCGGATCGATATGCGCCGGACAGCTGATGCGGTCGGATTCGTCGGTGACGACGACGTCGTCGGTCTCGTCGACGAGAAGGGCGTATTCCTCGCCATTGTGTTCGATGCCGACGGCGAGGCCGTCATTGTTCACGCCCGGCCCGGATTCGCCCAGCCACAGGCACCGGTCGAGATGCAGCGCCGTGACGATGCGTCCACGCAGATTGGCCAGCCCCGCAACCTCTCGCGGCGCGAGCGGCACCGGCGTCAGATTTTCGACATGGAAGATCGTCTTCACGCAATCGACCGGCAGACCGATCGTCTGGCCGCGCACCCTGATCGTGAATTGCCGGCTCTGCAGCGTGGCGACGGCGGGCGCCCGCTTGCGGCTGTAGCTGAAATCGGCGAGATCGAAACCTGTCACGCAGCCATCTCCGACATGATGCGACGTTCGATTTCATCGCCCGAGGGCGCGACGCCCTTGAGCAATTCGTCGATTGCGGCGACGAGCGCGCGGCGGTCGAACTTGCCGATGACCGCGCGAATTCCACAGAGTTCTGCGGCCTCGACAGCGCTGGCCGACTTTTGCGGCGCGAGCGCGACGATCGGCAGTCTTTCCATTCCCGGCGCCTGCAACAGCTCGCGCGCGAAGGCGTAGCCGTCCATGTCCGGCATGTCGATGTCGGTGACCGCGGCATGGATGCGCAGCCCGCCCGCGACCAGCGCCAGCGCCTCGCGGCCGGAGCCGGCGGTCGAAACCTCATAGCCCGCCGCGAGCAGCACGGGGCCGAGCATGTCGCGGAAGAATTGCTTGTCGTCGACGAGCAGCACGCGCGGGCGCTGGTTGACGCCGCGCGTCACCACGCTCGGATTCGCGAATTCGATGAAATAGGCGACGTCGAGAATATCGACGACGCGATTCTGGAGATTGACCGTGCCGATGACGCTCGGGTCCGCGCTCCTCGTCTGGAAGACGAGCGACTCCTCGGCGATGTCGACGATCTCCTCCACGAGCAGCGCAATCGCCTGCCCCGCGCCGGCGAGGATGAGAATCGGATAGGCGGATTTTTCGAGCCTGATGTCCCGCGCGGCGGGGATGATCGGCAGGAGCCGCCCCTCGTGCAGCATCAGATAGGAATCGCCGGAGGCGACGAAACGCTCCGTCTCCACTTCCTCGATGCGCATGACGAGAGAAAGCGGCACGGCCTTGACCGATCCTGAGCCCGCGCGCATCAGCACGACGCGGGTCTTTTCGCGCTCCGGCGCGGCGGCGGCCACGGTGAGGGCCGCGGGGGGCAACGCCTCCGCGATATTGTCGAGGCCGACGCGCTCGACGATCGCCGCAGGATCGAGGATGAGCACGACGCCGCCGTCGCCGAGGATCGTCTGGCCGGAGAAGACGCCGATGCGCGCCAGCGCGCCGACCAGCGGTTCGATGACCACTTCCTGCACGTCGGCGATCGTCTCGACGAGAAGGCCGAAGCGCACGCCGCCGACCCGCAGGATGACGACGAAACCGTCGCGCAGCGGCGCGCCGCCCGATGGCGCGAGGTCGAGCGCGGCGGCGAGATCGGCGAGCGGCAGAGCGTCGCCGCGCAACCGCAGCACCGGCGCGTCGTGGATATATTGAATCTCGTGGTCGAAACCGTCGCCGACGCCGACCACCTCGACGACCGCCATCTGCGGAATGGCGAAGCGCGAGCCGCCGCTCGACAGGATCAGCGCCGGGGCGATGGCGAGGGTGAGCGGAATGCGCAGCGTGACCGTCGTGCCCTTGCCGGGCTTCGAGTTCAGCGACACCGTGCCGCCGATCGACTGGATATTCTCGCGCACGACGTCCATGCCGACCCCGCGGCCCGACACTTTCGTCACGCTCTTGGCCGTGGAGAAGCCGGGCAGCAGGACGAACTGGAAGATGTCGGCGTCGCTCAGGCGCGCGAGCGTCTCCTGCGACGCGATCCCGCGCGCGACCGCCTTCGCCTTGATGCCGTCGATATCGAGGCCGCGGCCGTCGTCCTTCACTTCTATTGTTATCTGGCCGGCGTCATAGGTCGCGCTGACGCGGATCAGCCCCGCCTCCGGCTTGCCGCGCGCCAGCCGCTCCGCGATGGTCTCCAGCCCGTGGTCGGCGGCGTTGCGAATGATGTGGGTGAGCGGCGCGCGGATCAGCTCGATCACCTGGCGGTCGAGCTCCGTCTCGGCGCCATAGGTCACGAGTTCGATCTTCTTGCCGAGATCGATGGAGAGATCGCGCACGAGACGCGGCAGCGTCGCGAAAAGCCGTTCGACCGGCTGCATGCGCACGCGCATCACGGCGTCCTGAAGATCGCTGGTGACGCTGGAGAGATTCTGCACCGACGCCTTTACGGTCTCGTCGCCGACCGCGCCCGAAAGCTCCAGCAGCTGGTTGCGGGTCAGCACCAGCTCCGAGACGATGCCCATGAGCCGGTCGAGCACGCCCACGGAGACGCGCACCGTCTCGCCCATGCGCGCGCCGGGCGCATGAATATGCTCCGGCATGGTCGCAAGATGCGAGGGATTGACGAGAGGCGCGGGCGTCGCCGCCGCCGTCGGCTCCGGCGTCTGCTCGCTTGCCTTGGGCGCGGCGGCCTGTTCCTGCAAGGCGGCGCGCAGGGATTTCGCGCCGTTTTCGAGTTCGCGCAGCAGGTCGCCGTCGTCGCCCTCGGGCTCGGCCTCCGTGCAGCCGATGTCGATGAGCAGCGCCGACAGCCGGTCGACCGCTGCGAGGATGAGTGAAACATGGGCGGGCGTCGCGGGCGCGCCGTCGCGTAGGCGGCCGATCAGCGCTTCCGTCGCATGGGTGAGGCGCCCGACGCGCGGCAGGCTGAGGAAGCCGGCCGAGCCCTTGATGGTGTGAATATGCCGGAAGAGACTGGCGACCAGCGCCGGATCGGCCTGATCCTTCTCGAAACGCAGCAACTCCACCGACGCCGCGTCGATGTGCTCGGTCGCTTCGACAAGAAAATCTTTGAGCAGATCGTCCATACGCACGCCTCGAACCGCAACCGCGGCAGTGGCGACGACTATGGGCGAGACGGGTTAAAAATCCTGAAGTGCGGGCGCGCCGATTCACCTGGTTCGCGAGCGGCGCCTCTTGGCGAGGCGCGCGCGGCGAGTGATTTCCGTCAGGCGACGGCGCTTTGCGCCTGTTCCCGCGGCTCGTCGGCGGCGAGCGCCCCGGCGGCGGGCTTCGCCTCTATGGTCACGAGCTCCGGCTCGACGTTCACGGTGACGTCGAGGCCGCAGGCCTTGGCGACGAGGCCGGCGTAATAGGGCTGAATCGCGCGGGCGTCGATGGCGCCTTCCTCGGCCTCGCCGGCGAGCAGCGCCGGGATGTTGGCGGCGACGCGGGCGTTGGTCCCCTTCGCCTCGATCCGGAAGGCGATCCTGTCCTCCTCGCCAGTCGAGGACACGGAAATCACGCCGCCGCGCGGAATGGCCGCGTCCGCCAGCAGGCAGAGATTGAGGAGCAGCTTCACCTTGTTCTTGGACATCAGCACGCGCGGCACGCTCCAGTTGAGCTGCGTGCGCTCGTCGGCGAGCAGCTGGCGCGTCACCAGCTCGGCGTCGCCCGTGTCGATGGAGGCGCCTTTCGAGCCCGCGGCGCCGAAGGCGAGCCGGCAGAACTGCAGGCGCGCGGAGGCTTCATTGGCGCTCGACTTGATCAGCGCAAGCGCATGGCCGCGCATCTCGGCGTCTTTCTCCTCCTCGAGAACCTCGAGGCCGTTGACAATTGCGCCGACGGGGGAAATGACGTCGTGACAGACGCGCGACGACAGCAAGGCGGCGAGATCGAGGGCATCGAGCGAAAACTGGGTCATGGGGCCGTCCGGATGGCGCCGCGCGGGCGCGGGCTGGTTGATCAAAGACTCGACCGATATTCCGTCATTCAGCGCAAACAGGCTGACGCGACGCGCGAATCACTGCAATCAGGCTGTGAGAAAACTAACCTTCGCCGCGCGGATTGCAAATTGCGCGCCCATTGTTCGTAAATGAGTCCTAAAGGATCGCCCCCGATGAACGCTCCCACCTTCTCCGCCAATCCCAGCGCCGGCGCCGACCGCGAGCGGCTCGCCAAGCTCTTCGCCGAACTCGTCGTGGCGGCGGGCGCGCTGGCGATGGAAGTGCTCGCCCGGCCCGAGATCGAGTCGCAACTCAAGTCGGACAAGTCCCCGGTGAGCGAGGCGGACGAGCGCATCGAGGAATATCTCTGGGCGGAGCTCGCGCGCGCCCTGCCCGGCGTCCCGGTCATCGCGGAGGAGGCGGCCGCGCGCGGCGAGACCATGTCGCATGGCGACGCCTTTCTGCTCATCGACCCGATCGACGGCACCCGCGAGTTTCTCGCGCGCAGCCCGGATTTCACCGTCAATCTCGGCCTGGTGATAGATAACCAGCCGACCGTCGGCGCCATCTTCGCGCCGGTGCAGGGCCGCGTATGGTTTGCGGGCGCGCATGGCTTCGCGGCGGACGCCGCTCCCGGCGGCGCGCTCCCGGCCGCGCAGGACTGGCGCGCCCTGCGCACGAGGCCGCGTCCGGCGCAAGGGCTGACGGCGCTCGTCTCCAAATCGCATCTCGACGAGGAGACGAAGGAATTTCTCACGCGCTATCCGGTGTCCGAGCGCGTCGGGATGGGCTCCTCGGTCAAATTCTGCATCGTCGCGGAAGGCGCCGCCGATGTTTACCCGCGCTTCGGCCGCACCATGGAATGGGACACGGCGGCGGGCGACGCGATCCTGCGCGCGGCGGGCGGCGTCGTACTCGACCCCACGGGCGGCCCGCTGCGCTACGGCAAGGCGGCGGACCACTACCGTAACGGCTCCTTCATCGCCTGGGGAGACCCCGCGGCGGCAACGCTTTCTTAACGACGCGGCGCGAGTCTTCGCTCCCGGCCACTGTCGTCGCTTTCGCGACGCACGGTCGCCGCGCGCCGGTCAAAATCGGCGTCGAGAAATCGACGGTCGACGCGGTCGGCGCCATTGGAGCAAGCGATCATGAGCGTAACGAAATCTTCCGCCGCGTCTCGCCGCGATCTCTTCCGCCTCGCCGCAGGCGCCGCCTGCGCCATCGCCGCGCCCTCGCAAATGGCGCGCGCGGCCCAGCGGCCGGAGGCCTATTCGAGCGGCGAGATCGTCGAAAACGGCCATCGCTTCTTCGGTTCGATCTCCCGCGGTCTCGCCGAAGGGCTGGAGACGGCCAACAGGAAATGGGGACGCCCCAACGCCTATATTCTCGGACAGGAGGCGAGCGGCGCCTTCGTGGGCGGCCTGCGTTATGGCGAAGGCACGATGTATACGCGCAACGCCGGGCAGAAGCGCGTTTACTGGCAGGGTCCGTCGATTGGTTTCGACGCCGGCGCCGACGGCGACCGCACGATGATGCTGGTCTACAACCTGCCGGAAGTCGGCTCGATCTACCGGCGCTACGCCGGCGTCAACGGCTCGGCCTATCTCGTCGGCGGCCTGGGCTTCACCGCGCTGAACAATGAGGAAGTGATCGTCATGCCGGTCCGCGCCGGGCTCGGCGCGCGTCTGGGGCTGAACCTCGGCTATCTGAAATTCACGCCGGACTCGACCTGGAATCCGTTCTGACGAGAGACGCCGGCCCAAAGGCCGGCGCCTCCGTGGTCCGCCAAAGTCACACGACGAGGCGCGCCGTCTCGAGCGCGCCCTGCATTTCCACGCCGCCTTCGATGACGTCGTCGCGCGTTTCGGTAATGACGAAACTGCAAACGCTGCAGGCCTCGTCGCCGCTTTGCAGACGCCACCTGCACCCGGCGCGGATCGTGCAGGGGTGAGAACCGACCGACGCCACCGGCGCGCCCGCCTCCACGAGACGCTGCGTGATGCGTCCGATCAATCCGCACTCCTTGCCGGTCCATTGCGCGCAGCCGCCCTCGGCGCATGGCGTAGAGAAGCGAAAACGGCGCTCGGGCGCGCCCTGCCGTCGCGCGGCGGCGAGAAAGGACTCGCTCGCGACGAGAGTGGTGGCGAAATGCGCAACGCGCCCATCTTCGCCGACCGCCCCGATGACGACCGCGCCGCTCGTCGCCGGCGCGCTGGGGCAGCGCGTTTGGCTCATCGGCCGCGCAACGCGAATTTGCCGATTTCAGCAACCGAATCCCCCAGTTCCTCGAAACGCTCGCGGATGATCAGACCCAGCCACTCCGGCGGAAAATATGTCGGGCGCCTCGGCCTGTCGCCGATCTCTCCCAGATGCGACATCACGACGTCCTGAATGGAGGCCTCGATGGACTGTTTCTGTTCGTCGGAAAGCTTGAGGTTGCCGAGATCAACAACGAAACGGGTCATAATTTCTCTCCTTCAAAGCAACTGACCGAAAGCCCGGCTCACGCCTGCCAAATCTCGAAAAAACTGAATTAATCACAGATGACGGCGCGAGGAACGAACCCGTCAGCCTCCTGTAACTGGTTCGACGCCGGCTCGCGTCAATGCTTCGCCTCCTGCGGGAGGAGCGCAAACTCCATTCAAGATTCTCCGAAAGGTTGTCCGCGCTTTGATTTCGCGGCCCGGACGTGGCAGTCTCCCGCCTGTTCCGCCCGCGAAAGGCGCGAGGCGGCGCGGGATTGTGACGTCTTGATCGAACAGGCGATGTATTTCGCGCTCGGCTTCCTCGTCGCCGGGCTGTTCACTTTGATGTTCCTGCCGGCCTTCTGGCGGCGCGCGCTGCGGTTGTCGATGCGGCGGCTGCAGATGCTCGCCCCCATGTCGATGGAGGAGGTCATCGCCGAGCGCGACCTGCTGCGCGCGGAATTCGCGGTGCGCGAGCGGCGGCTCGAACAGGAAATGGAGGCGGTGAAGGCCTCCAAGGCCTTCGACCTCGCCGCCGTGGGCCGCCACGCCGCGCGCGTCGCGGAGCTCGACGCCCGCCTGAAGCAGTCGGAGGCGGCGCAACGCGACATGGATCTGCAATTGCGCGAGGCCCAGAAAATCGTCGAGGAGCGCACCGACCTGCTGCGCTCCACCGAACTCGCCTTGCACGAAATGACCGAGCGCGCCGACCGCGGCGTCGAACGCCTTCGGCTGCTCGAATCCGACAAGGAGGAGCTTGGCCGCGAGAAGGACGCCCAATACAGCCGCGTCGTCGCCCATGAGGCGAAAATCGGCGCGATGCACGAACAGAACAAGCAGTTGCAGCGCGCGCTGGAGGCCTTGCGCGAAGACTTCGCGCGCGTCTCCAAGGAGGCGGCGCGCGTTCCCAAGCTTCAGGACGAGCTGATCAGCACGATCGACGCGCTGGAGGCGACGAACAGGGAACGGGAAACCTATCTGACGGAGCGCGACGACCTGCGCGCGAAGCTGAAGGCGGCGCTGGACCGTCACCACAATGAGGTCGAGCACTTCGAGAATGCGCTGCGCGTCGCCCGCTCGGAGGCCCGCGACTACGCCGACAAGCTGGAGATCGCGCGCGCCGACAACGCCATGCTGCATGGCGCTGTCGAGGCGCTCCGCGCCGACCGGGCGCATGCGCGTCGCGGCAATGGCGCGGATGCGGCGCCGGCGGCCGCCCCGTCGCCGGCCGAGGCGGAGATCGTCGCCCTGCGCGAGGCCGTCGTCGGTTTCGGCGAGCGCGTGGCGCAGATGAACGAAGCGGAGAAGGAAGCGCCCGCCCCCGCCCAGCGCGCCCTTTGACGCGCGTCGCTGCGGCTTGACCGCGCCAGCGCCCTTTGGGAGAAGTGCGCGAAGTCGCAGCTCATGCGCAAAAGCTCTGTTTCACGAGGCCCGCCTTGCTCTTCGCCGTTCTCTGCTACGACAAGCCCGACCATCTCGATCTGCGCATGTCGACCCGCGCAGCCCATCTCGCCTATCTCGACAGGCACGCGGCGAATGTGAAGCTCGGCGGCCCTTTCCTGGAAGGTGAGAAGCCCGTCGGCTCTATGCTCATTCTCGATTGCGCGGATGAGGCGGCGGCGCGCGCCCTGCTGGCGGAAGACCCCTATGCGCAGGCCGGCCTCTTCGAGCGCGTCGAACTGCGGCCATGGAAACGCGTGGTGGGAGCCGAACTCTGATGGCGCACTGGCTGCTGAAAAGCGAGCCCTCGACCTGGTCATGGGATCAGCAGGTCGCGGCCGGCGCCAAGGGCACTTTCTGGAACGGCGTGCGCAACCATCTCGCCAAGAAGCATCTGATGGCGATGCAGAAGGGCGAACGCGGCTTCTTCTATCATTCCAACGAAGAGCGCGCGATCGTCGGGATCGTCGAGATCATCAAGACCTATTACCCCGACCACACCGACGAGACCGGAAAGTTCGGCATGGTCGACGTGAAGGCGGTGAAGCCGCTGAAAAAACCGGTGACGCTTGGCGACATAAAGGCCGAGCCGCGCCTCGCCGACATGGTGCTGGTGAACAACTCACGGCTATCCGTGCAGCCGGTGACGGATGCGGAATGGGCGGTGATTATGGAGATGGCGGGGGAGAAGCCCTGACCCGGCTGAAATGTCGCGCGATGCGCGACTTGCCGTCAAGCTCCATTTTTCGTTTACGCCGACCCGCGCGCCAATCTGCCGCCACGCTTGCGAAACCAGTTCCCCGGGCCGAATATCAACAGGAACCTGGTTCATCCGCACTCCGGCCGGACATTGCAAACATATTCATAGTCTTGACGGCCGCGTTTCCGATCCTGACCGCTGAGTGCCGGACCAACCATCGTTCAATCATTGGGGCTGGGCGACATGTGGTGGATGGCTGTGATCGGCGCCTTTTGGCTGCTGATGTCTGGAGACGTTTCCTTGGCTCAGAGCCGGAGCTGCTCGAATGGGGCGGGTTGCGGATCGGGGCTCCAATGCGCTGCTGACGGAAAATCCTGTATCCCGGAAGGATATGTGGAATGCGCCACCGGCTCTCTTTGTCCGGCGGGAAAGAAATGCTCGGCAGACGGAAAGCGCTGTCTTCCCAAGGAAATGGTCGATTGCGGAACCTATTCCTGCGGACCGGGCAAGACCTGCGGCGCCGACAACAAATGCGTGGCGAAAAACGCCCCGCCCGTTCAGCGCCCAACGACGCCGGACACCCGCCAGAAAGACGCGCGCAACGTGAGACGCACCCCCGCCAGGCCACAACAAACGCCTGAAGACGAGCGATCCCATATAGCCTTTCGCGAATTCATCGAGGCGAAAACGGGTGCGGCGCAGACGGAATCGCCGTCCCTCCACCCCGTCGCGGCGGCGCAGTCCATTGGGCCGGAGGTCAGGCCCGACCCCGCGCCGGTCGTCGAGCCGCCGAAACCCCCTGCGAAAATGATCGAGGAAGAACGCGACGCGACGCCGACCGGGGCCGCAATCACACAATTGCAGGCCGAAATCCGGAAAGCGGAGGAAAACAGGCGAAGCCTCGAGCAGGAAATAACGACGCTGCAGGCGAAAATGCAGGCGCTGTCGCTCAAGAAATGGCAGGAACAGGCCAATCAATACAAGGAGGATTCGAGCGGGGGCCCACTCGCTTTCACCTCCGCGTCGGGCAACATGAAGCTGAGCTGCAGGATCGTGGACGCGACGATTGGCAATGCGAACAAGATTCAGCTCGACTGCGAGCGGCAGCTGGCGACGAATGACGCGCCGCCGTCCGCGCCGAAATGATCTCGTGCGGCGCGGCCGCCGAGAAGGGCGTCAGCCGCCCCTCTTGCCGCTCTCGCCCGCGAGCGCCGGCTTGTCGGTCATGCCGTTCTTGATCTTGTCGAGGATCTTCGGCAGTTCTTCCGGGTCCGGACCCAGGTCGCGCGCATGGTTCCACTGGAACTGCGCCTCCAGCTTGCGGCCGACGCGCCAGTAGGCGTCGCCGAGGTGGTCGTTGATGACCGGGTCGGAGGGCTTCAGATCGATGGCCTTTTCCAGCTCGCGCACGGCGTCGTCGTAGCGGCCGAGGCGGTAATAGGCCCAGCCCAGACTGTCGACGACATAGCCGTCGCGCTGGCGCAGATCGACCGCGCGGCGCAGCATCCTGAAGGCGTCGTCCAGATTGACGCCCTGATCCACCCAGCTGTAGCCGAGATAATTCAGCACCAGCGGCTGGTCGGGATTGAGCTCCAGCGCCTTCTTGAGATCTGCCTCCGCCTGCGGCCAGTTCTTGCGGCGCTCATTGGCGATGCCGCGATAATAATAGATGAGCCATTGGCTCTTCTCGCTCTTGGGCTGCAGGGCGAGCACGCGGGAATAGGTGTCGGCGGCCTCGTTGAACATCTTGCGCGAGCGCTGCAGATTGCCGAGCGCCGTCAGCGCCTCCTGATTTTTCGGGTTCGCCGCAACGACAGCCGCTAGATGCTCCGTCGCCTCCTTGGACTTGCCGAGCGTCTCCAGCAGCAAGGCCGCCTGCACGTCGGCGTTGACGCGCAGCGGACTGTCCTCCGGCACGCTGTCATAGAGGTCGATCGCCGTCTCCTCCTGCTTCATGCGCTCATAGACGTCGCCGAGCGTGACGATCGCGAGCGCATTCTCGGGCGCGAGGTAAAGGGACAGGCGCAGATAGATGAGCGAGGCGAGTTCGTCGCCCTGACGGCCGCCGACGGCGCCGAGGCCATAAAGCGCCTCGGCTGCGCCCTCCTCCGCAGTGCGCACGAAGGGCGGCAGGGCCTTGCCGCCTTCCAGCGCGGCGATGCCCGCCATCACGATCGGATGATTGGGCGCGACCTCGTCGAAGCCCTTGTATATTTTCAGCGCCTCGTCGCGCTGTCCGCGCGTCGCGAGGAAGCGGGCGTAGGCGTCGACGAGACGCAGCGTGTTCTTCTCGGCGGAATAGGCGTTCCTGAAGCGCTTTTCCGCCTCCGCCTTGTCGCCGCCGAGGTCGGCGATCAGTCCGGCGTGATAGTCGCGGAAGACGATGAAGGCTTCGTCGTTCAGCGTGTCGAGCGTCTGGAGCGCCTTGCGCGTGTCCTTGGCGCCCGCATAGCTCCAGGCGACCAGCAGCGTGGAGGTGATGTCGCGCCGACGGTCGCCGCCGCCCTTGCCGAGCTCCGCGCGCGCCGCGGCATATTTGCGATTCTTGAGAAGATCGACGCCGCGCGCGAGATGGGCGAGGCTGTTGCCGCGGTCATGCGCCACGACCCGGCCCGCGAGCGGGATCGCCTCCGGCATATTGCCATTGGCGAGCGCGGCGACGAAGGCGCGGTCGACGAGATCCTCGTTGCGGGGATCGTCGCGCAGCGCCTCGCGGAAGAAGGTGGACGCGGCGAAAGTGTCGCGCGCCGAGCCTGCGACGATGGCCGCGAGATAATTGCCGGAGAGGCTCGTGCCAACCTCGAAGGGGCGCGCAACCGAAAGACTCTCGCGCGCCGCGAGGCTCGAATCGACGGGAAGCGCGAGCCAGACGGCCGTTGCGGCGACGAGTGTTGCGCTGGCGCGCGCGCCAAAGCTTTTGCTGCGAGCGGTCAGTCGAGCGGAGTTTGGCACAGGCGCGTTCCTATTGAGGTCGCGGGTCTCGCTGGCGCTCGATCGCGCAGCGACCCGGCTGGATGGACGAAGTGGCCGTTGGTCCATCGTCGGGCGTAAAGATGGCCCTTTTGCGCCGGGCCCGCAAGCAAAACTGCGTTTGAAAAACAAAGGGGGGAGGTCGCCCTCCCCCGCTCTGGCAAATCAGGCCGCCTTGATCGCGCCGACGATCTTCTGCGCGGCGTCGTCGAGGTCGTCGGCCGGGATCACGTTGAGCCCCGACTCGTTGATGATCTTCTTGCCCAGATCGACATTCGTGCCTTCGAGGCGCACGACCAGCGGCACCTTCAGGCCGACTTCCTTCACCGCCGCGATCACGCCTTCCGCGATGGTGTCGCAGCGCATGATGCCGCCGAAGATGTTGACCAGAATGCCCTTCACATTCGGGTCGGCGGTGATGATCTTGAATGCGGCCGTCACCTTCTCGGTCGTGGCGCCGCCGCCGACGTCGAGGAAGTTCGCCGGGAAGGCGCCGTAGAGCTTGATGATGTCCATCGTCGCCATGGCGAGGCCGGCGCCGTTGACCATACAGCCGATGTTGCCGTCGAGCGAGATATAGGCGAGATCGTGCTTGGAGGCCTCGATCTCCTTCTCGTCCTCCTCCGAGAGGTCGCGCAGCTCGGCGACGTCGGGGTGACGGTATAGGGCGTTGTTCTCGAAGCTCACCTTGGCGTCGAGGCAGCGCAGCTTGCCGTCCTTGGTGACGATCAGCGGGTTGATCTCGAGCAGCTCCATGTCCTTGGCGACGAATGCCGCATAGAGCTTCTCGGCCAGGTCGCCCGCCTGCTTGGCGAGGTCGCCCTTGAGGCCCAGCGCGTCGGCGATGTGGCGGCCGTGGTGCGGCATCAGTCCCGTGGCCGGATCGACCGAGAAAGTCACGATCTTCTCGGGCGTGTCATGGGCCACCTTCTCGATGTCCATGCCGCCTTCCGTCGAGACGACGAAGGCGATGCGCGAGGTGGCGCGGTCGATGAGCATCGACAGATAGAATTCCTTGTCGATCGCGGCGCCGTCCTCGATGTAGAGGCGGTTGACCTGCTTGCCGGCGTCGCCGGTCTGCAGCGTCACGAGCGTCGCGCCGAGCATCTGCTTCGCAAAGGCCTCGGCCTCCTCGATCGACTTGGCGATGCGCACGCCGCCCTGCGGGCCGGCCGAGTCTTCCTTGAACTTGCCCTTGCCGCGCCCGCCGGCGTGGATCTGCGCCTTCACGACATAAACCGGGCCCGGAAGCTGGCGCGCGGCGGCGGCGGCCTCCTCGGCCTTGAGCACGGGGACGCCCATGGCGACCGGCGCGCCGAATTCACGCAAAATGGCCTTGGCCTGGTATTCGTGGATATTCATGCCGAAGTCTCTCCTCGCAATAAACGGCGCGCCGCGCGGGCTTGGAGCCTAATGGCCATGGACGGGGCGGATTCGTCAAGCGGGCGAGGCGTCGCGGGGCGGATCACGCATCGCCCGCTGCGAACACCCTTTAGGGGACGGTGGAGGGATCGCCATTTTCGACCCAGGCCGGCAAGCTTGACAATCGCTGAATAAATTCCTATATCCCCGTCGCCCCCTCCAACCGCAAGGGGCGCTCCCGATGGGTCCGGGGCGCTGGCGGGGGTGCGGATCCGGCGGGGGCGGCGACCCTCGTTCCCGTCGGCGGCGCGTCGCCGGCTTTGGGCTTCTCCTTCGTGCGGAGCGCCCGTGAGGCTTTCGGCCTCATGGGCGAAAAATGAGCCCGGCCGCAATATCCGAGGTTGGCGCGGGAGCCGATTACCCGAACGGGGAAAAGCAACCTGGACCCGGAGGCGGCGAGAGAGACGCGATCCGCGTCCGGGACGATTTCGCGGCCCGATGACTTTTTGCGCCACGGCCGGACGGGCCAGCGGCGCCCCGGACGCCTTGCCCCGCGCCGTGACCGGCGGCGGGAAACTTCGCGCGGGCGATAATCCGCAGCCCTCATCCTGATGAGCCGCCGCAGGCTGCGTCTCGAAGGATGAGCCATTGGCGCGACTCGCGCGGCTTTCCACCCTTCGAGCCTCCTCGGCGAGAGGCCGCGGATCAATCCGCCCTCAAGGCTGCGACGGCGCCTCCGCCACATGCGCCTCGAGAAAATCCAGCGCCTCCTTCGGCGCGCCAGCGAGCGGCAGGGCGACGAAATGATTCGTCGCGAGGATGAGCAGCCATACGCCCTCGAACCGCCAGATCGCCCTGATCGCCGGCCATTCGAGCAGCGAGGCGGGATCGGGGCCGTCGATGACGACGCCGTCGTCGCGCAGCCGGGCCATCGCCCAGCGCCCGCGCATGGCCTCGATCTTCCCGCGCATCATGCGCCAGTGCATGCGCCAGCCGGAGAAAACGAAGATGGCGAGAATGGCCACTGCGGCGATGAAAAGCTCGACCGCGAGTTCATGGTCACCCGAGAAATAAAGCCCGGCGCAGGCGACGAGAATCGCCGCGAGCGGCAGGAAGGTCTTGAGAGGCGCCTCGCGAAACAGCGCGCGGGTCACGAATCCCGTGACCGCCGACCGCATCAGCTTCTCGTCGTAACGCAACGGGAAAACATAGCGGTCGGTCATGGGGAAAACCCCGTCAGGCGAAAGCCGGATTGAGCTTCTTCGCCGCCTCGATCAGCGAACGCACCGAGGCGACGGACTTCTCGAACATCGCCCTCTCGGCTGCGTCGAGCTTGATCTCCATAACCCGCTCGACGCCATTGGCGCCGATCACGGTCGGCACGCCGACATAAAGATCCTTCACGCCATATTCGCCCGAGAGATAGGCGGCGCAGGGCAGCACGCGGCGCTTGTCGCGCAGATAGCTCTCGGCCATGGCGATCGCCGCCGTGGCGGGCGCATAATAGGCCGAGCCGGTCTTCAGCAGACCCACGATCTCGCCGCCGCCCTTGCGGGTGCGGTCAACGATGGCGTCGATGCGCTCCTGCGTCGTCCAGCCCATGGCGATGAGGTCGGGCAGCGGCACGCCCGCGACAGTCGAGTAGCGGACCGATGGAACCATGTCGTCGCCATGGCCGCCGAGCACGAAGGCGCTGACGTCCTCGACCGAAACCTTGAACTCGTCCGCGAGGAAATAGCGGAAGCGCGAGGAATCGAGCACGCCCGCCATGCCGACGATGCGATTGGTCGGCAGGCCCGAGACCTTCTGCAGCGCCCAGACCATCACGTCTAGCGGATTGGTGATGCAGATCACGAAGGCGTCGGGCGCATATTGCCGGATGCCCTCGCCGACCTTTGTCATGACGCCGAGATTGACGCTCAGGAGGTCGTCGCGGCTCATGCCCGGCTGACGCGGCACGCCGGCGGTGACGATGACGACGTCCGCGCCCGCGATGGCGGAATAATCCGAGGCGCCGGCGAGGGCCGCGTCGAATCCCGCGACGGGCGAAGCCTGCGCGAGATCGAGCGCCTTGCCTTGCGGCACGCCGTCGACAATATCGAAGAGGACGATGTCGCCAAGTTCCTTGAGGCCGGCGAGATGGGCAAGCGTGCCGCCGATATGGCCGGCGCCGATCAAAGCGACTTTATTTCGCGACATAATTTATCTCATGCTGGACTTCAGATGAAACTGCTACCCCGGTTTCGCGCCGGATGGAAGACGCAAGGGCGGCTTTTTCACGCCGCGAATCCCCAATCGGAACAGAGCGGCTCCATCGCCCAAAAGCCCGGCGCCTCGCAGCGGGCGCCTGAATCCTGCGCAACACTCCCGCCGGAACGGGGCGCGCAAATGTCGCAGCGGATTGCGCGGGAGGGCGCGAGTTCCTACCTCACCGGACAGTCGCCGTTCCGGCGATCGGAAAGGGTGAAAACATGGGCAAGCAATTTGCGCAGGGCCGTTTCGGCGCCCTCGTCGCTGCGGCGGCCGCGGTTTTTCTTGCGGGCGGCGCGATGGCGGCGGAGGACGCCGACGAAGCGGAACTGCTGAAATACTTTGAGAAAGTTGACGTCTGGCATTTCCCGGTCGACACGACCGTTCGCTACAACAATCAGGACGCCGTGGTCACGCGCGAGCTGGTCTTTCAGCCCCCGGCGAGCGGCGAGCTTTGCTACGTCCGTTTCGACGTCTTAAAGGGCGAGGGCGATTACGGCTTCGGCCTCAAGCCCGCGACCGCCGCCGGCCCCCGCAAGAACACCGAATGGGGAATCAACGTCCTCAAACGAGGGACGGTTCTGAACCAGTGGTATTCGGCGCTGCGGATGAACGTCATCTATTTTTTCGTCGAGGGTCCGAAGGCCGAAGGCGCGAAGGAAATCTGCGCCCGCAAGCAGGCGGCCCCCACGGCGCAGGCCGGAAACGCCTATCAGGGCCCCTGGTCCGACCTCGTGACCAAGGCCAAGGCGATCCACGGCTGGCCGGCGACGGGCTCCAGGTGACAGAAATCTGACGGCGAGCGAATTACGGCGCTGGACATGGCGAGGCGCATTTGTTATTCGCTCGCTCGTTCCGGGGGCGCTGCGTCGCCCTACGGACGGGCGCATAGCTCAGTTGGTAGAGCAGCTGACTCTTAATCAGCGGGTCCAAGGTTCGAGCCCTTGTGCGCCCACCAATAAAATCAACGCGTTAGGTTGGTTTTTTGGCCGCTGATCCGAAGTAAGTCCGAGCTGATGTATGCACTGACGTAACACTCGGAATTTTCGGAAGCCCTTCACAGCCCATCGTGACGCGCATTTGGCGGACCGATCAATCTCGATAGGATTGATCGTGACTACGCCCAAAACCGTCCCTCCCCCGGCGCGCGCATCGCGAAGCCGCCGCCCGCCGGCGCGTCACTCGCGGCCCGCCGGCGCATTCGACCGCGCCGCCATCATGTCCGACGCCCATCGTCAGTTTCGCCTTATCGCGTCGCACGGCTGGAGCTGGTCGCGCTGTCTCGCCTTCTCATAGGCGCAGGCGAAGGCGCAGCGCAGCGGCTTTCCGGCGCTCGTCATGGACGGCGGCGAGAGCTTCGTGGAGACGGCCGTGCGGAAACTGCGTGTTGTCCATCAGACAATGTGCAGCCAGCCAGCGGGCGATGGCCGCGCGGCTAAGCCCGCGAGCCCGCCGCCGTCACCTGAAAAGTAGCTTACCGATCATGCCGACGACGGCGAGCGACGTCACTGAGTGAGTTTGATCCTGAACGGCGGCGCGTAGGTCAGGTTGACCCTGTTTGCGACCTGATAGAACGCGGGCTTGTTCACAGGCGACACCAGACACCTGAGCTGTCTCGACGCTGAATCGAAACGATATTGATAGATGCGCCGCTCGCGCATTGAACGGCGCACGATTTGCGCCGCACGGCGGCGAAATCTTTGCAGTCACTTGGCGGCGGCGTGCATATCGTCGAAAAGCGGTTGAATCACGTCTCGGGCAGCTTTCGAGGTATTGTCGGGGTGTATCAGCGTCACGAATATCTGAGCGAGCGGCGCCAGGCGTTTGCGATGCTGTCGGCGCAATTTGAATCGTTGACCGGCGCGAATGGCTTGGCGCTCCTGTTGCGCGCCTCACGGGCAGGACGAAGGACGACGATTGACAGAGAGAGAGAGACAAACGAGCGGCCGCATGAAGCAGCGTCGAATAAACCGCCGCAGTCCACCGAGCCGCGACAATCCGCGCTGGCGGAACTGGAGGCGCGCCTGAAGAATTTTCCCAAGGTCGCGGAAACGCTGGAGCAAAATCGCGTCGGTCAACGAACGCGGCGCCCAAGCTGGATTATTCCAGTAATGACGTGCGCCCTCGTCGAATCACCGCGACGCGGCTCAAAGCCACGCCGCCCGCGAAACGGCACGCTTTCATATCGTCTAAGACTTTAGACGATTCGTAGCGTGTGATTTCCATACCGACTCACGCTTCGACGCTCATCGGGCGCGACCAAGTCATGACTATTTCCTCCTAAATCGAGGCCACAGATGACGCCACTTGACAACGCAGCAATCGACCGCGCCTAACACAGCCAGAAATTTTACCTCGCGAGCATGCCAAAAATTCCCGAGCGATGCATCCACTGACGGCGGAGTCGAGCTAATCGCCACCCAACTCCTCTTCATCTCGGATCGGGAGCGAAACGATAACCCTGGTGCCGTCTCCCGCGCGACGCTCCACCTTCATCGATCCGCCAAGCCCTCGCACGCGTTCGCGCATGCCGAGCAGGCCCATTCCCGAGCGATGCTCTTCTGCAATCCCAATCCCGTTGTCCTCGATGACCAATGTCAGTGTCGGAACCTCTTCTGCTTCGCCCCCTCCCGTGTCGCAGACCAAATCCCACCCGAACGTCACGGAGACCTCAGCCCAATTCGCCTTTGCGTGCCGAAAAATATTCGTGACGCTCTCCTGAATGACCCTGTATGCAGTCAGGGCGGTCGTTTCGTCGAGCGATGATAAGTCGTGAGGCGAGACCAGCCGCAATTCAACCTCTGGATGACCCAGCGACCAAGAGGCAAAGAGACTTTTAAGCGCCGATTCGAGTCCAAGTTCTGTCAGGCCCTTCGGCCGCAAGCGCTCCAACAGGCCACGAAACAAAGACTGAAGCGCTTCGCTGGCGCGGTCCACAATTGTGCTGATCTGCCGCAGCCTTTCGGGATCTGGCGCCGTATGCGCCACTGCTTCTTGCAGCGAGGCCGCCGCCGCGCGGATTGAAAAGAGGCAGGGGCCCGCCTCATCGTGAAGATCTTGCGCGATTTCCTTGCGCTCGCTGTCCTGGATCTCGATGAGCTCATTGACGAGATCGCGGTTCTCCTGTCGCACGCGGTCGAGCGTCGTCGCTAACGAATTGAGTGCGTTTGAAATGCTGCGAAACTCCGACGCGCCGCGGGGGGCAATCCGGATCCCACTTTTTCCCGCTTCGAGGTCGGCGAGGCCGGCTTGCAACGCGCCAAAAGGCGTCAAGGAATAGCGGACAAGGAGAAGCACGAGAGCGATGATCGCAAGCGTCACAACCAGGCTGATTGACGCAAGCCACGTCATGTCCGACCAGATCTCCTCCAATTCGTCGAGTGGATTGGAAATGATCGCCACGTTGCCGTAATCGCTTTCATGGACGCGGATCGGCACAAGGATGACCCGTGGCGGGGGCACGTCGACCAGCTTGACGAACCAGATTGGTGGATCGGCGTCGGAGGCGTGATCTCCCGCTGACCAATGCGCCGGCGGGGCTTCTCCACGATCGAGTATCTTGATGTCGACGTGGCGCAAGCTGCCAAGGTTTGCATAAAGTCTGCGCAGAGCCGGCGTTGGGTTCCCGGCGTTGGGAAGACTTGCAATAGTTGTCAGGACGAATTCCCGAGCAAGACGGAGATTACTTCCCGCCTCGGCGCGAACGCGCGGCCCTGCGTGCGTCAATTGGATCCCGAGATTGATCAGCAGGGTGGCGAGAAGAACCATGCCAATCAGCCAGCTCAGCCCCGCTTTCAGAGAAATCATCGTTTGCCGCCCGGGAAAGAATGGCTGCGAAGCCACAAGATCATTGACACCGCGCACGCTTTTCACAACAAAGATCGAGGTCCACAACAAGAAAATCGTCATGCGCGTTCTTATCGTCGACGACCATCCGATGGTGATCGAAGGCTGCCGAGGCATGCTCTCGGGGCAGAAGGACATCGAAGTGTCCGAAGCTCACAACGCCGACGAGGCCCTCGAAAAATTCGCCTCGCTCGCGCCGGATGTAATCGTTCTCGACATCAACCTTCCCGGGGTCTCCGGCTTCGAGCTGCTGCGCCTTCTGTTGAAGCGAAACTCCAACGCAAAGATCATCGTTTTCACCATGAATGACGATCCGGTCTTCGCGGCGCGCGCGATCGAACGTGGCGCGCGAGGCTATCTGGCGAAGAGCGAGGACCCCAAGGCCTTCATCAAGGCGATCCGATCCGTCGGCGCCGGAGAACGCTATCTCTCCGGCAATCTGGCGCTCAAGCTTGCCTTTGGAGATCAGAGCCTGACCAGGAATCCACTCGACGCGCTCAACAGCCGGGAAATAGAAATCCTCCGCAATCTCGCCAATGGCAAAGATATGGCTGAGATCGCGTATATTCTGAAAATCTCCTACAAGACTGTCGCGAACAACTGCGTCCTGCTGAAGCGCAAGCTTGGCGCCAGGTCGAAGGCCGATCTTTTGCGCATCGCCGTCGAAAACAAGGTCGCGATGCGGTTGGTCTAGATCATTCCTTTATCTGAATTGCTTTTGCGTTTTGTAGCGCTCGGCAAGCACGCTTAAAGCCCCCTCCCGTGTCGCGCCTTTGTGACGCAGATTGTAATAGTGCTGGCAAAGCTCGCCATAGGTCTGCGTCTGCCCCGCGGCTTTCGCGATATCGGCGAGTTCGTAAAGGATGCCGGCGTAATCCTCCGCTCGCCCGTCCTCGGCGAGCATCTTGCCAATTTGCGCCGTTCTGTTGGCGAGCATGCGGTGGGATTCGAGGAAATGCGCGCGCGCCGCCACGATCGCCTCGCGCATCTTGTCGACGGCTGGATCGCTCTCCGCAAGCTCGCGGCCGGCTTCCCGGCTCGCGAGCCAAAGCGCAGGATCTACATGCTCGTTGGCGCGCAGCCAAATGGCGCTGCTTTTCTCGGCCTGCGTCTCGATCACGTCGTTCGTCTCATGCGCACGTTCCTCCTTGCCGCAAGCGACGCAGAGGAAGCACGCAACGAGCGCAACTCCGGCTTTCGAGACGCGAAGCAGCCTCAATGCTACTTGCCTTCGATCTTCTTCTTCAGGCCCTCCAGCCCGTTGTGAAGATAGGCCGCCATCGCCGTGCGCGCCGCATCGTCATTGAGATTGTCCGGCGGCTCGTTGCTCGTATCGCCGCGATAGAGACGGCCGTACCACTTCACCTGACTGCCGCCGCCTGCGGCAGGTTCGACAGAGAAGGAAAGCGAATAGGAACTCGCAGGCATCGCGTCGAGATTGGGGTCGGACATGCGCCAGGCGAGCTTGTGCGCGGCAGCGTCATATTCGTCCAGACCCTCCTTCAGCGCGCCGCCCTTCTTGAGTGTCACCTCGCGCTCCGCGCCCGCGGCGTCGCCGCCTGTGGCCTTCACCGACTGGACGTCTGGATGCCAGACGGCGAGTCCGTCGAATTTGCCCGCGACCGCCCACACGGCCTTGGGGTCGGCGGCAATGACGATCGTCTCGTCGACCTTGATGGGCGTTGGCCCATGCGCCAGGGCCGGCGCAGCGAACAGGAAGGCCATCAGCGACAGCGCCTTTTTCATTTGATACTCCCTCATTGATGTTTCCAGGCGAAACGCTTGCTTTGCCGTTTACGCACAAGGCGTTCCAAAAACGGGGCGATGCAGAAGGCTCCGAACAGGCACGCGGCGGACAAGCCGCCAAGATAGGGGCGTATGTCGAGCGCAGCAGCGCGGGCGCGCGCCGTCCCAGCGGCGCGATAGGCGTCGAGCAGGCTCGCCTTGTCATCGAGATGGAAGTATCCGAGGCCGGTCTTTTCCGAGAGCATGCGGATGTATTCCTCCTTCACCGAGGACAGATGCTCGACCCCGACTGTGGCCGTCGCGCCGAAGGGCGCGTTACGCGCGTTGAAGCCTTCGCGTTGCTCCGCGCCTTTGGGCGGGAGTCCGAAGCGACTTTCGTGCGGCACTTCGTCGATTGCGACAAAGCCGACCTCACGGCCTCTGTCATCGAATTTCGGGATCGGCGATAGTTCATAGCCGCCCGTACCGACAATCAGCCCACGCGTCTCTCCGGCTCTCCCCTCGAACACGGGACCGCCCGAGGCGGGTAGCGGCGGCGCCTCCTGGCCATCGGTGAAGAACAGGAGATCGGTCTTCAGCTCACGCGCCATATCCACGGCGCGGAACAGGCCCGCCGAAATCCGGCTGTCGCCCTCCCACGCCATGCGCCAGTCGATCGCTTCGACGGCCCCTTCCAGCGGAGAAAAGTTGGCGCAGGCGTCGATCGGCTCGAAGAGCAGAAAAGGTCGCCGCTCGGTGAAGACGCCGAGCGCCACGCGCGAGGGGCAAGGCAGCGCGACAATCAAATTCCGTAAGGCGGCCTTGACCTTTTCCAGCCGGCTTATCGGCTTCCCGCCCGCGACATAGTCGCGAACATTCATGCTTCCAGTGATGTCGACGATCGCAAGCAGATCATAGCCCGGGCGCGTCACCTGCACCGCGGGCGCGCCAAATGTCGTGACGAGCAGAGCCACTGCCAAGGCCAGCAGGATCAAGTGAGGATCACGCAGGTCGGGGCGCATCACGGAAGGCCCTTCGGCTTGCCGGGAATGTCGGTCCAGAGCTTCTTGGGGTCCGCGCTGAGTTCGTCGCCGCTTTTTCTCTCGAAATCCGGGAAATCGCGCACGAGCCGCGCCGCGACGTCCATGTTGAACTTCGCATCCCAAAATTCAGGGTCGAGCTGGAGCGCACGACGATATTCGCGTTTCGAGAGATTGACGAAGGGCCCCGCAGTTTCGAGTTCGGATTTCTCGATATGCTCTAGCGCAGTGCGAAGTAGCGCATTCGCGACAAGATAATGGGCGCGCGCGCGCATCGAGGCGTTCCCGCAGCGATCCAACGCTTCGAGGAAGCCGCGCGCCTGGTCGAGACGATCGCGCTTTGCCAGATAGGCGATGCGGGCGAAAAGCCCCTCGGGTGGCGCCTCAATATCGATGGGAATGTCCCGCCCGGCGTGAAGCGCCTCGATAGCGTCATTCGTCGCAACCGCGCGCCGCCACGCGACGCCTTCGAAGAGCGCGGCAAGGGCCAAGCCGAATGCGGCGGCGGCGAGAAGAAGGGAGCGCTGCGTGCGCCAGAAATGGGGGATTGCTTTGCGCGGACGCCCGATCATGACGCGCCTCTCGAGGGTGAGAGGCGGACCTCCGCCAGCTTTGCGAAGATTAGCAGGCAGGCCGCAAAAAGCGCTGCGCCGAAGAAAACGCCGCCAAGGTCACGGCGCGGCAGCTTCTCGAAATAGCGGATAGCCTGACGTTCGAGCCGGTCGATCTGCCGAAGCGCATCCTCCGTCGCCTTCGGCCCTTCCGCTTCGAAGGCGCGATAGGGCACGCCAAGCGATTTGAAATAAAGGTCGAGATGCCGTTCCGGCGCCGCTTGCGGCGACTCGGATTCAGCTTCTGAACTTCCGTAAATTCCACGGCTTCCTTCGGTTCGCAGAAACAGCCAATAGAGATTTACCCGGTTCTTCCTGAAGTCGGCGCGAAGATCGTCCTGAATTTTTGGATCGATGACGCCGGCGCCGTCGGATATGAGCAGAATTGCGCGCGAATGATCGGCGTCGCTTGCGCGAAACATCGACAGCGCCATTGCGAGGCCGCGCGCAATATTGGTGTAGTCGAGCCCCGGACGATCCATGGCGTCGATCGCCGCCTTGGTCGCGTCGATGTGATCCGAAAGGGGCGTCACCAGCATGGGGGACGTCGAGAAGGCCGCGACGCCGACAAGATCGCGCCCGCGGCTGTCGACGAAGGTCTTAAGGATGCGCTTGGCGGCCGCCGCCTTGGATTCCTCGCCACCCGACGGGTTCCTCCCCGCGAAGGTCTCGTTCATGCTACCGCTGCGATCGATCAGCATGACGATCTGCGCGCCCTCGGCGAGACGCTCGACTTCCTCACCGGGGAAGAAGGGCCCGGCCGCTCCCAACAGACTGGCAAGAAGAGCCGCCACGCCGAGAAATTTGAGCGTCACGCCGAGGATTTCCGAAAGACTATCTTCCGGGGCGCAATCAAGCGACGGGACTGTGGAGTTGCGCAAAACGGATCGCAGCAAGGGCGCGACGGCGACTGGCGCAAGTAACAGCAGTCCCGGATGATCGAAGCCGGGGAGCGTCATTGTGCGCGTTCCTGCCGGGCGAGCGCTCTCGCGAAATCCAGCAATTCCGCAAATCCGTAAGTGTCGGCCTTGCCCTCCGAGAAAAATTCGCCGCGCGAGGCGGCAAAGAAGCGGTCGAAGGAAGACTGCAACGACGCAAATTCGGGTCGCCGCGCCAAAAATGTGCTGACGTCTTCTCCGAGCAGCGTTCCTCCATTGGCGCCATCGATTGTTCGATGCATGCGCTGGATGGCCCCCGGGAGAGCGTCATGTCCAGCATGCGCCTTCGCGGCGAGTTCCCGCGCCAGCGCATTGAAAATGCGTTCGCGTCTTCTCTGGAATGGCGGCCAAGCGCGATCCCGCGCGACGGCTCCAAACACGAGAATGGAAAGCGCTCCGAAGGTGATCGCGAGGCGCTCGGGTTGCGTCTCATTGGCGAAGAACGTTGGCGAATCGGGACGCAAATAATCTTCGGGTCGCTCCTGCTTCGCGGGAGCGATTTCGCGCAAGGGCGCGACGCCGACGCTCCAGGCGGGGATTAGGACCGTCTCGTCCCCGAAATGCAGTTCGAAACCCGGGATTTCGATATTGCGTGCATCGAGCGCGACATAGAAATTCTGGTAGACGAGATCGAGGTCCCAACGCTTTTCGGCGCCGATCGTCGTCGCATGAATCTCGACCGCCTTGAGATCCAAAGAAACGCTGAGGGGACCGGGGCGCGGCAGCGAAGCGGCAGCGAGAGTCGCATCCGCCGACGTGGTGATTTCGATGCGCGCGCGGATGAGATCGCCAACGAAATAGCCGAAGGGCCGCGCAGAATGGATCGTCACGCGCGCGTCGCCGGCTTGCGTGGGAAGCGCCCAGAGCAGCGAGAGGACGATGAGAAGGGCGACACGCATGACGCGCCTCACGCCGCCATCAGGCGCGAACTGAGAGACAGCGGGTCGAAGCGATCTTCGATGAAGATCGGTGGCCGCGCGCGCCCGCTCGCCATCCGGATCAATTCTTCGCGGCGCTTCGTCTCCGCCTCGATCCATTTTTCGCGCAGGGCCGGGCGCATCACCATCAGGCGCCGGCGGGCGGTCTCCGCGTCACGCAATTCAAGCAGACCCCAGCGCGGCGGATCAAATTCGACGGAGTCGACGATCGCCACAGGGAGAACGTCGTGAAGGACGAGCGAGTTGAAGACGCTCTCAATCGACGGCGACGCCCAGCGAAAATCGGAGATGAGAAGGACGAGCTTTCGACCGGCGCCGAGACGCTCCGCTGCGCTAGCCAGGCTTCCGGCTTGGGCGCCGGCGGGTCGTATGCTCGCCAACTGCTCGACGGCGCGCATCGCCCCGCTTCTCGAACGCGTCGCAGGGAGGAAGAGGTCGTCGCGCAATCCGGCGCCGCCCGCGATGAGGCCGAAGCGGTCGCCAATCCGTGTCGCCGAAAATGCGAGCGATGCACAAATATCGCAGGCGACAGCGAAGCGATCGACAGCCCCGACAAAACCCATAGACGCCGAAAGGTCGACGATCGCATAGACCTCGATCGCGCTCCTTTGCTCGAAGCGTCGGACATGCGTCTCGCCAAAGGGATCGCGCAATGTGGCGCGCAGGTCTATGCGCCTTGCGTCTGGATAGCGCAAGAAGGGCGCCTGATCTCGAAACACGCCGAATCCACCCACCTCGCTCGACATGTGGGCGCCAACATGGTTGGCCCGGAAACGACCGCGCGGTCGATATAGGATGTCGGCGGGCGTCTTCATGGAACCGGCGTAGCGTCAAAAACGGCGTGACAAAGCTGCTTGACAGGCTCGTCGCCCCGCAGCGCATGAATGGGGTCGACAAAAATGCGATGCCCCATGACTTCGAAGAAGACGTCCTTGACGTCGTCGGGCGTCATATAGTCCCGGCCCTCGAGCCAGGCGCGCACGCGCGCCGCGCGCGCCAACGTCGCGAGGCCGCGCGGACTGGCCCCGCCTTTGACAAGCGTCGATACGTCGATATCCGGGAGAGATATGCCGACCGAGACAGGCTGCATGAGGCCCTGCCATAGGTTGAGAACGTAGCTCTCGAGGGTCCTGCTCGCCTTGACGGTCTGCTGGATTATCGCCGCAACACCGCCAATCTCACGGTAATCCACCGTGCCCGGCGTGACGCGCTTGAGCAGCGTGTCGACATCCTGGAAGGCGGGGTCGAAAACAAGTTTGCGCCTCGTCTCACGATCGGCTGGCGCGGCCATGGAGATTTCCATGAAGAAGCGGTCGCGCGCGGCGGCGGGGAGTTCGAAGGTCTCTTCGCGCTCGACCATATTGCGGTCGGCGAAGACCTGGAGATAGGGAAAGTGATACAGACGGTTGAACGCCGTGACGCTTCTTTCAGCCATCAGACGCAGGAGCAGCGAATGCACCTGCGGGCGCGCGCGATTGATCTCGTTGAAGAAGAAGACCGGCAGTGTATCGGCGAGGCGCAGAAGTTCGGAGGGTTCAACGCGGGGACGACCATCGTCGCCGAGATAGGTGTGATAGAGAATGTCGCTCGGCATCATGTCGACCGTGCCCTCCACACGGGCGAAATCGCCGCCCAGGGCGCGAGACACGGCGCGCAGCAGAGTCGTCTTGCCGACGCCGACATCGCCTTCGATCATGACATGGCCGCGCGCGAAGACGCCGATCGTAACGAGGCGGATGACGCGGTCCTGACCAACAACCGCTTTCTGGATTTCCTGCTCGAAGGCGATCGCGCGTTCGCGCCATTCGGCGAGCTTAGGCTCGGATTTGGAGACCTCGTTCAAGGCTCGACCTTACGCTATCGACAAAAAGGCGGCCACGATCTCGGGAAAAGGACTCGATGCGCTGTTGTTGAATAACATCGATTCCAGATCGTGGCCGCTTCACATTCACCGCGTGTCCGCGCGGTGAAACCTTACTGAGCGATCTTGCTCACGTCATATTCCCACTTGCCGGTCTTCTTGAAGTTCTCGACCCGCTTCTTGTTGCGCTCTTCCATCGCCTGGACAGAAGCGCCCTGCTTGGCGAGTTCCTTCGGATCGTGCTTGGGATCGTATTTCGAACCTTCGACCTTGTCCGGGAATCCGGGCTTGGGCTCCCAGCAATTGCCGGGCGCCTTGCACTTGGTGCCGTCATAGGCGAAAGCGCCGCCAGCGGTGAACATGAAGCCGACAGCGAGAGCCGCGGCGAAATGCATTTTACGCATCCCTGGTTCCTCCATTTGTGCGAGGCGTCAGCCTCTTTGTTTGCGCCTCCGGCCGATGGGGGCGAACTTTATTCCCGGGCCTTACTTCTTGGCCTGGCACTTTCCGGGCGGATTGTCCGGCAGAGTCTCATGGCCCGGATAGGGCTTGAACGACTTGCGTTGCGCTTCCGTCAGCCAGGTCGCCTTTTCCGGCTCTTCCTTGAAGAGGTGGCGAATCCAGGCCATCACCTTCAGCATCTCGTCGAGCTGAAGATTTTGATACTGCGGACCCATTGACGCCTGCGCGCCGCCATAGATCGTCGAGAACAGGCCTTCGTCGGTCTCGTTCTGCGGGTAGGTCCAATAGGAGTCGTTGAGGCCGGGACCGATCTTGCCTTCGGCGATATGGCCATGACAGCCAGAACAGGCGGAAAGGAAGATTTGTTCTCCCTGTTTGAGGCAGCTCATATCCTCGTTGTAGGGGTTCTTGCCCGTCGTCATGAACTCCTTGACAGCCGGGGTGTCCTTGCCTTCAGGCAGCGCGTCGCTGAAATTCAGAACCTCGCCGGTGATAGTGTTGCGGAACGTGATCGCTGACTGCGCGAGCGCCGAGACGGCCACGAAAGCACCAACTGCGGCAACGATAGCGCTGGCCGCCTTTTTCTTCTGGTTCAACACGTTTTTTCTTCCTGCTCGGTAAGCGCCGCACATCTACTGGGTGACTGGCAGAAGGGGCACGCCCTCCGCCTCGAGGATTTCCTGGATTTTTGGCTTCGCAGCGACGAGCGCCGCATCGACCGCCGCCAGCAGGGCCTTGTCGTCGCGGCGAACGGCGACCGACTGATCGAATCGCTGAGAAACCTTCTCGCCATTGCTCTTGGCCGCGTCGTCCTCGATCAAGGTCATCCGCAGGGGGACGGCGGAGGCCTTCACGTATCGCGCGATGTCAGGCGCGAAACCAACGGCGATTTCGGCTGCGCCATTCACGACCTCCCCCACCATGCGGGAAGGATCGATCTGCGTATATTGGTTGCGCGCGGATTTGAAATTCACCAGCGAGTAAAGATAGGCCATATTGTCTTCGTAGACGCCCATATCCTTCATCAGCGCCTCGCCGGGCGAGCCGAAGGCGACCACGATGTGACCCAGCTTTTTCAGCCGCGCGTCGTTCCAGGACTTCACGTCGAGATTACGATCGGCCCGACTCACGAAGACGTAGCCGGTTCGATAATAAGGCTTCGATGTCGCGACGCGCGGATCGCCTGTATCGAGGCCAATGATCACATCGCAGAGATTCTTGTCGAGATAATCGCGGACGAGATAGATCGCGGGCCGCTCGGACCACACGAATTGCGCCTTGCGTTTCATGGCGTCCGCTAGCGCGACGCCGATTTTGTTCTCAAGGCCCGAGCCGTCTTCCATCGACAGCGGCGGCTGATTCTTTGCCGCGCAAATGCGCAGGGAGTTCGAGTCGGTGGATTGCGACGGCGTCTGCGCCGAGGACGGCGCCGCATTTTTGGCGGCGTCGCTCGAGACGCCAGGAGAAGCAGCGGTCGCCGTCGCGGCGCCGAGGAGCGCCGCAGCAGCGACGGTTCCGAGCCAGATAGACGAGCGGGTAAGTCGCGACATCTTTATTTGTTCCGTGATTTTGATCGGGCATTGCTCGGACGCATGGCTATGCGCCCGAGCAATCGTCTCACAGTCGCTTTTTCAAGCGGGGAGGAGATCAGTTTGCCTTGTATTCGCCGAGGTTCACGTCGTCGTACGGGCCCTGGCCGTTCAGCGAGAACACCATCACGCCGCCGCCCATCTGGGTGTAGTTGGCGAGCTGCTTGAAGGCGCCGACCGCGCCGAGACCGGCCGTCGGATCCTGAAGATCGAACACAAGACCAACTCCCGGCCAGCCGCCGACGCCATACATGATGGCGACATATTCGACGCCCTTGTGCTGATAGACGATCGGATGGCCGATGACGCCGGAGGGCAGCTTGAACTTCCAGAGCAACTCGCCGGTGTCGCTGTTACGGGCCTTGATGAAGCCGTCGAGCGTTCCGTAGAAGACAACGTTGCCGGCGGTCGCGGCGGTGCCGCCCCAAACCGCAAAGCGCTCCATCTTCTCCCATTTGAACTGGCCGGTGATGGCGTTGTAGGCCTTGATCTGGCCGAGGCCCTCACCCTTCTGGCGATCGCCCTTCGGACCCGGATACATGTTCAGCGTCGCGCCGACGAAGAACTGCCCCGCGCGGTAGGGAAGCATGAAGGGTTCCCAGTCCATGCAGATGTGGTTCACGCCGAGGAAGAACAGCTCCTTGTTCGGATCGTAGGAGTCGAGGCCCTGATTGTGATAGCCCATCGCCGACGGACAAACGTCCTTGGCGAGATGGTCCATGCGGGTGCCATATTCCGGATCGCGAACCGGCAGCCCGCTCTTCAGGTCGATCTTCTTGAAGACGTTGACCGTGTCGTCGATCTTGTCGGCGGAGATCAGTGTGCCGTCGGTGCGGTCGAGCGTGTAGACGATGCCATTGCGGTCCGGATGGGTCAGCAGCTTGCGCAGCTTGCCTTCCTTGTCCTTCTGCTCAGAGAGCATCATGAAGTTGATGCCGGCGTAATCCCACTCGTCGTGCGGGGTCTTCTGGTAGCCGAACTTGGCCTGACCAGTTTCGAGGTCGCGGCCCCAGATGGTCATCGTCCACTTGTTGTCGCCCGGACGCATCGTCTCGTTCCACGGCGCCGGGTTGCCAGAGCCGTAATAGACGAGGTTGGTGCCCGGATCATAGGCGAACCAGCCCCAGTTCGTGCCGCCGCCGATCTTCCAGGCGTCGCCTTCCCAGGTGGAGGTGCCGAGGCCCTTCTGGCCGTAATGCGGATTCGCCTTGTTGAAGTCGTCGCCAATAAGGACGTCGGAGTCCGGACCCGTCGCATAGGCGCGCCACTTTTGCTCGCCTGTGCGCACGTCATAGGCGGTCATGTAGCCGCGCACGCCAAGCTCGGCGCCCGAGCTGCCGATCAGCACGACATCCTTATAGACATGCGGGGCGACGGTCAGGGTCGAGCCGACCTTGAAGTCGGAATTTTCGACCTTCCAGTATTCCTGGCCCGTCTCGGCGTTGAGCGCGACGACGTTGCCGTCGAGCAGCGTCTTGATGACCAGCGAAGGCGTCTTGCCGTCGCTCGGCCAATAGGCGAGGCCGCGATTGACGATGTCGCAGCAGGCGACCGCGCGCGCGGCGGCGTTCTGCTTGGGCTTGTGCTGCCAGAGGATGCGCGTCGGATCGTCGAGATTGAGGGCGAAAGTGTTGTTCGGGAAAGACGTATGCACATACATCTTGCCGTCGACGACGATCGGCGCGCCTTCGTGGCCGCTCAGAAGACCCGTCGAGAACGACCAGGAAACCTTCAGGTTCTTCACGTTCTCGGCGTTGATCTGGGTGAGCGTGCTGTAATGGTTCGAGCTGTAGTTCTTGCCCTGCATCGCCCAGTTGTTTTCGCTCTTGGTGAGCGCCTCCAGCCGATCGTCAGCCTGGGCGACCGACGCCGCCACGAGAGGCGCCGCGATCAGGACTGACAGCAGGGAAACGGAATTCATGAATTTCCTCATAGACGAGTCCTCCTGCGACGTCCTGCAAGGCCGTTCATGGCTTCTTGAAAGGTTGACGTCGCCTCGTGAAGACGCTCCGTTATCTTTTGGAGTCGTCGCGGTTCGTTGAAGGTCGCTTCCTTGGGAGCGCTTGCTGCGCTTTATGGGAGAGACGATCCGCCTGCATATAAATTTACGGCGCGCGACCTGTCTTCACGATTTATCGGTAATGTGCGTCGGGAAAAAATGGCATCCCCCACTACAATTGTTTCCTGACGAGGCCTCCTCGCTTCGTGTCGCATACGACATCTTGACGCGCGCGCTCTTGCGGTATCTCCTCGCGCCGAACGGCGTTGGAAAAGAAGAAAAACATGACCGATCGCGTGATCCGCCTCCTCACCGGCGGCATTCTCCTGTCTCTCCTCTTCACGACTTTCGAAGGCCTCGACGCAAAGATCGTCAATGTTGCGCTCTATCCGGAGGATGGACGCCGTCTCATGAGCGAGGCTGATACGGCGCGTTTCACCGGCGCAGGCGTTCTGATGTGCTATTCCGATTACGGCACGCTGGAGCGCGGGGCGGCCGCCTGGCTCATCGGCTCGCACGACCTCGTCGTTTTGAACGCGCATAATTTCGTCGATCGCCAGCTGGTCCCGACCCGTCCCGTCACGGACTGCTTCTTCCGCATCGGCGGCGGCGATTACTATTTCGACGCCGACAGCCTGCGCATCGGCGCCTCCGTCGAGTCGAAGGGGTTGCACATCACGGATGACTGGGCGCTGCTGCGCCTCCTTCAGCCGACCCCAGACAACGTCCAGCCGCAGCCGATCCCGGACGCAAGCGACATACTGACGGGAGCGCCCATGAAAGTGACGATGGTGTCGCCCGCGGGACATTCGAATACGCGTCTTCCCGCGACGGTGGAATCCTGCGCGATTCACAGGATCGACGAGCCCACGGAAGGGCATGTCCGGCGCGCACGCCATGACTGCAATGACGGCTATGGCGGATCTGGATCCGGACTCTTTTCAGAAGACGGACGGCTGATCGCGCTGCACAGCGCGTCGCTCGACATGAATTGGACGCGTCCCTTCGACATCGAAACGCATTACGGCTCCGCCATTCTCTTCGAGGGCGATCTTGCGAACGCCATTCGGGAGGCCGTTGGGAAGCCGCGCTGACCTATTCCTTTGCGGGAATAGTCCGCAGATAGGCGACCAGCGCGTCGAGATCTTCCGACGACATCTTGGCGAAGTGTGCCTTGGCAAGCGTAGACATAGGCGGTTTGAGCGACTCGCCCTTGCGGGAGACGGCTTGCGTGATCGCACGCTTGATCTCGTCATCCGTCCATGCGCCGACGCCCTTCTCCGGATGCGGCGTAATATTCGACGCGACGGAGACGCCCGCCGGGGTTCGGAAGATCTTGCCGCCGGCGCCGAGCCCGTTCACATAGTCCGACGCATCGTCGACCTCCCTGCTGTGGCAGGCCATGCAGCGGGCGATCGACGCAACATAAAGGCCGCGCTTAACCTTGTCGGAAAGCTCCGCCTCGTTGAACGCCGCTTCCGCGCCGGGCGCCGGATGGGGAGACCACTTACCTTGCCGCTGCGCCGGCGCGATAGGTTGAGCCTTCACGGGAGATTGGGCTCGCAGGAAGGCGATAATCGCATTGCGATCGGCGTCCGTCAGCACGCGATAGGAACCGGAAGGCATGGCGGGCGCGAGCTGTCCGTCGCGGCCGACTCCGGCGACGATGGCTGCGCCGAGCGCTTCGTCACTCCACTCGCCGACGCCCATCTCCTTGTCGGGCGAAATATTGGAGCCGCGCACGACATAGTCTTTGCCTGTGAAAGTCTGAGAGCCGCCGGAAAAGCGCGCGGAAAGGTCATAGCCGTTGGGGCCGCGCGGCGTGTGACAATTGTCGCACGCCGCCAGGGCCTCTACGAGATATTGCCCGCGCGACTGATCCGCCGCCAGGGAAGCGCCTGCGGTAAAGACGGTGGCTCCCATACAAAATGCCGCAAGAGCGAATGCTCGTTTCATCATGGGAAGGACCTGAATAGTCCCGTGGCGACGTTGCCGTCTGATTACCTAATCGAACGCCAGAAAGGCGTCTGCTTCATAGTTTCCCATCAATTTCGGGAAAGACCGGCAAGCTTCCTGGGAGCTATCGCATCAGCTTCAAATTGGAGCCGTCAAGCACGGCGTAGTCGAAGCGCGCGCCCGTGACGATTGCGCCGATGAAGCTGGCAGAGGTCAAAACCGCATGCGTGAGATTGGCCCGCGTCAGATCTGCGCCGTCGAAATTCGCTTCTGCGAGTTCCGCGCGCACGGGAACCATTCCCTGATTGGCGGGGTCGGCTCCAAGATCGGCGTCGACGAGTTTAGCGTTGATGAATTTCACGCCGCGCCCACCGCCAATGATCCTTGCGCGCGTCATGTCGGCGCCCGTGAAGTCTGCGCCGTCGAGCAGCGCCGCATAGAATGTTGCCCCGCGAAGATCTGCGCCGGAAAAATCCGCGGCCTGAACGTCGCTGCGCGTGAAATTCGCCGACGCCAAACGGGCGCCTTTCAACTTGGCGCCTGCGAGCCTGGATGAAAAGAAATCGGCGTCGTTCAGGTCGAGGCCGGAAAAGTCGGCGCCCGAGAGGTCGAGATTGGAGAAATCGGCGGCGCCACCCTTGTTCTGCGCCAATCGCCGCTCGATCTCGGCGCGCGTCAGCTCGCAGGCGAGACACGCGCTGATGACGAAAGGAAGTAAGCAATAGAAGAGGGCGGATAGCCCCAGTCGAAAAAACATCCGCCCCCTCGATGATGATTGCCTTGGAAGGGTGGTCATAATCAGCCGCTAGGGCGACCCACACAATGTGAGAGTTTCACCCGACGACGGGAAAAATCGGAAGCCGTCTTTACATCGCCGCGGCGAGATCGCTATGCCGGAAATCGAAGATATCACTCAACGCTCAGGCAGAGATCATGAAAAGCCCGTCCTGGATACGCGTGCTTATACCTGTCATCGCGCTCGCCGGAGCAGCATTGGCGCGAGATTCGGCGTTCGCGGATGCTTCTTCAGAGCTGCCAAAACGAGAGCGGGGTCTGTGGAGGATCACGACAGTTTCCCCCGAGGTCGGCATGCATACTCATAATGTCTGCATCGCCGAAGGAGACAGCATCATTGGAAATCAGGCGGCAGACTGCGCCCAACCATCGGTCAAGCGCGCAGGGGATCAAGTGATCGTGACGATCGAATGCGGAGTCGGCGACAGACGTAATGTCGAAAGTCTCCTGTTCACGGGCGATTTCAAGTCATGGTACCGCGCTCAATCCAAGATCAGCTCGGGCGGTAAACGCTCTGGCTTTTCGATTGACGCCAAATTTCTTGGAGGCGATTGCTCTCCTTGATTCTAGGCGCAAAATAGCAGGGGTCCCTGCTCTAAACATTGTCCTCGTCAGTCGGGATCGATGCGAATATCAGGAGTCAATTGTGCTAATCGAAAAGGCCTCATTTCTGGAATGACGAAATTAAGAGGAAATTCGCGTTTTTTCAGTGACGGATCAAGGATCGAGAGAGAGGCATTCGGCGCCCGCCTTGGAGAAGCCCCATGACCCAGGTTGAAATTCTCGACGCTGCAGGCGCTCGCGAGACCGGACCGAGCGGAGCCGAACTCCCACCGTCGAGAGCGCCGCGCCGGACAGGTCAAAACGCTGAAGATCGACGACGGCCGCGTCGAGCTGCGCGCCCTGACCGGACCGGATTACGGTCCGAATTTGCGATCATGAACTCGTGTCCGCCGTGCAGCGCACCGCCGGCGACGGCGCGAGCGACATCCGCTGGACAGTCCCGGGCGTGCTCGGCTGGTCCACGGGAATTTTCAACCCCAATGTCGACGTCAAGCAGGACACGACGGCGCTCTACGCCTCGGACCGTGACGTCTTCCTCTTTCTCGTCGACGATCTGAACCCGATTGAAACTGGCCGGCTGCCGGATGACTCGCCCGACCTCTTCATTCGAGGCTTCTAGTGCTGGAATTCGGAGGTAGGCGCGAAGGCTCTCGGCGTTGCGAGCTTTTATCTTCGCGCCGTCTGCCAGAACCGCAATCTCTGGGGCGTGGAGGACTTCGACGAGATCACGATCCGCGATTCCAAATACGCCGCCGCGCGCTTCGCCTATGAGACGGCGTTACCATTAACCCGCTTCACCAATTCCTCGCCCTTGACCTTCATCAACGGCTTCAAGGCGGCGCGGAAGCACATTGTCGCGCGCAACGACGACATGGTCGGCGGCCACTTCCATCATCTCGCGCGGCTCGAAATTCTTGAACCGCGACCAGCGCATGTCGGCCAAAGCCCGCCCGCGCTCGGCCACGCCTGCCGGGAAGATGCGCCGCTCCATGGGGAGCCCAAGCGTCTCGGCCTTGTTCTCCTCCAGCGTCTGGAGGTCGTCCAGCCGCTTGATGAAAAGGAGGTAAGTGATCTGCTCGATCACCGAGAGCGGGTTGGAGACGCCGCCGGACCAGAAGGCGTTCCAGATATGGTCGATTTGGTTGCGGATTTCGCCGGTGAGCATGGGTGGGCGGGGTTCTCGGAATAGGAGGGTCCGGTCGGGCGGCAAATCACCGCCGACGGCTAGTATATCGCCAGCCTTAGCCGTCGTCAGGTGGACCGCATTCCTCGCCACGGCGCCGGCGGGCGCATGCTCCATTCGCGACGCCCGGCGCCTTCATCCCGAAAAGCCTGTCAGGCCCACACCCGCCAACTCTTCCCTAAGCGCGCCGAAAGCTTCGAGGGCGCGGGCCGGCCGTCGCGGCCAAATCCATCAGTAATGAGGCGGCGGCGGCTCGGGGGCGTCGCGCTGCGGCGCGATGTTCTGGAGTTCCTCACGCAGTTGGGCGACCAACCGTTCCAGCACGTCGATCTTGCGCCATTGCAAGGTGACGACCTCGTTCAGTTCTCCAAGCATCTTATCCTGATGCGCGACGCTTGCCTCCAGCGTGTCGAGGCGGGAGGAAAACTCTGAACCGGCGTCATTCATATCGACATTCCATCAAGGTTTCGATTTCGATCGGCTGCTTATTCGCGGGCGAGCGGGCGGCCCCCCGCGCCTCGGATAGCTCCGACGCTGCCTGTTCATCGCTGCGGCGGGGCGCCGAATATGTCGCGTATCGTTCGATCTATCCCGTTGAATACGTCCTCGAAAAACCCTCCCACGTCATCCAGGACGAGGTCGAAGTCATCTTCCGGGTCGACAGGCTGCGCGGATGGCTGCGCCTCCGGAGGAGCATAGTCGACGCCGCCGCGGGATTTTGGCTCAGGCCAAGGCTTTACCTGGGCCGGCGGCGGCAGTTGCGGCGCGGGGCCCGCTGCAGCCACTTCCGGCAGCGTCTCCGTTTTTGGGAACGAGCTGCATGACCAAAGACCGGGACGCGTGTTGCGCGCCTCGCGCTCCTGTTTGGCGTAGGTCACATCCCCAATCTTGGTGACGGCGAAGCCATTTATGATAGCCAACTCACCAATGTCCTGACCGTTGACGGTCCCGCGGCCAACAATCCTCCCACCTTCGTCGAGGCGACCCTGTATAACGGCCTCAGCGCCTGCCAGCTTATGGTTCAGCCCATCAGCCACCTCAGACCCAATATCGACGCTCTCGCCGCCCCGAATGCAAATCCGCCCCCGTTTCGGCGCGCGCACACCCGCAAGGTGAACGCTCTTTCCGTTGATGACGATGTCCGCGCCGGTTAGCGCCCGCGTGATCCGTCCCTGAATAACGAACTCACCGCCCGGCGACGGCATGGCCTCCTGAGCGATTGCCGCCGGCCCGAGGAGCAGAAGCAGGGCAGCCAGGACTTTCATCAGCTCGTTCCATATGCGCCGGGACTGACAAGTCGTCCCAGAAACTTTTTGCGCTGGCGTCCAGTCTCATAAGCAATCACAGACCGTCGCGGCAACAGAGCGGCCGACCAGTGCAACGTCGATCATCAGCCTCCCCGGCTTGGTCGGCGCTTCAGCGCGGGCGACGGCGCGGCCGACGCGGCGTCGGGCAGTATTCGATCCCGCGGACGATCCGAAAAAGTTGGATTTGCTAACGATCACGAATGGTCTCGAGCTCGTCCGGCAACCGGCGCTCAGCGAAGAACAGCTTGTATTGGACGACGATGGCGATGAGCTGTGTCCGCGAATAGGGCGGCCGCGCGGCGCGGATGATGGCCGCGCGGCCGCCCTATATTCGGCGACAATGCGCGCGCTTTCGGAATCGGATGGCGGCCATTCAAGCGGCGCTCGGCGGCGACGTGCAGGCCATGCGACTCGTGTTGGACCGTTGGCTGCCGCGGGAGCGCTTGGTTGCCGCCGACATGCCGAAAGTCACCAGCGTCGCGTCGGCGCAGTTGGCCGCCGCTCGGGCGCTGGAGCTGGCGACGTTGGGCGAGCTGACGCGCGCGGAAGCGGAACACATGAGCCGCTTGGCCCGCAACTATCTCGAACTTTGCAGTATTGAGAAGCTGGAGGCGCGCGTCGCCGAGCTCGAAGCGGAGCGTTCGGCGTGAGGCTGCGAAGTCTCGACCGACGAGTCAGGAAGCTGGAGGCCGAACGCGCCGGGCCGAGCGGAATTCGCATCGGGCGCGGCATGGCGGGCTTGCGATCGGCGCAGGAGCAGCTTGACGCCTTGCCGGGGCGAACTCTGCCCGGAGAGCCGCCGGACGCGCCGGCGGGGCTTCTGAAGGGCGGGGCGGACGATGACGGGACGCCAAATGCGGAAAGGCTCCCCACCTCGAGTGTGTTATGCACTCTGGATGATGAACTCCGCGGCGCGCTTGAGCATGAGACATGCGAAAGCGACGACGTGTAGTCCTGCGAGGGTCTGAGCATAGCGCTCGTAATCTTTGACGAGCCGCCTGCATCGCGTCGCCCAAGCGAATGAACGCTCGACCACCCAGCGCTTGGGCAGCAGCACGAAGCCCTTCTTCGCCTCGGCGAGTTTGACGACGCAAAGTTCGGCGCCCTGCGCTTTTGCTGCTTCGGCCGCGTTCTCGCCGGTGTAGCCCTGATCGACATAGATGAGTTCGACGCTGTCGCCGGTCGCTTCCTGCACGGCGGCGGCGAGCTTGCCGACCTCGGCGCGGTCGTCGACGTTGGCCGGCGTGACATGCAGCGCCAGTAGATGGCCCAATGTATCGACCGCCATGTGCAGCTTCGAGCCACGCTTGCGCTTTGCGCCGTCATAACCGGCTCGCGGGCCGCTCTCCGGGGTCGACCGCAAGGTGCGGCTGTCGATGATCGCCGCCGTCGGCTCGGCAGCCCGCCCGGAGGCGACGCGCGAGACGGCGCGCAAATCCTGCGCCAGCGCCTCGAATACGCCCGCCGCCAGCCAGCGCTGCGATTGCTGATACACGGCCGACCACGGCGGCAGATCATTAGGCATGGCGCGCCATGCGATGCCGTAGCGCAGCACGTAACGTAGCCCGTTGAACAGTTCGCGCAGCGAATGTTGGCGCTGCGGCGCGCTTTCGTCCATGAGCGTCAGATACGGCGCAACGAGCGACCACTCTTCGTCGTTGACGTCAGACGGATAAGGCTTCCGAATCGGAGACATCCGATTCTACTAAGGCAATCAACGACCAAAGTACATAACACCCTCTAGTGCGCTCACCAATAAAATCACCATGTTAGGTTGGTTTTTTCGCCGCTGGAAATTCCCCGTAAAAGCGATAAACAGTTATAAGCTTTCCGAGCCTTCGATCGGGCTTCGACGGACGCCTTCTACATTTCGAGGACGATCCAATGAACCTCGCCATCACCCTGGCGCTGCTTGTCTCGCTTACCAGCGTTTCCATTCCCGACGTGGCGGATGCCCGGTCGGCGCATTCTCGCCCCTTCGCTGATAATCAGACGCCCCGTTCCGCGCGCGCCAAAGTCAAAGCGAACCGCGTTGGCGGCGTCGAGACGATCAAGCCTCAGCAGCCCCCGTCGAAAGATCGCGAAAGCGGGAGCGGCTGGAACGGCGCTTACGTCGGCATCAACGCCGGAGCGGGGTTCGGCGCGACAGCCGGGACCAACGTCATGCTTCCTTTCGGAGCTTCAGGACAGCCGGAGAGATAGGATAGCCGAGCATCGACAGCGGCTCGGTCTCGACGAGTCCCGGCAAAAATGCGAGGCTTGTCGCGGAGGCCAAATTGGGCTGCGTTCGCGTAGCTCGATCTGGAACGATACGCTGACGGAGCATCATTTTCCCAAGACAGACCCGGCCGGCCGCCACGGGTGAAACCGGGACTTCCCGGAAATGTCGGTCGAATCTCGGGGACGGATTAAAACGACCAATTGCCGTCCATGAAGATGGGCTCGTCGATGCGGCTGACCAAAATCGACCGAGCAGCGGATGAGGACCCAATATATGCTGGGCGCGGCGTTCAAAATCGTAAAATGGTCCCTCGCGCTGCTGAGTCTTGTTGCAGTTATATTTCTCGGCGTTCGGATTTATGATTCTCAACGCGGTCTGCCTCTCGACGTGTGGCACACCTACGCGCCCGACGAACTGAACGTCGAGGAAATGGAAAAGGCGGATTGGCGCGACTACCTCGCAAACGAGGAGAAAATATTCGCTTTGATGCGCGTCAACGTCAGTAGGAAACTTACCCCCGATGAACAAGTCCCCTTCAATCGATACTTCGAAGGTAGTCCTGTCTATCCGGCAAATTTCCTGCGGGACTGGAATCGCTCCTATACTTTGGAGCCTTCAGGACCGCCGTCAGGCGCCGTCGTGTTGCTGCACGGATTGACGGATTCTCCTTATAGCCTGCGTCACATTGCTTCTTATTATCGAGATCGGGGTTTTGTTGCTGTCGCCATCAGATTGCCCGCGCACGGTACAACGCCCGCAGCCTTGACGACCGTCGAATGGCGATCATGGGTGGCGGCCACCCGGCTGGCTGTGAGAGAGGCGCGACGACGGGCGCCCGCTCCTTTGCCAATCCACATCGTCGGCTTCTCGAATGGCGGATCGCTTGCCCTGAAATATGCGCTGGACGCCATAGAGAACAAAGATTTGGCGCGAGCCGACCGGCTGATACTGATTTCGCCAATGGTCGGCGTCACCCGTTTCGCGCGCTTCGCGGGTTTCGCGGGGCTTCCGGCAATGTTTCCAGCCTTCGCCAAGGCCGCCTGGCTCAGCGTGATGCCGGAGTTCAATCCGTTCAAATATAATTCCTTTCCCGTAAACGGCGCGCGTCAATCCTATCTGCTGACAGATTCGCTTCGAACGCAGATCGCCGCGCTTCGACAAGATGGACGACTGGAGGATCTGCCGCCAATTCTGACTTTTCAGTCCGTGATGGATTTCACGGTCAGCACACCGGCGGTCCTTTCCGGGCTTTACGATCATCTTCCCGCCAATGGCAGCGAACTGGTCCTGTTCGACGTGAATCGTAACGTCAAGTTCGGACCGCTGCTTCGAGAAACTGCCGATACAAAACTTTCAAGGATCGTGCCGCCCGGGGTCAGAAACTACCGCCTGACGATCATTACCAACGCTGGCGACGGAACCGACGAGGCGTCGGAGCAGGTGGTGGACGTGGGCGCGGTGGAGGAGCACAGCCGCAGACTTGGCATTGACTATCCAAAAGGCGTCTTTTCGCTCTCGCATGTTGCGCTGCCGTTCCCGCTTAGCGACTCGCTCTATGGCCTGACGCCCGATAACTCCGAGGACTTCGGAGTCCACTTGGGATCTCTCGCCCCGCGTGGCGAGCGGGGCACGCTGATCGTCAGTCTCGACGCCCTCCTGCGCATGTCGTCAAATCCGTTCTTCCCTTATCTGGTCGAGAGGATTGGAGCGCAGATTCCGGTCTCTCCGACCCGAAAGGTTCTCGAGCCCGTCGGAACGGCGCCTGTTCCAGAACGGCGGGAAGAATTTGTTCCCTCCACGCCTGCTGCTGCTCCAGCGCAAAACCATTACCGCTCGCCGGCGAAGGGCGACAGCACGACGAGAAGTCGTCGCTCCCGCTAAAAACATCCGCACGACACGCCAAAAAAACCGCCCAAGGTCAAGGCTGGCTATGGAGAGCGGCGCTGCGGCGGGACGCCCGCCGACCACTGTCGTCATCTTGACGGCGGCCAAATTTAGGAGGAACATGAGTGCTGTAATATTAACGATTTCGGGGAGGACACAAAAAGTGGACGTCGAAGCTGAAAAAGACAAAACAATCTCTCGGCGGTCATTCGTCGCCGCATTGCTCGGCGCTGCGCTGGTAATTCCGGCCGTTACTCTTGCGCCCTCGGACGCGGAAGCCCAGGAGTCTCAGGAGCGGCAATTCACCAGTTTCCGTCACAAGCCGCGAACGACGCGGCCCCGGAGCCATACGAGAGGATCACGTCGCCATCGGCGCGTCGCCCGCGTGCGACACACCGGGCGCCCGCAGCCGCGCCCTGACGTTCCCCAGCAATAAGTCGGGTCTCGTCCCGGACCGCGTCGCTCCTGAAATAAATCGGGGCGACGCGTGTTCCTGCGTTATGACGGAACCGGCGACTACCTCAATTTTTTGTTTGTAAATTCTTCGGAATTTACCAAGCGCCGCGCTAAAATCGAGCGCTCGAGCCAAGCCCCTGCAGTCTCGCGAACCCATGACAGGCAGGCGCCTGAAGAAATCGCCGAGAAAGTTGAAACGGCACGGAGAGATTTAAATGCTTTGGCTGATCCGGTTCACAGGCCTCCTCGGCAAAGCAGTCGTGCTCGAATTTGTCCACGTATTTGGATTGATAGTGTTTCTGATCGCGATTCTGCTCGGTTATTTCCGCAGTTACTGGTGGACCGTGCCTGCGCTCGCCATAGCGACAGGATTTATCGCCGATAATTTTATAGACCACGTCTATCTGACGGACATACTCGAAAGGGCAGTTTCCGCGAACAGACGCGGCGCTTTCGTGATCATCGTCTATTTTGCGATCACAATCAGCGGATACCTCGCCGGAATTATCGGTCGCATTCTCTCAAATCGGCGGAGACGCGCCAGTTAAGATCGCTTACACGTCGCTTCCAAAGATATCGAAATGCTCTGGCCCGACTGATGAATTTGGTCTGCAGGTAACGCTTCCCCTTGTGCGTGTTTGTGAAGTCACGCCTCCAATTCACCGGCGGCGGCGCGGCCGCCGGACAATATGTCGGCGATCCAGCGCGTCGAGGGGAACTCCTCGAAAAGCGTCAGCGCAGCGATCATGAGTGGAACGCCCAGAAAGGCGCCGAGAGCGCCCCACAGGAATGTCCACAATACGATCGAGAAAAGCACCAATGGAGGCGAGATCGACAAGGCCGAGCCCGAAAAAACCGGTTCGAGATAGCTGCCGATGACGGCCTGGATGAAAGATATGCCTAACAAAACAAGCAATGGGGTCTCGAATGATCCGAACTGAACGAAGGCAAAGAGCGGCAGAGCGGCCGTGACGATCAGCGATCCGATGTACGGTAGGTAATTGAGCGCGAACGCCAGCACGCCCCACGCGCCCGCCATCTCCAGATGCAGCAAGACGGCGAACCCCCAAACTGCCAGGCCCGTCGCAATACTGGCGACTGTCCGCACCAACATATAAGTGCGAAATTTCACCCCGATCTTTCTGCCCGCCGCGATCAGACGTCGGCTGGCATCCTGATTCTTCAGCGTCGCGATACGCCCGGTCAAGATGTCCGCTTCGCCAAGGCCGAGGACAACATAGATCAATACGATGACCGCGAAGGCCATGATGGTGTTGGCGCGTATCGCCATTGCATGGATCATTCTAACGACTGTAGCAGGGTCGAAGTGATCCGAGAGAAGCGCGAAGACGAAAATGTCATGCTCCTCGAGCCAGGCGGTCGACGAAATCAGCGACTCCTGAATGCGATCGAGATTCCCCCCGACCCACTCCGCCACCTGGCGGCCGCCCCAGACGATAACGGAAAGAAGCGCCAGGGCGAGGGTGGTTGTCACCACGACCGTCAAAGCCAATGCCGTCGCCTTCCCTATTTTCGACCTCAGCGTCTTCTGCATCGGCCAGGCGATCTCGATGATGAAGATCGCGAATACGACTGGCTCCAGCACAGCCTGGCCGACCTTACATGCTGCGAGGATGAGAAGGACGGCCACGATAACGGAGGTCGATTCAATTACATTTCCGCCGCCCATGATGATTCTTCCGTCGTTAGACTCGCCACACGGCAGCGAGTGGACCCGTTCGGGGCCGTCGCATTTTATGAATCCGGGGCCGTGCGTGCGCGGGTGACGCCTGCGAAACTTTGATGCGAACCGATTCCCTTGATTTCGCTGGCGCGCCCGAAAGGATTCGAACCTTTGACCTCTGCCTTCGGAGGGCAATTTCCGCGAATTGCGCTAGGTTGCGACGCCTTGCGCGAGATTGAGAAATACACAGAAAAACAGCGGTATTTGCATTGCCAGCAATTGCCGTCTTTTGATATGATTTGCGCAATCCTGTTACCTACCTGCTACCTAGGTAATGCGCCTAGACCAAAATGATGGCTGCTCGCTCCAAAATTGGTTTACGCGAAATTCGGGCTCTTGGCCAGAACCAAGAGATTTGGGACTCGTCCGTAATTGGCTTCGGAGCACGCCGGCAGCGCAGCGACGCCATCTCCTACATTCTCATGTATCGAACGGCGGAGGGCCGGTTACGTCGTCACACGATTGGGCGGCATGGTTCGCCGTGGACGCCAGACATGGCCCGAGATGAAGCGCGCCGCATTCTCGGCTCAGTCGCCGGTGGCAACGATCCAGCAGCCGAAAAGATTGCCAAGCGTAGCGGTGCGACAGTCGGCGATCTGTGTGATCTGTACTGGGAAGATGCACAAGCTGGGCGCTTGCTGACCCGCCGCCGTACGCCGAAGAAGGCGAGCACACTGGAAACCGATAAGGGGCGCATAGACCGACACATTAAGCCGCTCTTGGGAACATTGAAGGTCGCGTCGGTGAGCCGCGACGATATTGAAAGGTTTATGCACGCCGTCGCCGAGGGCCAGACCGCAAATCGATCAAGGACAGGGAAAAAGCGCGGTCTCGCCAATGTGCGGGGCGGTAGAGGGACAGCCAGCCGAACAGTCGGCCTGCTTGGATCAATCTTTTCCTATGCCGTTCACAAACGGATGCGCCCGGACAACCCATGCCGCGGCGTGATGCGATTCGCTGACGGCAAGCGCGAGCGTCGACTGAGCGACGAAGAATATGCAGCCTTGGGGCACGGACTCCGAGAAGCGTCAACGAACGTGTGGCCGGCGGCGGTGGCTGCAGCACGCTTCCTCGCCCTTACCGGCTGGCGTAGCGGCGAGGCACTGGCATTGCGCTGGAGCGAAATTGACCTTGCCCGCCGCACGGCGACGCTGGCGGACACGAAGACCGGGCGCTCTATCCGGCCCATGTCGCACGCCGCAATTGAGACGCTACGCGCCCTGCCCCGAACCGGTGATTTCGTCTTTCCAGCAACACGTGGCGATGGCCGTATGACGGGCTTTCCAAAAATTTGGGCGCGTATCGCAAAACTCGGCAATCTTCCTGCCGATATAACCCCTCACGTCCTGCGTCATTCCTTCGCGAGCCTCGCCGCCGATCTCGGATATTCGGAGCCGACCATAGCTGCGCTCGTCGGGCACAAAGGGCGGACGATTACCTCACGGTATGTTCATGCGGCAGATGCAGTGTTGTTGGCCGCCGCCGACACTGTGGCGAACAAGACGATTGAATTGATGGGTGAGCGGGAACCGGCTGCATCCATTGTCCCGCTCAGGAGATCGTCTGTAAATGTCTGATAACGACAAAGGCGCGCGGATGCACGCGATGAGGAAAAAGCAGGGACGCCCACCGAAGAAATATCCACACATGATGCATAGTCATGGTGAGCTGTTTAGGTTGGATTCTGATAAGGCAAACGGGACACCCACAATCCGTGCCATCGGAACCTTTCGTGACGTCAATGGGGTAATGATTGGCCAGATAAAACCTGACTGGCGATTATTAGAAGCGCATGCGCGAGCCGCTATAGCTAACGAACAACGTCAACTAATCGAAGATATCCTGCTAACTTTCGCGCAGGAACGGGCGGGAGAAATCGGCGCGATGCCGTGGACGGATCGAGACAAGGGACTAATAGATTGTGCTCAAGATATAGATATCGCTGCAAAGGCACTTTTGGCGGCCATAGATAAGGCTGCCCCCGCCACCACCTATATATTGGAACGAATGGAGCAAATGCAGGGGCGGCGTTTTGACGGAACCAGTTTCTCACGCGATGAATTTTATCCACACCTGGCCCAACTGGTTTCTCGATCACACCTTCTGCTCCAAGAATTGGTGGCGGAGAAAAAGCAAGGCGTCAGATTAAGAATTGGTGACGCATGGCGGCGCTTCGTGACCGGCATAGCGGGAATTTATCGGGAAATAACAGGCGCGGAACTTACGACGCCGGAATTGAGCAACAGGAACGCAGACACATCGAAACCATCACCATTTTTGACGTTCGCTCATACGGCAATGTTACAGGTTCCGGAAGAGTTGCGTGTTTATACGACGGGCAGCGGTGAAAATGGCATCTATTCATTTTCCAGCAAGCTGTCTGAAACGGTATCGGAATTAGGTTTACGGTAATTTACGAAAGGAAAATCTCGTAATCCCCGTTAGCGCAGGAGGGAATAACGCGGGATCGTCGCGCCATCACAAACGAGCGCACTTGCGCAAGTGAGGTGGCAAATGGATTTGCAGGACAACGAGTCGGCTAACGGCACGGCGGTGACACGCCCCGCCAATACAGCCATTCCTGATAACCTCGACGCACTTTTGACCCGTGCCGACACCGGCGCTGCTCTGCGAGCCGCTGGCTATCCGGTCGCTGATGCGACCTTGGCGACGAAGGCAACACGCGGAGGTGGTCCGCCCTACGCCCGTTTCGGCAACAAGCCGCTTTACCGTTGGGGCGACGCGCTGGCGTGGGCGCGCTCTCGCCTGAGCGCGCCGGCGCATTCTACCTCCGAGCATGAGGCCGCTTGATCGATGCTGGCCCCTGAAACGATGAAGGCCGCCGCCCTGCGTGATGCAGGGGGCGACCCTCGAAATAATGAGATGCGTGGCGGCTCTCGCGATTTCAATACCGCAACCCAGCTGAAAATCCAATACCCGACGGATGCCGAGTTGCTGGCGCTCGATTTCGTCAACGAGATTGCCGCAACCTTCTGTTCGCTGTCGGCTGCGCTCGTAGCGGCGACAGCACGTGCGGACGTTGCCGCGACCGAGGCGGCGCTTTGGTCAATGCGGCGCGCACTGACGGCGGCAATCGTCTCTTGGCGCGAGGCTGTCCCCGCGATCGAAATTCAGGGGGACCTGCATCAATGAGAGACCCCCATTTACGAGCTCGCGTCGCAGATGCTGCGCGAGAGCATCGCCAAGATCAGGAGCGCCAGCGGTTGGTTCCGCCGCGATGGCGAGAGGAGCCAATCGAGCCTCCGGGACACCCTATCATGGTCGCGGTCCGCAAGGCGGAAACGGAACCATCTTGGCCAGCTCCCAAGCCGCTGCCGGACGGCCTCCTGCCAGTCGCGGCCTTCGAGATGGACTTCCTGCCCAAGAGCATCGCGCCATGGGTGGCGGATATATCCGACCGCATGCAGTGCCCGGCCGACTTCGTCGGTATCCCCGCGATGGTCGCGCTCGGCGCTGTCCTTGGACGGAAGATCGGCATTCGTCCTCAGCAAATGACCGACTGGACCGAAGTTGCGAATTTATGGGGCTGTATCGTCGGACGCCCGGGCGCGATGAAAAGCCCGGCGGCGCAGGAGGCTCTGCGTCCGCTAAATCGCATCGAGGCGGATGCCCGAAAGGAGAGCGACGAAGCGCGAAAGGACTACGAGTCTGCGCTTACCCTGCATAAAATCGCGAAGGAGGTGGCGACGGCGAAGGCGCGCGAAGCCCTGAGGAAGGGAGACAACGCCGAAGGGCTGCTCGATATCGACGAGCCCGAGGAGCCCAAGGCGAAGCGCCTCGTTACGAACGACACTTCCTATGAAAGGCTGGGTGAAATCCTCGCCGACAATCCGAATGGCGTGCTGGCGTTTCGTGACGAATTGGTGTCGCTCTTGAAAACGCTCGACCGTGAAGAATATGCGGCTGCACGTGGCTTCTATCTGACTGCCTGGAATGGAACCAGCGGTTACACATTCGATCGCATCACGAGAGGCAAGACGCATATCGAGGCCGCCTGTGTCGCGCTTCTCGGCTCCACGCAACCGGGGAAGATCGCCGAATACATCCGGCGCGCGACATCTGGGGGTGCTGGCGATGATGGCTTGATCCAGCGATTCAGCCTGCTCGTCTGGCCGGATCAGGCGGGCGACTGGAAAGAGCAGGACCGCTATCCGCTGATCGAGGCCAAACAAGCCGCTTGGGCGACTTTTGGCAGTATTGGCAGTTTGGACCCCATGGCTATTGGGGCGCAGCGGGACGACAACGAAGAATTGCCTTATCTCCGCTTTGACGACGCCGCGCAGCAGGTCTTCCGAGAATGGCGCGCGGACCTCGAGGGGAGGTTGCGCAGCGGCGACATGTCGCCTGCCATGGAAAGCCACATGGCAAAGTTCCGCAAGACCGTGCCCGCGTTGGCGCTGATCAATCACTTGGCCGATGGCGGCTGCGGCCCCGTCAATGAGCGCGCCATTCTTCGAGCGCTGGCGTTTTCCCAATATCTGGAAACTCACGCAAGGCGAGCATATGCCGCCGGAAGCGAAGGCGAAACGACCGCTGCGAAGGCGATCATTTCTCGCATCCGGCGACGCCAATTGAGCGATGGCTTCACGGCTAGAGAGCTTTGGCGAAATAAGTGGAGTGGGCTTGATGACCTTGATCACGTGAAGGCGGGGCTCGCGCTTCTGACCGATTACCATTGGTTGTCATTGGCGGTGGCGCAGACCGGAGGCCGTCCCAGCGGGACTTACACCATAAACCCGAAGGTGCTGGCATGAGCAAATATCTCGATCGCCTTCGCGCCCTATCCGACGAAAAACGGATACCCGAGCAACTGCCAAAACTGCCAAAAGCCCCTTTTGGCAGTAATGGCAGTATCCCGAGTGAGCGTTTTTGCCCGACGCGCCCCAAGAGGAAAGTCGGGGAGAGCGCAGACGCGACGCATTCAATGTTCGACTCAGCGCGCCTCCAGCGGGAAGCCGATCGCCGGAACGCCGTAGCGATGCGCGAGGGGACAACCGACCGTTGGTGCGTATGCGGTCGGCTGGCCACATTGGCATGGCCGGATTGCCAATGGCGGGATGTATGGCGCTGTGACGACTGCGCGCCGACGGCGGGGAGGGCGTGACGATGGCCCGCAGACGCCTCCCCGACCGACGGTCACACGAGGTCATCGCCTTCATCTTCCGCGGCCGGGCCTATACCGCCGGTGTCGGTCGCTTCGCCGATGGCTCCCTCGCCGAAATCTTCATCGACGCCGAGAAGCAATCCACCGATGCGGCTGACGATGCGCGTGACGCGGCGGTCACCGCGAGCATCGCCCTGCAATATGGCGCTCCCGCACAAGCCATCCGCGACGCCGTTACGCGCGACACCGCCGGCAATCCGGCCGGGATCATCGGCGCTGTGTTGGACTTGCTGGCGGAGGAACGGAAATGAAGAAGATCATTGGAATCGACCCCGGCCTCAATGGAGCTATCGCGATCCTCACGGAAACCGGAGAACTTATCGAAATTCACGACATGCCGACGCTGCACGACGGTGCGAAAGGCCGCCGAGCGGTCAACCCGGCCCTATTTGCCCGCATCATTTATTCCGCGCACGCTGACCGCGCCTTTTGCGAGCTGGTCGGTCCCCGCCCCACGGACGGCACAACCGGCGCATTCGGTTTTGGACGCACGCGTGGCGTGATCGAGGGCGTGCTCGCCGCCGCCTGCATCCCGCTGGAAATGATCGCGCCGCCGACATGGAAGCGCGCGACGAAGATCGCCCCGGGCAAGGAGAACAAGGACAGCGCCCGCAGTGTCGCAATCTCCCGCTGGCCATCGCAAGCAGGGTTGTTTTCCCGCAAATGCGATTGTGACCGGGCTGAAGCAGCATTGATTGCCATCGCCGGCATACTGAAGGAGGCCAACCACCATGGCTGATAATTCAACGGGGAAGCAGCGGGGCAAGCCTTTCGAAAAGGGAAAATCCGGCAATCCGGCCGGCAAGCCCAAGGGGGCGCGCCACAAGACGACGCTGCTCGCCGAAAAGCTCATGCAGGATGACGCCGAGAACATCGTCAACGCTGTCCTGAAAGCGGCGCACAACGGCGACATGACGGCGGCGCGGATCGTTCTTGATCGGATTGCCCCTCCGCGACGGGACAATCTCGTGCGCTTTACCTTACCGAAAATCGAGCGTGCATCCGACGCGGCGACGGCGAGCGCGGCGATTCTTGATGCCGTGGCAGAAGGCGAGCTGACGCCTGCCGAGGCGGGGGAAATTGTCAAATTGATCGAAGGTTTCGTGAAGACGCTCGAGCTGACGGAAATAGACGAGCGACTGAAACGACTGGAAGGAAAGGCCGGGATATGAGGTCTGCTACCGAAACACGCGTAGAGCGCCTGGAGGCCGCGACGCAGCCCCGCAATCTCTATGTCGTGCTGGACACATTACCAGACGACGATTTTGACGCTGGCCACGTCATGACGCCCGAGGAATGGGAATCGACCTACTGTCAAAATCGTGGAGGCGTCAGATGAGCAACGCACGAACGAACGCGCGTCTCTCTCGGCTGGAGGACAAGGGAAATTCTCCGAAGCGTAAATACACACGCTATCTGTTTTCGTCCCTGAGCGCGGAAGACCAAGAACGAATGATGCGTTTTGAGTTTGCATTTGATTATGAAAACCGAGCTGACGACTTGGCCAAGGCTATGGCCGAGGCAATGGGTTGGGATATCAATCATGCGCGGGCATACATAATACGTAATGATGTTGAGCGGGCGCACGAGGAAAGCGAATGCAAGGCGCGCGGTGAGCCTGACCCGTTGGAAAGACATCCGATTAAAGACCTGACTGATGCCGACATAAAAGCATTGGGTTTGGCGATGCTGGACGGCGTCGCCGATGTTCAAGAGCTATCCGACCGCATGGGTTGGCGCGTCGAACGGACGGAGGCGTTCTTGAGTGATGTCGCGGAATGGGAAGCCGCACAATCTCCGAAACCTTCGGGCCATCCATGCGAGCGGGCCTGACTGCGGCAACAATCTCGACACTGCGCAAATACAACCAGAAAGGCGAATAAGAATGAACCAGGGAAACCGCAAAGGCATGTTCGACGATCTCATTCCATCCCAGCGGGCGAAGGCGCAGCCCCGTGACGATTGGGATGAGCTTATCGCCCGCTACGGCAGGAAAGACCTCGCCGCTGCCTCACAACAAGGCGACGATTGGGACGAGCTTATCCGGCAACATGGCAGAGCAGCGACCACTGGCATGTTTGATGATCTGATACCTCCGCAGTCTGCCAAGCAGCCGAACACCAGACCGGGCATGTTCGACCATTTGCCGGACCTCCCAAATCCCTCCAATGGCGCGCACGCTGGCAGGGGCCTTTTCGATCATCTTCCGGATATTCAGTCAGCCGACGATTTCGAGAATTCGCCGGAGGGACGCCAGCTCGCCGCCGAACTGCGCACAAAGGCCGACAGAATGCTTCTCGATCACGCGGGACATACGGCGGCGAGCCCGGCTTATGCAGCCTTATCCTCAGCGGCAAACGCCGCCTTACTGAATATCCCCCGCAATGTCGCTGCGGCCGCGCGCACGCTGACAAAGCCGGGCGCTGGATCGTTCGAGCAGGAATATTCCTATCTGCGCGACATTGACGAAGCCGCCGCGAGGCAGAATCAAGCGGCGTCATTTGGCGGCGCGCTGGTCGGAGCAGTCACCGGCGCGGCTGCCCTTCCCGTCGCCCCCGCAGTGTCGTTGGTTGGCCGAATGGCGCAGGGCGCAGCGTTAGGAGCCGGATATGGCGGCCTGTCCGAACTCGCGGACACGAAAGACCCGGCCAAGGCGCTCCAGTCTGCGGCCATCGGCGGCGTTATTGGCGGCGTCGCGGCCCCGATTGCGGAAAAGATCGTCACGGCTCCAATCAACGCGGTCGGGCGTGTCGCGTCCAAGGTCCGTGGAACTGCGCCGGTCATTCCCACAAAGGAAGAAATCAAGGCGTCGTCTCAGGCGGCCTATGACGCAGCGGACCAAGCCGGGCTTATCGTCAAGCCGCAAGGCGTGCAAACGCTTTGGAACGATACGAAGGCCATGCTAGCGAATGAGGGCTACCACCCCTCAAATCAGCCGAAGCTGTCGAATTTCATCAATGAGCTTCAGAACCTTCAATCCGGCAATGTCACGCTGAAGGGGCTGGAGACGACGCGGAAGATGCTCCGCGCGGCCCGCACGGACACGGACGCGGAAACGCGCCGCCTTGGCGCGATGGCGGCGGAAAGGTTCGATGACTTCCTTACGAACCTGAAGCCGTCTGACGTGCTCATGGGCGACGCGAAGGGCGGCGTCGCGGCGCTGAAGGAAGCGCGGTCGCTCTGGTCATCCTATCGCAAGGCGGACCTCGTGGATGAGGCGTTGCAGGCCGCTAAGATGCGCGCGGCGTCAACCGGCTCTGGCGGGAATGTTGACAACGCCATCCGTCAGGAATTTCGCAAAATCCTTCAGAACAAGAAGAAATCCCAATCCTTCACGGATGCGGAAAAGGCGGCTCTCGCGCGCATCGTCACCGGAACGCAGGGGCAGAACACGCTTCGCCTTCTTGGCAAGCTTTCCCCGCAAGGGAACGGATTAATGATGGCGCTGCATGTCATCGGCGGCGTTTCCTCTGGCGGCGCATCCGTCCCGCTTGCCGCGCTCGGGGCCGGAATCAAGGCGCTCGCTGATCGCGCCACCCCCGCCAACGTCGAGCGCCTCTCAAAAATCATTCGCGCACGTGGTCTTAACATTGATCCACAGGATTTGATCAACCAGCAAGCAAGCGAGCGACTACGGAGCTTCTTTTCCTCGATTGGCGTAAACGTCGAAAAGATGATGCAAAACGAGCAAGCATAGATGCCGTGTGCGCCGAACTTGCGATGATTGACGAAAACCTGATGCGGGCTGAGCTAAGCCCGGCGGACAGGGCCGCCAATACGGCGCGGCGCAAGGCTATATACCTGGAATTACATCCTGAGACGGAGCGAGGCGGAAACTACCAGTCTGGCCAATTTGGCCACACTGAAAAAGACAGCTTTATTGAAGCTACAGCGAACGCGCTTGGCAAGGGAGAACGGACGATACGTCGCGACGCCGAACGCGGGGAGAAGATCAGCGAGCAAGCGCTTGCCATGGTTCGCGGGACGCATCTCGATAAAGGGTAGCTGGGGCTCATGCTCGATGGGATGCAACGGACAATTTGTCCACTGCATTTGCGACGCCGAACGCGCTATTCATCGCGCTCGCGCTTTCTGATTTATGGCGTCAAACGCCGCCACCAGCCCGTCCAAATGGATCGCTACATCTTGCGCTTGCTGCGCTATGGCTTCCCCGTAAACGCCGTCACCCGCCTCGTTGGTCTGTGTCAAGGCCAGTTCCAAAAGCTTGGCGCGGGAGCGGATGCGGCAAAGCTCGTCAATGCAATCGAGTAGCGTTTTCACGTGCGGTTCTCCCTTGCCAAGATGGCGACTGCCTTCCGGATGGCCTCGGTGAATATGTCATCAAGCAGACCATCGCTAAATCCAACAAAGTCGATACGATCGGCCGCGAGTCTGATCAGCGCGGCCGCCCCTTTCGGCGTTGTCGGCTCTGATTCGAACACCATGCGTTGCGCCGCGTCGGCATGTTCTTCTGCCTCCGAGGCCGCGTTTTCGGCCGCCTCGACGCCGCTATTAATCAGGGCCTTTTCAAAATCCGGTTGATGGGCCTCCAACGCCGTGCGAGCGACCAAATATTCCGGGTCAGGTCGCGCCGCCTCTTCCGTCAACTTCGCTGTGGCCTTGCGTAGCCGGTCGATAGCATTTTCCAACTCAGTCTCAGTCAATGGCCGGTTTGGGTTCCTAAGGATGTCGAGATGCCCCAGGGAGCGGATTACCTCGCCCTTGTAGGTGACGACACCAATAGCGTCACATGCGGAATGAAAATTGTCTCCGGCGTCGGCGGCAAGCTTCCACGCTGTATCGGCAGCGGCGCGAAGCCGCATATATTCGCCGATGGCGACGAGCGCCGGATCATCGCTGGCAACAGAAATGGCAGGAAGCCCGGCAGCGGGCGCGACGGCGAGAGCGCCAAGGATGGCGCGACGTGAAGAAGCTTTGCTCATTTGCCTTGCTCCCTTTTCTCTGAATCATTGTAATAGGCATATCGCGCCGCGCTCGTATGATCCGAAATCACACGAGCCATTTCGATTAATGCTTCCTGAGTTCGTTGGTCTCCGCTCAGGAGATCAGGGGAGTGGGCCATCTCCCACAATGCGCGGGCGAGCCGTGCGGCGGTGTTCAGGTGCTCTTCAAGTCCTTCGATGCAGGCAGCGCGTCCCGGCCACTGCAGCATTTCCGAACCATCTGATTGATGCGTCATCTTCTTTTCCTCCTGTCGGTGATGGGTCAAGCCGCGATTATGTGCGCGATGCGGGCATGGCCGCGGGTGAAGTAGTTGCGGCGCGACGGCGCATCGGCGAGGCAACTGCGGATCGGTAGGCCAATGTTTTGTTCGTGGCGCTGCTTGGCTTCCTTCGCGCGCTTCCACTCGTAGGAGAGCGCCCGCTTGAAGTGTTCGCGGTAAGAGCCGCCGACGCTGGCGACACGCCATTTCGCGGTCCAGTGAGCGGCTTGCATGATGGCGGAACGGTTGTAGGTGGCGGACATGGGCGGCTGCCTCTTGATCTAAGGCGGAATGTTACGCATAATGCGTCATATGTCAATAGGAATGACTCAAAATGAGTAACTATCTTGAGCCTTGGCAGTGTCGAGCGGCTAGGGCGTCACTAGATTGGTCCGCTACGCGCCTGGAAACGGAAAGCGGGGTCTCGCGGAAAACACTCACAGATTTCGAGGGAGGGAAGCGCAAAATGCAGGCTGCGAACGTCGAAGCGGTCTTATCTGCGTTCGATCGCGCCGGGGTCTATTTCGACGAAAAAGGCTGCGTCTGTCGACGCCGCGAAGGTTGATGTGCCGGCGACGGGTTCGTCGCTGAGGAACGCTGTGGGTCAAGCGTGACGATTCGAAGGAAATAGAAATTTCGAGCCAAGGAGATGGTGGGATGGAATGGTTGGCTCTCAGCATCGCATTTGTAGCAACGATATACTTCGCCATCCATTATCGTGGATTTCGACGCGGGTTGTTGTTCCTCGCGGCGGGAGCGGTGGTGCTGGCAGCAATGGCCGCGATCTATTTTTGGAACGACTCGCGCCAAACCGAGGCACGGCGACAAATTGCGAGCAAGCTCATCAGTCGAGAACAGATCATTATATCAAACGCGCAGCTGGACACCTCCATAAACCCCTGGGCAAAATGCGCTTGAGCTGATTCACTCATATCATGTCGCGAAGGGGATGGCGGGCATGACGAAAGAAGCTCCCGGTTTTTTCGATGTGGACGAGCGCCTGGCGGAGTTGTCGGCCAAGGGCGACGATCTGGAGCGGCTGAACGCTCTCGTCGATTTCGAATTGTTCCGCCCTTCTCTGGAGTCGGCGGTTCCGCGCGGGGATCGCTCGAAGGGCGGGCGGCCGCCATTCGATCATGTGTTCATGTTCAAGATCCTGATCCTGCAGGCCATGCATGCGCTCTCCGACGAGCGCTGCGAATATCTGATCAAGGACCGGCTGTCCTTCATGCGCTTCCTCGGCTTGGGGCTCGCCGACGCGGTTCCCGACGCCAATACGATCTGGTCGTTTCGCGAGGCGCTGAAAAAGGCCGACGCCGTCGACGCCCTGTTCGCGCGCTTCGACACGGCGCTGCGCGAAGCGGGCTTTCTGGCGATGAGCGGACAGATTGTCGATGCGACGATCGTCGCCGCGCCCAGGCAGCGCAATACGCTTGAAGAAAAGAAGGCGATCCGGGACGGCCGCATTCCGAATGGCTGGACGGACAAGCCGAAGAAGCTCGCGCAGAAAGATCGCGACGCGCGCTGGACGGTGAAATACAGCAAGGCCAAGCCGCGCGAGGATGGCTCGCTTCCGCCGGTCGATCTGGCCATTGCGGCGTTCGGCTACAAGAATCACGTGTCGATCGACCGCGGCTTCGGCCTCATCCGCAAATGGACGGCGACCCACGCCGCCGCGCATGACGGCGCGCGGCTCGAAGACGTTCTGGACCGGACCAACACGGCGAGCGACGTCTGGGCGGATACGGCCTATCGCTCGGCGAAGAACGAGGCCATGCTGACACGGCGCGGCTTCGTCTCGCGCATCCACAGGAAGAAGCCGCAGGGCCGGCCGATGCCGGAACGCGTGCGGATCGCCAATGCGCAGAAGTCGAAGGTGCGCAGCGCAGTCGAGCATGTGTTCGCCTTGCAAAAGGGACCGATGGCCCTCTTTGTCCGCACGATCGGCATCGGAAGGGCCAGGGTCAAGATCGGCCTCGCCAATCTCGCCTACAACATGCGCCGCTTCGTCTTCCTGAAGGGAAAATACGCAACGGCCTGAGGCCGGGAGCCGACAGTAAGGCTGCCGCAGCCGCCTGAGGCCAAGATATCAGCCAGCCCAATCCGCGCTCGCGAGACGGTCGCCGGTATGCGACGACCTCCACCAGCCAAAATCGCGGTTTATGGAGGTCTCCAGCTGGCGCTCGGCACTGTTCCGCAAATCACTGGAACTGTAACAAATAAGTCGCCTTATGAACTGAAGGAAATGGAAATTAAGGTGGTGGTATCAGATTGCCCGGGCATATTCGACGATATTGGTCCCGAAGCAAAGTGCGGCATTGTTGGTGAGAGCAAAGAGTGGATTTATTCAATAAACTCTCCTAGGGGGCAAAAACGCGCTTTCAAATCATACGTTTCCTTGCCCAACCTTCCCGAAATGAAGGAATGGAGCTGGAGATATTCGATTGAACAGGTGATCGCGAAGTATTGAGGAACAAGCGCCCGTCACAATCGGAATTCATTGACTATCCCTCTGATTTAAAGCGCTGGAAAATAGCTGAAATGCTCGCCAGCAAGTGCATTTTGAGCAGCCGGAAGCTGTTCCTCTGCTGGAAACTTTTTGGACAATTATCACTTTAGCGTAGTGAGGGCAAATGGTAGAGTTCAATGGTCGGGCCACCGGTGACATAGATATAACGAAAGAAATGGGTAAATGCGGGCGTTAGGGTGCTTGAGGAATGTGATATACCCTCGGGTATAACTGGTCGCTCTCCTCTACGCGTTGCGGTCGTGCGCGAAGTTTTAGAAGCAGCGCTTGATCTTGCTTCAATTCCGAAAGAAAGTCATGAACATCTTTAGATAATAAAATGAATGACTTAGCCCATTCTTCCAATTCCTTGTGGCTATAGAAGTCTTTTTCTGCTGGGGCTTTCGGGAATTTCCCAATATCAAAAGTACTTTTTCCTAAGAACGCCTTTCTTTTTGGGTGCTTGCCGAAGAATACAAAGTTTCCGTGAGCAGCTATGTTTCGCCCTTTAGACTTTTTTCTAATCTTTTTGTGGATTAAAGACCAGTCGCCAATTTGTTGTTCATTTGCAAATTGAGCCATGAGCGCGTCAATCATTTGCATTCTTGTTTCGAGTGCTTGGACAGCAAAGAACGCGACTGCGGCTACGTCGTAATGATCAGGCGCGAAAAAATATCGGAAAACATCAAAAACAAGGCTTTCAATTCCTTGCCAAGTGACCATGACTTGCCCGATGTTTTTCAGGAGATCGATCGCGCTGTCTTGCTCTTCTTGAGACGGCATCTTCGGCTGATAGGAGTCTGACATGGCTGGAAAAAGACCCTTTGGAGAAGGTGGTAGCGTTGATCCCAATGTCTGGGAGCGATTTGAGCGCGCGGTTGATGCTGCGGTCAAGAGCGGCCCGAAGCATAAGGCTGCGCCCGAGACCACGAATAAAAAGGACCGCCATATGAGCGCGAGGCGGGTCAATAAGGAGGATCATCACGGCGATGCGGAAAATGCAGTGGACAAATTGTCCGTTGCATCCCATCGGGCATTAGCGCCAGCCGCCCCGTGCGCCGTTTCAGGGTGCAATTCCAGGTAGATTGCCTTCCGACGCGCCGTGTTCGCCGCGCGATGGGCGCTGCCTTCTTGCCCTAATTTTTCGGTAAATATTTCGGCCCTAGGTTCTGGATAATCTCATTCGCAGGCAGCATGTCGGAGCAGGGATTGGCCTTGTCCTGCTTACAGAACTTAACCATAGCATCCGCGCCCGGCTTGATCACAGTGTCGCGATATCCGGGGTTGTAAGTGGTGTAGGCAGAATTGCCATAAACGCTGGTCTGCATCGTCCCGGGCGTGGTGTATGAAGATACGGACGTGACATTTTCTGACCCAAGAATAGCGAGATGGGAAAAACCGTGCGCGGCGGCGGTTTCGGCGGCCTTCAGCAAGACAAAGTCCTGAATTCTCGCTTTATCTGTAAACCCGTTGCCTCGCCCTGAAATTCGGGCGGTATCGTTCGTAATCATCTGAGCTTCAACGCCGCCGCTGAAGCCCATGCCGTCACGACTGTATTGGGTGGCGCAGCCGGCAGCTAAAGTCGCGACTGAAAAACAGAGAAGAAGCCGAGACATGAAAAACCTCGCCATTTTCGTTGTGCAATGGCTACCAATTGTGTCTCAACCAGGTCTCAAACTGTTCGTCTGTTTTTGGATATTCGCCGTATTGTTGATGATACAAGTCTTCGAGCATGCCGCGAATATCTTGATGGGTATGGCCAGACCGTATTCTGCCTGACCCCGTTCCAGTGCCTCCGGTTCCGGTGCCGGTTGAGCTTTGCGCTCCCGACCCAGTTCCGACGCGCGTGGTCCCAGGAATGCCTATGAACGAGCCTGGATCGCCATGCGACATGCCGTCGAAAATAACACCCATTTGAGTGAGCCAATCGCGAGCGAAACCCATAGCGTCACCTTTCCGGTTGGTCTGAGAATGTCAAAGCCTATTCCTAATTGATAAGTGAGGGACTGCGCCGAGTTGCCGCAGAACTTCCAGCACTGGAGCCTTTCTACGTCCTTGGCCCGGCCATTCCTCTGTTGTTCTGGGTGAATTCCACGCCGGGACGAGGACGGCGGCGAGGGGCTGGGGAGCACGGGAGATAAACGAGGGAGTGATCCCGCCCGCCATGTAGGAACACGCACCGTCCTGCGAAAGCAGGGAAGCGATATTAGGTAGCAAACGCACCTACGCTATTTTCCAATAGGTTCCGCGTCGCATTGGCAATGCTGGCGAGCGGCGTCTGCTTGATCCGCGATCCTGCCAAGAACGAACCGGACCATATCCCGAGATGCTGCGTCGTCGATGTAGTCAAAAGCGGCCCAAAGGAGCATGATCGCAACATCCCGGCGCTTCGCCTTTCGGATATGCCGCAGATAGACGAGACGCCTTGCCCTCGCTTCATTCGCGCCGCTCATGAACACCTCCTATAGAAAGGCCACAGCGGAAACATTCGCTGTGTAAATAGCTGTTTTTGTTGTGAAAAGTAATTAACAGCCGAGTTTGGCGGCGCGCACCTCCCAAAAATGGGAGGGCGGAGGCGAAGGAATAGGTACGGCGTTTACACGCGATCCCACGTCGGAAAAGAAAAAGCCTCCCGGACAAATCCGGGAGGCTCTCGAATATCCCGTCGCCGCGTGAGAGGGGCGGGGTTGCGGCGAGAGGATTAATGAAGACGAGTCTCTCACATTCTCCCTGAACGCCGCATGTCCGCATCATTCATCGCTGGTTCAGGAAATCCGGAAGGCCCAGCGGGCACGATCTTGGCGGCACATCCTTGTCGATGACCGCGCAGACGCTGCCGAACCTTGCGATCGTCGCCAGCGTGCGCCGGACTAGTCGCTGAATTGGATAGCGACATCTGAACTAGGAAAGCAGCGTGTTACCTATCTGCTACCTAGCCATTCAAAGCAAGCTAGGAGAAATGCGCTAAACCCTTGATTTAGCTGGCGCGCCCGAAAGGATTCGAACCTTTGACCTCTGCCTTCGGAGGGCAGCACTCTATCCAGCTGAGCTACGGGCGCCCTTTGCGCTTGGGCGTCACTTTTCTACAGGAAGGAATACGCTCCTGCAACGCCATCGAGGCTTCGCCTCGTCCGGGCGGCGTGCTATCGGGAGAAAAATTCGGAGAAACGGCGTGGCGGCGTTTTTTGAGGAATGGATCGACCGGTTTCGGGCGGCTCGCGACAGGCTGATCGCCGACCCTGCGTTCCAGCGCTGGTCGCTGGCCAATCCGCTGACCCGCGCCATCGCCCGCCGCCGCGCCCGGGCGGCGCTCGATCTCACCGCGGGCTTCGTCTATTCGCAGGTGCTTTTCGCCTGCGCGCGGCTCAAGCTTTTCGACCAGCTGATCGACGGCCCCCTGACTTCGGGGGAGATCGCCTCGCGACTCGCGCTTTCCGAAGACGCGACGCGGCGACTGCTCGACGCCGCCGCCTCGCTCGATCTCGCGGAGCGGCGCTCCGGCGGACGCTATGGACTCGGCCAGCTCGGCGCGGCCTTTGCGGGTAATCGCGCCGCGCTGTCGCTCGTCGAGCATCAGCCCCTGCTTTACGCCGATCTCGCCGATCCGGTGGCGTTGTTGCGCGGCGAGCGGCGCGCCCGGCTCGCCGACTACTGGCCCTATTCGGACCTGACGCAACCGAAGTCGCTCGGCGACGAACCGGTCGCGCCATACAGCGCGCTGATGGCCGCCTCGCAGCCGATGGTGGCGCAAGAGGCGCTCGACGCTTACGACATCACGCAACACAGCCGCCTGATGGATGTCGGCGGCGGAGAAGGCGTGTTTCTCGCCGCGGCCGCCGAGCGGGCGCCGCAACTGCAACTGACGCTGTTCGACCTGCCTGCGGTCGCGGAACGCGCGCGGGCGCGCCTCGACGCGGCGGGCCTGCTGTCCCGGGCCGAAATATCCGGCGGCGATTTCCTGCGTGATGCGCTGCCGCAAGGCGCCGACGTCGTCACGCTGATCCGCATCGTGCACGACCATGACGACGAATCGGCGCTGACGCTGTTGCGAAATGTGCGCAAGGCGCTCGCGCCGGGCGCGACGCTGCTGATCATCGAGGCGATGTCGGGCGTGAAGGGCGCCGAGCCGCTCGACGCCTATTACGGTTTTTATACGCTGGCCATGGGCCGCGGCGAGCCGCGCAGGGTCGAGGAAATCGAGGCGTTGCTCACGCAGGCGGGCTTTGGCGAGTTCCGTCTGCTACAAAATGCCCTGCCGACGCTGACGAGCATTCTGGTCGCGAAGGCGGCGTAGAGGAGGCGCCGCGAGTCTGGCGCATTGCAAAGCCCTTCAGCTCGTCGCCGACCGCCGCCAGGCGATGAGACCCGCCGTCGAGGCGTCGAGGCCCTCGGTCGAGGCGCCACCGTTTTCGACGATCGGCGCCAGACGGTTCGCAAGCTCCTTGCCGAGCTCCACGCCCCACTGGTCGAAGGGGTTGATGTCCCAGATCACCGACTGCACGAACACCTTGTGCTCGTAAAGCGCGACGAGACGCCCGAGCGTGCGCGGGTCGAGACGGCGATAAAGCATGACGCTCGACGGACGGTCGCCCGGAAAGACCTTGTGCGGCGCAAGGGCGTCGACTTCGTCCTCGTTCAGGCCCTGTGCGCGCAATTGGGCCTTGGCCTCCTCCAGCGTGCGCCCGCGCATGAAAGCCTCGGCCTGGGCGAGACAATTGGAGAAAAGCAGCGCGTGATGATGCGCGTCGGCCGCCGTCGGCACAGCCGCGACGAGGAAGTCGATGGGCGTGACGTCGGTTCCCTGATGCAGCAACTGGAAGAACGCGTGCTGGCCATTGGTGCCCGGCTCGCCGAAAATCACCGGCCCGGTCTGATGCGTGGCGAGCCCGCCGTCGCGCGTGACGGACTTGCCGTTCGATTCCATGTCGAGCTGCTGCAGATAGGCGGGGAAGCGCGCGAGACGCTGATCGTAGGGGATCACCGCATGCGCGCCGCGTTTCATGACGTTGCGATGCCATACGCCGAGCAGGCCCATCAGCGCAGGGATGTTTTTGTCGAGCGGCGCGGAACGGAAATGTTCGTCGATGTCGTAGCCGCCCTGAAGGAACTGCGTGAAATTCTCGGGCCCGACGCTGATCACGAGCCCAAGTCCGATCGAGGACCACAGCGAATATCGGCCGCCGACCCAGTCCCAGAATCCAAATACGCGCGAGGCGTCGATGCCGAAGGCCGCGACCTTGTCGAGCTTCGTCGACACGGCGGCGAAATGCTTGGCGACTGCATCCTCGCCGAGCGCAGCGACGAGGCGCGCGCGTGCGCTCGCCGCATTGGCCATCGTTTCCTGCGTCGTAAAAGTCTTCGAGGAGACGATGAAAAGCGTGCGCGAAAGATCGAGCGTGGCGAGCGTATCGGCGAGATCGGCGCCATCGACATTCGAGACGAAATGCGCGCGCGGACCCTCCGAGCCATAAGGCGAAAGCGCGCGCGCCGCCATCGCGGGGCCGAGGTCGGAGCCGCCGATGCCGATATTCACGACATCCGTGAAAGGCAGGCCCGTCGCGCCTTTGGCCTCGCCGCTGCGCACGGCGCGCGCGAAGGCGAAGACCTTCTCCCGCTCCGCCTCGATCAGCGGCCGGACATTCTCGCCTCCGATCATGAGCGGACGCGTCGAAAGATCGCGCAAGGCCATGTGCATCGCGGCGCGATTTTCAGTGTTGTTCACCGCTTCGCCTGAAAACAGCGCGTCGCGGCGCGATTCGAGATTGCGGGCCTTTGCGAGCGCGACGAGCAGATCGAGCGTCCCGCGCGTAATCTTGTGCTTGGAGAAATCGAACAGAAAATCGTCGTCGAGCGCGACGCTGAACTTCTCGAAACGCGACGGGTCCGTCGTGAAGAGATCGCGCGTGCGCGTGTCTTCAAGCGTTGGCGCATGAGTCTCGAGGGCGAGGAAGGCGGCGGCGACGGCGTGGGACATATTGGTCTCGGACAGGGATAGAGCGGCCGAATCGGCTGCGAAGCATGGCGTTGTTTATATCAGAACCGCCTGAATCCGCTCGTGTTGCATTGCAGCGACAGCTGTCCGAGATTTCACTGTATTGTGACAGAGGGATGTGAAAACCATATCGGTTCAATGACGCTTTTCTGACAGAAGGACGACGATGAACCCGATCCCTTTCCTCGACGTGCGCGACGGCGGACCCGTGGCCCATGCGCAGGCGCGGGTCGACGCCGCAGTCGCCTTGCGCGACGCCTGTCTCGGCGTCGTGGCCCCGCTCGGGCGGCTCTGCCTTTCGCCGATCGACCGCGTCGCCGCCAACTGGCTGCGACGTTCGGGGTCCGCCTATCGCGCCGAGCTGGAGCATGTCGCCGCTATTCTCGGCTTCCCCGGCGCCATGACGCTCAACATGTCCTATCTCTTCGCCTGCACGACGCAGGCTTATGAGGGGGTGGACGGACTGCCGCGCATTCGCCGCACGCTCGATTGGCCCTTCCACGGCCTCGGCAGGGCGGTCGAGATCGCTTGGCAATCGGGACCGGCCGGCGACTTCTACAACGCCACCTGGCCGGGCGCGGTCGGGGTTCTCAGCGCCATGGCGCCGGGACGCTTCTGCGCGGTCATCAATCAGGCGCCGATGCAGCGGCGCACCAGCAGCGTCCTAGGTTTCCCCTATGACGCCGCGGTCAATCTCCGCAATGCGCTCAGGAGCGAGGGCGACTGGCCGCCGGATCATCTGCTGCGCTACGCCTTCGAAACCTGCGAAACTTTCGAGGAGGCGGTGCGGCTGATCGCCCGCGAACCGCTGTCGCGCCCCACCCTGTTTACGCTCGCGGGCGTGAAGCGCGGCGAGATGGCGCTGATCGAGCGCACCGAGCGCGAGGCGCGCATCATTCGCGGTCCCGTGATCGTCGCCAACGACTGGCAGGAGCCGCGGCCCGGCTGGCAGGCGCGCATGAACCAGGAGAACAACGAGCATCGCAAGGCGGCGATGCGCAAGGTGACGCCGGACGCGCCGCTATTTTCCTGGGTCGAGACGCCTGTGCTCAACAAGCTGACGCGGCTGGCGGTCGAAATGCGCTCGGCGGGCGCCGGCGATCTCGTCGCGCGCGGATATGAGTGCTCCTATCTGAGAGGCGAGCCGGAGGCCGCAACGGAGGATTTCCACCTTCGCGCGGCGACGCCGACGGCGCTGGCCGCCTAATCCAGCCTCGGCGCGCTGGCTCGGCGCAGGCGATCATTGATCGCCTCTCCCAGCCCGCGCTCCGGGATGTGCGCCACGGCGACGCTGCGCACGCCGCGCGCGTCGAATTCGCGCAAATAGGCGAAAAGATTGGCCGCCGCCTCGACGAGATCGCCAACCGGCGAAAGATCGAGCACGGTCGCGCCCGGGGGCGCCAGCGCCGTCAGCCGGCCGCCGAAATCCAGCGCCCCTTCCCCGGGCTCCAGCTCATGCGCCTCCAGCCGCAGCCGCGCGTCGGGGGCGTAATGCGAGGCGGTCATGCCCGGCGCGAGCACCTCCGCCCGGGGGGGCGCCGCGAGTTTCTCGCCGAGAACCTTCTCGATCGCCTCGCGCGAGATGGCGCCCGGGCGCAGCAGGATCGGAGTCGCCTCGCAAAAGGAGACGATGGTCGATTCGAGCCCCGCCGTCGTGCGGCCGCCGTCGAGGATCATTTCCACCCGGCCGGAGAGATCTTCCGCCACATGAGCCGCCGTCACGGGGCTGACATGGCCGGAGCGATTGGCGGAGGGGGCCGCGATCGGCCGCCCCAGCGCCGCGATCAGCGCCTGCGCGACCGGATGATCCGGGATGCGCAGGGCGACGCTCGGCAATCCGGCGCGCGCGAGTTCGCAGACCGACCCGCCCGGGGCGACGGGCGTCACAATTGTCAACGGCCCCGGCCAGAAGGCTTCAGCGAGACGCAGCGCCGCTTCGGGCAGCAGCGCCTCGCGCCGCGCAGACTCAATATCCGCGACATGAGCGATGAGCGGGTTGAAGGACGGCCGCCCCTTGGCGTCATAGATGCGCGCGACCGCCCAGGCGTTTGTGGCGTCGGCGCCGAGACCGTAGACCGTCTCGGTGGGGAAAGCGACGAGCCCGCCCTCCCGCAGCGTGGCCGCCGCCCGAGCGATCGCGGCGGCATCCGCCCCGGCGAGAACCGTCACGATCCGCGGCCGCGATAGGGCGGCACCGGGATCGCCATATGAGCGGCGCGCAAGGCCTGTGACCAACGTTCGCGCAGATCGCGGAAATATTCGTCACTGGCGTCGATGCGCGTCGACACCTCCAGACGCAGCGCGTCGCGCCGCATCATGGCGATGTCGATCGGCAGGCCAACCGACAGATTGGAGCGGATCGTCGAATCCATCGAGATCAGGCCAATCTTCAGCGCGTCATACAGGTCGGAATCGAAATTGACGGCGCGGTCCAATATCGGCTTGCCGTATTTGTGCTCGCCGATCTGGAGGTAATTGGTGTCCGGCGTGCATTCGATGCTGTTGCCGGCGGTGTAGATCATGAACAGCCGCGGCGCGCCGGCGCCGATCTGGCCGCCGAGCAACAGCGAAACGTCGAAACTCACGCCCGCCGCCTGCTCTACCGAACTATGAGCCTCCTTGCGCGCGCGCCGCACCGCGCGGCCGATCAGTTGCGCGGCCTGCAGCATGTTGGTCGCCGTCATGATACTCTCGGTCTCGCCCGTCTCCGGGTTCTCGAATCCGTCGGCGATGAAGTTCACCACGCCCTGCGTCACGGAGAGATTGCCGGCAGTGGCGAGCATGAGCGCGCGCTCGCCCGGCTTCTCGAAAATGTGAAGCTTGCGAAAGGTCGCTATATTGTCGAGGCCTGCGTTGGTGCGCGTGTCGGCGACCATCACAAGTCCGTCGCGCACCATGATGCCGCAGCAATAGGTCATAGAAGCTCCCCGAGCCGAGCGCGCCGCCCTGGCTCGCGCTCGCCCCGGTTTACAAGTTCCGGGCCAGAAGGCACAAGTGTTGGAAGGCTCCCCGCGAACAATGTTTCTCCATGCGCATAAATGGTCGAGACTACAGGACGATCTGGATCGATGACGACGGCCGCAGGGTCCATGTCATCGATCAGACCCGCCTGCCCCATTGTTTCGAGACCCGCACGCTCGACGATAGCGACGCCGCCGCGCGCGCGATCAAGGAGATGGTCGTGCGCGGCGCGCCGCTGATCGGCGTCACGGGCGCCTATGGCCTCGCGCTCGCGGCGGCGCGTGATCCCGGCGACGCGGCGATCGAGGCGGCGCATAAAAAGCTTCTCGCGACGCGCCCGACGGCGGTGAATTTGCGCTGGGCGCTGGACCGATCGCGCGACCTGCTGCTGGCGGCGGTGCCGGAATTGCGAGCCGATCTCGCCTATGCCGAGGCCGGGAGAATCGCCGAGGAGGACGTCGCCTCCTGTGCGGCCATCGGCGACTTCGGCGCCGATCTGATCCGCGCGGCGGCGGAGAAGAATCCCGGGCGGCCGGTGAATATCCTCACCCATTGCAACGCGGGCTGGCTCGCGACGGTCGACTGGGGCACGGCGCTGGCGCCGATCTACAAGGCCGCGCGGGCCGGAATCCCCCTCCATGTCTGGGTCGACGAGACGCGCCCGCGCAATCAGGGGGCCAGCCTCACGGCCTATGAGCTTCTGGGCGAGGGGATTTCGCATACGGTCATCGCCGACAACGCCGGCGGCCATCTGATGCAGCACGGGCTTGTCGATCTCGTCATCGTGGGGAGCGACCGCACCACCCGCGCGGGCGACGTCTGCAACAAGATCGGCACCTATCTGAAGGCGCTCGCGGCCCACCATAATGACGTCCCCTTCTATGTCGCCCTGCCGAGCTCCACCATCGACTGGCGCATCGCCGACGGCGTCGCGGACATTCCGATCGAGGAGCGCGACGCGCGCGAGGTCACGCACATCGTCGGCCGCGCGGGCGACGGGTCGATCGTCGAAGCCCAGCTCACGCCCGACGGCTCGCGCGCGCGCAACTACGCCTTCGACGTCACGCCCGCGCGTTTCGTAACGGGCCTCATCACCGAGCGAGGCGTATGCGCGGCGACGGAACGGGGGCTGAAGGAGCTGTTCCCCGACCTCGCGGACGCCGCCTAACGCTCCCGCGGCCCATAGGATTTGAAGCGCTCGACGGTGCGGTAAATCTCGTCGTCCGGCAGGATCACCGGCTCGCCGGCGATCGAGCCGAGATAAAACACCTGCGCGAGCGCCTCCAGCTCCACCGCGCGCCAGAGCGTCTTGCGCATATCGGCGCCGGTGACGATGGCGCCATGATTGGCGAGCAGCACGCCGTCCCGGTCCTTCAGCCCCGCGACGACAAGGCGCGACAGCTTCTCCGTTCCATAGGGCGCATAGTCGACGCATCGCACGACCGGCCCGCCGAAAGCCGCGATCATGTAATGCACGGCGGGAATCTCGCGCCGCAGCGTCGCGAGGGTCGTCGCATAGGTCGAATGCATGTGCACGACGGCGTTCACATCCGGTCGGGCGCGATAGATGTCGAGATGAAAGCGCCATTCGCTCGATGGCGGCAGCGGCCCGTCATAGGCGCCATCATGGCTGTCGAACTTCATGCAAGCGATCGACCCGGGGGCGAGTTCGCGACTGGGCACGCCGCTCGGCGTGACCAGCGCCGAATCGCCGTCGCGCATCGAGAGATTGCCGGCAGAACCATGGTTCAGCCCGAGCCGCTCGAGCTCCTGCGCCGCGGCCACGATCGTCGCACGCTTGTCGCTTTCCCTCATCCCCGTTCCCTCGCCCGTCGCAATTTGTCCGCAACCGCCCGCGATGCGCGCCGCCAGCGCGGCGGCCCCGCACGCAATGATATTGCCCCCGGCGGCGATTGCGGTATAGGACGGTTCGTCCCCCGCGACGGCGGGGCCGGTAGCTCAATGGTTAGAGCCGGCCGCTCATAACGGTCTGGTTGCAGGTTCGAGTCCTGCCCGGCCCACCACTTCGCATTTCAGCCTCGCAAGTTGTTGATTTACTTGTCTATTTTTTTCGGTTTTTGGACGGTTTCGCCCGATCGGGCATAGGATTGCCGGGCCGCATTGATCAGCGTGACCCGCGCCCAATCCGACATTGACCGCTGGTCAGCTTCCGCCGCCGCGCGAATTGCCTCCCTTTCCTCGTCCGAGAGGCGCACCATGAAGGGTTTTCGTGCCATCCTTGGATTCTATACGCCGTATAGCGCTCGTCAATCGCTTTCCTTCGGTGGTAGTGGGTCAGTTTGAAATTAACTTGAGCGAAAGAGATTTGTCGCTAATTATTCGTCGCCCGGAGAACCGGGTAACCCGCAAGGGTTATACAGTAGTAGCTCAGCTGGATAGAGCGCTTGCCTGCTAAGCGAGAGGTCGCGGGTTCGAGTCCCGCCTACTCGCTCAGGTAGCCTGTTTTTTATAGGGGCCACGCTTGGCGGGAGTGGCCTTCGCTTCCTCTGCCTCAACAAGCGCGACGATATCAGCGACCTCCCAAAGCCGATCGGAAACGCCAGCGGCCATTGCCGGCGGCATGCGCAGCTTCGAATGAACGCGGACGAAGTTGTAATACATCACGTGAAGAGCGACCGCGTATGCGTGGTTTTCAACCTTCTTTGAAAATCCGTTGGTCAGGCGCGTGAAGCGGCGCATGTGCATCCGCATCGTGAGGTTCTGGCGCTCGACATACGAGGTCGAAACGTGCGCCGGATCGGGTTTGCCTTCAATGCGCTCTTTCTTCGCGCCAAGGCACACGGCGGGGCTGTAGCGACCCTTAGCGGCATCAGGGACGGTCCCATAAATTTTGTTCAGGATCGCGTAGTCGATATCGCATCCGAATGCGCCTTCAACGGCCTCCAGATAAGCCTTGTGGCCGTCGCTGGTCAGTTGAACACGGTTGGCGAGGCGAGAGGCCAGATCGTCCATGAACACCTTCGCGCATTCGCCGTCGCGACCGCCGACGAAATAGGAGACGATGAGCTTGGAGTCTGCGTCGATCGCGGTCCAAGTCCACGTATCGCCAGCCCATTCCGGCGCCGCTTTGGCCGCCGCCACATTCTTCTGCTTGGCGTAGGTAAAGCTCCAAATCTCATCCACTTGAATGCGCTTGGCCTCGACGTTCCGCACATTGGCATCGTGATAGGCCAAGCACGCCTTACCAGCATCCGCCAAGAGCTTCGCGACCGTGTTCTTTGAAGCGCCAGTAAGACGTGTAATCGCGCGGATCGACTGGCCTTCGCAGAGAAGATGGAGGATTTTGGCGCGGTCTTCGGTCGAGAGCTTGTTCATGACAGGAAATGTAAGCTGGCCGCCCGCTTAAGTCAAGCATAAAGGTCAGTTTGACTGCTCTAGTCAATTTGATATTGCTTTTTGGCCTCATGAGTGATACGAGGGATCAATGAGAGTCGTGTTTGCCGACGAAAAGCTTTCTTTGATTGAAACAGACGAGGCCGGCGAAACCAGGCTTCCGATCGGTGTCATCAAGTCAGCCAGACGGAAGCTCACGGTTCTTCGTGCGGCGATCGATGATCGCTCTCTTCGGAATTGGAAGAGCCTGCACTACGAAAAACTGAAAGGGGATCGAGAAGGTCAGCGGTCCATTCGGGTAAACGACCAGTATCGAATGGTGTTCGAGTTGGACGAGGAAACCGAACCGCAAACAGTGACGATCTTATCGATCGAGGACTATCATTAATGTCAAAGTCTGCGCCATTCCCGGTGGATCACCCCGGCACATTTATCGCTGAGGAGCTTGACGCTCGTGGCTGGGCGCAGGCGGACCTTGCCTATATCCTTGGGGTCGATGTTAGCCAGCTCAATCGACTGATAAAGGGCTCTACAGACGTTACTCCTGACTCCGCGGTAGCGCTTGGCGACGCGTTCGACATGCCCGCTGAGTTTTTTCTGAACTTGCAGAAGATGTATGATCTGCATCGCGCGAAAAAATCTGACCCCGGTGTTCGGACACGCGCATCTTGGCTTTCGGTCTTCCCTGTCCGAGAGATGATTAAGCGCGGTTGGATTGAGGATGCTGAGCCTGCCCTTCTCCATCTTCAGATGCTGCGTTTCTTTGGGAAGAATCGAGTCGAAGATATCCCGTTTGTCAGCGACGCTGAGATAATCGCGCACGCGCCGAAGAAGACTGGATATGAAGAAACGACACCAATCCAATATGTGTGGCTGCATAGAGTCCGGAAAATAGCTGAAGGTGTTACGGATTGCCCAGCTTATTCGGCTGATGGGCTGCGCAAGGCGCTCCCGTCGATAAGAGCGCATATGCTTGACAAAGACGACCTTATAAAAATTCCAAGCATCTTGTGGGCTTGCGGTGTGAGGTTGGTCTTCGTCGAGGCGCTGCCGGGGTCGAAAATCGACGGTGTGTGTGTGTGGCTTGGCGACCAGCCTGTTATTGGCATGACGCTTCGTCTCGACCGCCTTGATAACTTCTGTTTCGTGCTTCGGCATGAAATTGAGCACATCTTGCGCGGAGATGGCCACGCCGAATCTTTCACGCCGGTCGATGAAATAGGTGCAGACGCAGATTCTAATTCGAGCCTTCCTGCTTGCGAGATAATAGCAAATCGGGAGGCGGGAGAATTTTGTGTGCCCCGAGACTTACTGAATTCTTTCATTGAAAGGAAAAGCCCGTTTATTTCTGAAAGGGATATGCTGGCTTTTGCCGCGAGAGTTAAGATAAACCCCTGCGTAGTCGTCGGCCAGATACAGAAGAAGACGAAGAACTATGCTTGGCTGAGAAAGTATCAGACTAGCATAAGGGAGCACATCCTCGATTGGCGTCTGAAAGACGGATGGGGATACCCTGCACCAACCGGTCTATAGAGGGTACTATGGCGGACTATCACGAACAGGTTCTGCGCCTTTGGGATGAATGGGTTGCAGAAACCGGCCAGCCTTCCGGCGCCGGCAACCCTGCCGACTTCATTGACTGGGCGGTGGCGGCGAAAAAGCTTGCCCCGCGCCCGCAGGACATCAAACGTATCCTGCGAGAGCAAGTGACACGTGAACTTAGGAAAGCGCGTCGATTTGATATCGAAGGTGGCTTTACCTATCGAGCGAAGCAATGCGTCACCCTGTTCGACGGCGGGGTGGCAACAAAGCACTACTTCGACACAGATACGGGAGGAACGCCCACGCTGAGGCAAAAGGCAACGAAGCAACGGCGAGATGCGATTGCTCACTCAGTTTATCGGGGGGCTTGCGACGTTGAGAGGATGAACAAAGTCTTCCCTGACGACCCGCAACTGAATTTCTTTACAGATTTCACTGATGACGTTGCGGAATTGCGAGCGGCAGAAATGCGCTCAGACGACGAAGAAGATGATGATGACGATTGCGTCGCCTAACTCTTTTTCCACCTAGCGGCAGCAGCTAAGCTCGCGATTTCTGATCGCTGCGCGGGCGTAAGAGCCTTGGCTCGCGCCGGACCACCTTTAGTCCCGCCCTTCCTTGCCCGCGCCTCTTTTGGCGTCTCTGGTAGCGTCTCCGTTTCTCCGGTCGCCATGTCCACGATGAACTTGGCGAGCTGGTTGGGGTCGCGGGGGCGTTTCGGCTGTTTCGTCATAAGCCTAGTGTGGGGATTGCGGATGCTCCGTCAACCCCGCCCGATTTCAAACTGACCCACTACCCCTTCGGTTTGACGACTTTTCCAATGGCTTGTTTGGCGAGCCGCTCCCGGTCTGCGGCGCGGGTGTAATGAGCGGCCATTTTCCCGCCGTGCCATCCGAAAATGGCTTCTAGCTCTCTCTCGGTCGCGCCGTTGTTCGCCGCTCGCGTCGCGCCCGCCTTGCGCAGCCCATGCGCCCGTCCAGGCACGCCAGCCGCCATGCACGCCTCCCTGAAGAGGTTTCCAAGGCTTTCCTTCGTCAATGGCTTCCCGCCGTGCGTCGAGATAAGCGTCGTCTCTCCTTTCGGGCTGGCGTCTATGACCGCTTGCAACTCGGGGAGGATCGGGATTGCGAGTTGCGCCTTGTTCTTTTCCGCCCGCATCAGGATCACGCCGTTTTTTATCTGATCATGTCGCAGGCTGGCGGCGTCGCCGCGTCGCAACCCTGTGTATAGGAAGACGGCGAGCCATAGGCGCTCCCGCGTCCCTATCGGCCAGTGCGCTTCGTATTTCTCGATTTCTTCTTCTGACCAGACGTGGAAGCCATCGCCGGTCGTCGCCGCCCGGTCAACACCTTGCGTCGGGTCCGACCGCAAGATTTCCGTATCAACCGCCCATTTGAAAAGAGCGCGAACGGTTTTGAGATAATTGTTTGCCGCTGCTGGCGTGGCGGCGCGTCGCTCGCGCCCGTCGATAATATCCCGGCGCGTGATACTGGCGGCTGGATAATCTCCCGCCCCTGCGATGATATGCGAAAAGATGTTGTCTCTCTGGCGCTTCGTCGCGGGGCTAAGCCGCCTCCAATCGGACGATTCACGGTAGAGGTCTATGAGCCACGCGAGAGAGCCGACGCCGCTCTTCTTGCGCCGTGGCGGTGGCGTCTCGCCTCCTACAGCCGCATGATATGCGGCCCTGAACTCTGGCGAGCCATAATCGCCCCTAATGCGTATTCGAGGGCCGTGGCCTATCCGCACATACCAGAACGTCTCGCCGTTCCGGCCTGTCTCTCGGTGAAGGTAAGGCGGTCTTTTCCGGGCCATGCGGCCTTCAAAGGACCGGCCTTCCCTTCCCCGCAACCCGCGATGTCGCCGCTGATGGGACTTCCCATGAGTAATCCCCGCTGTTCCCGCTATCCACTGTCGGGTCATAAGGGACGATCTTGCAGCTTCCGTCCGGGCGTGCCTCTATCACATGCGGGCGGCCTGTGACCTTTTCGGCCGCGCGCAGCATCCGCTCATAGTCGGATTGAGTGTGCGCCGCCTTACGCCGCTGGCGCGTCTCGCCTTGCTTAGCTTTGGCGGGAGGGGCTGGCATCACGTCACCTTTTCAGCGGCTTCTTTTTGTCTGTTCGGGAATTGACGCCGAGCGCGAAATACTGCGCCCTGTCATTCTCGATCTCCAAGGCGTTAATCAGCCTTGCAAGCCTTTTGTCCCTATCGTCGCTGTGAGGCTCTTTCATCAGAGCCTCAGCTAACTTGATGTAAATCATCACGATATTTGTCAGCGCGACGAATTGCTTGCGTTCGGGCTTCTTGAGAGCTTGCGTCATGTTGGCGGGGGTGCGTGGCATGTCAGTCATCCGCCGCCGCGAGCGCTGCGCCAAAAATTGCGCCGATCAAACAGATTGCCTCTGTGAATGTGGCGAACAACTTGTATCGTTCGCCGAAAATGTAAGCGTTAACCTCCGGTGCTGTGTCGAGAAACAAAACAACCAGAGGCAGCGATACCGCAAGCATGAAGCCGATCACTGCTCCGACAAGAATGTTCTTTGTGCGCGGGCTCATCTCTCTACCTCTCCCCAACTATTTCGAGGAACCTCTTGGTTTGCGCGGCCCTCGCGGCTTCCCACGCGGCGGCCCACACGGCTTCCCTCTTGGCTCCCCTCGCGGCGGCCAATTCCTCGTCAGTCGCCTCGCCAATTGCGTGACGCTCGGCAACATCCAAAGCAGCGCGAGACCGTTCATCCGTCATCAGATGCTCGACCTGACGAGCACACCAAACTGCGTAAAGCCGCCACTCTTTTGCATATTGCGGTTCTGCGCGGCAGGCCCAAAGAGCGTCATCAACCCCGCATATTTCGACAATCCGCGCGTAAGGCAGCGGCTCGTCATCTGCGGCCGTCTTGCCGAGCCCAGCGAGCAACACCGGCCATTGGTCTTGGCATGGCCTGTGTTCGCGAATACGGTTGAGCGTGGTGCAGATCATAGGTCTACATCTCCCCTACTTTACCTTCCTCCCCCTATCGGGGTTTGCTCTCACGAGCCGGCGCGGAATCCGCCGCTTTGGTCGCTGTGCGTGATATTTTGCTCACGCCTTCCCTCTCGTCTCGGGCTGGCCTTCAAAGCGCGCGATCATCTCTTTCATCAGGCAAACGACATCACGCCGATCTGCACCGTTCGAGATAAAGTTGCATCGACTATTCGGGGCTTCCCCAAACGGGAAAACAAGCAGCACGAATCCGACCTCGCGCGGCCGCTTCACTTCTCCATCTACGCCGCCGTTAAAAAATTCGTCCAGCGTGGCAGCGACGGCGTTCATCTGTGCATTAAATTTCGGCTCAATAGGCGCATCGCCAAGGCGCTTAGAATTGTTCATCGTCTCACTTCTCCCCTGCTTTGCGGATAGCGGCGACGAAGGCGGCTCGGAGCGTCTTGAAACAGTGCCTTTCGTAATCGTCTAGGTCGCCATCGTCCGGATGGTGGAAATATAGGCCACCGTCGCTCATCACGGCGCACAATGCCTTTTCCATCTCCGGCGTCGGATGGGACAGAGCGTCTAGAACTGCGTCAATGAACGCATCAACTTCGAAATCTAATGCGTCCGGGTAGCACGATTCGCGATGGAACTTTCGCGCCGCCTGAGCGATCTTTTCTCGCATAGTCATTTTGATCCTCCCAAGGCGGCGATCACGGATTCCGCATCGCGGATGTTCTGCGATCGCATGCACGACCCAAACTCCCGTTCGATCCCCTCCGCATGTTCGCGCACCGCTTTCGCCGCATCTTCCAGCCCGCGCCGGTAATCGTCTGATGGCGGAGCGGCGGATATTGCAACGGAAATCATATGTCGGATCATGTCGTTCATCATCGCCCCGACTTCCGCCGATAAATAGACTTCCCGCGCCGCCGTAACCATCTCATCAGTGACTTTCATCGCATCCCCCTTGCTTTCTCAATCAGCCGCATAGACGCCACGTCCGCCATGTGACCGGGCGCGAACTCGATCATGCCGCCGTCACGCGGCCCCGGCGAAAAATCGCGCCTGCTGTTTATCAAGCCGCATCTGATCTTCTGGCGCTGGTGTTGAACGATGTCGTAAGCGTGGTGATAGGTGTGGCCGTGTGCGATAAGCTCGGCGACGACATCGCTGAAATCTCGCCCGCTCTGCAATTCGCGGAAGATGTATTCCCGCATCCGCTTACGGCCCGGGGAGCCTCTGTGGTGTAGCGGCGAGAGAAGGGGAAGCTCAGTCATGCCGCTTCCCTCTCGAATATGACGCCAGCGAAATATCCCTCACGTTGCAACTGCGCCAACATCTTCGCCGCGTGCTTCCGCGCGCTGGCGTCAAGGCGCGATTCCGAAAAGGCGTCGCCAAGACCTTCGATAATCGCGCCGATCGCAACAGACAGCCGCGAGCCTTCTTCAAGCACCAGATAATCAGCGGCCAAGACGGCTTGCAGGACATAGACGACCATCAGCCCGACCTTATCGACGCGCGCCTCGTGCTCGCGATATTCCTCCGTCAAAGCGTCATGAAGGCGCACAACTCGGCGCATCAACTGGCGCCGTCGCTTGTCATCGCAGCCTCGCAGGGTTTCTTCGTTCGCCTCTATCAAATAGGCGCGACACCGCTTGAAGTCTTCCGCTTCCTGATCCGTCACACCGCAGTCAATGATGTTTAGTAACATCGTTGGGAAGAATAGTGCCTCAGTTCGCTGGCGATCGTTCATTTTTCCCTCTGGTAGTTGATGATCGCCGCTTTCACTGCGTCGCGCTCGGCGCCGTTCTCGATTGCGAGGCGCACTGCCTCAAACAAATGATGGTGTTCCGCCAGCCTAACTTTCGTCTCGCTGCCATACTGGATATGGACGCCGCAAAGATCGATCGCCGCTACCCAAAAGCTGATCTTGCCGCCGTCCGTAATTTGGAACTCGATGACGGCCGAGCCTTTCAAAGCGCAATCAATGCGCACGCCGTTGACGGCGAAGGGGCGGAGGTTATTGAAGTGATATTCGATCTGATCAGGAGCCATGATACGCCTCGTAAATTCTGATTTGATTATTGATTCATCTCGTATCTGCGATGGGTGTTCGAGCATCATGACGACATCCTGAGTTTCGTAGTTGTGGGCGCACGGATATGTTTCACGCATCAACATAAATCCCCCTCCGCGCCGGCAGTGGCAGCTTGTCGGACCTCGGCTTCTCTTCCCTCGCGCGCCGCGTAATCTTCCCCTTCGGCCTCGCGGCGCCCTTGTGCTTCGCTTCCCGCCGCTTCGCCTTCGCAATCGCTGGGACATCCTCTTTGGCAGTCAGATCCCGGTGACAGCGATAATGCGCAGGGCGCGTGTTGCTCGCATCATCAGCGCCGCCCATCTCGATCGGGATCAGGTGCGAAACCTCCCACCGCTCGCCAACGGTGATCTTGCCGGCGCAGATATGACAAACGCCGTCGGCCGCCGTGAAAATGGACAGCCGCTCTTTCGTCGATATGCGCCGGCGCTTCTTCATCGCCTCACACCATCTTGCGCGTCGCGCGTGAATTGTCGGCGGCGACGGGGTCCGCTACGCCATCATTGGCGCCCGTCGCCGCCTGAGACGCGCGGGAGGGGAGCCGCGCGTCTGTCTCTTGTGTCTGGGCGGCCGCAGTGGGTTCCGCTGACGTTTCGGGCGCCCCCGCATCAGCGCGCTCCGCTGCGGCCTGTGGCGCGGCTCCCGCGCCAGTCTCTTGCGCCGGATCGATAAACTCGCCGTCGATCGGCTCGATCTGCCCAGCAAGTTCAGAGGCGACGAACGCATGAGAAAAACCGTCTTCGCCTTTCGCTGCGCTGGCGAGCTTTTCGGCAAGGCGGTTTGCCGGCGGCGCCTGATATGCGCGTTCAGCGGCAAGTTCATCAGGCGTGTAGACGCCGAGTAGAACCTCGGGCGCATGTCGCCGCGCCCATGAACGGATCGAAAAATACCCGAGCTGTTGCTGCGGATCGGACTTCCAAAGCGGAGAGTTTTTCGTCGTTATCGCCGCGAACGGCGGGGATTCGTATTCTTTCACAGAGCCGTCAAGCATTTCGACGGAAACACGACAGCGCAGTGTCGGGCCTTCGCCTGTGAAAAAATAATCAGGGCGCCGCTTGATCGGCGCGCGCGTCACCACAACAGCCGCAATCAATTGCGCCTCGTAAGCAATGCGGTCGCTGACGAAATAGCTTTTGTTGGCGATTGCGAAAGGATCAAGCTCCCACCGTAGGGCTTGCATCGTCACCGCCATGCACGCGCCGGCATTGTTGCGCAGATGCTTGGGGATCGCGATATCAGATCGCGCCATCAGATCGGCAAACGCGACGACCTCCCCAAAGCTGCGCGGCGCGAGCATTCCGCCGCCGGCGCCTGTGTCGGAGATGGCGATTTCACGATAGCTGATCTTCGGTTCTGAATTGCTGATTTCGTTCGCCATTAGGCAACCTCCGGCAAAAGGCCGTTTTTGATTTCAGCCTCAAGATTTTCTGTCAGGAACTTCGGCAAGGAAGCGGTCAGGCCGTTGTCCTCGTATCCGGGCCATTCGCCCTTGTTCAGACATTCGGCAAACTTGCGAACTGCACGCCTGACCTGACACCGGCCGTAATAGATCGCGCTAGGATCGATCGGCTTGACGTTCACACAATACGGCCGCTTCGTCTCGACAAAGACAAGGACATAATCCTCGTCTGAGATGTTGTGACCGAGAACCTCGCGCATCAGCATCCCCGTCAATGCAAGCTGCATGTGATAGGCGTATTCTCGGATTGACTGGCGTGTGGCATAGGCCGTCGCGCTCGTGCATGTCTTCAGATCGACGACAAGATCGGCATTGACCGGCAATGCGTCCGGGCGGCTTTTCAGCCAGACGCCAGTTTCCTTGTCCTTGCAGATGATTGACCGCTCAACCTCTCCATTGAGCAATCCACTTTTGATCAAAGGATCACGGGCGAGCGAATGCGCAATCCCCTTGATCGTCTCGACATCCTCCGGGACCAGAACCGATTTCCCCGCGGCGATTTGCTCTGCACGCCATGCCTTCGCATCCTTGGTGCGCCAGGAATCAAATTCCTTCGGCCGAACCGCGAACTGGCGCGCGAAACCTTCCTCCCCCAGCAGCAGCACATGCGCCGCCCGCCCGAGAGAGAAGTGGCCCGGTTCCTTGTCCTGTTCGACCCTGTTCGAATTGAGATAGGAATCGTCCCAATAGTGAGCCGGCGACTTCGTTTCGATCGTGCGAAGGCCGCTTGATGAAATCGACGGCCCTACGCAACAGTCGTCGTGGTAAAATTCGATCGGCATGTCGTAAACGCCGTCAGTCGCGATCTTCGCGCCGCTCGCGATTTTCACCGCTTCGAATTTGCGCTTCGGCGCGATCTTCTCGACGACAGCAGCGGCGGCGGCGCCGAGCGTGGTGACGGGGAATGTTTCAATGCTCATTCGTGATTTCTCGCAACTTCATCCGTGGCGTCGATAGATTGAAGCCCAGCCTCGCGTTCATTTATGGGAGAGATGCAAGGAGCTTCCCCCATACTTCGATGGCTTGGAGGGAAGAGAAGACAAACGCCACGGTCATTGTCCGGCGGAAAACAGCTTCAGCTTCCGCCAGAACGTCGCGGGCCATGTTCAGCTTTTCGAATGTCCCGCTTGTGTCGAGGCGATAAGTGACAACCACCATGCGGCTGCGGAGCGCCTCGACAACGCGAGGCTCATTCATCGCGGCGATTAACTTTGAATAGATGCTCATTGCGGACCTTTGCAGAAAATGCGGGGCTCGACAGGAGGAGGAGCCGAGCCCCGCAAGTTGGCGCCGGTGAGGGAGAGACCGGCGCGGAGAACTCAGAACCGATACACGCCGTCTGCGCCCTTGCGCGCGTCAATGGCGCCGTCGAAATGAGGCAGGGCGGCAGGGGTAGCGGCGCGGCGGACAGCCTCACTGGCGACCCGTTTCACGGCTTCCACCGCCTTCGCCGCGAGGTCTGCGGCCATGTCCATGTCGACGCCATAGCGGCGCAGCGCTGCTCGAGCGCCAGAGGGCTGCGCCTTTGCGTAGATCGTCGCCGGGACATTCGCTTCCCGAGCCTCCGCCCATGCGGCGCGCATTGCGTCGCCCCATTGCAGGCCGTTTTTCTTCAGCTCATGTGCGCGCTTCGTGATCGCGCGGCGATCGTATTTGCAGTGCGTGTTCATGATCGTTCCCCTTTCAATAATCGTCTCGTGAAGGCGGGCCTTCAGCGATTTTTTCCATGATTGCTTCCGTCACCGCGTCGCATCCGGCGAGAACGTCGAACAAGGAGCCGGTTGCCTCGAACATCGGGCCGAGTGCAGGAGCGCGATCTTCGTGCAGAAAAATCGCGTCGACTTCATATTCCGGCGCTTCGGCGGGGAAGCATCGTTCCGGCGGCCCGTAAGTCTGCGCATCGCAGCCCCAATAGGTGACGCGGAAATCAATGTCCGCGATGAAATACGCGCCCATGAAATCTAGGCAGGCGCTCGCCGACATGCTGGTTCCGCGAAGGCGTCGATTGAGCATCATTCGCCCCCTGTGTCGTGTTTGATCACGTCAACAAGGCGGTTGTCATCGAAGATCAATTCGAGCAAAGCTACGCGCCCTTTCAACGCATTATTATCAGCGTTGATTCTTGACCAGTTGTAGCAACCGTCAGGATAAATATTGACCCACCGCGCCATGCGCTCTGGAATGTTCACGAGGTCGAGGACTTTTTTGCCGCATCCGGTATAGCTGCCATCAGCAAAATATTCGCGCGCGTCTTCAACGCCGGGCTGCAAATGCCGCTCAACTGCGGCAAGGATTGTCTCGCCATTCTCGCCGCGGAAATCTGTCGCCACGATCCGCGCCTTACGCCCGTCGCGCGTCTGAACTGGCTTTGTAGGATCGAACGTCATCACCAACCCCTTTTGAAAATGAAAGCGAGACCCGCCATCCATGCGGCAGTGAGAGCGAGGAAAGGCGCGGCCCCGAGAAGGGCGAGGATTTGAGAGTCAGTCATTCTCGCCCCCGACGATTTCTATGAACTTCGTGGTTTGAGCGCCCCTCGCGTCCCCCCACGCGGCGCCCCTCGCGGCGGCCCACGCGGCGGCCCTCGCGGCGGAACTCGCGGCGGCCCACGCGGCGGCACTCGCGGCGGCCCTCGCGGCGGAACTCGCGGCGGCCCTCGCGGCGGCCCACGCGGCGGCACTCGCGGCTTCCATCGCGGCGGAACTCGCGGCTTCCATCGCGGCGTCCCTCGCTGCGTCCTTCGCGGCGTCTAATTCCCCATCTGTCGCCAGCCCGTTTGCATATCGCTCAGCAACGTCGAGCGCGGCGCGCGACCGATCATCGGTCATTAGATGTTCGACTTGCCGCGCGCACCAGACCGCAAACAACCGCCATTCTTTTGCGTATTGCGGCTCGGCGCGGCAGGCCCATAGCGCGTCATCAATGCCGTTGATTTCGACAATCTTCGCGTATGGCAGCGGCTCGTCATCAGGCGCGGTCTTGCCTAGACCGGCGAGAAGCTTGCGCCAGCCATCTTCGCAGGGGCCGTGCTCGCGGATGCGATTGAGTGTGGTGGTGATCATTTACGCGACCTCCTCAACCTTAATCCCGCTATCCGCGACCATCGCCTGGAACGCATCGCCGAAATACCGGCGCGCAATCTCAACCCGCGACGCATGGTTGATGCCGAGCCAACTAGAACAGCATCCGGCGCGCCCGTAGCAGCCTCTCGGCGCGTGATTGGCGAGAAACACCGCCATCGGGCGGAAACCGGCGCAACTGTTGTCAGAAGCCCGCGCAATCGCGTCAATCAGATCGTTATCGACGAAGGCGCGCAGGAAACTCCCCGGCCGAACGCCATGAACCAGGTATCGCGCGAGGCCGGGGCGCAGATGCGTCGGGATCGCCAGCCATTCAGATTGTGCGGACATAACTAATCCTCCGCGGCTGATTTTGTTTCGTCAGACGTTGGCGGAATATGTGTTCCGAACGATATCGTTCCAGAACGAATTTCTGCGCGAATTTCCATTTCGTCCGGCGGTAGCAGTTTCCACGAGCACAAACCGGCGAAAATGCGCAAACGAACGCTGATCCATTTCGAAGCTATCGAAAGGCCCGCCTTGATGCCCCAGCCCGCCTTGATGCCGTCGCCCGCCTTGATGCCGGAGCCCGCCTCGATGCCGGAGCCCGCCTCGATGTCCAAGCCCGCCTCGATGCCCAAGCCCGCCTCGATGCCGTCGCCCGCCTTGATGCCCCAGCCCGCCTCGATGCCGTCGCCCGCCTTGATGCCCCAGCCCGCCTTGATGCCGTCGCCCGCCTCGATGCCGGAGCCCGCCTCGATGCCGGAGCCCGCCTCGATGTCCAAGCCCGCCTCGATGCCGGAGCCCGCCTCGATGCCGTCGCCCGCCTTGATGCCCCAGCCCGCCTTGATGCCGTCGCCCGCCTTGATGCCGGAGCCCGCCTCGATGCCGGAGCCCGCCTCGATGTCCAAGCCCGCCTTGATGCCCAAGCCCGCCTTGATGCCGTCGCCCGCCTTGATGCCCCAGCCCGCCTTGATGCCGTCGCCCGCCTTGATGCCGGAGCCCGCCTCGATGCCGGAGCCCGCCTCGATGTCCAAGCCCGCCTCGATGCCGGAGCCCGCCTCGATGCCGTCGCCCGCCTTGATGCCCCAGCCCGCCTTGATGCCGTCGCCCGCCTCGATGTCCAAGCCCGCCTCGATGCCGGAGCCCGCCTCGATGCCGTCGCCCGCCTTGATGCCCCAGCCCGCCTTGATGCCGTCGCCCGCCTTGATGCCGGAGCCCGCCTCGATGCCGGAGCCCGCCTCGATGTCCAAGCCCGCCTTGATGCCCCAGCCCGCCTTGATGCCGTCGCCCGCCTTGATGCCCCAGCCCGCCTTGATGCCGTCGCCCGCCTTGATGCCCCAGCCCGCCTTGATGCCGTCGCCCGCCTTGATGCCGGAGCCCGCCTCGATGCCGGAGCCCGCCTCGATGCCGGAGCCCGCCTCGATGTCCAAGCCCGCCTCGATGCCCAAGCCCGCCTTGATGCCGGAGCCCGCGAGCGCCCGGATGCGCCCCTTGGCGACGATGCTGCCTGTGAACCTCACCCGCCCGAGATCGGCGTCTATTTCGATGTGCCCGGCGTAATCCGAAACGTCTGTCGCGCCGGCGTATTCGTTGCGCTCGTTCAGATCGGAGCGCGTAATTTTGAGAGTTGGAATGTCCATGATTTATCCTTTCAGTAATTATTCAGCGGCTTGTTTGATTTCGCCTTGCGAGATGACTTCGTTGAAGGCGGCTACAGCTCGTTCGAGAACTTCCGGCGGGACTGCGCGTGCGAACACAACGGCGGCGTTCGTGTGCCAATCCATGCTGTCCCTGATTTCAACCCAATGAGCTTCTTCGCCGCGGGCGAACCGAAGGACCGGCTTCCCTTCGATGTGGATGTCGGCGGAGATGTGCATCACCTTCCTCCCTTGATGGTTTGCTCGCGAGCGGCGGCGCGCATTTCTTCGGCGCACGCATCCAGATGCGCCATGTCAACGGCGTGAGCTTCAGCATATTTCGCGCGATAGGCGCGCAGCACGCTATCGCGCCAGATTCCGCTAGCCTGAATTTCCCTGGCTTCCGCATAGAGCTCGAGCGCGCGAGCGCGGAGCGCGGATGATCGTTGTTGCGTCCCCATCTTCCCCTCCTCGCCTCAGTGGCGGTATGAGAGGATATTCGCCCACGGAATATTCCTAGTCAACAAAAAAATTCGCTTGCGGAATATTTTTTTTGGCGTAAAAAAAGAGCCGCTCGGGAAGCACCCCGGCGGCTCACCGTCACACACAGCTTTCGAGGAAGAATGTGACTTACGGCAAAATAACCACTCAGAAGATCAGACGCAATCCATATTTTTTGAAACAACCGCCATAAATGCGCGCAATCCCCGGCCAGGGGGGGGATGATGGTCTCCCTCGCATCAAACCCAGCTCGCCGGCCAATGCCGTCGGGCGCTCGCCGTAGCAATTCCGCCGATTGGACGAAGGCCGGGACAGCAAAGACCGGACCGGGCAACGCGAAGCGAGCAAAAGCCGAAGGGGCGCGCGACGCCCCCGGCAGGATGCGGGGCGCGAGCACCCGCACGGGGCGATGAAGTTGCTGGCGCGGCCCATTGCCCCCGCCGTTGGAATGAACCCGCAGGCATGGGCCGACCGGCCAACCCCGGCCTAACCCGAAAGGGAATCTGCTGCGCCAGTGCGTCTATGACCCACGCTCGGCTCAATCAGCCAAGTCTGGGCGGCGTGGTTCGCTCTCGACGGGCGAACTACGCCGTCCGAGCCCTTCTCTCTCAATAGCCAAGAACCGAGAGGCGAAATGTTCCTTATCCGAACGAAAAACCTGAGCGGGGCTCTTAGCCCCTGCGCAACGGGAGCTGCTCACCTGTGGGATGGGCGCGACACATTGTGTCGAATGTTCTCCACGGGGGGAATGAACCCAACGAAATACGAGGTTTCCGCTGATCAACGCGGAAGGCCACTTTGCACCCTTTGTCAAAACAAACATAAAGGCAAATCTGCACGATACGAACTCCGCGCCGCCACAGGCGGCGCGCCGGATTGATCCCGGGTGCTTCTATTTCCCGCCATTGCTGTGACGCTTGTGTTTTTTAGCGCCATGCGAAAACGATCCTGGGACATATTTCCGCCCGTGCGAGTTTACTGCCGTTTCGTCTGCGGTATGGCAGTGTCTTGGGTGTCCGTGGCAGCCATCTGCGGATAGCATTCCAGGTGTCGCGCCAGCTGGCGCGACGACCGCGATGACGCATAGGCTTATTGCAGCAAGTATGAGTTTCATCATCCTGCTTTAAGGAGCGCGTCGAGGATATCGAGTGCGCGCTTTTGCATCTGCGGCGACGCTTTCGAGAGCTTTGAATAAATTAGCTTTGGCGTGTCCGGCTTGAGCGGATTGTTCGCAAAGAAATCTTCGACATCGCAGCCATATGCGAGCGCGGCTTTTTCAAGGAAGTCCTGATTATACGGTAGTTCCCGGCGCTCGATTTTGCTCAGGGTTCCTTGCTTGATGCCGAGTCTGTCCGCCGCTTCCAATTGGGAAAGCTCGCGGAATTTCCGCCATTCGCGGAGGAATGTCGGTTTGCGCGTTGCCGCCAGCGGGTCTGTTGTTTTGGGCATGCGCCTATCGTCCATCAATCCCGGTGGCGCCTCAATTCCCAACGCGGAATATTATTCTTGACAAGATTTATTCTGTAGCGGAATATCCGCACCATGAAACTCGACGCATACATTCGGCAAACCGGAACCACAGAGCAGGCTATCGCTCGCTTGGTCGGGCGTTCACAGGGGACCATCAACAAGCTCCGCAACGGCAAGATCAATCCATCGCTTGACCTGCTGAACGCAGTGTTCCGGGCGACCAACGGCGCTGTGACACCGAACGATTTTCTGCCTGAAGCGGACGCGCTTACCGCTGATGCCGCTGACGATTTGGCGGAACAGCCGAGCGAGGCCGCCGGATGAGCCCAGCACTCACCCGCACCGATCGCAAGCTGATGGCCGCCGAGCCGGAAGCGTCATCGCGTGTCCTCCCGCAGTATCTCGCTGGCGAAATAAGTCGTGAAGATTTTCGCTGGTTGCTCGGCGCCGCCGATGAAGCGGAAGCGCCTCGAAATCAGCGCAAGACCTTCGGCGCTCGGACATCGCGCCGTCATCGCCGTTATTCCTACAATCCCGAGTTCTGGGGCGCAGAATGACAAATCCCGATCCTTTCAGCCTTTCCGGCCAAATGGCGATGGCGCTGCGCGACGTGAAAGACCCGCAACTCCCCGGCAATCGCCGCATTGCATACGCAAACGCGCGGATTGATTTCCGTTTCATCTCGCAGACCGAGCGCGACGAAGCCGACGCAGAAGCGCTTTCGTTCGAACTTTCCCGCCGCATCGATGGGGTTCAGCCATGACGAGAACATTCTCTTTCGACATCGGCCAGCATGTCCGTTTCGTGGCGTCAAATCTCACTGGCGAGATCGTCGGGCGCTATTCCAATAGCGACAGCAAGCACTCGTATCTCGTGCGCTACGTCGACGCCGCCGCCACCGAGGTTGAAACCTGGTGGACAGAAGAGTCTCTTTACGCGGCTCAGTGAACCCCCGCGCCGCAGGGGAAGTGCGGCAGCCCTCCTTGGGCGTTTCCTCCCTAGACTTGCCGCCCGGCGGTTCACGCCACTGGGCGGTCTTTCTGGGGCCACATGCAAGACATCCCTGAAGGTTGAAACATGACAATCGAGATCGAAGACAATGTTCCGGTTCCCGTCGTTTCTCGCCGCAGCGGTGTTGAATATCCGTTCGGCCAGCTCGCCGTCGGTCAGTCGTTTTTCGTCGCGGACGTGAAGCGCGGGACGCTCGCGAGCCGCGCGCATGCGTTCGGCAAGCATCAGACGCCGAAGTGGAAGTTCAAGGTCGCACCGGCTGAGAAGGACGGCGCGTCTGGCATGCGCTGCTGGCGCGTCGCGTGATTTGACGGCTTCGGTGCTTCACGAGGGCGCCGAGGAATCTCGCTGAACCAAAGCACGGCGAGGAATAACGACGAGAAAGCCGGTCGCGGCGGGAGGGCTGCGGCCGGCAAGCGGGATCGAGAAGGTAATGCGTCCGATCCCGCTCATGGTGGGCCTCTCGGTTGGTTATTCATTTTGTCCACCGTCACATTTGTTTCCGAGCACCGCGGCTGCAACCGCACGCTCAATGAATGGTTAGGGTTTGTGTTTGTCTGTCGTTCCCATGTTCTGAATTGAGCATGGAAAGACATGACGATGGGTCAAAAAGTTTCTGACGTTCCGTCAAATCGTGAGGGTAAGCGAATGAGTATCGCGGCTTTATCGGAAAGACTCGTCGAAGAGACGATGATCGAACAGGGCGTGAAGAAGCCGGAAGCGCGCCGAATTGTGGCGCGTGAAGCTGGAATCGCGCCCGGCGCGCTTGAGCGTCTTGCGTCCAACCGTCTTGTCCACGTCGAACGCATTGCAGATCGGATCAGCGCCTATGTCATCCGCCGAATTGAAAAGAAGATGGCGCAGCTTGAGTGCGAACTTGAAGCGGCTAAGCGCGCTGCTGCGCGTCCTGATGACGCTCGAATTTTCGCTGCGATGTCTGCGCTGGACGAAGCGAAAAGGCTGATGCGCGGTGAAGATAAACTGAAAGCCGCAACGGAAAACTGAACATGCTCCTCGCCCATAAAATTGCTCTCGACCCGAACAATGCGCAGCGCAAGTATTTTGCTCAAGCGAGCGGCGTTGCGCGGTTTGCCTACAACTGGGCTCTGGCGGAATGGCAGGCGCAATACAAGGCAGGGGGGAAGCCGTCCGACGCAGCTCTGCGCAAGCAGTTGAACGCCGTCAAGCGCGAGCAATTCCCGTGGATGTTCGATGTCACCAAATGCGCCGCCCAAGAGGCGATTATCGACCTCGGCGCGGCCTTCCGCGCCTTCTTCGAGAAACGCGGCAAATACCCCCGCTTCAAACGCAAAGACGACCGTGTGGGCTTTTGCGCTGCGAATGAGGCGGGGACTTTCCGCGCCGATGGAAAGCGCATCAAGCTTCCTGTCGTCGGATGGGTGCGGATGCGTGAGGCCGTGCGGTTCTCGGGACCGCTCAAACGCGCCACAGCTTCTCGCGAAGCTGACCGCTGGTTCATCTCTTTGCTGGTCGAGACCGACGACGTGAAGCCTGTCGTGCAGCCCCATGCGGAAGTCGGCGTCGACCTTGGCGTGAAGACGCTGGCGACACTCTCGACCGGAGAGTCGATCGAAGGTCCGAAGTCGCACAAGACGGCGCTGAAGCGGCTCCGTCGCGCAAACAAAGCGCTCTCCCGCAAACGGCGCGGCTCTGCCAATTTCAGGGAAGCCAAGCGCCGGCTCGCACAGCTTCACGCTCGCGTCGCCAATGTCCGCAAGGACGCGACGCACAAACTGACGACGCGGATCGTGAAGACCTATCGCGTCGTCGGCATTGAAGACATCAACGTGCGCGGCATGGCCGCCAATCGCAAGCTCGCGCGGTCCATCATGGATGGCGGCTTTTTCGAGTTTCGTCGGCAACTCGAATACAAGGCGAAGCTTTACGGCTCGCGCATCGTGGTTGTGGACAGATGGTTTCCTTCGAGCAAGACCTGTTCTTGCTGCGGCGTCGTGAAAGCGACGCTGTCCTTGTCGCAAAGGACGTTTGCTTGCGACGACTGTGAATTCGAGGCCGACCGCGATCACAACGCGGCATTGAACATCGCGAAAGTGGCCGCAAGCTCTGCGGCGACAGCCTGTGGAGAAGAACGCGCTGGCGCGGCTCGTAAGAGCCGCGTGAAACGGTCATCTGTGAAGCAGGAAGAAAACACTGCGCTCGAAAATGCTGCTTAGAAATGAGCAGTTTTACGAGATTTACGCAGACATTTCAGAGCGGAAGACGTGATGGCGCTGGCGGCAGCGCTCTATGCGGCAATGGAAAATAAGGAGGCCAAACATGACTGAGCAAACAACGAAGATCGTCAATAAAAAGCAGTTTCTCGCGCTGTTGAAGGACGCGAGCAACAAAAAGACAAAGGTCGCCAGCATCAACGGCGAGATTGGCGAGCGCATCAAATCTGCGGTCGACGATGGCCATCTGCATCGCCAGTTGTTCGGTTTGATGCTGAAACTCTCTCGCATGGATGAATTGAAGCGCAACGACTTCCTCGCGCAGTTTCCCATATACGTCGAGATGTGCCGCGAGGGCGGCGTTTTCGGAGATGAGCACGCGGGCGATTTGCTTTCGCAGCAGCAGGAGCCATCTCAGGAAGAAGCCGACGCTGAAGCGGCTGCGGCGAACGCGGCGGCAATCGAGCGCGGCATCACGCCCTTGCCCGAAGAAGATGAGAAGCCAGGCACTTACACACTTCAGTAACCACACAAGATGCGGCGGTGACGCGCGTGAACATTATGGCGCTGGACATAGCCACCGTTTGTGGATTTTGTATCGGACGCGCGGGAGAAATCCCACGGTCAGGATCCGTGCGGCTAAAGCGACCATGCGACGGGCCAGAGGTGGCAGCGTTCAACATGCGCGCGTTCCTTCGTGACCAATTCATCTTCGATCGTCCAGACATCATAATCTCAGAGCATTTCTTGAACCCTGTCGCGCAAAAGAGCGCTGATGCTGTGGTGTTGCAGCTCTATTGCCATGGCGTCATGCACGCCGAAGCGATGGCGCGAAACATACGCGTTCATGCGCCACATGCGGCGACGGTAAGAAAACATTTTATCGGCGCCGCAAACATGGGCGAGCGCAAGGCGACGAAGGACGCGGTTCTGAATCGCGCGAAACTTCTCGGCTACATTCCGGGAGATTGCAGGGATGATAATAGAGCCGACGCTGTCGCGTTGTTTGATTGGGCGAGCGCCACGATAGCGCGCGTCCCGCCCCGTAATCTCGTCCTGTTCAACGAGGACCGCCCATGACGGCAGACGCGGCGCCAACATCCCTGGAAATCTATCAGCTCTTTCATGCGCGCGTGAAGCGGCGCAATCGTCGCGCGCGGCGGTTGAAAAGGCTGCTTTCCAGCGTCGGCGTCTCGGTCCCGAAGCACCGCATCCATGGCGACATGTCATCGCAAACTTACGCCGTGGATACAATCCAGCGCTTGCTGGATTCCTACGGCGAGGCGCCTGTGATTTTGGCGCTGCGCCTGCTCAATGAGACAACGCCGCAGAACGCGCTGGAGATCCGCGCGTCGACTGTGACGGCGCTGACGATCCTGATGGCGCGCCATCCTGACTGGGGCGAGATCGGCTTGTCGCTGTTCGAGGCTTTCGACGCCGTTGATGTTGGCAAATGCCGTCATCTTGCCCGCCGATTGCGCGGCGGCTCGCCGATCCCCGAGCATGCGATCCTTCTCGGCATGTTCGCGGCGCAACTTTCCGCCGCGCTCGGAGACCTCGCATGAACCTCAAACTTATCGAGTGGATTTTGACCCGCCTTTACGAGCGCGTCGCCGAACTCGAACGCCAGAATGCCGCTCTGCAGGCGATGAACAGCGAGCTTCTGGGCCGCGCGCGGGAGGCGGAATGCAAGCTCGCGGCATATGCGCTGAAGAAGCGCCGCGTCGAAGAATTAATCATGGACATCGTGGAAAACTGAGGAGGCGCGAAGATGGAAACGCCCTGGTATCTGGATCCGAAGGCCATGGCGCCGAAGACGCGGTTTTCGGAGGCGATGGCGCGATACTGCGAAGAAGCGTGGGCAAGATACGGCGTCCCGAAAGGCGACATATTCGGGCCATCGCGAACCAGCCGCCATTATCACGCAAGACGTCACGTCTGGGCGAAGATGCGCGAAGAACTGGGGATGAGCTATCCGCAGATCGCGCGCGCCACAGGAAGCTATGACCACACGACGGTATTGCACGCGGTCCGGGCGCTTCGTGGCGACGCGGCGATAGACCGAAAGCGGGAAAGACAAGCTGCGTCATACAAGCGGATGCGCGTTGATCGGATTTCGGTTGAGCAGGTTCGTATCTCAATTGAAGGATGAAAGTGCGACAAATGCAATATCATGAATTTCTCGCAAAAAAGCGGAGGGCCGATCCATCGACAGGGATCACTGTTGTCGATGGCCTCCCACAATTCATGAAGGATCACCAGCGGGACATAACTGCATGGGCTATGCGCCGTGGGCGCGCTGCTATTTTTGCAGGGACTGGTCTCGGCAAGACGCTTATGGAGCTTGTCTGGGGGGGGCGCGTTGCCGAACATACAGGAAAGCCTGTCCTGTGTTTTGCCCCGCTTGCTGTTTCGGCACAACATATCCGCGAAGCGGAAAAATTCGGGATGCACGCGCAAATCGTCCGCGATGCGTCTGAAGTTGTTGGGCCGGGCGTTTTTGTCACGAACTATCAGAAGATCGGTCATTTCGACCTATCTAATTTTGGCGGCGTCATTCTCGATGAATCCAGCATCCTGAAATCAACAGAGGGGCATTATCGGACGCGTCTTATTGATGAGTGCGGGCATGTTCCGTTCCGTCTTGCTGCCACCGCTACGCCTGCGCCAAATGATTTTATGGAGCTTGGCAACCATGCGGAATTTCTTGGTGTCATGTCGTATACGGATATGCTGGCGACGTTCTTCACTCATGATGGCGGCGAGACACAAAAATGGCGCCTGAAAGGCCATGCAGAGAGTGTCTTTTGGGAATGGGTTGCATCATGGGCGGTAATGATCCGCAAGCCATCTGATCTTGGTTACTCAAATGATGGATATGACCCCCCGTCGCTAAATCAGCATCAGCACACGGTCGGCGTTGAGTATGCGCCAAGCCTTGAAACAGGTCTTCTGTTCCCGATGGAAGCACGATCTATGTCGGAGCGAATTGCGGCGCGGAGAGATACCGTCGCCGATCGCGTCGCCATGGCAGCAAGCATCACTCCTACGGATCGTCCTTTCGTTTGGTGGTGCAATCTAAATGCTGAAAGCGAAGCTCTTTGCAAGGCAATCCCCGGCGCTGTCGAAACGCGCGGATCAGACCCTGACGACATAAAAGAAAAGAAGCTGACTGATTTTAGCGAGGGACGCATTCGCGTTCTGGTCACAAAGGCCGGCGTCGCTGGGTTTGGAATGAACTGGCAACATTGTTGTGACACAGGATTTGTCGGGCTCAATGACAGCTTTGAGCAAGTCTATCAGGCAATCAGGCGCTTCTGGCGCTTTGGTCAGACGAAGCCGGTAAATGTTCACTTTATTGCGTCTGAGCTTGAAGGCGCTGTCGTCGCAAATCTCCGCAGAAAGGAGGTTGACGCCGAACGCATGGCTGCGGCGCTGGTAATGCATACCGCGTCAATTTCCGCACAAAACATTCGGGGACTTGAGCGCACAACACCAGATTACAAACCCACAAAGCCTGTAATCATTCCGAATTGGCTTGGAGTTGCAGCATGATGCAATCGGAAAACATCAAGGCCGTCGATCAGGTTATTACCGGTCGATATGCGATTTACCAAGGCGACGCCTGCGAACTTATTCGCGCAGTCCCTGGCGATAGCGTGCATTTCGGGATTCATAGTCCGCCGTTTGAGGGGCTCTATAAGTTTTCAAACTACGACCGCGACATTTCCAATAATGAAGGCGACGACTTCTGGATTCATTATTCATTCCTGATCCAAGAGCTTCTTCGCGTGACAATTCCGGGGCGCATCCACGCCGTCCACTGTATGCAACTTCCCACGAGCAAAACGCGCCATGGATTTATCGGTATGCGCGATTTCCGCGGGGAGATTGTGCGCGCGTATTGCGACGCAGGGTGGATTTTCCATTCTGAGATTTGCATATGGAAAGACCCGGTTATTGCGCAGCAGCGCACCAAGAATATCCGGCTACTTCACAAGCAAATAACGAAGGACAGTTGCATCAGCGGCCAAGGGCTCGCCGACTATGTGGTTGTTTTCCGAAAGCCGGGCGAAAACCCTGAGCCGGTAGATGGCATGTTCGACGAGTTTCGTGGCGAAGGGCTGGACATCTCGCGCGATGCTTATGAGCGCCACGCGGCGCGCACTCGCGCGGAAGGGCGCAAGCCATGGCCGTTTGATATGTGGGTGTCAGTTCTTGTCTGGCAACGATATGCGTCGCCTGTCTGGATGGATATTGACCAGACGCGGACCCTGCAAAACAGGCGATACAATCCATCGGCAAAAGATGAGCGCGATGAACGAGATGAACAACATATTTCGCCGCTGCAATTGGATGTCATCGAGCGGTGCATTGATCTTTGGAGCAACCCTGGCGACGTAGTTTTGACGCCGTTTCTCGGGATCGGAAGCGAGGTATGGGCAGCGATTAATATGGGCCGAAGGGGGATTGGTTTCGAACTGAAACCGACATATTTTTCCCAAGCGGCGCGCAATCTCCAGCAATTGAATGTTGCGGACAAAGGCTCGCTCTTTTCATTCGCAGAAACGGCATGATGGGCGCGCCATGATCGTGACCGCCCACGCCATGCTCCGCTATCTCGATCGCGTCGCCGGAATCGACGTGCGAGCGTTGCGCGCCGCATCCCATTGCGCTCACCCGGAAGTGACGGAAGAAGTCGGCGAAGCGCTGCTTATCTCATGGCTCGAAACGCGAGACGGCGGCGACTGTGCGCGATTGCGCAGGCATCTTGAGGAGATTTGCGCTGAAGCGTCGAGGCTTGGCGCTCACGCGCTTGTGCGCGATGGCGTTTCGTATGTTTTCAAGAGCGGCGCGCTGGTGACTATTTTGTCAAAAGACATGCGTCTGAAGGCTAAAGATGTTGCGCCGCGCGCGTGGCATTGGCGCGTGCGGAGGCACCATCAATGGCGATAGTGAATAGGCCATGGACGGAAAAAGAAATCGAGATTGTGCGCGACATGTGGGGAACCGCAGCGTCGGCGGCTGAAATTGGAAAGCTACTCGGGCGGACTAAAAATTCGGTCATCGGGAGGGCGCATCGCATGGGTCTCGCTAATGCTGCAAAACCACAACACGCACCGATTACCAAGCCGCCGCGCCCAGCAAAGGCGCGAAAGCCAAAAGAGCGGGAACTTTCTGTCCCTGAAATCATCCCGCCGCCGATCGATCATATCGAGATTCCAGAAGGCGTTTCGTTCGCCGATCTGCGCGCGAATGGTTGCCGCTGGGTTATCGGCAATCCTGAAGATTTGACGTGCTGTGGCGCGCCAGCAAGCCATGCCGGGAGCGCGTGGTGCAGCCATCATCGGGCGCTTGTTTATGTCCGGCCGCGCAAGCGCGATCGATCGAAACTGTCGAAATATTACCGGTGAGGCTTGTTCCGATGAAGCAGAAAGTCGGCGTCCGGATTGTGCGCGTTGAAGTGCGCACGCGGGAGAGAAGCCGGAAGACGGCGCGGAGAATGCGGGAGATGGGTTTCCCGGCGCATTACGTGGCGCAGGTGTTGAGATTGCCGCGGGAGGAAGTGCGATGAGCGGTCCGGCGATCATCGATCTGTTTTCCGGCGCATGTGGCGGGTGGTCGCTTGGCATGCACCGCGCCGGCTTTCGCACTGTAGCAGCGTGCGAGGCCGATCCATGGCGACGCGTGGTGTTCTCCTACAATTTCCCAGATGCGCGGATGTATGACGATGTTCGAACGCTCACGGCAAGCCGAATTGTTTCCGATCTCGGGCGCTTGCCAGACGCCATCGTCGGAAGTCCGCCATGCCAAGACGCGAGCCTCGCAAACTCCCGCGGCAAAGGCGTCAAAGGCGAAAAGACAGGGCTCTTCCGTGACGCCCTTCGGCTCGTCTCCGAATGCCGGCCTCGTTGGTGCTCTTTTGAAAACAGCCCTGGCCTCAGAACTCGCGGCGCAGACTGGATCATCGGCGAGCTGGAGGGAATGGGCTACGCCGTCTGGCCGTGCGTGGTCGGTGCTGATGATATCGGAGCGCCCCATAAACGCAGCCGGGTCTGGTTCATTGCTGCCGACACCGCGCAAATCGGACGGGGAGCGGGGCGGGCGTGGCGATCAGATCGCCACGCTTCGCGGGCGGCAGATGAAACACGGCGGCCGGCAGTTGGTTCCGACCGCAACGGCGACGGATTACGGATCGAATTGCGGAGGAGCAGCGGAGCGCACAGGGAAGGTGCGGCCGTCATTACGGACGATGATCGGGACGCCGCGCGCGAACAAATGGGGCGAGCCGGACTCGCATGGGCGGACGATTGGCGTGACTGGCACGGCGGCATTGCTGGCCACGTACGAGTGGATCATGGGCTACCCGCCTGGCTGGCTCGCGATTGCATCAGCGCATACGGCGACGCAATTCTCCCGCAAATCTCGGAAGTGATTGGGCGATCAATCTGGCGAGTAGAAGCGGCGCTCTCTGCATTGACGGGACCTCGCCCATGAAATTCGGCGACATACCCGCATCCGAACAAGTCACGGAACGTGAGCGCGCGTTACTCGCGGAAGCGCTGCATATCTTGCGCAGCCGCGATCTGACATGGGGCGGCGGGGGAAGGTCTGTCACCTGGTCCGACATGTTCGCGGCTATCGCGGCCAGCGCCTATCGCGCGCAACGGAAAGCGGTAATCGAGTTCGACACGAACGCGCTGCGCGAGAGCGAATGTCTCGACGCGGTGGGGAACATGCTTCTGTCGATATTTCTGCATCGGGATGACGTTGTTCCGATTTTGCAGGGTCATCCAAAGACGAAAGGGCGGCGCAATGCGAAGTGAAGCGAAGTTTCTCGGGATCGTGAAAAACGGGGCTGGGTTGCTGTCGTCTTTCCGCTTGCCTCCTGATGAGCGGGGCGCGGTTGCCGCGCATATTGAAGCTGGGAAAAGCCTCTACGCATGGGCGATGCTTTACCCATACGATGAAATCAGGATTGAGCCGCTTTCCCGCCGTGACGCGAAAGGCTGGGAGGTGGCGCGATGAATGACGCGGCTTTTGAAGCATGGGTTGAGAGCGCGAAAGCGGCGCGGATCGAGGATGTCGCTGCTACCGTGCTCAATCTGAAAGTCCAGGCGCGTGGAGAGCTGCAAACCGCCTGCCCGAACTGCGGCGGGTCGGATCGATTTTCGATCAACGCCGCGAAGGGCGTATGGAATTGCCGCGGCGCCAAGGGCGGACATGATGCAATCGGCATGATCATGCACGCGCGAGACTGCGACTTCATCGCCGCCTGCGAGCTGATCACCGGGGAAGCGCCGCCAAAGCGCGAGAGCACGTTCAAGCCGCGTGACCCGCAGATAGACAGGGAAAAGCGCGAGGAACGGAAGGATGAGGACCGCGACCGCGCCGCGCAAGAGGCGGCGGAACGCGAGCGACAGGCGAACCGAGCTGAAGCCCTTTTCGGACAGGCGCAGCCGATCGAAGGAACGCTTGCCGAACGCTATTACGCGCGGCGCGGGATCATTCTCGGGGCGTTTTCGACAACGGACCTCGGGTTTATTCCGGCGCTCGCCTATCGCGGGTTCACGGATCCCGACGCGGAAGAGGAGACCCATCTGGGCGACTTCCCGTGCATTCTTGCGGCCGCTCGAGATGCTCGAGGCGTCATCCGCGGCGTGCATCGGACCTATCTCGATTCAGAAGGAAGAAAGCTGCGCCCGCCCGGCGACGCGAACCGGAACCACGCCAAGAAAGGCACGTTCCGCATGGGTGGCGCCTCCATCATGCTTCAGCCGCCGGCGGATGGGGTCTTCGCAATCGGGGAAGGGATTGAAACCTGCCTTTCGTGGCTGGCGCTCGCGCAGCGTGGGGAGTTCGGCGACGAATACGCCGCCGCCGGGGCAGCGGCGGCCTACAGCCTCGGTAATCTCTGCGGGAGCGCCACGGGTAGCAAGCCGCATCCATGCCCGCCACGGGGCCGGAAAAACGCCACCATCTATAACGGAGAGCCTGACATGTCGTCGCAGGCGGTCTGGATACCGGAAGGCGTGCGGCGCGTGGTCATTCTCGGGGACGGCGACAGCGACCCGTCTGAAACCCGCGCGCGGCTTCAGACCGGCGCTGCGCGGTTCCGTCGGCTGGGTTTTGAGGTTCTGATCCATATGGCCGGGCCCGGGCCGATCGACTGGAATGACGCGATGCTTTCGACGATGGCCGAACAGAAAGCGGCGTAATGCTCGTGGACCTTCCCCTCCCCCAGACGCTGGAAGAGTTTGTCGAAAGCTCGCGGCCATATCTCACGCCGCCGCGGGAGAAGCGGCTTGGGCGCATATCGATCGGGGAGGTTGCAAAGCGCGATGTGCGCCCGCCGGATTTCGTCATTGACGGCTGGATGGTCGCGCGGGAGCAATCCTTCCTTGCCGGGGAATCCCAGTCTGGAAAATCGTTCCTCGCGCTTCACGCGGGCATGTGCATCGCCACCGGCGCCGATGTTCTCGGGCGCAAGACCAAGGCCGGTCTGGTCATCTATCAGGCGGGGGAGTCCGGGTTTGGCGTGCAGGGGCTGCGCATCCCCGCCTGGATACAGCACTTCGGCGAAGGCCGCGACTTCAGCGACGTGCCGTTCGAGATAATCCCCTCCCGCGTTAACCTTTTCCGCCCCGACGGCAATGCGGAAGAGTTCCACCAGGTGATAGCGGCGATACAGCGGGAATGGGCCGGCCGGGCGGAGCTGCGCGCGGTGATCATCGACACCATGTCGAAGTGCATGGCCGGCGCCAATGAGAACGACGGGCGCGACGTCGGGCGTGTTCTGGAGCATGGCGAGCGCATATCGCGTGAGACGGGCGCGCATGTGTGCTTTGTCCACCACTTGCCGAAGAACGGGAGCGGTATGCGCGGACACGGCAGCTTGAAGGGCGACACGGATTCCGTCGCCATGGTGTCGGTCAAAGACGGCGTGCGCACGGTCTATTTCGACAAGGTTAAGGACGGGGAAGCCGGCGGGAAGCTGTGTTTCGAGCTGTCGCAGGTGAAGATCGGCGTCCGTGACGATGGCGTCCCGATTACGAGCTGCGTGGTCATCCCGGTCGGCGAGAAGGAAGCGGCGAGGAAGGCCGATGCGGCCAAGGGCTTCATGATCCGCCCCAAGGAAGAGGTGATCTTCAGGGCGCTGCTGAATGCGCTGAAGGCGCGCGGCGTCTATGCGACGGCGGAAATGGAAGACGCGGGCGTCACGCCCGGCGTCATCGCGGTGCAATTCACGGACTGGCGGGAAGAGTTCAAGAAGGTCGCGGCGCCGGATTCCGAGGGCGAAGCGCCATCCAATGACGCGATCCGGAAATACTGGGAGCGCTGGTCAGGCGGGCTTCAGAAGTTCGGCGTCATCGGCTGGTCCCGACCATGGGTTTGGCACACGGGCAAGGTGATACGGGGTTTCCCGGAGACCCTGCCGGATTGGGACAATGAGCGGACGGAAGCCGGGCGCGCGCAGGGACAGAGCGCGGACACGTCGTCTTTCGACGCAACGCCGGGATTTTAGCGAAGGGGATGCGAATGGACGAATGGACCAAGGAAATCGTCTTTCACCGCTATCTCGAAGCGGCGGACGTGTTGCGACGCCTGCCGCCAGTGCGGTTCCCGAAAGAGTTCGGCAACGCATGGCCGGACGTGTTGCGGGACATGGACGATATTCGCGGACACGATCCGGACGAACGGGTGAGAGAGTTTGCGGCTGTCGCGCGCCGTGCGCCGCCGCCTGCCGCCGCCATTACGCGACAGGAAGAGGTAAACGATTGGACAAATCGCTATTTGCGCGCATGGCCGGGGCCAAGGCGCGTGTTGCTCGCTTACGCGCTGTGTGTCGTTGCAGGGCTTAGTTTTCGGGCGCTTTGCAGAAAAAGAGGCTGGGCGCGGACGACGGCCATGCGTCGAATTGACAAGGCATTGCTTATAGTTCGCGATGGTTTGTCCAAGGATAACATAGCCTTGCGCATGGCTGATGTTGACTTCGTGGGCCAAATGGAGCCAAATCCGCCCCATGAGATGGCACGTTAGGGATAGCGTGCTTATCCAAGAGATATCTCCGGCCCGGCTTAATGATGGCGGGGCCTATCCCATAAATCGCCGCAGTAGCTCAGTTGGTAGAGCAGCCGATTTGTAATCGGCCGGGCGCCGGTTCGATTCCGGCCGGCGGCTCCATGTCCGGAACGCGCATGGGCGAAATCAGCGACCCTTACCCGCATCTGCCACGCCGCGCACTATACGCCGACGTGAAGCCTCGCAACCGCGAGCCCCGCGCGAAGAAAGCGGACGATCTGGAAACCGCTCGCGCCGCGCTCACGAAGCGCAAACCCGCCAAGCGCGGGGATAAGTGACGCGAGCAAGTTTCGATGCTTCACAAGAGCGATGGGGCCAAATGAGCGCCGTTGACCACCCTGACCATTACGGCGGGGGATAATCCCCCTATGAGGCAATCAAGGTAATCGAGGCGTGGGAGCTCGGGTTCCATCTCGGCAACACGGTGAAATACATTTCCCGCGCCGGGAAGAAAAACCCCTCGAATGAAATCGAGGATTTGGAAAAGGCGGCGTGGTATCTGGCCCGCCGCATTGAGAAGCTGAAAGCTGCGCGCTCGCCAAGCGCCCGCGAATGCAACCCGTAAGTTCGCCTTACAGGTTGCCGCCCGTCATATCCGCCGGAACGCCAAAGCGCCGGAACATCTCGGCAAGGCGCGCGACCTGGGGAGTTATCGGCTTCCGCCCGCCTTCCATGTCGTTGATCTGCTGGCGGAGGTTCTTGCGGTCGGTTGAGCGATAGCCAAGAGCCATCGCCCAATCGGCTTGAGACAGGCCGCACGTTTCGCGCGCGGCCCGGAGTTCGGCGGGGGTCAATTGATCGTCTCGCCGCGCAGACGCTGGAGAGCCCAACGGCTCCATTCGGCGTCGGAGCAGTCGTCCGAATATGTATTCGTCACGGCGTCGCGGACGGATTTAATCGCCTGCTCGCGCTCGTCGAAATCCATGCCAAGGCCGTTATTTGTCCATGCCTCGAAAACGGCAATCACAACGGCGTCAAAGCGGGTCTCGTAATTAAACATCGTCTCTCTCCATCTCTGGGCTCGCCGCATTGGCGATAATCAATAGATAGCTGGCTATTGACGCTTTGTCAAGTTGACACTATATATTTTTTGCAGATTATTGGAGCGCCAACATGTCAACCGCTGAAAAGATTCGTGAGTTAGCTGATAATGGGCTTACGGCATCGCAGATATCTCGCGAATTAGGAATTAGCAGGCAGCGCGTTAGCCAAATAGCAAAGCGCGAAGGCATAAAAACTGTTCCTTGGGTTTATTCTGCCCCTCCCCGACCAAGAGTTAAAACGGGCGGAGTAGATATAGAGATCACCCGTAGGGCCGCGGGGTCAATCGCGGAGCTGCTTGTCGCGGCTGATCTAACTGCCAGAGGTCATCTGGTATATATGCCAATAAAGTGGTCTCGCGGGCACGATCTGATATCCCTAAAGAACGGGATATTGCGCACATTCGAAGTTAAATGCGGCACCCGGCTAACGTCCGGGCGCTTGTCATTTGACAAGAAAAACGCCGCCAATTCTGACCATTATGCGGTTGTCTTGACTGGCGAAGTTGTCAGCTATGACCCGCCTATTGACGAATAGGACAATGACGCAAACCCTATACGTCGTCGTCATGATCTGCGCCGCTAACGCGCCATGCACGCCGCAAACCGCCCCGCGCCTATCAATCCATGAGAGCGCCGCAAGGAGTCATCCTCTGCGGCCTCCCAGCAACCATAACCATCGCCCAAAGCCCAGCCGGGCCAGCGCCAAATGAATACATCCGCACCAGATGCGAGTTGAGACGTGACTGAAAATGACGGCCCTCAATAATCCGAAATGGGAGCGCTTCGCCCAAGAGCTCGCAGCCGGTAAAAGCTCAACCGACGCTTATACGACAGCGGGGTATAAAACAGACCGCAAAAACGCCCATAAGCTACGACACCACCCGGACATTATACGGCGGTTGTCCGAATTGCTCGCCGAGCGCGATAAAATGAACGCAGAGGCCACTAAGAGGGCCACTGATGCGCTTTCTATCGACGCCGCATGGGTGCTAGCCGAACTGGTCGACAACGCACGTGCGGCCAAATCCAAGGGCGATTTCGGGCCGGCGAATAAAGCCCTCGAATTGATCGGCCGCCATCTCGGCATGTTCATCGAGCGCCACGAACTGACCGGCGCCAATGGCGGCCCTGTCCAGCACACAATCACGGCAGATGACGCTTTCAGAGACATTATCGCGGCACTGGACGCAGTTGGACGCGCCAAGGCAGGCGATGGTCGAGCGCCGGGCTAAGTGGCTGCATACCGCCCGGCCAGCTCAACTCCCCCCGCCGCATGATGATTGGATGTTTTGGCTGCTATTGGCTGGGCGCGGCTTCGGAAAGACTCGAACAGCAATGGAAGACGCCGCATGGTATGGCGCGACGCATCCACGTGAACGAATTGCCCTGATCGCGCCGACATATGCGGATGGGCGCGATACGATGGTAGAGGGCGACAGCGGTCTGTTGTCGCTACTCCCGTCGTCAATGCTGAAGACATGGAACCGCTCGCTTGGCGAGATGATCCTCGTCAACGAAACGAGATACAAGCTTTTCGCCGCTACGGAGCCGGAAAGGCTCCGCGGGCCACAACATTTTCGGGCGTATGCGGATGAATTGGCGGCTTGGGAAAAGCCTGAAACCTGGGACCAGATGCTTTTCGGGTTGCGCCTCGGAACGCGGCCAAAGGTCATCATCGCGACCACGCCGAAGCCGACGCCGCTTATAAAGCGCATCGCTACAGATCCTCGCACGGTGGTCACGCGCGGTTCCACATTTGAAAATTCCGCCAATCTGGCGGCTACCACGCTCGAACAGCTCAAGGCCAAATACGAAGGCACGCGCCTTGGCCGGCAAGAGCTAAACGCGGAAATTCTCGACGACCTGCCAGGAGCCTTGTGGACGCGGGAAATGATCGATTCCGCGCGGGATATGCGAGAGGCGCCGGCAATGGCCCGCGTCGTTGTCGCAATTGACCCGTCTGGCGCGCGCAGTTCGAGCGATGAAGGCGCGGATTCGATCGGCATTGTTGTGGCCGGCAAGGGTGTCGACGGCCGGGCGTATGTGCTTGCGGACAGGACATGCAAACTGTCGCCGGCCGGATGGGGAAGGCGCGCGGTCGACGCCTACCACGAGTTCAAGGCTGATCGCATCGTTGCCGAGAGAAACTTCGGCGGCGCGATGGTTGAGCACGTCATTCGCACGACAGATCAGAGAGTTTCATTCCGGGAGGTTGTCGCGTCGCGCGGGAAGGTTGTTCGCGCGGAACCGGTGGCCGCTCTGTATGAGCAAAAGCGCGTCTCTCATATCGGCGCACTGTCCGACCTCGAGGACCAAATGTGCCAGATGGCGAGCGACGGTTATCTCGGAGACGGCTCGCCTGACAGGGTAGACGCTCTCGTTTGGGCGCTGTCGGAACTTATGCTTTCGGACGCCGGCCCTGCGGTCGTCTCCCCGCTGCGGATTTAGGATCGATGGAAGAAACACCCGACACACGTTCCGCAGCCGTCGAGAGCATGGCCGTGCATTGGCCGATGATCGATGCTCTTGTCGGCGGGACGCGCGCCATGCGCGCCGCGGGAGAGCTCTTCCTCCCCAAATGGCCGGCGGAAACATCTGACAGCTATGCAAGTCGCCTGAAGACAGCGACGCTGTTCCCGGCATTTGCGCGCACAGCGTCCGTAATGGCCGCGAAGCCCTTCGCGCGCCCGCTGACGATCGAAGGCATTATTCCGCCCGACGTGGAAGAATTGCTTGAAGACGTCGACATGCTCGGGACGGGGCTTCAGCCTTACGCCGCGCAGTTGATGCTCGATTGCCTCCAGACCGGCCTTGTCGGCGTGCTTGTCGACTTCCCCACGGCTGAGGGCGTTCGCACGCTCGCCGATGAGCGCGCGACGGGCGCTCGGCCATATTTCACGCGCTACCCGGCCGGCTCGATCCTCGGTTGGCGCACCACGCGCGGCGAATCCGGCCTCGAGCTGTCGCAGCTCCGGCTTATGGAGTGCGTCACCGAAGATGTCGGCGAGTGGAGCGAAAAGGAAGTCCACCAGGTCCGCGTTCTCTATCCGGGCCGGTGGGAGGTATGGCGCAAGATCGAAAGCGGCGCGAATGCGGGCAATTGGGCGCTCTACAAAGAGGGCCTGACTTCAATCCGCAGGATCCCGTTCGTGTTCTTTTACGGGCTGCGTCATGGCTTTGGCGTCGGCATGTCGCCGCTGCTGGACCTCGCGCACCTGAACGTCGAACACTGGCAATCTGCGTCCGATCAACAGAACATCTTGCACGTCGCGCGCGTGCCGATCCTGTTCGCCAAAGGCTTCACGGAAGGTGATCAGATCGTCGTCGGCGCGGCGTCGGCTGTCCGCGCAATGAGCACGGAGGCGAGCCTCTCCTATGTGGAGCATTCCGGCAAGGCCATCGAAGCCGGCCGCCAGTCGCTCTTGGATATCGAGGACCGGATGCGCCAGGCCGGCGCCGAGCTTCTTGTCCAGCGCCCGTTGATAACCACCGCCACGCAAGTCTCATCAGAGGCGGAAGGCGGGCGTTCGATCCTGCAATCGATCGCCGAAGGGTTCGAGGAGTCGCTCGAGGAGTGCGTCCGGCTGATGGCCGAATGGCTCAACCAGAGCGCCGATCCTGAAATCGAGCTCTACAAAGACTTTGGCTCGTCAAACATGGCGGAAAAGACCGGAGACTTGCTGCTGCGCGCCGCTGACGGCGGGATTGTCTCGAAAGAGACGGCGTTCAAAGAGCTTCAGCGCATCGACGTCATTTCGCCAGAAGTCGAATGGGAAAAAGAAATGGCGCGTCTCGCCGCTCTTGATGCGGCCGAAGAAGACGAAGGCGAACAAGACACAGAGGAAGACGACACGGAAGGCGACGGCGAAGATATGGAAGACCCGCCGGCGCAGTAGCGCGCACCATCTTTGAGCGAATGAAGCCGCCTCTCGGGCGGCTTTTTTTATTGCCTGAAGCCGGACGGCGACGGGCGCAAGGCCGGGAACGGTCATTAACGGTTGGAAAGCCGCATGAAACTGAAGATTGACGAAAATGGCCATGTCGTCGTTGCCGACGGGAAACCCGTCTATGTCCACGATGACGGCAAGGAAATCCCCTTTGACGCTCCCGCGGCGGTCGCAAAGATTGGCCAACTGAACGGCGAAGCGAAGGGCCATCGCGAGGCGAAGGAAGAGGCTTTCGAAAAGCTGAAGGCGTTTGAGGGCATCGAAGACGCTGCGGCCGCGCGCAAGGCGCTCGAAATCGTCGCCAATCTCGACGCCAAGAAGCTTGTTGACGCTGGCGAAATGGAGCGCGTCACCGAGCGCGTCAAATCCGAAGCGGTCAAGGCATACGAGGAAAAGCTCGCTGCTCTCGACAAGAAATACGCGCCCATCGTCAAGGAACGCGATCAGCTTCATCAGCGGCTGGTGCAGGAGAAGATCGGCGGCGCCTTCTCGCGATCGAAGCTCATCGCCGACAAGCTCGCCATTCCGCCCGACATGGTGGAGGCGCGCTTCGGCTCCGCCTTCAAGCTCGAGGGTGATCAGATCGTCGCCTATGACGCGAGGGGCGAAAAGATTTTCTCCCGCATCGAGCCGGGCGCCGTCGCTGGCTTTGACGAAGCGCTCGAAATCCTCGTGGACGCCTATCCCTACCGCGACAACATCCTGAAGGGTTCTGGCGCCCACGGCGGCGGCGCTTCTGGCGGCGCTTCAGGCGGCGCCGGAAAGCAGATGAGCCGCGCGCAGTTCGCAACGCTCTCGCCAGAGGCGCAGATGGCGCACATCCGCGGCGGCGGAACACTGTCTGACGGCTGATTAGCAGCCTGATTTCCTAGCCCGACCTCGGATGAGGGAGGGCGCAAGGGCTGGATAGCCCATCCCCTCAGAAACCTCCCTCATCCCCGGAGAACCCCCCATGGCGAATACTTTGACCGGGCTCGTGCCCGACCTTTACGAAGCTATCGACATCGTTTCGCGCGAGCTCGTCGGCTTCATTCCTGCCGTCACTATGGACGCCAATGCGGCGCGCGCTGCGGTCAACGAAGAAGTCCGCGTGCCGATCGCTCCCGCTGCGGCCGCCGCCGACGTCACGCCCGGCCAGCTCCCGCCCGACACCGGAGACCAGACGATCGGTTACACGCCGATCAAGATCACCAAGTCGCGCGTGGTTCCGTTCCGCTGGACCGGCGAAGAGCAGCAGGGCGTCAACAACGGCGTCGGCTATCGCAATATCCGCCGCGACCAGATCGCGCAGGCTGTCCGCACGCTCGTGAATGAAGTCGAGAACGACCTTGGCGGCCTCTATATCCGGGCTTCCCGCGCCTATGGCACGGCCGGAACCACGCCGTTCGCGTCGGACCTGTCCGACCCGGCCCAGGTGCGCAAGATCCTCGCCGACAACGGCGCGCCCATGTCCGACCTGCAGATGATCATCAACACCACGGCCGGCGCCAAGCTGCGCTCGCTCGCCCAGCTCAACAAGGCGAACGAAGCCGGCACCACCGAGTTGCGCTCGCAGGGCATGTTGCTCGATCTGCACGGCTTCATAATCCGCGAGTCCAATGGCGTCGCTTCCGTGACCAAGGGCACGGGCGCCAGCTATCTGGTCAACAATGCGTCCGGCTATGCCGCCGGCGACACCACGATCGCGCTGGACACTGGTTCCGGCACGGTTCTCGCGGGCGACGTCGTGACCTTCGGCAGCGATACGAACAAGTATGTCGTCGGCACGGCGCTTTCCGCGGGCAGCCTCGTGCTGAACGCCCCCGGTATGCGCCAGACGCTCGCCGACAACACCGCGATGACCGTCGGCAACAACTACACCGCCAACATGGCGTTCTCCCGTTCGGCCATGGTGCTTGTCGCTCGCGCGCCGGCCCTTCCGGAGGAGGGCGACATGGCGGACGATCGTATGACCATCACCGACCCGCGCTCGGGCATGTCGTTCGAGTTCGCGATGTATCGCCAGTATCGCCGCGTTCGTTACGAGGTGTCGCTGGCGTGGGGCGTGGCCAACATTAAGCCCCAGCATACCGCGTTGCTCTTGGGGTGATTTTCGCTTTGCTTTCAATAGCTTAGCGATAGCAATAAACGCCTTCGCGACGTTCCTGCAATGGTCGCGAAGGCGCAACACGAGAAAGACAATGGAAATCCAGATCGAAGACGCCGCGCCCAAGGCGCCCGCGAAGCCCGCCGCAGAGAAGCCCGCTGCGAAGCCGCGCCTGATCAAGATGAAGCGCAACCCGGAAACCTTCGCCGCTCCGCATGAAGCGGAAGTCCATATCAGCGAAGTTGAGAATTACATCCGCGGCGGCTGGGTGGTCGCGTAAGAAGGATCGTGGGAATGGCGTTGACGGATGCACAGAAGACCGACGTTCGGCGCTTCGCCGGCTATTCGCTGCGCGCCAACTTCCCCGCGACGGAAAATTCCGATGAGGCGGACATCATCATCGGCGGCGGCAACTTCACGACGCTGGTGCATGTTCTCGACTATCTTTCGCCCGCTGAAGAAGCGACGATCGTCAACGTCTACCTGACCAATCTGACCGCTTTGGAAGCGGCTATTCCCGCGGCGAGCGACAATCTCGACACCGACAAGGCGGCGGTGTGGGAGCACAACCGCGATGAGGTCGCTCATCGAACGGCGCTCTTTGACCAGTGGCGGCGCCGCATGTGCGGGTTTCTGGGTGTGAAGCCCGGGCCGGCGCTTGGCGGCTCGGTTTCTGGCGGCGGAATGAATATCTCGCTTACGAGGGGCTGAAGATGGACGGCGCGAAGGCGCAGGCAAAAATCTGGCGCGGCTACGGAAAGGCCGCGCTGCGCCTCGGAACGTCGTTTTCCGTCTATCGCGCAACGAACTGGATAAACCCGATTCAGGCGCTCAATCTGCGGACGACGATCCTCGCTTCGTTCACGCCGTCGTCAACTGATCAGTTCGGATACGGGAAATCGCTGAAGCCTGAAGACTATCTCCGCAACGGGCTCTTTGACGCGACAGACCTGCTCCCCCGCGATATTCTCAAGGGCGACAAGGGGACGTTCTACATCGCCGCTCTTGAGCCGCTGTTGCCGCCGACATGCGTTCGCTGTGACCGCACGATTTCACTGCGAAGGCAGGCCGCTCAGACGCCGCAGATAGGCGAAGCGCCCTATGGCGGCGTTTCGATAGCGGGAGAGACAGCGCTCGCTTCTGGCGTTCCCGCGGCGATCCTGAAGGCGTCGGCGTCGACCCGGCCCAAGGGGCTGTTGCCGTCCGACGCGCCCGGCCCGACCGGATTTCAAATCTTCGTCCCGCTCCCGAAAGGCGCCGTGCGCGACCGCGACGTTATCGCCGACGATGAGGGCTACCGCTACCATGTGTCCGACGCGCAATGGACGCTCAACGGCTACCGGCTTGAAGCCATCAGATTGCAGGCGTGACGCATGGCGGACTTGTCAGATGTGACCGCGGCGATTCTCGATCTTGCCGTCGCCGCCGTCTATCCGAACGGAACGGGCCAGCCGTCCGTTTCGTCGACGCCTGTCCGGCTGTTCGAGGGGTGGCCGATCGCGGACCAACTTGACCTCGATTTGCAGGGCAAGCAGCTCGACGCTTCCGGAGCGGTCGTCAGCAACGGCGTCGGGCCGATCGCGAATGTCTCTGTGTTCCCGATGCAGGGGACATCGCAAACCTTCCAGATACTCGACAAGCCCTATCAGATTGTCCCGCCGGCCTATGGGCTGACATCTTCCGTCGCCAGCGGCGTCATGACCATTACGGGAACGCCGACACAGGGGGAGTTCGTCACGATCGTTGTCGACGGTCGCTATGGCTACTCCCGCGGCGGCGCGACGGCGGCTGAAATCTGCGCTGCGCTGCTGGCCGATGTTCAGGTTGATTTCCCGTCGGCTTCCGCCAGCGGCAACACCCTGACCATCCCCGGCGTCGAGTCGATCGAAGTCAGGCATGGCGCGCCGGCGACGATGGGGCAGGTCACGCACCGCCAGCGCCATACGATAATCGTCACTGTCTGGGCGCCGTCGAACGATCTTCGGAAGGCGCTCGGCGCCGCGATCGATCAAAAGATCAAGGCCAATCTGCGGTTGACGCTTCCCGACACGTCGCAGGCGATATGCGTCTACGATCGCACGATTCAAACCGACAATTTCGAGACGATGCAGGTCTATCGGCGCGACCTCTACTACGCCGTCGAATATGCGACGCTCGAAACCTGGACCGCTCATGTCGTCACGCTCGTTACGACGCGGTGGACGGCGCAAGATGGCGTGACCGGCTCACAAATCGGCGAAACCATAACCACGATCAACTGAGGGCCGCTATGAGCGAAGTCGTATCGATCAGGGGCGGTGCCATCCCGTCGCCGGCCGATGGCCCGTGCGAAGACGTTATCGAGTTGCTCGAACGGGCGCTTGAAGACGCGAAGGCGGGGCGCGTGCGCAGCGTCGGGATTGCCTACACAGTGGAAGATGGCGATCCCCAGCCGCTCATTCATACCGCATGGCATGTGGAGCCGCGATACTTCCCGCATCTGTTTATGGCGGTTTCGCGGTTGACGATGCGCCTTCAAGACGCATTCGACGAATAATCACAAGAGGCGCGAGATGTATCAGCTTTCCGTCAACACGGCTTTTGGCCGCTACAATGTCGGCGACATCATCGCCGATCCGGTCGAAGTGGAAGCGCACATGCACTCGCCCTTCGTTGTGCGTGTCTGGGTTGATGACCCGCCGGAAGCGCATCCATCGTCGCATCATCACCGCAAGCGCGGGAAGGATGCGTCGGAACAGTAACGAGCCTTGGGCAAGCTCTCCGCCCGCGCTGTGAAGCGCCGGCCGTCCCGTTGATGGAGCCCGCAAGTTTCGCGGCATGAGCCGCCCCGCCAGCCCCGCCATGTGCGGGGCTTTTTGTTGCCCGCCGTGATGGCGCGCATGTCCCACGAAGGAAAATGAACATGCCCACCTTCCTCGAAGGTCAGCAAAATTTGAGCGCGCTCCAGGTTCCGGGCGTCTACACTGCGATCGTTCCGCCGCAGCCTCTCCTTACCGGCGTTCCGACCAACATGATGGGCGTCGTCGGCGTCGCATCGTGGGGGCCGGTCAATTCGCCGCTCGCGTTCTCCGGCCCCGATAGCTGCTCCACGCTGTTCGGCGTTCCGCAGGTGCGCAGCCACGATATGCCGTCCTATGTCTGGGCGGCGTCTCAGGTCGGCTCTGCGATCGGCTATTACGGTGTCCGCGTCACTGACGGGACCGACACCGCCGCTCAGGCGACGATCCAATCGAACTGCCTCACGCTGACGGCGAAATACACCGGCACGCTCGGCAACAAAATCCGCTTCCAGATCGTCAGCGGGTCGAAGGCCGGCTCCTATATGGCCGTCGTCTCCTTCCCGGGCCGCCCTCCGGAGCAGTTCAACAATATCGGCGTCGGCGTCGGATCGATCGCGGTCACGTCCGGCACGGGCTATACCAGTGTTCCCGCCGCATCGGTCACGGCGGCGCCCGCCGGCGGCATCAATGCGGTCATCAACCCGACCCTTAAGGTGGTGACGGCGACGGTCAGCGCCGGCGGCTCGGGCTATGTCGTCGGCGACACGATCACTTTGACCAACGGCGTGGTTCTGACCGTCGCCACGGTCACGACCGGCGCGGTTGCGACGGTCACGATCACCAACGCAGGCCAGATCACCGGCGGCGCCGCGCCGACGAACCCCGTCACGCCGTCGTCGACCTCCGGCTCCGGAACGGGAGCGACCTTCACTCTCGCATGGGGACTCGGAACCCCGATCATCGTCACCCCGGGCGAAGGCTATCTCACGGCCCCGACCGTCTCTTTCACGGGCGGCGGCGGCTCTGGCGGATCCTACACGGTTACGCTGTCAATCTGGCGCAATCTCGCCAATGCGATCAACCTCGGGTCCAATCAGCGCCCGGCGTCTTCCTTCGTCACGGCTTCCCCCGGCGCGGGGACGGCGGCCCCGACGCTTTCTTCGGTCGTCACCCTCTCCGGCGGTTCTGACGGCGCCGCTGGCGTGACGGATGCGACCCTTGTCGGCGTCGACACCTATCCGCGAACCGGCATGTATGCGCTTCGTCGCACCGGCATCGACGGCTTCACGCTCTGCGATCATTCCACGTCCAGCCAGTGGGCGGCGATGGATGTTTTCGCCATGCAGGAAAGCTGCTTCAACGCCGTTTCGACGGTATCCGGCGACACCATTTCCAATGCCGTTGCGACGCGCAAAAACGCCGCTCTCGACGATTTCTTCACCTGGATCTCGGTTGGCGACTGGCCTTCGTTCTATGACTCCCAGAACGGCCTTGTTCGGCAAATCTCTCCCACCGCTTTCATGATCGGTTGGGCCGGCAATTCGTCGCCGGAACTGAGCCCGCTCAACAAGCAGCTTCGCGGCGTCGTCTCGACGCAGCGAACGCAGGCGGGCCAGACCTATTCCGATGCTGAGCTCGAACTGGCGGAAACCGGCGGCGTCGATTTGATCGTCGGGCCGCCGACAACGCCCGGCGGCGACTATTTCACCTTCATCTGTGGCCGCAACGCATCCTCGAACACCGCCGCGAACGGCATCGAATGGACGCGCCTCACCAACTATCTGGCCCGGTCCTTCCAGTCGAAAGCGGCTGGCTCGATTGTTGGCCGGCTGCAGTCGAACCGCCCAGATGACCGCACCCGCGCCGACGCGAAAGCGCTCATCGACGGCTTCCTCGGGTCGCTGAAAGACCCGGCTGTCGGGTCGAACGGCAACGGCATCATCGAAGACTTCGCGACGGTTTGCGATCTCAGCAACAACCCGCTGATCCTGCAGGCGCGCGGCTTCCTGTTCCTGTATGCCGCGGTGAAATATTTCAACACGGTCAGATATTTTATCATAAAGCTGGCCAGCGGCGGGACGGTCGATGTTACATCGCAGTCCACCCCGCCGCAAATACAGCAATTCTTCTAGTAAAGGCGTGAAAACTCACCGTATATCCGGGCGCTTGCGTCTTCTCTGGCTTTCGCGGCTTCTTCTTTTGTTGCGAACATCCCAAGATGCAGGCGTTTCCGGTTTACGGTGATGTATGCGACCCACCTGCCGCAGTCCTTTTGCAAATGAACGCCTTTTATGCCGCTTTTGTTGCGCTTGTGGCATGGGACGTTCGATTGGTTTTGGCTGCGCGTCGCCAATCGTAGATTTCTCCATCTGTTATCTGACTTGTTCAGATTGATGTGGTCAACGTCTCCAACCGGCTGTTCTCCGGTCATTATGATGTAGGCGAGCCGGTGCGCCGCCCAATGTCTGTGGTCAATCGAGATGTATCGGTAGCCGGTTGGGCGCAGCGTTCCCGCCTCTTTACCGGCGTCGCGATAATTGCAGACATTTGGCAAGCCATCGCGCCAGCGCCATGTGAAAACTCCCGTCTCAGGGTCGTAATCGAGAATCGACTTCAGATATTCTTGGGTGATAGTCTTACGCTCAGCCATCGGCCCGGCTCCTACGGGTTGGTGGTTAGAGGCCGCCGACCTTTCGCAGAGGTCCGGCGGCTTCGCTGTTTATAGCGTAATTCCATCACTACTTGAATCGTCAAACCGCCAAAGCCCCGCCAACGCGGGGCTTTTTCTTTGCCAGCGTCGCGAGGCGCCGGCGCCGGCCAGTCGTGAGACGCGCCTGTCATTGGATGGAGGCAATCTTGCCAATAAATGGAATGAACGTCGGGCGCGATTACACGTTCGGCTATTACGATTCGAACACCGGCCAGATGGTCGACTTCGGCGACATCCAGAGCGTCAGCATCACCGCGGATTATACAGACGTTGTATCGCGTCCCTACAACGGCCCGCCGCGTTTCGGTTATATCCCGAACGGATTTTCAATTTCGTTCACCATCACCCGCACGGGCAAGGATCTGGAAGAATTTCAGTTGCTCGCCGCGCAGCGGTTCGACGAAGGTCAGATCGATAGGCCGGGCTATCTCTCCGAAACTGTGACCAATCAGGATGGCACGGTGTCGCGCTATCAATACACCGGCTTCGTGTTCAAGCTCACGAACCTTGGTGAAATCTCGCGCGATACTGTGATCCGACAATCAGGCGTCGGCAAGGCGTCGAAAAAAGTGAAGATTCCGTAACATGAAAGCATCGGATGAAATTCTCTCGCGCTACAATCGCATTGAGCGCGAGCTTGATGGGCTTGGTCGAACGATCGGCGTAAGGCGGCTGAAGCCTTCGCAACAGATAAAGGTGCAGGGCCTCACGCCCGACCTCGAGGGCTCGGGGAAGCAAATCAACCCCGAGACAGGCGAGGAAATGCTGATCCCGCATCGTGCGCCGGCCATTCTCGCCGCTTCCGTGGTGGAAATCGACGGCGTTCCGATCCCGTTTCCGAAGACGCGGGGCGAACTCGACTCGGTTCTTGACCATCTCGATTCAGAAGGGCTCACCGCCGCCGGCGCCGCGATGATGCGGCTTATGGTTGGCGACGAAGACGGCGGGATTGACGCCGCAAAAAACTCAGCAAGGACGCCGACCTCCGACAGCGCCTCTGGCTCGTCAGAAACGGCGTCCCTTTCGACGTCGCCTTCGCCCTCTACGACCACGAACTTGCCGCCTACGGCGTAATCTTCGGGGAGTTCGAGGGCCAGCGCTGGAATTGGGAAGCCGGCCGCTGGGAAGACCCGCCGCCATCGTGAGGGGCATATGCGCACGCTCGCCGACTTCGCCAAAGACCTCGCGCGCGCCGATGTAATGTTCGAGTTCGCCCGTCACGAGGCGCTTGAGAAAGCCTGTCAGATCGTCGAAGACGAGGCAAAGCGCGTCATCGGAACGTATGACTACGGTTGGAAGCAACTGGCGCCGGCGACGCAGCGCGAGCGCGTGAGGCTCGGCTTTACGCCGAATGACCCACTGCTACGCTCGGGCGAATTGCGGGACTCGATTACGCACCATGTCGTCACGGGCCTGACCGGGACGGGCGCTATGCGCGAGGATGCGGGCTATGTCGGCTCGCCGTCGAAGATCGCGCTCTACCAGGAGCTCGGGACGGCACGTATCCCGCCCCGATCATTCCTTGGTGGGGCTGCGCGGGCCAAGGAAGGCGAAATCCACCGCATAGGCGCAACTGCCTTTCATGCGGTGCTAACGCGCGCGCTGGCCCCTTAATAGCGGCCGGCGGCGCGGCGGCGCTTCGTGTCAGAATAAGCCGGCCACAGCATCAGGAACGGCAAGACGGCGCCGGCGGTTCCCAGCCAATCGGGCACAGACCCTGACATGACGGCGATGACGGCGAGCATGACGAAGGTCATGACCGAATAGACAGCCGTGCGAAAGGCGACCATCAGCGCCCCGGCTATCCCAAGCGGCGGGGCCGGCGGTAGCGTGACAGGTTGAGCGGGTGCGGAGCCTATCTCAAGGCTCGCCGGGGCCATCGCGCGCCCCAGCTTCCCGGCTGCGCCCATAACAGCGGAAATCGCCAGTTCGGGGGAGACGTCGAACCACTCGCCGTTGACGCGATGGGGCGCAAGCATGGCGTGCGCCGCTTGCTCAATGTCATAGCCATTCCCCGGCGTCGCGCCGATGAAGGCATATTCGATCGGGAACGGGGAGCCTGTCCGCAGTTGCGCGAGGCGAGCGGCTGGATTGGTGGTCACGCCGATCTTGATCATGTTGTGGTCGCCACGCACCACGTAAACGAATGACCCGTCAACGCGGGGGGCGGTTTGGCGCTGGGTTGATTGCCCGGCGTCGAAAGAAACGCCCGGCCGAATGCCGAAAAAGCTCGGCCCGCTGAACCATAATTTCATCTGATGGCCTCCAAAGCCCGCGAATTCGGGTTGTATACCCGTTGCCGGGGGAGGCTCAATGCGGCGCGCTGGGCTGGGGAGATAGCTGATGTCCGGTTCCGCATACGAGGTTTTCACCAAAATCTCGATGATCAACAACGTCAGCGGTGTCCTCGCTGTCGTTGCGAAAGACGTTCTGGCCCTTGAGGGCGGCGTCAACCGGCTTCAGAAGGCGTTTTCCGAGATCAACCGCGTTTCCCTCGCCGTCGGCGGCGGGCTGGCCCTGTTCGGCGGGACGGCGGCGCTCGCCGGCCTCAACAAGATGGTTGAGCACGGCGAGAAGCTGGTCCACGTCAAGCAACAGCTTATTGCCGCCGACGTGAAGGGCGCCGAGCTCGCGGAGGCGACGGCGAAGGCGTGGGAAACCGCCTCCCGCTACGGCATGTCCGTGACCGGCGTGCTCAATGATATCAAGGAGCTGCGCACAACATTCGGCTCCACGAAAGCGGCGATGCAGTTCCTCGACCCGCTCGAACAGATGCGGATCGTGCTCAACACGGTTACGGAGGGCAAGGGCGACGCCGCGCGTTCAGCGGTCTATGAGATGGGCCGCGCTGGCGAGCTGAAGGGGCTCCAGAAGCCAGAAGATTTCGTCAGCTATTTCAACTCGATGACGAAGGCGATTTCCGCCTCTGGCGGGCTTGTCGACCCGAAAGCGTTTGTTCAGGCGACGCAATATGGCCGCCTCGCAACCAAGGGGTGGGACGAGGCTTTCTACACGCAATATCTGCCGTCGCTCATTCAGGAAATGAAGCCAAGCGGCGCCGGCACGGCGCTTATGTCGCTTTTCGGCACTATCGCGCAGGGCAAGGCGTCAAAGCGCGCGACGGAAGCGATGATCGATGCGGGGCTTATCACCGACCCGTCAAAGATCGTCTACAACAAGGTCGGGCCAGCCGGTTTCCGCTACGGCGCGGTTGAGCAGTCTGATTTGTTCGTCCTCAACCCGGCGGTCTGGGCGCGCGACGTTCTGGGGCCGATCCTTGAAAAGAAGTTCGGCGAGCTATCCGTCGACAACCCGAAATTGATAGGCGGGCTTGGCGACATGTTCGGCAACCGCATGTCGGCGCAAGCAATCGCGTCGCTTGTCGCGGAATCCCGCCGCATCGAAAAGGACGCTGGCCAAGCGCGCCAAGCGCGCGGGCTCGACTTCGCCGGCCAAGCGATGGCGCACGATCCGACAATTGCCATGGGGCGCTTCAAAACAGCTTGGGACAATCTGCTCACCGCTTTCTCGGAGCCGCTTGTGCAGCCGAAAATCGACATCATGAACAAGCTTTCCGGCGCCATGAACAAGCTGGCCGAATGGGCGACGAAGAACCCGGCAAGCGTCGAAATGCTCGGCAAGGGCCTTGTTGGTCTCGCCGTCGGGCTCACCGCGCTCGGCGCCACAGCGATTGTCGCCTCTCTGGCGCTACTCGCCGGCCCGGCTGGCCTCATTGCCGGCTTCGCGTCGGCTATGGCCGCGGTCATCGCGCTCAATTGGAACTCTCTCAACCCGAATTTGCGGGACTTCTTCACCGGGATGAGCCGGCTTGTCGGCATCGGCTGGGACGTCCTGAAGGTCGGGCTTGATGGTTTCGTAAAGGTGCTTGGGATCATCCCCGGCGTCATCGTCGACGTCGCCAAGTCAATCATGAGCGCCCTCGGATGGGTAAAGAGCGCGATCGGCGGCTTTTTCTCAAAGACCGGCTTTGATGGCGGCGGAATGGGCGGCGGCGGCATCGTCAACGCCTCCTATGGCGGCGCGGCCGGCGGCGGCGGCGGCGGCGGCGGGAGCATCGTCTCCCTTGGTCACAAGCTGCAGGCCATGGGGTATCGCGTGTCGGAACATCCGTCCTTTGGCGGCGTGCATCCGGTCCACCATGGGCGCGGTCATTACGAAGGCCGGGCGATCGACGTCAACATCGGCAACGGCGTATTCGAGGCCGGAAACCCGGCGGCGGCTGCGAAGTTCGACGCTCTGGCGTCGTCTCTGCGCGGACAGGGCTACAAGGTCATCTGGCGGGCGCCGGGCCACTACAACCACATGCACGTTGAAGCGCCGCGCGGCGGGCGGGTGAATTTCTCGCCGCCTGTGAAGCGATCGACGGGCGGCGGCGGTGGCGACGTGGTGCTGAAGGTGGACGGTCGGGAGCTGGGGCGCGTGGCGTCGCACCAAATCGCCCGCGTTCACGAACACTCGCGCCAGGCGCCGTATTTCAACGGGCGTGGCATGTTCGCCGGACCTGACACGCAATTCGCGGTCGGTTAACGGATTGCTCTTGGCGGCGATAGCGCCAAAATATGACCCGTCTCACAAAGAGGTGGATCATGCGTTTTTTTGTTATCGCCGCTGTCGCGCTCGTCTTCTCCGCTCCGGCTGTCGCCGGATCATGCCGCTACTATAGCTACGGGTCGCACGGCGCGACTTCCTGCACGGGCGGATTTCATGAGCTGCGCGGCCATGGCCATACGCAGCGCTGGGGCATCCGAAACGGCGGGATCTCGCGCTATCCGGGCTCGGATTGGCCGATCTATCGAACGAGGTAACCCGTGGCGCGCGACATCTTGACGCTCGGAGGGATCGTCTTTGACGATTTCTCCACGCCTGAACGAATGCCATTCGGCGGCGAGCAAACGATGGTCGTCCATAAGCTCCCGGGCGGCTCGCGCGTCATTGACACAATGGGGCCGGACGACGCGGACATTCATTGGAGTGGCCGGCTGTTCGGCGACAACGCCTATGAGACGGCGCTGGCCTTGGACGCCATGCGCCGCTCTGGCGTCACTCTCCCGCTGACCTTCGCCGGGCAGGCGTTCACCGTCGTCATAAGCGAGTTCAGCGCCAATATCGAGCGCCTCCCGGTCAGCGTGGCCTATGACATCACCTGCGTCATCTCGCCGGCCGGCGCCTTCTCTGGCGTGTCGTCTCTGGGCGGGACGTTGCTCGCTTCAGCAGATCTTGCCGCGGCCGTGGCGCTCAATGGCGGCGCCCTCGCAACCGTAGCGCCGCCAGATGACGGGCTCACCTTCGTCAACGTCCCCGTTCCGACCGGCCAAATCCCTGAGTTCGTGCGGCGCCTTCCGACGCGCCTCCCCGGCAGGCCGGGCGTGCTTTGGAGCAACGGAGGGGTGATCAGCGTATCATGAGCCTTCCCGTCTCCATTCAGGCGAAACTCGCCGCCGTGCAGGCCGCCTATGCAGCGGCAAGCCCGATCGAAACCGCCCCGCCTCTCGTCTTTGCTGATCTTGACCAGAAGGCGGTCGCGCTAATCGCCGCGGTTGACGCGCAAGTTTTGGCCGTTGGCGCGAAGATTGACGCTTTCGCCGCTGCGCCACCGCCAGTTGCGATGGTCGCGGCGATCGAGGCGCTCACGCAAGACGCGATCGATGAACTCGACGCCTTCGAACTGCGCTCCTACATCGGCCGATTCACCGCCGGGATCGAGCTCATCGAAGGCTGGGGCAAATACTTCGCTCCCGCGAAGCCCGTCACCGTCACCACGTTGTAAAACATCTCTCGCGAGCTCCAAAAATGAACCTGTCGGCGATTACCAAGCTCGCGGTCGAACGCGCAGACGACCTCGAGCCAGAGTCCGCGTTCCGCATTCTTCTAGCGGCATTCGCACCAAGCCTCTCAGAAGAAGACAAATCGAATTTTGTCTCCGCGCTGGCACAGGTTGCAGACGCATACGCTCAGGCGGTGGTCAGTTCGGCGGCCTACGACTAATACCGCGAGGTTGTCATTGTGAGCCACATCGCCATTGGCGTGCCGGCGCGGATCGTGCGCGTCTCCAACACCACGCTCTACCGCGTCGCCGCCGACTATCTCGGGGACGCGCTTTGGTGGACCCGCATCGCCATTCTCAACGGCATCGAAGACCCGTGGATTGGCGCGCTGACAGAACTGAAAATCCCCACGCCGGCCAAAGAGGGAACGCCCGACGGCATTCTCGGCGTGTGGATAGACCCTGACCTCGAGGTTGTGCAGAGCGCGGCGTCGGACGTCGCCCAGACCGCGGCGACGCTGCGCCATGTGCAACTGCCGCTCACCTACGAACAGATTTACGCCCTGCTGCCGACGCTGCCGACAACGCTTCCGTCGCAGCCGGGCGCCCTGTGGAATAACGGCGGAGAAATAGCGATCTCATGAAGAAACTTCTCATCGCCCTGCTGTCGATTGTCGCGCTCCCCGCTTTCGGCCAGTCCCTGCCGTCGCCGAAATATCAGGACGTCACCATCAATGGCTCGCTGATCTTCAAGCCCTGCACGGGCTATCTCTACGCGGGCGCAGACGGCTCGACGACATGCGTCGCCGCCAACGGGCTGGCGCCGGATACGCCGTCGCTCTCGGGCGCGAATAGCTGGCTGTCGCCGCAGACCTTCGGCTCCAATGGCGCGGTGACGGGGGAGGCGCGCTTCGCCAATGGCGCGGGAACCGGCGCGAGCGTGGTTGTCCGCAACAATGCCGCGGAAGCCGCCTATTATTTCAACCTCCCGTCCACTGCGGGAACTGACGGCTATGTGCTGACCAGCGGCGGCGGCGGCACGGAGCCGATGCGGTGGTCGCCGCTGGCGGCGGTCGCGGCTTCCGGTTCTGCAAGCGATCTTGTTTCGGGCACGCTCGCAGCGGCGCGCGGCGGCGCCGGAACCATCAACGGCGCACTGAAAGGCAATGGTTCCGGCGTCGTATCGAAGGCGGCTTCAACGGACCTGTCGGATTCGGCGAATATCGGTCGGCTGAACACGGAAAATACCTGGACGGCGGCGCAGACGATAAATTCTCTCACCTCAAATTCTATCCTCTCAACTCAATTGCCGGGGCTGTCGTCGAATGTGCAAAGCGCCGGTCAGGGACCGGGCCTCGATGGCGGCACATGGTTCATCTGGCAGCGCCCGGACGCTTACACATCCGTCGGTCCATTCCGCACGGATCGGCACATGTGGATTGGCTGCCCCGGCGACAGCACCGGCGCGACCTGCGGGTCAAGCAGCACCGGGTTCCAGTCAATCCGCAATAACTACACTCTCAACGCCTCAACCAACCCTGACAATGCTCAGTGGGAATGGGGCGAGAGTGCAACATTTTACAACTCCGCCCGGCCCGGCATGGCGGCGCAAAACGGCGCTGGTGGATTTCAAAACCACAAGGTTCGCGCGGTCAATAGCACGACTGCGGCGAGCGGGACTGGCGGCACAGCCACAATCACATTCAACACAAGCAGCTTGGTTGGCTCGCCCTATGTGTTCCCCGTCGGATACGACATCTTTGTGAATGGTGTTACGCCGAGCGGCTACAACGGCCAGCACACCGTCACCGCATCCAGTCCCGGATCGGTCAGCTTCGCGTCAGCCACAACCGGGTCACAGACCGTGGCGGGCGAACTCGGCCACGCCCTGACCGGATGCACCGCGATTGGCGGGAACTTGGCGAAGCTGGAATACTCGCATCCTGGGGTGCTCATCCCCTTTGCATCCGCTTCCGGCACTGGCGCGACCGCGACGCTCACATTCGACAGCAAATATAAGTTCAGTGTGAATGACGAAATTGTCGTAACCGGTGCGGGGGCATATAACGGAACTCATACCATTACGGCAGTCGGAACCGGCACGCTCAGCTTCGCTTCAGCCGCAACCGGCACCACCACCGGCACCATTGCCGCGTCGCAGTGGAGGCCACAAGAAACAGTTCGTATCGCCGGCGTAACCGGCGCTACCGGTTTTAACGGAAACTGGAAAATTTACGGGACAGCCGCAACAACAAATCACCCCGGTCCCGGCTGGGTGGTGATTGACTACGGATCGCCCCCGAGCTGCACGGGGTTCGCAGGCGGGTTTATTAACAACATCAGCGTCGGCCCGTCATGGGGAAGCTATGCGACATGCACGGACAAGACTGGCGTGAATGATCCAGGAGCTAACAGCTCCACGTCAGCTTTTGGTGCAACAACAGAAGGCTGCACCGGGCAGGAACTCGATGTGATTGTTGATGCACAGGATAGCACTACAGGGCTGACCGACGCAAACGAGCAGCGCATTATCAGTCATCTTGTCGCGATTGGGCGGGGGTTCAGCACTCTCCCGCATGTCGGCATTGGCCAAAGCATTGTGGCGAGCGCTGCGATTATCGACAAGGGATGGAGATTTAAGTCCGCGACTGGTGCAGCGACATTTGGTATTGGAATTGATTTTACGGACGCCACGATTGACGGCACAGGCACATCTCAACCGGCAATCAATATGGCCGATGGTCAGGAGATCATTTTCTCCGGCGGTACTGCCGACGCGACGCGGCGTTCTCTGCGGTCATCAAGCGGCGTGCTGGTCTATCGCGCCGACGGCGCGAATCGTTGGCAAGTGGATGACACCGGGACGATGCTCGCCGGAAGTCGTGTCACGGTTACTGCTGCCCTGCCGAGCTTGTCAACTTGCGGCACGTCCCCGGCCGTCACGGCCGGGTCATCGAACAACGGCGGAAGTTTCACTCTCGGCACCGGCTCGCCGACAGCTTGCACGGTGACGTTTAATTCCGCCTATGCGAACACCGCGTTTTGCACAGTCACGCCCCGGTCATCGCTTGGCGCGGTCACGTATTACATCTCCTCCCAGAGCAAGACGGCGTTCACCGTCACATTGAGCGCCGGAACGGATAGCGCCCAGTTCAACTACACCTGCTTCGGAAACTAAATGGCCATCTCATCCGGCGTTCGCCGTCACCGCGCATGGGTTGAGGCGGCGGGCCGCCGCTGGCTCGTCATCCGCGGAGACGCATATCTTGAGGCGACGCGGGAATCTTCGTCCTTCTCCGTCTCCATTCCGATGCGAAGAGCGGAGCGCGTCTTCGCCGATGCGGAGAGCCTCGATGCGAAGATCGTCGTCGCCAGCGGCTTCGGCGATCGGACCATCATCACCGGCGAGCTCGACGATGCGCAGTTCGATTACGAGGCGCGGACCATTCATCTCACCGGGCGCTGCAAGTCCGCAAAGCTCCACGAAATGAAGACGTCTGAAAAGTGGACGAACAAGAAGCCGGACGAAATCATCAAGGACCTGGCGCAGAAAGCCGGTCTGGACGCGGACGTCACCAGCGCCAAGGTCCGCGCCGGGCGAAAATGGGCCGATGATTACGTCAAGCTCTCCGACAACGTCTCATTCGCCGCCGTCATCCACAAGATGAGCGAACTGATGGGCGCGCGATGGTGGGTGGACGCAGATGGGAAACTCCACGTCAAGGACGACGCCTCGGGAACCTACACGATCAGCTATCGCGAAAACGGTTCCGGCCCGATCAACTCGGACGCGCTGCGCATCCGCATTTCCAAGAACTTCGTCGCCGCAAAGGACGTCGAGGTGAAGGTCAAAAGCTGGAACCAGAAAAAGAAGAAGGTCATCGAGGCGGAAAAGAAAATATCCGGCAAGGGCGGCAAGGTCGCCTACGAATATCACATCCCCGGGCTCGAACAGGACCTCGCCGATCAATACGCCAAGGCGAAGGCGGCGGAACATGTCGCGCATGAAATCCAGCTTCAGGCGGATTGCATCGGCGACCCGGATTGCGCGCCCGGCATGAAACTCCAGTTGATCGGGACCGCCTTCGCGCAGTCGCTCGACATCGACAGCGTCTCTCACGCCTTCGGCATGCGCGGGCATCTCATGACCATCAGCGCCAAGAGCGCGAAGGACGGCCGCGAGTGAATATCGAGAACCTCATCTTCAGGTGCCTGGAGCGGTTTCTCGCCACCAAGTCGGCGGAGCGCTACGGGATCGTCACCTCCTACGACCCGAAGAAGCACGCGGCGAAGGTTAAAATACAGCCCTCGGGGCAGGAAACGGGCTGGATACCGATTCACGCTCACCACATCGGCGACGGCTGGGGCATTCTCGTCGGGCTGTCGCCGGGCGACCAGGTGAGGCTCGGATACTCGGGGGGAGATTTCGAGGTCGCGGAAATCATCTCGCGGGTGCACTCGGATGAAGACAAGCCGCCGCAGGTCGAGAGCGGCGAAATCCTCCTGAAGCACACGGAAGCCGGATCGTTCAAGTTCGACAAGGACAAGAACATGGTCTGGACCGGCGCCAATGGTCAGGTCGTCACCACGGACAAGAAGGGGAACATGTCGCTTTCCCTGAAGGTCCAGAACAATCAGGACGCCGACAAGGACAGCCCGACGTTCAGCGTCTCGCTCGATGGCGGCGACAACGCCAAGCACTCCGTCATCATCCATCCCAAAAACGGCATCACCCACAAGTCCAGCGTGAAAGTGACGATCGACGCGGAGAAGATCGAACACAAGGGCTCGCTGAAGGTCTCAGGCTCAATCCTCGCGACGAAGGTCATCCAGAGCGGCGACGGCTTCAAGGGGCCGCTGTTCTCGGGGACAGCCGGGGATCCGGGTGACGCCGATAACTGGGGCTGACAGATGGCGGATATTCACCACGAATGGCGCGAGGATTTGCAATGGTCGCCCACCGGCGACCTGCTGACCGTCGAGGACGGCGACTTCGTGCGCCAGCGCATCGAGCGCCGCCTGTTCACTGCGGTGCGCGGCTATGTCTGGCACACCGAATATGGCGCGGGTCTGCCGCAAAAGATCGGCGGCCTGTTCCAGCCCTATCAGATCGCGGCTCTCGTGCGCGCGCAGCTCGCCCTTGAAGACAGCGTGGCGCAGAACCCGCCGCCGCGCGTGCGCGTATCCGAAGACCGTAACAACCCCGGCCTGCAAATCGTCCGCATCGACTATCAGGAAGCGCCTTCAGGGCGGCAGATCGGTCTAACCCTCTCCTTCTGAGGCTTTCGTGACAACTCCTCCGCCTGAAGGCGGAGGCTTCTCAGAACAGCTACGCGGCAACCCGCCCGCTTGAGTCCTGAAGGCCGTGTCCCGGCCAGAAACCGAAAGCCCTGAAATGCACGACCATTGCAGCCGCAACGTCTCTATCAAGGTCGCAACCGCATTCGCAGCGGTGGCGACGCTCGCCGAGCGGTTTCGGCTTGATCGTGCCGCATTCAGGGCAGGTTTGAGACGTGCCGCGCGGGTCCACTTCGATCAATGCGCTACCAGCTTTCGCGGCTTTGTAGCGGAGCATCGCGGTAAGTTGCGCCCACGCAGCGTCATTCACTTCTTTGGCGAGCATTCCGCGCGCCAAGCCTTTCACATTCAAGTCCTCGATTCCGATTGCAGCAAAGCGCGAGACGAGATCGGCGGAGAGCTTATGCAGGAAGTCAGAGCGTTTGCGCGCGACCTTCGCACTGTAGTTAGCGAGGCGAGCACGCATCTTTGTCCGGCGCTTCGATCCTCGCCTGCACCTAGTGAGTGATCGTTGTCGCCGGCGCAATCCTTTCTTCGTGCATTTCGTCCAGTTCGGACGAACGATTGTTTCGCCGTTGGACAGGGCGACAAGAGACGAGAGGCCGATGTCGATACCTATGCATTCACCAGCGCGCCGCTCGACTTCGGCAATCTCGACGTGAAAGACGACAAACCATTTGCCATTCTGGCGCGTCAGGATTGCGCTCTTCGGCTCGGCGGCAAGCGGCCTATGCTGCTTGACCTTAATCTCGCCAGGAACGCCGACGAATCCGAGACGCCCGTTTTTGCGGACCGTGAGACCGTCGCCGACGCGGAACTCTGCGGCGTGATAGCGCGAAGCGGAACGGAAACGCGGGAAGCCGGCTCTTTCGCCGCGCTTTATCCGACCGAAGAACCCCTTAAAGGTCTTGTCGAGACGGCGAAGAACCTGTTGCTCGGCGGTAAAGGACCATCGCGCGAGGCCATCGTCAGCCGCGCGAACGGCTTTAAGCTCTTTGGCTTGCGTTCCGTAATTCAAAGATATGCCGCGCGTGCGATACGCCGCGATGCGCTGTTCAAGCCCGGCATTGTAAAGCTTACAGAAGTCGCGAAGCATTGCTGCGAGCGCATCGGATTGCGCGCGGTTGGGATAGACGCGAAACTTCTGAGAAAGTAACAAGAGGCGGGCCTTCGTTCCGTTGCTGCGGAGCCTAGGTCAAGAGCCCGTTCGGCGTTGCTGCGCCGGGCGGGCTCGCCTTTTGTATCACCCGATCTTTTCTCGAACAAGAGGACGCGGCTCCTCCCCGGCCTGAAGGCCGGGGTCCCCGTTGCGTGTGTGATTCGATGGCGACGCTCACACCTCGCTCCTTCTCGGCGATCGTCTCCATGATCGCGGTGGCCGTGCAAGGCCGCGCCCAGAAGGTGCTGGACTATTCCGTCGGATCGGTCCTGCGCGCCATCGCGGAATCGGAAGCCGGCGTCGCCCTGTGGCTTCAGGGGCTGCTGCTGAAGCTGCTGCTGACCACGCGCGCGGCGACGTCGACCGGCGCCGACCTCGATACATGGGTTGGCGACTTCGGCCTTGTCAGGCTCGGCTCGGCGCCCGCGACCGGCTACGTGCAGTTTTCCAGCTTCACCGCCCTCACGGAACGATATGTCCCGGTCGGGAGCGAAGTGCGCAGCAGCGACCTCACCCAGACCTACAAGGTCGTCGCGGACGCCACCAATCCGGCCTATGACGCGAACAACCAGCGCTATGTGCTAGCGGTCGGCGTCTTCACCATCACCGTCCCCGTGCAGGCGGCGGTGTCGGGCGTAAGCGGCAATGTCGCGTCGGGGCAGGTGACGCTCATTTCATCGAGCATGCCCGGCGTCGATACCGTCAACAACAGCGTCGCGCTCGTCGGCGGCTCCGATCCGGAGACGGACAAGCAGCTTCGCGCGCGCTTCGTCTCATTCATCGGGGCGCTCTCCAAGGCCACGCGGCAGGCGATCGGATATGCAATCGAATCCCTGCAGATCGGCGCGCTCTATTCGATCATCGAGCACGAACTGCCCGACGGGACCGAAGATCAGGGCTTCGTCTCTGTCGTCGTCGATGACGGCACCGGCTCGCCGGCGCTCGCCTTCATGCAGAATTGCGCCGCAGCTGTCGAAGCCGTGCGCGCCGCCGGCATCCGCACCGGGACATTCCAGGTGACGAAATTCCCGGTTTCGGTCGCCTGTTCGATCAGGATCGCGCCCGGCTATCTCACCGCCAATGTCGTCGGGCAAGCGTCGGCGGCGATCGTCGAATACATCAACGCGCTTCAGATCGGGCAGACGCTCTATTATACGCGCATCGCCAAGGTCGCCTATGACGTGCCGGGCGTCGAAGATGTGTTTTCGATCACGCTCAACAATACGACCGGCGATATCGTGGCGACGCAATCGCAGGTCATCAAATGCGCCAACGCCGCCGTGACGGGGGTGTGAAATGGCGACCGGCGATATCGACGACATCGTTCGCCGCCTGCGGTCGACGCTCCCGCCGTGGTTCCCGACCGACGCGCCCGTTCTCGATTCAATACTCACCGGCTCGGCGACCGCGTTCAAGGCGAGCTACGATTTCTATCTCGGGGTCAAGGCGCAGACCCGCATCGCCACGGCGTCGGGCTTCTTCCTCGACCTCATCGCGTTCGATTTCCTCCCGCCGTCATTCATCCGCCGCGATCAGGAATCGGACGAGCTGTTCCGCGTCCGCACGCTGCGCGAGATTTTCCGCGAGCGCGTCACCCGCAAGGGCATAGAGGGAGCGCTTCAGGACCTCACCCGCCAGAAGCCGCAGATCATCGAGCTGTGGAACGCCGGCGACACCGGCGCCTATGACCTTCCGCAGACGCTCGGTTATGACGCCGCAGGCTATCTCGGCGACATGGACGCGAAATACGACGTCCTTGTGCGCGCGTTCATGCCGCCCGGCTTCGGCATACCCAATGTCGGCGGCTACGACCTCGGCGGCGGATACGATTCCGGCTGGAGCGCCTATGCCGATGACGAAGCGGCGGCGGGCGAAGTCTCCCCCGGCGACATTTACGGCGCCTGTGAGCGAAACCGCGCGGCGGGCGTCATCACATGGGTGCAGATCAACCCCGCCGGCGGCGTCGTCATCCCGGTTGAGCCGGGCGCGCTGATCTTCAACGACCCCGACAATTCGGCGTGGCTCCTGATGTTCCTGCTGGGATAGATCAATGACGACACCTGTGAAAGACGGCGGCGGCGTAAGCACGCTCATTTCGACCACAATAAATCCCGGCGACGGCGGAATCGTCGGATCAACCTGCATCACCGATCCATCGTCGGGGCAGAAAGCATCAGTCAATGCATCGGGACAGCTCGAGGCCGCGATCACCTTCAACGGCTCGGTCGGAACGGATTATTCCGTCAACAAGCCGACGATCCCGAACGTCGGCGCCAATTTCGCAGCAAGCGGCCCTTACGCCAGCTATGTGCTGCTGCAAACCGTCGAGGCGTCGGCGGTGAGAAAGAACATCGAGGTTCTCAACACCTCGGGCGCGCAGATCGTGGTCATCCGCGATGATGGCGTCGTCTCCGCAGGGGCGCAGCCGACAAACGCCTCGCTGATCGCGCTCGCCGGGGGCGCGGGCGTCGGGTCACAGGGCGGCTCCTGGTATTCGCGCAGCTTCCGCGGACGCCTTCAAGTTTACGCGCCATCAGCGGGCGCTTTCGTCACGATCATGCAGGATTGAGCGAACCTCACCTGACCGCCAGCCGGCCGCCGCAAGGCGGCTTTTTTATTGGGGAATCGAATGGATCGCGTCACGACATACGTCGGCGCCGTGCCCTCGGCCAAGGACGTTCTGAAACTCGGTCAATTCGCAATGACCGGGCTCGGCAAAATCGCCGATGGCGTCTTCGGAACCGGAACGATCGTCAATGGCTTCACCTGCGAACCGACGTCGCCGGCATCGCTCGCCGTGGTGCTGGGCCCGGGCGAGGTTTACGAGCTCGAGAGCCTCGAAGCGACGGCGGTTTCGGCGCTTCCTTCGGACACCGCGCATCAGATCGTCAAGCAGGGCGTCCTTCTGGATAGCGCCCAGCTCGGGATCACGCCGCCCGCGACCTCCGGCTACAGCCAGGTCTTTCTCATCCAGGTCCAATATGCGGATTCGGACACCTCGACGCAGGTGCTGAACTATTACAATTCGGCAGATCCCGGCACGCCATTCTGGGGACCGCCGGTCAATGGCGCCGGGTCCGGACAGGCGCAGAGCACGGTGCGCGCGGGAACCGTCGCCTATCAGGTGAAAGCGGGCGCGCCGGCCATCACCGGCACACAGGTTGCGCCGACTGCCGACGCCGGCTGGACCGGGCTCTTTACGATCACCGTCGCCAATGGCGCGACGTCAATTTCTTCGGGCAACATCACCAAGCTTTCGACCGCGCCTTTCATCAAGGTCAAACTCCCCGAGGTTCCCGCGTGGGTCCAGCGGGGCGAATACGCCTTCGCCAATGACGCGGGATCCGCGAACGTCGTCGCCATCACGCTCGATCCGGTCCCGGCGAGCCTCGGCGACGGCGGCTTCCACATCTTCGTGAAGAAGGTCAACGCCGCCAACACCGGCGCGATGACGGGAACGATCACGCTCGCCGACGGCAGCACGGCGGGCCCCTACAATATCGTCGACCAGAATGGCGCGGCGATCCCGGCGGGCAACGTCCCCGCCGGCATGCTGATGCACTTGTGTTTCGACGGTTCGGTGCTGCGCCTCGTCAATGGCGCGGTCGAAATCACCAACGTCTCCTCGATCACCGCGCTCTCCGGCGAGGGCATCCTCGTCAAGCCGGACAATTCGGTAAATCTCAACTATCCGGGGCTCGATGCGGACGCGACGCCCGCGGACACCGACATCGTCTCGCGCTATTCGACCGGCGATTCCAAGCACGTCCAGATGACATGGGCGCAGCATCTCGCTTCGCTCGGCATCGGCCAGACGCAATCGCATTCCCTGTCCACGCCGGGGACGTCCAACATCACCGTCCCGAGCTGGGCGCGGCGCATGCGCTGGCGCGCTTGGGGCGGCGGCGGCGCGGGCGGCAACGGGCAAAACGGCGGCGCGGCGGGCGGCGGCGGCGGCGGCGAATATCGCGAGGGCGTCATCTGGGTGAAGTCCGGCGGCGTTGTGCAGCCGGGCGACACCATCACCGCCATCGTCGGCGCGGGCGGCGCGGTCAACACCGCCAACGGCGGCAATGGCGGTAACGGCGGCTCATCGTCGCTGTCCTGTTCCTCCTCGGGGACGATCGCGGTCGCGGTCGGCGGTTCCGGCGGTCTCGGGACGGGCATTCCGATCGTCTATCAGGTCGGCGGCAACGGCGGCTCAGGCGGCGCGGGCGGCTATCTTTCGATCCCCGGCTCGAAAGGCGGTTCGGGAGCGCCGTGGCAGGCGGGCGTCGGCGGCTCCGCATTCGGCGCGCCGGTGGCGGCGACGCAGTTCATCTCCTCACAGCAGGCGGGCGTCGCGGGCGTCAAGCCGGGCGGCGCGGGCTCCGGCTCCGGCGCGACTTACGGCTTCTATCCGCTGGGCGGCGCCGGCGCGGCGGGCCGCATCGACATCTGGTTCGAGGGCTGAAACATGAAATACGCGCTCATCATCAACGAAGCCGTGCATGAAATCTTCGACACGGATCCGCGCTACCCGCGCTCGATGGACGTGCGGCAGGTCGGCGACAATGTGCAGGTCGGATGGACCGTCACCAAGGACGGGAAAGCCTCGCCTCCCAATCGCGAGGACACCGGCGACATCGCCGAAATGGCGGCGCGGCTTCCAAACCAGATCATCGAACAGGCCTATCTGGGCAAGAGAACATCCGCCTACGGCTATTACGCGCATCTGACCGCGAAGAAAGTCGCAGGCGGGCTATCGCCGGAACAGCAGCGCCATTTCGACATTCTGCACCAGGCGGCGGAATGGGAGGAAGACGTCATTGAACGCGCCAAGACCTTCGGCTCCGTGCTTGAAGCGGCGCAGCCCGACGCATGGCCGGCGCCGCCTCCCGGTCTCCTTGAAGTCGTCAAGGACTGCTGATGACCAACATCCGTCTTCTCCCGCAACTGTCGGCGAGCTTCACCATCGCCAACAATGCCGACTGGCTGGACGAAATCCAGTTCCTGCAACCGGGCGAAGCGACGCCGCTCGACATCACCGGGATTGACTTCAGGGGCGTGCTTGTCGGCGGGAACGGCGCGGTGCTGCTGTCTATGCAGACCGCTGACGGAACGCTCGTCAATGGCGGCGCAACCGGCGTGCTGTCGTTCAATGTGCGCCGCTTCCCGACCGAAGGCGGCGTGCTGACATGCACCAGCGTCCTGAAGGCGGGGACAGCGCAGGTCGAATTGCTCGCCTCAGCCGACGGCTATTACGTCAATCTTCTGACGCTCTCGCGCGCACAGGCGATCATCATCGACGGGCTCGTGAAATGACCATCACCTCGCTCATCATCGCGCAGCAGGCCGGCGCCGTCGTTCCCGCCGGGCCGGCGCAATCAGGAACACAGCTGCTCTATCAGGGGGTATGGGACGCATCCACGAACCTCGTCACGCCGATCGTCGGCGTCGGCGGCCCGCTCGTTTCATCGGTCGGAAACGAAGGCTGGATGTATCGCGTCGCAGTCGCGGGCTCCACCAATCTCGACGGCGTCTCGGCATGGGGCGTCAACGATTATGTCGTCTTCCTCGCGGGCGCCTGGCGCAAGATCGCCGGCGCGTAAAAACGGAAATCAAAACATGCTCTTTCGCATCATCATCGCGCTTGCTTTCTCGATTGCCGTCGCGCGCGCCGAGACGACAAACCCGCCCGGTCCCGGGTTCGGCGGCGACGGATCGTCGCTGACCAATCTCAACGGCAGCGCGATCACATCTGGAACTGTTCCGGCCGCGCGCGGCGGCGCGGGAGCGGTCAATGGCGCCCTCAAGGGGAATGGATCGGGCGTCGTTTCGCAAGCGGCGTGTGACGATTTGTCCGACGCTGCAACAGCATGCTCCGCTAAGACGATGCTGGCGACGCGCGCAGATTTGCGAGCCGCATCAACGGCGATCGCTCGTGTTTTTGATGGGTCTGTCTGGAGGTGGCAGGCTGGCGATCAGAGCACAAAAATTCTCGGTGCGGCGGTCACATCGACGAGTGTCGACTCCGGCACTGGTATCATCACCAAAGCGGGCCATGGCCTGACGACCGGCAATGCCGTCGTAACGACAACGGCCGTCGACGGGCTAGCGCTCAACACGCTCTACTATGTCATCTTCATCGACTACAGCACGTTCAGGCTCGCATCGAGCTTCGATAATGCGCAGGCCGGCTCCGCTCTCACCTTGACGGGGACGACCAATGTCACGCTGAAGCGGCATTACGACCCCGGTCAAGGCATATATGTGACGCCCGCCGGAGCAATCAGCGGGGCAAATGGGGCGTGGGCGCGCGCCTACGATAGCGCTCAATTGAGCTTGCGATTTTTTGGCGCCGACCCGACAGGGGTCGATTATAGCGACGAAGCTATCGCGAACGCACGCGACGTGATGGAAAAGTCACTCGGCGCCGACAATCTCGTGGCGGTATCGGTCACAGGAGATGGCGGCGTTTATCGGACGCACTACCCGGTTAACCTCACAAATCTTAAAGGGCGCAGCGCTACAATTCGAAACCTTCGCATCCATTGTGAGGCGCAGGATAAAGCCTGCATCGAGTATATCGGGTCGCTCAATACTCTTACGGATAATGTCGTCGTTTATGGTGATCCCTCCGCGCGTCCGCACACAGGCGTCGTTTTCGGCCGCATAGACGATGGCGGGGGAGTTCCGTTCCCTGTCGCAGAACAAAACGACATCGGCGAGTTGAAGGTCTACGGCACGTTCACATGCTCGGCGTTCACGAACCTCGCGTCCGAAGTCATGCACGTCAATCACCTGAATGTGCAGAACGACTATTGGGCCAGTTCTGCCGCAGCGGCTATTTTCGCCGGCTACACCGACGCGCCGAAGAACACATGCCCGAGCGGTTTGCCGCCGTCCAATTACCAGAAAATCGGCGAAGGCTCGCAGAGCCTCGGAGCGGTTACGATCGACGCGCTGGATGCGCGCCGCTCGCCCGCCTACGGCTATACAATCATCAGTATCAGCAAGACCAACCCCGCAGTGGTCACAATATCTGCCGCCGACGCCGCGGCAGCCGCCGCGAATTTCGGTCTTGCCAACGGGCAGACCGTGTTCCTCGATGCTGTTTCCGGGTCGGATTCCGCATGGCTCGCGACACTCGGCTATAAGGTTTTCGCTGTCGCGAATCTAAACATAGGAGCCGGCACGTTTGAGCTTTCCGGGGTGGATACTTCAGCGTTGGCGGGGACGTTTACTTCCGGCATTTTGCGGAACAATACCGGCGCCCCGATCCATCTCGCCCAGGTAGCGTCATTCAAGGACAGCGGCGGCTATAAGGTAGCGTACTCGGATCATTTCTACCGAATTGACCCCCGCGGCAACACAGATTGGAACTGGAACATCAAGCTGCGCGGACGCTATGAAACCGCGTCAGATTATCTCGTCAAGTTTCTCGGGAACGGTGTAACCAATATCATCCGAAATCTCGAAATCGACACCGACAATTCCGCCATTCGTAGTGCGCTGATCACAACCGGCGGCATTACAGGAAGCGGCCTGATCGAGCTTGACGATTTGAAGGTGAAGATCGGTCACAACGCCCAGACTCCGACCGTTGGGTTGTTGGCGGACCCCTCTGTTATCGCTTTGCGCGGCGCGCAAATCGACGCTCCGAATACAGCATGGTTCAACGGCAATGTCCCGAAGATTGGGTTGCGTGATGCCGAGTGCATTGGTTGGCTGGGCAATCCTGGGATGACGAGGACCGGGGATATTTGCAATGACGGCACAAACCTGATCATCCACGCGAAGAACACGCAGGGCATCGTGTTTGGCGATGCTTCGGCGAATTACTATTTCGCTAACTCTGTCGCCTTCCGTCCTCAAACCGATAATACCCGCAATCTCGGGGGCGCGGCGCAACGCTGGAAGACTTTTTATGCTTACGATGCTGCCCTCGCCGGAAAACTGACCATATCGACCGGCACACTGACGGCAAGCACCCCCGGCCTAAATCTCACGCAGACGTGGGACAATGCCGCTACAGCGTTTACGGCGGCAAATATAGATATCACAGATACAGCCAGCAGCGCTTTTAGCAGGTTGCAGAGTTGGCAAGTTGGCGGCGTGGATAAGGCTTATGTTAGAAAAGATGGCTGGATTTATGCTTCTACAGGTTACAACGTAACGAATAATGCAGGCAGTTACATACTCGGAGCTTCGAGTGACGCCATTTTGAGCCGGCGTGCGGCGGCAAATTGGCGCCTCGGGGCTGCCGACGCCGCCTCGCCTGTCGCGCAAACTCTCAGCGTGCAATCTGTTGTAGCTGGCACAACGAATACTGCTGGCGTCGATTGGACCTTAACAGGCTCGCAAGGGACGGGAACCGGCGCTGGCGGCAAGATCATATTCAAAGTCGCCCCGGCGGGCCTGACAGGTTCGGCGCAAAACGCGCTCGCCGACGCGCTGACCATCAACGCCGACAAGAGCGTGGTTTTCGCGAGCAACATCACCATCGGCGACGCTGCCGCGCTGATCAAATCATCCGTGGCGATGAACAATGGCGCGGCGGCGCAGACCGGAACTCTGACCAACGCCCCCGCCGCAGGAAACCCGACGAAGTGGATACCAATCAACGATAACGGTACAACCCGCTACATCCCAGCATGGTGAAACACATGAAGCGACTGACCATCACGATAATCGCTCTGTTCGCAACGCAGGCCCTCGCTCAGGAAGCGCCGGACCCAGCGCTGCAATTGCTCAATGAGGCGAACGCCCGAGTCGTAGACCTCGCGCGCCAAGTCCGAGCGGCGACAAAGCGCGCGGAAGATGCGGAGGCGAAACTCAAAGCGGCGGAAAAGCCCGCCGCCACAGAGAAGAAATAATCCATGCGCGCGCCGCTGCTGTTCCGGGTTCTTCTTCCGGTCTGCGCGGCGCGCGTGCTTATCGCCTTCGTCAGAGGCCTTCGGAGGGTAAGATGATCGAGATCATTCCTCCCTGTCACATGTGGCCGATGGTGCTGATGTTCGCCGGTTGCGCTGGCGCCGCGTTCATCATCATGCGCTGGGCGCGCGACGATCCGAAACCCGAACCAGCGTGGCGATGGGGCGACGCGCCAAGGCGTCGCAAGCGCGCGCCTGACGGGATAATCGGTCACTGCCTCGGCATGATGATCGCCGGGCTCGCCGTCGCCTATGCGCTCAATTACCCGATCTGCGGATAACGCCCATGACGCCGGAAGAAGCCGCGTCCTTCATCATCAAGCGGTGGATCGATTATCACACGCCGCAAGCGATAATGATGCAGATGATCTGTCTCGGCGTCCCGCTCACAAAGCGCGAAATTCTCAAGGTCATCAAGCTTTGGGTCGACCTGAATGACGAGGCGACGACGCTGAAAGTGAGGCGGCGATGAGTGAGGTCCGATCAGCGGCGGCGCAGGCCGGGATCTGCGATGAGCAACTCCTGATTCACAACACGGCGGGCGCGTTCGCGCGGGCGGCGAGCCCGTCCGAGATAGACGCGGCATGGCGGCAATATGTGACGCCTGTTTACGAGTCGGTCAGCGAAGAGACGCAAGGTCTTCTTCACCGGCTCTATTCGCTGCGCCTGACCACACTGCACAACGGCTAAACCGGAAGGAAAGCCAATGGCTGCGAATCCGATCAACAGGAAATATTTTTTCGACCGCATCCGTCACGCGCTGTTCGGCGGGAAGCTGACGGCGGCGCAGGTCGAGGGCGTCACCAAGATACTCGACTATCGAGACGCCACATGGCCGAAGATGAGCGACGATGAACTCGCCTATCTTCTGGCGACCGTGAAGCATGAAACGGCGCACAAGATGCAGCCGATCAAGGAAATGGGCGGCGAGCGCTATCTGCGAGCCAAGAAATATTATCCGTGGTATGGGCGCGGGCTCATTCAGATTACTTGGAAAGAAAACTACGAAAAATACGGGATAAAGCGCGCCGACGATGCGCTCAAATGGCCAAACGCTCTCCACGTCGCGTTCCACGGCATGATATTTGGCGAGTTCACCGGCAAGAAACTCGCCGATTACATCCGCCCCGGCCGCGTCGATTATGTCGGAGCGCGCCGCATCATCAACGGGACGGATCGCGCAAAGCTGGTCGCAGGCTATGCGCGGGCCTTTCAGGACGCCCTGAAGCAGTCGCGGGAGCCGCAGTGATGGGCCGCTTCCTCTACGACCTCTCCACAGAAGCGCTCGGCGCCGTCATCGGCCTCACGGTCGCCGTCGTCACCATCCTCGCCCTGATCGCCGTCGGCGCGCTGGCGGCGGTTCGGGATCGCGTCGCCGGCTACAGGGAGTAGCGACCATGCTGCGCCAGTTCCTCGCATCCACTGTCATCCTTATGGCCGCCATGGCGCTTCTTGTCGGGGTCGCCGTGCTCGCCGGTTGCAATCGGATCGAGGGCGCCGGCTTCAGCAACTCCGGCTCCTACCAGGGGCCGGTCAAATGCGTCGAGACCCGGCCGGGCCTTACGCGCTGCTATTCCGTGGCGCGGTGATGGACGCGCTTCTGTTCTTCCTTGTCGCCGCGCCTGGGGCGCTCGCAGGCGTTTGCGTCATCGCGGCGTGGATTTGCGAGATGGATACGCGCGGGCCGGGGTGATGTGAGGGCCTTTCACCCTCTTGATCTTTGCGCTGATCGTTATCCGGTCCGTCAGCTCCCAGATTTCGGCAAACAAAGATACCGCGCCTGGCGGAACCGGGCAATGAGAAAGGTGAAATGATGACCGAGAAGACCATCGGCGAACTGCGCGTTCGCACGGATTTCAATCCGAGCGCTCAGGGCGTTGTCGACCAGATCAAACAGAAATCTGCCGAGCTTATCAATATGTGCGAGGCGCTGAAGGAAAAAGACCCACGCCTCGCGGCGCTCGCGCAGACCGCATACGAGGAAGCCGCCATGTGGGCTGTCAAGGCGGCGACCGCGTAACAAGGCAACACGGAAAGGGTAGAATATGGAATCTGCAAAGAGCCTTCTCCAGAGCAAGACGTTTTGGGCGAACGTCGTATCCGCCGGTTGCTTCCTCATGGCGATGTTCGGCAAGCCCGTCGCGGTCGACCAAGCGGCGACTGCGGACCTTCTGAGCAATCTCGCCGCGCATGGGTGGGAAGTCGCCGGTATCGTCTCGACGCTCGTCTCGACGGTCTTCCGCGCCGTGGCGACCAAAGAGATCAAAGGCGTCGTAAAGGCGCCCTGATCATGAGCCTCGCCGCGATCCTCGCCTTCGTCATGAAGGTGCTCCCCACCGTCCTCGACCTGATCAATCGCGTCGTCGCCTACGCGCACGACAACAAAATGATCAATCTTGGAGAGGCGAAGGCGATCGCGGCGGGGGTCGAAAGACTGAATGAGACGCTCGCGAAAGCGAAGGCTGCTGCTGACGAAGCGGAGGCCGCGCACGCGAGCGACGCGACCGATGACGCCTTCGACCGGGATTTCGAGAGGAAGGACCAATGACGATCGAATGCCTCGGCCTCATCTTCGCATTCTGGTGTGAAGTCCCGCAAGCGCCGCCTGCGGATTCCTATTGCCAGCTCTACCGTCCGGTTCATTGGCACGCATCGGACACGCGGAGGACCAAAGAGCAGGCCGATACGAACAACCGAATCTACAAGCGAGTATGCCGATGAGCGACGACGATTCTCGCCTGCGCGGGTGGCTATCCGTCGTGCTGATGATCATCATTCCGGTGATCCTCGCCGCGGGCGCGCTGATCATGAAAATCGACAACACGCAATCCGCTCATGACGCGGTTCACGCGATCATCCTCGACAGGATCGGGGAGATCGAGCGGGAAATACGCAAACACTGAAGCGAGACGCGCCGGGCGGATCAGGCCCCGCGCGCCTCTAACACCGGTCGGGTAGGGCCGACCGATGCTGAGCGGATTCTCTCAGCTAAAGGCTAACAGAACCTTAATAGCCGGGAGGGCGGAAATGGGCGATCAGATAACGAAAGAAACCGTAAAAGAGGCTGTTTCGGAAGTTCTCGTCGAGCGCGTAGACCCGCTAATCAAGAAAATCATTTTGGAGATGCTGACCGATAAATTCGAGAAAACATTGGGGGTTAATTGCATGGACCCGGATGATCGCCTCGAAACCCGTAAAGACATGGAATTTGCCCGCGCCGAGCGACTGCACGCAATGACGAAGGAAGGGAAAGCTGAGCGCGCCTTCCTGAAGACGATCGGCGAAAGGCCGCAGGCAGAGTGCGACGAGATCGCGAAAGACGCCGCCTTCGTGCGAGACCTCCGGCTTGGGGCGCGCAAGACGGCGTTGAAGATCGCAGGCGCCGTTGGGCTCGGTATGCTCGCGATCCTCTGGCCGGACATCGTGAAGCATATCGGGAAGTAGCATCGTTCTCAAAAGAGAAAGCCCATCCGGCGAGAGATTTCATTTTGGCGGCTCCGGCAGCGGCACCCAAAAAGCAAAGGTCGGGCCTAACGGGTATTCGTAGTATAATACGGTATCTACGTAGCGCCATCGCTCGCCGTATTGATCTACGCAATAGCGCGCCTCTACAACAAATGCGTCTCCACCAGAAAGATCAAAAACGAGAATATTCGTCCCGTCTTTCGGCGCGGTTTCGATCGGTTGCCAGATAGTCATTCTCCAAGCTCCTTTTTGGCTTCAGCGATGGCGGCGCGTAGAGACCTAATTACCGTATTCAAATATTCTGCGGATTCATTGCAATCGGCCGTAACAGCACTCCATGCGAAGCTGCTTACATCATCCGCCGCCTCGCATACGCGGCGCAGGATGGCGGCGAGATGGTCGGCGCGGGCTTTTTCCTCGTGCTCGCGTTTTTCGTCCTCGAAAACGAGTAGAGGCATTCCGTCAACCGGGCATTTTTCCGCTCGAACTGGCGGAAGTTCGCACAATTCAACGCGGTTTCGGAGCGCTTGCGGCTTCCCTATCAGGGCCTCTTTCGCGTCCCGTATCCAGAATTTGCGCGCCGTATCCTCTCGCCGGAAAGCTAAGTCCCTATCCCGCTTCACCTGTTCGATTTCGGCGGCGAGATGGTCGGCGCGCTCCAAATTCTGTTGAGCCTGCGTCTCGTTTGATAGGGCCAGAAGCGCCGCTTCTTGAAGATTGCATTCGAGCGCTTCGATGCGGTCGGCGGCTTCTCCACAAATGGGGAAGTTGAACGTAGCTTCATCGCGCAGCCGTTTCACAAGATCAGTCATTGATAGCACTCCTGATTTTGGCGGTGAGCCGCTCCCATTCTTCAGGGAAGTCAGTCGCAAAGCCTTCGTCGGCTTCGATCCATTCGAGCGCCTCCCTCAAAGCCTCATCCTTCTCGCGGATGGCGGCTTGAAGATCGGCAATATATTCTCTGGCATCGTCACTCATCGTCTCGCCTCCGGTTGAATGCGGAGGGCGGAAAATGATTTAAACTTCGCGTTGTCTATGCCATTTTCGCGGCGGACTCGATTGATTGTTTTCATCGGGATACCAAGCGATTTTTCGAGTTCTGTCGCTGGCGCTCCAGACGCTAGTATTTTAGCGCATATATCAGGCGTAACTTGATATTTGCGCGGCGATCCTCTTCGGTTTCCCCTGCCCTTCGCGTCCATGTCAGCAACATTTTCTGCGTGCGTTCCGATGGATAAGTGAGCCGGGTTGCAGCACGCTGGGTTGTCGCAAGAATGGAGCACTTCGATACCGTGCCATCCTCCACCGCTTGGTATCCTCCCCTTGGAAAGCGAGTAGGCTATTCGATGCGACGAATAGAGGCGGCCATTGATCTTAAATCGCCCGTATCCGAACCCGCTTGTCGCTGCTTTCCATGGCCAGCACTCGTCAGGGCCTTTGCGCTCATATTTCCTGTGGAACCGTTGCCTGTCAGCTATCCCCATTTCAGGGATTTGGCGATTTACGACCCGCCGTTTTTGTCCGGGCGTTGAAAATCGAGCTTTAGCGATTTCAATGGGTTGCAAATTCCCGAATTTTGCGACAAGCGATTGATTTTCATAGCTTATTGCACTTCTGCCCGGCCCACCAATAAAATCAACATCCCGGCGCACTATTCAGCCAGATGGCGCCTCGCGCGCCCATTGCCGGTCCGCGACGCCCGATCATTGTGGTCGATATGCTGGGAAATTCCGCCGCCTTGCGAATCACGACGTTCTCACGGACCGGCGGGGCGGCGGTCGCCTGAAACGATGATTCAGGCCGAAACGATCGAGTCGAGCCAGCAACAGACAAAGCGATGGCCTGCGCCCGCTTCCGTCACGGCAATTTTCCGAGAATTCGCGCGAATTTTGGCGGTCGCCCCGCGTGACGGGCGAGGAATTCGGGAAGGTCGATCTGCCTGGGCGTCACCGTCACGGACGCGGCGCCAATTTTTCGATCGGCCGAAAACTGAACATCCCCCTTTCCGGCTTGCCAAATGAGACGACCGGTCATATTCTGTCCACCATGAGCAAGCGCGACATCAAGGAACTTCGGGAAAAGCTTCTGGACCAGGGCGTCGCCCTCCTGATGGAGCAGGGCTATCACGGCACCGGCCTGCAGGAACTGGTGCAGAAGGTCGGCGTGCCGAAAGGGTCCTTCTACAATTACTTTCCCAGCAAGGAGGCATTCAGCGCCGAGGTCGTCAAGCATTACATCGACCCTTTCATCCGTCAGCTCGACGCGCACCTTCAGCGCAGCGACGTGAAAGCGGAGGCGGCGCTGAAAGCCTATTTTCGGGAGCTGATCGAAGAAACGGAGCGCCGTGATTTCAAGGGCGGCTGTCTGCTCGGAAATCTCATCGGCGAGATCGGCGACACCAGCGACGCCTGCCAGACATCGCTCCGCGAGGCCGTGCATCGCTATCGCGACAAGCTGCGCGAGGGTCTCTCCCGCGCACAGCAGGAGGGCAGTTTCCGCAAGGACATGGACGCTAAGGAAATGGCGGATTTTCTCGTCAATGTCTGGCAAGGCGCGCTCCTGCGCATGAAGATCGAGAAATCGGTGCGCCCCCTCGTCCAGTTCTGTGACTTCCTGCTCAATGACTATTTCAAGGCGTGACCGTCATTTGACCATTTTTAAGACGACCGGTCATCTCATTTTGGCGCCTCGAAAAAAGTCCCGACCGCAGCAAATGACTCTGAAGAAAAACAGGAGTTCGATATGAAACGCCCGACAACAAACCCGCCAAATATTTGCGCCTTCTTGAACGGAAGGCCGCCGAACATGTCGCAGCTCGTCAGCGGCGCAGTCGTCGCATGCAGTCTCGCTTTCCTTCTGTCAGGCGCGGGGCTCTCCGCCCGCGCGGACGAGACCTGCAATTCGCCCTTCATGACAGGGCTCATCAAGGGGCAGGAACAATATCTCCACGTCTGGACGCTCGGCGAAAAAGGCGTGGGCGACGAGTCCGACAAGCTCGTGACGGTCGATGTCGTTCCCGGCTCGCCGACTTACGGAAAAGTCATCAACACGATTTCGGTCGGCGGCCGTGGCGAGGCGCATCACATGGGCTTCACCGATGATCGTAAATATCTCTGGGCCGGCCGTCTCGACGACAGCAAGATCTTCATCTTCGACGTCGGTTCCGATCCGTCGAAGCCGAAACTCGTGCGGATCATCGACGATCTCGCGGAAAAAAGCGGCTACGTCGGCCCGCATACTTTCTACGCCCTGCCCGGCCGCATGCTCGTGCAGGCATTGTCGAACAAGAAGGACCACGGCGGCGCGACGGGCCTCATTACCTACAACAATGCGGGCGAGCAGATTGCGACGACGCCCATGCCGCTCGACAATGGCGGCGACGGCTATGGTTACGACATCGCGATCAATCCCGGCCAGAACCGAATGCTGACGTCGAGCTTCACCGGCTGGACGAATTACATGATGGATCTGTCGCAATTGATCCAGGACAGCGCCGCCATGAAGAATTTCGGCAACACGATGGTGCTGTGGGATCTGAAGGCCATGAAGCCCGAGAAGGTCTTTTCCGTTCCCGGCGCGCCGCTCGAAATCCGCTGGGCGCTGAAACCCGGCGCCGACTGGGCGGTCACGGCAAGCGCGCTGACGTCAAAGCTATGGCTCGTCAAGCAGGACGAGAACGGTCAATGGCAGGCGAAGGCTGTTGCGGACATCGGCGATCCGTCGAAGATTCCGCTGCCCGTCGACATCTCGATTTCGTCGGACGCGTCCCGCCTCTGGGTCAACACATTCATGGATGGCTCGACGCGCCTCTTCGATCTTTCAAATCCCGAGGCGCCGAAGGAAATCTACTCGAAGAAGATCGGCGCGCAGGTCAACATGGTCTCGCAAAGCTGGGACGGCAAACGCGTCTACTACACGACCTCCCTTCTCGCCAATTGGGACAAGAAAGGCGCCGACAACGAACAGTTCCTGAAAGGCTATTCCTGGGACGGAAAGGAGCTGAAGCTCGATTTCGCGATCGATTTCACCAAGGAAGGTCTCGGCCGCGCGCATCACATGAAATTCACGGCGCGCCAGCAGAAGGCCGAGTTGCGGTGAGAATGACGGGCATGAAAATGAAAGGCGCGCGCGCGCCTTTCACCGCCGGCGTTGTCGCGACTCTCTGGATCGCGACGGCGTCGGGGCTTTGCGCCGAGCCTGTGACCCCGAGCGTTGCAAATCTTCCCGCGCCCGGAAGCTACAGCCTCAATCGCATCCAGCGCGTTCCCGAAGCGCAATTGCTGGACGCGGACGGCAAGCCCGCGCAGCTCGCCAGCTTCACGCGCGGCGCAGTGACGGCGCTCGGCTTTTTCTACGGCCATTGCGCGGATCCCACAGGATGCCCGGTCGCCTGGTCGGCGTTCGAATCCCTGAAGCGCGAGGCGAGCAGCGACCCGCTGCTGATGAACAAACTGAGACTGATATTTGTCAGCATTGATCCGGCGCATGACACGCCCGCGACGATGCGGCTCCTGCAAAAAGCGGAAAGTGGGGCAGATGCAACTATTCCATGGACATTTCTGACGAGCGGTTCGGAAGACGATCTCGCGCCCCTGCTTCGGGAGATGGGTCAGGATATTTCATTCGAAACCGACGCGGACGGCAAGCGCACGGGCGTCGTCAATCACATGCTGAAAGTCTTCCTCATCGACCCGAACGGCTGGGTGCGAGAGATTTACACTACGGCCTTTCTTGCGCCGGAGAACCTTCTCAACGACGCGCGCACGCTCGCCATCGTCCATTCCGAGGCGAACAATCGTGGAGCGCCCTGACATGTCGCATCCGATGCTGCGGGCTTTGAAATGCGTCGCTGTGACGATCGCGCTCGTCATCTGCGTGACGGCGGCAGACGCCGAAGAACGCAAGCCGCTGCTCGGCCTGCCCGCCGTTCCGTCAATGACCGCAGGCTCGGAGGCGATGCGCAAGCTGGGCGAGCGTCTCTTTTTCGACCGAAGCCTCTCCGCCAACGGCACATTGTCCTGCGCGATGTGTCACATCCCCGCGCAGGCCTATGCGTCGAACCAGAGCGCGCTTTCGATCGGAATGGAAGGCCGATCGTTACGCCGGAACGCGCCGTCGCTTTACAATGTCGTATTCAAGAAATTCCTGTTCCACGACGGACGCGAGACGGACCTCGCCGCGCAGGTCTGGGGACCGCTCCTTGCTGCGGATGAAATGGGCAACCCCGCCATCGGACCGCTTCTCGATCGGCTGCGTAATGATCCCGCATATGGCGCGGCCTTCAGCGCCGCCTTTCCGGGCGAAGGCGTCACGATGATCACGCTTGGCCGCGCCATCGCCGCCTTCGAGGCGACATTGCTTATCGGCGACGACCGCATCGATCACGCATTGTTTGGCGGCGAAAAGAGCGCGCTCACGCCGCAGGAATGGCGCGGCTACGACATATTCGTCACGAAAGGCGGCTGCGTCTCATGCCACGTGATCGGCGACAACATTGCTCTCTTCACGGATCAGTCATGGCACAATACCGGCGTGGCGTTCGCGAAGCGCAATCCGGTCACGACTCGCGTCGAGCTGGCGCCCGGCGTCTTTCAGGACGTGCAGCTTTCGGCGATCGGGCTCGACAAGGCGGAAGTCCGGAATGACGTCGGTCGCTTCGAAATCTCGCGCAACCCCGACGATCGCTGGACCTATACGACGCCCATGCTGCGCGGCGTGAAGAATTCATGGCCCTACATGCATGACGGAAGCTTGAGGACCCTTGCAGAGGTTGTCGAATTCTACGACCGTGGCGGCGGCGTCAATCCGGCGCTTGATCCGAGTATCAGGCCACTCGGCCTGACGGACGAGGAGAAAGCTGCGCTGGTCGCCTTTCTCGAGTCGCTATGACGCGTCTCTCTGCGCCCATTGCGGCGCGCGCTTTTCGAGAAAGGCCGCTATGCCTTCGCGCGCGTCCGCCTGCAGCATATTCGCCACCATCACGGCGCTCGCGTCTTCGTAAGCCTGCGACAGGGGCGCCTCCAATTGACGGTAGAAACATTTCTTGCCGAATGTAATCGCCTGCGCGGATTTTTGCGCGATCTTCCAGGCAAGCGCCAAGGCCAGCGCGCGGGCGCCATCCGGCGAAACATGATTGACGAGACCGAAACGCAAGGCGTCGTTGGCGTCGAACACGTCGCCGGTGAGCAGCATTTCCATCGCATGCTTGCGCGCAAGATTGCGCGACAGAGCCACCGCCGGCGTCGAGCAGAAGAGTCCGATGTTCACGCCCGGCGTGCAGAAGCGCGCGTGCGGCCCGGCGACGGCAAGATCGCAAGCCGCGACGAGCTGGCAGCCGGCCGCGGTGGCCATTCCGTCAACGGCGGCGATAACGGGCTGCGGCATACCGACGATCTGCTGCATCACATTCGAACAGGCGCGCATCGTTTGCGTAAAGAACGCTTCGCCGCCGTCGCTGTCGCTGCGATGCGCGGTCATTTCCTTGAGATCGTGACCAGCACAGAAAACGCCGCCTTCCGCCTGAACCACGATTGCGCGCACGCCCGGCCGTTGCGCAGCTTTTGTGAGATTCTGCGCCAATGCTTCGAACATGGCTGACGACAGCGCGTTTCGCGTTTCCGGGCTGTTCAGCGTGATGATCGCGACGGGGCCGTCTTCGGCCAGCGTGACAAGCGCGCGCGCCACGTTTTCGGAGCGGGGATTTTCCTGTTGCGTCAACGTCTGCGTTTCCTCGTCAAATCCGCTCCTGACCCGACAGGTCAGGGAAGCGCCTCCCGATCCGCGTCAACTAGCATTTCGATTGCACCGCTCAAGAGGACCATGCTCATGGTCCGCTTGCCAGCGAAAGGGCGCAATGTAGAGTCGCGCTCAGGCGCGGAGCGCGATTGGCGGAAGCAACATGCGAAACCTTGTGATCAGAGCATGTGTGATTTTTCTGTTCGGTTTGAGCTTCTCCACAGGCTTGGCGGCCAAACCGCCCATAGTCAAGCCAGCGCCGCCGCCCGAGGCCGAAAACCCGCCGGCGTCCCTCCAGGCTCAACGTCCCGAACCTGAAAAACCGTCAGCGCCGCCACAGCCGCCGCGCGCGGAGCCCGGGCCGCCGCCGCCCAGGCAACAAAAGGAAAATCCGCGCCGGGTCGCGGAAGCAAAGGCGGCGTCGTCCGAATTCACGGATATATTCGGGCTGCGATTCAAGAACGGCGAGCTTTTTCTCGCGGCCTTCACGGCCGGGCTTTTCCTCGGAACATTGGGGTTATGGCGGTCCAGCCGCAAGCTCATTCGCGAAGGAAGGGAGTTTTCCGAGCGCAAGCTCAGGGCCTATCTCCATGTCACACGCGTCGAGTTCCACGGGAGCCTCGGCGGCGAGCCGAAGTTTTTCCTCGAATACGCCAATCTCGGACAGACGCCCGCCTACGAAGTCGCCGACTGGTGCGTTGTCGAACTGCGCCACCATCTCTCCGACCTTCCCTTTCTGGACAGCGGCGAGATCACGCATCACGGAGACCTGGGGCCGGGCCAGAAGCAAAGCTTCGTGAAAGAGGGCCCCCGCCAGTTCACCAGCGAGGAAATCAACGATATCATTTCCGGCGTGTCGACAATCCATTTCTATGGCGCGTTCGCATACCGGGACGCCTTCGGGAAGCTTCACCGAACGCAATTCAGAAGGATGCTCGTCGACGCCAACGGAGCGGGCGAGCGCATCCATTTCGGAGTCTGCTCCGAAGGCGAAAGATCGGATTGAGACGGACGCGCCTGCATAAGGAAATGCGCGCGCAGTTTCATTGAACGCGTTCAAGGCGCGGGGGACGCCCATTCGTCACGAAGCCATTGCGGGCGTCTCGACATGTGCGGCCAAAGGAAGACGGACGATAAATTCACTGCCACGTCCCAAGCCCTCGCTACGCGCCTCGATCCGTCCGCCGTGCAACTGGACGACGCTGCGCGCGAGCGCGAGGCCGACGCCGATGCCGCCCGGCGCGCGCCGGCATGTTGGTTCGACCTGCGCGAACATTTCGAAGATCGACGACAACTGCTGCCGTGGAATCCCGATGCCGTTGTCGCGCACCGTGACGACGGCCTCCTCGCCCTCGCGCGCGGCGGCGATCTCGATTCGCCCGCCCGCGTCGGTGTATCGCGCCGCATTGTTGATGAGATTGGTGAACACCTGAGCAAGGCGAACCGGGTCGCCATCGATTTGCAGGGGCTCAGCTGAAAGATCGACGGCGAGCCGGTGTGACCCTGCCTGGATTTGCGGCTGACTGAGATCGATCGCCTGGGTCAGGATCGCGGCGAGATCTGTCCGCGCCTTTCTAAGCTCCACCTTGCCATGGCTGATGCGAGTGATCTCCAGCAGATCGTCGACGAGGCGCGCCATATGGTCGACCTGACGCCCGGCCCGTTCGAGCGCCGCGCGTCTTTTTTCCTTCGTGGCGGAATCGTCGTCCTCGAGTAATCGGAGGACATGGACCGCGTTTTTGATCGGCGCGAGAGGATTGCGCAGTTCATGCGCAAGCGTCGCGAGGAACTCGTCCTTGCGCCGATCCGTCTCGCACAAGGCATGGATGCGCTTCTTTTCGGTGACCTCATGCACCACGACGTTGAAGCCGATGATCTGGCCCTCACTGTCGAAGGCCGGATGGAGGCTTAGGCTGAAATAGCGCGCGACTCCGGGAGGGCGCGGCGCCCTCCCGCGAAACTCGATGTCTCGCAATGCTTCGCCCGTCGAAAGGATCTTTCTGGCGCTTTCCTCGATCCCGGGCGCGAGCGCGGGCGCGACTTCCCGCACCCTGCGGCCGATATGCGCCTCGATCGGCAGGCCGTTGATTTCCGCGAGCCAACGGTTCACGCAAAGATAGCGTAAATCCCGATCGAGGTGACACAGGCCGATCGGCGCGTTCTCATACAACCATTCGATCTGGTCGCGCTGACGATCCATTTCGACCGCTTCGTCGCGCAAAGCGGCGTCTGCGAGCTCTCGCCCGGTGACGTCCTCAGCGAGGATGACGACGCCGCAGATTTCGCCGGAGGCGGCGCGCCAGGGCATGAATTCCCATCGCACCCATTGAATGGAGCCATCCGCGCGCTCGAAACGATCCGCCGGCGAAATGACGGTTTCGCCCCCAAGGACGCGGCTGCGCGCCTCGCGCCACCGCTGCGGGATCTCGGGAAGGATTTCACAATGACGGTTCTCGCGCGGATCGCCCGCTCGCTCGTAATCCACCCGCCAGCGCGGGCTCATTGCGACATATTTCATGTCACAATCGAACATCGCGGCGGCGACAGGCATATTCTCGATAAAGGCTTGCAAATCTGCGCCGTTCATTGGCGATGTTCAACTCCGCGGCCGGAATGGAGCGGCAGGCCGCGCGGCCGATAACATTAATTATAAACCCCACAGCGCCAGCTGTGCAATTCCGCTAAGGCCCGAAAGCGCCAAGCGGCCATGTAAGCGGTTGTGCAGATTATATTTTGGCAAGGCTGGAATACAACACCAATGATGTAACATCTTGATGGTGGAGCCTTGCTTCTTTTGCGGCGCGCGTGATCAAGTGGCCAGGCCGTCGCCGGGCATTGCGAGAATCAGCCGGGCCAGCGGCCGATCGCATGAGCAAATTCAATATAAAACAATGGCTACTGGAAATTGATCGCCGGTCGGAGACAATAGTCGCGCGGGCGCCGCGCGCCGTCCGCTCGCGTCTCTTTCAGGCGGCGTCGCTTTCGATCACATGAATGCAGCCGTCGACAGCGTCATCCGCATCCGCCTTCAGGCCGACCCAGGCCCGAACCGCCTCGCGATCGAAGCCCGCCTCGCAATGATCGCCGACGCGCATGAGCGGGCGGCGGATCAGCGTCGGGTCGAGGATCATCATCATCAGCGCTTCCTGCGGATTTACCTTTTCGGGGTCGATTTCTCCCGACTTGATCCGCGGGGAAGCGGTGTTGAACCATTCCTCGACAGGCTTGGAGCCGAAATAGGGGCGCAGGCTCGGCGCGCTCCAGGGCTCGGTGAGCAGGTTGCGCGCGTCGACCTGATGTCCGGAAGCGAGGAGCAGCGCTTTTTGTCTGGCGTTGCCGGCGCAGCCCGGCTTTTCGTAAAAGATGATGCGAGCCATGGGCGTCCTCATCACGCTGCGGCGAAAGCCCAAGCTTTTCGCCACTATCAGCCTATCCCGGATTTGTGCGTTGCGATAGCGAATCGGCGCCTAAAGATCAAGCATTGCAATAGGCAACACGCTGTAATTACGGGCAGTTTGCTTTACAGAGCGCAAAACCGGTCTCCTGAGCCTCAGCGCCCCAAGGCCCAGGTGACGCTGACGCGCGAAGAAATCCGCTGCAGGCCGGGCCGCATCGGAACCTGAGTCGCCTCGGGAGCCGGAGCCAGGCGCGCCGCATAGGGGCGCATTTGCGGAATCTCGCTGTCCACGGGGCGGATCTCGAGGACGCGACCGAGGCGCAGGCCGGCTGCTTCCGCGTAGGTTCTGGCGCGACGCTCTGCGTCCTTCACCGCCGCGGCGCGCAGGGCGTCGAGCTTCTCGTCGGGATTGGAAAAGTCATATTCCACCCCATCGAAACTGTTCACGCCCTTGTCGATCAGCCGTCCGGCGATCGCCCCGGCCTTGTCGAGCGGCTTCACCCGCGCGGCCAGATCATTGCGGGCGCGGTAGAGTTTCTGCACGCCTTTCGATTTTCCCTTGGCGTCATGCTCTTCTATCGTGAAGGGCTCGAGCGTGACGCCCTGCGTCTGGATGTCGACGTCCGCGACGCCCAGCGACTTGAGTTCGGCGAGGATTTCTGCGGCGACGCGCGCATTTTCGGTCGCCGCCTCGGCGGCGGTCGGGCGCTCGGTCACGACGCCGAAACGCAGCGTCGCTCGGTCCGGCGCAACTTCCTCGAAGGCCTCTCCGACGACAGAAATGTTCGGAACCGTATCCTTGAGCGGCTCGGCGCTAACGGAAACGCAACCTGTCAGGACCAGAGACAGTGCGAATGCGAAACGAATCATGGCATATCCTCTACGCGCGGCGGCAAAGACGCCGCTGTGTGAGCCGCAAAAGCGCCAGCTTGTGACGTTATTCGGCTCGAACATACAGGAAATCGGCGCAATCGTCCCGCGCCGCCGCGAACAGGCCTCATGCCCACCCTCTATCATCACCCGCTCTGCCCTCATTCCCGCTTCGTCCGGCTTGTTCTCGCTGAATATGGCGTCAACGCTGAGCTGATCGAGGAGCGCGCCGCTGACAGACGCCCCGAATTTCTGGCGCTCGACCCTGCCGGCCGGACCCCGGTCTTCATCGACGACGACGGTTCGGTCGTCCCGGGCGTCGGCGTGATCGCCGAATATCTGGACGAGGTCTATGGCCCCGCGCGCGGCGTGCAGCGTCTGCTGCCGCAGGAGAAGGGCCCGCGAATCGAGACGCGGCGCCTCGTCGACTGGTTCAACGTCAAATTCTTCGACGAAGTGACCGGCTGGCTGGTGAAGGAAAAGGTCTACAAGCGCTTCTCGCCCCAGGGCGGCGCGCCGGACATGGACGTGCTGCGGGTCGCGCGCGCGAACATCCGCCACCATATGCGTTACATCGGCTATCTCACGAGCACGCGGAACTGGCTCGCCGGCGATCGTCTGACCTACGCCGATTTCGCGGCGGCCGCGCATATTTCCTGCGCCGACTATCTGGGCGACGCGCCATGGGACGAGGACGAAGCGGCGAAGCACTGGTACCAGCGGATCAAGTCGAGGCCGGCCTTCCGACCGCTTCTCGCCGACCGGGCGCCGGGCATGACGCCGTCGCCGCTCTACGCCGAACTGGACTTCTGACGCTCGAGGACGACATCCGCGCTCACGCGCTCTCGCTCGGCTTCGACGCCTGCCGCGTCGCGCCCGCGGAGGCTGCGCCGGAACTCGCCGGACGCCTGAGGGAATGGCTGGCGCTGGGGGCTCATGGCGACATGGGCTGGCTGGCGGAAACCGCCGACCGCCGCGTGTCCCCCCGCGCCCTCTGGCCCAATGTCAACAGCGTCGTGATGCTGGGTCTCAACTATGGTCCAGCCGAGGACCCGCTCGCGGCGCTCGAAAAGCGCCAAAGCGGCGCGATTTCGGTCTACGCCCGCCACCGCGACTATCACGACATCGTCAAGGGACGGCTCAAGCAGCTGGCGGCTTTCATGCTCAAGCGCGCGGGCGGCGGCGAGGTCAAAGTCTTCGTCGACACCGCCCCCGTCATGGAGAAGCCGCTGGCGCAGGCCGCCGGGCTCGGATGGCAGGGCAAGCACAGCAATCTCGTCTCGCGTGTTTTCGGGTCCTGGCTGTTTCTCGGCGCAATCTTCACCGATTTGCGCCTCACCCCCGACCCGCCGGAGCGCGACCATTGCGGCTCCTGCCGCAACTGCCTCGACATCTGCCCGACGCAGGCCTTCATCGGCCCCTACAGGCTCGACGCCCGCCGCTGCGTCTCGTATCTGACCATTGAAAACAAAGGGCCGATCCCCCGCGAATACCGCACGGCCATCGGCAACCGGATTTACGGCTGCGACGATTGCCTCGCCGTCTGTCCCTGGAACAAATTCGCCGTGGCGACGCGCGAGGCGAAGCTCGCCGCCCGTCCCGATCTCGACGCGCCGCCGCTCGGCGAACTCGCCCGGCTCGACGACGCCGGCTTTCGCGCGTTCTTTTCCGGCTCGCCCGTCAAGCGGATCGGCCGCGCCCGTTTCCTCCGCAACGTGCTGGTCGCCATCGGCAACAGCGGCGACCGCGCGCTTGCAGCGGAGGCCGAGCGGTTACTCGACGATCCGGAGCCGGTGGTCCGTGGCGCGGCGGTCTGGGCGCTGGCGCGGCTGGCGCCGGCGCGCGTCGCCGCACTGCAACCCCGTCACATGTCAACAGAACTGGACGAGACCGTGCGGCTGGAATGGGCAAAAGAGACACAGTGGGGAAAAAATTAGCCCTCAGACCGGAATCGTGCGTTGCAACACACACATGCTCCGCCATTTCATTTTAAGGTCTCCGACCAAGCCCGATTCAGCTCCCACTCCGCAGCGCCAGTCCGATGTTTACGTTTTCACGACGCCCCGCCGACGACCCCGCGGAGGAAGCCGCCCGCCTCCTGCTGCGCGTAGGCGTCTTCCTGCTGTTCGTGATCTCGCTTGTCGCGCCCATCCTCGCGCGCCAGACCGTTTACATCCTTCTGCCGATCGGGGCGGCGCTGCTGCTCATTTCGGCCAGCCTCTCGGAGGACGCGCGCGCCGGCCGGTCGCTGCGCGCGATCCTGCTGTCGCCGCCTATGCTCGCCGCCATGCTGCTCGTGCTCTGGACCGGGCTTTCCCTGCTCTGGACGCCCTTCAGCGGCCCGGGCGAGCGATTCGGCAAGGCTGTCGCTACGCTGGGACTCGTCGCCGTGGCGACCGGCTTTCTGCCGCTGCGCACCAAGACGTCGAATCTCAATCTTCTGCCGATCGGCGCAGCGATCGCGGCGGTGGCGCTGGTCGCGATCACGCTGCTGCTGAAACCTCAATATTCGATCGAGGACATTCTCGACGTCGGCCCCCTCGCCCGCGCGGGGCTCGGGCTCGCGCTGCTCGTCTGGCCCGCGATGGGCGCGCTCGCCGTGCGCGGCCGCTGGTATTCGGCCGCGGCGCTGGGGGTGGGCACGATCCTCGCCTGTTATCTGTCGAAGGCTCCGAACGCCCTTCCGGCGCTGGTCGGCGGCGCAGTCGTCTTCGCCGCCGCCTTCGGCCGCGCCCGGCAGATGTCCATGGCGCTCGCCGCGCTGATGGCGGCGATCATCCTGCTCGCCCCGCTCGCCGCCTTCTCGACGCATCTCGTCTGGCCCGAGAGTCCGCCGGCGTTCTTCAAGCACCTCGCCTTCTGGGGCCACATGATCGCGAGCGACGGGCCGCGCACGCTGATCGGCCATGGCTTCGGCGCCGCGACCTGGGGCGTTCTGGGCGGCTATCTGACGCCGGCGACGCCGCGCAGCCTGATTTTCCAGATCTGGTTCGATCTCGGCGTTCTCGGCGCGGCGGCGCTGGCGCTGGTCGCCGTGCGGGCGAGCCTCGCGGTAGGCGGAACGCGGCCGGCGCTTGCGCCCTTTCTGCTCGGCGGACTTGGCGCCGGCTTCGTCATCTGCCTATTGGGACCGGCGGCGGAGCAGCTCTGGTGGCTGACCCTCGCGGGACTTGACGCCATCGCTTTCGCGCTGGTGACGCGCGGCCAGTTCCGCAAGCGCCGCCCGCGCCTGCCGGCCGGCTGGGGCGCGCCCGCGCAAGAGGGCGCCTGACGAGAGAGCTTTCGTGACCGACTATCCGACTCTGACCTCCAACGTCGAGACCATCGCTCTCGGCGAGGCCGCGGCAGGCGCGGCGTTTCTCGGGGATACGCCCGTTTTCGCGCTGGCCGACGGCCAATTGCGTTTTGGCGATGGTGCGGAGGGGCGGCGCGTTCCGGCGCATCCCGACGCCTCTATCCTCGTCGTCGCGAGTGACGGGCGCCGCATCGTCACGGGCGGAGACGACGGCCGCGTGGTCGCGACCGACGAGACCGGCGCGTGCGAAACGATCGCCGACGAGAAGGGCAAATGGATCGACGCCTTGGCGCTGCATGAAGGCGCCATCGCCTGGTCGGCGGGTCGCTGGGTGCGGACGCGCTCGGCCAAAGGCGAGGAGAAATCGCTCGACATACCGTCGACTTCGCGAGGCCTCGCCTTCTTCCCCAAGGGCTACCGCCTCGCCATCGCGCATTACAATGGCGCGACCCTCTGGTTCCCCAACGCCGGCAAGCCGGAATTGCTCAGCTGGAACGGCTCGCATCTCGACACGACGATTTCGCCAGACGGGCGATTCCTCGTCACCTCCATGCAGGAGAACACGCTCCACGGCTGGCGCGTCGCGGACGGCAAGCACATGCGCATGGCGGGCTATCCGGGGAAGACCCGCAGCTTTTCCTGGTCGCATGACGGGAAATGGCTCGCCACCTCGGGCGCGGACGCCTGCATCATCTGGCCCTTCTCCGGCAAGGACGGCCCCATGGGACAGGCGCCGCGCGAATGCGGCGTGCGCGTGAACGTGCCGGTGACGCGCGTCGCCTTCCATCCCGGCGCGCTGGTCGTCGCCATCGGCTATGAAGACGGACTCGTCATGCTTGCCCGCATCTCCGACGGCTCGGAAATCCTCGTGCGCCGCATGGCGGAGGACTCGAAAAACGCCCGCATCAGCGCGCTCGCATGGGATGCGAGGGGCGCGCGACTTGCTTTCGGCGCGGAGAATGGCGACGCCGGCGTGTTGACGCTGCCGAAGTCTCACGGCTGACAGGGCCCGTCGCGGCGCGGAGCCTTGCTCCGCGCCGGGCGTCTCTACCTTGAAGACCAGTCACGCTTTCGGTGGCGCGGCGCGCCGGTTCAGAGCGCATTTAATGGATTGGGCCGCAAGATGTTGCTTATGCAGAGCAAGGCGGCGCGGTCGATGGCGGTTCTCTGCGTCCCTGAGAGGCCCGAGAATGAATGGCCGCCGAGGAAGGGGATGAACTTGTAGGACACGCCGAGCTGCGACAGTCTGCTGATCAGGGAGAGCGACTGCGACACCGGGACGACCGGATCGAGGGTGCCGTGGACGACGCAGGCGGGCGCCGTCCGTGTGCTCAAAGTGAAGATAGGCGACGCGTTACGGTACAGATTCGGAACCACCGGGTAAGGCCGCGCGCCGAACAGAGCCGAAGGCGCAAGCTGCGTATACATTTCAGGCCGGGTGAGATCGGTCGGTCCGAACATGTCCACCACCGCCGACACCTTCGGCGACAGGGCCGGGAAGAAGGCCGCGCGATCGATCCCGCCCGTCATATTCGGGGCCGACGTCGCGAGAGACCCTAGAAACAATGCGAGATGGCCGCCGGCGGAGTCGCCGACAGCGCCGATGCGGGCGGGGTCGATCCGCAACGCGCTCGCATATTGGCGCAGCCAGCGTATCGCCAGCTGCACGTCCTGCAACTGGGCGTTCCATTGAGTCGAGCGATCGCCGTATTTCGCAAGGCGGTAATTGATCGCCACCACATGGAAGCCCGCCCGGGCGTACATTTCTGCGTAGTAGCCGGCGTAGGAAGATTTGTCGCCGCCCTGCCATCCGCCGCCGTGGATCATGACGACGACCGGGTTCACGCCCCTGTTGAGCAGATAAAGATCCGCCTTCTCCTGTTCGCTCACGCCATATCTGACGTCCCTGTAGACGGTCCAGTTCGGCGCCGCGTCGGCGGCGCGCGTTTGTAGCGACGCCAGTATCAGAATGGCGAAAAGACAGAAGATCCTCTTCATTTCTCCAACCTTCGAATTTCCCTCCGCAGCAAGGCGGGAGCATGCATGCCGGGGCGCGGCGGCGATATCGAGCAATGAAATTGCATCGTAAAGATTAGCGTCGCGTTCACGGAAGATGAGAAGTTCGAGGCTGTTACGCGGCGAAACGGCGACCGGGAAGCCGAAAGACGCGCGAACGCGGTCCGTACGGCGTCCGACGCTTGGGCGAGCAGAGCGACTGCGCTAACTAGGACTCATGCAGGCCCGAATCCCGAAGCTCCTCTCCATAGCCGGGTCCGACCCTTCGGGCGGAGCGGGCGTGCAAGCCGACCTCAAGACTTTTTCCGCCTTCAGCTGTTACGGCATGGCGGCGGTCACCGCGCTCACCGCGCAGAACACGCGCGGCGTAACGGCGGCCTTCCCCGTCGCACCGGACATTGTCGCGGCGCAGATCGAGGCGGTGATGTCGGACATTCGGCCGGACGCCATCAAGATCGGCATGGTCGCGACGCCGGAAATCGCCCGGGCGATCGCCGGCGCGCTGTGGGAAGCGCCGCTAAATGTCGTGCTCGATCCGGTGCTCGTTCCAACGCAGGGTGTCAGCCTCGCCTCGGCAGGTTTGGAGACGGCGCTCTCCACGACGCTGCTGCCCCTCGCCCGGCTCGTCACGCCCAACCTCCATGAAGCGAGCGCGCTCACCGACACGCCGCTTGCCCGCACGCTCGATGAAATGGCGGCGCAGGGGCGTCTGCTGACCGACGCCGGCGCGCGCGCCGTGCTTGTTACGGGCGGCGACCTTGCGGGCGAACCCCTCGACGTGCTCGCCGACGGCGCCGAGATCCGCGTTTTCCATGGCCGCCGCGTCGAGACGCGCCACACCCATGGCACAGGCTGCGCGCTCTCCTCCGCCATCGCCGCCGAACTCGCCAAGGGCACGGGGCTCATCGACGCCATCGCCGCGGCGAAGGTCTGGCTGGAGGGCGCTCTGGCGGCGGCGGAGGCGCTCGAATTGGGAGACGGCCGCGGCCCGCCCCATCACTTTTTCGCAATGTGGTCCTAGCGGCCGAGGCTCAGCCGGCGCCTGTCACCCGTTCAGCGCCGCCTTGACCGCTGCGCTGGCCTTGGCGAAGTCCATGCGGCCCGTGTATTTCGCCTTGAGCGCGGCGACGACCTTGCCCATGTCCTTGATGGACGCCGCGCCCACCTCGGCGATGGCCGCCTTTATCGCCTCCGCCGCCTCGGCTTCGGTGAGCTGCTGCGGCAGATAGGCGGAGATCACGGCGATTTCGCCGCGCTCCTTCGAAGCGAGATCCTCGCGGCCGGCCTTCTCATAGATGTCGAGCGATTCCTGCCGGCTCTTGATCATCTTCTGCAGCAGGGCCAGCACATCGTCCCCTGTGAGCGTCTTGCCCGCCCCGCGCGCCTCGATATCCTTGTCCTTGAGCGCCGCATTGATGAGGCGCAGGGCGTCCACCTTGGCGCGGTCGCCTGCCTTCATTGCGTCTTTCAGGTCCTGGGTGATCTTCTCGCGCATAGGGTTTCCATTTCGGGGTCGGATGGACTAAATCCACGGTCAACAGGGAATAGAGCGGAACATGAGCGTCAATCAAGACAATGGCTGGACGAAGCCGGTGCACACCGGCGTGCTGGTGCTCGCGAGCGGCGAGGTTATCGAGGGCTACGGCCTTGGCGCCGTCGGCGAGGCGGTGGGCGAGGTCTGCTTCAACACCGCCATGACAGGCTATCAGGAAATTCTCACCGACCCGTCCTACGCCGCGCAGATCGTCACTTTCACCTTCCCGCACATCGGCAATGTCGGGGCCAATGAGGACGACGTCGAGACGGTCGATCTCGCCCGCAGCGCCGGCGCGGTCGGCGCGATTTTCGGCGCGCCGGTGACGGACCCATCCAATTTCCGCGCCGAGTCGACGCTGACGAGCTGGCTCGAGAAGCGCGGGATCGTGGCTCTTTGCGGAATCGACACGCGCGCGCTGACGGCGCTGATCCGCGAAAAGGGGATGCAGAACGCCGTCATTGCCCACTCGCCGGACGGCCGGTTCGACATGGCCGCGCTCAAGGCGAAGGCCGCGGCCTGGCCGGGCATCGACGGGATGGACCTCGTCCCGACCGTGGGCGCGAAAGAGCGCTTCGACTGGCGCGAGACCACCTGGAAGCTCGGCGCGGGTTATGGCGCGCGCGAGGGCGCGCCGAGATATCGCGTCGTCGCCATCGACTATGGCGTGAAGCGCAACATCCTGCGCCTGCTGGCGGAACAGGGCTGCGAGGTTATCGTCGCGCCCGCGACGGCGACGAGCGCGGAAATTCTCGCGCTAAAACCCGACGGCGTCTTCCTCTCCAACGGGCCGGGCGACCCGGCCGAGACGGGGAAATACGCCGCGCCCGTCATCCGGGACCTGCTGGCTGCGAAGGTTCCGACTTTCGGTATTTGTCTGGGTCACCAGATGATGGCGCTCGCCGTCGGGGCCAGGACGCGGAAAATGCCGCAAGGACATCACGGCGCCAATCATCCGGTGAAGGACTTCACCACGGGCAAGGTCGAGATCGTGTCGATGAACCACGGCTTCGCGGTCGATCGCGACACGCTTCCGGAGAATGCGGTCGAAACGCATCGCTCGCTCTTCGACGGCTCCAATTGCGGCATCGCTCTGACGGACCGACCGGCCTTCTCGGTGCAGCATCACCCCGAGGCCTCGCCGGGACCTCAGGACAGCCATTATCTGTTCCGCCGCTTCGTTGAACTGATGAGAGAGGCGAAAGCCGCGTGACGGCGGCCCGGCGGGAGCGCAAAATGGCGGCGTCGTCCACGAACGGAGCGCCGCCATGCGCCTCCTCCGATTTGCCGCGACGGCGGCGCTGACGCTCACAGCCGCCGTTGTCATTTCCCTGACGGCAAGGCCGGCGTTGCGTCATGCGCTCCTCGCCGAGCTGAATGACCCGGGCGCCCTGCCCGCGCTCGAAAGCGACGGGCGCATCCGCTTCGAGCCGGCGGCGCGCGCCTGCGCGCAAGAGGTCGCCGCGATCCTTCCCGGCGCGCTAAGACGCGTCGAGAGCGAGCATGGCCGCCCCTTCGCGAAAGCCCCGCTGATCGGAGTCTACGAATCCTTCGACACTTACGCGCGCGCAAACGGCCTCGGCGACTCTGGCGTCGCAGGCGTTTCGCGAGCGGGACGCGCCTTGCTCTCGCCGACCCTGTGCGGGGAAGAGCGCGCGCGGCTCGACGGCGTGCTGACCCATGAATTGTCGCATATTCATTTCTTCGGCTGGCGACCGCGCCACGCGCCGCGCCCGCCGCCGTGGTTCACCGAAGGCCTTGCCGTGACGGTTTCGAAGGGCGGCGGCGCCGAGGGCGTCAGCGACGAGGAGGCCGCGCAGGCGATCCGCGACGGCTACGCCGTCATTCTCGACGATCGTCCGTGGTTCGATTTCACCGACATCCGCTTCGAGCGCGAGCCTTCCGCGACGGGCGCTCTCGACGCTTACTCCTACCGCCAGCGACTGGCCTTCCGGCAGGCGGCTGTCTTCATCGCCTGGCTGCGGGCGCGCGATCCCGTCGCCTTCGGGCGCCTGCTGCGCAGCCTCGAGAGCGGCGCGCCGTTCGACGAGGCGTTTCACGAATCCTTTCGCGCGGCGCCGATGGACTGCTGGCGAGATTACGTCGCCGCCATCTCACATGCGGGCTGAACCGCGCGCCGCGCGCGCTCGGCATTAATTCTGCGGGGGTCAACGCTCCACTATCTCTGCGCGTTCTGCGACAGTTGGGAGCACACGATCAAAACCGAGCGCATCGTGGATCCTGAACCCAAGGCGCTTTATCTGTTTGTGGCGAAAACCGAGGGGAATCGGCTAAAAAACTCAAGCCGCGACATTGAGGAACGATGTCCGCCATCATCGCAGAGGTCGCCCCCCGCTCTCAGCGCGGGCGCCACTATTTCGTTTTTCAGGCCCCATAATCCTCCAATACCGACAAACGTCTTTCGCGGAACAAGCATTCCAATAACGGCTGCTATGTCTGTCAGAATGAGAACGTCGATCATGTTTAGCTCCAGTTAAAGGACCGGACGATCGGTCTCAAATACGCCAGCCTGAAAATTGGGGGCGAGCAATCGAACCAAGAACCGCATGTCATTTTCGTTCAACGATACGCCTGACTCCCATTCGAATTTCAACTGAATCCAAACCTATTGGATAACTCCCAGCTGTTTCAATGTCGCGCTGCTCGTGACATGGAAATCCATCCATCCATGTACGAGCGGACTATTGTGTTTCTGGAGTTCCCTGAAAGCGAGATAATCCCTCGCCGCGTCCTCGAAACTCAGCCATCCAGCATGCGGCAGTTCGCGTCCGAATAAGCCGCTCATGTGACCGTTGAAGCAGACGGGAACGAACAACCCCTCCTGCGCCGGGTTTGGCGGCGTCATAGCGCTGTTGAGGTCTTGATTGACGATCTGAACCAGATCGTACCCTGCTGCGAAAAGATGGGCCAATGCGCCAAGGGAAGTTGCTTGAATCGAAACGAAGGCCGGTCGGCGCGGATCGGCCAGCAGCTGCTGAACAACCAGTTCATCCGCCCCTTCAAGATCGCATTTGAGATAGTAAGGAACACCATAATCATCGAACATTTGGCTGATCGTGATGGTTTCGACCTTGATTTCCTGACTGACGTGTCCGCCCTTCTCCGCCCAGTCCTTGAACGCGCTCGACCAGTCGTCCTGTATCGGATTGACATAAAATGAGATTGTTTCACCCGAATTACGCCATAAAGCCCGATTGACGATGAAAAGCCTCTCCGCTTCGACGAACGCCTCATGCTCCTGATGCGCCGCTTCGACGAAAGCGGGATTGGCCTCGAGGGAAACTACACGAAACCTCTTGTCCAGATAGAACTTCGTGTCCAGCGCATGATGCATCCCCAAATCGTAAATGAGATCCGGCTGATAGGTATCGTTATTAACATGCAGCATCAAAGAATCTCCGGTTGCTTCGTCAAATCGCCTATCCAAACGCGGTTCTTATCGACCCGCGGATCGGCCCCACTTTTCTTCAACGGGCTCGACGGAAATCTCGCGCCGCTGCATTGCAACGTATCATTTGCGTCCGCTCTCTCACTACACCTATGAGCCATGACGCTTCGCACAGCCTTCATAATCGATATTGGTCTATGGCGAAGCGTGGCCTAACTTTATTTACATTCATCAGCAATGCGAAAACCTTCCACACTTCTCAATTTTCGTTCTCGAGCGCAGCCGTCACTTGTCCCGGGCGTAGGCAATCGGGCCGCGGCTGAACCACACTATTGATGTTGTTTTGACTTTGCAAAGCATCGGCATGTGGATTATGGACTGCCCTCCATTTGAACGGACAACGGTCTGGCTGGTTACGCACTGAGGCGGATGAACTCCCGAGAGGATCGGAAATTCAGGCCCGATTGGCGGAGAGCTTCGCAAGATTTCTCCATCCAGCGCGTCAGCCTGGCTAGGATTGTTGGATGTCTGGCGAGACGGCGAGTCGGGCTTAGCCGCGCGTGAGCGCCTTCAAGAAGCCTTCCGATACGCCATTGCTCTGCGAGCTTCGAACCGGCAGGAGCAACAGCGTCAAACCGTGCGAATCGTAATGACTTTGCCGTCATGGGCGCGGCCCGGCCTTCGCGCCGTGCGGCGTTCGAGCGTGAGGCCGTTGCCCTTCATAATCCACCAAATGCGCTTCATATTCACAGGCGACCTGCCTTCGGCTGGCAATTTGCAGTTCCCGAGCGCGCAGATGCGCCGATAGCCGTATGTCGGACGCGCGTCGACGCAGGCGGCTTTCGCGACCACAATGTTTCGTGTTCTCCTAATGTGCGCCAAGGTTACGTCAGGCACTTGCACGAAGGGCTGGATAAGCGATCGAACGCGAGATGCTTCGCTTCAGAAATCAAACAGCCGTTTTCAATCCAAAGGTGTTGAAGCAGGCTCAACTCGATATTATCTCCTCGCCCGTTTCATTTTAGGGAGCATCGTGTCGCAATCGTTGGACGAAGCTTTAATCGCCAACCCAACCACCGCCCTGATCGCGGGATCTTCACCTGCTACATTCTCCTCGAAAATTTTCAACACGCTTAAATCATCGACATCTTGGCGGCACGCTTTTCATGTCGTCCATAAAAGAGAGGTCTACCTTCTGCGGATTTGGCGTTTTCTGCTCCCCGCAAAACATTAACCCGAATTTTATTGAATGTTGCGCCTCGCCCTTATGCCCCGACCCACGTTCAGTGTTCTCTATTATACGATGAGCGAACTTCGTCGACCGGGTCTATCCTATCATCCGGTCGCCTCCGGCAATAAAATGCGGGCAGGGTCGACTTGACCGCCGTTCGTATCCTCCTCGAGATGCAAATCCAGTTCAGAGAAGCAACGATCATTGGCGTGCTTCGCAACGTCCGCGACGAATCCCTGTTCACAATAGAGACTTGCTCGTCGTGAAGTAACTTCGCGGCGTATACGCTCGTGCAAATCTATTATCGCATTATCCCAACTACGATCCTCAACCGAAGCAATCGCCGATTCAGCAATTTTCAATCTTTCGTCCGCGTTAGCAGCCAGATAGGCCAATCGTGTTGTCATATCTTCGACGCAGAATTCCTGTGAAACAATAAGCCCATTAACGCCATCTTCTATCAATTCTCGCATTGCTCCGCAGTCGGCGACCACCGGCACGACACCCGCAATCATCGCTTCTATAACGACAAGCGGGAGCCCTTCATAGTGCGAAGGCAAGAGCAACACGTCTGCCCATTCGAGCAGATCTATCAACTCATCTGCATTATAGACCGCCGGCTCGATTCGAGTATGGTTTATATGCTTCACATCACGTTGATCTATTACAGATTTCCCTACCAGCCTGAATCTGATATTATGATTGTGCCAGTCGATCGAAAGAAGCTGTCGAATTCTATCTAGACCCTTCTGATAGTCGAAGCGACCCATAAGCAGCACATTTAGACCGAGTCTTTTCTTGGCCCCTGCGCGACGATGTGACAGCCAGTGGCGCGCGCGCAGGCGCTCTTCATTAATTCCCGTCGAATTTGGAACGACAACGATCTTGTCATTCGCCATTCCGCGTCCGAGCAATTCCGCACCAAGTTGGTGGGAGCAGGTTATCACCAGATCCAACGCATATTCGTATGCGAGAGCGACTTGTGGATGACCAACGATACGACCTGTCGGCTTCACGTCGTTTGCGTGCAAGTATGCGCCCGTCACGATCCCCATTTGCTGCAGCTTGCGAAACATGCCGAGCATTTTTGATCCGTTACAAGACAGTACAACGTCATAAGATGTAAAGAACCCGGCGGCGGAGGAGACGACATGTTCGTCGTCCCAAGCGGGCAATTTAGTTCCCTCATAAGTACGGCCGCGCCAGCCCTGAAATCCAGTGACATCGACAAAATTGAGAGAATCGAACGCCTCGCGAAGCGTTGCGTCCCAATTGACACGAGAGGCGCCAATTACGACAGCATGGCAGCGCACGCCCCGACGTTTCAGGGCGAGGGCGACGGCGCACGCAACGCGTTCCACGCCGCCGAACTCCATGATAGGCAGCAAGAAGGCGACATCTATCGCTGCTATGTCATTGCCGGCTTGCATGCCATCGACACCGAGATTCGAGCAAATCAATCTGTAGATAGTTGAACGGTCCGGCGACCCGACTTTCATTAGCGTCGCCGGCCATTGTCTCACGAATGCTCCTCCGTAAGCGCGCAACTCCATAAAAAACGACGCGAAGTAGAATACCGCAGTCTTGGCTCCGAGATTCCCAGCGCTCGACGGCATTGAGACCCGCCGGCAGTTGACACTCACCTCCGGCTCCCTCGTGGTCAGGGAACGGATCCGCAAATCCTCCGAATCACTGAGAATTTCTCTTGCCAACGTCATACTGATCATTGCGAGTTGCGCAGCAGCGCCCTCGGACGAGTCAACAGTCGCAGGCTCGACAAACTCATCCGAGGATTCGAATAATTCTGTCACAGCGAGATTATCTGACTGTGTCCTCCGTTCGAGATCGAAGAAAATCCAGTTCGAGACGCGTAAATCATTTATCGCGCTCAACGTGTTGGAGGTCGTCACAACGAGAAAGCAGCCGGGATGAAAACAGTTTGGCTGCTTCATCGCGCAAACAAACAACTTTCTATATTCCTCGAGCGGCATGCTCTTTTGCTCGGATTGGGCGGTGCTGGTCAACACGACTCGCGCCTCGTCCGCAAGATAAATCGCATATCTTGGAAGATCGGACATCTCCATACATAGGAGGGATTTCGAATCGCCAGTCCAGCGATGCTTATGTCTCATGTAATTGGAAATATTGGCATGCTCCCGATTGGAGTCCGCGAGCATGCTCTCAGGCCGCTTTCGATAGCGAAAACCCAGACCGGGCCAATGCATCCCCCGGCAACCCGCCTCTAATAGCGACAACCAGAAATCCCAGTCTTCATATCCGGCTTTCATATTTTCATCGAAGCGATGCCCCGATCGAAACACACGCGTCCGCACCAGACTGCCAGCGTCGGAAATATTCATCACAGCGTGGATCAACGGAAGATAATCTCCGCGAAAGTCGGCATGGTAGTCCAGCCCGAACATATTCATGTCCGGATAAAACCAATCAGCATCCGGATGCTGATCGAGAGCATCCTTCATCGACCGAACAGCGTGCAACTCCAGCAAATTGTCCGCGTCGAGAAAGAAAATCCCCTCGATTTGAGGCATTTTGGCGAGAACGTAATCGATCCCACGATTTCGGGCAGACGATAAACCCTGATTTGTCCCTCTTATGTAGTAAATCTGCTCGTTTGCGATTGATAAGGAGAGACTCGTAAGGTGACTTGAAAGATGCGGACATCCATCATCGACAATGACGACAGCGACGTTGATTCCTGACTCCTGGGATGCGGCAAGGACAGACTGGATCGCTTCGCAGACGAGCTGACTATGCTTGTATAGCGGCACAACGAATGCAATTTCGATCACGCGGCCTGTCCTTCCGTGCGCATCGCGTATTTATCGGCCGTGCGGCTGATATACATACCCCCGAAAATGCTCCACGCGAACTGGCAATTTCCTGATGGAGATCTTGAAAAAAGAAGTATGTCGCCCGTCTCAATTCCCTCCGGAAGATTGCAATGAATCTGAATTGCGTCGCCGGGAGTGACGGCCATCCAGTCCAAGGGTTCCCAATATTCAGATCCCCGATGACCCACGATGTCGCCTAATGAACCGCCATTTCTGTTGTGAGCACTTTTCAATACAGCTGCGGCGCACTCGATTGCAGCCTCCGATTGCGTTCCGACATGGCTTACCAGTATGCTCAGTTTTTCACCGCCGCCAAACGGGACGTGAGGCACAACGGCGATAGTTGGCTCTTTTCCTGTCGGATGAACGAGAATGCCATTGTATTGCGGCATCAACTTTACGACGTCAAAATCGGCAAGTTCAGCCGTCTCGACAAGCTGACACTGCGCAAGATGTTCCTGGCCCAACGTCCGATGCTCTTCGCGCGAGCCGCTAATATAGGTTTTCGCCAAAGGCGCGGGAACTCGCAGGTCGACGCGGCTGATATCTCCGATTTCGATACTTTCGACCGGCATCAACGCGCCGACCGTCGGTTGCCTCATGTTTCCCGGCAGCCCGGAATATACGCGGACGGAAAGAGGTCGGTCGCCCTCACGTTTGCCATTGATCGCAAGCGCGTAATCCTTGATCGGGGTTGCTCTGCCAAGGCCCACTGAGACGATAGGCGTTGCTGAATAAGGGATTGTCAGAGAAATTTCCATTGGCTCGTCGAGAGCCTTGATGGAAGACGGCATCTCAAATCGGGTCCAGGGTCCCGAAATAGCATCGAGCGACACGACCCACTGACCGATGGATTTGCGCGACCAGCGCCCGATCACCGAGAGATATATTTGCTGCTTTTCGTTGCCGCCTCGACGAACATGCTGGAGCTTCAGCGACACCCCGCTCGGAAAGGGTACGACCTGCGGAAGGGCTTGCGTCAAAGTGACGTAGGAGTTCAGGCCCGTACTTGCTTCAGAAAACGTCCAGTAATCCTCCGCGTCTGGCAGGGCGAAAGCGAGCCAATCACGAGCGAAGGGGACCGACGTCAGATATTCCTCGAGATGCGAGAACGAGGTTTGAACTTCTCGCAGCCTGGACCTGACCTCGCCCAGAGCGATAAGGTTTCGACTGTTTTCAGCAAGCGACAATCGCGCAAAGGCCGTCGCTCGTTTGGCAAGCCAAAAACAAACTCGGGTTGTCGCTTCGGTCGAGTCGAAAACGAATGTCGAGTCTTCCTCGAGTCCTTTCGGAAACAAGGCGACTCCCGGTTTGATAGCCCCTGGTTTTTCGACAATCACGCCCAGCAGCGGCCCGTGCTTGGAAACGTCGTATCCCGTATCCGTCGCCTGATCGAGATCGATGCGTTCGATTCCATTATTTTTCAGCAGGGACACCAACCAATCAGGCGCCTGCTTTTCAGTGGCTACGCAGAAGAGACGTTTTTGATCTAGCATCGGGCATCCCCTAACGCCGCCTGGCGATAATTTTCAACTAACGCCGCCCGTCGTCAAAACGCAGATTGACGGCCGAAGTCCGAAGAGCGCGAGGCAAATCCGGCCCACAAAAGCTCCGAGATGGACGAGGCGCCGAAGCCCGTCGCATGAAAGTTGCACCTTCTGCCGCTCAGTCGGACACGCGGCAGGCGCGTTGGCGCTGCCGTGCGCTCCGTGAGAAGCGTGCGAACGCCGCGAAAAGGTAAACTCTGGCTCACTCCGGACATCTCCGACGCCACTGCAACACTTAAGATGTTACATGAAGATGACCCAATCCGGAATAGCGTCCGGCGACTTTTTTCTTGGCCGGAAGCGGTGGGCATTTTTCCCTTGCTACAAATGCATTATCGCGTCCCGCCGTCGCCTTGCGGGGAGGACCGATAAAATTGTCTTCAGGATAGAGCTGTCGTCGCTATTTCGAGCCGCCAGTGATTTGCGATTGTCCGCATCCGCGCGACTCGGAAAACTGCTAGCGGAGGCCGCCGTAGCGAGCGACAAAGTCGGCCGTTCGACATATCCAGGCTCGGATTTCCGAACACTGGCGGATCGAGAATGCACATGTGTCGCCGACGATGGGGCGCGCCCGCCCGTGCCCGGGAAATTTCCAATGAAATCAGGTATTTTTAGCCAGCGAAGATCGGCGGGCGCATAGCTGGGCCTTCACACCGCGCCCGAGCGGCGTTGTCGCCCATTGCGCCGACCGCTGACGCGGCCGCCGTCCTCACGACGGGACCCGCGCACCTCGGACGAAACGCGAACACGCCCCTCCGCAGACATGAAGAATGTCATACTTCCAATCTCACGCCGGCGCCGGCCAATCATCACTTCAGAAAGACGTAGATATCCACATCGACGTTTGCGTCCTCGCCTTTGAAGTCGGTGAGATATTCCTCGATGATCAGGTCCTTGGTGTCGAGCCCCTTTTCGTCGAGATAGGCCGCGATCGCCTCATAGGTGGCGTCGATCTCGTCATAGGCGCCCCGGTGCTGGAATTTGAGCGCCTTGCCGGCAGGCGACGCGCCGATCTCGACGCCGTCCGCAAGCCTGACCTTGCCCTCCGGCGCGGCGGTGAGAGGGGCCATCGCCTCGAAAGAAAAGCCCGTGTCGTCGGTCTTGGTGAAAACGGCGATCGGCCTGCCGTTAACCGTGAGACCCGCCTTTGTTACGGCGGCGGTGAGCTTTTCGAGCGCGGACGACAGCGTCTTGGCGGCCTCGTCCCACTTGCCCTGCCCCTTGAGCACCGCGGCCGGCCGCGCGTCGACGGCGACGGTCTCGCTCATGACGGCGGCTACGGGGTTTTCCTTGGCCGCACCCTGCTGCGCGTCGGCGGCCCCCGCCGGCTTGTCGGCGTCGCTGCCTCCGCCCCTGGCGTCCGTCTGGGCGGACGGAGCCGGCTGCGCAGGCGCGACTGGCGTTTCGTCCTCGAGCTCGGGAGCCGGAAACAGCCTGCGCTCGGCGACGATCGCCGCCGTCGCGACGAGAAGCGCGAAAACCGCCAGCGCGCGCCAGTGACGCCGCAGGCTGTCGATCAAAGCCGGTTCCTCGTCCATTCCCAGGGCATCCTTTCACACAGGCTGCGAATCGCATTTCGCCCTTGTCGCGCGCAATTGCGACAGGCGTCGGGCGCCGCGAAACTGGCGCTGCCGCGGCGCAGTCTCTATATACGAGCGCTTGTTAACGGAAACAGTGCGAGACCGCCCGCGATGCCGCATCCGCTCGAAAACCGACCGATCCTGCGCATGAACGGCGCTGGCAACGAAATTCTGGTGCTCGATCTGCGCGGCCTCGACCATGTCCTCGCGCCGCAGGAGGCGCGCGCCATCGCCGCCGCGCCGGGCCTGCGCTTCGACCAGTTGATGGCGCTGCATGATCCGCGCGAAAAGGGCGACGACGCCTTCATGCGCATCTATAATGTCGATGGTTCGCTCTCCGGCGCCTGCGGCAATGGCGCGCGCTGCGTGGCCTATGCGCTCGCGCGCGACGGCAAGGAACGGCTGCGGCTTGCGACCGACGCCGCCCGCATCGAGACGCGGCGCGAAGCCGAGACCGTCTTCACCGTGGACATGGGCCGCCCGCGGCTCGACTGGCGGGAGATTCCGCTGTCGCGGGAGGCCGACACTCGCGCGGTGGCGCTGGAGCCGCCGGTCGCGGGCGCGCCCACGCAATTCAGCGCCGTGAGCATGGGCAATCCCCATGCGGTGTTTTTCGTGCCCGACGCGCTTGCGGCGCCGCTCGAAACATTGGGCCCGAAGCTCGAACATCACCCGCTCTTTCCGCAACGGGCCAACATATCCTTCGCGCAGATCGTCGCGCGCGACGATATTCTGCTGCGGGTATGGGAGCGCGGCACGGGCGCGACGAAGGCCTGCGGCTCGGCCGCCTGCGCGACGCTCGTCGCGGCGGCGCGCGCGGGTTTCACCGAGCGGCGGGCGCGCGTGCGCCTGCCGGGCGGCGATCTCCATATCGAGTGGCGCGACGACGATCACGTCATGATGACGGGGCCGGTGGAGTTCGAATTCGAGACGACGCTTTCCGCAAGCCTTTTCGAGGGCGTCGCCGCGTGAGCGAGATGGCGCGGAATGTCGAGGTCGTCACCTTCGGATGCCGGCTCAACATGGTCGACTCCGAAGAGCTCGCGCGCCGGCATGAGGGCGAGCGCGAAACGATCATCGTCAACACATGCGCCGTGACGGGTGAAGCGACCCGGCAGGCGCGACAGGCCATTCGTCGCCTGCATCGCGAGCGTCCGGAGGCGGAGATCGTCGTCGCGGGCTGCGCGGCGCGCATCGATCCGCAAGCCTTCACATCGATCGATGGCGTCTCGCGCGTCATCGCCGAGCAGGCGCAAAACCGCGCTGCTGCGGCGGAGGAAGGCACGCGCGCCTTTCTCGCCGTACAGAACGGCTGTGATCACAGCTGCACCTTCTGCATCATTCCGCTTGGCCGAGGCGCCTCGCGCTCCGCGCCGCCGCAGGAGATTGTCGCGCAGGCTCGCGCGCTCGTCGAGCGCGGCAAACAGGAGATCGTGCTCACCGGGGTCGATCTCACGAGCTATGACGCGGACGGATTGCGGCTCGGAGGGCTTGCCCGGCTGCTGCTTCGCGAAATTCCCGACTTGCCGCGCCTGCGTCTTTCCTCGATCGATTGCATAGAAGCCGACGACGACCTCATCGTCGCGGCCGCGGAAGAAGAACGTCTCTGCCCGCATCTGCATCTATCATTGCAGGCAGGCGACGATCTGATCCTGAAACGCATGAAACGGCGACATTCACGCGCCAAAGCCATTCGTTTTTGCGGGGAACTTCGCGACGCGCGCCCCGACATCGTCTTCGGCGCCGATTTCATCACCGGCTTTCCGACGGAAACGGAAGAAATGTTCACGCGCACGCTCGGGCTGGTCGAAGAATGCGGCCTGACGCATCTCCATGTCTTTCCCTTCTCGCCTCGCCCGGGAACGCCTGCCGCGCGCATGCCACAGGTCGCGCGAGAGGTTGCAAAGGAACGCGCCGCGCGGCTGCGCGAAACCGGCGACGCGGCGCTGGCGCGCCATCTCGACAGGCAAAAGGGAAAGCGGCTCCGCCTGTTGACCGAGCGCGGCGGCATGGCCCGCGCGGCGGATTTCACACCGGCGCGCACGCCGGGCGTAGCGGCGGGAGTGATGATCGACGCCCTCGTCACCGGCCACGACGGCCGGGCTCTCGAGACGGCGTCCCGATAGCGTCGAAGCGGGGAAATGTGGAGCCGCAGCATGACTCGGGTCCCCGTGCGACGGCGATGCGCGGCGTCATGCGCGGCATGGGGCCGGCTATCGGCGGATGACGCCAATAGAGGGGTTCGGCGGGCGGCCTGCGCGTTGGTGCGCCTGACTGAATGCCAGACGACATCGTAAACACTTTTAATGTCATTGCATGTTGGATACACTGCCGGCTCTAGCGCAATATCAGCAGCAGGTAATTGGGACATGTCGACAACTGCCAGCCGGGTCGGGTTGCTTGAAGCAATCGCAGCTTACGTAGGCCGCGACTGGACGAGCGCCAGGAAGGGCGCGCTGGACTATTACGATGCGGCGGAAGGTGAGATGGACTCGCGCTGGACCACTCTATTGTGGCCCTTCCTCGAAGGTTGCAACTTCGAGACTTGCGTGGATCTGGCGGTGGGTCACGGGCGCAACACGGCGAAGCTTCTGCAGCAAAAGGATTGCCAGAAGGTCTACTGTGTAGACATCAATCAGGATAACATTAACTTCTGCTCGGAAAGGTTCGCCGATGAACCGCGCGTTGTCTGCATCAAGAACAACGGCGCCAATCTTCCCGAAATCCCGCCTTACTCCATAACAATGTTTTATTGCTTCGACGCAATGGTCCATTTCGACTCTGACATCGTGCGCAGCTACCTCGCCGAAATCGCGAGACTGCTTGCGCCGCTCGAGGGGCGGGCGTTTCTGCATCACTCCAACTACACCGGCAATCCCGGAGGAGACGTTCACAAAAATCCCCATTGGCGTAATTTCATGTCCGCGGAGCTCATGAAGCACTACGCCGCAAAGGAGGGTCTTGCGGTCGAGAAGCAGCAATTGCTCGACTGGAACTGGGACGGCACGAATATCGACTGCTTCACGCTGTTGCGGCATGCCGAGTGAAATCCGCCAAGTTCCGCTATGAGCGGAATCGACAAAGGCGACGCCTTCACCGCGTCCACATGGCTTCGAACGCCTTCTGAAACCGCTCGACGGCCGCGGGGCATCGCAATGCGACGAGGGAGTTGTCCTGCTTTCGCAGACCGCTGTGCGTGAAATTGCCTGCGCCTTCGCGCACCAGCACGCCGTCGACGGCGTAGGCCTTCAGATGCATGAAGGGTTGCGGATCGCCCTTGTAGCGGATTTCGACATTCTCGCGCGCCGCCAGCCGATTGTAGGCCTCCGCTAGCCGGGACGGCATGCGGGCGTCGCGACCGTCGCGATAGAGGCGAATGCGCACGCCGCGAAGCGCCGCGGCGTCGAGCGCCTGCACGATGGGAATGCTCGTGAGCACATAGGCCGCCATGTCGATAGAGCGGGTCGCGCGGCCAATGAGATCGACGTCGATCGCCTCCAAATTTTCCGCCGGCGCATAGGCGTGCCGCTCGACAACGCAGGAGCTGGCCGCAGCGGCGGACTGCCCGCCAGCACATAGAAAAACGATAAGCGACAGACGTTTCATTCGGCCCCGGTCCGAGAACGGATACGGAACGCTTTTTGCACGTCAGGATTGCGGAATCCAGCGCCAATTACGGCCTGCGATAGGTAATTCGATAGATCGCGCCATTCTGGTCGTCGGTGACGAGCAGCGAGCCGTCCGCGAGTTCCGCGACGTCGACGGGGCGGCCGAGATAACGCCCCGCGCCCGTATTCCAGCCCTCTGCGAAGGGCGTCGCCACGCCGCGCCCGTCGGCGCCGGGCCGCGTGAACATCAATCGGGCGCCGATGGAGACGCTGCGATCCCAGGAGCCGTGCTGAGCCGAAAAAAGGCCCCCGCGATATTCCGGAGGAAACATTGCGCCGCGATAGAAGGTCATGCCGAGATCGGCGGCGTGCGCCTGCGTCTCCACCATCGGGAAAACGGCGTCCGCCGGCGGCGTGTCCCGCTCATATTCCTTCGTGCGGACGTGGCCGCCGCCATACCATGGAAAGCCGAAGTTCAGCCCCGGGCGATCGGCGCGGTTGATTTCGCCGGGAGGAATGTCGTCGCCCATCCCGTCCACCTGATTGTCGGTGAACCAGAGGGCGCCGTCGGCGTCGAAATCCATGCCGACGGAATTGCGAACGCCGGTCGCGAAGACTTCACGGCCGGAGCCGTCGGGATTCATGCGGATGATTCCGCCGACGCCGGTCCGCTCATAGAGCGCGAGCTTGTCGCGCGGCGCCACATTGTCCGGCTGGCCGAGCGAAATATAAAGCCTGCCATCCGGTCCGACGCGGCAGACGCGCGCGGAGTGACTGCGGCTCTCCGAGCTGCGCGGGACGAGATCACCCGCCTTGACGATCGCCTGCGCTTTCGACGCTGCATCGCGCCAGTTGCTCTCGGCGTCGTCGAGCCGCGTCACGCGGTTGCGTTCGACGAGAAAGAGAGCGCCCTCTTTCGACAGGCATACGCCATGCGGCATCGTGAGACTCGGCCATGGCGAGAAATCCTCGACGGCGGCCGCCTTCCCGTCGCCGGGCGTCAGTACATAGGCGCGCTTGTCGTCCGTGCCGACGAAGATCGCCTTGCCTTGCGCGCCGACCGCAAGCGTGCGCGCGCCCGGCGCCAGCGCATAAAGCGAGATCGAGAATCCCGGCGGCAGCTTGATGCGCTGGAGCGTAGCCTCGACCTCGCGCCGGCGGTTTTCACTATCGGCTTGCGTCGGCGCCGAATGCGCGTCCGGGGGAACGGAAAGCGCAGCGGCAAAAGCAAACAGCGCCATTCCGGCGGCGAAAAGTTTTCTTGCAGAAGACATCCGCGTTGCTTCCCGCGATCAAGACCCGGCCACCAATGCAGGAACGAGCGGTCGAAGCAAGGCCGCGAAACGGCCTTCCCCGACCCCCGTCAATGACCCATCGTTCGATCGGCGTCGCCGCGCATCGGCGAGACCGGCGGAACCGGCGAGTTCGGCGTGATGGGAGACATTGGCGATTCCTCCCAATAGGGCGCCGCAGCAAAATGCTCGTGCAAGCGGACCTCCCAGTCGCGGTCATCGAAGCTGTCTTCGTCGAACTGCGGCGCCGACTTCACCTGCTCCGCGGTGACTGCGGTGACATACCCGCCAAGGCTCATGTCATAGTGAAAGGCCTTCCAAGGCAGCGGATATTTCCTGCTGCCGAAACCAAGGAAACCGCCGAAGGTCATGATCGCATAGCGCACCATGCCGGAGGCGCGGTCGATCATCAGATGGTCGATTTCGCCGATTTTGACCCCCGCGAGGTCATGGACATTGGTTCCTTCCACCCGCTCGCTGGAAATGAGATTGACGCTGTGCTGGCCCGTTCCCATCATCGCCTCCCGCGGCAAGGCGCGAGTCGACTTCGATTCGCGCAATGTCCTAGAACCATTCTTCAGGCCGAATGTTCCGCCCCGGAAAAGCGGGCGGGGCGGTTTTTCCTCCTCACGATAGCGACGGCCCCGAAAAGGACCAGCTTTCGCTGTTGTTGAAAACACGCTAATTCGACGACATGGCGCATTGGCCAAAATGCAGGAAACCTACGCATGACTTCTGATCTGACGATCGGATGGGAAATCCTCGAGATCATCTGGATCAACATCCTGCTCTCCGGCGACAATGCGATCCTCATTGCGCTCGCCTGCCGGCAACTGCCCGTAAAACAAAGGCGTTGGGGCGTTTTTCTCGGCGCTCTCGGCGGCGTTGTCCTGCGCGTCGCCTTCACGCTGATCATCGTCGAGCTGATGGCCGTTCCGCTGCTGAAAGCCTTCGGCGCCGTGCTGCTGCTGATCGTGGCCGTGAAGTTGCTGATCGACGAGACGGAGCATTCCGACGTCAAGGCCAAGCCCAATCTCATGGGCGCCGTCGTCTCGATCATCATGGCCGACGCCGTGATGTCGCTCGACAATGTCATCGCCATCGCCGCCGCCGCGCGCGGCTCGGCGCAGCTTATCGTTTTCGGCCTAGCGCTCTCCGTACCGATCGTGATGTTCGGCGCGGGTTTCCTGTTGAAAGTGCTGGAGCGCTTCCCGCTGCTCGTCTGGGCCGGCGCGGGACTGCTCGGCTGGGTCGCGGGCGACATGGCGGCGGCCGATCCCTTCGTTGTCGAGCGCACGCATGGGATGATCGACCACGCCATGCTCGAGCGCGCGCTCTGCATCGGCGGCGCGGCGCTCGTGCTTTTGGTCGCATTTATGGTGGAGGCCTATCGCCAGTGGCGCGAGGACCAGAAGGCGCGGGACGAGGGCAAGCTTTGAAAGCCGCGCGGGTCAGCTTCAGCCGGACGGATCGCCGCTCGGCTGAACAAGACGCTTCGGGAAGAATAGAAGAGCTCTGAAGCGGATTATGTCCGCACAGTCGGATGGCAAGCCGGGAGCATTGCTCCTGAACGCTTCAGCCGCGGGAGTTCTGCCTCGCGATCGGCTGCTGCGGGTCGAGCTGCAGGGCGCGCTGATAGGACTCCTGCGCTTTCTGCCGGTTGCCGTTCTTCTCATAGGCGAGCCCGAGCCACGCCCAGGCGAGCGCGCTCTTGTTGTCGACGTTGAGCGCGGCGTTGAAGTCCTCGACCGCCTTGTCATATTTGCCGAGCGCCACGAGGCTCTCGCCGCGCGCCTGATAGGGCGCAGCCGCGAAGGGGTCGCGGTCGATGGCGTTGTCGAAATCGGTGACGGCGCGGGCGTTGTCGCCGCGCTTCTGATGAATAAGGCCGCGGGCGTGAAAGGCCTGCGCGCTCTCGGGATTGAGACGGATCGCCGTGTCGAGATCGGAGAGCGCCTGGTCGAGATTGCCCTGCGCGCGCAACAAATTCGCGCGGCCGACATAGGCCGGGGCGTGGTTGGGATTGACCTGGATGGCGTGGTCGAAATCGTTGCGGGCGGCCTCGTTTTGGCCGATCTGTCGTTGGGCCAGCGCGCGATTGGTGTATGCCGCCGCACTGTTCGGGTCGAGCTTGATCGCCTGCGTAAAGTCCGCGATGGCCTCGTTGAAGCGCCCGACGCGGGCGTAGGCGACGCCGCGGGTGTTGTAGGCCTCGGCGCTGGATGGGTTGCGCCGGATGACCTCTGTCAGCGAATCGATGTTCGCCGCGGCGGCCTTGGAGTCGGTGTCGGCGATTTCGGCGATGCCGCGCCCCGGTGGCCGGATGCCGCTGGCTGTCTCGCAGCCCGCGAGCGCGATTACGGCAAGCGCCGCGGCGCCACGTACGAGCGTGGCGCGGGAGGGGACAGGAGACGGGCGAACCAATGTCGCCGCAAGGCGGAAGCCCATGCCTTCAAATCCTCTCAGCCGTGTCATTGCAACCTATGGCCGATCTCTGCCGTCTCAACCTTAACAAAAGGTGTAAAAACGGCGAAACGCCGGCTCAGGCGCGCCGCTCAGCGGCCGGTGGCCCTGGCCTTGACCGGCAGCAGGCCCTCGCGCTGCAGCTTCTTGCGGGCCAGCTTGCGGGCGCGGCGAACGGCCTCGGCCTTCTCGCGGGCGCGCTTCTCGGACGGCTTCTCGTAATGGCCGCGCAGCTTCATCTCGCGGAAAATGCCTTCGCGCTGCATCTTCTTCTTCAGCGCCTTAAGAGCCTGATCGACATTGTTGTCGCGAACGAGAACTTGCACGAATCCATCCTGCTTTTGAGGGGCCGCCCGCTCGAAGGGGCGTCCGAATAGGGAATAGGTCGCCGGGCGCTGTACGGAGCGCCTGACCCGCGATGGGGCAGATAGCAGAGTCGCCCTGCCCTGTCCATGCAGAAATGCCCGAAATGCGTGTGGCGGGCGATCAAATCGGCGGCGCCGCGCTTGTTCTTGCGGCGCGTTATATTATAACATTTGGACATGACAGACGCCACGTCCCACGGACATAGCCACGATCACGGCCACGCGCATGCGCGCCTCCCGGCGCCCGTCGTCGCGACCATCGGCGCCGAGCGAACCAGCCTGCTGGGGCTTTCGGCCGTGGGGCGGCTCGGCGGCGTGGCGCTTCTGCTTGCGGCGCTGTGGGCGGGCGTTTTCTGGGCGCTGCATTGACCGCGACCGCCGGACAGCGCGAGCCGATCCGGCTCGTCAATCTCACTCTCGGCTATGACCGCCACCCCGCCGTCCACCATCTGGAGGGCGAGATCGCGCCCGGCGCCGCGCTTGCCGTCTGCGGCCCCAACGGCGCGGGGAAGTCCACGCTACTGAAGGCGCTCGCCGGCGTATTGAAGCCGCTCGGCGGGCGAATCGAGCGCGGCGGCGGTTCGGCCCGCGACGTCGCCTATCTGCCCCAGCTCGTCGACATCGACCGCGCCTTTCCGATCAATGTCCGCGATTTCGTCGCCATGGGCGCCATGCGGCGGATCGGACTTTTCGGCCGGCTCGGCGCGCAGGAGCGTGAGCGCGCCGAGCGCGCGATCGCCCGCGTGGGCCTCACGGGGCTAGAGGATCGGGCGATCGAGACGCTGTCCGGCGGGCAGATGCAGCGCGTGCTCTTCGCGCGGCTCATAATGCAGGATCAGCCGGTGATTCTTCTCGACGAGCCCTTCGGCGCGATCGACGAAGCGACGACCGACGACCTTCTCTCCCTCATCGCGCAATGGCGGGAGGAAGGCCGCACGGTCGTCGCCGTGCTCCACGAACTCGAACTCGCCCGCCGCGCCTTTGCGCAAACGCTGCTGCTGGCGCGCGAGCGCATCGCCTGGGGCGAGACGCGCGAGGCGCTTTGCCCGGAAAACCTCGCCCGCGCCCGCGCCATGTCGGAGGCCTATGACCGGCAGGCGCGCGAATGCCTGCGCGACGAAGAAACCGCCCATGTTCACTGACGTCTTCATCGCGCCCTTCGCCGATTACGAATTCATGCGCCGGGCGCTGGTCGGCTCGGTGGCGCTGGCGCTGTCCGGGTCGCCGCTCGGCGTCTTTCTCATCCTGCGGCGCATGTCGCTCGCCGGCGACGCCCTCTCCCACGCCATCCTCCCCGGCGCGGCGGTTGGCTATCTCGTGGCCGGCCTCTCCCTTCCGGCGATGACCTTCGGCGGACTCGTCGCGGGGCTGGTCATCGCGGTCGCGACCGGCGCCGCCTCCCGCTTCACGACGCTGCGCGAGGACGCCTCGCTCGCCGCCTTCTATCTCGTCTCGCTCGCGCTCGGCGTGACGCTGGTTTCGCTGCGCGGCTCGAGCGTCGATCTGCTGCATGTGCTGTTCGGCTCTGTCGTCGGCCTCGACGACGCGGCGATGCTGATGCTCGCCGGAGTCTCGACCTTCACGCTTGCCGCGCTGGCGATCTTCTACCGCGCGCTGGTGATGGACACGCTCGATCCGCTGTTCCTGCGCCAGACGAGCGCGCTGGGCGAAGCCGTCCCCTTCCTGTTTCTGTCGCTCGTGGTGCTCAATCTCGTCGCCGGTTTTCATGCGCTCGGCACGCTGATGGCCGTCGGCCTCATCATGCTGCCGGCCGCCGCCGCACGGCTCTGGACGCATGAACTCGCCGTCGCCCTGCCGCTCGCCGCCGCAATCGGCGCGCTTTGCAGCTATGTCGGCCTTGTCTTCTCCAATGAAACCGGCGCGCCGACGGGCCCCGCCATCATACTCGCCGCCGGCCTCGTCTATTTCGCTTCTCTCGTTTTCGGCCGCGCCGGGGGCGTGCTTCGCCTGCGGCGTCCGCGCCGGCATCTCGAAGGGTGACGCTCATGCTGACACGCCGTGCCGCTCTCGCGCTTTCCCTCGCCGCGCTCGCCGCGCCGGCCCTCGCCGAGTCGCCGAAAATCCCGGTCGTCGCAAGCTTTTCGATCATCGGCGATTTCCTCCGCGAGGTCGGCGGCGATCGCGTTTCAGTGACGACGATCGTCGGGCCGGACGGCGACGCCCATGTCTACCAGCCGAGCCCCGCCGACGGCCGCCGCATCGCGCAGGCGAAGGTGATTTTCGTCAATGGACTCGGGTTCGAGGGCTGGCTGGAGCGGCTGATTTCCGTCGCGAAAACCAAGGGAACCGTCGTCACTCTGGGCAAGGGCGTCGCCGCCCGCAAGGACGAGGAAGGGGCCGATCCCCACGCCTGGCAGGATGTGGCGAATGCGAAGATTTACGTAAACGAAATCCGCGACGCGCTCGTCGCCGCCGATCCGGAAGGCGCCGAAAGCTACAGGGCCAATGCGGCCGCCTATCTCGCGAAGCTCGACGCGCTCGACGCGGAGATCGTGAAAACGCTCGACGCGATCCCCACGGACCGCCGCCGCGTCGTCTCCACCCACGACGCTTTCGGCTATTTTTCTGCCCGCTACGGGGTCGAATTCATCGCGCCGCAGGGCGTCTCGACCGAATCCGAGGCCAGCGCCCGCGACATCGCCCGCATCATCGACGCGGTGAAGCAGCACAAGGTCGGCGCGGTGTTTCTCGAAAATGTCGCAGACCCGCGCCTCGCCAAGCGCATCGCGGCGGAGACGGGCGCTCGTGTCGGCGGCATGCTTTATTCGGACGCCTTGTCCGATGCAAAAGGCGACGGGGCGAATTATATCGACATGATGCGCCACAATGTTAGAGAATTGGCGAAAGCCTTGACGCCTTGAGGGCGATTGTCTCGGCACGCCCGACCGCCCGATCCCTGGAGCCGCGCCACCAGCGCGCCGTCTCTCGGGATACGGGCGTGAGGGCTCGTGAAACCAAGGAATGATCGTGACCGATAAAATTCCCGTCACCGTCATCACCGGCTATCTTGGCGCCGGCAAGACGACGCTTCTCAACCGCATCCTCACCGAGCAGCACGGACGCCGCTACGCCGTGATCGTCAACGAGTTCGGCGAGATCGGCATCGACAACGATCTCGTCGTCGGCGCGGACGAGGAAGTCTTCGAGATGAACAACGGCTGCATCTGCTGCACCGTGCGCGGCGATCTCATTCGCATCATCGAGGGGCTCATGCGCCGGCGCGGCAAGTTCGACGCCATCATCGTCGAGACGACCGGCCTCGCCGACCCCGCGCCCGTCGCGCAGACCTTCTTCGTCGACGCCGACGTGAAGGACGCCGCGCGCCTCGACGCGGTGGTGACGATGGCCGACGCCAAATGGCTGAGCGAGCGGCTGAAGGACGCGCCGGAAGCGAAAACGCAGATCGCTTTCGCGGACGTCGTCATCCTCAACAAGACCGACCTCGTTACGCCGGAAGAACTGGAAGAAGTCGAGGCGCGCATTCGCGGCATCAATCCATACGCGGCGCTGCATCGCGCGGTGAAGGCGGATGTTCCGCTGAAGGCGGTGCTGGAGCGCAACGCCTTCGATCTCGATCGCATCCTGAAAATCGAGCCGAATTTCCTGTCGGCCGAGGAACACGACCACGACCATCATGATCATGATCATGATCATCATCATCATGATCATCACCACGGGCATGATCACGAGCACGGTCATGAGTGCGGCCCGGACTGCGGCCACCATCATCATCATGAAAAGCACGAACATCACCACCACGACGACCACGGTCATCTGAAGGCGATTCACGACTCGGAGATGCAATCTATCTCCATTCGCCACGACGGCGAGGTCGATCCCGAGCGCTTCGTGCCCTGGCTGAACGAACTCGTTCAGCGCGACGGGCCGGACATTCTGCGCTGCAAGGGCATCATCGCCTTCAAGAACGAGCCGCGCCGCTTCGTCTTTCAGGGCGTGCACATGATCCTGGACGGCGATCTGCAACGCGAATGGAAGGACAATGAGAAGCGCGAGTCGCGCCTCGTCTTCATCGGCCGCAAGCTTAAGGAGGATGAAATCCGCTCCGGCTTCGCGCAGGTTGTCGGCTCGGCCTGAGCCGGCTCATTCGTAGCAGATGATTTCGCGCTCGTCGGCGAAGACCGCCTCCATGCGGGCGGCGTCGCCGGCCTTGCGGCGCGACAGGAAGCGCGGACGGCGCTTGAGCACGTTCACGTCGCGGCGGCGCTGCACGCTCGCCTGAGCAGGCGTCGCGGCGTCGACCGGGGCGAATTCGCCATCCTCCAGCGCCAGACGCGGCAGGCCCAGAAAGGCCGCCCAATATTTCCACTCCGCCGCAGCCTCGCCGCCGTCCTGCGTCTCCGCCAGCACGATGTCCAGATCGGCGTCGCGATGGGCGAGCGACAGACGGTAGCAAGGCGCCCCGTCGCGGCCCTCGCGCACGTCGAGGGCGACGCCGTGATAGGCGGGGACCGGCACCGCGATCATCATGTCGACGCCGCCGAAGCGACGGGCGATGAGAATGTCGCTGCGCGTGACGCGGACGCGGCGGGCGCCGCCGTCGGCCCGGCGGTCCCGCTGAACGAGAAACGCTTCCTCGACCTTGCGCGCATTGCCGGCTTCGAACATGGGCCCCTCCTCAAGGCGTGATCTCTTTGTCCCGGTCATCTTGCCGCGCCATGCCCGCCGGAGTCCCTAAAAACACTGGTGAACGGCGCGTAAATCACTGCTTTTACACTGCAATTGAGCGATGAGGGTGAAGCCGCGGGAAACGGAATAGATCAAATTGTCGATATTTCGCCCATGCGGGCGTCTTGCGGCCCGGCGGCGCGTCGCCTACTGATTTTGCAATGCACATTTCCCGAAACGACCTCGCTGCTTTCCTCCCGCGCCTCGAAGCCGTGACGCGGAAAGCCGGCGACATCGCCATGTCCTATTTCCGGCCCGGACAGCGCACCGCCGCCGCGGTCACCTACAAGGGCGGCGGCTCGCCGGTGACGGAAGCGGATTTCGCCGTCGACCGGTTCCTCTTCGAGGAAATGCGCCGCCTCGCGCCGGAGGCGGGCTGGCTCTCCGAGGAAACCGCCGACAGCGAAGCGCGGCTCTCGCGCGAGCAGCTCGTCGTGGTCGACCCGATCGACGGCACCAAAGCTTTTTCCAACGGCGACGCGCGCTGGGCGGTCTCGATCGCGCTCGTCGAGAAAGGACGCCCGACCGTCGGCGTCATCCATGCGCCCGCGCTGGGCGAGACCTTCACCGGAGCGGCGGGGCTGGGGGCCTTTCTCAACGGCGCGCCGCTCCTGACGCCGCCGCGGGCCGGAATGACCGGCGCGGCGATCATCGCGCCGCGGTTCCTGCATCCCGAACTCGCCAAGCTGCCGCAAAAGCTCGTCATCGCGCCGCGCACGCCGTCGCTGGCCTTGCGGCTCGTCGACATCGCAACCGGCCGCCATGACATCGTCATCGCCGCGCCCGACGCGCGCGACTGGGACATCGCCGCCGCCGACATCATCCTCCATGAAGCCGGCGCCGCGCTCAGCGAAGCGGAAGGCGCGCCGTTGATCTATAATCGCCGCTCTCTGGCGCGCGGCATGCTGGTCGCGGCGCCGAAGCCGCTACTCGACGAAACCCTCACGATCGCACGGACCGTTGCGGAAGGAGCCTATTAGAAATGACGAAGCAGGCGACGAAGGCAAAGAAGGACAAGCAGCTTCTGCATCTCGTGTTCGGCGGCGAACTCGAGTCGCTTGACGGCGTCACATTCCGCGACCCCTCGAAACTCGACATCGTCGGCATTTATCCCGACAATGACAGCGCTCTCGCGGCCTGGAAGGCGAAAGCCCATTCAACGGTCGACAATGCGCACATGCGCTATTTTGTCGTGCATCTTTATCGTCTGCTCGACCCCGATCACGAGGAACTGTAAACGGCAGGCTTTCCAAAATTCGCCGGTTTTGCGAAGAATATAGATGTTTCTCGCCGCGAGGCGGAGCGGTTGCGATGACCACGCGCCGCGCCTGTTCGCGACACGCGCGTGCGTTTCATAAGACCAAGGAAACATGCCGCTATTAACGCTCTATCGGGCAGCGACCATTCTCGCGACGCCTTTCGCCGGCGTCGTTCTCAGGCGGCGCGCGGGTCAGGGCAAGGAAGACCTTGCCCGCCTCGACGAACGCTTGGGCCTCGCCAGCCGCCCGCGGCCCGAGGGACGACTCGTCTGGCTCCATGGCGCCAGTCTCGGCGAAAGCCTGTCGCTGCTGCCATTGATCGAGCGCTTCATCCAGCGCGGCGCGGAAGTGCTGGTGACGAGCGGGACAGTCTCCTCCGCGCGCGTTCTCGCAGCGCGCCTGCCGGCCGGCGCCTTTCATCAATACGCCCCGCTCGACGCGCCGAAATTCGTCGAACGTTTTCTCGATCACTGGCGCCCCGACATCGCGGTCTTCGCCGAGTCGGAACTCTGGCCCAACATGGTCGCCGCCGTACGCGCCCGCAACGTCCCGCTGGTGCTCGCCAACGCCCGCATCTCGCGCAAGTCGGCGGAACGCTGGCGCAATTTGCCCGGCGCGGCGCGCATCGTCTTCGGCGCCGTCGATCTCTGCCTCGCGCAGGATTCCGACAACGCAGCCCGTTTCCTCGCGTTGGGCGCGCCCTGCGTGCGCATCACCGGCAATCTGAAATTCGACGTGCCGCCGCCGCCGGTCGACGCGGCGAGGCTCGCGGAATTCAACGGCGCCGTCGGCGCACGCCCCGTCTGGGCGGCGGTCTCCACCCATCCGGGCGAGGAGTCGATCATCCTTGAAGCCCATGCGGAACTGGCGCAACAGATCCCCTCGCTGCTGACGGTGATTGTGCCGCGCCATCGCGAGCGCGGACCCGAGATCGCGCAGATGGCGCGCGACAGGGGCTATATGACGGCGCTCCGCTCGCAGGACGGCGAGCCGCGGCGCGACGTCGACGTCTATGTCGCCGACACGACGGGCGAACTCGGGCTTATCTTCCGCAGCGTCGGCGTCGTGTTCATGGGCAAGTCGCTCGTTCCCGGCGGCGGGCAGAACCCGATCGAGCCCGCGAAGCTCGGTTGCGCGGTGCTATACGGCCCGAATGTCGAGAATTTCAGCGAGGTGTATAGCGAACTCGCCGCCGCCAAGGCCGCCGCCCGCGTCACCGACGCGGCCGCTCTGGCTCGCGCGGCGCATTATCTGCTCTCGGAGCCCGCTCGCATGCGGCGCATGGGCCGCGCGGGCGCCGAGACCGTCGAGAAACTCGGCGGCGCCTCGCGCGGGATCATGACGGCGGTCGAACCGTTCCTGGCGCAACTCGCCGTCGCGGAAAGGTGATCCCGATGCGCGCGCCGAACTTCTGGCGCGCGGATGGCTTGTCCGCCCGTCTCCTGGCTCCCGCCGGAGCCGTTTATGGCGCCGTCGCAAAGACGCGGCTCGTCCGCAGGGCGCCGCGCGCCGCCCTGCCAACCATCGTCGTCGGCGGACTGACGACCGGCGGCGACGGCAAGACGCCGCTCGCGCTGGCGCTGGCGGAGAGCCTGTTGGCGCTCGGGGAGCAGCCCGCGATCCTGACGCGCGGCTATGGGCGAAAGCTCGGGCGCCGCGAGCCCTTCGTCGTCGACTCCAGCCATGTGGCCGAGGATGCCGGCGACGAAGCGATTCTGCTCGCGCGCGTGGCGCCGACGATCGTCGGCGCCGACCGCGTCGCGGGCGCGGCCATGGCGCGGGAGCTCGGCGCCAGCGTCATTCTGCTCGACGACGGCTTCCACAGCCGTCGGCTCGCGAGTGACCTCGCCCTGCTCGCCGTCGATTCGGAATATGGCGCCGGCAACGCCCGCTGCCTGCCGGCCGGGCCCCTGCGCGCGCCGCTCGACGCGCAGCTTTCAGCAGCGGATGCGCTGGTCGTGATCGGCGATGGCGCGCAAGGCGCGAAGCTTGCGCGGCGATCGGGGAAATCCGTTTTCACGGCCCGCATCGTTCCCGATCCGAAGTCGGCGGGCGCTCTGGCGGGCGCGCGGGTCGTCGCATTCGCAGGGATTGCGCGGCCCGACAAATTCCTGCGCACGCTCTCGGAAACCGGAGCGGAAATCGTCGCGACGAAATTCTTCGGCGACCATCATCGCTTCTCGCGGAGCGATTACGCCGCGCTTTCGAGCTTGCGGCGCCAATTCGACGCACGCCTCGTGACGACGGAAAAGGACGCGCCGCGCATCGACGCGTCAGCCGCGGGACTTCGCATTGAAACCCTGCCCGTCACGCTCGCTTTCGACGATCCCGCCGCAATCGAGGCGAGGCTTTCCGCCGCGCTCGCACGGGCGCGGATCAGTCGGGCTTCTTGACCCCGAGCCGCATCAGCTTGGCGTGCGGGCCGCTGTAGGGCTCCTGCAGATCGACGTTCCAGTAGCGCAAATCCTCGAGCGGGATCGGCTCGCCCGTCACGGCGCAGCGCACATAGGCGCCCGGCTTGCGAACGCGATATTCGCCGTCGAGAAATTCAACAACGGCCTCGTCGGCCGGCTGAGGGGTGCGTTCGTAGCGGTTCATGCGGAATCTTCTGTTAAAGCGCCGCGAGAGCGGTTGCCCCGTCAGACGCTGCAGCGCCGAGATGATCGACCTCATGGGCGACATTCGAATTAGATCGGCCACCACGGCCGCGGGGCAACCCTACATCCGCGCGCGCGCCAACGGAAGAAAATTCGCGCCCTTTCCGACCCATTGCGGGGCTTTGCGTCTTGTTCTCGTCGTTATTCGAGCCTACCCTTTCGGGGAGTACCGGTTTTGATTCGTCGAGTCAGCTTTTGCGAACGCTGTCAAGTTCGCGCTTTCGAGGGATCACCAGATGGATCGGGACACGATAGGCGACCTTGCCGATTCCGCCCCGCTTTCGGGCGACGATTCAAACTTCTCCAGCGCAGAGACTTCGCATTCCTTCGACGGCAAGTTCGTCACCGACAAGGCGCTCGTCGTCGAACAGGGAAAGCATCGCTTCTATTCGCTGGTGCTGCCGAGCGATCTCCTCGGAGAGACCTGCATGGTCGAGCCGCGCAACGAAAATCCGATCGACGGCTTCCAGAGATTGCTCGACGAACGCCGCGCGAAATCCATCGCCCGCTATATCGACGCCGGCTTCGGCACGGTGCCGGGAGCCGTCGTGCTTTCGGCCCAGAGCCGCGCGCATCTGCGCTACGACCGCGCGACGGGGGCGCTGACTTTCCGCAAGGACCCACGCTCTTTCCTCATCATCGACGGCCAGCATCGCGTCTATGGCTTCAAGCTCGCGAAAAACGCCGTCAGCGTTCCCGTGGTGATCTACAACAGGCTCACCCGCGCGCAGGAATGCCGGCTGTTCATGGACATCAACACCAAGCAGCGCCCGGTGCCCAATGAATTGCTGCTCGACATCCGTCGCCTCTCGGAGGTGGAGACGGAAGCCGAAGCGCTGATGCACAATGTCTTCGACCTCTTTCACACGCGCGAGGACAGCGCGCTCGCCGGCTATCTGAGCCCCGCGGAACGCAGGAAGGGCCGGATTTCCCGCGTGACGTTCAACGCCGCGCTGCGCTCGATCAGGAGCGCCTTCGTCGGCGCGCCGGCCGAGGAAGTCTACGCGGTTCTCAACGCCTATATGCGCGCCTGCCGCCACGGGCTCGGACTGCATGGCGTCGATGAGAACATCGCCAATCCGGTGCTGTTCAAGACGCTGATGCTGCTCTTCGTCAATGTCGCGGAGCGCGTCGCGGACCGCCATGGCGGCAATTACACGGTGCGCAATTTCGAGGATGTGCTGATCCCCTTTTTCCGCCGCCTCAAGAAGAGCGACCTTCCGCGCGCCGGCATGGGCCATCTCGCGCTGCACGAGCATTTCAGCAAGGCGCTAAGCGCGGGGTTCCTGCTCAAGCAATGGCTCTTCGCCTGAGCCGAAGGGCGCGGGGTGGAGAGCGCCGCGCATGGTGAGCCCATGCTCGGTCTTCTCCCAGTGAAACGGGCGGCTCCAGAGTTCGAAAAGCGCGCGCCAGGCCGCGATGCTGAGCATCGCCAGCCATAGGGGCAGGCAAAGCAGCGCGCGCCACTGCGCGGTGAGCTTGCGCCGATACATGCCCAAAATCAGCGGCCACAGCATCGCGACGGCGCCTGAAATCGCCAGAAAGCACCATAGCGTGCTGCAAATGATCTCGAACCCCGTTTGCGGCTCGAAAAGCGCTCCGAAGGCCGCGTCGTAAAACAGCCGCGCCGCAAGCAGCGGACCGAGGAGCGGCCCGAGGAATCCGCCGACGAACATGGCGCAAACCGCGCCGGCGCGGCGCGGGCCGAGGTCGGCGAGAAGCCGCAGCGGATGGCGGCAATGGACGATCGCCGTCTGCATCCAGCCCTTGAACCAGCGCGTGCGCTGCTTCACCAGCGCGCGGAAAACCGCCGGCGCTTCCTCATAGGTGTCGGAGGAAAAGGTGCGCACCCCGTAGCCCGCGCGCGTGAGCCGCAGGCCGAGATCGGCGTCCTCGGTGACGTTGAACGCGTCCCAGTAGCCGATCTCGCGTAACGCCTCCATACGGAAATGATTGGACGTGCCGCCGAGAAAAAGCGGCAGCCCGAGCGCGGCGAGGCCCTTGTTGAAGACGTCGAACAGCGCGGCGTATTCCATCGCGAAAAGCGACGTCATCCAGTTCAGCGCGCCATTGTCGATGACGAGGCTCGCCTGCAGGCAGGCGACATCGCTCGGCAGATGCGCGAACAGCGCCGCCGCGCGACGAAGCTGGCGCGCGTCGGGGAGATCCTCCGCGTCGAAAACACAAACAAGCGAACCGCGCGCGAGCGGCATGGCGATATTGAGCGCGCGCGGCTTGGTGCGCGGCTCGCCCTCGGGGCAGACAACAATCTCATGCGGCGCGCGCGGCGCATGAGCGCGCAAGGCGGCGGCGGTCGCCTCGTCATCCTGCTCGATGACGAATTTGACGTCGAGCTTGGCGCGCGGATAGTCGAAACGGTCGATGGCGCGCGCAAGCTGCCGCGCCACGGACGCCTCCTTGTAGAGCGCGATCACGACCGTATAGACCGGCAGCTGCGCGTCGCGGATCGAGCTCACGCGATCGTGGATGTCGCCTCGCGCCGCGCAGGCGGCGAGGCGCAGGAAGACGCTGGAGAGAAAGGCGACCGCAAGCAGCAGCGCGGCGGCGAGCGCGACCGCCTTCACCGGCGCGAAAAGGCTCGCAATCAGCGCCGCCAGGGCGCCTGTGGCGAGCGCGAGCGGCGCGCGACGCAGCGAGCCGCGCACGCAGAGCGCCCGGTCGACGAACTCGGCGGAATGGGCCGCGACATGCGCAACGTCTTTCGGCGCGGCGCGGCGCACCGCCTCGATGAAGCGCGTGCGCGTCGTGACGGCGAAAAGCGGACGCCCCCCGGCGTTGCGCGCCGCGCTCATCAGCCGGAAGATTTCGGCGCCCACCGGCGCGAAGAGCCACTGCACGCCGCATGCGGCGTCGCGAAGTCGGGCGTAGCCGAGACGGGCCGTCACGACGCTCGCCGGCGCAACCTCCACCGGCTCGTCGACGAAGGCGACGTTGAGATGATCGGCGAGCGAACGGTAGTAGACGTCCTCGCGAACGAGCCCCTCGGCGAGCAGCGCCGCGTCGGCGGACACGCCCTGACGGCGCGCCGTTTCGGCGGCGTATCGCAACACTTCCTCCGGCACGCCATCGGCGATGAGAAAGCTGATTTCGACCGGAAGCGCGCGCGGCGCAGGGACTTTCGCGCTCGCCGGCCGCCTCTGGACGGAAGCCGGAAGCTCCGTGGAGAGCGCGCGCCGGCGGTCGACAGGGCGCGTATCTTCTCTGTTGAGAGAAGGAGAGGCGGACGAAAAACTGTCGACCGACGCCATGCTCATGAACTACAAACTCAAATAAGACGCTGCGGTAGCAGTCTGTAGACGACTATCCTCCGCGAGCTTTGCCTTGGCAATGAATTTATACGGATTATCAACAGGGGGCCGGGAGCGGGCGTGAAAGGACTTCCCATGAGCGTCGTCGCCGCGTGGCGAGGGCTTCGCCGCCCTGCATTATTCGGAGGGCTGGCGCTTCTTCCCTTTCTGGCGGGCGCGACGGCCGGGGAGACGCCGGCCACCGCGCCCCCGTCCTTCTGGGACTCCAATCGCACCCTCGAAAAGCCGGATCTCTCCGGCGTTCGCCAGATCCGGTTTCTGACGGAAGACGACTTCCCGCCCTTCAACTTCCTGTCGGCCGACGGCCAGGTGGCGGGCTTCAACGTGGACCTTGCGCGCGCGATCTGCGCGGAGCTCGACGTCCCCTGCACCATCCAGCGGCGCAGCTGGGAGCTGTTGATCCCGTCGCTCGATGACAACAGCGGCGATGCGATCATCGCCTCGCTCGCCATCAATTATGAGACGCGCAAGCAGGTCGACTTCACCGCCCCCTATTTTCTCACGCCCGGGCGCTTCGCCATGCGCACGGACACGACGCTGAAATCGGCCTCCCCCGACGCGATCGGCGACCGGCCGGTGGCGGTCGTCGGCGGCTCGCGTCATGAAGCTTTCCTCAAGGCCTTCTACCCGAAAGCGACGCTCGTTCCCTTCGAGACGCCCGCGCTGGCGCGCAACGCGCTGAAGGCCGGACGCGTGCAGGCGCATTTCGGCGACGCCGTCACCCTCTCCTACTGGCTCAATGGCGCGGAGGCTGGCGGCTGCTGCGAATTCCGGGACGGGCCCTTCACAGATCCCCGCTTTTTCGGGGAGGGCGTCGGCATCGCGGTGAAGAAGGGAAACAATCAGTTGCGCCGCGCGCTGGACTATGCGCTGGCGAAGCTCGCCCGGCGCGGCGTTTTCGGCGAAATTTATCTAAAGTATTTCCCGGTCGGGCCTTTCTGACGCCGCGCGGGACGGCGGCGTCGCCCGGCGTTAAGCAAATGTAAAAACTCCGCCATCGAATGTGTTTCAAATTGTAGCGCTCAAGCCTGATGCGGCGTAAATTCGTCGCATCAGGCTTATGCAAACGCATTTTCAGGAGCGCGCTATGATATTCCGCCCCGCTTTCGTCGCCCTCGCCGCCATCTCCAGCCTGGGCGTCGCCGCCACGCCGGCCCTTGCGCTGTCGCCGCGCGTTTTCGTCTCAGGCAAGGGCGCCAACGCAGCCGGATGCGGGACGACGGCGCCCTGCCGCACTTTCCAATACGCCCTTGCGATGGTGTCGGCCGGCGGCGAGATCGTCGTGATGGACTCCGGCGATTACGGCCCCGTGCGGATCACCAAATCGGTGAGCATCGTCAATGACAGCGGCGGCGTCGCTGGGATCACGCAGACGGGCGCGGGCGCGGCGATCGACGTCGCGGCGGGCGTCGCCGACAAGATCGTCCTGCGCGGCCTCACAGTCGACGGCGCCGGCGCCGCCGCCTATGGCCTACGTGTGACGAGCGCGGCGAGCGTCGATGTGACGGACTGCGCTTTCAGAAACTTCCGCGCCGATGGAATCCACGTCAACGTCACCGGCGGGCCCTTGTCCTTCTCGCTGTCGAAGGTCGACGCCTCCGACAACCGCGCGAGCGGCATGTTCGTCACCGGCGCCTACAAGATCACCGGCAGGATTGCCGACAGCAACTTCGATCGCAACGGGATCAACGGCTTTTACGCGCTGAACTATCAGGCCGCCGCCGTCGCCGGGCTGATGACGCAGGTGGCGATCTCGGGCGGCGAAGCCCATGGCAACGCCTTCGGCTACCGCGCGGAAAGCACGGTTTCGACGAGCCCCGTGCATCTCACGCTCGACGACGTCACCGCCTCGAAAAATTCCACCGCCGGCGTCTCCAGCGTCGGCAATATTCTCGAAACGCGAATTATGAAATCGGTCATCGCCTACAACCGGGTCGGCGCGAGGGGCGTAAAGCTTACCTCCGCGAAAAACAACGTCTTCTCGGGAAATACGACCGATCTGGCCGGCGCCCTCGGCGCCGCGCCGGCGTTCTGACTCGCCCCGCGCCGCGATAACGATCGAACCGATTTTCACGAGGTCTCACATGCGTTTCCAACGCCTGGCCGCGCTCGCGGCCGTCTCGACGCTCGCCGCATCTCCCGCCTTCGCTCTCTCGCCACAGGTCTTCGTGTCCGGAAAGGGCGCCGACGGCGCCGGCTGTGGAACGACCGCCGCGCCCTGCCGCACCTTTCAATACGCCCACGACTCGGCGGTGACGCCGGGCGGCATGATTGCGGTGATGGATTCCGGCGACTATGGGCCGGTGCGGATCACCAAATCGGTGAGCATCGTCAACAACGGCGCCGGCGTCGCGGCGATCGGCCCCAACGCGCAACTTTCGTCGATCGAAGTCGCCGCCGGCGCGGACGGCAAGGTTGTTTTGCGCGGCCTGACCGTGGACGGCGGAAAGACCGGATTTCTGGGATTGCGTATCGTCAGCGCCCGGGCGCTGGACGTGTCGAAATGCGGTTTCCGGAATTTTCTCGGATCGGGCATGGCGTATGAGGGAGGGTCGGACATGTCCTTCCGCATCGCGGACTCGGAGTTTTCCGATAACGTCAACAGCGGGATACAGTTCGCCTCGATGAACGAGCCGAACATCGACGGCGTGATCCGGAACAGCCGCTTCAACCGCAATGGCGCCGGCTTCCTGGGCGCCGTCTTTTATTCGCCCTTCGGCAGCAACCGGACTTTCCGCGTCGTGGTGAAAGACGTCGAAGTCAATGGCGGACGAGCGGGTTTCGAACTGACCAACCCGTCGCCAAACACATCGCTCACTCTCACGGGCGCAACCATCGGCGGGGCCTCGCGCGCGGCGCTCATGGCCAGTTTCTCCGCGCCCCAGATACGTCTTTCGCGCTCTGTCCTGATCAATAATCTCAACCCTTGGGAAGGCGGCGAAGGCGTCACATCGTCCGGCGACAATCAGGTGATGCTGAGCGCGACGACGCTCCCCGCGCCGATCATTCCGATGAAATAGGGCGGCCCCGCCCGCTCCTGCTTCGAGGCGGCGCGCGGCCCCCTCCACAATCGATATTCATGAATTTTCTGGAGGTCACGACATGAAGTTCCGCTCGTTTCTGACCACTGTGGCGACTTTCTCCGCCCTCGCGGCGAATCCTGCCTTCGCATTGTCGCCGCAGGTCTTCGTCTCCGGAAAGGGCGCCGATCGCGCCGGCTGCGGAACAACAACGGCGCCCTGTCGCAGCTTTCAATACGCGCACGACGCGGCGGTGACGGCCGGCGGCATGATCGCAGTCATGGATTCGGGCGACTACGGCCCGGTGAAAATCACCAAATCCGTCAGCATCATCAACAACGGCGCCGGCGTCGCGGCGATCAGCGCCGCTTCCGCGAGGACCGCGATCGAGATCGACATTCCCTCATCGGGCCGGGTCGTGCTGCGCGGCCTGACGGTCGACGGCGGCAAGACACAGGACTGGGGCCTGCGGGTTCCAAACGCCGCCACGCTCGAAATATCGAAATGCGTTTTCCGGAACTTCAATCAGTCCGGCATCGCCCTCGCCGGATTCACGCCGCTGTCTTTTACCATCGCCGACACGGAGTCCTCCGACAATCTCCGGTACGGGCTCGAAGCCACCGGTCCGGTCTCCATCGACGGCGTGATCAGGAACAGCCGCTTCAACCGAAACGGTACGGGAATTTCCGCGGGGCCGAGCTACCGCTCCATCGATCCGGGCGTGCGGCTTGTCGTCAAAGGCGTCGAAGTTAACGGCGCCAATACGGGTTTCGCCATGTGGGGTTATGACCCGACCCGTGATGTCTCGACGCTCGCGGGCGTCAGCATCTCCAATACCTCGACCGCGCTTTTAGCCTCCCTGTCCGGCGCGCTCAGCGTCTCACGGTCGACCTTCGTAAACAACAATGAGGTCGGCGGCTTCGGGCTGGTAACGTCTTCGGGCGACAATCAGGCGTCCTTGTACAGTGTCGGGCCGACCATGACTGTGGTTCCGATGAAATAGCGCCGGGAGCGGCGCTCACGCCTTCTCGAAAAGCGCCGCAATCTCGGCACGCACGGTCCCTATCGCCGCCGCGAGCCGCTCCTGCAACGCGTCCGCGCAGGGGTCTCCGCTGCGCAGCGACGACTCATAGGCCTCGGCCGCCGCGCCCAGGCCGAAGGCGCCGACGGCCCGGGCCGAGCCCTTCAGCGTATGGGCGAGATCGGCGCGCCAGCCGCTTTCCCCGGCGCCGCAAGGCGCGGCGAGACGGGCGGCGAACTGCTCCGCCTGACGGTCGAAAAGCGTCAGCAACTCGGTCTCCAGCGCATGGTCGCCGAAGGTCTGACGGGAGAGATGGACGAGGTCGAGAACCGGCTCCTCCGCCGCGGGAGCGCTCCCGGACAGGCGCTCGGGCGCCGGTCCACAGGAAAAAGACTCGGCCAAAGCGGAATTAACCATAATGCGGCTCCCTTTGTTGTCGCGCCAAGCCTGCTGTCTGGAAAATCGTTGCGCTTACAAGGCTATAGATAGACAGAGCCTTATTCGCGGGCAAGGCTGGCGAGGCGCCATTGCGAAGCCTCGCGCGCATTTCTGAAGGCCGCGTTAACGAAGTTTCGGATTACGCCAGAGCCACATGTTTCAATTACATGTGATGGGCTGTAAACTTTGGTTAATCTTTTGTGTGCGCGCCCCCGCGGCGCGATGCGGAGCGGCGCATGTTTTCCGCTCGGAGTATTGAAGATGGCGAAATCGGGCAAGATCCAGGATGCGGCGTCGGCCGCTCTGTCGGCGATCGAGGAGGCGCTCGATCTCGGCGCTCCTCCCGCCGCGGAGGGCCAGAGCGCCGAGCCCGAAACGAAACCGGCCGACCCGCCGCCAGCCGCCGGCGCAGCGAAGCCAGCGCCCGAAAATCCAGGTCCGAAGCCACAGCAGCCGCTCGTCGCTCCGTCGGTCGCGCCGGCGAACGACGACCGTCGCACCGTCGGCGAATTGCGGGCGGCGCTCCAGATTCCGCCCAACCGCACGATCATGGCGATGACCTTCGCCTCGATCGCGCTCTGGGCCGTCTGCTGGACGCTTTACGTCTATTTCCATCAGGGCGAGATTCTCGACGCCGACGGCTCGCTCCTCGCGCCGAAGCCCGTTCTGACGCTCGCGGCGCTCGTCGCGCCGATCGTCTTCCTTTTCATCACCGGCCTCATGGCGCGCCGCGCGCATGAGATGCGGCTCATCGCCAATTCGATGACCGAGGTGGCGATCCGGCTCATCGAGCCGGAGACAATCGCGACCGAGCAGGTCGTGTCGCTCTCGCAGGCCATCCGGCGCGAGGCGGCGTCGATGGGCGACGGCATCGAGCGCGCGCTGGCGCGCGCCGGCGAACTCGAAGTGATCGTCCGCACGGAGGTGACGAATCTCGAGCGCTCCTACACCGAAAACGAGCGCCGCATCCGTCTTCTCATCGACGAACTCACGCGCGAGCGCGAGGCGATCGTGGTCAACGCCGACAACGCCCGCACCGCGCTTTTCGGCGCGCGCGACGCGCTGTCCCAGGAGCTCGCCGCGACCTCGGTCCATCTCGCCGAGACAGTGAGCGAGGCCGGCGCGCGCGTCACCTCGTCGCTGGGCTCGAAGGGCGAAGAGATCAAGCTCGCCCTCGAAAAGGCGGGCGACACATTCGAGGCGACGCTCTCCTCCCATGGCGAAAAAGTCATCGGCGTCCTGTCGCAGACCGGCGACGCAGTCGCGCAGAAGATCGCCGGCGCCAGCGACGACGTGACCCGCCGCTTCACCGAGGGCGTGCAGGAGGTCGGCAGCAAGCTGCAAACCGCCGGCGAGGCGCTGTCGGTGGATTTCGGCGTGCGCGGCGCGGGCATTCTCGAGCGTTTCGAGGAGCTCGGTTCGAGCTTCGCCCAGTCCATCGGCGACCAGGGCGATCGTCTCGTCGTTCGGCTCGCCGAGACGGGCGGCGTCATCCACGAAACCATCGCGACGCATGGCGGCGCTCTGGACAGATCTCTCGCGGAAACGACGGAGCGACTCGCAGCCCGTGTCGGCGAGCAGATCGAGAACGCCAAAGCGACATTCGAGAGCGCCGAGACGCGCATCACGGGTCTCATGGAGACCACGCATCGCAAGGCGCACGACGAATTCGAGCTGCGCGGGCAAGCGCTGCAGGACGCGCTGACGCGCAGCCTGAACCAGACATCCGCCGCGCTGGTCGAGCAGGTCGACGCGATGCAGGACCGTTTCGTCTCCGTGGCGAGCGAAGCCGTGTCGGCGATCGGCACGCACAGCGACCGCGTCAACGAGACGCTCGCCGACCGTCTGCAAAATTTCGAACGGCTGGTGCTCAATCGCGGCGAGGAAATCGCCGAGCGCGTCACCGAACGCGGCGGCCAGATCGAGGCGACGCTGTCCGAGCGCCTCGCCGCTTTCGAGGACGCCGTCGTGCGCAACAGCGCCGACGCCGCCATGCGCGTCGCCGAACATGGCGACCGCATTACCACCGCCCTGACCGAAGGCCTCGCCGCCTTCGAGGAGACCTTCGTCCGTCAGGGGGAGGAAGTCGCCGCCCGCGTCGTCGAGCATGGCGACCGCGCCGCGACCACCCTGTCCGAGCGCCTCGCCGCTTTCGAGGACGTCTTCACGCGCAAGAGCGAAGCCGTCGCATCGAGCGTCGCCGAACATGGCGACCGCGCAGCGGCGACAGTTTCGGCCCGTCTGGCGGACTTCGAGGAAACCATGGCGCGCCGCGGCGAGGAAGTCGCCGCCCGCGTCGTCGAGCATGGGGATCGCGCAGCGACGAAGGTGACTGAGCAGCTCGCCGCCTTCGAAAACACGGTGGCTGCGCATGGCGACGAACTCGCCGCGCGCGTCGTCGAGCATGGCGACCGCGCCGCCGCCTTCCTGACCGAGCATCTCGTCGCCTTCGAAGACTCCGTCACGCGCCAGACCGAGGAGGTCGCGACCCGCGTCGCGCAGCACGGCGAGCGGGCGACATCCGAATTGTCACGCCAGATTGCGGCCTTCGAGACGACCGTCGCGCGTCATGGCGACGACATCGCCGCCAAGGTCGCCGAACAGGGCGAGCGCGTGACGACCGTCCTGACGGATCGGCTCTCGGTTTTCGAGGACATTTTCACGCAGCGCGGACACGAAGTCGCCTCACGCGTTTCCGAACACGGCGATCGCGCCGCGACGAAGGTGGCGGAGCAGCTCGCCGCCTTTGAACAGACCGTCGCCGAACATGGCGACGAACTCGCCGCGCGGGTCTCCGAGCACAGCGAGCGCGCGACGACGGCCCTGAGCGAACAACTCGCCGCCTTCGAGCAGACCGTCGCGGCGCACAGCGACGAACTCGCCGCCCGCGTCTCCGAACATGGCGAACGCGCAACGACGACCCTGACCGAGCAACTCGCGGCCTTCGGGCAGTCCGTCGCCTCGCACGGCGACGAACTCGCCACGCGCCTCTCCGAACAGGGGGATCGCGCGGCGGCGGCGGTGACGGAAAAGCTCGCGGCGTTCGAACAGACGGTCGCGCAACGCAGCGACGAACTTGCCGCGCGCGTCAGCGAGCAGAGTGAACGCGCAACGACGACGCTGACGGAAAAGCTCGCCGCATTCGAACAGACGGTCACGCAGCGAAGCAATCAGGTCGCGGCCCGCGTCGCGCAGCAGGGCGAACGCGCGGCGACGACGCTGGGCGAAAAGCTCGCCGCGTTCGAGCAGACGGTCGTCGAGCGCAGCGACGCGATCGTGGCGCGCAGCGACGAGATTGCGACGCGCGTGAACGAGCATGGCGAGCGCGCGGCCACGACCATCACGGAGCAGCTCGCGGCCTTCGAGCAGCGGGTCGCAGCGCACAGCGACGAACTCGCCGCCCGCGTCGTCGAACATGGCGAGCGCGCAACGGCGACGCTTTCCGAGGGACTCGCCCTTTTCGAGGACTCGATTCTCGGCAAGAGCGAGGAAGTCGCAACGCGCGTCGCGCAGCAGGGCGAACAGGCCGCGACGACGCTTTCGCAGCGCATCGCGGCCTTCACGCAGGCGGTCGCGCGCCACAGCGGCGACGCCGCCAAACTGATTTCGACCAAGGGCGAGGAGGTCAACGCCGCCTTCGCACAGGGCCTCGCCGCCTTCGAGGACACTTTCGTCCGGCAGGGTGACGAAATCAGCAAGCGCGTCGTTGACCAAACGACCGTCACGGGCGAGGAGCTCACCGCGCGGCTCGCCGCCTTCGAGAGCGCCGTGCAGCGCGCCAATGAGGAAACGGCGGCCCGCGTGTCGGAGGAAGGCCGTCGCATGGCCGAGGCGCTGTCCAGCGGCGTCGGCTCCTTCGAGGACGCCGTGAAACGCCACAGCGAGAGCGTTTCCGCCGTCGTCTCCGAACATGCGAAGCGCGTCGACGATCTGCTCGACGAGCGCATGACCGCGCTGGAGACGGCCGGCATGCAAGTAGCCAAGACGATGGAGACGACGCGCGAGCGCGCGCTCCAGGAGTTCGAGGCGCATGGCGAGGCGCTGCGCGCCAATCTGCAGGAGAGCGTCGCGGCCGCAGCGGCGGCGCTCGCGGAAAATTCCGAGACGATGCACGATCGCTTCACGACGACGGCGACCGACGCCGTGCTCGCGATCGCCACTCAGGGCGAACGCCTCACGGAATTCCTCGGCGAGCGGCTCGCCGCCTTCGAGAACTCCATGCTCGAACAGGGCAAGGACGTCGTCGTGTCGCTGGCGGATCACGGCGAGCGCATCGCCACGACGCTCGGCCAGCAGCTGGGGCAGTTCGAGCGCGCGCTGCTGCGCGACGGCGGCGCCATCGCCGACCGCGTCGCGCAGCACGCGGCGCGACTGAGCGAGGATGTGGCCGAACGCCTCACGGTCGTCGAGGACGTGATCGGCGGCCACGGCGAGGAGCTCGTCCAGCGCATCGCCGCGCAGACACAGGACGCCGACGCGCGCATCAGCGCTCAGGCGCAGAAATTCGTGGCCTCGGTCGACGATCGCCTGAACGCGATCGACCAGACGCTGACGACGCAGGGCGGCGAGCTCGTCGGAAAACTTTCGGCGCAGGTCGATTATTTCTCGTCGCGCATCGGCGACAATTCCAAGCATTTCGCCGAGGAAATCGACGCCCGTCTCAGCGCGCTCGACGAGACGATGACGACGAAGGGCGGCGCGCTCGTCGACCGGATCTCCGCGCAGGCCGATCTCTACGCCTCGCGCATCGGCGACAACTCCAAACATTTCGCCGACGAAATCGATGCGCGCCTCAACGCGCTCGACGAGGTCATGACGAAACATGGCGGCGCGATCGTCGAACGGCTCGCGGCGCAAGCCAGCGACTACGCCGCTCGCGTCGGCCAGAGCTCGAAGCAGCTCGCGGCCGAAATCGAGGAGAAGGTCGGCGCGCTCGATCAGGCGATGACGACCCAGAGCGGCGCCCTCGTCGAAAAGCTCACGGCGCAGGCCGACGACTACGCCGCGCGCATTGGCGAAACGTCGAAACAGCTCGCGGAGCAAATCGACTCGAAGATGGGCGCCATCGATCAGGCCGTGACCACGCAGGGCGGCGCTCTCGTCAACCGGCTCGCCCAGCAGGTCAATCAGTTCGCGGCGCGCATCGGCGCGACCTCCAAGCAGCTCACCGAAGAGATCGACACGCGCCTCGGCGCCATCGATCAGGCGATGAGCACGCAGGGCGGCGCCCTCGTCGACCGGATCGCGACGCAGGTCGATCAGGTCGTCGGCCGCATCGGCGACAACTCCAAGCATTTCGCCAGCGAGATCGACGCGAAGCTCGAAACGATCGACCAGGCGATCTCGGTGCGCGGCGGCAAGCTCGTCAGCGAACTCGACGCGACCACCGTCGCGGCCTTCTCGCGACTGGGCGAGCAGGCTGAGAAGCTCTCGAGCGACGTCAGCGCCAAGCTCGACGCGATCGACCGGACGATTGGCGCGAAGGGCGGCGAGCTCGTCGAAAAACTCGGCGCCCGCGCGGCGGACATCGCCGCAACCATGTCGAGCAAGATCGAGACCTTCGAGAGCGTCAGCGAGACGCGCACGAAGGAGGCGGCCGATCGCATCGAGGCGCTCGTGAAGCACATGGACGCGGGGCTCGGCGCCGGCGGCCAGAAGCTGCAGGAGTCGCTCGCGAAGCATGCGCTGGACGTCGCCCGCGTGATGGGCGACGGCGGCCGCGAGATCGTCGGCTCGCTCGACGCGAAACTGAAGGACGTCGACTCCGTTCTTCTCTCGCGCTCCAGTGAACTGGCGCAGACGCTCGCCGCCAAGGCGACCGAAATCAACGACACGCTCGGCGGCCGCGCGAAGGAGCTGGAGAACACGCTCGACGGCCGCATCGAACTCTTCGAGAAGAACGTCGTCGACCGTCTCGGCGCGGTCTCGACGGAGATCGACCAGCGCGGCCGTCAGGTCATCGAGACGATCGGCGCGCGGCTCGAGGACATCAACCAGACGCTTGCCGGCGCCCGCCGCGAACTCGATGCGACGCTCCATGCGCGCACCGGCGATCTGGGCAAGACCCTCACCGAACGCGTCATGGAAATCAGCGGCGCGCTCGACGAGCGCCTCACGCAGATCCAGGGCGCGCTCGACGAGAGGCTGGAAAACATCAAGAGCACCCTCGGCGAACGCGGCGGCGACGTGACGCGCGAACTGACGAGCGTCGGCGAACTCGTCGCCAAGGCGATCGAAAGCCGCGGCGCGGCGATCGTCCGCCACCTTGGCGACAAGCGCGAAGAGCTGACGCAGGCGCTCGACCAGTCGCGCGAGGCGCTCTCGCAAACGCTCGACGCCGGCGCCCAGTCGTCGATCAGCGCGCTCATCGCGATGAACGACAAGATCCGTTCGGAGCTGCCGCCGGTGCTCGACAAGCTCGGCCAGACGAACACCTCGCTGCAGGCCATCATCGACAAGACCGGCGGCAATCTCGTCAATCTGGAGCGCGAACTCGGCAAGCGTCTGTCGGAGTTCAACGAGGCGATCAACGACGTCTCGGGACAGGTGCAGCAGCTCAGCGCCGTATCCGGCGGCACGATGCGCGACGCCCATGTCATCGTCGACGCGCTGGAGGAGCGCCAGCAGGCGCTGACCCAGAGCGCGCAGAAGCTCGCCGAGAGCCAGAAGGCGCTCGACGCAGCCTTCGACGAGCGCCAGCGTTCGCTGGGGGAGCTGGTCTCCATGCTCGACGGCAAGCGCGCGGAATTCGAGCGCGGCATGTCGGGTTTCTCGGAGATGATGGAGGAAGCCTTCCACGCCATCGAGGCGCGCTCGCGCGACATTGGCGGCGTGCTGACCGAGACGACGCAGCAAACCGCCCATATCGTCGAGGAGCGCTTCGCGCAGGTCCGCGAGGCGGCGGAGGGCGAGCGCCAGCAGACCGCCGAAGCGATGCAGGCCGCTTTCGCGCAGGCCAATTCGGAGATGTCGCGCCTCTTCAGCGAGGCGACGGCGAAATTCCAGGCCGCGGCCTCGGAAATCCGTGGCCTGTCGCGTGAAATCCATCGCGAGATCGAGGAGACCCGCGAGGAAGTGCGCCGCGGCGCGACCGAGCTGCCGCGCGAGACAGCCGAACAGGCCGCCGCGCTGCGCCGCGTCGTCGGCGATCAGGTGAAGGCGCTCAACGAACTCACCGACATCGTCGCGCGTTCGGGCCGCGTCTACGACATCGCCGAGCAGGCGCCGCCCGTCGCCCCGCGCCGCACCTTCGAGGCCGCGCCGCGCGTGGAGCCGCCGAAGCCGCGCGTCGCGCCGCCGCCATCGCCCGCGCCGGTTCAGCGCGCGAGCGAGCCGCAGCGCGACGCGCAGGGCGGCTGGCTGAGCGACCTGCTGGCGCGCGCCTCGCGCGAGGAGGCGCCGGCCTCTCAGGCCGCCCCGCAAGCGCCGGCCCGGCCCGCGCGCCAGCCCAACGCGGGCGCGCTCGACGATCTGACGCTCGACATCGCCCGCATGGTCGACGGCCCCGCCGTCACGGAGCTGTGGCGGCGCTACCAGCGCGGCGAAAAGGGCGGACTCTTCGGCCGCCGCCTTTACACCGCGCAAGGTCATCAGACCTTCGAGGAAATCCGCCGCCGCTATCGCGTCGACCCGGAATTCCGCGCCACGGTCGATCACTACATCCGGCATTTCGAGGATCTGCTCGTCGAGACGAGCCGCGGCGACCGCGACGGGACGAAGGCGCTGGATCTGCTGACGGGAGACGCCGGCAAGGTGTTCACCATGCTCGGCCACGCCGCGGGCCGTTTCGACTGAGCCTGACGCCCGGTGTCGACAAAAAACGGAAGAGGCCGTCTCGATCGAGACGGCCTCTGCGATTCGCAGGCGAAAGAAACCGGCTTACTTCGCAAGCGCGCCGATCGCCTGCTCAAAGGCGACTTCGGCGCGCAGGCTTTCGAGATCGCGACCCAGCGTCGCCACCGCAAGCTTGCGGTCGCCATTGTAATAGACGACCGCGCAATCGCCCGCCGCCGGGTCGCCGGAGACTTCGGCGCGATCCCATGTCGGCGCATGGCCGACATAGGAAATGACCTGATCGTAGTGCTGGCTCCAGAAGAAGGGGGCGGCGTCGAAGCGCTCCTTCCCGCCAAGCATGTTGCGCGCGGCCGTCTGGCCCTGTCGCCCGGCGACGGCCCAATGCTCGACGCGGATGTTTTCGCCGGTGATCTTGTCCGGCCAGCGGGCGATGTCGCCGGCGGCGTATATGTCGGGCGCGCTGGTCTGGAGATATTCGTCGACAAGCACGCCCTTGTCGACGGAGAGCCCTGCGCTTTCGGCCAGCGCCACATTGGGCAGCACCCCCACGCCGATGACGACGAGGTCGGCGTCGACCGTTCCCCCGCTTTTCAGCGTCAGCGCGCGCTCGCCGATTTCCGTCGCCGTGTCCTCGAGATGGAACATGACGCCGTGATCCTCATGAAGCTTCTTCACATGGGCGCCGAGCTCCGGCCCCAGAATGCGCGCCATGGGCACGGACTCGGGGGCGATGACATGGACGTCGAGACCGCGCGTTCGCAGCGCCGCGGCGACCTCGAGCCCAATGAAGCTCGCGCCGATCACCGCGACGCGCCGGGCGCCGCCGCTCCCGGCGATCAGCCGGTCGGCGTCGGCGAGCGAGCGCAGGTAAAACACATGGGGCCGATCGGCGCCGGGGGTCGGAAGGCGCACCGGATCGGCGCCGGTCGCGAGCAGCAAAGCCCCGAAAGCGACGTCGGCTCCATCATCGAGGGTGAGGCGCTTCGCCGAAACATCGAGCGCCTCGACGCGGCGGCCGAGACGAAGCAACACGCCATGATCGCGATACCAGGCGGGATCGCGCAGCGGCAGCCATTCCGGCTGCGCGGTCCCGGCCAGATAATCCTTTGAGAGATTCGGCCGGTCGTAGGGCTCGGCCGGATCGGCGGCGATCATTTCGACGAGGCCGTCATAACCTTCTGTCCGCAAGGCATGCGCGGCGGCGAAGCCGGCGGCCCCTGCCCCGACGATCACGACCGAGCGCGGCGCGGCGCCTTCATGCCTGCGCTCGGGCGCCGGGAGCTTCTCGCGAGCGAAATATTTGCCGTCGGCGCTCTCGACCCGCCAGCGCTTGAGCGCGTCGAAGGCCGGCGCCCGCAGGGCCTGCCCGCTGCGCAGGCTGAAACAGGCGTGATGCCAGGGGCAGCGAATCGTGTCGCCGACAACGAGGCCGTCCTCGAGAGGGGCGTGGTAATGCGTGCAGGCGGCGCCCACGACGAAGACCTCATCGCCCCGGCGCACCATGATCGCGTCCTTGCCACCGACATGTCCGCGCAGCGGCGCGCCTTCTGAGAGGGACGCCGCGTCGATCCCGAGAGCGAAATCGGGTCCCGAAACCTCATTGCCACCGCCCATTTGCGCCTCCCCGGTCCTGTTGCGCCGTCACGACGCTTTTCATTGCAGGATGGCGCAAAACCGCCGGCGAACAAGCTCCACAATGCAGCGAATCACCCTCATCGGGCTGATGGGAAGATCGTCGCGGGAAAAGCGGCCGCCCTCGCGTGAAAGTTAACAAACTCAAAATATGGATGGTTTCGGGCATTGTCTGAATGTGACATTCTCGCCACATCCAGCGACACAAATTTTCTGCAAAGCCAATTTTGCCCACTATATAGGCAAATGCGTTCCAGTTGAGCTTGAACGGACCCGGACCTGAGAGTGAAATCAGACCAGTTCTTCTCCTCCCCTTGGAGTTCCTGGCATGAAGTGGACCTATCTATCGACCGTCGCCGCCATCTCGCTGGCCGCAGGCATGTCCGGCGTCGCGCACGCCCAGACCAAGCTGCTCGACGTCGACCCGACGCTCATCGAGGAGAACCAGGCCGCCCCGGCGCCTGCCGCAAAGCCCGTCAAGAAGAAGGTCGCCATTACCAAGGGTCCCGCCCCGGTCGCTCCTCCGCCGGCCTGGATCGATACGCTGACGGTTGACGGCTACATCGAAGGCGGCGTGGCGTTCAACTTCGGCCAGCCCTTCAACAAGCTCAACTTCGGACATCTGTACACAGACCGCGCGAACTGGCCGACCTTCAACGGCGCCGTTCTGACGGCGCAACGTCCGCTCGACCCGAAGGCGACCGGCTATGACTTCGGTTTCAAGGTCCAGGTCGGCGTCGGCGAGGACATGCGGTACAACCACTATCTCGGCGAGCTCGATTACGCGATTCCCTCGCGCACACAGATCGCGCCGATCGAAGCCCATGCGCTCGCGCATCTTCCCTGGGTCAGCCCGATCAGCGAAGGCGGCATCGACGTCAAGGTCGGTCAGTTCGTGACCTATAACGGCGCCGAGCTCATCTACGCCAAGGACAACCTCTTCTACAGCCACTCCTACATCTTCAACTTCGGGCCGTTCTTCCACACCGGCGTCATGGTTACGACCCACGCCAAGCCCTGGCTCGACATCTACACGGGCGTCACGACCGGCGTGAACACCAGCATCGGCTGGCCGGGCGACAACAACGCCTCGGCGTCGTTCCATGGCGGTTTCGGCCTCAACCTGCTCGACGGCGCTCTGACCGTAATGGGCATCGTCCACCACGGCCCGGAGAACCCCAAGCAGACCGGCGACTGGCTGACCCAGACGGCGGCGTTCTGGCCCAATACGGCGCTGGGCTGCGCCTGCAACCCGAACACGGCCAACCGGACTTACGTCAATCTGACGACGACCTGGAAGGCGACCGAGAACCTCACGCTCATCACCGACATGGCGTATAACCGCGAGAGCGGCTGGAACACGATTTCCCAGACGGGCCTGCCGGCGCAGACGCTTGCGGACATCGACGCCGCCTTCGGCACCAACTTCGCCGGATATCCGCTGAAGCCGCAGGGCGCCGACGCCTACGCGGTCGCGCAATACGCGTCCTACAAGGTCAACGATCTGTTCAAGGTGAACGGCCGCATCGAATATTACCGCGACAACAAGAACTTCTTCGTCGCGGGCTTCCCGGGCTACTTCGACGCGGTCAACCTCGCCCACGGCTTCGCCTGTCCGTCGTGCATCTTCGCCGGGCCGGGCAATGTCGGCACGAGCTATCTCGCGCTCACTGCGGGCGTGACCATTACGCCGGAGATTCCAAAGCTGCCGATCATCACCGGCCTGATCCTGCGTCCGGAGTTCCGCTGGGACACGGCGGTCAACGGCGCGACCCCGTTCTTCGGACCCAATGGCCGCAAGAGCACGCAGGGCATGTTCAACATGGACGTGATCATTCCCTTCTCGCTGCTCTGACGGCAAAGCCGCTTCCGTCTCCAGGCAAATCGAAAAGAAGCTGGCGCCTCTCGGGGCGCCAGCTTTTCTTTTGCCCGCCGTTCAGCGACGCGCTGGATCAGCAGCCGCCGCTCCAGTGGCGGATGCCTTTCGCGGCTTCGGCCGGGGAGTTCGTGGTGAAACAGCCGCCATGGCTCGGCGCAGTCGCCGCCCGCTCCGTGGGCTCGGCGCCGCCCGCATAGGCGTAGAAATCGGAGTGGTGGACAGGAACCCGAACGCCATGGTCGCGAGCCGCCGCCGCGCCAGTGGCCCCGGCGACCGCGCCGGCGCACAGGCCGGCCAGGATGAGAACGCGGGCGCTGAGGCCAGCAAATTTCGACTGCGTCATCTTAACATCTCCTGACTGGCCTGATTATTTCGCAGCCGATCGGCTGAAATTTTGAGCGATATCCGCACAAATCTTGATCACATTGTTCAATTTATAATCAAATGGCGCCAGTCAGAAAGGGCCACCCCGAGCCATTATGTACAACCACAGTGGTTCCAGTTGTACAATCGAAAGCTGGGCCACGGCGAGCCATTCGCGCCAGCCACGATAGAGCCAGAAAGCCTTTTGGAATCAGGACCATAGGAGGTAGTCAGCCGCGCTACTGAGCCGGCTCGACCTCGGGTCCGGCGTCCTTCGCGATCACTTCCACATCCGCGTCTTTCGTGGACTGGACCCGGAAGGTGTTCTGGAAGGTCTTGCCCTCGTGACGAGCGATGGCGACATATTCGCCTTCGGCGAGCACGAGCGACGGGAAGGCGCCGATCAATTCGCGAATCACGTCGCCGCCGGGGGTCAGCACCGAGAAGGTCGTATTGGCGAGAGCCTCGCCGCCCGGCGCCTTGACGAGCTTCAGGGTCATGGTGGCGGCGTGGTGCTTCAGCGTCGCCTCGATGAGCTTGCCGGCCGGGACTTTCAGATCCGCCGTCACGACGGAGTTCGTGGCGTTGTTGCCGCCCTGCGCGCCCTGCGTCGTGTCGAGAAGCGTCGAGACGATATGGTAGGATCCCTCTGGCAGGGAGATGATTTCATCCCCCCTTGCGTTGGCAAGGACGAGCTTGGCTTCGGAATTGCCGCGCTCCGGGACGTAAATCGAGATCGACAGGCGTTGCGGCGGGATTTTCGTCTCGCCCAGCATGTCGACGATCTTCAGCCCGCCGGCGTTCAGCGGCACGCGCTCGGAAATATTGCGCCCTTCGACGACGATTCGGCGGGTGACGCCCGCAAGACCATAGGACGCATGCACGACATAGGCGCCGTCAGGCAGCGGCAGGGTCGGCGCGGCCTCTTCGGATTGCGCGACGAGCTTGTGGGAGCCGTCGGGCTGCGCGCGCTCCTCGAAGATGCGCCAGACGACGCCCGACCGAACGGGCTGGGCGTCATTGGACGCGAGGGTCGCCGTGAGATGAAGGGTCGAAAGGCCCTCCGTGCTGGCCGGGGCGGCGGGCGCGGGCTCCGGCGACGGCCGGACCTGCGCCGGCGGCGCGTGTCCGCGCCGATGCGTCGGCGCGGCGGCCGCCACGCTCGGGACGGCGAGCGCGACGAACAGCAGTCGCCCCGCCTTCTTCAAAATGTCCTGCTTCATGTCCGCCGATCTATGGCGCCGATCATGGCTATTTGTCGATTCGTTACGCCGCGTCGAAGGCGGCCTTGATGACCTCGATCTGGTCCAGCGCCTGCGCCAGCATCCCGGAGAAGCCCTCGCGCCGCGCCGCCGCGCAGGCCGTTTCGAGCTTCGCGCAATCCTTCGGCGCGCAATCGAGCGCAGGCACGCCCGCGGCCGCCGCCGCGAAGACGAGCAGCGCGCGCGCCGTCGACAGCGGCGCCGCTCCTTCCGCGATTGCGCCGGACATCGCGTCGAGCAGCGACGCCTCGTCATAGGCCAGCGCCGTCAGCCGCGGCGAGGCGCCGGCGTATGTTCCCAGCTGGAAGATCGCCGCCGGGGTCTGCGCGGCGAGAGCGACGACGTTCGTCGATCCTTCGGCTACCCCCGCGGCCGCCTCGCGCACGGCGAGCTTGACGGAAAGCTGCTGCAGGTCGGCACGGCCCGCGCAAGCTTCGAGAAAGACCCCGCCCGGCAGCGCCCCGGCCAGCGCGTCGAGATCCGCCTCGACGACAGCGCTTCGCGCCGGCGCGACCTGCACGAAGATGCGCGGGGCGGCGGGACGGCAGCGGGCCTCAGTAATTATAAGGCGCGCGCGTTCTCTGGCGCGGCGGCGCGCCTCGTTTTCGACCGGGGGCCCCAGCCGCAGGAGCAGCGCCGCCGCGCCGCATCCGAGCGCGGGGGCGAGCGCCTGCTCAGCGTCCGCTGGAAGGATCAGACAGGAGCGCATGCGACCCCGTTACTGCCGACCTTAAGCCAGCATTTACCATAAATCGCCATGATCCCTACCAGTTAACCGCCTGCGGGCTGGAGAGGATCGGGCTGCCAATGATCGTGCGTAATTTCCTGTCATGGGCGCAAACGGCTCCTGCGGCGCAACGCGCCGAGGGAGCAGGCGCGCTGGCGCGGGCCTATCTTTACTCCGATCTCGACGCTCATGCGCGTCGCGAGACGGAAATCGCGCTGATGTCGCTCCTCGACGATCCGTCGCCGCTGGTGCGCAAAGCGCTCGCCGACAATTTCGCGAGCGCGGCCGACGCCCCGCACGCCATCGTCTCGGCGCTCGCGAGCGACCAGTCCGACATCGCCTCGCCGGTGCTGTCGCGCTCGCCGCTGCTGACGGAGGCCGAACTCATCGACTGCGCCGCAATCGGCGACGCCTTCGCGCAAAGCGCCATCGCCCTGCGCGCCTACGTGCCGGCCGGCGTCTGCGCGGCGCTGGCCGAAGTCGGCGCGCGCGAGGCGGCGATCTCGCTTGCGGTCAATCCCGGCGCGGACCTTCCCGAATTCTCCATGCGCCGCATGGTCGAGCGCTTCGGCGACGACGGCGAAATGCGAGAGGCCCTGCTCTCGCGCCCCTGGCTGCCGGCGACAGTGCGCAACGATCTCGTCAACGCGACCGCGGCCAGCCTCACGGCTTTCGTCGTCGATTGCGGCTGGCTGACGGGCGAGCGCGCCAAGCGCCTCACGCGGGAGGCGCGGGACAAGGCCAATGTCATCATTGTCGCGGAGGCCGCCGAGCGTGACGGCCGGCAAGGCGTGCGCGACCTCGTGGCGCATCTGCGGGCGTCGAACCAGCTCACCGCGACCCTCGTGCTGCGCGCGCTGCTGTCGGGCAATCGCGACCTGTTCGAGGCCGCGCTCGCGGAGCTCTCGGGCCTGCGCGAGGAGAGGGTCGCGGGGCTCGTGCGCGATTTCCGCGGCGCCGGCTTCGCCGCGCTTTACGCTCGCGCCGGGTTGCTCGAGAAATATCTGCCCGCCTTCCGCGCGGCGCTCGAGGCGCAGCGCGAATACGCCGACGTGAATGGCGGCGAAGCGAAGCTCAGCCTCGTGATGATCGAACGGGTGCTGACCGCCTGCGAGGAAATCAACGGCGGCGAACTCGACAAGCTGATGGCGCTGCTGCGCCGTTTCGAGATGGAGGCGGCGCTGGAGGAAGCGCGGATCGAGGCCGCGCGTTTTGCAGCGGAAGCGGAAGCCGCGCGGATCATCGCGACCGCGCAGGCTCCGGAGATCGTCGCGCCGGCGGCTTTCAACGATTCCTTCTCCTCCGCCCCTGCTTTCGAGATCGCAATCGACATGGCGTCGATCGAGGCGGAACTCATGCCGGAAGCGGCATAGCGTCGGCCGGGAGCGGCGCGCCGCCCTGCCGGCCGCCGATCAGTCGAACGAGCTGGCTTCCTCCGTCACGAAACGCGCGAGCTCCTCGGCGGAGGCGAAGCTGATCCATTTGCCCGCCGGGTAGGCCACCGCGACCGGCCCGTGCTGGCAGCGCCCGAGGCAGCCGGCGGCCGACACGCGGACGCCTTCGCGATCGGCGGCGGGCAGCGCGTTTACCGCCGCTTTCGCGATTGCGAGCGCCTCCTTCGCGCCGTGATCCTCACAAGCGGGCCGCCCTTCGCGCTTGTTCGTGCAGACGAAGAAATGTCGCCGAAAAGGTTCGATCAAGCAAAAGCCTCCCTCATCGCTCAATAGCCGAACTGCTCCCGCAGGATTCGCTCTTCCAGCGAATGGCCCGGGTCATGCAGCAGTACGAGATTGGTGCCATGGTCCATCTCGATGTCGACGAAGGCGAGGTCGCGGAATTCGTCGTGATCGGCGACGACCGAGACCGGCCGCTTGGCCGAGTCGAGCACCTCGATCCGCACCCTGGCGGCGTCGGGCAGCAACGCGCCGCGCCAGCGTCGCGGACGAAAGGCGGAAATCGGCGTCAGCGCCATCAGCGGCGCGTCGAGCGGCAGGATCGGGCCGTTGGCGGAGAGATTATAGGCGGTCGAGCCCGCAGGCGTCGAAACCAGCACGCCGTCGGTGATGAGCTCCGGCAGGCGCTCCTGCCCATTGACCAGAATGCGGAGCTTGGCGATTTGCGACGTCTGCCGCAACAGCGAGACCTCGTTGATCGCATGGGCGGAAAACTCGTCGCCCTGCACGTTCACCGCGTGCATCAGCAGCGGGTGGATGATCGACGGCTTGGCCTCGCTGATGCGCTTGCGAAGGCCGCTCTCGCGATACTGGTTCATCAGGAAACCGACCGAGCCCCGGTTCATGCCATAGATCGGCTTGCCGGAGTCCATGTAGCGATGGAGCGTGCGCAGCATGAGGCCGTCGCCGCCGAGCGCGACGATGCAGTCGGCGTCCTCCGGCGGGACGTCGCCGTATTTCTCGACCAGCCGCTTGCGCGCCTCCTCGGCCTCCGGCGTCCCGGACGCGAGAAAAGCGAGCTTCTTTGCCGTTGTCGGCGTGTCGCCGGAGGCGCCCATTTCTCATCCCTTGTTCAGGACGCCCGAACAGCGCCGCGACAGACCTTCGCATACACCGGCCCGCAAGGACGGAAAATGGCCGCCCCGGCATTTCCCGCCGACCTTCGCAATTTTAAGTAAATCTGAAATCCTTGCTCAAAAACCGGCGTTTACAGATAGGCGTGTACAAAATCGGCATAAACCCCGGGTGAGGGTTGGAGTCCCTTGAAATCATGTCGAAGCTGGCGTTCCTCGCGAGCTTTCTCGCGGCGTTCATCACGATGGACGAACAATTCTTTGGCGGCGAAACGACGCGGGCGGTCTGGTATGGCGTCAGCGATGCAGCCCATGCGGCGGAAAAACAGATCCACCGCTGGACCCATCCTGTCGGCCGTCACTGAGCCTCGTCTAGCCACAGCCAGGCGGCCCCGCGCACGCCGCCGGAATCGCCGTGGACGTTGCGCAATATTTTCGTGTCCAGCGCGTCCGTAAAGGCGTGGCGCGCGACACGCGCGGTCAGCCCCTCGTAGATTCGGGCGATGTTGGAGACGCCGCCGCCGAGCGCGATCACGTCCGGATCGAGAATGTCGATCAGCATGGCGAGCGCGCGCGAGAGACGGTCCTGATAGGCGTCGAAAGTGGCGAGCGCAGCCTCTTCGCCTTCATCGGCCCGCGCGACGATATCGAGACCCTTCACGGCCTCCCCCGTGCGGACGAAATAATCATGCGCGAGCGCCGGGCCGGAAAGAAAAGTCTCGATGCAACCGTCGTGGCCGCAGAAGCAGCGCCGGCCCGGATATTCCTGCGGCGTCATCCACGGCAGCGGCGTATGGCCCCATTCGCCGGCGATGCGATTGCGGCCCGCATGCGTCTTTCCGTCGATGACGACGCCGCCGCCGACGCCGGTGCCGAGAATCACGCCGAAGACGACGCGCGCGCCCCGCCCGGCGCCGTCCACCGCCTCGGAGAGCGCGAAACAATTTGCGTCATTCTCGACGCGCACGGGACGCTGAAGCGCCCGCGAAAGATCGGCGACGAGCGGCTTGCCATTGACGACGGCGGTGTTGGAGCCTTTCACAAGGCCAGTGTGGGTCGAGATCGATCCCGGACCGCCGACGCCGACCGTTCCACGGCGGTCGGTTTCGAGTTCGAGATCGTGAACGAGCGCGACGATGGCCCGCACGATCTCTCCATAGTCATGCGCGGGCGTCTCAACGCGGCGGCGGGCGAGGATCTCGCCGGAGAGATCGAGCGCGATCGCCTCGATCTTGGTGCCGCCGAGATCGACGCCGATGCGGATCGATTCATGACTCATTTTCGGCGGGCGCGATCGAGATGCTGGGCGTTCTGGAGCGCGCTTTCGGCCGATGCGTCGATCTGCGCGGAGTCGAGATCGAGGTCCTTGGCGTTCGCCCCGGTCAGGATGACGCCGGCGAGATCGGCGCCGGAAGCGTCGGCGTTCATGAGATTGGCGCCGGTGAAATCCGCGCCGGCCGCATGGGCGAAACGCAGATCGGCGCTCATCAGATTGGCCTTTTGGAATTGCGCGCCCTCGAGCACGGCCGAACGCAGCACCGCGCGCATCAGGCCCATCGACTGGTTCTTCATGTCGGCGGAAAGATCGGCGCCGTTGAACTTCGCGCCGCGCAACGACGCGCCGGTGAGATCACCCGCGACGCGGGCGCCGGAGAAATCGGACCCGTCGGCCCGCATGCGCTGCATCTGCGCGGCGAAGGCGTGCGCGCCTTTCAGCGAAGCGCCTGTGAGGTCGGCCTCCATCATCCAGGCCTGATCGAGAATGGCCCAGTCGAGATTGGCGCCGGAAAGCCGCGCCTTGTTCAGCCGCGCGGCGCGAAAATTTACGCCGGAAAGATCGAGGCCGGAGAGGTCGAGGCCATTGAGGCTCTTGCCCGAAAAATCCACTTTAACGCCCGCCTTGCGGTTCTTCAGAGCGGTTTCGACATCGGCGCGCGAGAGTTCGGCCTGAGAATAGGCGGGCTGCGAGAGATCGACGCCCTGCAGCATGTCCTGCGCGTGAAGCGGCGCAGGCGCGACGAGGAGCGCACAGAAAAGCGCGCGCGCAAATGGACGCAAATTCGACACGTCGCCCCTTCCCTCTCAGGCGCGCTCCACTGCTTCATCGGCCTCGATGAGCGCGCGCGCCTGCTGAATCCACTTACTGCGTTCGACGCGACCGGGGGCGCCGATGGCCGCGCCGATCCATCTGGCGTTGTCCAGATTCCACGCGGCGATCTGATCATAATGGAAAACGCCGAGCGCGTGCAGCTTTTCGACGCTCTTGGGGCCGAGCCCCTTTATGCGGGCGAGATCGTCGGGCGCGCCGCCGCGCGGCGCGGCGAGCCTGGCGGGCGGCAGGCCGGGCAGCGATTTCTTCGCGGGCGGCGCCTCCACCGCAATGGCGGGCGCAACATCGGCGGACGCGGGCGCTTCAGGGGATGCGACGGTCTCCTGCGGAACGATGATCGGCTCCGGCGCCGCGACGATCGGCCCCTCGCGACGCGTGACGACGACAGGCGCGACTTTCGGACGCTTCGGCTCGGGCGCGCCGCCGAGGGATTTCAGCGCGCCGCCGACCGGCAGGCCGACCGCATAGGCGAGGCCTGCGAGAAGCGCGATGTCGAAAGTCGCCGCCGTGCGCCCGCTCAGCATTTCGAGCCAGGAAACCGCGCCGCCTATGGCGAGCGCGAGGACGCCCGCGACGATGATCCAGCCGCCCGAAAATGTCGCGCTCTTCGCCGTATTGAAAGTAACGAAGCCGACGAGCGCGCCGAGGGCGAGGGCGCCGGCGAACCATGGCCAACCGAGCGCAACCAAATACAGCATAAGCCTTCTCCGTTGCTCGCAGTTATCGCACGACGAATTCGATGCGCCGATTGCGCGCCCGATTTTCGTCGCTGTCGTTTGGCGCGACGGGACGCTCGCTTCCGTAACCGGCGGCCGAAACCCTGGACGAATCAGCGCCAGCCTTGATGAGGCGGTCGACCAGGACCTGCGCCCGCCGCTTCGTTCGGCTGCGATTGATTTCCTCGATGCCGAAATTGTCGGTATGCGCAGCGACCTCGATTGTCGCGCCCTGACAACGGAGCACGGTCGCCGTCAGCGCGTCGACGAGCGGCGCCGAGTCCGCGGCGACAGCCGAATCATCCGTTTCGAAGATGATCGGCGTCCGCGCGAGGTCCGTAAGCGCCGTCCGGCAGGCGGCGGCGTCGAGCGGCGATCCGGCGGCGCGCGCGCCAAGGCGCCCGTCGTTCCTGAAACTCTTCGGCAGCGCCGCCGCGAAAGCGGCTTCGACCTCGGCGCGAGCTTCGTCGTAATGCGCGGCGCCGGTGAGCGTGACATTTGCGCCGCGGATCGAAAGCCTGCCCTCGGCAAGCCGCGAGAGCGCGGCGAGCGAGGCGTCGACGGCTTCGATGAAATTCGGCGGCGCGCCTGTGGCGATGGACAACCGGTCGGCGACCGTCGCGCCGAAGAAGCGGCGCCGCGCGGCCTCCACGATGCGCTTGCGCGCCCCCTCGTCGGGCGCGAAGCCGGTAAGCGTCGCCTCCGCGCCCTCGCGCGTCGCGCCGAAGACATAGGCGACACGGGGCCGGCCGCGACGTCGGCCCGGGCGAGTTCGAAGCCCTGCGGCAGTCGCGCCTTCGCCTCCGCTTCGATGGTCTCGGCCCGCACATTCTCGCGGCCCTGTCCCTCGACCGAGACCTTTCCGCCGGCGATAGCGACCCTGCCCTGCGACAGGCGCCCCAGCGCCTCGAGCGCGAAGCCGACCGCGGCGGCGTAGTCTCCCGTTGGCGCGGCGGCGTCGATCCGCGTCGCGTCGCTGACAGCCGCGCCCGCGCCGAGCGCCGCGATCTGCGCGACGACGGTCTTGCGCAGCTCTTCGCTCGGCAACTGACCGGAAAGCGTGATCATGCCCTCGCCGATCGCGGCCGAAAACGCATAGGGGTTCCCGCCGGGCGCGTCACGCGGCGGCGGCGGAGCGGAGTCGACGGGTTTCGCGATCGCGACGACGGTCGAGGCGCTGGCGGCGAGTTTTCGCAGTCCCGGCGCCATCCGCAGGTCGTCGAGCGCGTCGGCGGCAAGGCTGACGCCCAAAATCGTCACATCGCGGCCGGAGACGGATATTTGCGGCGAGCCGCCGCCCTCCGGCGTCCGCGCGAGCAGCGACGCCGCGCGGGATTGCAGATCGGCTTCGATCCGCGGCGTCAGATTCGCCGCGGCGAAATAAACAAGACCGGCGAGGATCGGCAGGCCGATCCACCATTTTCTGGGCTGGTGCATGGACGTCCCGTCTCCGTGCGGAGAGAATCAGCAAAGACGCGCATACTCTTGACTGCATGGTTGCTTGGCGCCCGCAGGTGTCAAGATGATGGCCGCAGAAAGAAGGGCGCGGCTCGCGCCACGCCCTTTCAGGTTTGAAGAAGAGAGTCCTGGGTATTGATAAGTCAAATAGGCGCGCCCGCGCGCTGTGCAAGGGGGCTCAGGCCGACGCCGACCGGCGCGGGAGAAAGGGCGCGAGGCCGGCGCGCGCGAGCGCGTCTGCGCGGTCGTTCATCTCATGGCCGGAATGGCCCTTCACCCAGTGCCAGTGGACGTCATGCCGCTCCTCGGCGGCCTCCAGGCGCTGCCAGAGCTCGACGTTTTTCACCGGCTTCCTGTCCGCCGTGCGCCAGCCGCGGGCTTTCCAGCCCTTGATCCAGGAGGTGACGCCGCCGCGCAAATATTGCGAGTCGGTGTAGAGATCGATCACGCAAGGCCGCGTCAGCGCCTCCAGCGCCATGATGGCGGCCATCAGCTCCATGCGGTTGTTGGTGGTCAGCGGCTCGCCGCCGCTTATTTCCTTTTCGTGTTCGCCGAACCGCAGGATCGCGCCCCAGCCGCCGGGGCCCGGATTGCCGGAACAGGCCCCGTCGGTCCAAATGGAGACGCGTTTCGTCATGGGGCCAGGCCGTATCCGCTCACGCCCTCCGCGGCGCGGTGGAAACGCAGTTTGGCGGCGTATTCGAGCGGGTCTTTCGGTCGCACGAGCGCGCCCTTGGGCACGTTCAGCCAATCCACGAAACGCGTGAGCAGGAAGCGCAGCGCCGCCCCGCGCGCAAGGAGCGGGAAGGCGGCGATCTCCTGCGCGGTCAGCGGCCGCAGCCGGCGATAGGCGTTAAGCAGCGCCACGCCCTTCTCCGGCTGGTAAACGTGATTCTCGTCGAAGCACCAGGCGTTGAGGCAGATCGCGAGGTCGTAGGCGTAGGCGTCGGTGCAGGCGAAATAGAAGTCGATCAGGCCCGAAATCCGGTCGCCGAGGAAGAAGACATTGTCGGGAAAAAGGTCGGCGTGGATGACGCCCCCGGGAAGTCCCTTCGGCCAGTTGCGCTCGAGATGGTCGAGCTCGGTTTCGACCAGTTCGCGCAGACCTTCCGCCACCTCGTCGGCGCGCGCGGCGGAGGGCGAAAACAGCGGGCGCCAGCCCTGAACCGACAGCGCATTGGCGCGCGTGAGCGGAAAGCCCGCGCCGGCGACATGGAGCCGCGCAAGCGCCTCGCCGAGCGCGGCGCAATGGACGGGCTCGGGATGATGGATCGAGTATCCGTCGAGAAAGGTGACGATGACCGCCGGCCGGCCCGCAAGCCGGCCGAGCGAAGCCCCCGCACGGTTTTTCACCGGCTGCGGGCAGGTGACGCCCTGCGTCGCGAGATGCTCCATCAGCCCCAGGAAAAAGGGCAGATCGGCCTCCGCCACGCGCTTTTCGTAAAGCGTGAGGATGAAGCTGCCGGCGCTCGTGTGAAGATAATAGTTCGAGTTCTCGACGCCCTCCGCAATTCCCTTGCAGGAGAGGAGTTCGCCGAGATCATAGGTCGCGAGAAAAGCGATCAGCTCCGCGTCGTCGACCTGCGTATAGACTGCCATGGCGTCGTCCCTGAGAGCGGCGCCCTCAGGCGATCGCGCGCAGCTCCTTGGGCAGGGGGAAGGACACGCTCTCGTCGGCGGTGGAGACGGTTTCGACCGTTATCTCATAGCGCTCGGCGAAAGCGTCCATGATCTCCTCGACCAGCACTTCCGGAGCCGAGGCGCCGGCGGTGATTCCGAGCGAGGAGATATTGCCGAAGATCTCCCAGTCGATCTCTCCGCGGCCCTGAACGAGCTGCGCGGGCGCGCCGGCGCGCTCTGCCACCTCCCGCAGGCGCTGCGAATTGGAGGAGTTGGGCGATCCCACGACGATCACGGCGTCGACATGCGGAGCCACTTCCTTCACCGCCGCCTGCCGGTTGGTGGTGGCGTAGCAGATGTCTTCCTTGTGCGGCCCGACGATCTGCGGAAAACGGCGCATCAGCGCATTGACGATCTCCTGCGAGTCGTCGAGCGACAGCGTGGTCTGCGTCACATAGGCGAGGTTCGACTCGTCGTCGAGCTTCAGACCGGCGATGTCGTCGACCGACTCCACCAGCACCACCGCGCCATCCGGCAGCTGCCCCATTGTGCCGACGACTTCCGGATGGCCGGAATGGCCGACGAGCAGGACCCGGCGGCCGCGCTTCCAGTGGATTTCGGCCTCGCGGTGCACCTTGGTGACGAGCGGGCAGGTCGCGTCGATCGCGAGCAGATTGCGCTCCGCCGCCTCGGCGGAAACGGATTTCGCGACGCCATGGGCGGAGAAGATCACCGGCGCGTCGGTGCTCGGGATTTCCTCGAGCTCCTCGACGAAAATCGCGCCTTTTGCCTTCAGGGATTCGACGACGTAGCGGTTGTGCACGATCTCGTGGCGCACATAGACCGGCGGGCCGAATTTGGCCAGCGCGCGCTCGACGGCGTCGATGGCGCGGACCACGCCGGCGCAGAATCCGCGCGGCGAGCACAGAAGGATTTTGAGCGGCGGCTTCATACCGCGAGGCTGAACGTTCATATTGGCGCCTTCGGCAATTGGCGGGTGGCGGCGCCCGGGGCCCGCGTTCCGCCCGTGGAGGCCGCCCCCGGGGGGCCGGCCGCCCGCTTGTTGCGGCAGTTGGCGCAACTGATGTCGCGCCGGCGGGGGTCTGTCAAGCCGCGCGGGGGGCGAGGCTATTCCGCCGCGCGACGATAGCCGGGCTCGCGCTCGCCGGCCAGGAGATAGGCGGCGACCTCCGGCTCGGCGATCGGTCTCGAGAAATAATAGCCCTGCGCGATGTTGCAACCGATGCTCGCGAGCGCCAGCACCTGTTCGGGACGCTCCACCCCCTCGGCCACGCAGGTGACGCCGATGTCGGCGCTCAGCGACTGCAACGCCTTCACGACATTGTAGCTGATCTCGTTCGTGGTGATGTCGACGACGAAGCTGCGGTCGATCTTGATCTTGTCGAGCGGCAGATTGCGCACATGGCTGAGGCTCGAATAGCCCGCGCCGAAATCGTCGAGCGAAATGCCCACGCCCAGCGCCTTGAGCGCCCGGATCGTCTCGCATGCCTGGTCGAAATCATGAGCGATCGTCGTCTCGGTGATCTCGAAATCGATGCGCCGCGGATCGACGCCGCTGCGGTGGATGATGTCGATGATCTGCAACACGCCATCGGCGGCGGAAATGTCGTGCGCGGAAAGGTTGAAGGAGAGCCGCACCTGCTCCGGCCAGTCGTTGGCGGCGGCCAAAGCCTTGCGCAACAGCACCTTGGTGAGGCGGCGGATGAAGCCAGAGCGCTCGGCGACGGGTATGAAATTGGCGGGCGACACCTCGCCGAGCGAGGGGCTCGTCCAGCGGGCCAGCGCCTCCAGCGCCAGCGTGCGGCCGGTGCGCGCGTCGACGATGGGCTGGAACACCATGGAGAGTTCGCTCTCCAGATCGGCGCTGTTCAACGCCAGTTCGATCACGCCATATTTGCGGATCTGCTCCTCATGCTCCTGCGAGAACAGGATCGCCTCGCCGCGCTTGTGGCGTTTGGCGTAATAGAGCGCATAATCGGCGCGCTCATAGAGCCGCGGCGGCGTGTCGGCGCTGTCGGGAAAAACCGCGAAGCCGACCGACGAGCCGATGCGCACATCGAGTTCGCCGAGGTAGAAGGGCGCACGAATCACCGCGATGAGCCTGCGCCCGAAGTCGATGATTGCGCGGTCGGACGGGTCTCCCGCGACGATCAGCGCGAATTCGTCGCCGCCGAGCCGATAAAGCCTCGCGACTCCTTCGCAGCAGAGCTCCATGCGCCGCGCCGCCTCGACGAGCAACCTGTCGCCGACAAGGTGGCCATGCGTGTCATTGACGGGCTTGAAGCCGTCGAGATCGACGACGCCGATCGCGAGACGCCGGCGCGACAGCTTCGCGGCCGTGAAAGCCTCGTCGAGCGCGCCGAAAAAATTGCGCCGGTTGGCGAGTTCGGTCAGGCTGTCGAGATTGGCGAGACGAAGATTTTCGTCGCTCAGCCGCTGCGTCTCATCCTGTTTCTGCATCAGTGATTTGCGGGATTCCACGAGATTGGAGAAATCCCGGTAATAGGCGAACAGCACCGCCAGCATCGCGACGGTGACGAGGGCGATGTTGACCGCCATCGCGCGCAGGTTCGCCTGATCCTCGAGCAGGAAATAGAGGATGAAAGGCACGTTGACGACCAGCGCGACCAGCAGCGCCGCGGATCGCACATGCATCAGACAGAAGATGCAGCCGATGACCGTTATCGCGATATAGAAGGCGACCTGACCGCGCGCATATGCGTCGCCGTAATGATAAAGCGACAGGGCCCAGGCCGTGAAGAGGAATGAGAGCACGATCGCCAGCCGGTTGGCCTGCTGCAGCAGCCGCAAGGCGCGTTCGTCGCCAACGCATTCCGCATCGTGGGAAATCCAGAAGACGAAACGCGCCGCGCAAAAGAGACAAAGGGCGCCGGGAAGATAGAGCGAAAGATAGTTCGGCGCGACGCCATGGAAGGCGTAGCAGATCGCCAGCGAGTTGGTGATCAGGATGAAATAGAGCAGCGGGATCTGTTTGGAGAACGCCGCATATTGCGCTCTGACAAGCTCCACATTGTCGCCCGAAACCGTGAAAAGCTTTCTTGCAAGAGACATTTTGAACGTCCTTGGGTCGCAATCATTGCGACATGAACGATTGTAGACACGCTTGCGTCTGCCAAAGGTTAAATGAAGGGATCGAAGCCGAAAGACGCGAAATCATGATGAACGCTTTGACAGCGAGGAAATGAAATCGTCTCGCGTTTTGGCGATAATCGGATACCATGATTGCAATCAGGGAAGCGTCAGAAATTCCCCGGCGCGAAAATCTGGAGGGAGAGAAGCATGGCGGGCCTCGACGAAATTCTGTACTCGGCGCAGGGTGGACAGCTTGTCGCCAATCTCGCGCAGCGTTTCGGCCTGAGCGAGGAGCAGATGGAAAGCGCGATCAAGGCGCTCACTCCCGCGCTCGCCATCGGCCTCAGCAACGCGGCCGAGGAGCCCGCCGCATTCGGCAAGGTCGTCGGCGCGCTCTCGGCCACCGAGCGCTATTCCTTCTTCGACGAGCCCGAGGCGTCGCAGTCCGACGACTCGGTCGCGATGGGGCGCGATCTCCTCACCGACCTCTTCGGTTCGCCCGATGCGGCGGGTCAGGTCGTGCAGGTAGCCGCGCGCGAGTCGGGCGTCAGGCCGGACATTCTCAGCCAGCTTTTGCCGGTGCTCGCCTCGATCCTCATCAGCGGCCTCGGAAAAGCGATCAGCAACCAGGGCCTTGGCGGCGTTCTCGGGCAACTCGTCAATTCCGGCGCGCTCAATGACATCCTCGGCCAGGTGCTCGGCGGCGGCCAGGCGCCCCGGCAAGGCGGCGAAGCGGGTCGGGCGCCGGGCGGCGGACTCGGCGATATTCTCGGACAGGTGCTCGGCGGCGGGCGCGCGCCGCAGCCGGGTCCATCCCCCACGCCGCCAGGGGGCGGGATGGCCCGCGCTCCCGGCGGCCTCGGAGACCTTCTGGGCGGGCTGCTCGGCGGGCTTCTGCGCGGCCGGCGGCCGCCGCCCGGCATGGATCGCGGCCCCGCCGACGCAGGCGGCGGCTTCAATCGCGGCGGGCCGCTCGACGTCGATTCCGGAATGGGCCGCCCGGGGCCGTCGGGACTGCCGGAGGGCATCGACGAGGCCTCGCTGCAGCAGGCGATCGAGCAGATCCAGAAGACGCTGAAGGTCGGGAAAAGCGCCCCAGCGAACACGGGCGGTCAATCCGATCTGGAGAGCCTGCTCGGACAGTTGCTGGGAAAACGCTAGAGTCGGAAATCAGAAATTGCCGATGAGCTTGCCGTAATAGAGCGTCGACAGCTTGGTGCCGATGGTCGTCGAGCCCGCAATAATGATGATCGACACCATAAAGGCGATCGTCACATATTCGAGGGCCGTCGCGCCTCGCGTGTCGACAAGAAAATTGCGCAATGACCGTAGCATCGTGCCTCCATGGCCGGTGAAGCTAAAGCAGGATTCTGTCAAAAACCTTAATTACTTCGCGGGCGTTTAATCAGACCACGGAGGGTCGGCCCGCCGGATCCGGAGGCGCGCGCCTCTCCCCTTCGGCGGCCTTCGCTCATGGACTTGCGCGCGGAGCGCTTTTCCGGCAATCCATCCGCCGGGGGCGCCGGACGACCGTGGCCGGGCGGCGCCCGAATCCTCCCCGGAAAGCGGCGCCCGCCGCCTTCCCCCAGCGCCTTCGTCGATCGCATCGACCCCTCTACTATGGAAAATCTTCTCTGAAATGGCCCGCGACGTATCAGACACGACGCCGATCACGTCGCAAAATGCGCTCGTCGAATCGCTGGAAGCCGGTTGCAAGGGCGTCGACGCCGTGCTGCGCATCGGCACGGAACACGAGAAGATTCCCTTCTACGCCGACAGGCTTGCGCCCGTGCCCTACGAGGGCGACGGCAAGCGCGGCGGCGTGCGCAGCCTTCTCGAAGGCCTGCGGGAGCGTATCGGCTGGGAGCCGATTCTCGACCAGGACAATCTGATCGGCCTCGCCGATCCGCGCGGCGGCGGCGCCATATCGCTCGAACCGGGGGGGCAATTCGAGCTCTCCGGGGCGCCGCTCGTCGACGTTCACGCCACCCAGGCGGAACTCGACGCCCACCTCAGCGAACTCGGCGCCGTGGCGCGCCCGCTCGGCGTCAAATTTCTCGATCTCGGCTGCAGCCCGAAATGGTCGCGCGCGGAAACGCCCGCGATGCCCAAGCAGCGCTACGCCATCATGTCGGCCTATATGCCGAAGGTCGGCTCGCGCGGTCTCGACATGATGTTCCGCACCGCAACGGTGCAGGTGAATCTCGACTTCGTCAGCGAGGCCGACATGGTCGAGAAGATGCGCGTCGGCATTGCGCTGCAGCCCGTCGTCACCGCGCTTTTCGCCAATTCTCCGTTCCTCGACGGCAGGCCGACAGGGCAGTTGTCGCAGCGCTCCTGGATCTGGCGCGACACCGATCCGGATCGCACCGGCATGCTGCCCTTCGTCTTCGAGGAGGGTTTCGGTTTCGAGCGCTACGTCGAATATGCGCTCGACGTGCCGATGTATTTCGTCAAGCGCGGGGACGTCTATCACGACGTCGCCGGAGCGAGTTTCCGCGATCTTCTGGCCGGCCGCCTGCCGCAATTGCCGGGCGAGCGCGCGACGATGTCGGACTGGGCCAACCACCTCTCCACCATCTTTCCCGAGGTGCGGCTCAAGACCTATCTCGAAATGCGCGGCGCCGATGGCGGGCCGCGGGCGCATATGACCGCGCTGCCGGCCCTTTTCGCCGGGCTCTATTACGATCGCGTCGCGCTCGATCAGGCGCTTCAGATGACAAAGGGATGGAGCGCCGCCGCGCGCGAGACCCTGCGCGCCGAAGTTCCGACGAGGGCGCTGGCGGCCGGGATCGAGGGGCGCAGCGTGCGGGACATCGCGCGCGACATGCTGGAGATAGCGGCGGCGGGCCTCGAGCGCCGCGCGCGCCTTGATGCGCAAGGGCGCGATGAGAGAATCTATCTCGCGCCGCTGGAACGGATTGTGGAAGAAGGCCGGACGCTGGCGGAACGCCGGCTGGAAAGCTACCGCGGCGCCTGGAGCGAATCAGTCGACGGCGCTTTCACGGACTGCGTCATCCCGATGTAAAAAAACCTTTCCGGCCAGATCGAACCGGAAAGGCTTCTGATCTCATTGGCGTAACGCCACGCCTTCACGCGAGAAAGTCCGCCCGGCGTCTCCTCAGCGCGGGAACAGGTCGTTGAGCCCGAAGGGCGCGACCGGCTGAAGGTTGGCGGCGCGAGCGGCGGCGTGATGCACGCCGTCCTGCATGGCGGCATAGCCCATCGGCGCGATCGGGGTGCGGGCGATGTCGACACGCACATGGCCGCCGATCCGAACGCATCCGTTCGATCCCGCAACCGCGACGTAGTCCGAACCATAGCGCGCGCAATGGCTGACGGTCTCCGCGCCGGCCGGCGCGACGGCAAAGGTCGCAAGCATGGCTCCGAGCACGCTGGCGCTCGCGAAACCGGAAGATGCGAGGGGGCGTAAAGCGGCGAACATCATGGGTTGGTCAGCCTCGGTTCCGATTGTCGCGCGCCGCCGGGCGACGCGTCGGCCAATCTGGCCCAGTCAATTTTTTGCGGTCGGGTTTGCCACTGAGCCGCCTTCCGCGACCTTGCGACGACGCCCTCCCGTCACCCGATCAATAGAGCCGAACATCGTGGCAGGATCGTGTCGCAATTGGCCAGGTCGTCCGTCTCATTTGGGATAGGAGCAATTTTCACTTTATTTTTCGTATAGTCGAAAGGTTAACGGTTGATGGCCGCACGAGCCCTCAGCGCCAGTCGCCGATCGTCGCCTGCACGACGGCGAGCGCGGCGACGGCGGCGGTGTCGGCGCGCAGCACGCGCGGCCCGAGCGACAGACGGACGACATTGGGGAGACGCGCGATCGATTCGCGCTCGACGTCGTCGAAGCCGCCCTCCGGCCCGACGAGCAGACTGATTCCCCCGCCTTCCCTCCCAGCGAGCGCCGCGACGGGATTGGCGATCGGCGCGTCCTCGTCGCAGAAGACGAGAAGCCGCCCCGCGGGAAAGCCCGCCAGGAACTCGGGCAAATCCGCGGCCTCCCCCACCTCCGGCACGGCGAGAACGCCGCATTGCTCGGCGGCCTCGACGGCGTTGGCGCGCAGCCGCGATGTATTGACGCGGCGGACCTGGGTGCGGCGGGTGACGACCGGAAGGAGCCGGCCGGCGCCCATTTCGGTCGCCTTCTGGGCCATATAGTCGAGCCGCGCCTGCTTGAGCGGGGCGAAGCAATAGTCGAGGTCGGCGCGCGGCGTCTGGGGACGAAGCTGCGCGCCTACCGCGAGCCGGGCCGAGCGGCGGGTCACCTCCCGCAATTCCGCCCGAAATTCGCCATCGCGGCCGTTGAAAAGAACGATCGGGTCGCCCTCGCGCAGCCGCAGGACGTTCAGCAGGTAGTTGAGCGCTTCGGCGGGCGGGAGAACGTCGGCCCCCGGCGCCAGCGCGCTTTCGACGAAGAGACGCTGAGCGGAGAAGTCATAATGTGACAAGATCGGATCCTGCTGTGCGGCGGCGCCTTGCGGGGACCTTGCCTTGAAGCGGCCGCTTTGTTTGCCGACAGGTTGGCGAAAACTTGCATGACCGGCAAGCCTGCTGGTAACACAAACAGCCCCTTAAAGCGGATAGAACGTCATGATCATCGGCGCCTTCTCCTACCCGCGCATGGTCGCAGGCCTCTCGCTGCTGGCGCTTCTCGCCGGCGCGAGCGGCGCGTCCGCGCAGTCCTGCCAGGAGGACTTCCAGAAGCTGACGGAACGGCGCATGGGCCAGATCCAAGTTCTGAACAATCTGGGCAAGGCCGGCAAGGGCAAGATGGACCCGAACGCCGCCTGCCCCGCCGCCAAGAAGCTCGTCGGCATCGAGACCGAGATGCTCAACTACATGACCAAGAACAAGGAATGGTGCAACATTCCGGACAATGTGCTCGACGGCTTCAAGCAGGCGCGCAGCAAGACCCAGAATTTCGCCTCGCAGGCCTGCACGGTCGCCGCGAAGATGAAAAAGATGATGGAGCAGCAGCGCGAGCAGGCCGCCAACGGCGGCGGCATGATGGCGCCGCCCAAACTGCCCTCCGGACCGCTGTGAGCCTGACGCGCGGCGACGACGCCGACACTCTACTTCCGGACGCTGTCGCAGATCATTGGCTCTGGCGCCATGCGCCGGCGAGGCTGCGCCCCTTCGTGCAGCTTGCGCGGCTCGATCGGCCCGTCGGCTGGTGGCTGCTGCTTCTGCCCTGCTGGGAAGGAAGCGCGCTCGCCTCCGCCTCGCTCCGTGAGGCGCCCAATCTCTGGCATCTGACGCTCTTCTTCATCGGCGCCGTCGTGATGCGCGGCGCCGGCTCCACCTACAACGACTATGTCGACCGCGAGATCGACGCGAAAGTGGAGCGCACGCGCGGGCGCCCGCTCGCGAGCGGCCGCGTCAGCCCCCGCGCCGCGATCTGGTTCATCGTCGCGCAATGCCTGATCGGCCTTTGGGTGCTTCTGTCCTTCAACGGCCTCACCATCGCGCTCGGCTTTGCGTCGCCGCTGATCGTCCTTCTCTATCCTTTCGCCAAGCGCTTCACCTCATGGCCGCAGGCGATCCTCGGAACGGCCTTCGCCTATGGCGCGCTGCTCGGCTGGACGGCGCGCACGGGCGCGCTCGAGGCGCCGGCGCTGCTGCTCTATCTCGCCGCGATTCTGTGGACGATCGGCTACGACACGATCTACGCGCTGCAGGATCTGCGCGACGACGCGATTGCGGGCGTGCGTTCGACGGCGCGGCTCTTCGGCGAGAATGTGCAACTGGCGGTCGGCGGGCTTTATGCGGGCTCCGTGATCAGCGCGGCGCTCGCGGTCCATCTCGCTGGCGGCGGCGTATTCGCTTGGCTCGGCGTCGTCGCCTATGCGGCGCATCTCGCCTGGCAGACGTCGCAGACTCGCGAAGACGTTGCTCCGCCGACGGCATTGAGGCTTTTCCGTTCGAACCGTGACGCAGGCCTGCTGCTTTTCGCCGGCTTTTTCCTGCAAAGCCTCGCGCGGCTGATGTGAAAATCTAAAACCGGCGCCCCGGCGGCGCGGGGTTGCATGTCAGAACGGCGATCTCGTCGCCATTGTCATATTTCATTTCGCCGCGATTGACGTCCAGCGTGTTGCGCACATGCTGGTCCGCGCATTTCTTCGCGCCGTCCTCCATGCAGAGGCGGTCCGAGCCGAAGGTGACGACGCTTTTGTCCATGTTCATCACATAGACGACTTTTTCCTTGCGCCCGTATTTGTCGGGGCCGGAGATATAGGAGTCGCCGTCCTTATATTCCTCCGCGACGCCTTCGCCCCACATGATCTGGAGGAAGTTGCGGTCGGTGTCGATGTCGACCATCGCCGTCTGGTTCGAACGCGCACAATCGAGATGAATTTCGGTCGCCGTCGCCGGAGTCGCAAACAGCGCGAGCGCGGCGACGAAAATCGGATGCGCCGGATTTTTCGTCATGTCTGCCGCTCGCATTTAAAAACCCGCGCTATTTGTCCAGTTCCTTCTTCGCATCCAGGCAGGAATCGAGCTGCGTGCGGCTCAGTTCCCAATAGGAGGCTCCGCACAGCGCCTGATAGCGGCTGCTGTTGAAGAAGGACCAGAGATTATAGGCGCCCAGAAGCAGCGCAATCACGGCGACGACTTTCAGGATGTTGTTGAATCTCGTGATCGGATCGGCGTCGGTCGTCATGCTGTCCTCCGCAGACAAATGTGAGGCGCGAAGCCCCGGCCGTCAACGGCCTCAGTCGAGCGTCTGGCGGAAGCGCATCACGGCGAGGCTCATTGCTGCAAGCGCGAAAATCGCCAGAGCGCCGGCGTCGACGGCCAGATCGGCGAAGCCGGAGCCTTTCAGCATCACCGAGCGCACGATGCGCAGGAAATGGGTGAGCGGCAAAATCTCGCCGAGATATTGCGCCCAGAGCGGCATGCCATGGAAGGGGAAAAGAAATCCCGACAGAAGCATGCTCGGCAGAAAGAAGAAGAAACTCATCTGCATCGCCTGCAGCTGGTTCGTCGCGACTGTGGAGAAGCTGTAACCGACAGACAGATTGGCGACAATGAAGAGCAGCGCGAGCGGCGCGAGCACGAATAGCGAACCCACGACGGGCACGCCGAAAAGGAGATAGGCGACGATGAGGATCGTCGCCATCTGCACGCCGCCGACGACGATATAGGGCGCAATCTTGCCGAGCATGATCTCGACGGGGCGGATCGGCATGGCGAGAAGCGCCTCCATCGTGCCGCGCTCGATTTCGCGCGTGACCGACATCGCCGTATAGATCAGCATGGTCATGGTGAGGATGGTGCCGATCAGCCCCGGCACGATGTTGCGGCGCGTTTCGCCGGCGGGATTGTAGCGCCGCTGTATGTCGACGACGAAAGGCGGAGCGGGTTGCGCGAGCGAGGCGAGCGGTCCGGTGAGTTCGCGGTCGAGCGCCTGACCTGCCGCGCCCAGCACCGCCGCGACGACGCCCGACGTCGCGACGGGATCGGACGCGTCAGCGACGAGAAGCAGTGACGGCTTTTCACCGCGCACGAGACGACTCGAAAAATCCGGCGGGATCTGCACGACGAATTGCGCCTTGTTGGAAAGGATCAGCCGGTCGGCGTCCGCCTCGCCCTTCGCCTCATATTTGATGTTCAGATAGTCGGTCGCGCGCAGGGCTCCGACCAGCGCGCGCGTGATGGGGCTGTCGTCGCTGGTCAGCAGCGCGGTCGGCAGGTGCTTGGGATCGGTGTTGATCGCAAAGCCGAAGAGCATGAGCTGGATCAGCGGAATGCCGACGATCATCGCGAAGGTCGGCCGGTCGCGCCGCAGCTGGATGAACTCCTTGGCGAACATGGCGACGAATCGCTGCCACGACTGCGCGACGGGGCCGCGCCGCGCGGGGCGGTTGGCGCCCCATATGCGTCGCGGCGCGGTCATTGCTCCACCCGCTTGCGGGTCATGAGGTCAATGAAGACGTCCTCCAGCGTCGCCGCGTCGCGCGACCAGCGATGCGCCGGATCGGCGTAGCGGCGCACGACCGCCTCCATCGCCGCCGCATCGCGCCCGCCGACATGCAGGGCGGCGCCGAAGCGCGCCACCATGTCCACGCCGGGCGTGATTTTCAGCCGGGCTTCGAGCGCGTCGAGCCCTTCGCCCGTGACGACCCAGGTGGAGAGGCCCGCCTCTGCGATGATCTCCTCGCTGGTTCCGGTGGCGAGCAGCCGCCCTTCGGCGATATAGGCGATCTCGTGACAGCGCTCGGCCTCGTCCATGTAATGGGTGGAGACGAGGACGGTCAGGCCCTGGGTGGCGAGCTGATGGATTTCATCCCAGAAGTCGCGCCGCGCCTTGGGATCGACGCCGGCCGTCGGCTCGTCGAGCAGGAGCAGCGAGGGCGAGGGCAGGACGCAGGCGCCGAGCGACAGCCGCTGCTTCCAGCCGCCGGAGAGCTCCCCCGCAAGCTGGTCGGCGCGGGAGGTCAGCCCCAGCCGCTCCAGCGCCGCCCGCGTCGCGCCCTCGGGGTCTTCGAGGCCGTAAATGCGCGCAACGAACAGCAGATTCTCGCGGATGGTGAGATCGCGATAGAGCGAGAAGCCCTGCGTCATGTAGCCGACGCGGCGCTTGATCTCCTCCTGCTGGGTGCGGATGTCGTAGCCGAGACAGCGCCCCTCGCCAGCATCCGGCGTCAGCAGGCCGCAGAGCATTCGGATCGTGGTCGTCTTGCCGCTGCCGTTGGGGCCGAGGAAACCCTGAATATGGCCGCGCTCGACGCGCATGCTCAGATTGTCCACGACCTTTTTGGCGCCGAAGAATTTCGTGAGGCCGGAGGCCTCGATGGCGATATTGCTTTCGGCGCCGGCTTCGGTCATTTGGCCGCCCCGCCCGCTTCGGGCCAGATCGTCACCGACGCGGGCAGGCCGAGCGGCAATTCCCGCGCGCGGCCCTCCAGCCGCGCCTCGGCCTTGAAGACGAGCTTCGCCCGCTCCTGGTCGCTGAAGATCACGGGGGGCGTGTATTCCTGACGGCCGGAGATGAAGGAGATGCGGCCGTAAAGGTCGTCGGGGCAGCCGTCGCATTCGATCTTCACGCGTTCGCCGAGCTTCACGCGCGCAAGCTGCGGCTCCCCGACATAGAAGCGCACTTTCCGGTTTTCCGGCGGCAGGAGGGCCACGACTGGCTGGCCCGCCTTCACCACCTCGCCGGGGCGGAAAAACACGTCCTGGATGACGCCGTCCGCCGGCGCGGTCACACTTTGGCGCCTGATGCGAATGTCCAGCGCCTGCTGTTGCGCGCGCGCCTGCTTGATGGCGGCCTCCGCCGCCTCGATCTCCTGCGAGCGGCTGGCCATTTGCGCGACCTCGACCTGCCGGCGCGCCTCCTTGACGCTCGCCTCGTCGCGCGAGCGGGCCATCACGGCGCGATCCAGCGCCGCCTTGGCGACATGCCCCTCGGCGAAGAGCTTGCGCTGACGCTGGTAATCCTCTTGCGAGAGTTTCAGCGACGCCTCCGCGCGCTCCAGCGCCGCCTGCAGCACGGCGATCTGCTGCGGACGATTCATCGCGGCCTGCAGATTTTCCACCTGCGCCTCGAATTGCGCGATTCGCGCCCCCGCCTCGGCGCGGGCGCGTTCGAGCAGCGTGGTGGTCATGACGAAGAGAAGGTCCCCGGCCTTGACCTGCGCGCCCGCCGCGACAGCGAGTCTCGCCAGACGCTCCTCCTCATTGGGGCCGATGTAGAGAGTCTCCCCCTCGACATAGCCGAGGAAGCGCGGAGACCCTTCGGCGCCGTCGCCCATTATCCGCCAGACGGCGAATCCCGCCAGGGCCAGAAGAATCCCCGCCAGCACGACGCTCGTTTTCATGTAGCCCTGTCTCTTCCGGCTCTACCGCGTCGCATGGATAGCCGATCCGCCCCATCCGCCGAGAATCTCCTTTTGGCGCGTCGCGCACAAAAAGGCTAGAATGTCTCCAACAAGGCCGAAAAGGGATCGAAAATGGCTGAAGAAGTTACGGAACTGCCGGCGCGCGAAGGGATGGACTACGACGTGGTGGTGGTCGGCGCCGGCCCGGCGGGACTCGCGGCGGCGATTCGGCTGAAGCAGGTTGCTCCCGATCTTTCCGTCGTCGTCATTGAAAAGGGCTCCGAGCCCGGCGCCCATATTCTCTCGGGCGCGGTAATCGACCCTATCGGCCTCGACCGTCTTCTGCCCGACTGGCGCACGCGCGACGACGCGCCGTTGAAGACGCAGGTTCATGACGATCAGTTCCTTCTGCTCTCCGAGAAGGGCGGCTTCCGCATCCCCAATTTCCTGATGCCGAAGCTGATGAACAATCATGGCAATTTCATCGGCTCGCTCGGCAATGTCGTGCGCATCCTGGCGAGCGAAGCCGAAAACCTCGGCGTCGAGATCTATCCCGGCTTCGCGGGCGCCGAAATTCTCTACGGCGAAAAGGGCGAAGTCGTCGGCGTGGCGACGGGCGACATGGGCGTCGACCGCGACGGAACGCCCAAGGACAGCTTCACCCGCGGCATGGAGCTGCGCGGCAAATACACGCTCTTCGCCGAGGGCGCGCGCGGTTCGCTGTCGAAGCAGCTCATCGCGAGATATGAGCTGGCGAAGAACAGCGACGTGCAGAAGTTCGGCATCGGCTTCAAGGAGCTCTGGCGAATCCCGAAGGAGAAGCACAAAGCCGGCCTCGTGCAGCATTCCTTCGGCTGGCCGTTGCAGTCCGACACGGGCGGCGGCTCCTTCCTCTACCATTTCGACGACGATCTCGTTTCGATCGGCTTCGTCGTGCATCTCAACTATTCGAATCCGACGCTCTCGCCCTTCGACGAGTTCCAGCGATTCAAGTGCCATCCGATGATCGCCCCGACGCTGGAAGGCGGCGAGCGCCTCGCCTATGGCGCCCGCGCGCTGACGGAAGGCGGCTGGCAGAGCGTGCCGAAGCTGACTTTCCCCGGCGGCGCGCTGATCGGCTGCGGCGCGGGCTTCATGAACGTGCCGCGCATCAAGGGTTCGCACAACGCCGTGCTATCCGGAATCATGGCCGCCGAACATGTCGCCGCCGCGATTGCCGAAGGCCGCGCGCATGACGAGGTCAGCGCCTATGACGCCTCGTGGCGCACGTCGGACATCGGCCGCGACCTCAAGCCCGTGCGCAACGTCAAGCCGCTGTGGTCGAAATACGGCACCTATGTCGGCGCCTCGCTCGGCGGGCTCGACATGTGGACCAATTCCCTTTTCGGCTTCTCCTTCTTCGGCACGCAATCGCATGGCAAGCCGGACCACGCCTGCCTGAAGCCGCTCTCGGAAGTGACGCCGATCGTTTATCAGAAGCTCACGCAGAAACCGGCCTTCGACAAGCTGTCGTCCGTCTTCGTGTCGAACACCAATCACGAGGAAGACCAGCCGGTGCATCTCAAGCTTGCCGACCCGTCGATCCCGATCAGGCAGAACCTGCCGATCTATGGCGAGCCGGCGCGGCTCTATTGCCCGGCGGGCGTCTATGAAGTCGTCTACGGCGACGAAGAGACGAAGTCCGATCCGCGCTTCGTGATCAACGCGCAGAACTGCGTGCACTGCAAGACCTGCGACATCAAGGACCCTGCGCAGAACATCACCTGGGTTCCGCCGGAAGGCGGCGGCGGGCCGAACTATCCGAACATGTGATGGCGTAAAGACGCAACGACGTCATTGCGAGGAATGGAAGGTGATGAAGCAATCCGCTAGCCGCGCGCGCGGCGGGATCGCTTCGCTTCGCTCGCAATGACGGCAGGCTTCCACAATCATCGAGCACGGCGGCGCCATGTTCTTCATCGCCTCGAAGATTTTCGAGTTCTTCTTCGCGCCTGCGCATTTCTTCATCTTTCTCGCAGCGCTCGGCGCCGCGCTGCTTTACACGCGCTTCGCACGCTGGGGCCGCCGCTTCGCGGCCCTGAGCGCGGCGGCGCTGGCGCTCATGGCCTTCGGGCCCGTGGGACAGTTTCTCGGCGCGCCGCTCGAATCGCGTTTTCCGCGGCCCGCGGATGACATGCCGGCGCCCGACGGCGTCATCGTGCTTGGCGGCACGGTCGATGAAAAGCTGAGCGCGGAGCTCGGTCATACGGCGATGATCGACGCTGCGGAGCGCCTCACCGCTCCCATCGCGCTCAAGCGCCGTTATCCCAATGCGCGCATCGTCTTCACCGGCGGCACGGCGGCGCTGCGCGGCTCGCCCTTTACCGAGGCCGAGGGCGTCAAGCGCTTCTGGCGCGACGTCGGGCTGGACGCCGGCGACATTCTTTACGAAGACCGTTCGCGCAACACATTCGAGAACGCCATTTTCACGCGCGAACTCGTGCAGCCGAAGCCCGGCGAGCGCTGGCTTCTCGTGACTTCGGCGATGCACATGCCGCGCTCCATCGGCATTTTCCGCAAGGCGAATTTTCCGGTGATCGCCTATCCGGTCGATTACCGCACCAATGGCAAGTTCAGCTTCATCCTGCCGCGCTTCGCGGTAAAGGCGATCGGCGTCGTCGAATTCGCCGCGCATGAATGGATGGGGCTCGTCGCCTATCGGCTGACCGGCAAGACCGACGCGCTTTTCCCCGCGCCGTAGACGATTTCCCGGCGGGAGGGACGCCGGCCGGATTACTCCGGCCGCCCGTGCCCCCTGCGCCCGCGCGCGCCGGCGGGGCCTTCGAGATTGCGGCCGCCCGACGCGCCGCCGGGCCAGGCGCCATGCTTCATCTCCAGAAACAGCGCGATCGCCTGGGCGCGATTGCGCACTTCGAGCTTCTCGAAAAGATTGCGCAGGTGGAACTTGATCGTGTTGATCGAGACGCCGAAATCCTTGGCGAGCTGGCTGTTGGTGTGGCCGGAGCCGAGCGCCGACAGCAGGCTGCGCTCGCGCAGCGTCAGATTCTCGAGCGGATCGCTGCGCATCTTGCGGATGTCGACAAAGGGAAACACCATGTCGCCCGCCGCCACCGCCGCCAGCACGTCGAGGAGGCGCTCCGGCGGAGCGCGCTTGGAGACGAAGCCGGCGCCGCCGAGTTGCAGCGTCTCGGCCGGCGCGGCCGGATCATTGGTGCCGCTGTAGACGACGATCTTCGGCGCGGCGACCTGGCGCGAGAGCGCGCGCAGCACGTCGCGGGCGTGCAGCGTCGGCAGTTGCCAGCCGATGACGGCGATGGCGAATTTCTGCTGGCGCGCGGCCTCGAGGAATTCCTCGCCGTCGGTGACCTTGAGAACGAGGTTGAAGCGCTTGTCGTCGGAGAGAAGCTTGTCGAGCCCGGCAAGTATGAGCGGACTCTTGTCGGCGATGGCGACGTCGATGCGCTCGCCTTGCGACATGGTTTCGCGACCGTCGTTTTCGGGGCGGGCCACGCGTGGCCGCGCCGCTTCTTCGCCGCTGGCGCGAAGACCCTCCGCCGCGGAGTCCGCGGGCCTGATCGAAGAGGTAGGGACCATCATCTCCTCCAGGCCCGGGCGAAGCGCGCCCGCGAGCCGATTATCGCCGCTGAAGATCGTCGTCGATTCTCTCAACTTATTGTAATTTATGAGATCGGGACAAAGCGCACGCCTACCCGTTCGAGTTGGCGCACGGCGATAGAATACTCGCCGCCATTGGGGAAGCAAGTCCTGCCCGCAGGGCTGGACGGATGGGAGCGCGAGACAAAAATAAGGCGCGGCGCATCGACCCAAAGCCGACGCGCCGCGCCTGAAAACGCTGCTTCGAGCGGTCGCCTTAGTCGGTGAAGACCCAGCGGGCGGCGAAATAAGCAACCGCGCCGATGACGATGATCGCGATCATGCCCATCGGGGTCGCCGCATAGCTGGTCAGTTCGAGAATAGCGCCCATAAGTTCCTCCTTCTGTCACACAGTTTGCCGGTTCTTAACCACAAGCCGACATGTCACAATACAACACTGCCGCAAGCGGCGCCGTCATTTTTGTAATCGCGGTCACGTGGATCTCACCGCGGACCCGTTCCCCTGCGTGTATGACTATACGTCAAGTTCACATAGGGGGGAACATGTCTGCATCGCTCGTTCGGCCCTGTCCGCGTCGGTGAGCCATATTGCTCCACAGCGCATCGCTGCGGTTCCGAAATGCGGTGGTGCGACCAACTATTGTAGTCGCCGATCCTTGTCAAGCGACCGCCCGGGACAGCATTGCGACGAGTCGTCGCGTCTCAGCCGGACAAGAGCACAGTTTACGCTTGCCGCACGATGCGGCGGGCGACTAATCTCGCTTCGAACAGCAAAATAAGAACAAGTGGAAACGCATGGCGACCAGGGGTTTGACAATAGTCGTGATCGGAGTCGCGCTTGCCGCGGCCGGCTTTTCGGCCTTTTATGCGATGCGGGGCCGCACCCCCGCGTGCGCCGGCGGCGGAAAATACATGTCCACGCTCAACGACTGCAAGGCATGGGGAATCGCGGCGGACGTCTGCGCGCAAGCAGTGGAAAAGGCGCGCGCCGTCGCCGCCCGCGCCGCGCCGAAAACCGAGACCATGTTCCAATGCGAAGTGCGTTTCTCGGAATGTTTCGAGAATCCGGCGGGCGGCTTCACGCCGCGCCCGTCCTTCTGCCTGAACCCCGGCGGCGACCCGACGGAAGTCCGCTATCTCGAATATGAATCCGACCGCCGCAACCGGAAAACGACGAAGGAAGTGCGTATCGACTGATGCGACAGGTCAGCGGCCGGAATCCGCGCGTCGCTGACCGACCTGGAATTCCGAGGCGTCGATGACGAGCTTGCCGGCGGCCGTGCGGATGTCGATGTGGATCGGCACGACGACATGGGCCTCCGGGAGCGGCGCGAGCCAGACGTTCATGTCGTGGTTCTCCGCCATGTAGCGCGTCGAGGTGCTGTCGGGACGGTGTCCGGCGATCGGCGTATAGCGCGCCGAGCAGACGGCCACCGGGCCGGAGTAGCCCTTCGTATGCGCCTCATGCGCGCCGGCGTAGGACAGCGCGACGTCGAAACGCGTCACGCCGTCGAAGACGGAGATCGTGCGATCGCAGGCTGCGGGGCCCGCCAGATCCTGCCCCGACGGCACGCTCATGATCAGCGCGCTCACTGGATCGACGACGCGCCTTTTCGCGCTCTCGGTGACGGGGATGCGCGCGGCGGCGTCCCAGGGCGCCGGTTTAACCTCCACGGCCTGCACGGAATTGCCGCCGAGCGCCATGCGAACGGTGCGCGTTTCGTCGCTGTTGGCAGTCGTATTGGCGTAGGTCGCGGGCGACGGCCCGCCCGGACCCAGACCGCCCGTCGCGGAGGCCGCGCCCTTCGTGCTGTTGACGAGATTGGCGAGCCCCGTCGTCTTCATCGAAATGTCGATGCGATAGGTCTGCGGCTCGACGACGCCTGAGGCGAAGGCGCTGCCTATGGAAAGGCCCATCAGGCTCAGCGCGTAATGCGCCTTGATCGTTTCGGCGCTGGCCGGAGCGGCGGCCGCGAGCCCCCCGCAAAGGAGAGCGGCGACGCGCGCCTTGCGCATGATGACGATGGAAAGCGTGTCGATCGGGCTCATGATCCGCACATTCGGAAGAAGGACGCCGCAAACATCATGAAAGGACGGCATCAGGCCGACTCCTGCCAATGTCCGTCGGCATAGATGCGCCACGCGCGCAACCCCGCCTTCGCGACGACCATCCTGCCCGCCTTGGCTTCGGCGACGAGATGCCTGAATACGAGAGGATTGCGCCAGGAAAACGGCTTTTCCGGGTCGCAGACGGCGTGATACTCGTCGCTGTCGGGGTCGTCCATCAGCAGCGTTCCGACGCGATCGGGCCGCATGGTGGCGGGAAGGCCGCGGTCCTCCTTCCACTGACAATAATAGTCGCGGCAGACTTCCGGGCGCGTGTCATAGACGCCGCAGCCGCCGGTCAGCGCGCAATGCGCGCACAGCGTCCCGGCCTTCTTCTTCATTTCCTCGATTTCGAGCACCTTGCAGCAGAAGTAACAAGGGCCGCAGGCTTTGCCGGGGATGTCGAGCATGAGGATCGGGGCCACGAGACAGTGAGAATCGAATCGGCGTATTGTGACCGCGAAAGCGCCGGATGCAAGCTGGCCCGGACCGCAACCTGAGCGAGACAATGCCGCGAAAGATCGACCTGGAAAATCTGTTCGTCTCCACGCAATGGCTCGCCGACAATCTTTCTTCACCCGACATTCTCGTCTTCGACGCCTCCTGGCACATGCCGGCGGCCGGTCGCGACCCCCGCGCGGAATATCTCGCGGGCCAAATTCCCGGCGCTGTCTTTTTCGACATTGACGGCGTCGCCGATCATTCGACCGACCTCCCGCACATGCTCCCGTCTCCCGAGGTCTTCGAGGCGGAGATGCGGCGACTCGGTTTCGGCGACGGCATGCGCGCGGTCGTATACGACAGCGTCGGCCTCTTTTCGGCGCCGCGTCTTTGGTGGACGCTCAATGTGTTCGGCGTTGACAAGGTTTCGATCCTCGCGGGAGGGCTGCCGGCCTGGAAGGCGGAGGGACGCCCGCTCGAGAGCGGCGAGCCGCAGCGCACGCCGCGAGTATTCACCGCGCGCTTCGACCCCGATCTCGTCGCCGACGCCGCAGCGGTGAGGGCCGCGCTCGAAAGCGGCGCCGCGCAGGTCGTCGACGCGCGCTCGGCCGAGCGCTTCCATGGTCGCGCGCCCGAGCCGCGACCCGGCCTGCGCTCGGGTCATATGCCCGGCGCGCGCAACCTGCCCTTCCCCGCCGTGATCCAGGACGGCCGCATGAAGGAAAGGTCCGGGCTCGAAGCCGCCTTCGCCGCCGCCGGGCTCGACCCCGACCGGCCGGTGATCGCGAGCTGCGGCTCCGGCATGACCGCCTGCATCCTGAGCCTCGCGCTTGCGGCCTCCGGACGCGCGCCGGCGACCGTCTATGACGGCTCCTGGTCGGAATGGGGCGGCCGCGCGGATTTGCCGGTCGTGGCCAATTGATTGATTGAAACAGGCGCCGCCGAACTGATCATCTATCGCCTAAAATTAAGGCATATCGTATAAATCCTCGGCGCCGGACCGGAATCCGGCGCCAGAACTTTGGCCATGGCGCCAAAATCGCTCCAATGCTAGAAGCTCGACGGCGTCGGCTATTGGCGAGGCATAGGCGCGGGCGCGGGCTTAGACGCAGCGCGGGGAAGAGAAATGAAGAAGGTCGAGGCGATCATAAAGCCGTTCAAGCTCGATGAAGTGAAAGAGGCTTTGCAGGCGGCGGGACTGCAAGGCATCACCGTCACCGAAGCTAAGGGTTTTGGACGCCAGAAGGGGCACACCGAGCTCTATCGGGGCGCCGAATATGTTGTTGATTTTCTTCCGAAAGTAAAAATCGAGATCGTCCTGGCGGACGAGGCCGTGGATCGCGCGGTCGAGGCCATTCGCAATGCGGCGCAGACGGGCCGCATCGGCGATGGCAAGATTTTTGTTTCCAACATCGAAGGCGCGATCCGAATCCGCACGGGGGAGACCGGCGCGGACGCGATCTAGACCATCGAGTTCCCGCCCCATGAGCTTTCTCGACAAGATCTTCCGACGCTCCGCAGCGCCCAACACGCACATAACCAGGCAACAGACAGAGGCAACGATCAAAATGACAACGGCCAAGGACGTAATCAAGCAGATCAAGGACAACGACGTTAAATACGTCGACTTCCGCTTCACCGACCCGCGCGGCAAGTGGCAGCACGTCACCTTCGACGTCTCGATCGTCGACGAGGACGCGCTGAACGAAGGCATCATGTTCGACGGCTCCTCGATCGCTGGCTGGAAGGCGATCAACGAGTCGGACATGACCCTGCTGCCCGACCTGTCGACCTGCACGATGGACCCGTTCTTCGCCGCTTCGACCATGTCGATCGTCTGCGACGTCATGGAGCCCCTGACCGGCCAGCCCTACAACCGCGACCCGCGCGGCATCGCCAAGAAGGCGATGGCCCACATCAAGACCGCCGGCGTCGGCGACACCGCCTATTTCGGCCCCGAGGCCGAATTCTTCGTCTTCGACGACGTGCGTTTCTCGGCCGACCCCTACAATACGGGCTTCTCTCTCGACTCGGTCGAACTGCCCACGAACTCCGACACCGCCTATGAAGGCGGCAACCTCGGCCACCGCGTACGCACCAAGGGCGGCTATTTCCCCGTTCCGCCGGTCGACTCCGCCCAGGACATGCGCGGCGAGATGCTGGCGGCCATGGCGGCCATGGGCGTGAAGGTCGAGAAGCACCATCACGAAGTCGCCTCCGCCCAGCACGAGCTCGGTCTGAAGTTCGAGACGCTCGTCACCGTCGCCGATCACCTGCAGATCTACAAATATGCGATCCATCAGGTGGCGCACTCCTACGGCAAGTCGGCCACCTTCATGCCGAAGCCGGTCTTCGGCGACAATGGCTCGGGCATGCACGTGCACCAGTCGATCTGGAACGGCGGCAAGCCGGTCTTCGCGGGCGACAAATACGCCGGCCTGTCGCAGGAATGCCTGTGGTACATCGGCGGCATCATCAAGCACGCCAAGTCGCTGAACGCCTTCACCAACCCGTCGACCAACTCCTACAAGCGTCTGGTCCCGGGCTATGAGGCGCCGGTGCTGCTCGCCTACTCCTCGCGCAACCGCTCGGCCTCCTGCCGCATTCCGTTCGGCACGAGCCCGAAGGCCAAGCGCGTCGAGGTCCGCTTCCCCGATCCGACGGCCAACCCCTATCTCGCCTTCGCAGCCATGCTGATGGCCGGCCTCGACGGCATCGCCAACAAGATCGATCCGGGCGCGCCGGCCGACAAGGACCTCTACGACCTGCCGCCGGAAGAGCTGAAGGCGATCCCGACCGTCTGCGGTTCGCTCCGCGAGGCGCTCGAGAGCCTGAAGGCCGACCACGCCTATCTGACTGCCGGCGGCGTTTTCGACACGGACTTCATCGAGTCCTACATCGAGCTGAAGATGCAGGACGTGATGCGCTTCGAAATGACCCCGCATCCGGTCGAGTTCGACATGTACTACTCCTACTGAGGAGCACGCGCCCGAACGGGCGACGGTCCCGACCGTCGCCTGTCATGCGCGCCGATCAAAGGCCCGAAAGCGGTTCCAACGCCGCTTTCGGGCCTTCTGTTTTTTCACCCTTCATTGCGGTTGAATCCACAGGCGCGACTCGCGTGGATTGACGCGCTCGCTTATGCTGGGCCGTGCGATCGGCGAACGGACAAACCCGCGTCTTTCGTCTTTTTCAGCGGCTACGCCGGTTTCCCGGGAACGTACGAATGTCGAAAAACAAGAACGAGACAGCGCTCGCCAGAAGGCTTGTCGCCAGCGTCGCCTGCCTGCTCGTCGCGCTCACGCCCGAATATTCCTTCGCCATCGATCCCCCGCCCGTCCCGACGCCGGACGCCGCCGCCCCGGCCGCTCCGCAGCCCGCGCCCGAGGCGCCGAAGTTCACGCAGGCCGAGCTCGAGAGGCTGCTAGCGCCGATCGCGCTCTATCCCGACGCTCTGCTGGCGCAATTGCTGCCCGCTTCGGCCTATCCGCTGGAGATCGTTCAGGCGCATCGCTGGCTCGAGAAGAACAGGGCGGCCGCCGAAAAACAGGACTTTTCAGGCGCGGACGCTCAGGACTGGGATCCGTCGGTGAAAGCGATGCTGCGCTTCCCGACCGTGCTCGACAAGATGAACGACGACCTCGAATGGACCGAGAATCTCGGCGCGGCGATCGTCAATCAGCCGCAGGACGTCGCCAATGTCATCCAGCTGCTGCGCGCCAGGGCGCAGAAGGCAGGAACGCTCAGGTCCGGCAAGGAGATGCAGGTCACGACCGAGAAACAGGACGGGCGCGACGTCGTTACGATCGCCTCCCCGGACCCTTCGGTCATCTATGTCCCCTCCTACGATCCGGTCGCGGCCTATGCGCCGGCCTATAATGGAACAGGCATGGCGGTCGCGGCCGGACTGCTGAGCTTCGGCGCCGGCGTCGCGATCGGCTCGGCCTGGCGCGGCAATTACTGGAACTGGGGCACGGGCGCGTTCTATCGGCCGGTCTGGCCGGGTTATCCGGCGTGGCGGCCGCCTTATCCCGGCTGGCGTCCCGGCATGGCCGTCGGCGGCGGCAACAACGTCAATATTGGAAATGACGTCAACATCGGCGGAAAGCCCTGGCGGCCGGATCCGGGCCATTACCGGCCCGGGGGCCGGCCGGGCATTGGCGGCGGACCGGGCGTGGGAGCCGGGCGCCCCGGCTATGGCGGAGGCCGTCCGGGCGCGGGGATCGGCGGCGGGCGCCCCGGCGCGGGAGGCGGACCCGGCAATAATGGCGGACTCGGAGGCGGCGGCGGGATCGGCGGCGGCCGTCCAGGCGTGAGCGGCGGGCGCCCCGGAGTCGGCAAGCCGGGCGTTGGCGGAGGCGCCAAACCCATCGCCCGCCCGAAACCTGTGACTCGCCCCGTGACCCGGCCCGCCACGAGACCGGCGATGAACCGGCCGATAGCGCGCCCGGCGGGCGGTTTCGGCGGCGCCGGAGTCGGCCGGCCCGCAGGCGGCTTTCGGGGCGGCGCCATGAGGGCCGGCGGCGGCTTCCACGGTGGCGGCGGTTTCCACGGCGGGCGCCGATCCGACTTGCGCCTCAAGCATGCCGTCACCCTCCTCGGCCGTCTCGACAATGGCCTCGGCTTCTATCGCTTCATCTACAACGGCGGCGAGAAAGCCTTTGTCGGCGTCATGGCTCAGGAAGTGCAGAAGGTCATGCCGCAGGCGGTCTGGCGCGCGCCGGACGGATATCTGCGGGTCGCCTACGACAAGGTCGGCGTCAAGTTCCAAAGCTACGACCGCTGGGTCGCATCCGGCGCAGAGATTCCCGCGACCCGACGCTGAGACCGGGCAGGCGGCCCCCCGGCCGCCTTTCCCTTGCCTCGCTGCCGGGCGCGGCTCAGTAGATGGGAAATTCAGCGCACAGCTTCCGCACCTCCTCACGAATGGCGGCGATCTCCCGCCCGTCGTCCGGCGCCCGCAGAACGCGGTCGATCCAGCGCGCGATTGTTTGAAACTCCCCGACGCCGAAGCCGCGCGTCGTTCCGGCGTTGCTGGAAAGGCGCAGCCCCGACGGCGCCTCGGGCGGCTGCATGTCGAAGGGGATGAGGTTCTTGTTCACGGCGAGTCCCGCCCGCTCCAGCGCCTTCGCCGCGATGTCGCCCGTGACGCCGCGCGGCGTGAGATCGACGAGCATCAGCCCCGTGTCGGTCCCGCCCGTGACGATGCGCAGGCCCGCTTCCGACAGCGCCTCGGCCAGCGCGCGGGCGTTTTCGAGCGTCGCCCGATTGTAAAGCGTGAACTCGGGCCGCAGCGCCTCGCCGAGACACGCCGCCTTGCCCGCGACCCCATGCAACAGCACCGATCCCTGAACGCCCGGAAAAATGCCGGCGTTGATCCTGTCGCTCAGGGATTCGTCGTTCCAGAGCGCAACGCCGCCCCGCGCGCCGCGAAGGGATTTGTAGGTCGTCGTGGTGACGACATGCGCGTGCGGGAAGGGGTGCGGATGCAAACCCGTCGCGACCAGCCCCGCGAAATGCGCCATATCGACGAGGAGATACGCCCCCGCCTCATCGGCGATGGCGCGAAGCCCGGAGAAGTCGATGGCGCGCGGATAGGCCGAACCGCCGGCGATAATCATGCGGGGACGCGCCGCGAGCGCAAGATCGCGAAGCTCGTCGAGATCGATGCGCTCCGTCTCCCGGTTCACGCCATATTGCGTGATCTTGTAGTCGCGCCCGGTAAGCGTGGCCGGATGCCCGTGACTGATGTGCCCGCCGGCGGCGACATTCATGGAGAGGATCGGATCGCCGGGCTTCAGCAGGCCGAGAAAGACGCCCGCATTGGCGTTGGAGCCAGAATGCGGCTGCACATTCGCGAAGCGGCAACCGAAGAGCCGGCATGCGCGTTCGACCGCAAGCGACTCGATCCTGTCGGCGTATTCCGCCCCGCCATAATAGCGGCGATAAGGCGCGCCCTCGACGGTCTTGTTGGTCAGAACCGACCCCTGCGCCTCCAGCACGAGGCGGGAGACGATGTTTTCGGAAGCGATCAGTTCGATCCCGTCCTGCTGGCGGCGCAACTCCCCGCGAATGGCGTCGGCAAGTTCGGGATCGGCGTCGAGCCCCGTCGTGAAATATCCCTGATGCAAGCAGCTCAATGGCGGCCTCCCCTTCACCGGAGCAAGGAAGCCCCACCTCGGCCGCGAGGGCAAGGCTTCCGGGCGCGTGAAATTTCCGCTGCCGGCGGAGATTGCCGTTCTGGCCGCGCGGCGCCCCCTTCACTCTCGCCGCCCGCTGGCCTAAGACAGTCGCCATGCAAGACTCGCCTGTCCTGACGCCCGCCGCCGACACGCTTGCCGAATTGCGCGCCGAGATCGACCGCATCGATCTCGAAATGCATCGGCTGCTGATGGCGCGTGGCGAGATCATCGACCGGCTGATCGCCGTGAAGCGCGCGCAGGGCGGCGGCTGCGCCTTCCGGCCAGACCGCGAGGCGCAGATGATGCGCGCGCTGGTCGAGCGGCATCGCGGCCTCCTGCCCGTCGACGCGGTCGAAGGCGTCTGGCGCGTCATCGTCTCGACCTTCACCTACGTCCAGAACAATTATTCCGTCCACGCCGACGACTCGGGCGGCGACGCGCAAATGCGCGACAGCGCGCGATTCCACTTCGGCTTCACCGTGCCTTACATCGCGCATCACGGCGCGAGCGCGGTGATCGACGCGGTGGCGGCTTCGGCCGGCGATCTCGGCGTGCTGCGCGCGACCGGCGCGATCAACGACGGCGCCTGGTGGGTGCGGCTCGTCGGCGAGAACGCGCCCAAGATCATCGCGCGTCTTCCCTTCGTCGAGCGGCCCGACCACCCGGCGGGCCTGCCCGTCTTCGTCGTCGCGCGCCCGGCGAAGGACGCCGCCTCGCGGGACATTCTGCTCTATGCGATCAACCTTCCGCGCTGGTCGCATTCCATCCCCGCCGTCGTCTCGGCGCTGGAGGGCGAAATCCTCGCCAGCGCCCCGCACGCCGGCGGCCTCTCGCTGATGGTCGCCGCGCCCGGCCATGTCGAGGCCGCGCGTTTCGCGCAGGAGCTTTCCGCCGCCGGCGTCGCCGATGCGGTCGTGGAGCCCATCGGCAGCCATGCGGGCAGATACGAACTCAACGAAGCGCGCAGCGGCGTTTTCGCGCCAAGGAGCTGACATATGACTCGTCCCGTCCCGCGTCCGGGCGTGCTGGCGATCGACCCCTACGTGCCCGGCAAGAGCGCCGCCCCCGGCGCCCGGCGCGTATTCAAGCTTTCCGCCAATGAGACGCCGCTCGGCCCCTCGCCGCGCGCCGTGCAGGCGTTGCGCGACATGGCCGGAGACATCGCGATCTACCCCGACGGCTCCTCGGCCAAACTACGCGCGGCGGTCGGCGCGCGTCACGGGCTCGACCCCGAGCGCATCATCATGGGCGCCGGCTCGGACAACATCCTCGAACTGCTGGCGCTCGCCTATGTCGGTCCGGGCGACGAGGGCGTCTACAGCCAGTATGGCTTTCTCGAATACAAGATCGTGATCCACGCCGCGGGCGGAACGCCCGTCGTCGCGCCGGAGACGAATTACACCGCCAGTGTCGACGCGATGCTCGCCTGCGTGAGCGAGAAGACGAAGATCGTCTTCCTCGCCAATCCGAACAATCCCACCGGGACCTATCTCCCCGCGTCCGAAGTCGCGCGGCTTGCGCGCGGCCTGCCGCCGCATTGCCTGCTCGTTCTCGACGCGGCCTACGCCGAATATGTGACCCACGAGGATTATGAGGCTGGCGCCGCGCTCGTCGACGCGCATGAGAATGTTGTGATGACGCGCACCTTCTCGAAAATCTACGGCCTCGCCGGCCTGCGGCTCGGCTGGGGCTACGGCCCCGCGCATGTCATCGACGCCCTGAACCGCATCCGCTCGCCTTTCAATGTGTCGAGCGCAGCCTCCGTCGCCGGCGTCGCGTCCGTGGAGGATGTCGCGCATCTCGAAGCGGCGATTGCGCATAACGACCGCTGGCTTCCATGGCTGACGCGCGAGATTTCGGCGCTCGGCCTCGACGTACTGCCGAGCGTCTGCAATTTCATCGCCATTCGCTTCCCGGATACGCCGGGGCGGACGGCGGCCGACGCCGATCGCTTCCTGACCTCGCGCGGCCTCATTCTGCGCGCGATCGGCGCCTATGGGATGGGCGAGTTCCTGCGCCTCACCGTCGGCTCGCAGGAGGCGAATGAGGCCGTCGTCGCCGCCCTCGCCGAATTCATGCAGGACGCGCAGGCGCCCGCGCAGCACGTCGCTCATGGCTGAGCCGATCTTCAACAGGCTCGCGCTGATCGGCGCCGGCCTCATCGGTTCTTCGATCGCCCGCGCGGCGCGCGCCTATGACGCCGCGCGCGAGATCGCCATTCTCGACGCATCGCCGCAGGTGATGGCGCGCGTGCGCGAAATCGCCATCGCCGACGAGGCGAGCGGTGATCCGGCTGAGGCGTTGCGCGGCGCCGATCTCGTCATCATCTGCACGCCGGTCGGCGTCTGCGGCGCGGTGGCGCAGGAGATCGCGCCGTACCTGGAGAATGGCGCCGTCATCTCCGACGTCGGCTCTGTGAAAGGCGCCGTCGTCGTGCAGGTCGCGCCGCATGTTCCGGAGGGCGCGCATTTCATTCCCGCGCATCCGATCGCCGGCACGGAATTTTCCGGCCCCGACGCGGGCTTTGCGACGCTTTTTCAAAACCGCTGGTGCATTCTCACCCCGCCCGACGGCGCCGACGCGGCCGCGGTGGAAAAACTCGCGGCCTTCTGGACGCGCATCGGCGCCAGGGTCGAGAAGATGAGCGCGGATCATCACGACAAGGTGCTGGCGCTCACGAGCCATCTGCCGCATCTCATCGCCTATAACATCGTCGGCACGGCGGATGATTTCGGCGAGCAGACGCGCTCGGAAGTCATCAAGTTCTCGGCGTCCGGCTTTCGCGATTTCACCCGCATCGCCGCCTCCGACCCGACGATGTGGCGCGATATCTTCCTCAACAATCGCGAAGCCGTGCTGGAGATGCTCGGACGCTTCAACGAGGATCTCTCCGCGCTTCAGCGCATGATCCGCCGCGGCGACGGCGACGGGCTGTTCGATTTCTTCACGAGAACGCGCGCCATTCGCCGCTCCATCATCGAACAGGGTCAGGACACGTCGGCCCCGGATTTCGGACGGCGCACGCCTCCCGCCAATTAAGCGTTGCGCCGACGCGAAGCCGTCGAATCATCACGGCTCATGTTCTGTCTAGCGTTCGGACGCAAAAGCGCGCACGCTTCTCCCGAACGCCTTTTCGGGATTCCCCGGTTCGAGTCAGGCTCGAAGGAGCCGATCGGCGAATTCGACGCTTGTCGCTGCTTACTTCTTCGGTGTGTGGCCGATTTTCAACACGTCATCCGCATTGTGCTGGATCATCTGCTGCACCCTGCCCGAGAGCGCGGCCAGCAGCCACGGCAGTTGCACCTCGACGCGCGCCATGTCGGCAAGCACGGTGATCTGCGCGCTCGCAGTCTGGCCGAGCGCCTTGACGTGAATATTGGCGACGTCGCCGGACCATGTGACTTCGGAATGCGCGACCTTGTCCACATAGTCGCGCTGCAATTTCGTCAGCCGTTCGGCGAGGCGCTGCTTCGCCTTCTCGACCCCCAGATTATGCGGCACGGTGACGACGATCTTGTTGGACATGGCGTTCCTCCGCTTCCGCTTGATCTGGGGCGCGACCGCTGGAAAAGAAGATCAGTCCGCGCCCTGCAGCAGTCGCGCCGCCGCCGCGCGCGCTTCGTCCGTAATCGCCGCTCCCGACAGCATACGCGCAATTTCCTCCCGCCGCTCGGCTTCTGCGAGCACGGCGACGCTGGTTGCGACGCGCCTGTCCTTGCCTGCGGATTTGCCGGCCTTCGCCGGCGCGCCTTTGCTGATGCGCAAATGGCGGCTCGCCCGCGCGGCGACCTGCGGCGCATGCGTAACGGCAAGCACTTGGGCGCGCGTGGCGAGGCGCGCGAGACGCTGGCCGATGGCGTCCGCCACGGCGCCGCCCACGCCGGTGTCGATCTCGTCGAAAACGAGGGTCGGCGCGGAGCCGCGGTCGGCGAGCACGACCTTCAGCGCCAGCATGAAGCGGGCGAGTTCGCCGCCCGAGGCGACCTTGGTGAGCGGGCCGGGACGTGAACCGGGATTGGTCTGCACCCAGAATTCGACGCGGTCGACGCCCTCCGGCCCGCCGTTTTCCGGATCGCTCGTCACCTGCGTCATGAAATGCGCGCCGTCCAGCCGCAGCGGCTTCAGCTCCGCATCGACGAGCGCGTCGAGTTTTTTGGCCGCCTTCTGGCGCGCGGCGGAGAGGGCGCGGGCGGCTTCGTCATAGCCCGCCTTCGCCGCCGCAAGCTCCTTGCCGAGCTTCACGAGCCGTGCTTCCGACGCGTCGAGCGCCCCGATGTCGTCCGCGAATTTCTGTGCGATCTTCGTCAGCTCCGCGACCGTCACGTGATATTTGCGCGCGGCGCCGCGCAGCGCGAAGAGCCTTTCCTCGACCCGCTCCAGTTCGGCGGGGTCGAAACGGGTTTCCGCCAGCGCCTGCTCGAGCGCCTGTTCCGCGAGGCTCAGCGCGTCGACGGCCTGCGCGAGGGCGCGCGCCGGCGGCTCCAATATCTGCGGCGCCTGCGTCAGCCGGCGCTCGAGGCGGCGCGCGACCTGCGCGATTTCGCCGGCAGGCGCCGCGTCGCTGGCGAATGCGGCGAGCGCGTCGCGAATGTCGGTCGCAACCTTCTCCGCGCGCTGCATGAAGAGACGCCGCTCGGCGAGTTCTTCCTCTTCGCCGTCCTGCGGCGCGAGCTTCGTCAGCTCTTCATGCGCGTGGCGCAAGTAATCCGCATCGGCGCGGGCTCTGGCGATGCGCGCTTCCTCCTCTGCGAGCGCGCGGCGCGCCGCCTGCCAGGCGCCGTAACGCGCACGAACCTCGTTCGCCTGCGTCTGCAATCCGCCGTGAGCGTCGACGAGCGCGCGATGCGCGGCGGGATCGACCAGCGCGCGGTCGTCGTGCTGGCAATGTATTTCGACGAGCTCCCTGCCGATCGCGCGCAGCGCCTGCGCCGTGGCCGGCTGATCGTTGACGAAAGCGCGCGTGCGCCCGTCCGCCATCTGCAGGCGGCGCAGAACGAGTTCATCGTCGCTCGTGAGTCCGAATTCGCGCGCGGCGAGATGGGCGGGGTGGTCAGCCGGCAGATCGAAGACGGCGGCGACCTGCCCCTGCTCCTGCCCCGCGCGCACGAGCGAGGCGTCGCCGCGACCGCCCAGCGCCAGCACGAAGGCGTCGAGAAGGATGGATTTGCCCGCGCCGGTTTCGCCCGTGAGCGTCGTGAGCCCCTGCCCGAATTCGAGGTCGAGCTCGTCGATGAGCACGATGTCGCGAATGGATAGACGGACAAGCATGACGCGTTACTCTTGGGCTCCCGCGCGCGAACGCCATTTTGCGGTGACGCCACGCATTGACGAGAGGGATGCTCGCTCCCGGCGGAGCGTTCGATTCGTTTCCCGACGGAGGTTGGCATGGCCGGAGCCGAAATCAACGATATTCGCGCGCTTCTCGGCGCAAAGCCCCGGCCCGTGGGCTGGGCGGAGCGGCGCGCGCGCATAGAGGAGGTCGGCGCGTTCTGGCCCGTCGCGCCCGACATCGCGCTGGAGCCCGCCCGTTTCGACGGAATTTCCGGCGAATGGTCGCTCGCGCCGGGGTCCGATCCCGGCCGTGTCCTGCTGTTCTTTCATGGCGGCGGCTATTGCTCCGGGTCGCTCGTCAGCCACCGTCGAATGGTCACCGAGGCCGGCCGGGCGGCGCGGGCGCGCACGCTGGCGGTCGCCTTCCGGCTCGCGCCGGAGCATCCCTTTCCGGCCGCCTATGACGACGCGCTGGCGGCATGGCGCTTTCTGCTGTCACAGGGTATCGCACCTGGGCGCGTCGCCGTGGGCGGCGACAGCGCCGGCGGCGGCCTGACCGTCGCGCTGATGAACCGGTTGCGCGACGGCGGCGAGGCGCTGCCCGCCTGCGCCTGGCTGGCCTCGCCATGGACCGATCTCGCCATGTCCGGTGACACGCTCGCAACGAAGGACGCCGTCGATCCGCTGATCCACAAGGCCTATCTCGAAGAATTGGCGAGCGCCTATGTCCCCGCGGGCGTGGATCGCAAGGATCCGCGCGTTTCGCCTCTCTATGGGGCGTTGCGCGGACTGCCGCCGCTCATCATCCAGGTGGGATCGGACGAGACGCTGCTCGCGGACTCGACGCGCTTCGCCGCCGCGGCTGGCGCCGCCGATGTCGCCGTGACTTTGGAAATCTGGCCGCACATGATCCATGCATGGCCGATGTGGAATGCGCGGCTCGAAGACGGCCGGCGCGCGCTTGCGAACGCCGGCGCCTTCATTCAGGCCCACACTCGATAGCGCCGCGTCAGATGGCGTGGAGCGTCTTGCCGATCTTGGAGAGCCAGGAGTCCGTATATTCATGCGGCTCCAGCCCGCCGGTCTTCAGCAAGGCGTGCGCATCCTTGTACCACTGCGAGTCGGGGAAGTTGTGGCCCAGAATCGCGGCGGCGGTCTGCGCCTCGTTCGTCACGCCCATCGCCATATAGGCTTCGGTGAGGCGGTACAGCGCCTCCTCCGTGTGGCGGGTCGTCTGATATTTGCCGAGCACGTCGTGGAAGCGGTTGATCGCCGCCGGATAATTCTTGCGCGTCAGATAGAAGCGGCCGACGTTCATTTCCTTGGCGGCGAGCTGGTCGCGCGTCACCTGAATCTTGTAGCGCGCGTCCGTCACATATTCGGACTTCGGATATTTCTGGATGAGCTGGGTGAAGATCTCCAGCGCCTTCTCCGCCGGCTGCTGGTCGCGCATGACGTCCGGCACCTGATTATAGAAGGACATTCCGGCGAGGTAATAAACGTAGGGCGTATCCGCCGAATTCGGATAAAGGCCGATGTAACGCTGCGCCGATTGCACCGACTCGTCGTAGGCGCCCTTCTGGAACTGAGCGAAAGTCGTCATCAGCAAGGCTTTGCGCGACCATTCGGACGACGGATACTGCTTTTCCAGATCGCCGAATTTTTTCGCGGCGCCCTCGTAATCCTTGCTCTTCAGCCTGGCGAGACCCTGATTGTAGAGGTCGTCGGCGGGGATGTCGGGCAGGATTTCCGTCTTGTATTTCTCGCCGCCGCCGAAGAGTCCGAAGCCGCTCGTCACGGAGTCGAGAAGGTCGGCGCGCGCCGGCGCCGGGGAAACAGCGACGGCCGCCGCCGCGGCAAGAGCGCCTAGACGGGCCGTCCGCATCGCAGAACGGAAGGAAATAGCGATAACCGACATATATTGCGCCCCTTGCGGCAAAGAGCGACGACGTCGCGCGCTCGTGAGCCTCTTAGCCTAAACCGCCGATCCGCGCCACCTCGGGCGCCCCGCGCCGCGGCGCCGGCGGGGCGAGGCGGCGGATTGTCTCGAGACGGCAGAGGGTAAAGACTCCCTTCTGGCGAGATTATGGCGAAGCGCGGCCATTGGCGTTACGATAAGAAATTCCGCCCGCTGTTCGCGGTTCATGGCGGCCGCCGCGTCGCTCCGCGCGACATTCGCCTCAGCAGGTTGAAGACACGCAGCGCCGCTACAATTGGCGCATTATAAACTCATCTGCACGTAACCGAAGGTGGGGATGCGTGCGCGCAAGGAAAAAAGCCGCCACAAACGAGAGGGCGCCCCATGAAATACATCTCATTGTTAATGTTGTCATTCATGGCTTGCGGCCTCCTGTTCGGCGCCGCGCCCGCCGGCGCGCAGGCGACCCGCACCTGGGTTTCCGGCGTCGGCGACGACGCCAACCCCTGCTCGCGCACGGCGCCCTGCAAGACCTTCGCCGGGGCGATTTCCAAGACCGCCGCCAAGGGCGAGATCAACACGATCGACCCCGGCGGGTTCGGGGCTGTCACAATCACCAAAGCGATCACGATCGACGGCGGCGGCGGGCATACGGCGAGCATTCTCGCTTCGCTCGTAAATGGCGTCATCGTCAACGCTGGCCCTAATGATATTGTCCAGTTACGTAATATCGACATCAACGGCGCCGGAAACGGATTGAATGGAATTCGCTTTCTCGCCGGCAACACGCTGATCGTCGAAAACGTCAAAATCTTCGGATTCACGCAGAAGGCGATCGACTTCGAACCGAACACCGCAGGAAGGTTAATCGTTGCGAATTCGACCATCTCGAACAATCTCGGCGCGACGGCGGGCGGAGTCTTCGTTCAGCCCGGCGCCGCCGGCTCCGCCTTGGTCGATCTCGTCAATGTCACTGCGTCCCGCACCGGCGACGGCTTGCGGCTTCTCGATCGCAGCAGGGCCAGCGTCCAGAACAGCGTGTTCAGCGGAAACTCGATCGGGGTGGTCACTCAATGCGCGACCGCAGTCTGCGAAATTGATCTTGAAAGATCCATTCTCTCGGACAACCAGATCGGCGTCAGGACGGCAGGCGCACAAGGGACCGTGCGTCTGTCGGAGACCGGGATCTACAACAACACGACCGGCATCAGCGTCGCGGGCGGCGCAGTGGTTTCCTTCGGCAACAACCGGATTGCCGGAAACACCACCAATGGCGCGCCGACATCGACGATCTCGCAGCAGTGAAAGCCGCGCCGCACGTGCCGGGAGTCCGGGAAACGCGGCGCACTCGGCAAATTTTCAGGATAAGGAGGCGTCCAGAGCTGCGGGCGCTTCCATCGACGGCCGGATTTCGCAGCGCTCGGCGGCGCCTTCGCGCGCCATGGCCTCCAGCAGGGCCAGATTGAGCCGGTGTCCGCCGCGATAGGAACGGAAGGCGCCGATGATCGGCGCTCCGGCGAGCGCGAGGTCGCCGACGACGTCAAGCATCTTGTGACGGACGAATTCGTCGGGGAAGCGCAGGCCGTGCGGGTTCAGGACGGTCTCGCCGTCGAGCACGACGGTGTTGTCGAGCGAGGCGCCGAGCGCCAGGCCCTCGCGCCAGAGCCGCTGGGCGTCGCGCAGGAAACCGAAGCTGCGCGCCCGCGCGATCTCGCGGCGGAAAGTTTGCGGCGTCAGCGCCAGCGCGCGCCGCTGACGCCCGATGCGGCCGTCGAAGGCGATCTCGACGTCGAGATGCAGGCCGCTGTCCGCCGGCCGCACCTCCGCCCAGCCGGCGCCGTCGGCTACGCGCACGGATCTGGTGACGCGCAAATAGCGGCGGGGGGCTGCGAGATCGATGACGCCGGCTTCGTCGACCGCGTCGACAAAGTCCGCCGCGGAGCCGTCCATCGCCGGGATTTCGCCGCCCTCGACATCGATCAGCGCATTATCGACGCCAAGACCGGCCAGCGCGGCCAACAGATGTTCGACCGTCGAGACGCACGCGCCTTGCGCCGCGATCTGCGTGCGAAGCTGGGTCGCGTCGACACAGGGCCAATGCGCCGGGATTTCCACGCCCGCGACGCTGAACTGGATTCCGGCGTCCGCGCATGCGGGCGCGAGCGTCACGCGCGCGGAGCGGCCCCCATGCGCGCCGCGCCCGGAGAGCGTGATGGTGCGGCCAAGCGTGGTTTGCGTGGCGCGTGATGTCGGGCGAATGACGCAACCCTCCCGGCGGTGGAATCGGCCAAGAACGCCGGCCAGATTAGCCGATGGACCCGGGCGTGCTCCAGTCACGCTTTCTTACAGATTGTTACAGATTGCCGAGCGCCCATGAAAACAGGGGCCCGCACGAGGCGGGCCCCTGAACTTTCGGCGGCGGGGCGCGTCAGTGATTTGACTGGCGGCGCAGGAAAGCGGGGATCTCCAGGTGATCCTCCTCGACCGGACGCGGCGCCGGGGCGCGGCGGCCATGCGGGTCGAGCGCCGCATGGGCGGGCGCATGACCTTGCGGCTGGGGCGCCGGCGCGGCCGGACGCTTGCCGTATTCCGCATGGGTCTGCGTCGGCTGAGGCGCGGCCGGCGCGCGCGGCGGCATCGGCGCGGGCTGGGCCTGCGGGGCCGGCGCCGGACCGCCGTGCATCGCGTCTTCCTGACGGCTCGCGCCGAAGGAGGCGAGACGCTCGAAGATCGACTTGCGGCGCGGATCATGCGCCGCCTCGGCGCGCTGCTGGCGGATCTGATCCTGAATCGGCTTCGGGAAGTCTTCGATCTGCGGCATGCGCGGCGCGCGCGGCATTTCGGGGGCCGGCGGAATATAGGGCGCCGGGGCGGGCTCGGCGGCCATGCGCGGCGCCGGCTCCATCATCGGCTCGCTGTAGGAGTGACGCGCAGGAGCCGGCTCCAGATAGACGCCATTGGTCGTCATCGTCGACGGCGCGACCGGCGCGGGCTCGGCGAAGTAGGACGGCGGAGCGGGCTCGCGCGCTTCCGGCTGATAGGCCGGCGCGGGCGCGCGCTCGGGCGCCGTGTAGATCTGGGCGGGCGCCTCGGCGACCGGAGCCGCCGGCTGCGGCTTCGCCGACTGCTGCATCTGGATGCGCATGCGCTCGGCTGCTTCCGCCATGCGGGCCTGGCTCGTCGGATCGTCCGCCGTGATGGCGGCGAGATCGATGCCGGTCGCGACAACCGAAACGCGCACGACGCCTTCGAGCGAGGAGTCGAAGGTCGCGCCGAGGATGATGTTGGCGTCCTCGTCGACTTCCTGACGGATGCGGCTTGCGGCCTCGTCCACTTCATAGAGGGTGAGGTCGTGACCGCCGGTGATGGAGATCAGCAGGCCGCGCGCGCCCTTCATCGACACTTCGTCGAGCAGCGGATTGGCGATGGCCGCCTCGGCCGCGAGATTCGCGCGGCGCTCGCCCGTGGCTTCGCCCGTGCCCATCATCGCCTTGCCCATGCCGCGCATGATCGAGCGGACGTCGGCGAAGTCGAGGTTGATGAGACCCTCCTTGACCATGAGGTCGGTGACGGAGGCGACGCCCGAATAGAGCACCTGATCCGCCATGGCGAAGGCGTCCGCGAAGGTCGTCTTCTCGGTGGCGATGCGGAAGAGGTTCTGGTTCGGGATGACGATCAGCGTGTCGACGCATTTCTGCAATTCGCCGATGCCCGACTCGGCGATGCGCAGGCGGCGCTGACCCTCGAAGTGGAACGGCTTGGTGACGACGCCAACCGTGAGAATGCCCATCTCGCGCGCGATCTGCGCGATGACCGGCGCGGCGCCCGTGCCCGTGCCGCCGCCCATGCCGGCGGTGACGAAGCACATGTGCGCGCCCTGCAGATGCTCGCGGATTTCCTCGCGGGCTTCTTCAGCCGCGGCGCGGCCGACCTCCGGCTGCGCGCCGGCGCCGAGACCCTCGGTGACCTGCAGACCCATCTGAATCACGCGCTCGGCAGGCGAGGAAGCCAGCGCCTGCGCATCGGTGTTGGCGACGAGGAAATCGACGCCGGACAGGCCGGACGAGATCATGTTGTTGACGGCGTTGCAGCCGCCGCCGCCCACGCCGCAGACCATGATGCGGGGCTTCAATTCCCGCAGTTCGGGAGCTTTGAGATTGATCGTCATTTGCCAGGCCTCTCGATATTTACACTGCTCATCGGCGTCGGTTGTCCGTATCCTTGGACGCCCCGTCGCCGAACGCGTCGTCCTCGGTATTTCCGCTCGGCGGCTCGTCTCGGTCTCACTGGCCCGAACGCGCGGAGTCTGGAGAATCACTTGCTCCCGATTCTAGAAGCTTTCTTTTAACCATCTACCCACTCGCGTCATGTAACCGTCGGTTCCGGTCGCCGCCCGTTCGAAGCGATGCGGCTCGAAATATTCGCGGCCCGCGACCTGCGGGTAGACAAGGAGTCCGGCGGCGGCGGCGAAGGCTGGGCTCCGCGCCGCGTCGGGCAAACCTTCGACGCCGATCGGACGACCGACGCGGACCTGGCCGCCGAGGATTCTGCGCGCGGCTTCCGCGACGCCGGTGAGCTGGCTCGCGCCGCCGGTAAGCACGATGCGGCGACTCGGGCCCGAGGGGTAGCCGGCGCGCGCGAGACGATCGCGCAGGAATTCGAGCGTCTCTTCCACGCGCGGACGGATGATGCGCACGAGATGCGATTTCGGCGCGTGTGCCTTGTGCGGGCCGCGCTCGCCGACATGATCGAAGGATACGGTCTCCCGATCGTCGGATGAGGAGGCGATCGCCGAGCCATGGAATGTCTTGAGGCGCTCGGCGTCCGCGAGGCGGGCGTCGAGTCCGCGGGCGATGTCCATGGTGACGTGATTGCCGCCGAGCGTCACGGCGTCGAGATGAACCAGCTCGCCGCGCGCGAAGACGGCGAGCGACGTCGAGCCCGCGCCCATGTCGACCACCACGACGCCCATCTCCGCCTCGTCTGGCTCGAGCACGGAGAGGCCGGAGACATAAGGCGTCGCCGCCATGCCCTCGACGCCGAGATGGCCGCGCTCCACCGCGAGAATGAGATTGCGCGCCGCCGCCTGATCGCAGGTCGCGACGTGAAGGTCGACGCCAAGCTCGTCGCCGATCATGTCCTTGGGCTCGCGAATGCCGCTGACGCCGTCGAGCGAGAAGCCCGTGGGCAACGAATGCACGGCCACGCGGCCGCGATGCAGATGATGCGCGGCGGACGCCTCCAGCACGCGATGGATGTCGGACTCGGCGACCTCGCGGCCGCCGATGGCGCGCTTCGCCTGGAAATGCTCGGAGGCGAGGCGCCCGCCGGAAGCGGTGACGATGACCCGGTCGACCTGCATGCCGGCCATGCGTTCGGCGGCGTCGACAGTCTGGCGAATGGCGCGCTCGGCTTCGTCCATGTCGACGACGAGCCCGTGCTTTACGCCCAGCGAACGCTGATGCCCGATGCCGACGACGCGAATGCGATGCGTGCGCCAATCGCCCGGCGCGACCTGTCCGACCGGCGTGAGGCGCGCGATGAGGCAGGCGATCTTCGACGTGCCGACGTCCAGAGCCGCGAGCGTCGCGGAGCGGCGCGGCGAAAGGGGCTTCATACGCGGCGGAACGATTTGGGCCTTCATGACTCTAACCACCACTCTTGTGCGACTTGCGCGACAGCGTCGCCTCGCGCGAGGCGGCGCCTTCTTCGGTGAGACGAACGGTGACGCGATCCGTCATGCGCAGATCTATGGACATCACATCCTTGTCGAGGACGCGCGCCTCGTGCTGCAGGCGCGAGAGCGTCTCCAGCGCGCCGAAGGGATTCTGCTCGGGAAGCCTGACCATGACGCCGTTGGTCATCTCGAGATCCCAGCGGCGGCCGGCGACGAGCACGCCCGCCTTGACGCGCTTGGCAAGATCGCCGGCGACTTTCATCAGCATGGAAAATTCCGCGAGGCGCTTCTGCGCGCCCTCGCCGACGACGAAGGGAAGATTGAGATAGCGGTCGTCGCGCAGATCGTCGATCGCCACGCCGTCCTCGGAAACGACCGACACATGCCCGTCCCGCTGCCACAAAGCCGAAGGCTGGCGCTCCTCTATCGCCACGACGAGGCGATTGGGATAGAGCTTCATCACCCGCGCCGATTTGACGAGCGGAACCGCCATCAGTCTCTCACGCACCGCATTGGCGTCGAGAAAAGGCAGCGACTGGCGCGGGCCGACGCCGGAGGCGACGAGCAATTCCTGTTCGCTCATCCGCGACTGACCGGTGATCGTGACGGCGGAAATGTCGAAGCCGACGGCGCGCGCGACAATGTCCCAGGGCTCGCCTTCACGGGCGACGAGATCGGCGTAGCCGCCATTCTGCACGAAACCCGCGAGGCCGACGCCGCCGAACAGGAGGACCGTGGCCGCAAGTCCGACGCCCGGCCGGCCGAGCGCCGCGAAGCGCGACAGTCGGGAAGAAACATCGACGCGACGGCGCGACTGCGCGCGAGGCGTTGGAGAACTTGCGGGCGCGGGCTGAAAGGGAGCCGTCGGGGCGCCCGCTATCGCCGGGCGGGCCTGGGCGAAGGGGGCATGAACAAGCGGAAGGGAAGCCGCTACCGACTCCCTCAACGATCGCAGGACGCGTCTTCCACCATCCATCTGACAAGCTCGCCGAACGAAAAACCTGCATAAGCCGCCATTTCTGGCACGAGCGAGGTCTCCGTCATTCCCGGCTGCGTGTTCACTTCCAATACGACGAGCTCGCCCGTACCTCCGGGGCGGTCGTCGTATCGGAAGTCCGCGCGGCTGACGCCGCGACAGCCGAGAGCTCTGTGAGCCTCGATGGCTAAATGTTGAACCTCTTGGTAAATATTCTGTTTAAGATTTGCAGGAAGAACGTGTTTCGAGCCGCCTTTCGCGTATTTCGCGTGATAGTCGTACCATCCGCCGTCTGCGGCCAGGATTTCGATCACGTCCAGCGCGCGGTCGCCCATCACCGCGCAGGTGAGTTCGCGGCCGGCGATGAATTGCTCCGCAAGCATCAGATCGCCATGCGCCCAGTCGGCCCTTGCAAGCTCCTGCGGCGGCGGCGCGTCGCCGTCCGTGATGATGAAGACGCCGAAGGATGAGCCCTCCGAAATCGGCTTCAATACATAGGGAACCGGCAGCACATGCGCCTTCGCCGCCTCCAGCCGATGGACGACTCGGCCTTTCGGCACCGGCACGCCGGCGGCGGCCATCACGACCTTGGCCACGTCCTTCTTCATCGCGACCGACGACGCGAGCACGCCCGAATGGGTGTAGGGAATGCGCAGAAGCTCCAGCACGCCCTGTATGCATCCGTCCTCGCCGAACTTGCCGTGCAGGGCGTTGAAGGCGACGTCAGGCTCGAGCGCAGCCAGAACGCTTGCGGCGTCATGACCCACGTCGACTCGCGAGACGCGATAAGCCTGCTCCTCGAGCGCCTTTGCGCAGGCCTCGCCCGAGCGCAGCGAGATTTCGCGTTCGGCGGAAAGTCCGCCCATCAGCACGGCGACATGTTTGGTCATCACGGTCTCGTTGTCTGGAATGAGGCTGCAAGCCTCGCTTGAGCGTTTCTTGGCGGGAGGCCGAAGCTCGACGTCTGGCGAGCCGCAGCCGGAATGGGGACGCTTGGCAAAATTCGCTTCGCGGATGGACGGACAATGATACGTGATTCGCGCTCAGGCCGGGACGCCGCCTTGAGCGGCGCAATATTGTCACGGCGCCTTGCGCGTCCAGATCTCGATCTCCCCGGCCTGTCCGGCCTTCTCGTAACCGTCGAGCGCGCGCGCCGTTTCGGGCTGCTTCACGACCCATTCGCGCGTGTCCCTGTCCTCGACGACAATCACGTCGGGCCGCCCGTCGCGCACATCCTCCATGAAGCCCGCAAGATCGCGGCGTCGATATTCCTCGAGACGCGCGCGCCACTGCGGATCTTTCACGTCGCGCAACAGATAGGCCGCGAGACTGGCCGTCCATAGGGCGTTGGGGCGGCCGACCCACACGCCGTCGAGCTGGCGCGTGACGGGATGGCCATAGTCCAGCTGGCGCGCCATGGCGATCACACGCGGATGCGGCGGCGCGACCCGCGCGATTTCCGCGCGCAAACCCGGATGCTCCTCGACATTGGTCAGCACCTTGACGGCGCCGAACAGCATCGGCGCGGCGATGAAGGCGGGAAGAAAGACGAATTTGAACAGCCGTCCGTCGCGGACCGCCTGCACGCGCGGATGCTTGTCGAGCGCGAAGAAACACCATGCGAGAAGCGCGAGCGCGACGCCCGGAAACGCATGGTTGCTCCAGCCTTTTCCCTGCAGGAAGAAGCCCGCCAGAAAAGCGGCCGACGCATAGGCGCAGACGCGCGCCGCAGCGGGCGCGACGAAGCCGGGAGCCACCGGCGGCGTCGCGAAGCCGCGCGCGGATGCTATGGCGAGCGCGACAAGCAGCGCGATGTTGAAAGGCGCAAGCGTGAAGAACGCCAGATTGCTCGAAGTGTCGCGCGCCGGCTGGTAAACGTCGACGATCACGGGCAGCGCGTAACCGGCGTAGGCCGGGAAGAACAGCAGCGTCGCCGCCGCATAGCCGAAGCAGACGCCAAGCGCCGTCGCCATTTCCGCAGTCAACAAAAGCCGGGGCGAGCGCTCGCGCGCGGCGAGCGCCAAGGCCGGCAGAACGATGGCGAGCGCGAAGAAGGGCTTGAAACACACGGCGACGCCGGCGCCGGCGCCAGCGATGACGCGCAGCGGAGTAGCGACGCGGCCGCCTTCGGCTGAAGCGGCGAGCGTCGCGAGCATGGGCGCAAGCGCCAGAAGCGCAATATGCTCGCGCTCGGCGAAAACCATCGCGGGCGTGATGAGCAGCAGGAACACGGCGCCGTTTACGAGCAGGCCCCAATCCTCCCGCGAACGCGGCGCGCCGGAACGGAAGACCAGCGCGCTGACGATGAAGGAAACATAGGCGAAAAGGAAAACGAGGCCCGCAACGACGGGCTCCACTGCGACATCGAGCGCGCGCGCCAGGGCGACCGCCGGCGCCAGCGCCAGAAAAGCGGCGGGCGGGTTGGGATCGGTGACGTCGACATAGGGAACGGCGCCGTCGAGAAATTTCTCCGCGAAAGTGATGAACCAGGAAACATCGCAGTCGAGATGACCGGCGATTTGCTGCGCGATCGCGATCAGCGCGAGCGCAAGCGTCGTCCAGGGGCTTGCCAGCGTCGACGCAAGCCGCGCAGGCCGACGTTCGGTCATCACTCCCGGCGCATGTCTCGAACTGATGGAGCTCATCTATGCAACGCCAATCCGTTTGATTTCCCATTGCAGCTCGACGCCGCTCGTCTCGCGCACGCGACGACGCACCGTCTCGCCGAGAGTCTCGATGTCGGCCGCGGTCGCTCTGCCGCGATTGATGAGAAAGTTGCAATGCATCTCGCTCACCTGCGCGTCGCCGACGACGAGTCCGCGACAGCCGGCGGCGTCGATCAACTGCCACGCCTTGTGGCCATCAGGATTTTTGAAGGTCGAGCCGCCGGTCTTTTCCTTGATCGGCTGCGAGGCTTCACGCGCTTCCGTTATGCGATCCATCTCGGCGAGAATCTGCTTCGGATCGCCGGGACGCCCCTGATAAAGCGCGCTCGTGAAGATCACATCATCCGGCGCCGAGCAGTGGCGATAAGTGTAACCCATGTCGGCGTTGGCGAAGACGCGAATATCGCCGTTACGGTCGACGCCGCACGCTTCGATAAGGGCGTCCTTCGTCTCGCCGCCATGCGCGCCCGCGTTCATGCGCAACGCGCCGCCGATGGCGCCGGGAATGCCCCGATAGAAGGCCAGTCCGTCGATGCCCGCGTCGGCCGCCGCGCGCGCCGCCTTCACATCGGGCACAGCGGCGCCAATGCGCAGACGACAATGGTCTTCGACGGCGATTTCGCCGAAGCCTTTTGCAGAGAGGCGTATGACCACGCCCGCGACGCCGCCGTCGCGCACGATGAGATTCGAGCCGAGGCCGATGACGGTGACGGGAATCTCGCGCGGCAGGTGCGCGAGAAAATAGGCAAGGTCCCCCTCATCCGCGGGCATGAACAAAAGCTGCGCCGGACCGCCCACGCGAAACCAGGTGTAGGGCGCGAGCGGCTCATTCGCGCTCACGCGTCCGCGCAATTGCGGCATGAGCCGCGCGATATCGGCGGTGAGGTCGGGGAAGGTCACTGCGCGCCGCCCGCCGCAAGCTGCTCCGGCAGCGCATAGGCCCATTGCGTGATATTGCCGGCGCCGAGGCACACGACATAATCCCCCGGCGCGACGATCTCTCGCACCATCGCGGGCAGGACCTCCGGCGACGGCAGCCCCACGGCGCGGCGATGACCATGCGCGCGAATGGCGTTGACGAGCGCGTCGCGATCGACGCCCTGAATCGGCTGCTCGCCGGCGGGATAAACGTCGGCGATGATGACGACGTCGGCGTCGTTGAAACAGGTCGAGAAGCCGTCGAACAGCGATTGCAGGCGCGTGAAGCGGTGGGGCTGCATCACGGCGACGACCTTGCCTTTCGTGGACGCGCGCGCGGCGCGCAGCACGGCGGCGATTTCCACCGGATGATGGCCGTAATCGTCGAAGACCTGCACGCCATTCCAGTCGCCCGTGCGCGTGAAGCGGCGCTTGACGCCGCCGAAGCCCGCGAGCGCCTTGCGAATCTGATCCGGCGAGAGGCCGAGCTGATAGGCGACGGTGATCGCAGCCGTCGCGTTCAGCGCATTGTGATGGCCCGGCATGGGCAGCACGAGATTTTCGAGATAGGTCGCCTGCGCCGTCTTGCGGTCGCGCAGCAGGACATTGAAGCGCGAGACCCCGCCTTCCAGATTGACGTCGAGCAGCCGAACGTCCGCCTGCGGATTTTCGCCATAGGTGATGACGCGGCGGTCCTCGATCCTGCCGACGAGCTCCTGAACCGTCGGATGATCGAGACACATCACCGCGAAACCGTAGAATGGAAGGTTCTCGATGAAATTGCGGAAGGCTTCCTTTATGGCGTCGAATGTGTGGAAATGGTCGAGATGCTCGGGGTCGATATTTGTGACGATCGCAACGTCCGCGGGTAGCTTGAGGAAGGTGCCGTCGCTTTCGTCGGCCTCGACAACCATCCATTCGCCGGCGCCGAGCCGCGCATTGGTGCCATAGGCGTTGATGATGCCGCCGTTGATGACCGTCGGATCGAGTCCGCCGGCGTCGAGCAGCGTGGCGACGAGCGAGGTCGTCGTCGTCTTGCCATGCGTGCCGGCGATGGCGACGCATTGCTTGAGGCGCATCAGCTCCGCGAGCATCTCCGCGCGACGCACGACCGGGAGGCGCTTCTCGCGCGCGGCCGCGAGTTCCGGATTGTCGCGCTTTATCGCGGTCGAGACGACGACGACGGCGGCGTCGCCGAGGTTCTTTGCGTCGTGTCCGATAAAAACGGAAGCGCCCTTCTCGGACAGGCGCTTGACGTTGGCGTTTTCGGAAGCGTCCGAGCCCTGCACCTTATAGCCGAGATTGAGCAGCACTTCGGCAATGCCTGACATGCCGATGCCGCCGATGCCGACGAAGTGAATGGGGCCGAGATCGCGCGGCAGCTTCATACCTGTCTCCGTTCCAAAGCGCGGGCCTGGGCCACGCTCAAAATTAGATCCGCAAGCCGCTCGGCGGCGTCGGCGACGCCGACATGTTTTGCGGCCTGCGCGCGCGCGGCGAGCTGCTGCGGCGCGTCGATGAGTTGCGCGAGGCGCGCCGTGAGAAACGCGGGCGTGAAATCGCTCTGTCTCACGGCCTCCGCCGCGCCCGCCTGCTGCAGGAAGGCCGCGTTGGTCGCCTGGTCCTGATCGAGCGCATGGGGCAGCGGCACCAGCATCGCAGGCCGTCCGATGACGGCGAGTTCCGACACAGTTCCCGATCCGGCGCGCGCGATGATGAAATGCGCGGCGGCCATGCGCGCCGGAAGATCGGTGAAGAAAGGCGCGATCTCGGCTTTGACATTAGCGCTATTGTAAATCGCCTCGACGCGCGAAATGTCTTCGGCGCGCGTCTGCTGCACGAGGCGGATGCGCGCGCGCAGATCGTCCGGCAGCGCGGCGATCGCTTCCGGCACGATGTCCGCCATCACGCGCGCGCCCTGCGAGCCGCCGGTGACGAGAAGGCGGAAAAGCCCGTCCGCGAAGTCGGGATAGGGAAGCTTCGCCGCCTCCAGCACATTGGGACGCACCGGATTGCCGGTGACGACGACCTTGCCCTGCAACGGGCCCGGCACGGCGAGATTGGGCAGGCCCGCGGCGATCCTGTCGACATGGCCCGCGAGAAAGCGGTTCGCTTTTCCCATCACGCCATTCGACTCATGCAGCACGCTTGGAATATGCAGCATGGACGCCGCGAGCAGCGGCGGCACCGTGGGGTAGCCGCCAAAACCTATGATCGCGCGCGGCTGCAATTTGCGCAGCAGCGCCGCCGCCTGCGCGGTTCCGTAAGCGAGACGCGCCACGGCCTGCGCGCGCGCGAGGAGCGAACCGCCGCGCGGCGTCGCCGCAGGGATCGTGTGCATGGCGCGCGCGGGAAAGCTCGCGCCATATTGCAGCGCGCGTTCGTCGGTGACGAGCTCCACCGCGACGCCTCGTGCAGCAAGCGCATGGGCGAGAGCCTCGGCCGGGAAGAGATGGCCGCCGGTGCCGCCGGCGGCGAGAAGGATGGGCGCTTCGCTCATGTCACGCAACCGCCGGCTGACCGCTCACGGCGACCTCTGTGAGAACGCGCGTGCGCGGACGCTTGCGCGTGACGGCGAGCAGGAAGCCCATGCCGAGCGAGAGCGAAATCAGCGACGAACCGCCATATGAGACGAAGGGCAGCGTCATCCCTTTCGCGGGCATGAGATGCACATTCACAGCCATGTTGATGCAGCTTTGCAGACCGAAGAGCATGACCAGTCCCGCCGTCGCGAAGCGGCAGAAGGGATCTTCATTTCGCGCCGCGGAGAAAAGCCCGCGCACGACGATGAAGGCGAAGACGGAGGCGAGCGCGATGCAGACGATCACGCCGAACTCCTCGCCGATCACCGCAAATATGAAGTCCGTATGCGAGTCGGGAAGGATACGCTTCACCGTTCCCTCTCCCGGCCCCTTGCCGAACCACGAGCCGGCGATGAAGCTTTCCAGCGCCGTCTCGGACTGGAAGTTCGACGGCACGCCCGCGACGGGCGGCGGCGGCTCGAGAAAGGCGTCGATGCGCGCCCGGACGTGCGGCGCGAATTTATAGGCGAGCAGCGCGGAGAAGCCGCCGAGACCGCCAAGCCCCACGACCCAGATCCAGTGCAGCCCGGCCATGAAGAACAGCGCCGCCCAGACGATGGAGATCAGCATGGTCTGGCCGAAGTCGGGTTGCAGCACCAGCGGGCCGATCGTGAGCGGAAAGAGCAGCAAGGCGATCGTATTGCCCGGCACGTCCTTGCGGCGCGCGCCCTCCGAGAAGGCCCAGGCCACGACGACCACGAAGGCGGGTTTCAGGAACTCCGAGGGCTGGATGCCGAAGATCCAGCGCTTGGCGCCCTTCACCTCCTGCCCGAAGAACAGGGTCGCGACGACGAGCGCGAGCGAGATGACGAAGATGACGAGCGCCGTGCGGCGCACATGACGCGGGGAGAGGAAGGACGTCCCGATCATCACCGCAAGCGCCGGCAGCAGATAGGCGACCTGCCGGTTGACGAAATGGAAGGTCGCCAGATGCAGGCGCTCGGCGACAGGCGGGCTGCCCGCCATCGCGAAGACGAGTCCCGCGACGATGAGAAGGCCGATGCTGGCGAGAAGCCAGCGGTCGACCGTCCACGCCCAGTCCGAGAAGGGCGTCCGCTCCGCGCGCGAAATCATGTGTGTGCTCCTCTGCGCGCCGCGAGTATCGCGGGCAGTCCATGCACGATTCCGCGAAAGGCGTCGCCGCGCACTTCGAAATTGGGAAATTGATCGTATGAGGCGCAGGCCGGCGACAGCAGGACGACAGGCTCCTGCGCCTCGCCCGCAAGCGCGTCGAGCGCCGCACGCGTCGTTGCGACATCGAGCGTCTCACAGCGTTCAAATGGAAGCGCGCCTTCCAGCGTGCGCGCAAATTCATCGCTCGCGGCGCCGATGAGATAGGCCTTGCGGATGCGCGGGAAATAGTCGCGCAAGGGCTCGATGCCGCCCTCTTTCGATTTGCCGCCGATGATCCAGTAAATGTCGTCGAAGCTCGCCAGCGCTTTTTCCGCCGCGGCGGCGTTGGTCGCTTTCGAGTCGTTGACGAATAGCGCGCGCTCGATGCGTCCGACTTCTTCCATGCGATGCGGCAGGCCCGGATAGCTCAGCAGGCCTTGCGCAATCTCGTCATCCTCGAGGCCGCATTCCCATGTGGCGGCGGCGGCGAAGGCGGCGTTCTGCGCATTGTGCGCGCCGCGCAGCGCCCGAGCGCCCTTGAGCGTTCCGATCAGCTCCGCCTCCTCCGGCGGATGTCCCTTTTCGCGAAAATAGACGCTGCCGTCCTCGACATAGAAACCCCAGTCCAGCGCGCGCGCGCCGGAAACCGGAACGACCCGCTGATCAGGGCGCGCCGCGGCCAGGAGACGCGCGCCGATCGCATGAGTGTAAATGTCATCGACGCCGACAAGCGCGACCTCGGCGCCGGCGACGAGCCGCTCCTTGACGGCCGCGTAATTCTCCATCGAGCCATGACGGTCGATGTGATCGGGCGTAAGGTTGATCAACAGGCCGATGGTGGGGTTCAGAGACGGCGCCAGATCGATCTGGAAGGACGAGCATTCGATGACATGGATGCGCTCGTCGGAGGGCGGCTCGAGATCGAGGATCGGCACGCCGATATTGCCGCCGAGCTGCACGTCGCGACCGGCCTCGCGCAGAATATGCGCGATCAGCGCGGTCGTCGTCGACTTGCCATTGGTGCCGGTGATGGCGACGAAAGGCGAGCCGCCGGTATGGGCCGCGCGCTCGCGACAGAAGAGCTCGACGTCGCCGATGATCTCGACGCCCGCCGCCTTCGCAAGCGGCACGGTCCAGTGCGGGGTCGGATGCGTCAACGGCACGCCGGGCGTGAGAATAAAGGCCGCGAATTGCGACCAGTCGGCCTGCGAAAGATCCTCCAGCGGCACGCCCTGCGCGACAGCCTTCAGACGCCCGGCCTCGCCGTCGTCCCAGGCGTGCACATGCGCGCCGCCGGCCATCAGCGCCCGGGCGGTCGAAAGGCCAGAGCCGCCGAGACCGAAAAGCGCGACGCGCTTGTCCTTGAATGTCGTAACGGGAGTCATCGTCACCTCAGCTTCAGGGTCGCGAGGCCCGTCAGGGCCAGAACGAAGGCGATGATCCAGAAGCGGATGACGATCTGCGGCTCCTTCCAGCCCTTTTGCTCGAAGTGATGGTGGATTGGCGCCATCAGGAAGATGCGCTTGCCGGTGAGCTTGAAATAAGCCACCTGGATGATGACCGAGGCGCCCTCGAGCACGAAAAGGCCGCCGACGATAACGAGCACGAATTCCTGCTTCACCGCCACGGCGACAGTGCCGAGAAGGCCGCCGAGCGCGAGAGAGCCCGTATCGCCCATGAAGATCTGCGCCGGCGGCGCGTTGAACCACAGGAAGCCGAGGCCGGCGCCGATGAAGGCCGAGCAGACGATGGTGAGTTCGCCGACGCCCGCCACATAATTGACGCCGAGATAATTCGAGAAGATCGAGTTGCCGACCAGATAGGCGAAGATCGCGAAGGTTCCCACTGCAATCATCGAGGGCACGATGGCTAGGCCGTCGAGACCGTCCGTGAGATTGACGCAATTTCCGGCCGCCACGATGACGAAGGCGCCGAAGACGACGAAGAACAGGCCGAGCGAACCTATGTAGCCCTTGACCATGGGGATCGCGAGCTTCGACATGTTCTCGCCGCCGACCCGCATGAGAAAGTAACATGCGAGTCCGGCAATGAGGAATTCGAGCGCCAGCCGCGCCTTTCCGGAGAAGCCGGCGTGCGACTGCTTCGTCACCTTCAGATAGTCGTCATAAAAGCCTATCGCGCCGAAGGACACGGTGACGAAGAGCACGATCCAGACATAGTAGTTGCGCAGATTCGCCCAGAGCAGCGTGGCGGCGACGAGGCCCGAGAGGATCATGAGCCCGCCCATGGTGGGCGTGCCCTTCTTCGTCACGAGGTGAGAGGCGGGGCCGTCCTCGCGGATCGGCTGGCCCTTGCCCTGCTTGATCCGCAAGGCGGCGATGCTGGTCGGACCGAAGAAGAAGACGAAAAACAGCGCCGTCGCGGCCGCCATCGCGGCGCGAAAGGTGATGTAGCGGAAGATGTTGAGCGGACTGAAGAGATACGACAGGTCCGCGAGCAGCGTCAGCATATTATTGTCCCTGGTTCGCCTTCTGCGGCGCGAATTTCTGCCTGACGGCGGCGACGATCCGCGACATGCGCGAACTGTTCGAGCCTTTCACCATCACCACGTCGCCGGCGCGGAGGGCGGCGAGAACGGCTTCCTCCAGCTCCAGCGCCGTCCGCCGATGCGCGGCGCGCATGGCGTTGGGCGAGGCGTAATAGAGGCTCGCCATCAGCGGTCCGGCGGTAAAGAGCAGATCACACTTGGCGCGCGCAAGGTCCCCCGCGAGTTCGCCATGCAGCTCGGCGCCGGAAGGGCCAAGCTCGAGCATGTCGCCGAGCACCGCGATACGCCGTCCGCCCGCGCCGGGCGTGGTCGCGCCGAGCAGCTCGAAAGCCGAGCGCATGGAGGTCGGATTGGCGTTGTAGCTCTCGTCGATCAGCGTGAACGGGCCGCTCGGCGCCATCAGTTTCTCGCGCGCGCCGCGCCCCGACGGCGGCGTGAAATCGGCTAACGTGAGCGCGGCCTTTTCCACATCGATGTCGAATACGGCGGCGATGAGCAGCGCGGCCAGCGAGTTGAGGGCGATATGTTTACCCGGCGCGCCGATACGATAGGCGAGGCGCTTGCCGAGAATCTCCGCCTCGACTTCGCAACCGTCGTCGATGCCCTTGTAGGACAGAAGACGCGCCTCGGCGCCTTCCGACTCTCCGAAGCTGAAGATATGGCCCGCCGTCGGCGCGGCGGCTGCGGCAAGCCGCTCATAGGTCGCATCGTCGCGGTTGACGATCGCGACGCCGCCATCGAGCGCGGAGAAGATCTCCGCCTTGGCGTCGGCGATGCCCTCGACCGAGGCGAAATGTTCGAGATGAACCGCTGCGACGCGCGTCACCACGGCGACATGCGGGCGCACTTGCGCGACGAGGCCCGTAATTTCGCCAGCGTGATTCATGCCGAGTTCGAACACGCCGAAGCGCGAGGCCGCCGGCATTCGCGCCAGCGTCAGCGGCACGCCCCACTGGTTGTTGTAGGAGGCGACGGAAGCATGCGTCTCGCCGAAACGCGACAGCATCAGCCGCGTCATGTCCTTGGTGGAGGTCTTGCCGACGGAGCCGGTGATCGCGGCGATGAAGGCGCCGCTGCGCTCTCTCGCGCGCTTGCCGAGCATTTCGAGCGAGCGCTGCACGTCCTTGACGATGAGGAGCGGTCCCGAGCCGGAAAATTCCGCCGCATGCGCTTCGTCGATGACCGCGGCGGCGGCGCCTTTCTCGAAAGCCGCGCGGACGAATTCATGGCCGTCGCGCGCCTCGCCCTTGATTGCGAAGAAGAGGTCGCCCGCCTTCAGCGTGCGCGTATCGATCGAGACGCCGGTCGCCTCGCGCGCGAGCGCGCCGCTCACGCGCGCATGCAGCGCGCCGACGAGCGCCAGACCCGACCACAAAGGTTCCTGCCTCATGAACGATGCTCCTGCAACGCTTGCGCTATTGCCTCGTGATCCGAAAAGGGCAAGACGCGATCGCCGACAATCTGGCCGGTTTCATGGCCCTTGCCCGCGACCACGAGCACGTCGCCGGCGCGAAGGTCGGCGACGGCCTTCGAGATCGCCTCGCCCCGGTCAGCGATTTCGATGATCTCCGCCCCGCCGCCGCGCGCGCCTTCGATGATCGCCGCGCGAATGGCGTTTGCGTCTTCGCTGCGCGGATTGTCGTCGGTGACGATGGCGACATCGGCGGCGCGCGCCGCGATTTCTCCCATAAGCGGACGCTTGCCCCTGTCGCGGTCGCCCCCGCAGCCGAAGACGACGATGAGGCGTCTTTTTGTCAACGGCCGAAGGGTCGCAAGCACTTTTTCGAGCGCATCGGGCTTGTGCGCGTAATCGACGAAGACCGGAGCGCCGTCGCGCTCGCCGATGAATTCGAGCCGGCCGGGAGCGCCCTTCAGCTCGTTGAGCGCTGAGAAAACGCGCGCCGGATCATCGCCGGCGGCGATTGCGAGGCCGGCTGCGACGAGCGCGTTCGACGTCTGGAAGGCGCCGGCGAGCGGAAGCTCGACACTGTAATCGACGCCGGCGTGACGCAGCTTCAGACTCGTCGCCAGCGCATGAGCGCGCGCCTCCCGCACCGCAATCGCCTCGCCTTTGGCGCCGACGCCGAAGACGTTCAATCCGCGCTTTTCGCACACCGCAGCCACACGCGGCGCAACGTCGCTGTCGGCGTCTATCACCGCCGTTCGCCCCGGCTGCGACAGCGTATCGAACAGCCGCATCTTCGCCGCGAAATATTCTTCCATGTCGCGATGATGATCGAGATGATCGCGCGAGAAATTGGTGAAGCCGGCCACCGAGAGGCGCACGCCGTCGAGTCGGCGCTGATCGATCCCGAGCGACGAAGCCTCCATCGCGAGATGCGTCACGCCGCGGCCGGCAAGCTCGTCGAGGATCCGATGCAGTTCAACGGGGCCCGGCGTCGTCAACGCGCCATAATGCGCGCCCTTGGAGTCGACGACCCCGACCGTGCCGAGCGACGCCGCTTCATGGCCCATCGTCGTCCATATCTGGCGCAGAAAGGCGACGACGGAGGTCTTGCCGCTCGTGCCCGTGACGGCCGCGATCACTCGCGGCTGCCGCGGATGGAAGCGCGCGGCCGCATGCGCCAGCTCCGCGCGCACATCGTCCACCACGACGAGCGGCAGCGAACATTCCGACTGACGCTGGGCGACGACGACGCGGGCGCCGCGCGCCCTGGCGTCGTCAACATAGGAGAGTCCGTCCCCCGCGTGACCGGGAATGGCGAAGAACGCGAACCCCTCGCGGATCGCACGGCTGTCCGCCGACAGTCCCGCAATCTCGATTCCCGCCAGAGCGGGATCGAGGTCGTTTCTCGCGAGGAGTTCAGTGAGACGCATCAGTGGCCGTGGCCTCCCGTGGCCGGAACATTGGCCATGCCAAAGCCGAGTTTCGCAAGCAAGGGGAAGGGCTGATGCGGCGGCTCGAAACGCGGCGCGAGGCCGAGGATGGGACCGACGCGCTCGATGATCTCGCCCGTGACATGGCCCGAGTTATAAGCCGCCGTCGCATAGCCGCCGGTTTCCGGCAGGCCCTGCGGTTCGTCCATGATGGTCAGGAACAGATATTTCGGCTTGTCGGAGGGCGCGACGGCCATAAAGGTCGTGAACAGGCGGTTCTTGGAGTAATGGCCGCCGATCACCTTCTCCGCGGTGCCGGTCTTGCCGCCGACGAAATAGCCGTCGATGTTGACCTTCTTGGCCGTGCCGATTTCAGCGTTGAGGCGCATCAGATAGCGCATCGCCTCGCTCGTCTCGGGCTTGACGACCTGCACCGCCGTCTTCATCGCCTCTTCCGGGGTGCGCTTCAGGAAGGTCGGCGTCATCAGATAGCCGCCGTTCATGAGGGCGCCCACGGCCATCATCGCCTGCAGCGGCGCGACCGCGAGACCGTGACCGAAGGCGATGGTCATCGTATTCAGCTCGCCCCAGTTCTTGGGCACGATCGGCTCGGCGCTTTCGGGCAGCTCCGTGCGCATGCGTGTGAGCTGGCCCATCTTGCGCAGGAAGGCCTTGTGCTTCTCCACGCCCTGCCCCATCGCCATGCGCGCCGTGCCGACGTTGGAGGAATAGGTGAACACTTCCGGCACGGTGAGCGCGCGATTTTGCGCGTGATAATCGTGGATCTTGAAGCGGCCGAAGGAGAGCGCGCCGCGCGCGTCGAGCCGCGAGTTGAGATTGACCTTGCCGGAGTCGAGCGCCATGGCGATCGTGAGCGCCTTGAAGGTCGAGCCCATCTCATAGACGCCGACGCTCATGCGATTGATGTGCAGCGGATCGAGCGCGTCGGTCGGCTTGTTGGGGTCATAGTCCGGCAGGGACGCCATCGCGACCACTTCGCCCGTGTTCACGTCCAGGATGGCCGCAGCGCCGGCTTTCGCCTTGAAGTGAATGACGCCCTTTTCGAGTTCGTCGCGTAGCGCATGGGTTGCGCGAATGTCGAGGGAGAGCGAGATCGGCTTCAGATCGTCGGGGGTCGCGCCGAAGCCCATATTGTGCAGATCGGCCAGTCCCTGTCCGTCGATATATTTCTCGACGCCGGCGATGCCCTGGTTGTCGATATTCGCAAAGCCCAGCACATGCGCGCCGATCGGGCCGTTGGGATAAACGCGCTTGTTTTCCGCGATCAGGCCGACGCCGGGAAGGCCCAGATGGAAGACCTCGTCGCGCTGATGCGGCGTGACTTCGCGCTTCACCCAGACGAAGCCTTTCTTCGAACCGAGGCGCTCGCGCAATTCCTTGGAGTCGACGTCCGGCAGGACGGCGGTGAGAAGCTCGGTCGCCTCGTCCTTGTCGATGAGGCGGCGCGGCTCCGCGAACACCGACATCACCTTCACATCGCTCGCCAGCACCTCGCCATTCCGGTCGAGAATATCTGGACGCGAGGCGGCGACGGCTTCCGCCGCGGCGCGGCGCGTCGTCGCCGGCTCAGGCCTGAATCCGAGATAAACGAGCTTGGCGCCGATCACGCCGTAAAGCGCGAGAAAACCGAAGGCGGCAAGCTTCATGCGCGGCGCGCTCGACGACAGGCTCGTCGAGAAGGCCGCATGCATGAAGCGGCGAAGGCGGGAGCTCTTTCGCGCCTGCCCCGGCGCCAGAGTTTCACGCATGTCCTGCTCGCGCATGTGCTGTTGCTGTGTCATTGCTTGTGCCGCTCATGGCTGGCGCTCTGGCTTGCGCCTTGCGCCCTGGTGTTCGTTGCGGGCTTGGCGGGCGCAGTCTTCGGGGTCGCCGGCGCGGCCTTCGGCGTCGTCGTCGGCGCCTGCGGAGCGGCGATCGGCGTGGCGGCGGCGCTCAGGCCGAGCGAATCCAGCTTGCTGCCAATGGCGTCGACGCGGGCCGCTTTCTCCGGCAATGACTGCGCCGCGACGAGTTGCGTCACCTGCAGCGGCTTCAGGTCGGCGAGATATTTGTCCGCGAGCGGCTGCAAACGCTCCGGGCGCGTCATATAGGACCATTCAGCGCGCAGCACCGCGATGGCGTCGCGCTCCGCCTTGATCTCGATCTTCGTCTTCGCGATCTGCTCGGCGCGATAGCTCGTCTGATATTTGATCGAATAGGCGTAGACCGCCGATCCGACGAGCGAAAGAATTGCGACGATGTTGAGAAGCCGCAGCATCAGGGTTTTCCTTTGTCGCGGACGGGCAGACGGGCGAGCCGCGCGAGCCTGTCGTCGAGCGGAAGCGCCGGCCCCGCCGTGCGCGTGGCGAAGCGCAGCTTCGCGGAGCGGGCGCGCGGATTCCGCTCGGTCTCCTCGCGCGTCGGCGCCACGGGCTGGCGCCCCTCGCAAATAAAGCTCCTCGGCGGCGGCGCGGCTTCGCCCGGCAGGCGGCGTGAACCGGTTTCGCCGCGCCCGCAGCGCTCGGCGAAAAACTGCTTCACGATGCGGTCTTCGAGCGAATGGAAAGTGACGACGGCAAGCCGTCCGCCCTCGGCCAGCGCGCGCTCCGCGCCGGCGAGACCGTCGAGCAGTTCGCCGAGTTCGTCGTTGACCGCGATGCGCAGCGCCTGAAAGCTTTTCGTCGCCGGATGAATGTCGCCCGGCCGGCCGGGCGCGACGCGCGCGATCATCTCGGCCAGCGCTCTGGTCGAGGCGAAGGGCGCGAGTTTCCGGTCGTGGACGATGGCGCGGGCGATGCGGCGCGCGGCGCGCTCCTCGCCGTAGAAATAGAGAATGTCGGCGAGGGTCTCTTCGTCCGCCTCGTTGACGATGTCGGCGGCGGTCTGGCCACGCCCTTCCATGCGCATGTCGAGGGGGCCGTCGCCGCGGAAGGAGAAACCACGCTCGGCCTCGTCGAATTGCATAGAGGAAACGCCGATGTCGAAAACGACGCCGTCGAGCGGCGCGAAGCCCCGCGCGCGCGCGACCTCATCGAGCTGCGAAAAGCGCGCTTCGACGAGCGTGAGCCGCCCCCGCGCCTCTTCGACCAGCGGCCGGCCGTCACGCACGGCGTTCGGGTCGCGGTCGAGCGCCAGCACGCGCGTTTCCGGATGGGCGAGGATCGCGCGCGTATAGCCGCCTGCGCCGAATGTGGCGTCGAGATAGCGACCGCCGGGCGTGGGGCGAAGGGCGTCGATGACTTCGCGCAGCAGCACGGGAACATGGCGAGCCGCTCCGCCTGTGGCGGCGAGGCCGTCCGCGCCGCGACCCGTCGTCATCCCCCTGCTCCCTGCCTTGACGCCAATCGCCATCCGCCCCTTTGCAAGCCTGTATCGGGACGCAAGTCCCCGCGCATGAGCCCCTCCGCCGGCGGCAAACCGGCTCCCGGTCTCTGGTCGTCGCGACGAAATCAGTTGGACGGGCATTGGTTTTTCGAAGCGTCGAAGAGACGGCGGCGGGCCGAAGCGCCTCTATGGCGCCTTACTCCATTAAGCTTTGTTAGTGTTAAGGGAGCGTTTACGCCGGGCCGGGATCGGCGCGGCGCGCGCAGCCGGCCGCCGGCGCGGACGCAAAAAATTCGCCAGCCGGCCTGTAAGCCGGGTTCTGTATGGCCGCGCCGGTTGCCCGGCGCGACGTGACGGCCATTCCTCTGGGACGGTCGTCGCCGACCGCCTCTGGCGACCAACCCGGGCGACGGCCCGGAGACGGGCATGGGAGCGAACTCCCGTGTCACCCCTATTCGGTCTTGCTCCCGGCGGGGCTTGCCATGCCTGGGGCGTCACCGTCCCAGCGGTGCGCTCTTACCGCACCCTTTCACCCTTGCCGCGCGGCGCGCTCTTGCGAGCGCAAGCGCGGCGGTTTGCTTTCTGTGGCGCTTTCCCTGGGGTCTCCCCCGCCGGACCTTATCCGGCGCCGTGTCTCCGTGGAGCCCGGACTTTCCTCTGCCTCGCGGCAGCGGCCATCCAGCCGACTGGCTGGATCAGGGATAGGGAGACGGAGCGCCAAATGCAAGCCTTGCGAAGGCGCCGCCCCCTCCCGTGACACGCAAGGAGCCGACGAATCCGCCGCGCGGCGCCCGCCAAGCTCAGCGACGGCAGTGCTCGGAAGCGCGTTTTTCGAGATCGATCGAAAACGAACGCGGCTCTCCCTGTCCGCCGAATACTTTCAACCCGATGTGATAGCCAAGGCGCCGGTAGCTCTCGAACTGCGACTCGCTGAAGAACTGGTCGCCCGTCGATTCATGCGGAAAATCGGGATGGGCGGCGGCGTAGCTCCATATGTCCTCCGGCTCGTCGCCATGGATCGCCGCCTTGATATAAACGAGCGCGCCCATCCCCTCGCCGTCCGGATACTGAACGCTGCCGATGTTGCAGTAAGGGGCGGCGCAGAGCGCGGCGGGGCGATTTGTCAGGCCGAGACGCCTGGGATCGCCGCCGGTCGCCGCGGGCTGCGGTTTGTCGAAAGTTATTTCCACCCCGAGGTCGATGCGGGCCTTGCGCACCAGATTGCCGAGATCCTCGTATTTCAGGTCCGCGTCGCAGCCGGCGTCGATCACCACTATGGTGCAGCAGCGGCGGCGCAGCATCTCGTAGACGCCGAGATTTTCGAAATGGCCGCCATCGCTGAGATATACGTAATATTGTTGTTCGTTGGTGAGGCCGAACAGCTCCATCATGAAAGGCCACAGCGCGAGGCTTGGTCCCGGCTTTTCCCAATTGCTCTTTTTCGGATTGCCCAGCCACCACCCCAGTCGCGCGTTGAACAGCGTCATGATGAATGTCAGGAACGGCGACGAGTGATATCCCATGTTGGGGCTCACCGCCGCGCCCGAAATCGCCATCGCCGTGGCGAGGCTGACCTGGTCGCCGTAGCGCTCGGCGGGCCGATAACCCAGCCGCGGATTGCCGGCGGTCAGCGGCGTGAAAGCGTAGGACGACGCCTTGCGCTCCTGTAACGCGAGCGAGTCGCCGTGAACGATATTGAGCGCCGTATTGACGACATGCAGCGGCTTCACCCTGGTCAGTTCGCTCATCATGACGTTGTCGTACTGATCGAGCCCCGTGAAGCGGTTGGGGCGGCGCTCCGCATTGGACGCGCCGAGATAGGCGCGCATCAGCCGATAACGATAATAGGCGTGCAGGGAGAATTTGTTGACGTTGATCATCCAGGCGGCGAGAGTCACCCAGATCAGCATCACGATCGCGGCAATCAGAAAGACGAAGACCGTGTCGTCGGAGACCCTGTGATGCGCGACGATTTTCGCGAGAGAATCGGGCAGCAGGATTAAATCCATCAGTCGTGACAATTCAAAGACCAGCGCGACCGTGAACAGCAGCGCGCCAGCCACCGCCACGCGGCTCCAATTGACGGCGCTCATGCTTTTCGTATCGCCTTGTGTCGCCGCCGTAGATTTGCTGTGTCCGAAGAGCGCCGCCGCGAGGCCCGTCGCGCCGCCGACGGAGGCTATGATCCCGTTGGCCCATTCGCCGAGCCAGTCCTTCATGTCGACGCCGGGCAAATCCTGCCTCGGATCCCAAAGGACCAAAGTAGCGTAAACCGTCCAGGCCAGCCCTATGACGATGAACCAGCCGCCGGAGCGCGCCGTCCATTCGAGCAGATCGTCGAGCCGCGCATTCTTGCTGCTCGTCGCCGCAAACAGGATGCTGCCGGCGAGATGGGCGACAAAGCAGCAGGTGACGCCGAAGACCACCGCATAGCGGGAGTCCCGCACACCGACGACCTCTCCAATAATATGAAAGGCAATCAGCAGAAAGACGCCGAAAACCGCGCCGGCGAAGATGCGCGAAACGGTCATTCGCGGCAATTCGCATAGATGTCTGTTTGCGCCGTCGTCGCAATCGCTGGAAGAAAACTGCGCTCCGAGATTCTCGCCCCACTCGCCGCGAATAAACGAAATGAAAACTGCGATGGCGAAAGGCGCGGCCCATAAATTTGCGCCGGCGGCCGCGAACCAGAACCATGTCGATGGATCGTCGAAGGCGATGCTGTCGCGGAAATAAACGAGCACCGCCGTCGTCAGACAGGCGGCCAAATATATCGGAACAATCACACATGCGAAGTGCATGACCTCGCCCGCGCCATAGGGCGTCGCCTCGACGTGGTCGGATTGCATTCGGGCCAAAGGCTGTTCTCGCTCCAGCCGTTCCCGACGTTTTTGCGCCTGTATGGAAACCAGTTGCTTGCTCGTGAACAGTTCTGCAACGGCGTAAAGAAAAGCCGCGCTCATGAGGAGCGCCCAGGGCGAAACGCCGCCGCCGGCGTCGAACTCGTAATGCAACCTCTCCAGAAGCAGAACGGTGATTTTCGGAACCCAGACAAGCAACAGGAACAGCGGCAGGAATAGCAACCAGTTGATGAGCAGATTTCGAACGACCGTCGCCGCGCCGGTCCAGGTGTCGGACGACATCAGCCCCGCGCGAGGCGTCAGATAATTGGAAAATTCACGAAGGCCGGTGAGCTCCGGGGGCTCGCCCTGCTGGTTCAGCCGCTCCTCGACGCCCTTCATCCCGCCCGCTTCGCGCGACGCCCAGGCCGAGAGCCAGGAGCCGATGTAGCCGCCGCCGGAAACCGTCGAGAGGTAATCGAATTTTCGCAACAGCCCTTGTTTTGCTAGGGCCTGGATGACGCCGAGGCAGAACGTCGCGCTGCGGATGCCGCCGCCCGAGAGACAAAGCGCAGTGAGCTCCGCATCGAACAGCTTTTTTTCGAAATCTTCCGCCAGCCACGGCGGTTTCGCATCCGACGACGCCGATCCATCCCGCATCTCCGCGCTCGCCTCTCCCGACGACGGCTGCTCGCCTGCGACGCCTCTGCCCAGAGTCTTTGCGATAACGGCGATGCTGTCGAGCGCCGCCGAAAACGGGCCGATCGGCTCCTTCGGCTTTTCCTTTTGCGGGAGCGGCGACGCAAGCCCGCTCTTTCGTCGCGTCGTGTTGATGCTTTCAATTTGCGCGAGCTCGGCGCAAATGACGCGCTCCAGGCTGAATGGCCCGTCCGGATTTTCCGCACCATTCGCGCGACCCGCGCTTTTGGCGGAAGGTGAAAATTCATTCGACATGGAATTCATCCCTGCTCAAATACGTCAAGCCGAAAAAAGCGCCAAACCCGTAGCGGAACCGGCGCCCGCGCGATAGAAAACAATCTGGTCCCCTGATTAACTTGTCGTATCGATGGCCCGCCGGCAAGGGCGACTTTCGACTTCGTCCCAATTCAAAACAGGCAAGGCCAAGGCGAGGAACTCCCGCGTCAATTTGTTCCATCCTGAAAGGCGCGGCCACGCTGGCGCGCGTTCACAGGAGCGCTATGTCCAAGCTGTGTGAAAACGCGTGACATGGCGCGACCGCGCCGGCGCCGCGTTATCGAGAGGGAGGAATATTCATGATCAATCGTCGACTCGTCTTCGCCGCGCTGGGCCTCGGCTTCGCTCTCGCGCTGGCGCCGCGCGCCGCGCTGGCGGAGAACCACCATATCACCCAGGCGGTCGCCGAGACCAGGGAGGCGATCCACGAAGGCAAGCAACACATGTTTTCATCCTTCGCGGAGCATACGCATAACGCGCTCGACCACGCGCGAGAGGCCGTCGCTGGCGGGTTCGATCCTAAGGGCCATGTGAAAATGGCGATCACTCATCTTCGTCAGGCCATCAAGACCGCGAAGCGGACGCATGACGCAAAACGTCTCGCCGCCGGCGTCCGTCATGCGGAACGCGCCCTGATCCACCTGAAAGTGGCGGCGGAGCATTAATAATTAATAACGCGAAGCCCACGCATTCCGCGGGCGCGAGCCGCCCGGACGGAACGCTACAGGGTTGATCTGGAGGCGGCCTTGTCCCGCCTCCAGCCTTATTACGTCACACAGGGAACTTCACCCGTCCCCCGACGTTTCTTTATGTGCCGATACGCGCCGCAAGCGCGCGGATTGCGACAAATCATTTTTTCCAAAAGGAGGGTTTCATGCGTATGGATACGTCCTGCGAGTGTGGTTTTTGCTCGATCATTCCGCCCTATATTTTCACCGGCATGGAGCGCTCCGGCGATGAGCGCCTGAGGCGTATCGCTGAGCATGTCCAGCAAGTGATGAAGCGGTTGCGTGAGCGCCGCATCGAACGCTTCTCCGCGACCGCGGTCGTGAAGTCGCTCGCAGCCAAACCCGCGCCGCTCAAGCGGATCATCTATGACTGCGAGCGGGGCGGGGATTTGCCGGGCAAACAGGTGCTCGTCGAAGGCGGTCAGCCGCCCGCCGATCCGGCGGTGCGCGAAGCCTATGAATATTCCGGCGTGACCTGGGACTTCTTCAAGAAGCTGTTCGACCGCTCCTCGATCAACAACGCCGGACTCACCCTGACTTCCTCGGTTCATTATCAGGAGGGCGCCGAGGGTCTCGACAACGCCTTCTGGGACGGCCGGCAGATGATCTACGGCGACGGCAGCGGGATCGCGTTCGATCGCTTCACCAAGTCGATCGACGTTGTCGCGCATGAACTCACCCATGGCGTCACGCAATATGAAGCGAATCTGGTCTATGAGAATCAGCCCGGCGCGCTGAACGAACATTTCTCCGACGTTTTCGGCATTCTGGTGCGTCAGTGGCACGGGGCGAACAAGGGCGACGCGAAGCAGAATGATCCGATGACCGCCGATTGGAACATTGGCGGCGACCTGCTGCTCCCCGGCGTGCATGGCGTCGGACTGCGGTCGATGAGCAATCCGGGCGGCGCCTACGACGATCCGCGTCTGGGCGGCAAGGACCCGCAACCCAAGCATATGTCGCAATATGTCGATCTTCCCAACAACGCCGACGGCGACTGGGGCGGGGTTCACTACAATTCCGGAATCCCCAACCATGCTTTCTATCTCGCGGCGGTCGCGGTCGGAAAGCCGGCTTGGGAAGTTCTCGGAAAGATATGGTACACGACCCTCACCGAACGCCTCAAGGCGGATGCGGACTTCGCCAAATGCGCCGCGGAGACGATCTCCGTCGCACGCGACTATTTCGGCGATGACGTCGCGCGCAAGGTTGCGGCGGCGTGGTCCAGCGTCGGCGTGACGGAGGTAGAACCGCGCGCCATGGCCGCGGCCTTCAGGACGAGCCTGCTGAAGCCGGCGGATGTGCTCGGATTGACCGAAAAGTCGACCAAGGCCAAGGAGAGCTTGAAGAAACTCGAGAAGACCGCCGTCGGCCGGGCGAAGAAAAAGGTTGCGGACGCCAGGAGCGCGATCGAGGCCGCAGCCCATAAGTAACGGTCATTCTCGCGCAAAGGGGAACGGTCTCATGTCGCCGGGAACGGAGAAAAGCGAAAGCCCTTCCGATAACCCGGCGGCGGACCCGGACAAGGGACCCCTGCTCCGCATCACCCGCCTCGGCGGGCATTTGCCGTTACTCAAGCCGAAGCGCGAAGTTCTGTTCAACACATTGTCGCAGGTCGAGCGCGGCGCGATCGAAGCCATATTTTCGCTCAAGACGCCCGAGGAGAGCGTAGAGGCGCGGCGTCCCGACGCGACGAGCTACAAATTTGAACTCGAGGGGCCAACGACCAACCTCTGCGTGACCGTTCCGGGTCTGAAAATCCCCAAACCGCTATCCAGACTGCTGCCGTGAACGTCTCTTAGTCGACCCTGCGGCAGGGAGTCCTCGCGACGACCGAAATATGGTCTATGACGGCTCCATGAGCGGGGCCGAAGACACCACCAACTCGCAGGCGCAGATCGTAGAGGTCCTGCCGCCCGTCGCCGTCGATGCGCCCTACTCCTATTTCGCGCCGCCGGCGCTGGGGCTTCAACCCGGCGACAGCGTGAAAATTCCGCTGGGGACGCGCGAGGCCTATGGCGTCGTCTGGGCCGTCGACGCGGCGCCCGCCGCCCGCGGCAATCTCAAGATGGTCATCACGCGGCTCGATCGGCCGCGGCTGTCGCAGAAGCTGCGTGACTTCATCGACTGGCTGGCGCGCTACACGCTCGCGCCGCGCGGCATGGCGCTGCGGCTCGCGACGCGCGCGGCCGAGGAAGCCGCGCCAGACGCCCTCCGCACGCTCTATCGCGCAACCGGCGCAACGCCCGAGCGTCTCACGCCCACGCGCGGGCGCGTGCTGGCCGCGGCGGAAGGCGGCATGGCCTTCACGAAAAAGGCGCTGGCCGACGCCGCCGCCTGTTCCCCGGGCGTCATCGACGCCCTGGTCGACGACGGCGCGCTGGAGACGATCGCCGCGCCGCCCGACCCGATTGCGCGCCCGCTCGATCCCGATCATGGCGCGCCGCTGCTGGAGCCCGCGCAACTCGCGGCCGCACAGGCGCTGACCGCGGCGGTGCGGGCGCATGCATACAAGCCGTTCCTTCTCGAAGGCGTCACCGGCGCCGGCAAGACGGAAGTCTATTTCGAAGCCATCGCCGCCGCGCTGAAGGAAGGCGGACAGGCGCTGGTGATGATGCCGGAGATTGCGCTCACCGCGCAGTTTCTCGAACGCTTCGCGACGCGTTTCGGCGAGAAGCCGGCGGAGTGGCATTCGGGCGTCTCCCCGCGCAAGCGGGCGCGCATCTGGCGCGCGGCGGCGACAGGCGAACTCAGCGTCGTCGCCGGCGCGCGCTCGGCGCTGTTTCTTCCGTTTCGCGACCTGCGCCTCATCGTCGTCGATGAGGAGCACGAAGGCGCCTACAAGCAGGACGACGGCGTTTCCTACCACGCGCGCGACATGGCCGTGGTGCGCGCGCGCATGGAGGACGCGACCATCGCGCTCGCCTCCGCGACGCCGTCGATCGAAACGCGGGTAAACGCCCAACGCGGCCGCTACGGACATCTGAAACTCGACGCGCGCGCCGGGTCGCGGCCGATGCCGCTGCTCGAATCCATCGACATGCGCGTCGAAGGGCCGCCGCGCGGACGCTGGATCGCGCCTCGTCTGGCCCTCGCCGTCGGAGAAACAATCTCGCGCGGCGAACAGGCGCTGCTGTTTCTCAATCGTCGCGGCTATGCGCCGCTCACTCTATGCCGCGTTTGCGGCCATCGTTTCCGCTGCGAGAACTGCGACGCGTGGCTCGTCGAACATCGCTTCCGCCGCGCGCTGGTCTGCCATCATTGCGGACATGTCGAACGCCGCCCCGACGTCTGCCCCGAATGCGAGGCCGAAGATTCGCTCGCCGCCTGCGGACCCGGCGTCGAGCGTCTCGCGGAAGAGGCGGCGACGCTGTTTCCCGACGCGCGCATTCTCGTTCTGTCGTCCGATTTCCCCGGCGGGGCGGAGCGCCTCAGGCGCGAGCTCGAGGAAATCGCAAAAGGCGCCTTCGACATCGTCATCGGCACGCAACTCGTCGCAAAGGGGCATAATTTCCCGCATCTCACGCTCGTCGGCGTGGTCGACGCCGATCTGGGCCTCGGCAGCGGCGATCCGCGCGCGGCCGAGCGCACCTTTCAATTGCTCAATCAGGTTACCGGACGCGCGGGGCGCGGCGACAAGCCCGGCCGCGCGCTGATCCAGACCTTTCAACCAGACCATCCCGTCATCGCGGCGCTGCTCTCCGGCGACGCCGAAAAATTCTACGCACAGGAAATCGCGCTTCGCGAGCGAGCGGGGCTGCCGCCTTTCGGCCGTCTGGCCGCGCTCATCGTCTCCGCCAGGGACGCCGCCGCCGCCGAGGCGCACGCCCGCGCAATTACGCGCGCCGCGCATGATCTGCCGCCCTCGCCGCGCTACCGCGTCGCGGCGCTCGGCGGACTGCCGGAGGCGGACGAAATCATGCTTCTCGGCCCGGCCGAAGCGCCGATCGCGCTCATTCGCGGCCGTTATCGTTATCGCCTGCTCGTGAAGGCGCCGCGCAGCGCCGATGTGCAGAGCTTCCTGCGGGACCTCATCGGCGCAAGCCCGAAGGAACGCGGCGGCGTGCGCGTGCAGATCGACGTCGATCCGCAGAATTTCATGTGATCGAGGCGCGAAATAATACGGGTCGTGGCGAGGGCGCCACGGCGATTGGATTGCAACGCGACTTTTCACCGCATTCATGTCGGCCGCGAGCGTAGCCATGTCATGTGACGGCGGGAATGTGCGTCCCCGGGACCGCGCAGGAGGAGGCGGCAGCGTCAACACTACAGAAAGTGCCCTGGCTCGGACCGTTGACGTTCGCAATTTCCGACACAGTTACAAGGCGCTATCAGGGAGAATTGAAAATGGCTTATCGGGCGTCAAACTTCATACACGGCGCGATTGCGGCCGTTGTCATGGGCGGCAGCCTGTTTGCGGCGCCGCCGCCGGCGCGAGCGCAGCATCCATCGGACATGTCCTGCGACGAATTGTGGTACGAGCGAAACAAGATCTACGCGCGTAACGGATATTGTTTCAAAACGGCCCGCGCCAGGGCCGAATTCGGCCCCGGATGCTTCCCCCCCTACGGCGATTTGCGCGGCTGGGAGAGAAGGCGCGTAAACGAAATTCAGATGTGGGAGAGCCGCAACGGCTGCAATTGATTGCCCAATTTAGGTGAAACCTCATCCACAAGGGACATGACATGGTTAAGCATGTGAATTTACTCGTTGCCGCCGCTGTGGCGGTCGGCGCCCTGTCCATGACCGCGACGAACGCCTCGGCCATGCCGGCGGCGCCGAAAGACGCTGTCGCGCAATCAGGCGAAGCCGCGGGTCTCGAACAGGCGCATGCGGTGTGGGTCTGTCGTTACGGCCGTTGCTTCTGGACGCATGGTGGTCACCATCACGGCGGCCATGGATGGGGCGGACACGGACACTGGGGCGGTCATCACGGCTGGGGCTGGGGCGGCCACCACGGCGGTCACTGGGGCCATCATGGTCATCATGGACATCATCACCATGGCCACCACCACGGCGGCCACCGCCGGTGATCATCCGGTTGAGACGCTGAAACAGGCGAGCATGACGCGGGCGGGGGCTGACGGTCTCCGCCCGTTTCTTTTCACCCGCCGCCGACGACGCGCGCAACGACTTTCGCGGTATAGTCCACCATCGGCACGATGCGCGCGTAATTCAGCCGCGTAGGGCCGATCACTCCGAGGGCGCCGATGATGCGCCGCTCGCTGTCGCGCAGGGGCGCGGCGATCAGCGAGGAGCCGGAGAGCGAGAACAGCTTGTTCTCCGAGCCGATGAAGATGCGGACGCCCTCGCCCTCTTCCGCGCGTTCGAGCAAATCGATCACGCCGGTCTTGGTTTCTAGATCGGCGAAAAGCAGCCGCACGCGCTCGAGGTCGGCGGCGGCGGTCAGATCCTCGAGGAGATGCGCCTGTCCGCGCACGATGAGCTGACGGGCGCCGCTCGATGCGCCCGCCCAACTCGCCATCCCTTCCTCCACGAGACGCGCGGTCAATTCGTCGAGCTCCATCTGCGCGGCCCGGCGCGACGCCTCTATGCCTTCGCGCGCTTCCGCCAATGTGCGGCCGGTGATGCGCGCATTCAGATAATTCGCCGCCTCGGTGAGCGCCGACGCCGGCAGATCGCGCGCGACGGGAATGACGCGGTTCTCGACCGTGCCGTCGTCGGCGACGAGGATCGCCAGCGCGCGTTCGGGCTCGAGCCGCACGAAGTCGATCTGCTTCAGGCGGACATTTTCCTTCGTCGCGACGACGACGCCCGCGACGCGCGTCAGGCCTGAGAGCAGGCTGGTCGCCTCCGACAGCACGCCCTGGAAATCATGCCCCTTCGAGGCGGCCTCGACCTCGGCGGCGATGCGGGCGCGCTCCGAGTCGTCGAGATCGCCGACCTGCAGCATGGAGTCGACGAAGAAGCGCAGGCCGAGTTCGGTCGGCAGGCGTCCCGCGCTCGTATGCGGCGCGTAGATGAGGCCAAGCTCTTCGAGATCCTGCATCACATTGCGCACGGACGCAGGCGACAGAGTCATCGGCAGAAGACGCGACAATTGCCGCGAGCCGACAGGCTCCCCGGAGGCGAGATAGCTGTCGACGATCTGGCGGAAAATCTCTCGGGACCGATCGGTGAGCTGAGCGAGACCCGAGGCCGGCGAAATTATCGGTGTTGTGCGGATCATGACATAAGACAATATCGCATCCCGCCGCGCCGTCGAGGCCGCGCCGCGAAACAAAAAAGCCCGGCCAAACCGGCCGGGCTCGAACGACGCGCGAGGCGTCGGTTGCTTTGCGTCGATCAGAGGCCGAGGCCATCCCATCCGAGCAGCGCGCCAATGCTCTTCACATTGTAGTTCAGGCCGACGCGGGCGAGATGCGTGTCGAAGCCGCGGCCGTCGAAGGTGCGGAAACCGTTCGGGAAAGCGAGGCCGGTGCCGCTCGGGCCCTTCATGCTCGTGTAGAGATATTCGGCCTTGATCGAGAACTTGTCCCAGAAGGCGTATTCGAGACCCGCGCCGACCGTCCAGCCGGCCTGCCAGGTCGAGGCGTTGGTCGGGAACAGGAAGCCGCCGATGGAATCCGTGCCGGAAGCCTTCACCCGGCCATAGGCGAGACCGCCGGTGACGTAAGGCAGGATGCGGCCGAAGGCGTAGCCGAAGCGGAGCCGCTCGGCGCCGAACCACTCGAGGCGATTGCTCACGCCGCCGAACCAGGAGTTGGTGTTGTTGCTGCGCACGTCGGCGTAGCTGAACTCCGACTCGTAGCCCAGAACGAAATTGTTGGAGAACTGCCACGTGTAGCCGCTCTCGTAACCGACGAGATAGCCGCTCGTGCCCCGCGAGGTGTTGACGTTCCATACGGCGGGAACGGCACCGAAGTCCCATATCCAGGAGCTGGTGCTGGACGAGCCGCCGCCATAGCCGCCGACGACGCCGATGTGCCAACCTTCCCAGCTGAAGACCGGCGGCGGGGGAATGTATTCCGGCGGGGCCTTTCGGCTGGGGAGATCCGCGGCGGAGGCGGCGCCGATCATGAGGACCGACGCCAATGCGCCGACAACGGTAGCCTTGAAAGTCATTTTACCCGTCTCCAATGCAAGGCCGCCGGGGACCCCGCGCAGCACGTCGATATCCAAGGTAACACCACTGAATTGATGAAGAAATTCTAACAACCGCCGGCCGCGTGATTTTCGCGCCGGCGTTGCGATTGCGCCACACTTTCTTCAAGGCCGTGTTTTCACAGCGTAAAAAGTCACGATCCGCGCGCAAGAAGCGGAGCCGTGAGCGTGGCGAGATTGCGCTCGTAGGCGGAGGATGAAAAGCGCGCGTCGTAGTAGGCGCGCGTCGCGCTCGCCCTCCGCGCCGATTCGTCCGCGGCCGGCGCCCGCGCAGCCTCGACGAGCGCGCGCGCGAAATCCTCTGCCGTATCCGCCAGGCTTACGCCGGGCAGCGAGAGCGCTTCCGCGTCCATGCCGCGCAGCGCCTGCGGCGTCGCGATCAAAGGGACGCCGCTGGACATGGCCTCGACCGTCTTGATCGAAAGGCCCGTGCCGCTGATCGTCGGCAAGAGCGCCAGACGGGCCGTCGCATAGACGGCGCCGGGATCGTCCACCCGGCCGAGAAACCAGCGCTTGTAGGAAGCATATTCCTCGGGGGCGCGGGCCCGCACGCCGGCGTCGACATTGCCGGCGATCTTCACCGTCACGCCCGCCGCTTTCGGCGCGACCTCGCGCAGGAACCAGATCACGCTTTCGACATTTGCCGTGTTGTTGCTCGCGACAAGCACGATGTCCTCGCCGCCGGGGCCGGTCGGGGCGGGCGGCGTCGCGGGATAGAGCAGCGAATGGCGCTTCTCCGGCAACATGGCGCGAAAGGCGTCGGATTCCTGCGCATTGAGATGCAACAAAAGATCGGCGCCGCGCATCGCCTCCAGCTCCTGCGCCAGCATCGCCTCATAGGTGACGCGCGGCGGGAGCCAGGGCATGCGCTCGTTGATCAGCGCGAACTGGCGGGCCTGCAGATCGTGGGTGTCGAGCATGATCGGCGCGCGACCGCGCGAGAGGCGGCGCGCGACCGGCATCAGGAAGAAATGGTTGCAGTGGACGAGGTCATATTCCGCCGCCTCGACCTCCGGCGAGAGGACGGCCCGTTCCGCCATGCCTAGGCGTATGACGGCCTGATCGCCATGGATATAGGGCCACAACACGCGCGTTAGGAACCGCGGATCGAGCATGGCGAGAAAGGATGCGCCGCCATAGAAGCGCGCGCCGGCGTCGAGCTCCGGCGTCGAATCGCTGAAGGATTTCCAGATCCACGCGCGCCCCGGAACGAAACCGGGATCGGAGCTGATGGCGACGGGGAACACCTCCGCGCCCAGCGCGCGATAGGCGGCGATCTGGCCCAGCACGACGCGATAGGTGCCGCAGGAGTGCCACGCCGGATGCGTCAGCGCGACACGGCGGCCGGCCAGCGGGCGGGAATCCGTTTCAACTTTGTAATTGTCCATCATCCCGCCGCGAGTAGAGTGTTTGTCAACGGCGCGACCTTAGCACTGCCTGTCCGCCTCAAGAAGGATCGTTACTGAAGGAGCGGCTCCACCGCCGCCGCCAGCGTGCGCGCGTAAGCCTGCGGGCTGAAGGAAGATTCATACAGACGCCGCGTGTCGCTCTCCAGAGGCGGCGTCTCGCCCCTGTCGGCCCGCTCCTGCGCCTCGCGCCAATGTCGCGCGAATTGCGCGGCGTCGTCGGCGAGAGCGACATTGCCCAGCGCATGCGGATCGACCTTCATGCCGCGAAACGCCAGCGGCGTCGCGACGAGAGGGGCGCCGCAGCAGAGCGCCTCGACCGCCTTGATCGACAGGCCGTGACCTTCGATCGTGGGCAGCAGGACGGCGCCGGCGTTGGCGTAGACGGAGCCAATGTCGTCGACCCGCCCCCTGAACAGCGCGCGATGGGCCTCGTAAAGGGCCCCGTCCCGACGCTTCACGCCGCCGTCGATATTGCCGTAGATCGCAACGCGCGCGCCCCCCGAGAGCGGGACGACCTCCTCCAGAAACCAGCGCAGGCTGACGTAATTGGCGTAATTGTCGCTCGCGACGATGATGACGTCGCGCCCGGCCGCGCGGGGGACTTCGGGCACGGCCGGATAGATCAGCGCGTGACGGGAATCGGGGAGGAGATCCCGGAAATCGTGAAACTCCTCCTCATTCAGATGCGCGGAAAGATCGGCGCGGCGCATCCAGTCGAGCTCGACCTTCAGCATGTTGTCATAGGTCGCATAGGGCGGGATGAAGAAGCCGCCCTTGTTGCGCAGGACATATTGGCGCGCCTGAATGTCCTGGGTCTCCAGCACCACGGGAATGCGCCGCCCGTTCTTCAGGGTCTCGACGAAGGGCAGCGTGAAATAATGGTTGGCGTGGATGAGGTCGACGGTCTCCTCCCCGAAGCCGTCCGGCAACGGCGCGCGCCTTGCGAGTTCGATCAGCCAGCTGGCCTGATCACCGTGGATGAGCCGCCACCAGCCGTCGACGAGAAGACGCGACGCCAGACCCGCGAACGGCGGGCCGGAAAAGAAGCGACGGTCGGCGCCGATGTCATGCGTGGCCGCAACATAGGCCCGCCACCGCGCCCCGCCCGGCGGCCGCGACGCAAGATCGTCCATCATCGCGACGGACAGGACTCGCGCGCCCAGCGCCCGATAGGCCGCAATCTGGGCCACATTGACCTGATAGCTGCCGCAGGAATGCCAGGCGGCGTGGACGACGGCGACTGTCTTGCCGGCCAGAGGCTGACCGGCGGGCGGAAGAGGTCCGATCTGCGCCCCCTTGCTTTTGCCTGAACTTTACAAGTACACCCCCTATATGAGCCTTCGTCTCCCGAATCCACCCCTCCGCGCCCCGGACGCCGAGACCGGCGCGGGGAGCGCCGGCAAACGTTACGGCATAGCCATCGTCGGCAACGACAAGATCATCGACTGGCTGCTGCCGTTCCTCGAGAGCTACCGCGACACCAATTCGTCTCTGCCGATCTACCTCATTCCCTATGACGACAATGTCGCCATGACGCGGAAGGCCGCCGACATCTACGGCGCGACCTATATCGCGGAGGAGCCGGTCGAGATCGACAGGCTCTCGCATGAGCTGTACCCCGGCTTTTTCAACAACAACCGCCGCCGGCTGCGCAAGCTGCAGGCGCTCGCCCTGCCGCTCGACGAAGTGGCCTATGTCGACGTCGACGTGATTCTCTTTCGCGACTTCACGCCGGTTTTCGGAAAGCTGGAGGAGGGCAAGACCGAGTTCATCGTCGCCTCTCCGAGCTTCGAATATGTCTACAACGAGCGTCGCGAAAAATATCCGTTCCTGAAGGACGTGCTGCTGTTCAACGACGGCTTCTGGGTTACGTCCAACAAATATCTGAAGCTCTCCGACTTCATCGACACGATGCGCGACGACGCCGCGATTTTCCACGACGTGCGCAAGCGCGGCCAGCTGTTCGCGCAGCCGCTCGTCAATTTCGTCACCCATCGGCGCGGCCTGAAGATCGAGCTGCTGCCGAATGTCGTTGAAAACGCCTCGCACGAGAGCTTCTACAAGGCGCCGGGCGTCACTTTCAGGGACGGCAAGCCGGTCGATTACGAAGGCAAGGAGATCTATTTCGCGCATTGGGCCGGCGCGACCGCCCTGCCCTCGCGCGGCGTCTTCGACCCCGCCTGGACGGAATATTCCAGGGCCGCCTGGGCGAGGTTCAAGAAATGACGCGGCCCCACAGGTAAGACCGGCCATGCCGCGGCTGCTTTTTTCCTACCTCTTCAAGCGCGTCGGATTCGGCGTGCTGGTCGTGCAGCTCGCGCTGTCGGTTCCCGTCGTCCTTTCCTACCTGCTCTATCAGTTGCCGCCGGCGGCGGTGCGCGGCGGCTTGGTGATTCCCGCGCTCGTCGGCATCACGCCGACCGTGGCCTATGTCACGCTGCCGATGGCGGTCGGCGTCGCGACGGCGCTCGAATTCTCCCGCATGGCGAGCGAAGGCATGATCGCCGTGCTCTACGCGCTGCGCCTTTCGGCATGGTCGATCTGCCGGCCGGCGCTGACCCTCGCGGCCGGAATCGTCGTGCTGGGCTATGCGCTCGCCAATTTCATCGCGCCGCATTATGCGACCAACATGCAGGACGTGCTCAACGTCGTGCGCAATTCGCTCAACCACCGCATGCTGGACGCGGCGCATTTCTATACTTTCGACAATGGCGTGAAGACGCTCTACATCGAGCGCTGGGTCACGCCCGATCTCGCCGCCAATCTCTTCGTGCGCCAGCTCTCGATCGAGAAAATGCAGGAAGAGACGATCACCGCGGCGCGCGCCGAGTTCCGCCGCAATGAATCAGGCGTCATCGTCGCGCTGTCGAATGGCAGCATCCAGACCCGCTCGCTGTCGTCCGGCGACGTTCGCATCGCCAATTTCGACGAATACGCCATGGCCCTGCCGATGCAGGGCAGCGGGGGCCTGCCGGACCGCGGCTGGCGCGGCGTCTATGAATTGTCAGCCGGCGCCTTCCTCGCCAATTACGAAAGCGCGAAAGGCGATCCGCGCCAGCTAGGCGAATGGCGGGCGGAGGCGGCCAAGCGTTTCGGCGTGCCGGCGCTGGCGCTGGCGCATACGCTTCTGGCCATGGCGCTCGTGCTGAGTTTCGGCAACATCACCGGCCGGCGCGGCGCCGGAGGCAGTCTCATCATCATCGCAATTCCGGCGGCGCATATCGCTTTTCTGGTGGGGCTGGAATCCCTCCTGCGCATCAGCGGGTTTTTTTTCCTGCTGCTGGCAGGGCTGGCGCTCGCCGAAGTCGGCGTCTCCGTCTGGCTGATCGCGCGGCTCAATCGCAGCGCGGCGCCGGCCCGGCTCTCCGCGGCCTATGGCGCGCCGCAGAGCGACGGTTACGCAAGCCCGCTCGCCTGAGCCGTCAGGCTCCCGTCCCCATTGCCTTGCGATAGTCGGCGATCACCTGCGCGGGGTCGCCGACCTCACGAATGACGCCGTTCTCCAGCCACAGCACGCGGTTGCACAGCGTCTGCAGGAAATTGAGATCGTGCGAGACCATCAGGATCGTGCCGTTCCGGCCGAAATCCGCGATGTATTTCTCGCATTTGCGCTGGAATATTTCGTCGCCCACCGAGAGCGCCTCGTCGACGATCAGCACGTCGGCGTCCGCATGAGCGCAGATCGCGAAGGCCACGCGCGCGATCATGCCCATCGAATAGGTGCGCATCGGCTGGTCGAAGAAGGGGCCGATGTCGGCGAAGGCGGCGATGTCGTCGATGCGCGCGTCGACCTCCTTGCGCGAGAGGCCCAGAATCGCCGCGCCGATTCGGGCGTTCTCACGCCCCGTCAGCAGCACGTCGAAGCCGGAGCCCAGCGCCAGGATCGGCGCGATGCGGCCCTGGACCTTGAACTCGCCCTTCGTCGGCAGGGTAATGCCGCAGAGAATTTGCAGCAGCGTGGTCTTGCCGGCGCCGTTGCGTCCGACGATGCCGACGCGCTCGCCCTTGTTGACCGTGAAGGTCACGTCGTGCAGGACCCACTTCTCCTTGTAGAATTTCTTCCACAATCCGAAAAGGACCTGCTTCAACTGGTCGTTCTGATGCGCATAGAGCTGAAACGCCTTGCCGACGCCCGCGCAGCGGATGGAGGGCTCAGATGACATCGACGATGACCGATTTGTAGCGCATGAAGAACTGGTAACCGCCGAGGAAGACCGCATAGGAGACGGCGACGACGGCGAGATAGCCGAAGACGTTCGGAATGGAGCCGTCGAGCGCCACGTCGCGCAGCATCTCGATGTAGTCGCCGACGATGTTGAGCCGCAGCCAGATCGCCGTCGTGGGCGACATCTGCGCAATCTGGTCGAGCCGGTAGAAGATCGGCGTCGCGAACATCAGCACCGGCACGATCGAGGCCATGATGTGCGCGACGTCGCGCGTGAAGGCCCCGAGCGCCATCAGGAACCAGACGACGCCGAGAATGAAGAGCGCAAAGGGCGCGATCAGCAGCGGCGACAGCACGATCGTCAGGGGGATCGTCCCCGCCACGATGAGCCGGAAGACGATGTAGACGGCGAAAGCGACGCCGGCGTAGGTGAAGGCGCGAATCGTCGCCGTCCAGGCGATGGTTTCGCTGGGAAAGATCGAGCGCTTGACGAAATTGACATGCTCGTGGAGCAGGATCGGCGCGCGATAGGCGAGTTCGCTGAACAGATTGAAGACGATCAGCCCGATGAAGATGCCGCTGGCGTAATCGGTCACGCTCATGCCGGCGGAGAGCTGGGGCACGGTGATCGAGAACAGCGCCGTATAGGTCAGCAGCATCACGAGCGGCGAGATCACCGCCCACGCCGGCCCGAGAAGCGAGCCGCGGAAGCGCGAAATGAACTCGCGCCGCACAACGGCGCGGATGAGCTCCCGGTGACGCCACGCCCGCTCGAAGGGGGCGACATAGGCGGGAGGGATCGAGGCGAGCAACAGGCGAAACGTCCTTTCGCTGAGAGGGGCGCCCGGGGCGCGACCGCCACCGCATAGACCAGTTCGGCCCGCCCACTGTCAATGGCGCGTCTGCGCCCCCTCCGGGGCGCGACAGTTCGCCGGCGCCGACGGGACGATGGTCTTACCCCCTTCCAGCCGCCGCGATTTTGCCATCGCCCGCTTCGCAATATTCTCCGCGTCCCTGCGCGGATTGAGGCGCCGCGACTCCCGGCGCGCGGGGCTTTTCGAAGCGGCCGCCCGCCTTCCATAGCCCCACGCGACGCGAAATGGCCCGGCGCGCCAGAGGCGCCCGCATCAGGCCGGCGAGCGGCTGATCCGCCAGACGTGATTCGGCGCGGTCGACGAGCTGGCGCAGCCGGCGGCGCGCGACGCCGACCTTCGCCTCCGTCACGCGCGACAGCGCGAAGGCGAACGCCACGGTCACGCCGGTCGAGACGGCGAGAACCTCCCACTGCTCGGCTCCCGCCGTGCTTTGGGCCCATTCCAGACCGAGAAACTGCGAGGCCGCCGCGCGGAGAAACACGATGGTCGGATTGTGGATCGCATAAAGCGTGAAAGAGAAATCGGCGAGCCGCTTGTGGCCGGACCAGTCGAGAACACGCCAGTCCTGGAGCGTCGAAAAACGCATCGTGAGGATCAGATTGGCGAAGGCGGCGGCCGTGATGGCGTCGGGAATGTAGAGAAGCGCCGGATAGTCCCGCATCATCGCGCCGGTGAAAATCACGCGCAGCGCGACGATGACAGTTGCGGTCAGGACGAGGGCCCTCGCGGGAGAGCGCATCAGCGGCCGCCGCGCGAGCGTGAGCGCTGCGCCAAGGCCCCAGATCAGGAAGCCGAAGGCGAACCAGATCTGCCTGATCGTCACCGCAATGCAGACGGTGAATATGACGGCGGCCACGATTTTCCGCGTTCCCGGCGAATAGGCGCGCCCGAAGGGGAGCAGGAGCAGAGGGAAGAAAATATAGTACCAGAATTCATAGGCGATGGACCACAAGGGTCCGTTCGTGCCGTAGAATTTGGTGATGATCCCCTGCAAGTTCACAAAGTCCGCCAGCATCAGACGCAGGTCGTAATGCCCCTCGAAATAGGAGACGCCATAGGCGCCGAATTCGACAGGGAAAATGGAGCGGCCGGCCGTGTCGAGAACGAAGGTCAGCACGATCGCCGGGATCAGCACCAGATAGATGCGCGCGAAACGGTGAATGCAATAATCGAGAAGAAACGGCTTGTCCTCCCGCAGCCGCGCAATCGCCGCGCCGCCAACGAGAAAGCCGGACATCACGAAAAAGCCAATGACTCCCTGCCGCGCGAACTCGTAACTGACGAGGAAACGCCAGGCCGCCACGAAGGCGGACTCGTCATTCGGGTCGAGGCGGTTGAAATTCAGGAATAATGCTGAGCCGTGAACAGAGAGAACAAGCAACGTGCCCGCCCAGCGCGCAAGGTAAAGCAGTTGCGACAATTGCTCAGGCACAGCCGCATCAGCTCTTGTTTGAACCTGAGGCGAAAACTGCCACGATGTTCTCGATGGCGATGAAAAGATGCGGTCTGAGATCATCGGTCAGGTCTCAGTTGCGGCTGTGAATTGTCTCAATTCTTAACAGACGCGCGCCCTGTTGCACGCATTTGGTGACGACAAATCAAAAATTCCGCAGCGACTGTGGCGAGTTAGTCACAATATGTGGAATCGGTCGGGGCGCGGGGTCCCGACCGCTGAAATGCAAGCGCAGCCTTTCCGCAAAACGCGAAAGCCGGGCTATTCCACGGTCACGCTCTTGGCGAGATTGCGTGGCTGATCCACGTCTTTGCCCATGAAAACAGCGACATGATAGGCGAGCAGCTGCACCGGCGCGGCGTAGACGATGGCCGCGAAGGGGCCTGACACGGCTTCCGGAAGCTCAATGAAGCCGGCGAGTTCGGCGGCCGCCTCCCTGCGCGCGTGCGGCGACCCGATGAGAATCAGGTGGCCGCCGCGCGCCGCCACTTCCTGAAGATTGGAGACGGTCTTTTCCAGGCTCGCGTCCGGCGGGGCGAGAACGATTACCGGCATGGCGTAATCGATGAGCGCGATAGGGCCGTGCTTGAGCTCGCCCGCCGCATAGCCCTCGGCGTGGATATAGGACAATTCCTTGAGCTTGAGCGCGCCCTCCATCGCCAGCGGGAAGGACGGCCCGCGGCCCAGATAAAGCACGCTGGAGGCGCGCGCCACGTCGCGGGCGACGGGTTCGATCCTCGCCTCATGCTTCAGAACGTCGGCCATCTGGCCGGGGGTGGCGATGAGTTCGGCGACGAGCTCGCGCTCGCGTTCACGGGTGAGCACGCCCCGGGCGCGGCCGAGCGCCAGCGCCAGGCAGGCGAACACGGCGAGCTGGCAGGTGAAGGCCTTCGTCGAGGCGACGCCGATTTCCGGCCCGGCGAGGGTCTTGGCGACCGTGTCGCTCTCGCGGGCGATGGTCGAGGTCTCGACGTTGACGATGGAGAGGATGTGCTGGCCATGCTCGCGCGCATAACGCAGCGCGGCGAGCGTGTCGGCGGTCTCGCCCGACTGCGAGACCACGATCATCAGCCCGTTCTCCGGCAGCGGCGGATCGCGGTAGCGAAACTCCGACGCAATGTCGATTTCGACGGAGAGCCGGGCGAAACGCTCCAGCCAGTAGCGTGCGACGAGGCCCGAGTAATAGGCCGTGCCACAGGCGGAGATCGTGACGCGGGTGAGGCTTTGGGGATCGAAGCCGAGTTCGAAGGGCAGCCGCACCACGCCCTCGGAGAGATCGAGATAATGCGCCAGAGTGCGGCCGACGACCTCCGGCTGCTCGTGGATTTCCTTGGCCATGAAGTGGCGGAAATTGCCCTTGTCCACCAGGAAGGAGCCCGCCTGAAGCGGCTGGCGGCGGCGCTCCACGACGGCGTCCGTCGCGTCGTGGAATTCGGCGCCGGCGCGGCGCAGCGTCACCCAGTCTCCCTCGTCGAGATAGGCGATCGAGGTGGCGAAGGGAGCGAGCGCCAGCGCGTCCGAGCCGAGATACACCCCTTCGTCGCTGAAACCGACGGCGAGCGGGGAGCCGCGCCTCGCGCCGATGAGGAGATCGGTCTCGCCCTCGAACAGAAATGCCAGCGCGAAGGCGCCCTTGAGACGCTTGAGCGCCACGGCGACGGCGGCCTCCGGGGTCGCGCCGCCGGCCATGCTCTCGGCGACGAGATGCGCGACGACCTCGGAATCCGTTTCGGAGGCGAAGACATGGCCCTTGGCCGTCAGCTCCTCGCGCAGCTCGCGGAAATTCTCGATAATGCCATTGTGCACCACGGCCACATGGCTGCTGGCGTGAGGGTGGGCGTTGTTCTCGGTCGGCCGGCCATGCGTCGCCCAGCGGGTGTGGCCGATGCCGATCGCGCCGGTCAGCGGCTCGCCCGCGAGTTTTTCCTCGAGGTTCTTCAGCTTGCCGCTGGCGCGCAAACGCGTCAGCCGCCCGTTCTCCAGCGTGGCGATTCCCGCCGAATCATAGCCGCGATATTCGAGGCGCTTGAGCGCTTCGACGAGCTGGCCCGCAACCGGACCCTTGCCGAGGATTCCCACAATGCCGCACATGACGACCTCCGAAGCGGTTATAGCAAGAGCGCCGCCAGCGCGGCCCGGCGCCCGGATCAGACGACGATCAGGGTTAAGGGCGACAGTCCGCTCAATCCTTTTCGCAGGGCGGAGGGGCCGATTACTTCTTTTCCTTCCGCTCCGCCTGCGCGGCGCGGAACGCCGCGGCCCAGCCGGCCTTCTCCATCTGCCGGCCGCGGGCGACGGCGAGCGCGTCGGCGGAGACGTCCTTGGTGACGACGGAGCCGGAGCCGACATAGGCGCCCGCGCCGACCTTCACCGGCGCCACGAGCGCGGAGTTGGAGCCGATGAAGGCGTTTTCGCCTATCTGGGTGCGGTATTTGAAGAAGCCGTCGTAATTGCAGGTGATCGTGCCTGCGCCGATATTGGCGTTCGCGCCGATGTCGGCGTCGCCGATATAGGTCAGATGATTGACCTTGGCGCCCCTGGCGACCGTTGCGTTCTTGATCTCGACGAAATTGCCGACCCTGGCGTTCTCCGCCAGCGCCGTTCCCGGCCGCAGCCGCGCGAAGGGACCGATCGTCGCGCCAGCCCCGACCTTCGCGCCCTCGAGATGGGAGAATGAATGGATCACGGCGCGGTCGGCGATTTCGACTCCGGGACCGATGACGACATTGGGCTCGATCAGCACGTCGCGGCCGAAGCGCGTATCGGCCGAGAGAAAAACGGTTTCCGGCGCGATCATGGTGGCGCCGGCGGCCATGGCGGCGCGGCGCAGGCGCATCTGCGCGATCGCCTCGGCCCGGGCGAGCTGGATGCGGTCGTTCACGCCGAGCACTTCGGACTCGTCGGCGACGACGATGCGCGCCTCACGACCTTCCGCACGGGCGAGTTCGACGACGTCGGTCAGATAATATTCGCCATTCGCGTTGCTGTTGCCGATCTTTTCGAGGAAGCCCAGCGCGCGGGCGCCGTCGATCGCCATGAGCCCGGCGTTGCAGAGACTTATCGCTCGTTCGGCGTCGCTCGCGTCCTTCTGCTCGCGGATCGCCATGAGGCGGCCCGCGTCATCCCGAATCAGCCGTCCGTAGCCGAAAGGATCGGCGGCCTCGAAACCGAGGACGGCGACGCCGGCTCCCGCCGCGAGGGCGGCGCGCAGGGCGATGATCGTCTCCCTCGTGACGAGCGGCGTGTCGCCGAAGAGCACGAGAAGATCGTCGCATCCCCCGGCGATGGCGGCGCGCGCGGCGAGAACGGCGTGGGCCGTGCCGAGCCGTTCGGCCTGCACGAAGGTCTGCGCCCCGGGGACGAGGCGCTCGGCCTCGGCGCGCACGTCGTCGCGCCCCGGCCCGACGACGACGGCGACGTTTACGACCTGCGCCCCGCCGACGGCGGCGAGCACATGGGCCAGCATGGAGCGGCCGGCGACCTCGTGCAGCACCTTCGGAATGTCGGACTTCATCCGCGTCCCCTCGCCGGCGGCGAGGACGATCGCGAGCGCTTTTCGGCTCTTTATCGCCTCAATCATCGAAGCTTCATCGCATTTTCTTCAACTGGAGCTCGGCGACGGGCGCCGTCCTCCGGCTACTTCGCAGATTCGGGCCGTGGAGAGCAAGTTTTCGCGAGAGCGTCGGAACCGGCGGCGCCTGCGGCGAAAGTCCCAAGAAAACCGTTTTGCTCCCTCATTTTCTTGTATAGATGAGCGACGCGCGATCCTCATTGACCGCTTTCTTCCACGCTCCCGGTTGCTCATGTTCGAACGCAGAGAAGTTTTGAAGGCGGCCTTCGGCGCGATCGCCGCAGGCGTCGCGCCGGCGCAGGCTCGCGCGCAGGGAGCTACGCCGCCGTCGCCCCCGCCCCCGGCGCCCTTCTCCCGCGACATGGTGGTCGATCTGGCGCATGCGCTCGCCGCAAAGCCCTATGTGGCTCCGCCGACCGATTTGCGGGAACCGTTCGAGAGCCTGAGCTACGAGCAGTTCGTCGGCATCAGGACAAAGCCCGGAGCCGCCGTCTGGGCCGGCGAAAACAGGGGCTTTTCGATCGAGCCGCTGCATCGCGGGCATATATTCACCGCCGCCGTCGATATTTTCATCGTCGAGAACGGGGCCGCGAGCCGTCTCGCCTACGACCAGTCGCGCTTCGATTATGGCGGCCTGAAAGTCCCGGAAAAACTGCCGGATCTCGGATTTTCCGGCTTTCGGGCGCTTCATGGGCGGGATGGCGGCGCGGAAGCGGAGCTCGCCATATTTCAGGGGGCGAGCTTTTATCGAGCCGTCGCCAATGGCCAGAACCTCGGAGTGACGGCGCGCGGACTCTCGATCCGCACCGCCGACCCGCATGGCGAGGAGTTCCCCGCTTTTCGCAGTTTCTGGATCGAGAAGCCGGCGCCGGGCGACAATGCGCTCGTCATTCACGCCCTGCTCGACTCCCCCAGCGTCGCGGGCGCCTATCGCTTCACCGTGCGGCCGGCCGAAGCGACCATCATCGACACCGAGCTGACGCTGTTTCCGCGCACGAACGTCGATCATTACGGGCTCGCGGGATTTGCCGCAGCCTCTCTCTACACGCCCCTCGACAGGCGCCGCGCCGACGATCTGCGCCCGATGGTGGCCGCGACGAACGGTCTGCAGATGCTCACCGGCAAGAACGAATGGCTCTGGCGTCCGGTCTCCAACCGCGAGAGCCTGCAGTTTTCGTCCTTCGTCGACGCCAATCCGAAAGGATTCGGGGCGCTGGTGAGAAGCCGCGACATCAACGATTATCAGGACGACGACCAGCATTGGGAGCGGCGCCCCTCGCTGTGGATCGAGCCGCTCGGCGAATGGGGCGAGGGGGCCATGCAGCTCGTCGAAATCCCGTCCGAATCCGAGAACAACGAGAATATCGTCGCCTACTGGCGTCCCAAGGCGTCGCTTTTCGGCGGGGCGGCCGCGACATTCGCCTATCGGCAGTTCTGGTGCTGGGAGCCGCCGATCAGCCCGCCGATGGCGGCGGCGGCGCAAGCGCGTTCCGGCCGCGCCCCGGGCGGCAAGCTCCGCCGTTTTCTTGTCGTTTTTTCAGGCGATGTGCTGGCCGATCCGAAAAAGACGGAGCGGCTCACCGCCGCCCTGACCACCTCGCCGGGATCGGCGACCAACATCCGCACGTTTCTCAACCCGTCGGCGAAAACGTGCCGGGTCTCCTTCGACGTCGATCCCGCCGGCGAAAATTTCTGCGAATTGCGCCTTGTCCTGAAAGCGGGCGAGGAGCCGATCAGCGAAACCTGGCTTTATAGATGGACTCTTTGAATAGCTCGCCAGCCGAAGCTCCCGCGCCGGCGGCCCCCTTCGCCGACGCCGCGCCGCCGACTCCGGTCGAGAACCGGCTTTCGATGCCGGCGCAGAATCTCTTCAAATTCGATGCGCGCCAGATACGCAAGCCCGCCGCGCCCTGGCTGTGGCATACGCCGTGGCTGGCGCGTCTCGTCGCTTTCGGCGGCGGCCTTGCGCTGACCGCCTATGGCGGCCACGAGATGTACAAGGTCATCGACGTCGGCGGCGTCACGACCCTGAAATGGGCGCTGCTCGGGCTCTTCGTTCTCAACTTCTCATGGATCGCGCTGAGCTTCACGAGCAGCATCGTCGGCTTCGTGATATTACTGCGCAGACGTCCCCCCGTCAGCCTGCCGACGGCGCTCAACGAGAAGACCGCCGTCGTCATGCCGATCTACAATGAAGCGCCGAGCCGGGTCTTCGCCGCGCTTCAGACGATCTACGAGGACGTGCAGGCGACGGGGCTCGGCGAGCATTTCGACTGGTTCTTCCTCTCCGACACCACCAATCCGGACGTATGGATCGCCGAAGAACGCGCCTTCATCGGCATCCGCCGCCGGCTGGGGCCGCAGGCGCGCGTCTTCTACCGCCGCCGCGAGAAGAATGTCGGCCGCAAGGCCGGCAACATCGAGGATTTCGTCACGCGATGGGGCGGCGCCTACGCCCATATGGTCGTGCTCGACGCCGATAGCCTGATGACCGGCCCGACGATTGTGAAACTGGCCGCCGCAATGGAGTCGGACCCGGACTCGGGCATCATCCAGACGCTGCCGCTCATCATCAACCGCAACACGCTCTTCGCCCGCGTGCAGCAGTTCGCGGCGCGCATCTATGGCCCCGTGATCGCCATGGGCCTTTCCGCATGGATGGGCCGCGACGGCAACTACTGGGGCCACAACGCCATCATCCGCACGGAGGCCTTCGCGCGCCACTGCGGCCTGCCCGACCTGCGCGGCCGGCCGCCGTGGGGCGGACATATCCTTTCCCACGACTTCGTCGAGGCGGCGCTGATCCGCCGCGCCGGCTATGCGGTCTACATGATGCCGACGCTCGGCGGCTCCTATGAGGAAAGCCCGCCCTCGCTCATCGACCTGTCGATCCGCGATCGGCGCTGGTGCCAGGGCAATCTCCAGCATTCGCGCGTGCTCTTCACGCGCGGCCTGCACTGGGCGTCGCGACAGCATTTCCTCACCGGCATCTTCGGCTATCTGACCTCGCCGCTGTGGCTGCTGCAGCTCCTCATCGGCATCGTGATCGTCTTTCAGGCGAGCTATTTCCGCCCGGAATATTTCACGAGCGAATTCGCGCTGTTCCCGACCTTCCCGCGATTCGACGCGGAGCGTTCGCTCGAGCTCTTCGCCCTCACCATGGGCATTCTGCTGGCGCCGAAACTCTTTGGCCTGCTCGTCGCGATCTACGAGCCGGAGACGCGCAGGGGCTCCGGCGGCGTCATCATGCTGTTGATCTCGACCCTGTTCGAGGTGGTGCTCTCGGCCCTGCTCGCGCCGATCATGATGCTGATCCAGACGGGCCATGTCGTTCATATCGTCTTCGGATTCGACACCGGCTGGGACCCGCAACGCCGCGACGACGGATCGGTGCCTTTCATCGATATCGTGAAGCGCCATCGCTCGCATGTAGCGCTCGGCGCGCTGAGCCTCATCGCCGGCCTGTTGATCTCCCCCTCGCTCGTCGCCTGGATGTCGCCGACGATCGCCGGCCTCATCCTGGCGATTCCGATTTCCTGGCTGACGAGCCAGCGCTGGCTCGGCCTCGTCTTCCGCCGCGCCGGCGTGCTGACGACGCCCGAGGAAACGACGACCCCGCCCGTCGCCAAGCGCGGCAAGGCGCTCTCCAAGGCGCTGGCCCGCGCGGACGAGGACGAAGTCAACGGAATCGTCGCGATCCACGCCGACCCCGAGCTTCGCGCGCTGCACGAAGCCTGGCTGCCGATGCGCAAGCCGCGCCAGCGCGGCGTCGTGACCGCCGACCGCGCAGTGGCGGAGGCGAAGATCGCCGACGCAGAGACGATCGAAGACGCAGTGGCGTGGCTCAATCGGGGCGAGCGTCTGGTCGCGCTCTCCGACCGCGCTTTGATCGGCATGATCGCGCGCCTGCCGCGCAAGGCTGACAAGCAGGCGGAAACCGCGCGGGCGGCGGAGTGAATTCGGACGCCCGCTTCTACGGGGTGTATCGCGCCCGCGTCGCGGAATCGCAGGACCCGGTAAGCCGGGGCCGCGTGAAGGTCGTCGCGCCGAACCTGTTCGGGCCGGAAATGTTTTGGGCGCGTCTGGCGACGGCCGTGGGCGCAAATGAGATAGCGACCGCGCCCGCAATCGGCGATGAAGTGCTGATCGCATTCGAAGCCGGAGACGCAAGTCTGCCTTTCGTCATCGGCGTTCTCTGGAAGGAAGGCGCTCCGCCGGCGTCTCACGACGCCGCGCGGTCCGACGCAGCCGTTGGCAACATGAAACGCATTTACAAGATCGTCTCCGCGCGCGAATGGCGCGCCGCCGAGGCCGCGGGCGTCTTCCTCGGCGCGGCGATAGACGTCACCGACGGCTTCATCCATTTTTCGAGCGCCGACCAGGTTGAAGAAACGGCGGCGAAACATTTCGCCGGACAGACGGACCTTCTCCTCGTTTCCATCGACGCCCACAGGCTCGGCGATGCGCTGAAATGGGAGGTCTCGCGCGGCGGCGCGCTGTTTCCCCATCTCTACGCGCCGCTCTCCCTCGACGCCGTCGCGCGCGTCGACCCGTTGCCGCTCGGGCAGGACGGGCGCCATGATTTTTCGGGGCTTCTCGCATGATCGACGCTTTCGGCCTCCTGCTTCCATTGTTGCGTCTGCTCGACGCCGAGGACGCGCATCGCGCGACGATCGCCGCGCTGAAATTCCTGCCGAAACGCACGCCCGAGAAGGACGATCCGCGTCTCGCCGCCTCCGCCTTCGGCCTCGATTTTCCCAATCCGGTCGGCCTCGCTGCGGGCTTCGACAAGAATGCGGAAGTCGCCGACGCCATGCTGGGTTTCGGCTTCGGCTTCGTGGAGGTCGGCACGCTGACGCCGCGCCCGCAGCCGGGCAACCCGCGCCCGCGCGCCTTTCGTCTCGTCGCGGACCGAGCGGTCATCAACAGATACGGCTTCAACAACGACGGCCATGCGCCGGCGCTGGATCGGTTGACGCGCCGCCTCGCCCGACTGGGCGAGACAAAGGAACGGCGCCATTACGGCGCCGGACCTTTTCGCGGCGCGCATGACGGCGCTGGCGTCGTCGGGGTGAACGTCGGCGCCAACAAGGACTCGGAAGATCGCGCGGCGGATTATGTCGCGGGCGTCGCGGCATTCGCCGACGCGGCGGATTATTTCACGATCAACGTCAGCTCGCCGAACACGCCCGGCCTTCGCGATCTGCAGGAGCCGGCGGCGCTCGCCGACTTGCTTGCGAGCGTCATCGACGCTCGCGACGCTTTGCCGACGCGGCGGCCCGTGCTCTTGAAAATCGCTCCCGATCTGGCCCTCGACCAGCTCGACGGCATTGTCCGCGTCGCGCGCGACAGGGGCGTCGACGGCATGATCGTCTCCAACACGACAATCTCGCGCCCCGATACGCTGCGCTCGCCGCTATCCAAGGAAACCGGCGGCCTTTCAGGCAAACCGCTCTTCCTGCTTTCAACCCGCATGCTCGCGCAAACCTGTTTGCGCGTCGAAGGACAGTTTCCGCTCATTGGCGCGGGCGGCGTCGATAGCGCTGAGGCGGCCCTCGCCAAGATCGAAGCAGGGGCGACGCTCGTGCAGCTTTATTCCGCGCTCGTCTACGAGGGTCCCGGCCTCGTGACGCGCATCAAGCGCGGGCTCGTGGAGGCGCTTCAGCGCGAAGACGTCGCGCTTTCCACGCTCGTGGGACGCCGGGCGAGAGAAATCGCGCAGGGGAAGACATATGACCGACGATGAAAAGGCGATCCGCGCCTTCGTGGATGAATGGTTCGCCGCGAGCAGAAGCGGCGACGTCGACGCGATCCTGCGGCTGATGGACGAAGATGCGGTCTTCATGTCGCCCGGCGCGGAGCCTTTCGGCGCGCAGGCCTTCAAGGCCGCCGCCGCGCAGATGAAGAACATGAAGATCGACATGGCGAGCGACATTCAGGAAATCAAAATCCTCGGCGACTGGGCGATCATGCGTAACCGTCTCGAACTAACCGTCGCGCCGCCCGGCGCAAAGCCGATCCGGCGCGCCGGCCATACGCTGACGATCCTGCGCAGGACCGAAGACGGCCGCTGGGTGCTCTCCCGCGACGCCAACATGCTCGTCTGACGCCCCGCCTTTCATATGACCGCACGCGATGCTATCGAGCGCGCATCCAACGAAGAGGGACAATCATGAGCGAACAAATCTGGCTGGCGACGGGCGAAGCGACGGTTCTGGCGGCTGACGGGCAATATACCGACGCAATGCCGGAAGTGCTGATCGGCAATGTGAAGGGCCCGGTCGGCCATGCGCTGGCCTCGATGACCGGACAGGTGGCGGGCCATCCGCGCATGTTCGTCATCCGCGACCTCAATCAGCAGGTGCGCCCGGCGACCATGATGACCACCAAGATGACGGTGAAGTCGGAAGCCTATGTCGAGCTGCTCGGCGGAATCGTGCAGGCGGCGACGGGCGACGCCATCGTCGACTGTGTGGCGGAAGGGATCATCCCCAAGGCGCAGGTCAACGAGCTGTGCATGATCATCATGGTCTGGCTCGACCCGCGCTGCGCGACGGATGAGAATCTCGACAAGAGAGACCTCTACCGCACCAATTACGAGGCGACGAAGCTCGCGATCTCGCGCGCGATGAAGGGCGAGCCGACGGCCGACCAGCTCATCGCCAACCGCAAGACGGTTTCTCATTACGCGCTGGAAGGCGTGTTCGACGAGTAATCAGCCCTCCTGTCGAGGGCGGGCGGAAATCACCATCCCGTCCTCGAACCAGCTGGCGAGAAACTGCGCGAGCCGCTCCGGCTCGATTTCGCCGGACTGCTGGAAAGCAGCCATCTGGCATATATCGCCGAAGGCGCGGCCGGCCCGCGCCTCGCTCAATGCGACAAATTCGTCTGGCTCCAGCCCACGGAAGGCGGATTCTTCATTGACGCGCCACACCGCGACGGCCTCGACGCCATCCGCTTCCGGCGCCTGCGCGCCTTCGTCGTCCGGCGACGGGTCATAGGCTTCGAGCGTGCCTGCGGCGAGCTCCAGAACGATGAGACTCGGATGGAAGCCGAAGACGAGGCGCGGCCAGTCTTCCGGCGCAAATTGAGCCAGCGCCTCGATCGTCAGCGGCTCGGCGTCGGCGGCGTCGAAGGCGTCCACCATCGCACGCTCGAACAGCGCCATCGAGACGGCGCGCCGGTCGTCGCGCCAACGCGGGCTTTCGCGCATGAAATCCGGCAGGCCGGTCGTGTACCAGCGCGCATTGCGGTTCCGCGGCGGAGTTGCGGCGATATAATCCTCGATGAGCGCGTCGAAGGCCTCATCGCCGAGGAGCGCGCGCAGGCCGGGGTGGTCTTCGCCGAGAAAATCCGCAAGCCGCGCGCGATAGCCGTGCTGATAAACGCCGAGCAGCGTCTCACGCTCCGCGCCGCGCTGCGAGGGGCGCAGCGCCGACAGCAGGGGCTTGTCGCCCTCCCCTGCCCCTTCCAGTATGCGGCCCTGGAACAGCGCCTGAAAGTCGGCGAGCTTCATGCGGCGTTCAGCGCGCCGTCGGCGGCGATGCGCGCGTCGATATCGCGCATGTGCTGAAGCTCCTCGAGCAGTTCGGAGAAGGGCGGGAAATTGTCGTCGCGCTCGATCATCGCCGAAACATTTCCAAAGCGGCGGCGAGCATGTTCGTAGAGCGCCCAGACTTCCTCGCAGACGGGCTGATCATGCGTGTCCACGCGATGCGTCTCGTTGTTGGTGTGACCGGCCATATGAAACTGCACGACGCGCTCGACAGGGATGGCGTCGATAAAGGGGATCGGATCAAAGCCGTGATTGAAGCTCGACACGAAGACATTGTTGACGTCGAGCAGCAACAGGCAATCGGCCCGCTCCGCCATCTCGCGAACGAATTCCTGCTCGCTCATCTCGGAGGCGACGAAAGAGACGTAGGTCGAAGCGTTTTCGACGACGAGTTGACGTCCGAGGAAATCCTGAACGCGCCGGATGCGATCGACGATATGGTCGAGCGACTCGCGCGTGTAGGGAATGGGCAGGAGGTCGTGCAGCGTCACGCCATGCACGCCCGTCCAGGCGACGTGGTCGGAGATCCAGGCCGGCTCAACCCGCTCGGCGAGCGCCTTCAACTGCTTGAGATAGTCGAAATCGAGCGGGTCGCAGGAGGCCAGCGACATCGACACGCCATGCATGACGATCGGATAGTTGGCGCGCACGCGGTCCAGCATGGCGAGCGGCCGACCGCCCGCGAGCATGTAATTTTCGGAGATGATTTCAAACCAGTCGACCGGCGGATTGGTCGAGAGAATCTCATCGTAATAGACGGGCCGCAGGCCGAGGCCGTATCCGAGCGGCGCGGGCTTATTCATCGCGCATATCTCTTCTCAAGGCCGCGCTTCAGCTCGGCGGGACATAATCAAAGACTGGGACGGCCGCGAGCGGCCGCCCCAAATTACGCAACTTACTTGCTCTTGCAATGGCTCTTGTGATGGCAGCCGGCCTTCGTGTGATGACAGCCGTGCTTGTGATGGCAATTGCCCTTGTGATGGCTCATGTGATGCTTGCACACGCCGGTCTTCGTCATGCACTTCATCTTGCCGCCGCACTGGCCCTTGGCCATGTTGCAGGTGTGGCCCTTGGCGTAGGCCGGCGTGACGGCGGCGCCGCTCAGCGCGAGCGCAACTGCGGCCGCGGCCAGAGCCGCGCCTGAAACGACTTTCGTCTTCATGTAGTTCTCCTCAGTAAAGCCCCCGACGGGAGCGAAAGGTCGTGCAAACCGGACGCCGCTGGCGACGCGGATGACTATCGGTTCATCGGCGCCGCGGACGGAGCGGCGCTCGCCGGCGCCGCGCCTGAAGCCGGAGCGCCGGGGGCGGCGTTGGCGGGCGCGGCCTCGTTGGTCGCCGGAGCAGCGGCTCCCTCGGCCTTGCCCTTCGCCGGGCACCCGGCTTTCGCGCTGCAGGCCATTTTCTCGGACGAGGCCGCGCCGCGATGATGCTTCTTGCCTTTGGCGGCGGCTGGAGCTGCGCCAGCGAGCGCGAGAGCCATGGCGGCGGCAGCGATGGCGGCTCCCTGGAAGGTCTTTGTCTTCATGAACAAAACTCCTGAAAAAGAGCGCGGCGCTTCGACGTCGTGCGAAGCAAAGACCACGCCACAAAAGTCAAGCTTACCATCCGATCGCCATTCCGCCAGCGCGTTTTCGGTCAGACCCCCAACAATCAAGGACATGGATAACGCCGACCGTGATTCTCCACAGCGTCAGATTGCTGCAACGCAGCGAATTTGGCAATGCGCCGCACCATCGAAACCCGGGCGGCTAGGCTTGCCGGGACACCGCCCCGCTGTTAGATAGCAGCGCATCGTCGGGCGACCCTCGTCCGGCGAAAACTGGTTTTCGATCGTCGGGCCGCGCCGGCCAGGTCAGACATGAACCTTTCGTCTCTCGCGCGCACGCGCAGGGACCTCCGACTATCGAAAGCCGATCCGTAACGCCAACCCATAGCCGGCGCCCGCCCGCAAAGGGCTCCTCAGGAGAAACAATGTCATCCGCAACGACTCAGCGCGCCCCCACGCGCGAAGATTTTGCCGCCCTGCTCGACGAAAGCTACGGCAATAACGAGGCTTTCGAAGGGTCCGTCATCAAGGGCCGCGTCGTCGCCATCGAGAAGGACGTCGCCGTCATCGACATCGGTCTGAAGACCGAGGGCCGCGTCGCCATCAAGGAATTCACCGGCTACGGCCGCGATCCCGCTCCGAATGTCGGCGACGAGGTCGAGGTCTATCTCGAGCGCGTCGAGAACGCGCTGGGCGAAGCCGTCATCTCGCGCGACAAGGCGCGCCGCGAGGAGAGCTGGGTCAAGCTCGAAAAGGCGTTCGAGACCAATGAGAAGGTCGACGGCGTCATCTTCAACCAGGTCAAGGGCGGCTTCACCGTCGACCTCGACGGCGCCGTGGCCTTCCTGCCGCGCTCGCAGGTGGACATCCGCCCGATCCGCGACGTCGCGCCGCTGATGAACGTGCCGCAGCCTTTCCACATCCTCAAGATGGACCGCCGCCGCGGCAACATCGTCGTCTCCCGCCGCACTGTGCTGGAGGAGAGCCGCGCCGAGCAGCGTCACGAGATCGTGGCGAACCTCGAAGAAGGTCAGGTGATCGACGGCGTCGTGAAGAACATCACGGACTACGGCGCCTTCGTGGATCTGGGCGGCATCGACGGCCTGCTGCATGTCACCGACATCGCCTGGCGCCGCGTCAATCACCCGTCCGAGGTGCTGACCATCGGCCAGACCGTCAAGGTGAAGATCATCAAGATCAATCACGAGACGCACCGCATCTCGCTCGGCATGAAGCAGCTGCTCGAGGATCCGTGGCAGGGCATCGAGGCCAAGTATCCGATCGGCGCGAAGTTCCATGGCCGCGTGACCAACATCACCGACTACGGCGCCTTCGTGGAGCTGGAGCCGGGCATCGAGGGCCTCGTCCACGTCTCCGAGATGAGCTGGACCAAGAAGAACGTCCACCCCGGCAAGATCGTTTCGACGAGCCAGGAAGTCGACGTTCAGGTTCTCGAAGTCGATCCGGTCAAGCGCCGCATCTCGCTGGGCCTCAAGCAGACCCTGCAGAATCCGTGGGAGGCCTTCGCGGAGAAGCATCCGATCGGTTCGACCGTCTCCGGCGAGGTCAAGAACAAGACCGAGTTCGGCCTGTTCATCGGCCTCGACGGCGACGTGGACGGCATGGTCCATCTCTCCGATCTCGACTGGAACCGTCCGGGCGAGCAGGTGATCGAGGAATACAAGAAGGGTGACGTGATCAACGCTCAGGTTCTCGACGTGGACGTCGAGAAGGAGCGCATCTCTCTCGGCGTGAAGCAGCTTGCGGGCGATCCCTTCGCCTCGGTCGGCGGCGGCGAGGAAGGCGGCGACGTCCGCAAGGGCGCCGTGGTCACCTGCGAGGTGGTCGAGGTCAAGGACTCCGGCATCGACGTCAAGATCGCCGGCACCGATCTCACGACCTTCATCAAGCGCAGCGAGCTCGCCCGCGACCGCGCCGACCAGCGCCCCGAGCGCTTCGCCGTCGGCGAGAAGGTCGACGCCCGCGTGACCCTGTTCGACCGCAAGGCGCGCAAGGTCGCCGTCTCCATCAAGGCGCTCGAGGTCGCCGAGGAGAAGGAGGCCATCGCGCAATACGGCTCCGCCGATTCCGGCGCGTCGCTCGGCGACATCCTCGGCGCGGCGCTGAAGGCCCGCGAGGGCGAAGCAAAGAAGGGCAAGAAGGACGAGTAATCCTTCCCCAAAAAAAAGATCAAAGGCCCGCGGCGCGCAAACGTCGCGGGCTTTTTCTTTTGGTTCGGCGCCGCCGAACCCGCGTCAACCTTTCATTCACCATAACGCAACCTGTTTTATCGGCGTTAACCCTAGTTTTGGCCGCGCAGGGCAAGATCGGCGCATCGTTAATGCTTGCCGAACGCGAGCCCCTGGAGTTGCGTCATGAGTGCGAACTCTTTTGATCATGAATATGCCGCCAGTCCTTACATGGGCCCTCTACGCGCCCGACCGCTCGGCGCGCTTGCCGCTTTCGGCATGGGCGCGGGCGCCTCGCTCATTCTCGCCGCGGCCGTGATCCTGACCCGCCATGCGGCCGACCCCCAGTCTGTCGCCAATGCGGACGCTCCCGCAGCCGCGGCGGCGCCCGCCGCCAAGATCGCCAACAAGATCGCCGCCGCCGGCCCGGACCAGGCCGGAGACGCCAGGGCGACGCCCTTCAGCGCCTTCGACCTCAACGCGCCGGAATTCGAGCGTGAGAAGAAGGTCGTCTCGGTGCGCGAGTCCGAAGAAGGCGGCGGCCGCGTCGACAGCCTGACCATGGGCCAGTTCGCGATGGGCGCGCCCTTGCTGCGGATCGACATTCACCAGAATCTGACCGCCAGGGACACCAATCCCGACTTCTTCCTCGACATGACCCGTCACGCCGCGCAGCTTGGCCTCAATGTCGCGAAGATCGGCCAGCCGACGGCGCTGACCACGCGCTTCGGCGCCTTCGAGACCGCCGACATCCGCCTCACCCAACCCGCGAGCGAAGGGGTCGCGGCGAGCGAGCGCTCCTGCCTTGCCACGCGTCTCGTCGACGGCAAGCTGCCGCTCGAGATCGCCGGTCTCGCCTGCGGCGCGGCAACCCTGCCGATCGAGCGCGCCTCGCTGGGCTGCATGCTCGACCGGCTGGAATATGTCGCGCCCGGCGACAACAAGGCGCTCAACGAGTTCTTCCTCAACGCCGAGGCGGCGCGCGGCAAGGGCTGCGCCAATGTCTCGCATGACGACGTGACCGCGAGCATTCCCGCCCGCAAGCCGCCTGCGAAACGAGCCGCCAAGGCCAAGCCGGTCGTTCACAAGACCCAGGCCGTGCGCTGACGCGATGGATGGCGGAGGCGCGACCGCCATTCACTCTAACGGGAAAAAGCCGGATCGCGGATCAAGTCTTGTCGCTTTTGCGAAACGATCCGCTATTATGATCCTAACCGGTTCAACTTGATGGGGATGGAGATGCGCAAAGCTTCGGTTATTTCGGCGGGACTTGCTTGCCTGATCGCGCTGGCGGCGGGCGGCGACGCGCTCGCCAAATCGCGCAATCGCCAGCCCGGCTATTCCGTCTCGCAGAGCCGCGGCCCCATCGAGGTCGAGCGCCGCAGCTTCCTCGACCCGGGCACCAAGGTTCCGACAGGCAGCACGAACCGCTACATGGTGCAGCAGACTTTCAACAATCAGGATCCGATCGAGGCCAATCAGCGCAGCTGGTACATGCAGGAGACCCTGCCCCGCAAATATGAAGTGCCTTACGACGACGGCTTCACGCTCGATCTTTTCCCGTAAGGCCGGGTTATTCTTGACACGGGGGACGGGCTGCTGTAGCTCCCCCTCAGCCTGACGCGGCACGGACCGCGCCGGGCATGCACCCGTGGCTGCTCTCTTCAGCAAAAGACGAGCGCCTGTCGGCCGGATATCCGGCAGAGGAGGGCGCGTTCCGGACCCCGGCGACGCCGGGAGCGTGCGGGAAACGCGATTGCGGCGAAGCGCCCCGAGCATAGGCTCGCGGCGCATTTTCGTCTTTTCGCCTCTCGCGCGCAACGCGACCATGAGAGGACGAAAGTAAAGTGACGAAGCGCGCAGAAGCCAAATACAAGCTCGACCGCCGACTGGGCCAGAACATCTGGGGCCGCCCGAAGAGCCCCGTTAACCGCCGCGAATACGGTCCCGGCCAGCACGGCCAACGCCGCAAGGGCAAGCTCTCCGACTACGGCACGCAGCTGAAGGCGAAGCAGAAGCTGAAGGGCTATTACGGCAATATCTCGGAGAAGCAGTTCCGCAAATATTACGCGGAAGCGATCCGCATGAAGGGCGACTCGGGAGACAATCTGATCGGCCTGCTGGAGCGCCGTCTCGACGCGGTCGTGTATCGCGCCAAATTCGTGCCGACGGTCTTCGCCGCGCGCCAGTTCGTCAACCACGGTCACATCCGCGTCAACGGCCGCCGTGTGAACATCCCGTCCTATCTCGTGAAGGTCGGCGATGTGATCGAGGTGAAGGAAGCCTCGAAGCAGGCGGTGACGGTGCTCGAGTCCGTCGCTCTCGCGGAGCGCGACACGCCGGAATATTACGACGTCGACCACTCCAAGATGACCGCAAAGCTGACGCGCGTTCCACACGCGACGGAAGTTCCCTACCCGGTCCAGATGGAGCCGAACCTCGTGATCGAGTTCTATTCGCGTTAGTAAAATCGACGCTATAAAATCAACATATAGCGTTTAAAAACAAAGATTTAGGCGCCATCATACTATGTGATGGCGCCTTTTCTTTTACACACGCGCCACACAGAACAAAACATGACCTAAATGGTTTAGTGGCTTTATTGGCATGAGAAAGGCTGTGACTTTACACAGACGCTACACAGGCTGTTAGAAGATGGTTGGGAGATTGGGAGCGGGGTTGGGGGCTGGGGAGGTTGGTGCGTAAGCATGCATGGTGGCACCTTGGCTTGGCCGACAATGACCAGCACTTCGGGAACTAGCCGTATCTTTAAAACTCCCGCCAGCTGAACAAAAATTCCGACCTAAATTTCCCATTTTCAGTATCTTGCGAAGCGTGCGGTATTACGTCGCGGCGCGAGCTGTAAATTTCTCGGGCCCTTAAGTGAATATAACAGTTCCTGATCCCGAATATACTCCAGCACTGAGAAAGGACGGTAATTACGTATGCCGCTAATCCCACCTCGCCCCCTACCGCCGCAGTTTGACGAGCCATCGGTCGGCCTCTTTTGGTGCATTGATGACACGATCGTGGCAGCTGGCAAGCCCCTCCGGATTGCAGACCGCTACGGTGAATATCTGACGTATGACGGCGGCCATGGTGAGCACTGGGAAAAGTGGAAGAAAGCCGGGTCTTCCTGGCTCAAGCGCGAAGGACTCCCGCTCACGATACTCAATTCCGAATATGACGACCACCCAAGGGGACGAGTGATCTATTCGCCGAATGATCACGAATTTCGGATCTATGCCGATGCGCGGTTACATGACGAACCAACCATCAACAAAATATGCAATCGCTTCGCGCTCGGAAACAATAAAGCAACCGTCTTTCGCGACTCTCACTACCGATAGGCGCGGCACATGGCGGGCAACGTAACGCACTCGGAAATGGATGCTCTTCTGCGCCTGCACTTTCCCAGCGATGGATAGATCGACCTTAGGTCCGAGTTTGCCGCGTTGTTCGGCCTCATTGAACATATGGGTGAAACCTACACGGTGATTGGTGCGTTTGCGCTTGGCGTGTCAAACGCCATTGAATCGGGAACCCAGTTTTTCATCCAAAAGGGACCCCTGTCTTGGCGCGAGTTTTCTGCCGTTATTGGCATGACGAAGTGGACAGGCTCAGGCGCGGTTCTTGAAGCGCCAGCTTTCGTTGCCGGTCTCGACGATATCGCCGTGATGGGTAAGGCGGTCGAGCAGCGCGGTCGTCTTCTTCGGATCGCCAAAGACGCTCGGCCATTCGCCGAAAGCCAGGCTAAGCTCTCATACACGTAGCCGTCCGGCGTAGGCCGCAGGCGCTGCGTGCGGGATGATTGGCGGGTCGATCTGCCAATTTATACGGGATGCAGGAGTCCGTCGGATTTTAGAGTTTCGATGGCCTTGTGTAGATTTAGGCCGCGATAGACTCGGAACCACTCGCCGGTGTGGCGACGCCACTGAATGTCGAAGCGGTCGGGGCTGATCCAATCGAGGCGAGCGAAGGGCGCATCGAACTCTTCGCCCTGATTGTCGGGGAAGCCGGAACGGTAACGTTGGATGAGGCGATATTTGGCGCCGTGCCATTTGCCGAGAATATCGACCGGATAGTTGAACTCGGTCGGTTGGATCGAAGGCAGGAAGCGAGGCTTCAGGAAGTCATTGATCAACAGCTCGCAGGCGGCGGTGACGCGCGCTTTTTCGGCCTCGGAGAATGCGGCGTTCGGCTTAAGCAGCTTGCGCATGGCTCATATGCGCCTTCCGCCAATTCCATGGCAGCAGTTCATCGAGCCGATGCGCGGGGTGCGCGGCGATGCGGGCGAGGACGTCGGCGAGCCAGGTCTGCGGATCGACGCCGTTCATCTTCGCCGTGACGATGAGGCTGTACATCGCCGCGGCGCGTTGACCGCCGCGATCAGATCCGCAGAACAACCATGACTTTCTTCCCAAAGCGATGCCGCGCAGGCCGCGCTCGGCGGCATTGTTGGACAAGCAGACGCGCCCATCGTCGAGGAACAGCGTGAAGGCCGGCCAGCGCTTCAGCATGTAATGGATCGCCTTGGCGAGATCGTGCCCGCGCGAGAGTTTGGCGAGTTGTTCGCGCAGATAGCTTTCCAGCGCGTCGACGAGCGGGCGGCTCGACGCCTGTCGAACGACGAGGCGTTCCTCCGCGCTCTTGCCTTTGATCGACCGCTCGATCGCAAACAGCGCGTCGATCCGACGAACGACCTCGATCGCGATCGGCGACAGCGGTATCTCCTTCTTGCCCGAAGCCTTGCGCCGCGCATTCTCGTCGATGTCCGCCATTGCGAAGAACGGGCGCCTCGCATGGACCCAGCACGCGGCCTCGCGGATCGGGCCGGGCGCGCGCCCTGCCAGATAGAGCTTGCCGTAGCCGTCATAGGCGTCGGCTTGCAGGATGCCGGACCAGTTCGCCAGATGGCCCTGTGGATGTTCGCCGCGCCGATCGCGCGAGTAATAGAACATCGCCGCCGGCGGCCCGGCGCCGCCGAAGGGCGCGTCGTCGCGCACATAGACCCAGCAGCGGCCTGTGTCGGTCTTGCCCTTGGCCAGCACAGGAACCGTGGTGTCGTCCCCGTGCAGCCGCTCGGCTGCGAGGACATGCGCCTCGACAAGACGCCGCAGCGGATCGAGCGCGGCGCAGATGGAGCCGACGGCGTCGGCCATGGTCGACAAGGCGATCGGCGCGCCTTCGAGCGCATAGCGCTCGGCTTGACGGTTCAGTGGTTGATGCTGGCCAAACTTCTCGAAGGCGATCATCGCCAAGAGGCTCGGCCCCGCCCAGCCGCGCGCAACGACATGGAACGGCGCCGGCGCCTGGGTGATCTTCTCGCAGTCCCGGCAGGTGAACTTCTCCCGCACGGTCTCGATGACCTTCCACTGGCGCGGCGTCGTCTCCAGCGTCCGCGTCACATCCTCGCCGAGCTTGCGCAGGCGCGAACCACCGCAGCAGGCGCAGGTCGTCGGCGCCTCGACGACCACGCGCTCGCGCGGCAGATGCTCAGGAAAAGTGTTGCGCTCCGGCCGCTTGCGCTCGAAGCCGGCGACGGTGGTCGTCTTTGCGACGGCGCGCTCCGCAGCGAGTTCGTCCTCGGTCGCGCTCGCTTCCAGCTCTTCGAGTTCGAGCGACAACTGATCGAGCAGCCGCGCCGAGCGCTCCGACTTTTGCCCGTAGATCTGGCGCTGCAATTTGGCGATCTGGAGCTTTTGCGCGGCGATCAGCGCCATGTCTTCCGACGCCTTCGCGAGCGCGACGGCGAACTGCGCTTTCAGCGCGGCGTTTTCGTCGAGAAGGGCGGCTGCGTCCATGAGGCGAAGTGAATCACAAAACCCGCGATTTGTGGCGCCTCAAACAGCAGACGACCCCAGCTTTTTTGCGTCTCACCCCGCGCTTTGCGGCCTGAAGGTGAGTTGCGGGTTTCGCCAGTCGATCCCTTCCAGCATATAGGCCATCTGCCCGGCCGAGATCGACACCGCGCCCGCGCTCGCCGAGGGCCAGATGAACTTTCCGCGGTCGAGCCGCTTGGCGTAAAGCGACAGCCCGATCCCGTCGTGCCAGAGGATTTTCGCGAGATCGCCGCGGCGACCCCGGAAAATGTAAAGGTCGCCCGCGTGAGGGTCGCGCTTCAACTGCTCCTGCACCTGAAGCGCCAGGCCCCGCATGCCCCGCCGCATGTCGGTATGGCCGGTCGCGATCCAGACCCGGCAGCCCGCCGGCAACGGGATCATCGGCGCAGCGCCTTCACGACCCGCGACAGCGCGGCTGTCTCGACATCGGCCCACACAATGATCCGATCACCGTCGGCGAGCACGATCTCCATCTGGCCGGTCGACCCTGGAGCGGAATACTCCGCCGTCGCGTCCGGCGTGATCGTCACCGGCAGGATCGGCGCGCGTCCCTGCGGCGCAGCCAGATCGAGGCCGAACTGCCGGCGCCAGGTGAAGAGCTGGTTGGCGTTGAGGTCGTAGCGTCGTGCGACCTCGGCGATCGAAGCGCCGTCCTCGAGGCTCTCGCCGACGATCCGGCGCTTCTCATCGAGAGCCCATGATCGGCGCTTGCGACGGAGAGCCGGCGGATCGTCATCGTTGCGCGACATCGGCGATAGTGTCCGCTTGTAATAGTACTGGACACGATCATCGCGCCAGCCGTCACCCAGCTATCCCGAAATCCGAGCTCACCGCCAGGCCGCCGCCGCCGGAGGGATACGCTCGATGTCATGGATCGTCTGAAACAGGAAACGCCGCGCCAACTCGCGAAACCAGCCAAAGACCGTTCGCCAATGACCGAGATGTAAGGGCAGCATCCGCCAGCCGCAGCCTGAACGCACGAGATAGCGCACCGCATTGACCACTTCGCGAAACTCCACTTCGCGAGGTCTGCCCCTGCGTCCGGGCTTCGGCATCAAGGGCGCGATTTGCGCCCATTCCTCATCCGTCAAATCAGACGGATAACGCTTGGTCTTTCCGGCGATCCTGGCCATCCGGCCCCGCTGCTTGCTTGTCCACATCCAAAGTGTGAATCATAGGCGCAGCGAAAAGGGAATCCCCGCAAACCTCGATTTCCAAACAGGCTCTAACCCAATCAACCAAAAACAACCTCGTCATCGGGCTGCTAATCCGGCGATCCGGTACGTCGCCTCATAATCACGAACCAATTTGGCAAAGTCGTATTTCGCTGACATTTCCTGCGCTCCTCGGGAAAATCGCACATAATTATCGGCGTCGAGCATCGCACGCATTGCTTCGGCAAGCTTTGCGACAAAAGTGTCGTCATCTTCCAAATTTGGAACGAGAATGCCCGCCGTTATGTTATTGGCCTCAACCATAAGTCGGAGTTCTCCAATATCAGTTGAGATTACGGGTTTGTATTTCATAATCGCCTCGACAATTGTAAGCGGATATGACTCTCCGGCAAATCTCGTGGGCAGCAGCGCGCAATCACACATATCATAGAACGCCATAACTTCGCGTTGATACCCAAGAAAGATGACGCCCGGCCTCTTGTGGTAGGCGTCGTAAAAATGCTGGTAATGCGGCCCCTCTCCACACAACACAACATATACAGGGACGTCACTTTCGGCTCGTACTTTCTCGAGAGCTTCCACGGCGATATTCCATCCCTTTGACTGGATGGCGCGCGAAGCTACGCCGAAAACAAAAGCATCATTTTCGATTCCGAGAGATTCTCTCGTGTAAGGGAACGTCGCAACGCGAACAGGCACTGCGTTTGGCAATTTGGTCGTCAAAGCTCGATCGAGACCGAGAGCGTCGAGCGTCGAGAGGTTTTTTTCGCTAATATAAACCCAATGTCGTACCGCGTTCATGATCGACTTCAACGTTTCGGGATCGATATCGGAAATCTCATAGGATCCGTGGTGGGTCACAACATAAGGCAATTGTTGCTTCTGGATAGCCCTGTGAAAATCCACGTCGGCGGAGACGTAATGAGTGTGAACCAAATCGATTTGGTAGCTTTCGAGAAAGCGATCGAAGCCGATATCTTCGATCAGCTTCCGCTCGAAAACAGGAATTCGTGAGTCGAGACGCCCTCGAATCTCTTCGTTTTCACCCGCCTCGGTCAACGTCATGACCGATACTGTATAGCCACGTTCGACGAATGCGTTCGCCAAATTGATAGGGAAAATCTCCCCACCCCCGGTGAAGAACCCAATAATGATCATCAAAACATGACGTCGCTCTCGACGCTGTTTCAGAATCGTGTTCAAATGAAAGAACTTCGAAAAATTTCGCTCTGTTTCTTTCTTGAATTGAGCATAGAAAAGACCCGCGACGCGCCTGTAAAACGCGAAGACAGCCGCCTGGCTGAGGCCGAATTGTCGTTGGAGCTCGAGCGCGATGCGAAAATGCTCCTCGAAAAACACAGCGCTATGAGTTTCACCACGGGAGGAGTTGTCTACCTGTGAATGAAAGTGAGTAACAGTTCTCGGGTCGAAAGCGATACGCCCACCGCGCGCAAAATGCATGTACAAATACCATTCGCCGCACACACTATATGTTTGGGCATCAGCCCACACCTCTCTCTCTAACGTCTGCTTTCGAATGAGGCATCCACCCACGCTATCGATAAGGTTCTGCATGCCGAAAGGACCTTTGAACCAAGCGGACGCAGCGTCGATGCGCGGCCCTTTTCCTAGTCCATGCTCGGCCCTTCCACAGTAGTTGTCCGACTCTGAGTTAAAAAGCCCCTCGGATGACGCCTGATCAAACGCGCCAAAAGCGATCATGACGCTTGAATCGCTAAAATACGGCGCAAGAGTCTCAAGGAACTTTTTGTCGCATTCAACGTTTGCGCCGAAAAACCACAATAAGTCCCCACTCGCGAGTGTTGCGCCTTTCTCCCACTGATGGAAAATATTTCCTGAAGGCGCGTCGTCCACGATCAACTTCACAGGAATTGCGAGATCTTTCGTTGCTCGCTCGATGACCTCATGGCCGCCGTCGCTGGATGCATCGTATAAAATTATTATTTCGACAGGAGACCATTCTTGTACAGCAATTGAATTGATGTGCTGCTCAAGCAAACTGGCGTTCTCGAAATTGGGAACGATCACGGAGACCTGCAATCGCTTGGAAGAGGCAGGCCGTTTAGCGCGCATATTGCTGGGCAGCCTTCCTTCGCCCCTTCCGTGCGTGAGATAGTGGTAGAATGGATTTAATCCGGCGCCCTGAACGTCTTGATAGCGCTTTAAATAAAAAGCAGTCGAAAACCATGCGCACGGGTCGCGATATTCTCGCCATCCAATTTCGTTATAGTGAGCTAATAAATTTTCATCATCGAGATGCTCTAGATCTGGATAAAGAAATCGATAGAAAACAGGATCAAAACCATCCTTGATGAGGGCGTCAACCTCAATCATCTGCCTATAGGCGATGTAAGCTATCACGCTTCTCACTGAGTATTGCGTCGTCATTTATGGTAACATCGAACATGCGCCGAGTCGCCCATGACGACAATCCCTCAGGCGCCGAACTACCAGATATTGAGCAACAAACGCCCCGGCTGTAGGCATGAACATATCCGGGACATAATTTGACGCCCGAGTAAGCGGCACAGCCAATTTCAAAACCTCGCTCATCGATTGTCAGCGCCGCTTTGGCGAACGGTGGCAAGTCCTTCCCTTAGGAATTCGCCTCCTGCGGCAAACCGATTTCCATCACCCCGGGGACGATCCTGCACGGCTCGAAACTGCCGCTGATCGTGTGGTTTTGGGCGTCCTACCTCATGCGCACCGATTCCGACGGAATTTCCTTGCCCCAATTGCAAGGGTGACTCGCGCTGGGCTGGTATAAAGTCGATGCCGCCCAACTGCGCCGCGCCATGAGCGCTCGGGATCTCCGTTCGCCTGCGGGGATGGTCGATGTCGATGAGTCGACCCCCCCCTTGCGGGGAACGAAAGAGCTGTTCTTGGGCGGACGCGGTCGCCCTCGCCAGGGCAAAATGCTTCTCGGCGCCGCGGTTTAGATCGAATCTGAAGGCCCGGTGCGGACCCGTCTCGGGAAGGTCGCGAACTACTTCGCCGCGTCGTTGCATGGTTTCGTCGACGTGAATTTGGCGCAAGGCGCGACAGTCGAGACTGACTGATGAGCCGCTTATCCGGAGGCGCCCGGCGTCGATCGCGAGACCCATGTAGCCGGCGCGATGGCCGCCCATGTTGTTTTGCCGTGGATCCATCGCGTCGTCTCTAATCCGAAGATCTAGGCGCTCGTCTTCTATCATGGGTTGCGGGATCAGTGTCTTCAAAGCTATCTGGACGAGTTCGTCTTTCGCTTCAACTCACGCCAATCGCGTCAAGCCGACTTCCGCCCTGTCTTCTCCATCGCCTGCGCCACACAGGCTGTTACATAAATACTATCGGCCAAACCTGAGCTTCGGAATAAGCCTCCGCCCATATTCATGACCGCGCGTTTCCATCTCAAGGCTATGGCCTTGCACGAAGATCTATTGAAGCTCGACCGTCTCCACCTCCCTCAATATCACATAGAATTACACGATTTCAAGCAATAATATTTTTTATGTCACAAATGCCCATCGGCGCACTGCCTGGAAGAATAAAAGTCCGCTGCGGCAGGACGCCTCGCCCCCATATTCGGCCTCCAGCTCATGCCCGAAGACATACTTCGAGGTGGATCAGTTCATCGTTCATCGGGGGTGAACCATGGAGAATTTGCCCACGATACGCCTCAAGGCGGCATTATTCGCCTACCGGACGCATATCGACCATGCAACACCGGGGACGATCTTGCTCGCAGCGTCCAGACGTACACGACCATCGGTTTGCCGCCCAAATTCGTCCTTCCAAAAATCGTTAGCGCTGGTCTCGATTCTTTCTCCAAGTGTCCCCCGCAAAAAGGCGCGCCCTATCGCTGGAGAGGGTCGCCCCCAAGTAGCAAATTATTGCCGGACAACCTCCGAATTTGACAGCAGGTTCTCTCTGGAGCTTCCGGGATTGAGGCCATAGTAAGACTCTAGGAAATTGCTGTAGTTTCGAAATGTGCACGCGTGCCGCTTTGCCCACTCATTGGACACGTTCAGCTTAAGAATAGCGTCGTTTAGAGCCACAGGGTTGCGAATGAGCGCATAATCGAAAACCACTCCGAAGTCCTCGTATTTGACACGATCTGCCTGTGCGCCGATGTCAAACACCAAAGGTGGAAGTCCGAGAGCGAAGGCGATGGAAAGCGAATAACAATAGGTCTCTGGCCAGATCGACGGGAACAGCGCAAAATCAGGCTCAAGCTTCTCTATCATCGATATGCACTGGGCGACCGTACTGTAGCGCCCTGTTTCTACGACATTTACTTCGCGCATTTTTTCTTCGCTCGAAGAGTAGCCCACTATATAGTATTCGATTGGCAAAGAGCGCAGTTTTGCATCGAGCGCCAGGGAGTAAAGCACATCGCGTCCTTTGTGGGCTCCGATAGCGCCGATCGTTACGACACGAATTGTTGAGCGTCCGGCGTGAGGCGAAAGAAAGGCGACATCGGTAAACGATTCCTCATGCTCACGAACGACGAACGATAGGCCGGGGAAATGGTGGGATAGCCGCTTTTGAGTATCCTCCGAAGGCACGAACACCTGGTGCGCGTGTTTCAAAAACGATCGATATGCCTCCTTTCGTTCCGCGGGATCGACGACGTCTACGGCGGCATTGTCATTGCGTACACAAATCCGGCAATCTGCTAATGTCATGACATCGCAATAGCGAGCTTCTCGATCCACCATATGGTGACGATGGCAGATCGAGTCATAATCATGCAGTGTAACGAAGAACGGGCCCGACCTGTCGCAAAGCATCTTCATCAAAAGCTTCGCTGAAGTCCAATTAACGATCGCAAACGAATGCACGTGGACAATTTCAGGACTCAGCCAATCGAGAAACTCTGCGATGAGGTTCACATTGGCCTTTATGTTAACCGGGCTGAGCGACGGTAAGTAGATATTCTTGCCTTGATCGAACAGACGTATAGTGGCGGTATCATTTTTGACGTAAAGCAACGCCGTCGTCATTCCGGACTCTTCGAGCCGCTCAGCGAGGCGTTCTACATGGGTCGGAATGCCGCCACTACTTTCGATCGTGATAAGGACCGCGGAACGAGGGCCGATATGACGCGCTAATCGATAGAGATCGAGTCGCATACGAGCTTCGAGCGCAGAATCGGCGTGGATGAACGCGCTGACCTGAGACTGATAGTCGGGATGCTTCCTTGCGAGAGCAAGTTGACCAGGCTCATACTCCTCTATACGAAACTCATTGAAGGAGACCTGACCACTGTGATAGACGAAGACGTCGTGCGCGAATAGATTCTTGTAACCGGCTTTTAAGGCGCGCATACAGAAGTCGTTCTCCTCGCCATAGCCTCGGCCGAAAACGAGATCGAAATCGCCGATTTCATCGATAACGGATCTACGCATATAGAAACAGAATCCGACGCCCGTCGGCACGCGCGTGCTTCGTCCCTTATTAGAAACGCTCGCATACTCATCAAGTTGTTCTAATGTGCACTCGAGTGCAAGAAAATTAGCACGATTCGTATCGGGATAACTGCAAATTGACGCGTTGTTGGAGAACGGCGTCACAGTCGCAACTCTCGAATCATTCTTGGCATGTTGAAGCAGGCGGTCGAGCCAATCGCCATAGACGAGCGTATCTGCGTTGAGCAGGACCACGTCATTGTGTGGCCGCATTTGCAATGCCTTGTTGACGGTCTTTACGAAACCAAGGTTTTCGGGGTTTTCGACATACACGAACAAGCCTTTCTGCGCCAAAGCCCGCAGCTTTTCCGTCAGGTTTGACTCGGGGCTCTTGTCGTTAACGACAATAAGATCAAATTTACATTTCTGCGGATTACAAAGAGCAGAATATATCGCGGCCAAAGAATCATCGTAGCCTTTATAGACAGGCACGATTACGCTTACATCGAGGTGTTCTTGGTCTGTCATGGGCGCCAGCTTTGCCCATTGTTCGTCAGTGGGGGCGACAGGACGCGACCATCGTTCCACACCCATAGGATTGGGCTTCAAGCCATTCTGCCGTCCATGGCGCAGATAGTGATGAAATGGATTCACGCCCGCCAACTTAACTTCGGGATGGCTGGACAGGTAATAATTAGTCCAGAAATACGCAGTTGGGTTACGCCCTTCCTTCCAGCCATAGTCAACGTAGTGACTGACCGGATTAACCTTAGCCCTTGCGATGTCTGGATTTTCATCGCAATAAAATCGCGCATCGAAATGTGGAGCAATCGCCGTTATCAGCTCCATCCTTTCGGCTTCTCTTGCGACTGATTGCTGGTCGCCGCCCATTTGTGTCGACGACGCTGCTTGCGCGCGCGAATTTTCTGCGGTTACGATGAAGTGATAAAATGGATTGATATCTGAGTTGGTAAGAAAGGAGTTGAGCGCAACATATTGTTGCGTGTCGAAATCCTCTCGAGGATTGAAACCCTGCTTCCAGCCGGATTCTAAGTAGTGATCAATAGGCTCAAGCCAGCTGAGCATAGGCCCATATTGTCGCTTGTAAAATGTTTCATCGAAAAGATAGGCAATTTCTTTTTTTTGTATTTCCAGCCATTCAGCCGGCGTTTTTGGAGCAGTGGCAGTCTTTTTTCCAAGTTGCGCGTAATGCAACAGAGGATTCATAGAAAGTTGGCCACCCGGCATATTTTTTTTTGCATAATATAACGTGTGGAAGCAGGAGGCAGGATTTCGGCCTTCCTTCCAACCATAATTGTGAAAGTGATCGTGTGCAGATATCCCTGACGCAACGACATCAGGGTATGCCGCGAGATAGAACTTCTCGTCGACGACCAACACTTCGGCTCCTGAAGAATTGACGAAACCAAGAAGTTTACGCCAGTAAGCTTTGCTCATCGGTCACCTCGGAACAAAGAGAAATTCGGGTAGGGGAGTCGTCCTTCTGCGAAGCCTGACCGCTCAAAGTGCTGCTGTCCCGATTCAAATATGTTGTCCTCGATCGCAGCGACGATATCCGGGTATTGTTGTCGATAAAAATCCTCATCGACCTTGATCGGCCGGGGTTGCCGGTTCTCCTTGTAGCCATAGAGACGATAGTGTTCGGCTGCGCTGTTTACAAAGCCAGCCTCAATTGCGCGTCCGACATCCTCGTATCGCGCTAGATACCAGTCTTCGTCGACTCTTATGCTAGACACGGCCGCATTCAATAAAATTTCGAACAGATAGCCAGGAACGATATACTCGGGCTGTTTGTCCCCATAGACGACCTTGGCATAAAGTCGATTTAATTCAGTGAATATCACTGGCGATCTCCTCCAAGGTAAGACGCATCCGAGTTGCTCAGCTAGTTGTCCGCAAATTCCTCTAGTGGAATTTGATCGGCGTCACGCACCGCCATAGCGGGACCCCGCACTAGTAGCTACTGTCGCATTTCGGTGAGAAGTAATTCAAGGCTGCATCGACAACCTTTCTGGAGCGACGCGGGTTACGTTGCCTTGTGATGAACGCGCCGAACTGGAGGGCTTGGCGCGCTCGATCAGGACGGAACGCCGCTCGCGAGTGAAGGCGCAAATCGTGCTGAGAGCTGTCGATGGCGCGGCGACGCGGGTGATTGGGCGCGCGCTCGGTTGGACAAAGTCCAAGTTTCACCAGAAACGGCTCAAATCGTGTTTCGCGCACCAGTGATCCCGGGCGCTTGTAGATCGCTTCCAGGGAAGGGATCATATTGGGCGCATCCAACACAAACCGGCGACTCATGAAAGGACCTGAATGCATAGGAGCGCCTTCAACGAAGCGCTGTTTTGGTTGCGCGCCAATTTAGTCGGCACATTGCCAGTCCTCCCAAACAGGGATTCTTTATTGCCACAACTTGGCGATATCAACAAGCCTCTGCATTTACATTTGATTGGCAAGAAAAATCGCTTGGCGTCGGCGTAAAAAATGCTGCTGTCGCCCCCAAGTATTATGCTCGAGGAACCTTGTGAGCTCCTCAATTGTGCTTCACGCCCGCGAACCCCGTCGCAGTCCGAGGGTTCTGATGTGAAGCACATCGCGCCCGAACACTCTGTTTGATCAACGAAAAAGCCCCGTTTCAATTAAAATCCTGGCCTATTGCGGCCCTTTGAGGGCAAGAGACCCCATGGGGAGGGGGAATAGTGAGCCTATCCAACGGGACGTATGTCGCACAGCGCCTCGCAATCCGCCAGAGTTATAGGCGGTCACTGTCATCCGCACTTGCTGAAGATGGCTTTGCTATAATCAGCCTGCGAAGTGTCAAGGCCCCGCCCCACCTCAGTCAAAGAGGCGGCTTCGTCCCAAGAATCGGGATGCGATTTCGTCGTTATCCGCTTGGAAGCGCTTCATCAACTGCTCCCGCTCGTCCGCGCTGAGGATGTCGTAAGCGGCAAATGCCGGTGAGCTCTGCTCGCGCATGATTTGGGCGCGAGATCGCTTCAACGCGTCTGGCGCGTCTTTTAGAGCCCGGTTTGCCTTGAGCATGAGACGCACGCCGTCGGAAGAGAGACCCGGATTCACTGCGGTGGCAGGCCGGTTCCAACCTGCGCCATTCACGCCAAGCTGGAGGAGAAAGTCGTCAAAGAGATCATCGAACTCGCGCTTGTCATAAACGCGCACCGTTACGGAACCTTGCCCAAAGACCCCTTCCAGGGTGTCGATGAATTGCTTGTAGTCCAATCGCCTTCCAAGCCTCTTGGCAAAGCTTTGTATGTCTTCGGTTTCGCCAAGAGACTTGACATGGTGGTTATATATTGACTCGAGCAGTTGATCCTGACGTCGCACATAACAGATGGGTCGAATCGACCATCCGTCAAAAGCATTCCTCACAGGCGCATAGGAATGGGCGCCGCGAATGAGACAAAATTCTTCGGAGCTAACGACTGCTTTTTTGCCAGCGATTTCCAAGCGCGCCTTGCGCCAGAGGCCGCTTTTGTCTCCATCCCGAAGCGTCCAGGCGAGTTCATGATGACCCCAGCTCACGGCGTTATCGAGCGCGCCCGTGACCGGACGGAAGACGCCAGCCTCGTTCAGTCGATCAGCGTTGTCGAAGAGGAACTTTTGTATCGCCGTGGTGCCGGTTTTATGTACACCAACGTGAAGGTACAGAATCGGTTTCATGACCTCAATCGCTATGAAAGGACGATCTTATGGCCATGGAAGTCCTGCTCGACGTTATGCCTGCCCTTCTGAATGTTTGTGCGGAAGTTCACGCTTTGCGGCTCATCGCCTTCCATGATCATGCTCTCGATGGCGGACCGGTACCGGTCCTCGTTTGATCGGTGCGCGAGAAACAATTTGTTGGAAATATAGGCCACAGGGACGACAGCGCGCGGCGTGCTCAAAAATGCATTTACAGCCTGATTAACGCCAATAGTCAGCGGATTGAGGAAATCATCCACGGCGATGACGCCTTCAGATCCCAGAACCTGCTCGCAAAGAAGAAGGTCACGATACACATTTTCGAAGTCATGCGCCCCGTCGATGCTAATGAAGCGGGGCTGCTGGATGGCCGCCGCAATCTCGTGCGGCGTCACGCTGGATGATTGCCGCCGCCAAATCGCGAAGGACTTTTTGCCGTCAGGGCCGAATACCCTACCAAGCTCATCCACCACGCGCTGCTCCGGCGAATACTGGAACGTATCGATACCCAGCGCGGTCGAATCGGTTGCTATCGCGGAATCGACCAAAACCGCAAAGTATTTGCCACAGAAAACGCCGATCTCCAGAAGGTTTCCCGTGATGCCTTGGTCGGCCTGCCAGCGGAGAATATCCATCGTTCTGTGAGCTGTCGTCTTATTAAGCCAACCCGGTATACGGTCGATTTGGTCATAGATGGCATACCGTTCGGTCAGTGCGTTTACAGGAGGTTGCATAACGCCCTTGTTCAACTTTCTGTGAGAGTTTAGTGGCTCAGCCAACAGGTAACTCGAAAGTAAATGATTAGACATCTTACGCGCAATAGCTTCGAAATTATTTTTCTATCGCGTCGATGTTCCGATCAGTTACCATTGTCTTCAGTTAGATTCCTTGTTCAGGCTCAACTGAAGCTTCGTTGTGCCGGGACGATAATACGATTCTTGGGTCCAAAGTCAACGACCCGCAAAGCATACGCCGCTTTTGGATGTCGTAATAGCCGCGGCCCGAGTCTGATGGCGAAGGCCGGACGCTTATCCCCGTGTCATGATGAACGGGGTTCCGTTTGAAGCCTATGAACCGCCCCCAAGCATGCAGATCGTAGAACAAGCCAGAAAACGTCGAAGCACAGCCCTTCCGTTGGCGGCATTTACCCAATGCTTGCGCGTTTTTCAGAATTGAAGCAAAAAGCAATCATACGGCTTGGGAAGCCTTTCCCAGTCATCCTCGTGCAGGAAGCAAGACTTGACGGGTTCCGGATCCACCGAGTGCGGCTGAAGTAAAGGATCGAAAACCATGTCGTCGATCCGGTCTCGATTGCATCATCGCGCTGGCGTCGGCATGCAAGGACCGACCGGTTCGATGGCGAGGCGCCGCTTCACGCGCTTCTTGCGTATGAGCGCGGCGCACCATGAGTCTGCGCGATGGTCAAGACGCCGCCTACCGAGGATAGAGGATCAGCGCCGTCTATGCCGCAATCGCAAGAACAAATAGAGCTGTTTCACGATGCCCGACAAAACCGTTCAAGACGATAAGGCAATTGTCGCAGGATTCGAGCGGCGGCGCGGGAGCGGACGAACACTGATTTTGCAAATCCACCGCACGATAGGCTTATTCGCGGGCGCAGTCTTCGTTTTGATCGGGCTCAGCGGAGCGCTCCTCGCCTATCGCGAGGACATCGACGAACAACTGAACGCGTCGATCATGCGCGTTGAGAAGCCGCAAAAAAACTCCGTCTATCGCCCGATCGACGAGATCATCGCCGCTGCGGTCGCCCTGATGCCGCCGGACGGCAAACTGGAAAGGCTCACAATGCCTCGCGGGCCTAAATCGGCCGCGGCGCTAACCTACATCGTCGAGACGGATGATCTCGACACCTACGCCTATGAAATATTTGTCGATCCCTACACTGCGAAAGTCAAGGGGCAGCGGCTTTTCCTGCATGGCGACGATCCGCTCTCGCAGCCGCTCGTTGCGAGCCTCATGACCTTTCACTGGACTTTATTGCTTGGCGTCAACAACGCTTACATCGTCGGAGCGTTGGGAATAGCGCTTTTCTTCTCGTTGATGCTCGGTCTGTATCTCTGGTGGCCGCTCAACGGCAACTGGCGGTTGGGTTTGAAGGTCAAATGGGGCGCCAGCCCCGAGAGAGTTGTGTATGATCTGCACAAGAGCATCGGCGCCTATTGTGCGGCTATTTTATTGATCACGCTGTTTACGGGAGTCGCCATGATCTTCAAACCGGCGACGCGATCCGTCGTCAATCTGTTTTCGCCTGTGCGAGCGGATCCGGATTTTGGAAAATCGACGCCGGGCGCTGGACGCCAGCCGATCGGCGCAGGCGAGGCGGCGGCGGTCGCGAATAAGGTGTTCCCTGACGGCAGGCTTCACTGGATTCTCTTCCCGAGCAGCCCCACGGCTGTTTATGTCGTCGGCAAGCAATCGGATTGGGAGCCGAACCAGACAAAAACCTATCGAAACGTCGGCGTGGACCAATACACGGGCCAGGTCCTGGGCGTGCAAGATCGTAGTCGTTTCACAGGGAGCGAGACCTTCCTCGAATGGCTGTTTCCGATACACAGCGGCGAGGCGTTCGGAGGCCTCGGGCGTCCAATCGCTCTGCTGATCGGTTTGTCGCCCCTCTTCCTCTTCCTGACCGGCGTTACGCGATGGCTACAAAAACGCCGCGCGTTGTCGCGCCCGACGTTGTTTTAGGTTTTCCCTCGTCCGCGGCCAGGAGAAACGTGGCGGAGTGCGCCGTTTACTGCCCGACGCGGATTGGCATTTCGATCGTGTCTTCCTTGTTCTTGGCTTCCCCGAACGCGACCTTGAGAACATATTTCCCTTTGTGGGGGACCGTCGCTTCCAGTGTTGCAAATCCGCTCGGATAGGGCTTCGAGGGCAGAGAATTTATCGGCTTGAGAGCGCCGTCGGATTCCTCCTGAAAGAATGAAAGCGCGACAGTTTCGCCCCTGGCTTCCTTTTCCATGAGAGTGATGGAGAAAATGACCTTGCCTGTTCCCGGCACCCGGTCGCAATATTCGTCATATTTGGTCAAATCGTCTGTTGCGCCTCCCGCGCTTTCGGATGAATCCGCCAGAAAATAAGTGGTGAGGTGCACTGAGTAAAAATCGCTCACGCCGAGACATTCGGATATCGTTCGGTCGCCTGCCTTTACGGCGGGTTTCAGCGTATGCGCTTTCCAGAAGTCGCTCACATATTGGTTGAAGGCGGGTCCCCACCATCCATAGGAAAAAACGGCTCCATTGACGCCCCCGAGTAGAACAATGCCCAGAAACAGGATCAAGTTTAACCGACCGGTCGGAGTCATCGCTTTGGCTTCCTTTCCCTCTCGACATTGAGCGCCTTCAACGCTTTTCTTGTTCGAATATGTCGCGGCGCGTCGCTCTCTCGAATTCAATTCAGGGGCGCACCTCGAATTCCCAGGCGCCGCTCACGAGATGGCCGTCGGCGGACAATGCGCGGTAGCGCACCGTATATTTCCCGGCAGTCAACGAATTGACGCTCACCGAAACATGGGCCGGATCGGCGCCGTCGATAGCTGCGTCGCGCTTGTCCACCCGTTCGCCGGATGCGCTGACGACCGCCAGGGCGGTGAAGGCGTCACGGATACCCGCGTCGTACCAAACATCGACCTTACCAATATTGGCGTCGGCGACGCCGCCCTGCGCTGGAGAAGTGCGGACGATAATCGCGTGCGCCAGAATGATCGGCCGCTGTGCTGGGGTCGGCGGCCGGGACGGGAAACTGAGCTCGATTTTTCGCGCCGGGGCGGACTGCCTGCGCTCCGGTTCGCCGGGCGCGAGGCCGTTCCCATAGGCCGCTGCGCGCTCGGGCGCCGTTGCGACCGCCAGAATGGCCCCGGCGAAAAACGCGATCCGTTTGCCCGCAAAAGCGTTCTTGTACCTATGCTGAAATTTCGTCATCACGCCCGACCTTCGACACGAAGAGTCCTCAGTTTGCCGCTTCCGGCGCATTCCGCCAATGCCCAAGGACCCAACCCATCCGCGTCGCCCGACCCGGACGCCCCGCCCAACGACGCCGCCGGACTTGAGCTTGTTATTCCTCGCACAATATGCACAATCCGCCAACAATGCATACGCAGCGTCTTTCCGTCACGTCAAGGGAGCCATCGGCAATGGCGCGGTCTATGGGAATCGCAGTCGCCGCCCTATGGGCGATGATTTTTCTCGTGACGGCCGCTGCCGCCCACACCGCCGATATTTCCAGCAGCCGGATCGTGCCGGAAGGGAATGGCCATTATCGCGTCGATGTCGGCTTCCTGGGCACGGATATCGAGCGGATGTTCGCTGAAAACAAGAAGGAATTAAAGGACATCGACCTCACCGAGCCGGGCGTCATCGAAGCGATGATCGGCAAATTCATCCAGAAACGCGTCGCATTGCAAAATGAGGAAGGCCAAACCTGCCCAAGCACGGTCGTCTCCGTTGGCGAAGACCCCACCAATCCTTATGATTCCAAGGCTATTCTGAGGATGGATTGCACCGCCGTCCCCGGGCAGATCTTCTACAACCCGTTCGAGCTCCTGAAAGCGCAGGGGCCACGCGCGAAGCATCTCGTCAGCATCGGCGAGAAGGACGACGCGTCGGCCTTGACCGAAGCGCAACGAATGGGCCGGGAGCCGGCGCCGGGTCAGGTCATGATCTATCCGGGCGACTCGCTGATCGATCTCTCGAAGCCCCTGCTCTCTCCCTGGCGCCTCGCGCCAAAATTCTTTGCGGCCGGTATCGAGCATATTATGACGGGATACGATCATTTGTGCTTTTTGCTCGCGGTTGTGCTGTGGGCGTCCCGCGCCTGGCCGGTCGTCAAGATCGTGACCGCCTTCACCATCTCACATTCGATTACCCTGTCGCTGGCGGCCCTTCAGGTGGTCAATATCCCTAGCGCATGGACCGAAACAGCGATCGCGCTTTCTATTATTTATGTCGCCATCGAAAATTTCTTTACGCGCAAGGTCGAGGGGCGGTGGCGCGACACTTTCCTCTTCGGCTTCGTCCACGGCTTCGGCTTTGCCAGCGGCTTGACTGAAATGGGCGTGCCGCAACGTGCGATTGTGCCGGCGCTCGCAAGTTTCAACCTCGGCGTCGAAGTTGGTCAGATTGGCGTCGTGATGGTGGTCGTCCCGCTCCTTGTGCTCATCGACAGACTGTTTTTCAACGGACAGCGCAATCTGCGCCTGGTGCAGATTTGCTCCGGGGTCATCGCCTGTTTCGGGGCATACTGGTTGTTCGCGCCGCCCGCATAGGCGACGGTCCCGCGCGCGTGGAGGGGCGATGACATCCCCTCGGACAAGTCCCGACCCTCCAGCGACGATTACCCGAGGACCGGGCTAGCCGGACGATTTGCCAAGCGCAACCGGCGGACCGCTGGCGTTGATCATGATCTGGCTGGCGGCTTTGTCGCCGATGATCGTTACAACCTGCCAGGCCCTGGGGCCGAGCGACGCGAGAAGCTCTCTCGCGTCGTAAACGACATCCCGCGTCGCACATTCGAAGGTCAGCACGACGAGAACGCCCTCTTCATTTGACGGGTCCTCCCCAGCTTTCTCGACTTTGCTCTGACAGGCTGCTCCTTCCACACTCTGCATCTTTATTTTTCTCGCGACGAATCTCCCTATCTCGAGTTCGAGGAGTCCCGGGCCCGAAAGGTCGATTCTGCCCAAGCCAGATAATTGCCTTCGGAACATCTCTTCGAAATCAGTCGCCAGGATGCTGACTTCCACAGTATAGTTTCTATTGTTTTCGAAAATTTTGGCTGCGGATATATCCGGCTGGATGTATGTGTTCGGCACGGCAGCGCCGGCTATGCCGACGTTGACAGCGCTAATTGCGACAGCGCATTTCAGACCCAAAGACCAAGAAAGTAAAGACATTCGATCGCTTTTCATCTGTGCGCACGATCGCAAGCGACCGAATGCGGAGGCGCGCAAGAAAGCCCCGTTTTCCTTTGTTGCGGCCGTCTCCATTCTATCCATTAGATTCGCCCTTCGTTACATCCTCAGTTCATGAAGGCCGAGCTAGAATAAGATAATTTTTTAGCTTCTGCACACCCCGTCTGTTCACATTCGCAGCAGGCGCAGACCAAGGCCGGAATGACTATGGACGCAAAACTGATCTGCAAGGAGAATCAGCGCATCACGGCCCGCCGCCTTCAGCGCTAAACTGGACACCTCCATAAACCCCTGGGCAAAATGCGCTTGAGCTGATTCACTCATATCATGTCGCGAAGGGGATGGCGGGCATGACGAAAGAAGCTCCCGGTTTTTTCGATGTGGACGAGCGCCTGGCGGAGTTGTCGGCCAAGGGCGACGATCTGGAGCGGCTGAACGCTCTCGTCGATTTCGAATTGTTCCGCCCTTCTCTGGAGTCGGCGGTTCCGCGCGGGGATCGCTCGAAGGGCGGGCGGCCGCCATTCGATCATGTGTTCATGTTCAAGATCCTGATCCTGCAGGCCATGCATGCGCTCTCCGACGAGCGCTGCGAATATCTGATCAAGGACCGGCTGTCCTTCATGCGCTTCCTCGGCTTGGGGCTCGCCGACGCGGTTCCCGACGCCAATACGATCTGGTCGTTTCGCGAGGCGCTGAAAAAGGCCGACGCCGTCGACGCCCTGTTCGCGCGCTTCGACACGGCGCTGCGCGAAGCGGGCTTTCTGGCGATGAGCGGACAGATTGTCGATGCGACGATCGTCGCCGCGCCCAGGCAGCGCAATACGCTTGAAGAAAAGAAGGCGATCCGGGACGGCCGCATTCCGAATGGCTGGACGGACAAGCCGAAGAAGCTCGCGCAGAAAGATCGCGACGCGCGCTGGACGGTGAAATACAGCAAGGCCAAGCCGCGCGAGGATGGCTCGCTTCCGCCGGTCGATCTGGCCATTGCGGCGTTCGGCTACAAGAATCACGTGTCGATCGACCGCGGCTTCGGCCTCATCCGCAAATGGACGGCGACCCACGCCGCCGCGCATGACGGCGCGCGGCTCGAAGACGTTCTGGACCGGACCAACACGGCGAGCGACGTCTGGGCGGATACGGCCTATCGCTCGGCGAAGAACGAGGCCATGCTGACACGGCGCGGCTTCGTCTCGCGCATCCACAGGAAGAAGCCGCAGGGCCGGCCGATGCCGGAACGCGTGCGGATCGCCAATGCGCAGAAGTCGAAGGTGCGCAGCGCAGTCGAGCATGTGTTCGCCTTGCAAAAGGGACCGATGGCCCTCTTTGTCCGCACGATCGGCATCGGAAGGGCCAGGGTCAAGATCGGCCTCGCCAATCTCGCCTACAACATGCGCCGCTTCGTCTTCCTGAAGGGAAAATACGCAACGGCCTGAGGCCGGGAGCCGACAGTAAGGCTGCCGCAGCCGCCTGAGGCCAAGATATCAGCCAGCCCAATCCGCGCTCGCGAGACGGTCGCCGGTATGCGACGACCTCCACCAGCCAAAATCGCGGTTTATGGAGGTCTCCAACTTTCATATGGATTTTCAACGCTCGACAGCCACCAAATCAGCGCTGCGCCACAAGGGGGTATGACAGGCTGCTAAGTCGTCGAAATATGAACGTTTTCCTATTACAAAGTTCCTGCCCGCGCCATTTTCAACATCGTAGGCCATTGTTTTTTCTCAACCCGACACTCCACCATGATTCGCGCTAAACCGTTTCGGCGTGAACACGCAAGATATAGGAAATTTTAAAAATCCGACGTCAGCATTTCATATGTTGGCCCCTTCTCTTCTCCGCGCGGTCTACCCGGAACAAGGCGTCGCCAAAATGAATGGATCGCAGTTTCCACTTTGAAACGGCGGCAAATTTCCAGAGGCGCCGTACAGATTGTCGGGCGCCGCTGGCAAGAAGCATGTCGGAAAAGATGACCAGTCGATTCATGGATGCAAGTCGACCGCTCCCTTGCCAGGAGCCTAAATCTTGTCGTGACATGGTCTTTTTTGCCAACACCGCCCGACGTCAAGTTCAGCTATTGTATTTCCTTTCGCCCGCAACCCAGGTTTCGCTGATTTTAATTTCACCAAGCTTTTCGGGCTGCGTCTTGTAAGGATCGCTCTCCAGAATGACGAGGTCCGCTTCCTTGCCCTTTTCAAGTGAGCCTATCCGGTCGCCAAGGCCTATTTGATGCGCGGCGTTTATAGTGACCGCCCGAAGCGCCTGATCTAGCGAGACCGCCTGATCCGGACCGATAGTCGAACCGTCTATCGCACAGCGGCGCGTGATCGCGGTGCTTACAAGCGCGAGCGATCCCGGCGGCGAACATGGCGAGTCCGTGTGCAAGGTGAACGGAAGGTCGGCTTTGACGCATTCACCAGCCGGATCTGTAAACGCAGTCCGCTCCGGGCCAAAGATTTGATCCCGATATGCAGCGCCGTAAAGTCGGACATGATTCATGAGGAAGCTCGGTTGTACATTGAGCTTCTTCATGCGCTGGATCTGGTCGGGTCGCGCCATCGTCGAATGTTCGATACGGTTGACGCCGTCCGACACTGACGCGCCATAAGCAGCCTCAATGGCGTCAAGAGCAATGTCGATTGCATAGTCGCCATTGCAGTGAATCAGCACCGGCAATCCGGCCGCCTTGACCTCGGCCACCATTTGCTTCAGCGTTCTAGCGTCGAAGTTCGGCGCGCCTTTCTCTTGCGTTCCCAAATAGGGCAACGTCTGTGCGCCGGTCTCTGTCTGGTTCGACCCATCGCCGACAATCTTTATGCCGTACAGGGAGAACAGCGAGTTTGGCAGTTGCGTGGCTTTGGACCCAAACCCAAGATCGCGATACGGTTCAATCCCCTTCATATCTTCATACATCAGGCTCGCACTGGTGCGGCAAGCGGCGCGCGAGGAAAATTTTGCAAAGGGAGCAATCCATTCAGAGCGAAGGGTGCCGGGTTCGTGCACCGTTGTATTGCCGACGGCCGCAACGGAGCGCAGATAATCCCCCATTGCTTTCGCAGCGAGTTGGGGAGTGATCTTCGGAAAAGCAAGTAGCGCAAATTTTTTCAGCGCGCTCTCTTCGTACACAAGCCCGTTCAGTTGTCCCTTCTCGTCGCGACCGAAATGCCCTCCACCCGTTAGAACGCCTATATCCTCCGGGATGTTCGCGACTTTCAACGCCATGCTGTTGACGCACGCGTCATGTCCATTTGTATACCAGACAAAAATCGGATGGCTGGTCGACACTCCATCCAGCTCCTCGCGTGAGAGGTCGCCGCCCTGCAGGAGATTATCGAAATTGGAGCAACTGATCCATTGACCGGGCGGCGTGCGCATTGCGATTGCACGCAATTCTGCGAGCAATTTCCCGCGCGTGGGAAATTTCGTGTAGCCAACGTCATTGAGAAGCTCGAAAATCAGGGAGGCGAGGACCGTATGGTGGTGGGGGTCGATGAAACCCGGCATCATGACGCGTCCATCGAGATCCACAATTTTCGTGTTTCTCGATTTGAGGCCCATTACGGAGCTTTCGGAGCCGAGCGCCAGAATCTTGCCGTTTGCAATTGCGAGCGCTTTCACTGAAGCGGATCCGGGAACCGGAATGATCTTCCCGCCCTTGAAGATGACATCGGCTTCCGTTTCCGCCGCCGTGGCAGAACGGCCGCTTGCGACAGCGGCGGCCGCGGTAGCTGCGGCGACCGAATACGCCATGAAATTACGCCGAGAGGGGCGGATTGAGGCGCCGCCAAACATTCGATCGCCGCCACTTTGATGGAGATCGCTATCGAAAACGAGAGGGCTGAAACAACCGCGGCACATGAGAGGGTCTCCGGGAAGGGAAAACTACCCAAGAGTGTAATCTCAATTTTGTCGGCGGAAAACCGCTTGTTTTAGGCGACCCTTCGAAAACTTCCTGTCCTGCTAAAAGGCATGAGCAAAAAACGCGGGAGGCGCGCGACGATGGCGACTACCCGACCCTTATTTGTCGTCAATTAACATCGTCAAAGGAGGTCAGCGCTAACGCTGACCAGGCGAGCATCGAAAGCCGGAAAACTGAGCTTCCCTTGCGGAGCCGATTTCAGTTTCTGACAATTCAACTCACGCTATTCGCTCGATCGGCAGCCGACGTCGCTATGCAGACGTCAATTGGACTATATTGCAGGCAAAGGCTGGATCGGCAGCATATCGGTAATTATTTCAAGCGTATGTCTTGGCTATTTTTCAATGCAATCGCCAATGTTTCGAGCGAAGCCGCCCGAATTTCATTGCGCGATGCCGTTCCTTGATCTGGCCATATACAGAATCCCCTATTGTCTTCCTTCACACGCGCCGCTTCCGGGCGGAACAGTCGCGAGACATTGTCGGGCGTCATTGGTTCATAAGACAAGCGAGCGGCAACGCCGGCGCTGGTCGCTGGTCGGAACGATCGACGCCGGCGCGCTTACAGAAATTAGTTGAAACTAAATCAGAAATTCAGACTTCCCTTTTCGATCCAACCGCTGACATTTTGGCCGACGGCATGCACCTGCGCCCATCTGCCGTCCTCCCCGATTACGTCAACCGAAGATCCGAAGACGGCTCTATCCAGAATTTTCGCGTTTGCTCTCGGCGCCTCCCGAATTGCGGCATTGTTCCCGGAGACGAGCGCCGCGCGGTGTTTTATCGGCGCCTTATTTTCTGTAAGGGCTATGCCAGATTCTGCTGTCTTGTGCCCGGCGACGCGCTTTTGCTTTTCGGCAGGTCTGTATAGTGTCGCATGGCGCTCTTTCGTCGAGGTCAGAGCCGAAACGGCGCCGAACACAACCGCCGTGGCGACGAGGCACTTCAAAACCAAGGCAACATATTTTCCCCTATCTCCACCAAGGAATGCCGGCGCCCAAATTCTTGGCGCCGTCCCGACCGACGTTTGCGATCGGCGTTGCTTCCTTGCGGGCTTCCTGTCGATACGCGTGGGGTTGGTCGTGATGGCCGCCATGAGAAATCCTCGAACGCTTCGAGCGACCATAGAGCGATAAGGGATTTAAAGGATCGTTGACATCGGCTGACCGGACGCGTCGCTTCCTATTGGCCGGTCCGCCGGGCGGCGCGCGCGACCGCACCGGCCGATCCCGGCCGCTCCAGATTTCACCTAGTCGATTTCGAGCGCCTTGCTTTGCGAGCCGTCGACATTGATCGCCGCAAAACATTCAGAAATTGATCACCCTGGTGTCAGGTTGTTTGGCGGCCGAATGGAAGTCGCTCATGCCGCCAAGCTTCACACGCTTGTCCAGTTTCGCCGCATCCAGTCCTCGAGCTTCGAGGCAGGGCTTGCAGACGAGGACCGACGCGTCGGGATGACCGACGACGTCCTCATATTTGTTGGGCGGCCCGACTGGCACGAGCCTGACGGCCGCTCCGTCGACGGCCGTAAAAACGGAGTCGGCGAACAGCATCAGCGTCACCTTGCCCCCGTCCTGAAGCGCCGTCGCTGCGAAGATAAAGGGCAGCATGGCCCTGGTCGGATCCGTTGGCCCATAGGTGGCGGAAATCACAAAATGCATCGCTTCCCTCCAATCTTTTCCGTATCCTGTTCATAATATCATCAATAGCTGAAGAGTGCGCGGAAGGCGCGGCGAGAAGGGAGCGCCGGTTTCGGCCGTTCGGGCATGCTTATGGTGCAGGGCCGCGATATGACGACGGCGGCGAAAACGAAGCAATTGTATACTCGCTCGAAAAAACATTGTCCTGCCCGCGCAGATAATCGAACGCCGCTTTCGGCAGACCCGAGATTCAGCCGGCATGGACCGCTGAATGGCGGAGCGCGGAATACGCCATGTCAAGTATCCACGCGACGATTGCCGGCCAAGGAACGGAAACAAAGCATCGTGAAACGAATCGAAAACCCGATATTTTGGTAATAGACAGCGAACGCACAAAAATCGCGTCGGCTCCAAATTGGTATACATTCTCCGGACAATGGATTTCGTTGACAGTCAGAAGCACAAATCCATCACTGAGCATGGGGTATGCATTTCTCTATTTTCGATTCACGAGAGCATCTAGGCAGGTGCAATGAGTTATGCGATTGTTTATTTATCTCATCTCGTTACTCAGGAGAAAATATGAAGAAAATTCTCACGGCCATCGCGGCACTGGTCCTCCTCGCGGCGACCTCGATCCCCGCTGACGCCTGGGTCAGAGGGCCGGGTGTTGGCGTTGGTCGTCCGGGGGCCCGCGGTTTTGGCGGCGTCGGCGGCCCGGGGCGGGTTGGAGTTGGGCCGGGGTTGCCCGGTCGCCCGACGCCCTACCGTCCCTATGTCGGCCGCGTTTATCGTTGAGCCGAAGGCGGGCAATCTATGGCCGCTCAGTTTGCTGGCGGCCATGGGTCATGCACTTCGCCTGTTTTGGCCGACGGTTCGCGACATAAACGCAGAGCCTGCAAATTTCGGTAGAAGCTAGTTTCTAAATATCCGGCGCCGGAGGCTCCGGTCGCTGATTTAATCTGGCTGATTGAAGCGTTGATGGCGTGCATGCGACATGGCACCATCATCATTGGATCAAAATGACGCATGGTCATCGAGACGCGATCATTGCATGACTTGGCAATCGGCGTCTCCTATGGGGTTTCTCCCCATAGGTCACTGCTCTTCTGGTTTACAGCGCCGATTTGGGGCAAAATCTCTCATTGGCGCTTTCGTCGTCGCGACGTCGCCGAAAGCGAGGATGAACCGAGGTCGACCATGGAATGGCGAGGGACGGACTCAATGCGCCCTGCGTTGCGCATCGACGGACTTTCTCTCAAATGGCTTGCTATTGTGCTTGCGGCTGCCGGACCGACCGCATCCGCCTCGGGTCAAGACGGCTGGCGAGAATGGGACGCCGGCGATGTCACATTTCTATCGCCGCCGAGGTTGCGCGCGCCTGGCGTCGACCGGCAAACGCCTGCGCAAGTAGACCGAAATGGGCCCGACTGGAATTTTACGATTACCGATAACCCCAACCGCCCGGATCGCGGCGCGACATTGACCTTCGTTTGGTCTCGCGACGTGACGGAGGAGCCGACAGGCGACGAAGTGATGTCGGATGCGCGCATGCGCCTGGGCGGGCGGGACGCCAGAAAAATCACGTGGCGCACGCCCTCGATGGGTTGGCGCGGCTACGATGTCATCATCGATGGCGGTGCGAAGGACGGCGCGCGATTCAGGTTCACTTGCCACGCCCCCGAATTTCGATGGCGGGAGACGCGCAGCCTTTGTGATCGCGTCGCTGAAACAATCCGTTTCCCGAACGAAACCGCGCAGGTCGCCAAGCCGTCGGACGAAGCTTCTCCGCAGCAGCAGCTCGAGATCGCGCGCGAACGCCTTGCGCTGTTCTTGAAGAATCAGGCGGTCGCCGAATGGCAGGGCGCTTATGAGGCGGCGAAAAAGGCTGTCGCCATGGAGCCGAGGAGCTCGGAGAATTGGCGGATTTACGGCTACGCCAATTCCCTCGCTCCGGCGGATCGGGAGAAATATGCTTCGCAGGCCGAGTCCGCGTATCGCAGATCGATCGAACTGGACGCGCGCAACACTCAGGCCCGGTTCCTCCTTGCGAGCCTCCTCATCTCCAGAGATTCGCTCGCGCCCGCCATCGAACAGATCGAAACGGCGCTCGACGTGAAGCCAGAGCTTGCAACCTGCAAGGTCGTTGAAGATCTTACGCATCTATACCAAAAGACCGGAGAGAGGGATCGCGGCGTCTCTTTTTATAGCGGCTTCGTCGTCCGCCATCCCGAAGCGCGGGCGGTCGCCCTGGGACAGGCTATCCTGTTGAAAGATACAGGCAAGCGCGCCGAAGCCCTGCTGGTGCTGCAAAAACTCGCGACTGATCCGAGCGCGGCGCCGGATGAAACGGCGCAGGCGCGCGCGCTTTTGAACTCGTGGCTCTGACGAGGCAAGATCATGAAAACACCTGTTGCCAGCGCCGCCCTTCCTGAGGGCGCGTCGCGCACGAAATGCGAACCCCGTCCTCGCGCCGCGCTTTGCGCGAGCGCCACATGGTTGCTCGCGATCATCACTTTTGCCGGCGCCGGAACCATTGTGTCTTCGCCGACGCAGGCCCAAGGTTCTTTAGTAGATCGCACATTGGATTGGGCGTCGGGCAAAACAGCCGGCATCGAAAATAGAGAGCGCATCCTGACCGTGCTCACCCACCAGCGCGTCATCAGCGTTCGCAATGGGCGGATCGAAGTCAACGATGAGAAGGCGCTGAAAGACTATTACCAAAAGCTGCGCACTCACAATGTGCTCAGGAACATGCCGCCGTTCAATGACGACCCATACGATGAAAAGGCGGGTCAGTTTTGGCGAAACTTCTTCGACGAGAAGGATCACTCAGGCGATCCGACTCTCCCGCGGATCGCAGATCCCTTCGCCAATCCGAAGCTTGCGACCGCGATTCACAATGAGTTGAGGGAAGCGACAAGTCCCGATGACAGCATAAAATACGCCGAAACGGCGAACGAATTGAAAATGCGCGGCATCGACGTGATGAACCAGCAGTTGCGCAAAGGCGTGGCGATTGGCGCGGAAGCGATGATCCAGTCGCTCAACGCCATCACCGGCGGCGCCTCAGGTCAAACGGTGAAATGGGTCGAAGCCGCGGCCGAAGCCGGCCAGAAGGCGAGTGAAAATCCCGCCGCCGCCGTTCAGAACACGATCAACTCAAAAGTCGACGACGCGATACGCGACATCTTCGGCGATAAGGTCAAGGCGGCCATAGGCGCGGACAATTACAAAAAGATCATGGATGGCTACAAAAAATATGGCGACGAGCAACAGCGCCTGAAAGCCTTCATGGACGACATGTACGCCAAGACGGGCGACGAGCGTTACAAGACCGCCTCGGGTCTTCTCGACAAGGCCTCCACCGACGAGATCAAGAAGAAACTCAGCGAAAAATCGAAGGAACTGGTCGAGGCCGCAAAAGGCAAACTGGCCGGCGCCGACAAGGACAAGGAGCCAAAGACCGAGAAAGAAAAAGAGGAGAAAGAAGGGAAAGAGACGGAAAAGCAGCCCGGCAAAGATAAGACAGCCGACAAGGGAAAACCGTCAACGGCGACGAAAGCCGAAGACGAAGCGGGGAAGGACAGTCGAGACGGGTCCAAAACGCCCGACGCCGGCAAGACGGCGCAGACGGGCACGAAATCATGGGCCCAGATGACCAATCAGGAAAAACGTGAAGCGCTGAAAGCGAACGACCCCGCCGCATGGGCGGCTTTAGGCAAGCTGGTCGTCAGCGACCCATCGCAGGCGACGGCGATCCTCGATTCAAAGAAGGGCGACGAAACGTCCGGCGCGAGCGGCGACGCGCCGACCGGCGGCGACGCTGGGACGGCCGAGATCGGTCAGGCGATCGCCGATGCCGGCGCAGCGGATATCCGCAAGCCCCCTGCTGCGACCTCGGACGCCAAGCCGGTGACGTCACCGGAGGTCAAGAACGATGCGCAGGCCGACGAAGAGCATCCGATCGCGCCGCCGGCCGAGACGCCGCCGCAGACTTCCACTGCGCCCGCAACAGCCGGGACAACCGAGGTCGAAGGCGGATGGCTGCAAGACAAGAATGGAAAGACGAAGGTCGTCTATATCTACGATGCGAAAGGCAATCGCATTGGTGGTTATTACGTTCACTATGACAAGGATGGTCGCGAAATCGGTCGTGACCCATTCAAGGAAAGTGGTGACGAAACGCAGCAACAGCCGGGCGCCGTGTTGGATGGCCGGTATCAGGGCCGGATAACTGGAAAGTCCTCTGGCACGATCACCCTTACCGTCTCGGGCTCCAACGTCTCCGGCACGATCAAGGGCGTCTATTCGGGCGACTCATTCACCGCGCGTTTCTCCGGCTCGCTTAATTCCGATGGCTCCTTCGACGCCGCCGCGCAGGGCGTGTTATACGGAGACTGGGGTGACAGGGTTACGCCCTACCGTGTCAGCGGCCACGTGAAAGGCCGCGTCGACGGTCGCAGGGGCGCGGGCTCGTGGTCCGGCAAGAACCAGTGGGGCAGCGACCAGGGCGCGTGGCAGGCGTCAAAATGATCGCCGCCCCGCGGGAACAAAAACATCGTCGACGACAGAACGCCGCCGCCTCACCAGGATAGCGAGTCGCCGAACAATTCGACGAATGGATTGCCGGCGGCTGCTTGCGACGGAGCGGCGTAGTTTCCACGACCGCGGCTTCTTGCAGAAGCATGAACGCCGGGCCCGCGAACTCTCGAATAACCGCCCGGTCTGGCGCCGGATATCGTAATGTGACCGCCTTCCGAGCGAACCATGTCGTAAAGTTGTTTTGCATGCCATGGCGCGAGCCGAACGCAACCATGTGACGCGGGACTGCCCAGTGACCCTGTTTCGTAACTCCCATGTATTGCATAGCCGCCGCGGAAGAATATTGAATGGGGCATCGGCGACATATGGTATTTTCGCGAATAATGCATGCGCTTCATGCTCTTCGGCGAATAGCTCCCGCGCGGCGTCACATATCCGGCGCGAGCGGTCGAGACGGGCCACGCGTAGCTGCCCCTCGAAGATTGCACATACATTGTTTGCGTCGACAAATTGATGTGAATGCGCGTATAGGCGGAGGCCGGCGCATTGGCGGCGATAGCGGCTACCGCAACCGCCAGGGCTCTGATCGACAAGCGCATGGTGACCTCCGCCTTTCGGGTAGGAGTTTGAGACAGAACATCCGAGGTAAAGCAGAAAACGGCAATCGGTTCGTTTTGTTAAGGTTTATAGCAACAGACGCCAGATTTGGCCCCGTGCGGAGCGGATGGACAATCGCGGACGCTCACGTCGCCAGTGAGGTCGCGCCAGCCAGAATCTCCTGCAGGACGGCGCCGCCGGCGCGAATCTCGTGACTTGAGTCGTCCAGGTCGTCGCCGACGGGCTCCGCGCGGCCGCCGAGATAGCGGGCCAGGAAAAGCTCCATGACGGCCTTGAAGGCGATGTCGTTTCCGGGCCGATCGAATCCGTGGCCTTCATCGGGATAAACGACATAGATCACGGGAACATGTTTCTCCGCCATCGCCGCGACAATCTGGTCGCTCTCGGACACTTTGCATCGCACGTCATTGGCGCCGTGGCCGATCAACATGGGCCTTGTAATGTCGCCAGCGCGGTGAAGCGGCGAGCGCGCCTTGAGCAATGCGACGCCGTCGGGCGTGCGCGGATCGCCGATGCGGTGACACTCCTGTTCGTAGAAGGAAGTCCAATAGGGCGGCGGATTGGCGAGCATCGTCTCCAGATTGGTGATCCCGACCACCGGAACGCTGCAACAAAATACGTCCGGCGTGAAGGCGGCGCCGACAAAGGCGGCGTATCCGCCATATGACGCGCCATAGATGGCGATGCGCTCGGGATCGGCGACGCCCTCTTCGATGGACCAGTTGACGGCGTCGATGAGGTCGTCGTGCATCTTCCCGCCCCACTCGCGGTCGCCGGCCCGGGTGAAGGCCTTGCCGAAGCCGGCGGAACCGCGGAAGTTCACTTGCAGAACCGCATAATTGCGGTTCGCGAGCCATTGGACGTCACGATTGTAACGCCAGCTGTCGCGCGCCCACGGTCCGCCATGCACGAGGACCACCATCGGCAGCGGATGGGCGGGGCGCGCGCCGGTCTCCGACGCGGGCAAGGTGAGATAGCAGACGAGATCGAGCCCGTCGCGCGCCTTGATGACGACGCCGTGCATGGGCGCGAGTTTCGCCTCGTCGAGCTTCGGCCTCGCCGAGAACAGGAACGTAATCGCTCCACTGCGCCGGTCGAGCAGACGCCATGAATAGGGACGATCCGGACGCTTCACGCCGACGACCCAGAGCGCGCCGTCATCGGACTGACTCTCGATTTCGATCGTCGCGTCGAGCTCACGCTCAAGCATCATAAGGTCGCGTCCGACAGCGGGGTCGACGACGATCCATTCGTCGCGGATATATTCGGCGCAAGCTGCGGTCACCTCATAGGTGCGCGGGTCGATCATCCACCCGGAGATGTCCGCTTTCTCATGGCTGGCGATGAGCGTCCGGGTTCCTGTGGTCCAGTCGACCCGAAACACGACAGCCTTGTCGCGGCCGACGGAACTGCGCAGGAACCAGGCGTCTCCGGCGCGATTGACGTGTAGCGGCTCCGTGACGAGCACATCGTCGGCCTCGATCGACATCGCTTCTTCGAAGGCGGCGCCGCTCCATTTCAGAATCGCCGAGCCGCTCCCTCTGTCTCGCATCGTCGCCGCGAGTCTCGGCCTCAGCGCGCTGTCGACGACGAAGCTCGCGATTTCATCCGTGTTCTCGTAGACGAGGCGGCGCTCGCCCGTGCGGATATCGACAATATAGAGGTCGTGCCATCGCGCGTCGCGATCGTTCATGCCGACTGCGACGAGATGCGGATCATCGTGATGCATGCCGAGGAGGATCGCGAACAGGTCGGGACAGGGCGTCAGATTTCGCGCGGCGCCGTCGAGTCCGACGCACCAGAGATTATAATTCTCGTCGCCGTCCCTGTCCTTGAGGAAAAGCACATGCTCATTGGTTCGCGCAAACCAGTGCGTGAAGATCGGTCGATCCGTCTGACGCGTCAACGCACGGGCCCTGGTCAAATCGTCTCTCGGCGCGACCCATATGTTCATGACCCCATCGACTGCCGCCAGCCAGGCGAGCCAGCGCCCGTCGGGCGAGAGTTGCGGGCTGGAGGCGCTGGCGTTCTCGAAGAAGGTCCTGCGCGGGATGAGGGGGATGGTCCTCTCGTTAGACATGCGTTTCTCGCCCTGCGACAGTCGAAGTTTCGTTTTCGCGTCGCGATCGCCGTTAATTATAGCCGCCCATTATCCGTATCCATCAACCAAAGATTTTCATCGGGCGGTCAAATCGGCTTGCTCCCTGCATATTTATCGCTCGCGTCTGTTTTCAGACATGCGATTCCTTTGTTAATGTAATGCTTGATGAATGCGCGTTCCATCCTGAGCGCGCCAATATCGAGCATGTCATGAACGAGGCGCGTCGGGAAGCGAGCATGACCTTCACATTTGGTTCCGATAGACAATATTGACGAAGAGGCAGCGCCGTATGAATATCCTGGGGATCAATGCTGTTTTTCACGAGTCCTCCGCTGCGATCGTCGTCGATGGAAAGGTCGTGGCGGCCTGCGAGGAAGAGCGCTTCACCCGCATCAAGCACGGCAAGGAGGCGCGGGTCGACAACCCCCAGGCGCTTCCGGAAAACGCCATTCGTTTCTGTCTGGATTACGCGGGGCTCAAAGCCGACGACGTCGACTTCGTGGCCTATTCATTCGAACCAAAGCTCCGTCGCACGAAGTTCCATGCCGATTGGTGGCCGGACAGCCGCCTGGAGGCTGACTTTCTGCGATCGCTCGACGCCGTGGATGACGCCGTCTCGAAAGTCATGGGCCGGCGCATCGGCAAGGCGCTCAAATTCACGCCGCATCATCTCGCGCACGCCGCCTCGGCCTTTTATCCGTCCGGCTTCGACCAGGCCGCGATTCTCGTCGTCGACGGCATCGGCGAGGCCGATTGCTCGATGCTGGCGCGCGGCGACGGCCTGCGCATAAAGACCCTCGAGACGTTCACCTATCCGCACTCCCTGGGGTTCGTATGGGAGCATGTAAGCGTCTATCTCGGCTTTTCGGCCTATGACGCCTCCAAGGTCATGGGGCTCGCAGCCTATGGCGACCCGGAGGTCTTTCGCCAGCAATTCGCAAAGATCATCCGGATCGGGGAGGACGGCTATGCGGTCGATCCAGACGCGATCGGCTTCCAGTCGCTCGAACCTCGCGGGCTCGACGCCCTTTTCGGGCCGCGGCGCGAGCCGGATGGCGAGATACTGCCTCACCACATGCATGTGGCGGCGGCGTTGCAGGCGGCCAATGACGCCGCCGTGATCGCGCTCCTGCGACGCCTCGAACACACGGTCGGAGGCGAGCGCCTTTGCCTCGCCGGCGGCGTCGCGCTCAATTGCGTCACCAACGCCTTGATCAGCCGGATGAGCGCCTTCTCGGACCTATTCATCCCACCGGCGCCGCATGACGCCGGCACGGCGATCGGCGCGGCGCTCGTCGTTCACTGCGCACAGCCCGGCGCCAGCCGGCCCTCGGGCGGCGCCACTCCCTATCTGGGTCCGGAATTCGACGAGCGCGAGATCCTCGCGGCGGTCAAGGCGGCCGGGCTCAAGCCGCACAAATGCAAGAACGCCGCCCGCGAGGCGGCCGACATGATCGCCGACGGCAATATTGTCGGCTGGTTTCAGGGTCGCATGGAATTCGGACCGCGGGCGCTCGGCAACCGGTCGCTTCTCGCCGACCCGCGCCGACCCGACACGAGGGCGATCCTCAATCGCCGGGTCAAGCACCGCGAGGATTTTCGACCCTTCGCGCCCAGCGTTCTCGCCGAACATGCGGAAGAATGGTTCGATATCGGCCCGCCCTCGGCGAGCCATGAATACATGCTCTTCGCCTGCGCGGCGAAGCCCGGCCGCGCGGACCGCATTCCTGCAGTGATCCATGAAGATGGCTCCGCTCGCGTGCAGATCGTGCGGCGCGCGTCCAACCCGCGCTACCATGCGCTGATTTCACATTTTTACGAGCGAACCGGCGTGCCGCTGGTTCTCAACACCTCCTTCAACGACAGCGAGCCCATCGTCTGCACGCCCGCCCACGCCATCGCGACCTTTCGCGGCGCCGGGCTCGACGCGCTGTTCATGGGGGATATCCGCCTCACGTCCGAGACGTGAGGCGGCGCGCCGACGGCGACGGGGGGCGTATTGACCGACGACATTCGCACGCTATACTAACCTATCGTATGGATTTTTGGGCCTTTTTGTAGGGAGGGTGTCATGGCGCGCTCATCAGACGACTCGCAAAACAAACGTGGTGGAAAGAAAGCGCTCGGCGTGATCGGCGTGTCGCTCTCGCTCGCCGGCGCGGGCTGCGCGACCAGCGCCCCCGCGGACGCCTCGACGACGCCGGCGACCAGCAACATGCGCACGATCGACCTCCATGAGGAAGAATTGTTCGACGTGGGACTGAGCTCCTTCCGCCTTTTCGACCGCGAAGAGGTCAAGGACGCCAAGGGCGAGCAGGTCGCTCAGTGGTGGGGTTGGGGCTGCCGCGGTTGCCGTGGTTGCCGTGGTTGTGGCGGCTGCCGGGGATGCAGGGGCTGCGGCGGTTGCCGTGGTTGCCGTGGCTGCGGCGGTTAACGTCGCAACTCGCCTCGTGACTGCGGGTCCGGCGACAAGTCGCCCGCAGAGCGAACGTGGCCTCGGGCCGATCTTTTGGGCCGAGGCTTCAGGGTCTGCCGTTACGTGCGGAAAAATCATGAGCTTCCGCAGGCGCCTGTTTCCGTTTCCAGGATTCCTGTAATCTAGTCGTTCAAACTCGTTGCCGGCGGGTTGCAGCGAGACGATGGAGCGCGCGCCAGCCAGATGACAGTCGAAGCATCCACACTGCCTTCCCCGGAGCAGGATGCGCGGGGCCGGGACGGCGACGTCCTTCGGTTCTCGCCGAATTTTTCCGTCTATATCCTGCCTCCCGACGTCGTCTGCCTCTATTCGGAAGACCGGAAGTTTTTTCTTCGCGGCGCGCTTTATTGCGCTCTGGCGGAGCGGATCGGCGCGGGCGAAGACGTCCACGCCATTTATCACGCGCTTTCCGCCGACTTTCCGTCCTCGAAGATAGACGAGGCGTTCAAGCGCCTGCGCGAGCGCCGCTTCGTTGTCCCCGCGGGCGTCTCGGAAGACGTCGCCGCGGCCTATTGGGCGAGCCTAGGGCTGCATCCCGAGGCGGCTGCGGAAAATCTGCAAAAGGTTTCGGTTCAGATCGAATCGCTCGGCGTCAACGGCGCGAGCGCGCTGGAGGAAGCCCTCCGCGGTTTCGGCGTTCAGGTCGTGAAGCGGTCTGGCGATTTGTCCGTCGTGCTCGTCGGCGATTATCTCGACGGCCAGCTCGAGGCGCTCAACCGCAAGCGCCTCGAACAGAAAAAAGACTGGCTGCTCGTGCAGCCCTCGGGCATTTTCCCCCTGGTCGGCCCGATCTTCAGCCCCGGCAAGAGCGCCTGCTGGAGCTGCCTCGCCGACCGCATGAAATGGAATCGGCAGGTCAAGGCGTTCCTCGATCGCAAGTCCGCGCATTGCGTCTCGGTCTCGCCGCTCGGCGCCAATCCGCTCGGGCGCAGCGGCGTCGGCCTTGCGGCGGCGGAGATCGGCAAGGCCATCGCCAGCGGCTTCCGCACGGATCTGCATCATCACATCGTGAGCCTCGACATGATGGGCTCGGAGGTCGCCCGGCATTATGTGCCGGCGAGACCGCAATGCCCTGTCTGCGGCAGTCCCGAGGCGCGCGACCCGGCCCGGACGCCGACGCCCGTCAGGCTGCGTGCCGGCGGGCGGATCGTCGTGACGAGCGGCGGCTACAGATCGGTGCCGCCGGGGGAGACCGTCGCCCGTTATCGCAAGCATGTGAGCCCGCTGACGGGCGTCGTGTCGCATCTGGAGCGGATCAAGAGCGAACAGCCGCTCGACGCGAGCTTCATCGCGCGGCACAACTTTTCGCCGCGCCCCGAAACCGTCGAAGCGCTCCAGGCCGGATTGAGCGGCGACAGCTATGGCAAGGGCAGCATCGCCGAACAGGGCGAGGCCAGCGCCCTGATGGAGGCTATCGAACGCTATTGCGGGATTTTCCAGGGCGACGAGATCAGGACCGTTCGCCGTTATACGGATTTCCTCGCGGGCGAAGCGATCCTTCCAAATGACATTCTGAACTACAGCGACGCCCAATATGAACAGGGCGGGGATTGTGGCGGCTGCTCGCCCGACGGCGCGCCGGCGCGTTTCGATCCCGATGCGGAGACGGAATGGTCGCCGGTCTGGTCGCTGCGCGACGAGCGCTTCAAATATGTGCCTACCGGGCTTTTGTATTTCTTCCATGAATCGGGCTGCGCCAATCGGATCAGCGCCGATTCCAATGGCTGCGCCGCGGGCAATACGGTCGAAGAGGCGATCCTTCAGGGGTTCCTCGAACTCGTCGAGCGGGACGCTTACGCCATCTGGTGGTACAACCGTCTGCGCCGGCCGGAGGTCGATCTCGACAAGATCGGCGACAGCTATGTGCGCGACCTGCGCGCCGTCTTCGCGGCGAAGGGCCGTGACATCTGGGCGCTCGACGTGACGAGCGATCTCGGCATCCCCGTCGTCGTCGCCGTCGCCCACTGGACCGAGGACGGCCGCGAATTCATCGAAGTGGCCGCGGGCGCGCATTTCGATCCGCGCATCGCCACGCTGCGCGCCATGACCGAACTCAACCAGTTTCTCGCCATCGAGAGCCTGCGGGGTCGTCCCTCGGGCGGGCCCGACGACGATTACGGCAACGATCCCCTGCCCCTCCGCAAGCACGCCTATCTCAAGCCACAGGGCAAGGCGTCGTTCGGCCGGTCGCGGTTCAAGAATTTCGGCCAGCTCGACCGGCGTGAGCAGGTGCTGGCCTGCGTGAAACTCGCCGCGCGCGCCGGTCACGATTTCCTCGTCCTCGATCAGACGCGCCCCGACGTCGAGGTGCCGGTCGTGCGGGTGATCGTTCCGGGACTGCGGCATTTCTATCGCCGGTTCGGCCCCGGCCGTCTCTACGACGTTCCCATCACGCTCGGTCTGCGCAAGCGGCCGGTGCGCGAGGCCGATCTCAATCCCCTGTTTCCGCGAACCTGACTTGCGCAGCGATCCGCCCCACCCTCCCGCCCGGCTCTTCGCCCGGCTCAACCCCGGCGTCACGGTCGAGGACGACGGGGCGGGCGGCCTTTCCGCATTTTTCGACGGACGGGGACTGCGGCTCGGAAAGTTCAGCCCCGGCCTGATCGAATGCGCCGCCGACCTCGCGTCGGGCGTCGCGCTCGAGGATGACCGGGATCGGGAAATCGAACAAGAGATAGGCGAACTCGTCCGGCGGCTGGCGCTTTACGGTCTCGTCGAATATCGCCTCGCCTGCGCGCAGGACGGGCCCGATCTGATGGTCGTCGAACCACAGATACGAGACTATGCGCCGAGAATATCCGGGCTGGATGACGATCGCGCGCTTGTCCTGTCGCGTTTCGCCTATGTGCGTCGGCGCGGCGCCGACATGGCTCTCGAGTCGCCGCGCGCCGGCGCGCTCTTTCGGCTGTGCGCCCCGAGCGCCCTGGCGATGATCGGGCGATTGTCCGAACCCCGCACGGTGAGGGAGCTGCGCGACGCGCCGGACTTTCCGGGCGTCGAGTTTCTGGCGCTGCTCCTCGAAGCGGACATTATCTTCACGCCGCCCCCCGGCGCGGACAGGGGTTTGCGCGCCGCCGAAGGCGACAACGATCTCATCCTTTGGGATTTTCACGATCTTCTGTTCCACACGCGCAGCACCAACGGACGGCATGCGAACCCCGCCGGCGGTCTTTACGCCCGCGCGCATCTCGTGCCGCCGCCGGCCGCCGTGCGGCCCGGCTGGCCGGGGACGGCGATCGAGCTGACGGGTCTCGACACGGCGCCGGCTTCGCCCTTCGCGCAGATGCTGCGACGCCGCCATTCGACCCGCAACTACGACGCCCACCATCCCATCACGGCTGCGCAAGTCGCGCGACTTCTCGACGGCGCCGCGCGCATCATATCGCGCGAGCGCTTGCGGGACGACGAGGGCGGCGAGGGGTTCGAGATCGCCGCGCGCCCTTATCCGTCCGGCGGCGCAAGCTACGAGCTGGAGCTCTATCTCGCCGTCGACAAATGCGATGGTCTGGCGCGCGGCTTCTATCATTACGACGCCGACCGTCACGCGCTCCTTCCGATCGAGACGAACGAACGCCTGCTTGCGGCGATGCTCGAAGACGGGCAACTCGCCATGGGCGCGTCGGCGCCCCCGCAGATCCTTATCACGATGGCGGCGCGCTTTGGCCGCGTGTCATGGAAATACAGCGGCTTCGCCTATGGGCTCGTCCTCAAGCACGTGGGCGTGGTTATGCAGACGCTCTATCTGATGGCGACGGAGATTGAGATCGGCGCCTGCGCAATCGGCGTCGGTGACATCGACCTCTTTTCCAGAATGACGGGCCTCGAATTTCACATCGAAGGCGCGGTCGGACAAATGGCGATCGGAAGCGCCGGCGCGGCGCGCGACGAATTTTGACGCGCCGAGCGGCTGCGCCCCTACCGGTCATGGGATCGGTTGAAAAATGACAGTCTCCACGAGACGCGCGTTTCTGATGGGCGCAGGGGCCGCAGTCGCCGCGGCGACAGACGCGCGGTCGCGCGGCGGGACGGCGCCTCTAAACGCCGTTCAGGTCCCGGCGTCCGAATGGGATTACTGCACGATCACGGAACTCGTCGACGCGTTGCGGACGAGGAAGATTTCCGCGCTGGAGCTGACGGATCGCGCCATCGCGCGCATCGAGTGCGTGGACCGCAGCGTCAATGCGGTCATCGTGCGCGACTTCGAGCGCGCGAGGGACGCGGCCCGGGCCGCGGACGCCGCCCTGATGCGCGGCGAGACGCGCGCATTGCTGGGCGTGCCGATCACCGTCAAGGAATCCTTCGATATCGCCGGCCTGCCGACGACGTGGGGCGATCCGCGATTCAGACGCTTCATGCCGAAGGAAGACGCGCTCGTCGTCGCCCGCGTAAAGAACGCCGGCGCCGCTATCCTCGGGAAGACCAATGTGCCGTTGCTGCTGAGCGATTGGCAGACCTACAACGACATTTACGGCACAACCAATAATCCCTGGGATCTTCGTCTGACGCCGGGAGGCTCCTCGGGCGGCTCGGCTGCTGCGCTCGCTTGCGGTTTCGGACCCTTGTCCCTTGGCTCGGACCTCGGCGGCTCATTGCGCGCGCCGGCCCATTATTGCGGCGTCTATGCGCACAAGCCGACATTGGGCGTCGTGCCGCGCCGCGGTCAAACGCCGCCGGGGACCCCGCCCTTCGCCCGCGACAGCGATTTTGCCGTTGTCGGCCCGATGGCGAGAAGCGCCGCCGATCTCGCGCTCGCGCTCGATCTTGTCGCGGGCCCCGACGAGCAGCGCGCGGGCGTCGGCTACCGACTGGCCCTGCCTGCCCCCCGTCGCGACCAGCTTCAGGACTTCCGCGTCCTCGTCATCGACGCGCATCCCCTCGCGCCGACGTCCGCCGTGGTGAAGGCGGCGCTTGGCCGACTGACCGAGCGGCTCGTGCGCGCGGGCGTCAAGGTCGCGCACGCCAGCCCATTGCTCCCTGACCTCGCTGAATCGGCGCGCCTCTATGCGCGGCTATTGTCCGCATATTGGGGAGCGGGTTTGCCGCCCGGGGAATACGCCCGCCTCGGCCGCAAAGCCTCGACATTGGCGCCGGATAACCGCAGCCTCGCCGCGGAGCGCATGCGCGGCGCGGTCATGAGCCATCGGGATTGGCTTGCCGCCGAAAGCGAGCGGGCGCTGCTTCAGCAGCAGTGGCGCGAGCTGTTTCGCGAATGGGACGTCGTGCTTTGCCCCGTCATGCCGACGCCGGCCTTTCCGCACGACCATTCATCGCCAATCGAGGCGCGACACATCCGGATCGACGGCGAATCATGCTCCTATCTCGACGCCCAGACTGTATGGGCGGAGCTCGCCACGACGCCGGGACTTCCGGCGACGGCGGCTCCGATAGATCGTTCAGAACACGGTCTCCCGATCGGCGTGCAGATCATCGGCCCCCATCTCGAAGACCGCACCACGATCGCCTTCGCGCGGTTCCTCGAGCAGCGCTTCGGCGGCTTCGCGCCGCCGCCGACCTGTTCGCAATCTACCGCGCAATGAGGCATGGCGGCGGGCGAGCGCTTCAACCTCTCCCGCCCGGCGCGACAAAAAACGCCCTCCCGGTTTTTTGTCGCAGATAAGATTCAGCAAAATGCGTCGCCGGCTGTTTTTTCCGTGAGTTGCTATACCCGCGGCGCCCGCCGCGCATCTCGCGGATCAGCAGGGCCGGTTCGTCATGCAGCTCGATGCGCGGGATGTTACACGGCAGATGTTTTTTGAAGCGTCGCCTCTTTTTGTGTCAGCAATTTGACTTGGACCTGACCACAGAAGCATAATTAGCGCCAGCTAAACAAGACAACGCCGACACTCAGGCGTTGCGGGAGGAAGCCTTGACCTTAGCCTTAGAGCAAACTTCAGATATTCAGCACACGCGCCGCCCTGACGCCAAAGCTCTGGCGAGACGCATGGGGGAGCTCAAGGCCGAGGCCCGTGACAAGGGTTATTTCAACGTCCCGCTCTGGGAGCAGGCGCTTCGCTGCCTGGAGCTCGTGATGCTCCCCGCCATCGCCTTCGCGCTCCTGACTCAGGGCGGCTTCGCCGCCGTGGCGGGCGCGATAATCCTCGCCATCCATTACCCCCGCTCGGGATATCTCGCCCATGACATCGCCCACAACCACTGGGGGCCGCGGAACGAGCCGAAGGCGCGCGCGATGCTGAGTGTCGTGGCCCTCACGCAGGGCTTCGGGGCGACGTGGTGGGTCGAAAAGCATGAGTTGCATCATTCCTTCCCCAACGGCTGCAGAATGGGCGACGACGGCGTCTTGAGGCCGATCGACGGCGACATCGACACCGCGCCATGGCTCGTCTGGGACAAGGCTCTGGCGAAATACAATGCGCTGGCGAGAAATACGGTTTGGGACAAGATTTTGTCCTTTGCGATGCCCCGGCTGCAGGTCGCCCTGTTTTTCCCGCTTCTCGCACTCTCCCGATTCAACTGGAGCTGGCAGAGCATCGAAACGGCGATGCGAAAGGAAAATTTCCTCGAAGCCTTTCTTTGCTCCGCGCACTGGATTTTGGGCCTTACCCTCGCCGGCTTTCTGACCCCCGGTCCCGCCTGGACGGGATGGGTATGGTTCCTTCTGGCCCAGTGCCTGGGCGGATTCATTCTCGGCTTTGTCTTCGTTCTCAACCACACCGGGATGGAAGTTTACGACGCCGGCGCGTCTGGCGGCTTCTATGACAGGCAGGCCCGAGCCACCAGAAACACGCCGAGTTCGATATTCCACGACTGGGCGACCGGCGGTCTCAACAGCCAGATCGAACATCATATGTTTCCGACGATGGCGCGGGGCAACCTGCCCAAAATGCGAGAGGCGACGAAAATCGCACTCCTCGACTGCGGCTACGCCTATGAGGAGCTCGGAAACCAGGAGGCCATCCGCGCCGTAATCAACACGTTGAGCGAGGCTGCGAGGGCCTGATCCTCAGACAACGCCCGTAATCATGCGGAAGGCCGACTCGTGATCGCCTTCCGCTCTTCCCGGCCCCCGGGCAGCGACAGGATATTTGGTTGTGACTTCCTTCCGGTTCGACTGAACCGAAAGGAAACGCCGCCCTTGAACCGACGGCGTTAATAGGCCCCCGCCTCGAATTCGAGGGGCGTGATATCCCCCGCCTTTCTCGCCTAACTGCATTCCGACCGGACGGCCAACGTCGGCATGAAATACGACAGCATTTGAACGGTGGCGACGACGCGCTCTACCGCGAGCCTCGGGACGTCGGCAACAGCCTCGGCAGAAAGAGAGAAATCTCACGCCGCGAAACGGCCCCTGCGCGCCAAACTATTTCAGGGAAAGAGCCTTGTCGCGCGATCAATATGTCCTGCTACTTGATGCAGTTCGCGATCTTAACGCCCGACAGCCTTCGCACATTCCTCGGGCGCGTTCTTGATCTTCATGCATTCGCTGTAACGCACCGCCTGCTCCTTTTGCATTCTGCTCTGGCTGTTCTCCCTGAGAGCGACAAGCGCCAGAGCGGCGAGGAGCGCGTAACCCAGCCACTTGCTCCATTTCTTCGTCTCGAAAGACATTTCCATTCCCCGATGAAGCCTGCAACCGTTCAATGATTGCGGGAATATTACAAATTCGATTGATATATGCCAAGCGCTTACGCCTGAAAGAGGCGCTCTCAACAAAGCCGGGAGAGAGTCTGTTTTCAAAAGTGATTTGCGCCTGAACGGCGCCAAATAAAAAGCGTCAGGGAGGCTCGCCTACTGACTTGGCCGGAGAGACGCCGGCCAAAGGGGCGATGCCGAGCCCTGGCTCCCGGCCGCCACAAACTAGCGTTTCAACTGATCGAGCGCCAGTTCGAGAGGTTCGGTGGACAATTGGATCAAGCCCATGAACGGCATGTCCAACTCGAGAATGAGGTAAATAGCGCCTGTGACGGAAGCGGCGGCCACGAACAGGGCGGTCACCACGCTTGCGTTTCGAGGAGCTGTCAGACCGAAGCTGAAGAAAATGCCCGAAAGCCAGAACAGGAGAACGGCCAAAAATGGCCATTGCAGACTGCTGCTCAAACTCTCGTAAATCTGCCATCGTGAATTCGCTATTTCACTTCCGATCGAAAGCGCTGATGATTTGAGCCAGGCCTGATCCTCGTTTTCGGGCCTGAGGGCAAGCAGCTTTCTTTGTAAATTGTCGATAATGGCGCCGGTATTCAACCTCTCGGCGTCCGCGCCCTGCGCATGCGCCGCATGAACGCGGGCTATTCCATTGATGACCACCTGACGTACCTGATCGCGCGCCTCCTCCGCCTTTGGTCCATATTTTTCAAGAGTACGATCCAACACAATGATTTTTGCGGCGGAAGATCGCAGCTCACTACCCTTCAAATCAAAGGAGCTCTTCGCGGAGGCGACAAGCAATCCGACGGTCAAGGCGGCAAGGCCAACGATCACTCCTCTGGCCGCCTTGATCGTATCGATCGATTGATCACTGAGGTGATGCTCGGGCAGAAAGGCGCCGAGAATCATGCCCGCCAGCGACCCGCCGAACACGCAAACGAAACCGATCAGGCAAACAATAGTCACGCTCACGGAAAAGCGCCCTCTGTCTGAAGAGTTCCCCCGGGAAGCCGGGTAAATCCGTCCCGGTCAACCGCCCGAGTCACTTCCTTGGCCTGCGCGCAGGCGTCTTGCCGCTCTTCTTGCCCAGGCCCATTGTCATCGCCAATTCAGAGCGCCTCTGGGCATAGTTTGGCGCGACCATCGGGTAATCTGGCGGCAAGCCCCATTTCGCCCGATATTCCTCGGGCGTCATTGAATATGAACTACGAAGGTGGCGCTTGAGCGATTTGAATTTCTTTCCATCCTCCAGACAAATGATGAAGTCGGGCGTAACGGATTTCTTGATCGGAACCGCCGGCTCCTTCGCGACGGCCGCTTCAGCGACAACGGACGCGCCCCTGGAAAGTCCAACCAGCGCAGCATGCACGGATTGCAGCAAGGCTGGAAGATCCGACGCCGGCACCGAGTTGTTCGATACATATGCAGACACGATCCCGGCGACGTGTTCGATGTTGGCTGCATGTTCCGGTTGTTTGTCGTCAGACATCCGAGTTCCTTCAGTTCAATCGAATCGCTCAACTCGATTACTAAATAAAACATTTATAGAGAGATCAATACCCGGAATCGGCGAAATCTGAACTGGATGCATTTTGATCTTTATGCTCACATTTTATCCAAAGATAAAGAAAGCTCGGATCATTGTGAACATGCTAATTATTTTCTTATAATTTATGTCCACTCATCATCGTGCGTTTAAATTAAATTACCATTAAACATTTAAGCGCCGCCGACCCATGCTAAACCTTGGCTATTAGCTACTTGCGCAGCTATCGTCCTTGGCGGAAGGGTAGCCGGCAATTGTAATCGGCGATCATTTCATCGACCGCGCTCCTCTCCCGCACGAGATAATTTGCGACAGCCTCGCCCAGACGGACATCTGCAAACTCATGCGCGGAATGTATGACAACGGGACGATATCCACGCGCGAGCTTGTGTTCGCCCTGGGCCCCGGCTTCGACTCGTTTGTAGCCATGACGAATTGCGAATTCGATCGCCTGATAGTAACAGAGTTCGAAATGCAGAAACGCCCTTTCTTCGATTGCGCCCCAGTTCCGTCCATAGATCGCGTCATCGCCGAGAAAATTAATGGCGCCGGCGATATATTTGCCGCCGCGACGCGCCATGACCAGTAGTATGCGATCGCTCATCGTCGCGCCGATCTCATCAAAAAAGGCGCGCGTGAGATATGGACGCCCCCATTTGCGGGAAGCCGTATTCAAGTAGAATGTGAAAAACGCATCCCAGTGAAAGGTTTTGATGTCCGCTCCCACCAGTAATTCTACGGCCAGTTCCGTTCCAAGCGCATCCTGCCGTTCACGTTTGATCATTTTTCTCTTGCGCGACGCGAGGGAGGCGAGGAAATCGTCGAAATCGCGATATCCCTCATTAATGAAGTGAAACTGTTCACCGGAGCGCAACATGAAACCAGCCTCGCGAAGAGCGCTGGCGTCCGTCGGCGAGGCAAAGGTGACATGAATTGAAGACGCCGCCGCCTCATCACGCAATGCGCGCAACGCGGCAATCAGAGACTCTCGCGCCTTCGCAGGCGCGTCGTCCGCGACGAGCAGCCGACGCCCCGTGACGGGCGTGAAAGGGATCGCAACCTGCACCTTGGGATAATAGCGCCCGCCTGCACGCTCATACGCCTCCGCCCAGCTGTGATCGAAGACATATTCACCCATGCTGTGGTTCTTCAGATAGGCCGGCGCGGCGGCTAAGAGGCGCCCGCCACCGTCTCCAACCAGGGCGTAGGCAGGCGTCCAGCCTGTGTTGCGGCCAACCGATTTCGATTTTTCGAGTGCGAGCAGAAAGGCCGAGGAGACGAATGGATTAAACCGCTCTACGACTTCTTTCTGCGCGGTCGCGCCGGATGGATTGGCGCAGGCGTCCCAGGCCGAGGCGTCGACATCGCCAAGCGATGCAGCGAATCGGATCGTCAACTTTGCGTCGGACATGATCACCAGGCGACGGCGGAAGCCGCTTAGATAGTCCTTCTAACACGACTAAACGAAATTCCGCATCAAGGCCGAGTCGCCGCCTCCAACGACCTCATAGCAGCGCTCACGCTCTCAGCTCCCCGAAAAATCTGCTCGCGTTCTTCGACGAACCGGTCAACGAGTTTGAACCCGCAGAGAAAGTCGGACCGCGGCTATTTTTAGACATCACGTTTTTTCGCCCGGCTGGCCGCAGCGACATTTCGACACATCAGCATCGATAGCGGGCTACCAAATCGCATGTTACCGATTGCGGTATTAAGCATTTCAACACGAGGTCTGGAATGAACCATAAACATCGCGCAGCTTTGCATGCGCTATTCTCACATCCGATCAGCAGCAACATCGACCCGAAGCTGGTGAAGTCAACCCTGGAGGAACTCGGCGCCGAGGTGGCGCATGGGGGTCACGGGCAGATGATCGTCAGACTGAACGGCTTTACCCACGGATTTCATGAAAGCCAGCATAGCCTCTCCAAGGACGAGGTGGCGGCGCTGCGCAAGTTCCTTGTCGAAGCGGGCGTGGATCCGGAGAGAGATTATCCGCTCTGAGATTGACGCCGGCGCCATCCCGCCCTCGAAACGGGCGTATGAACAAACCGACCATTATCGACATTGCTGTGAATGACAAGCTGGTGCGACAGCGACTGATTGCATCGTTTTGGCCGACAAGTCATTGATGGCCCGGCTCGCGCGAAACCACCAGAACCACGATGATTGGCTCAAACAAGACGCTCGACCAGACCGGTCGGGCGTCTTTAATATAGTATGATCAAGCGTTTCGTGAGCCGGCAGGACAAACATGCAACAAGCTGTCCCTCGCATTCGTCAGATTGCTGCTGCTGTGATCGGCAATGCTCTGGAGTGGTATGATTTCATCGTTTTCGGCTTCTTCACGACGATCATATCTCCGCTATTTTTCCCGAGCCATAACGCCCAGGCATCCCTTTTCCTGACAATGGCGACATTTGGCGCCGGCTTCTTCACGCGTCCATTGGGCGGCGTCGCGTTCGGTCTCTATTCGGATAGCAATGGCAGAAAGTCCGCGCTGCAACTTATTATTCTCCTGATGACGGTGGCTGTCGCATTGATCGCTTTTGCGCCTACCTATTCCAGCATCGGCCTATTCGCTCCGTTGCTGATAACATCAGGGAGATTGCTGCAAGGATTCGCCACCGGCGGCGAATTCGCCAGCGCCACCACTTTCCTCGTCGAGGCGGCGCCGTCGACGAAACGCGGCCTCTATGGATCGTTGCAAATGGTCGGCCAGGGCTTCTCCGCCATGCTCGGAACTCTCGCGGGCATCGTTGTCACCACCGTGCTGACGCCCACACAGATCACGGATTGGGGCTGGAGAATTCCATTCCTGATCGGCCTCCTCATCGGTCCTATCGGGCTATATATTCGCAAGCATCTCGATGAAACCGACGTCTTCGTCAGGCTGCAGCAAAGTGGCGCAGGCAGAGCAACGTTGCGCGGCCTGCTGCGCGAGCATCGCCGCGCTCTCTTTGTTTCATTCGGTTTGACAGTAAGCTCCACGATCTACTTTTACGTTGTTCTTGTTTACATGCCGACATATGGCAAGACCGAACTTGGATTGGCGCTCGGCGACGCTTTCATCGCACAGGCAGCGGGGTTGCTTTTCCTGATCGTGCTGACGCCGGTGTTTGGCTCTCTTTCGGACCGGATTGGCCGGCGCCCACTCCTGATGGTCGCCAACGCATTGTTCCTGCTTACCTTATATCCCTTGTTTTCATGGGTTCAAAAGGAGCCGTCGCTGACAAGATTGACAATGATGCAGATAATTTTCTGCAGCATGATCGCAATCGCAAGCGGGCCGATTTCGACCGCGCTGGCCGAGCAGTTTCCAACACGTATACGTTCGACGGGGCTGGCGACAGGCTACAATTTGGCCGTGATGATCTTCGGCGGCTTCGCGCAACTGATCGTCGCTTGGCTAATTGACGTTCTGAATACGCCAGTCGCGCCAGCCTTCTATGTGATGTTCGGCGCGTCCGTCGGATTGCTGGCCTCCTTTGTCCTAACGGATCGCTATAGAGTTTCATCGCTCGATTGAGCGAATCCTTGATTGCCGTTTCGGCGGATAGCCGGGATGACGAACAAATCCACCACAGCGATGTGCGCAGCGCGATTGCGCAGAAAGGCGCTCTACCCTGGCTCGGCGGTCCTCGCTGCCTGACCACGTGTTTGGGGACGGTTTACAGAGAACCCTCAAACCCGAGCTTCAGCAGTTTGCCGGGAATGCGCGGCGCGCCCCACAGCGGGAGCTCGCGCCTCATTTGTCGTATCCCCGCCCCCCGCTCGCCCTGAACCTCCGGTTGCCCGACCCAGCCCCATGATTTACGATCCCAATGGCGGCGGAAGCCAGCCCGGTGCCAGCGCAATAGGGTCTCGCGACGGACGATCGTGGCGCTATCGAGGATCGATGGCAACCATCGATCCAGCTGCACGAAAAATCCGGCAGTCGGCGTTCGTCAGCTCGGCGCGAGCGTGAACCTTACGCCACAAGATAATCAATTGTTTTCGGAGCGCGGCTTTCTCTGCTTCAAGTCCGATTCTTGAATTGACGGGTCAAGCCCGAATAGTCGGCAATACGCGATCCGCGCGATCAATTCGCCAGCTTGGCCGATTTCGTCGCCATATCAATGTGGATGAGATTTTCGACACATTCGGAGTTAGCATCCGCTGATAAACGCGCCGAACCGATCTCCGTCGCCCTCACGCCATATTTAGGCGTCGATCAACCGCAGCCGATCGTTCATGAGATCTGCATGGCCACCATTGCGATGTCATCGCTTGGCGGCGTCTCGCCGCAAAAAACGCGAAGATTTTTCAGCAACTCTTTGATCAGCGTCTCGGGTGAAAGATCACGATACGCCTTGAAGGCGTCGCAGAGACGTGCGACGCCGTAGAACTCGCCTTCTCGATTCTGCGCCTCCGTGACTCCGTCGGTGTAGAATAGAAGCTTGTCGCCTACGCGCAGTTTGAGGCTGCGCTCCTCATAGACCACGCCGCGCTTTACGCCGAGCACCAAGCCGTCCGCATCCAGCAGCGTGCAGCGTGTTTCCGACGACCGCAGCAGCACCGCCGAATTGTGGCCTGCATTGGCGAATTTCAGAATGTGGCGCTTGGGCAGGTAGCGGAAACAGAACATCGTGATGAACAGCTCGGCGCGCGTTAGGTCGGGATGCAGCAACTCGTTCAGGTCGCGCAACACATCTGCGGGTCCGCTCCGCGCCGAAGCCCTCTTGCGGAGCTCGGCGCGCAGGGTGCTACGGACCTCTGTCATGATCAGCGCGGCCCCGACGCTGTGGCCCGACACATCGGCGATGACGACGTCGACGACGCCGGAATTCTCGAAATAGTCGAAATAGTCTCCTCCTACATGAGTTGCGGGTAGGCAGACGCCCGCCAACTCCACGCCCGGGACATGCAGCGGGCCCGCCGGCAACAAGGAAAGCTGAATGTGCCGTGCGATCTCCAGTTCGTGCCGACTCTCCTCTGCCCTGCGCTTTTCGGTCACATCCGTCAGCACGCCAATGAAATGCGTGATTTTTCCTGTGTCGTCCACGACTGGCGAAATGAGCAAATCATTCCAGAAGGCGCCGCCGTCCTTTCGGTAGTTCATCATCGTGACTTCACAGATTTCGCCGGCGGCGAGGGCGTGACGAATTTGCTCCAATACAGCAGGGTCGGTTCCAGGCCCATGCAGCATTCGCATGTTGCCGCCCAGAAGCTGCTCGCGCGTATAGCCAGTGATGTGGGAAAGCGCCGGATTGACATAAATGCATGGATTCCCAGGCGCCCGCGCATCAGATATTACTATGCCGATTTGCACGGATTCGATCGCGCGATTGCGCACGCGCAATTCGTCCTCGAATTCCTTTCGCCGGGTAATGTCATGGTCCACGCCGCGCCACTTTATAAGCCGGCCGGCGCCGTCGAAAATCGGCGCGCCAGTAGACTCGGTGAATATGTCTCTCCCGTCCTTGTGACGATAGTGATTGACGATCCGATGGAAAGGACGCTGATTCCCAGCCTCCTGCGCACGCAATGTCATAAACGAAAGGTTCTGATTATCCGGAAAGAACAGCTCCAAGTAGCTCCTGTTGCGGATCTCGTCGGGGGTCAGACCAAGTATGTCATGGACGGCGTCGCTGCTATAAATGTAACGGCCGTCCGGATCCTGCTCCCATAGCCATTCACCCGCCATCGCTGCGACATTACGAAAACGCTCTTCGCTTTCGGCGAGGGCCTCCTTGTCACGCTTCTGCTCCGTTATATCCTGTTGGATCGCCAGATAATGCGTGATCTCTCCGTCAGCGTCACGCAGGGAGGTGATGGTCTCCTGCGCCCAGTATAGCTCGCCATTTTTTTTGCGATCTTGAATTTCGCCGCGCCATTCCTCACCGCTACGAATTGCCTCCCAGAGCCGACGATGCTGCTCCTTGCTCGTATGACCTGATTGCAGAATACGCGGATTTTTGCCGATGATCTCATTGGCTTCGTATCCGGTCAGGCGGGTGAAGCAGCTGTTTACATATTCGATGCAGCCATCCTTGTTTGAAATCATCACAGCGACGGGACTTTGATCGACGGCTGCAGACAATGTCAGCAGCCGCTTTTCGGCCAGCTTCAGCCTGGTCAGATCATGTGTGACGCCAACAAAATATCGCGCGCCCTCAAGCCGGATTTCGCCGACCGACAGATACATCGGGAAGGAAGAGCCGTCTTTGCGCTGGCCGGCGACCTCACGCCCCAGGCCAATGATCTTCCTGACGCCGGTTTCGCGATAGGACGAAAGATAGTCGTCATGCGCCTCCCGATAGGGCGAAGGCATCAGCATCTTCACGTTCTGGCCGAGCACCTCTTTTGCGGCGTAGCCGAACAGCTTCTCGGCCCCGGCGCTGAACAACTGAACCTTGCCGTATTCGTCGATCACGACCAGCGCATCCGGCATTGCGCCGAAGATAGCCTCGAGCTGCTCCTTCATATCATGAAGCGCGGCTCCTCCTCGCTCCTCGTCAGCGCGCTTGCGAAGCTTCAATAAAATCGAGACTGCGCCGGGCGTCTCGAGCGCACGCAGGTAGCAGGTCAGACTTGCTGTCGTTCCATCCTTGCGATTAAGCTGCGCAGGCGTCCATCGCTCACGCGGCCACAGCGACCAGTCAGCGGGGTCGATCCCGCGGTTTCCGAGTGTGACCGCAAGTTTCTCCACGAATGGCTGGCCGGACAGTTCATCCGTACGGTAGCCCGTCAGTTGCTCGGCCGCGCTGTTCATTTCGCATAGCGCTCCTGACGCGTCGAGCAGGCAAAGGCCTTCATCGAAGGCGTCGATGATCGTGCGCGCGGACGGATGCAATTTCACAAGGTCTGCTCCCTGATCCGACAATCGGCGTCCGCTCGCTATCGGCTCCATTTCTATCCTGCTCCCAGCGCTGCGTCTAACGCTGTGACGCCGGCGTCAATTAAGGTGTCCAGTTCCGCCACGAACGCCGCGAAGGGCGTGAGCGTAGTTGGTCCCGACTCGCAAAGCTCGGCGCGTAGTCGCTGAAGACACGAAACACGCGACTCCATGCCGAGCTCGGCGAAGAGCGACCCCAGTGTGCGCGATCCTTTGCGAAGTTGCATCGACACGATTCGTGCTGGAGCGGCGCGAAGGCGATCCTCGAGCGCGGACTGCAATCGTTGCTCCCAGGCATCTCTCGGTTTCACATTGCCTAGCAGCGTTACGATCTGGCGCAATCCCAGCATATTCGCGATCTCCTCGGAAAGCTCCGCGATGACATGCATGCTTTCGTGCGACGCCTGCACCAGTTCCACCAGAATCGGGAAGTCGCGCAGCCGCGTCAGGAATAATTGCCGAGAGGCTTCGGGGGCAATGAAGGTCAATTTGGCGAATTCTCCGTTCTCGCTGAACTGATCGAGATATTCGCGCAGATAGGCCCGCCACATTTCGACTTCCTCGTCGCGTGGAAGCAGGCGGCGGCCATGCTGAATGGCCCATCGGCAAAGATGCGCCAATGCGTTCTCCAGTTGCAGAAGATATTCATATTGAAGGCTCGCGGTCATCTTTCCGTCGAGCGCCAATATTGCTTCACGCCATCGATCGCCCTCCAGAATCCGATCAAAAGCGAGGTAAATGCCTACCGCCGCGAGCAAAGTGGTCGGCGCGAGAGACTCGCCAATCAGCAGGAACGATGCCCCCGCCTGATCGACTACTTTGTTACAAATCATTGTCGCGACGATCTCCCACGCAAGCGAGTGCTCTGTCAGGCGATCCGCGTAGCGCGCTCGCACTGCCTCGGGGAAATAGGCGGCGAGCAGATCAAGGGTCCATTCCGCCCGCAGGAAATCCGGCGACTCCAGAGCCGTGCGCTTGAGCGCCAGTTTCGAATGGGCCATCAACGTCGCTAGTTCAGGCCTGGTCAACTGTTTCCTTGCGCGCGAAGAGACTTCCTTGTGCAGCGGGAAAGCGTCGATCGTTCGATCCAGAAATCCCGCATTCTCGAGTTGGTCAGCGAGGTCCATGAAGGGCTTGGCGTCCTCGCCACAACGTTCGCATTCCAGCGAGAGGCAGAGGCTCTGGCGATAGTTGTTGCACAGGACTGAGGCGCAGACGTCTTCGGTCAGCGCGGCGAGCAAGCGATTTCGTTCGCCCTCGGAGCGAGCAGGCTGGGGGCGTTCCGACAGGCAGAGGAGGATCTTCAGATTGACCTCATGGTCGGAGAGATCGACCCCCGCGGAATTGTCTACGGCGTCGGCATTAATGCGGCCGCCGTTGAGGGCATATTCCACCCGCGCCTGATGGGTGAATGCGAGATTGGCGCCCTCTCCGACAACCTTGGCGCGAAGCTGGATCGCATCGACACGCGCGCCGTCGTTGACGCGATCGCCGACGCTTTCATTCGTCTCGAAGCTGGCTTTTACATACGTGCCGACGCCGCCCATCCACAACAGATCGACAGGCGCCGTCAGCAGCAGACGGATAAGGCCTTCGCCGTCGATCGAGTGTGTCCGGACGCCGAGCCATGCGCGCGCCTCCGCGCTCAGGCAAATGTCCTTGTCGTCGCGACGGAACACACCGCCGCCCTTGGAAATGAGCGTCTGATTATAGTCCTGCCAGGTTGAGTTTGGCGTTTCGAACAGGCGCTTGCGCTCCCCAAATGACAGATGCGGATCCGGCGCCGGATCCAGAAATATATGGTGGGAGCTGAATGCGGCAAGCAGACGAATATTGCTCGTGTGCAACATTCCGTTGCCGAACACGTCGCCGTCCATGGAGCCGACGCCGACGACGCTGAATGGCTGTTCGTCTATGTTGCGTCCAAGTTCAAGAAAATGCCGTCTTACACAGATCCAGGCTCCGCGCGCGGTGATCCCGAGCTGCTTGTGGTGGTATCCGTTCAATCCGCCGGTTGCGAAAGCGTCGCCCAGCCAGAAGCCGTAAGATTTCGCGATCTCGTTGGCAACGTCCGACCAGCCCGCGGTACCCTTGTCGGCCGCTATGACCAGATAGGGATCGGCGTCGTCGTAAGTTACGAGTTCAGCAGGGTGGATCACTTGAGATCCCGCCAGATTATCTGTCAGATCCAGCAATCCCCGAATGAAATCCGCATAGGCGTCCTTCGCAATGCGGTAGTTTTCGTAAGGCGTCCCGCCGGACATCTTGACCACGAATCCGCCTTTGGCGCCCTGAGCGACGATCAGGGCGTTCTTCACCATTTGGGTCTGCATCAAGTCCAGTATCTCGGCGCGAAAGTCTTCCAGCCGATCCGACCAGCGGATCCCGCCGCGCGAGACTCTCGCCCCACGCAAATGAACGCCTTCCATCGAGCGCGAATGGACGTAGATCTCCACCATGGGTTTCGGGCTCGGCATGTTGATGACGCCGAGACTGTTCATTTTGAATGCGATGGGATCATCGTCGCGTCGACCGCGCAGATATATGTTCGTGCGCAGCGTGGCGTCGATCAGATTGAAGAGATCACGTAGCAAACGATCGTCGTTCACATCCGCGACCTTATCAAATCCCTCGATCAGCTGAAGTCGGATGGATGTCAGAACATCGAGCTCGGCGTCATATCGCTCGCCTGCTTCGCCACTGGGCTCGAAGCGAGCCTTGAAATAGCGATACAGGAGACCGGCGACCTCGACATTGTTGACAAGCGACTGATATATTCGATTGCGATCGAAGCGTCCTCCGAGCTGGAGATAATAATTGCAATAGGCGCGAAGCAGATCGATCTCTTTCCAGTTCAATCCTGCTAGCAGGGTCAGCCGATTGAGAGAGTCGTCCTCCGCCCGCCCGGAGAGCAGGACGTCGAGCAATTGAAGGAGCGCCTTCTTTGAAGCCTGAAGGCTGCCGGCGCCCTTTGTCGTCGGCTCGACGATGAAATTTCGGATGAATCGGCGCTCGGCGCCGACGGTCACGTCGAACCGCATCTGATCGACGACGCGGAGCCCCAGGTTCTGCAGCACCGGCATGAGCTCGTCGAGTGTGTGTTCCTTTATGCAGTAGATTCTCAGTTCGTGGCGTGCGCCGTCGGGCAACTGCGGATGGAGATCCGCCACCTCGCGCCCACGGTCGGCCGCCGCTTCTAGCGACAGGAGGTCGCGGGCCGCACGCCACGGCGCAACCAGCAAACGATAGCTCGCCGGAAATACGCCTTCGACAGAACAGGCCGGCCGCTTCAGTCGAAATCTGCGGACTGCGCGATCAAGAAAGTTATGAAAGTCGGATTCCCAGTCCATTGCCTTATGACTATTGTGACGCCATCTGCCGCCTCGAATTCGCCCTGAGTTCGTCCCCTCGTCGCCGCTACGGTCAGGCAAGACATTTTCGCATTTCGAGGACATTTCCCGAATCCGTCTTGTGATACTCGACGGAATCCATCAGCGAGCGAATGAAAAAGATGCCCCTGCCGCGCTCGTCGAGATGATCGACCGCGGTCGTCGGCACGGCCGAGAGGTCGAATCCCTGTCCGTGGTCATAAACACGAACCCACAAATCCTTATTCTCGACTGACAGCGATATTCTGACAGTGTCCTTTCCGCCCTTGTCGACTCCATATTGAATTGCATTCACCATTGCCTCGGTAAGAACGAGGTTGAGATGATAGGCGAGATCGTCACGATCGCAGTTCGCCACCTCCAATTGCTTTGCCACCTGCTCGGCGATACTGCCAACCAGTCGTAGATAGCGGGTCTGGTTGGGGACGACGATCTCAAGGTTCACGATCTCGGACATTTCGATCACTCTAGCCCACGCCCTGGTCTGCTATTGCATCCTGAAGATCCGGGTAGATGTCGAACACGCGATGCAGGCGGGTGAGTTCGAACATCGACCTGACACGCGGTTGTAGGCCAACCAGCGCAAAGGCGCTCGAACGCAGACTGGCGTTTTTGTATCCGGACAGAAGCGCTCCCAGACCTGAACTGTCGATAAACTGGACCTGACCGAGATCGATGATGAGATTGCGCACGCCGGCTTCGAGAATTTTGAGGATGCGTTCTTTCAACTCGCTGGAATTATGCGCGTCGAGTCGATCCTCCTGTACGCTGAGGACAGTCCGTCCTCCCTGCATTTCCGTCACGAGTTTCATTGTTCAGATCCCGCTTCGAAAAATTGATCACGCTGCCCGACGCGTCATAGGTAGGGCGGCAATTGAATATGTGAACTCGCTTAAAACGGGTTCGGTGTTTTCCGTTTCTGTTCAGGATTCCCGAATCGACGAGAACATGGTTCCTTCATTGCGACAGCGATGGAGGCGGATATGGCGCGCTTACAGCTAGGATTTGCATGGTCGCGTGATTGACGCCGCATTGGCTGGCGTCCCGGCTCGCCATGCGGCGGCAAGGCTTGGGATTGTCGACGCCACGGCGATTGTCTGGGTGCGGCAGGCGCGAGAGACCGGGAGCGCACGGCGGGCAAACAGGGACAGCCTCGACGCTCGAACCTCGATCCATATCGGGATTATCTGCCGGGAGTGACCGAGGCGACGCCGGACTCGACGATCAGCGAACTCCTGGATCGGCTGCTTGCCGAGCACGGCGTGAGGCGCAGTTGCGCGACATTTTGGACGTTTCTCGACCGTTACTGTCTGACGTTCAAAAAAGACCATGTCCTTGTCGGAAATTAAATACGGACGTATCGGTGGCGTAGTCCGCCGAGAATTGGTGTGGGAGCAATGCGTCCGACGGCCTGAATGGCGCGCGGCATGGGTGCGTCTTTGTTCAATGAGAGGTGATTCCGCGCATCATTGTAATAGGACTGACCTGCCCCTGAGAAACTCCACCAGATGCGATTAGAGTCCGGCCATATCGGGACGGACGAGATGAAGAAGAAGCGGTTCACGGAAGAGCAGATCATCGGGATTTTGCGGGAGCACGAGGCGGGCGCGAAGGCGGCGGATCTGGCTCGCAAATATGCTGTGTCGGAGACGACGCTTTACAACTGGAAGGCCAAATATGGCGGCATGGACGTCTCCGAGGCCAAGCGGTTGAAAGCGCTCGAAGAAGAGAATGCGCGGCTGAAGAAGCTTCTGGCCGATCAGATGCTGGAAGCCGCGGCGCTGAAGGAGCTTTTGTCAAAAAAATGGTAGGGCCCGCCGCCAAGCGCGCAGCCGTTGCGCATCTGCGAGCCGCCATGGCTCTGTCGGAGCGTCGGGCCTGCCAGATTGTCGCCGTCGATCGCGCGACCGTCCGCTACATCTCGAAGCGGCCGACCGACAAGCCGTTACGGGAGCGGCTGCGGGAACTCGCCAACGAGCGCCGGCGCTTCGGCTATCGGCGGCTGTTCGTGCTGCTGCGGCAGGAGGGCGAGACGTCGGGCAAGAACCGCATCTACCGGCTCTATCGCGAGGAAGGGCTGACGGTGAGAAAGCGGCGCGCCCGCCGAAGGGCTGTCGGCGCGCGGGCGCCGATCCTCGTCGAGGCGCGGCCGAATGCGCGTTGGTCTTTGGACTTCGTGCATGACCAGTTCGCCAGCGGACGCCGGTTCCGCATCCTGAACATCGTCGACGACGTGACGCGTGAATGCCTCGCGGCGATCCCCGACACATCCATCTCGGGCCAACGCGTGGCGCGGGAACTGTCGGCGCTGATCGCACGGCGCGGCAGGCCCGGCATGATCGTTTCGGACAACGGCACGGATTTCACCTCGAACGCCGTGCTGTCGTGGTCGAGCGAGAACAGGATCGAGTGGCGCTATATCGCGCCGGGCAAGCCGATGCAGAACGGCTTCTGCGAGAGCTTCAACGGGCGCATGCGCGACGAACTGCTGAACGAGACGCTGTTCTTCGGGCTCGACCATGCCCGGGAGAAGATCAGCGCCTGGGCCCAGGACTACAATCACCGCCGCCCGCATTCGGCCCTCGGCTATGCGACGCCGGCGACCTTCGCGGCCAATCTCACCGCAACAGGCGACCGGCTGCGCAACCAGGACCAACTCCGCCGATCGCCTGTTGCTCCATTCGCGCCCTCGGGCGTATCAACCGGAAGGACTCAACCCGCCGCTGGATGAAAGTTCAGGGGCAGGTCACGATGACGTCAGGGACCGCAAGCTGATTGTTAACGCGTCGGAGGCGTCGACCGTTCGCATGATCTTCAAGCGCTACGCCGAGCTTGGCTCGCTCGGGTTGCTGAAAGCGGAACTCGATGCAAAGGGCGTCGTGAGCAAAGTCCGCTCGGGCGTCGGCGGCGTGCGCCTCTCGGGCGGCAACGCTTTCATGCGAGGCCCGCTTTATCTGATGCTGCAAAACCGGCTCTACCGGGGCGAGGTCGCGCATCGAGGCAACGTCTATCCCGGCCAACACGAAGCGATCGTCGATGAAGAACTCTGGCAAGTTGTGCAGGACAGGCTCGCCGCTAACCGGCGGGCGCGCTCACTGGGAATTGGCGCCGACGAGCCGAGCCTGCTGACAGGGCTGATCTTCGACGCCGACAATAATCGCCTGTCTCCCAGCCACGCCGTCAAGAAGGGAAAGCGCTATCGCTATTACGTTTCCAGCACTCTGATCAAAGGCCGTCGGTCGGCCCACCGCGCCGGGCAACGCATCCCCGCGGGCGACATCGAGGCGCTGGTGCTGGACCGGATTCGCGCGCTTTTTCAGTCTGAGCTCGTGGCAAGCGACGCTCTCGCGCCATTTTGCCTTTACGCGGCGCGCCAAAAGGCAGCGCTCGGCCGATTGGCGGAGCTCGCGGCCGAGTGCTCGAAGCTGCCTCGCTCGAACTGCGGGAAATCGTGCGCACGGTCGTCCAGCGCGTGGAGGCGGGAGGCGATCGCATCGTCGTGAGCGTCAATCGACCCGCAATCCTTTCGATCGCAACGTCCAGCACCGCGCCGGAAATCGCGCCGGACGCCACCCCAGACGATGCGCCCTTGACGCTGACAGTCGCCGCAAAGCTGCGCCGCGCCGGCAAGGGCGTGCGTCTGGTCATTGGCGGCGGCTCCGCCGACCGGATCGATCACGGGCTCGTGTCGCTCCTTGGTCGCGCGATGGCGACGCGCTGCAGGTTTCTTTCGGGCCGGGAGGACAGCGTCGACTCAATGGCCTCGCGACTCAGCCTGAGGCGAGATTATCTTTCCGTCCTCTTGCGCCTTTCCTGCCTCTCGCCCGAGATCGTTCGGGCGATCCTGGCCGGTCGACATTCCGTCGAGCTGACCCCGACGCGCCTGATCGAATTATCGAAAAATCTGCCGCACGACTGGCGCGAGCAAAGCCGGGTTTTGGGATTTTCGCCAGCCTGAAGGCTCTGCAGCTTCACTTCGACCGGGCATCGCCGCTCGACATCTGACGGTCCGAAAACCGGCCCGAGAGACTTTCCGCCCCCTGGCGCGCCGGAAGTCCCGGATTTTCGTCTCTGGGGAGCCAATGCTGCGACGCCGGCTCTGTAACCGGCGGAGTTGTCGGGAGGTTTCGACCGCGCCCGAAAATTATAAATGCGTGCAAACTCAATAGGTCAGCTGGCTGGGGCGGGAGGATTCGAACCTCCGTATGGCGGAATCAAAATCCGCTGCCTTACCACTTGGCGACGCCCCAGTGCGCCGCTCTCCATAATGCCGGCTGAGCGTCTCCGCAACCCGCGTTCCCTGGAATTGCGTCTGCCGCGGGGGACGGGCAGGAGACGCCTCGGGCACAGCGGTCATGCGGATCGCGCGCGGCGGCAAGACTGTCGATCTCAAAAAGCAACGCTAAATTAGTGATCAAATAATCCATCACGGCTAAAAGCAACGCTTACGTTTTCTGTCAGGACCCGAAATAAATTCGTTCAATTTTCGATGGATGTATATGCTCTTGTCCGACATGACATATTTGCATGGGCGCCGTGGGGCGCTTTTCGTCAATCCATTTCAGACCGCGCGGCCAGTTTGAAGCATAGGGGGTCAAGCAATGGCGGGGATCTTGAAATCGTTCTCAACCGCAAAGCGACATCGGCAGGCAAGGGCCCGCTCCGGCGCCGCCTGTCTCGGACTGAGCCTTTTGTTGGCGCCGGCATTGGCGTCAGCTCAGGAAGGGCCTTCGTCCCAGCCCGGAGAACGACTGCAGGTTCAGGCGGCCGATTCCTCGGAGTCCGGCACAGCGGCTGTCGGTCGCGCAGCGGAGCGTGCGAGCAAGTTGCAAGTGGGTCTAATAAAGGCCGACCTGGAGGCGAAAGCGGCCGCGGACAGGGCCCGCAGCGCTGCCGAGGGAACGGCGGGACGGGCTTCTTTGGACGAAACGGCCCGGGCGACGGTCGGCAATGCGTTGACGGGACCCGCGAATCCGTCCGTCGTCGGCGGACTCAATTTTGCCGGGTTGACGGACAATACGGGCTCCCCGCCGGACACGACCGGCGCAATCGGCACAACCAGATTCGTCCAACTCGTCAATCGCAGAGCGGGCATTTTCAACCGCACAACCGGGGCGCTGATCAGCTCCGGAACCCTGAACCAGCTGGCGGGCGTCGCATCGACCGTCAACAGCTTCGATCCGCAGATCATCTGGGATCCGACGACAAATCGTTTCTATTACACGATGGACTCGATCCATTCGTCGTCGAGCGCGCGGCTCTCCTTCGGCTTCAGCAGAACGAGCAGTCCTCTGAACGTGACGACGGACTGGTGCCATTATCAGATCAATTTCGGCACGCGTTTTCCGGACTATCCCAAGCTCGGCGACAGCCAGTTCTTCCTGATCATCGGAGTCAACAGCTTCAATCTCGTGACCGATAACTTCATTGCGTCGGACCTCATCGGGATCAGCAAGCCATTGGCGGGCACGACCTGTCCGGCGGCCAGCACGTTCAAGGTCGGCCGGAAGTTGAATCTGTTGAATTCGTCCGGTTCCCAGGTTTTTACGCCGGTTCCGGCCAATCAGATCGACACCGCCGCCACGGGCTATGTCGTCGCGCGAAATTTGAGCCTGCCCTCGAACAGGCTTTGGTTCTATAGCGTGGCGCGCAATTCCTCGACCGGCTTCCCGATTTTCGGCGGCCCGAGAGGAGCGACAGTCGCCGCCTATGCGTCCCCCCCGAACGCCACGCAGCCGAACTTTCCGGGCGGCGTCGTAGCGCCGACGCTCGACACGCTGGACGCGCGTCCGACTCAGGCCGTGCAGGCGATCGACCCGCGGCTCAGGACCTTCTCCTTCTGGACCCAGCATACGATCGCCAATGGATCGACAGGCTCTGCGGTGCGTTGGTACGAAATCAACCCGGTTCCCGCGACGCCGGTCGTCCAGCGGCAGGCGAACATCGCCTCGCCGAATGTTTTCTATTTCAATGCGGCGATTTCGCCAGACCGGAGAGTCGATGGCGCGACGCGGACCTTCGGGAATAATTTCGTTATCGAATACAATGTTTCGAGCAGGGCGGCCAACGTCAGTCCGCGCATCGTGGCAGGCTCCAGCGTCAACGGCGCAGCCTTGACCTTCCTGCTGGTGCGAAATGGCGTCGGCCCTTACCGCGATTTCACTTGCACAACCGCCAGCAGCGTGTGCCGCTGGGGCGATTACTCCGGCGCGACCCCCGATCCGCGGCCGACATTGGCCGGCCGTGGCCAGGTCTGGGGCACGAACCAGTTTTCTGGAATTCTCAACCCGCCTGTCAATGGCGTGAACTGGCGCACCCGGATTTTCAATCTGGCGCCGTGACGGTCTGAATTCACAACACTTCAGGGGTCCGCTTGAGCGGGCCCCTGCGTCCGAGAAAATGCGTCCGCAATATCGGGAACATAGCCGCGGTCAGCGCGTGCGCGAATTTACTGGGCCGCGCTAATTCCGGCTCCATGCGCGGAGTTCCGCATAGCGCGAGAATTTTTTCACCTGATGGCGCGACATGCGCGCAAGAACGTCGCGCAGGAAAGCGACGCCCCCGACAAGAAACGGCCCCTTGTTCAGCATCACGCAATCCGCCCGCTGCGACATGGCGGCGTCCGTCGTTTCCGGGCGGCTCGCGACTCCCTCCTTGACGAATTGATCCAGCACCTGCGTGGCCCAGATCACGGGAATGTGCGCCGCCTCGCACAGCCAGAGGATTTCTTCCTGAACTTCCGAGAGCCGCGCGAAACCCAGTTCGACGGCGAGGTCGCCGCGCGCCACCATCACCGCCGTCGGATGCTGCCGCGCGGAATGGAGCATCAGTCGCGGCAGATTGCGCACGGCGAGCGGCGTCTCGATCTTGAGAACCAGCGTCTGCGGGGGCGCGTCGCCGCGCCGGGCGGCGAGATGATCCTGCAGCAATTCGATGTCCGCCGGCCGTTGAACGAATGAGAAGCCGACGAGGTCCGCATGGCGGGCGACAATATCGAGATCGGCGAAATCCTTGCGCGTCAGCGGCGAAAGGTTGAGTTCGGTTGTCGGCAGATTTACGCCCTTGCCGGGCTTCAGGCGCACGCCCTTGGCGCGTGCGAAGAGAATTTCGACATCGGCGCGGCCGTCGGATTTCTCGACGACATGTCCGCCCGCCTTGCCATCGTCGATACAGACCTCGTCGCCCACGACGAGTTGATCGATCACCGAAGGCGCGTTCAGCGTCACCGCGACGTCGCCTTTGCGGCCATTGTCGAAACCCGACAGCAGTTGCAGACGTTCGCCGGGAACGAGCCGGTATTTCTCGGGCGCGCGCACCCCTTCGACGCGCAGTTTCGGGCCTGCGATGTCCATCATGATCCGGCACGGGCGGTTGCAGCCGCGCTCCGCCGCGCGAATGTTCTCGATCATTTTCAGCCACGCGTCGGCATCGTCATGCGCGCAATTGATCCGCGCGCAATCCATGCCAGCCTCGATCAGCCGCGCGACAAGGCCGGGGTCCGTCGCGGCGTCGCTCGGCAGCGTCGTCATCACGCGCGTCCGGCGCGGCGTGGCGTCGGCTCCGAAGATCCTTGCGCAGGCGGCGGCGAGCGCGTCATCCCCCGCCTGCATCTCGGCGCGGGACGGATAATGGGCGTTTGTCTCGCCGCACAGACGGCGCAGAGTGGCAAGCAGCGCATCGAGCGCCGCCGCGACCTTTGCCTCGCTGCGGCCCAGGGACGAGAGGCCGAAGGCGGAAAGCCGCAATTGCAGGGCGCTGAGATCATGTCGGCGCAGCGCGACATAATGGGCCAGATTGATCGCGGCGTCTTCGGGACGCAGAGTCCTGGGGTCGACGCCCCATTCACGCAGCAGCGCAGCGCCTTCCCGCGTCACCGACTCGCGCAACGCCGCAGTCTCGTCGAGGAGGCTGCGCAATTCGATCGATTCGCTGTCGATGGTTACGTCTTTACACATGTCGCTGTCGCCTCGCGGTCGTTCGCCGCCCGGTCTTTCCCAGCAACATGACAAGGCTGTTACAACGTGCGGGGAAACCCTGCGGCTAAATGCTCACCGCTCCGGCGCTCGCCGCCGCCTGACGCAATGCGGCGATGTTGCCTGCGTAGGCCGAAGGGCCGCCACGGAACGCCGCGGAACCCGCGACGAGCGCGTCGGCGCCGGCCTCGACGATCGCGGTCGCCGTCTGCGGCGTTACGCCTCCGTCGACTTCGAGGCGGATCGGACGCCGGCCGATCATCTCGCGAATGGCGCGGATTTTTTCGAGCTGGGACGGAATAAAGCTCTGACCGCCGAAGCCGGGGTTGACGCTCATCACCAGCACGAGGTCGATCTCGTCCAGCACATATTGCAGCGCGCTTTCATGCGTCGCCGGATTGAGCGACACGCCCGCCTTCTTCCCGCGCGCGCGTATCGCCTGCAGCGATCGGTGCAGATGCGGCCCCCCCTCGGCATGCACCGTGATGATGTCGGCGCCGGCGTCGGCGAAGGCGCCGATATAGGGATCGATCGGCGAGATCATCAGATGCACGTCGAGCGGCAGGGTCGTATGCGGACGCAGCGCCGCGACGACGGCGGGCCCAAAGGTGATGTTGGGCACGAAATGTCCGTCCATCACGTCGAGGTGGATCCAGTCCGCCCCCGCGGCCTCCATCGCGCGCGTTTCTTCTCCGAGCTTCGCGAAGTCGGCGGAAAGGATGGAAGGGGCGATGAGGATGTCGGACATGGGGACTCGGGCGTCGATCGGCAGGATTGTTATCTGGCGATGATGAATCCATCAACCATAAGAATGACACGGAGTCTGTTCAGATTGACTGCAGCGGGGGCGTACAGACAAGCTACAGGCTGTTTACGGGAGGGGAGTCTTTTGACAATACTGGAACGTCGTTTTTTCATCGCATCCTGCGCCCTGTTCATGGCGGCGGCGATGCTGGTGTCCGGCGCGGCGCGAGCGCAAAGCGCCGCCCGAACTCTCGAGGGGCGCCTTTCCGTCCTCTGGGCGGATCCGCGCCCGGGTCTTCCAGGCGGCGCCATACGTTTCAATCTCACGATGGCGGACGGCTCCAACGTTCCGTTGAGCGTGGCGTCGGTCGACCAGCTCGCCGCCATTCGCGCCTTTGGCAAGCGCGTGCGGATCGAAGGCCATGACGTGGGTCGGGCGGCGCCCCAAAAGGCGGGCGCCGCGCCGATCGCTGTCGACAAGATCTCCGTTCTGGACGCCGATGCCGCGCCCCGCGCCGCGGCCGCCGTCCCGACGACCAAACGCGTTCTCTTTATTCTGCTCAAATACAAGGGCGACACACAGACCCCCCATACCCCCGCGTTTTACTCAGCGCTGACAAACCCGCTGACGCCCAATACAACCTTGAAGATCCCGGCGACAATCAACGGTTTCTTCACTGCGACGTCATGGAACAATCTCAAATGGAGCGCGGATATCGCCGGCGTCGGCGGATTGAACCCGACGCAATGGCTGACCTTGCCGAAAACGAAATCCGGCTATGCGAATTGTGGCTGGAGCAGCGCCTGCGCCGACGTGTTTCAGCTTGCAAATGACGCCATGGCGCTGGTTACGGCGCAGGGCGTGAACGTCGCTCTCTACGACAATATCAACTTCGTCGTGAACAACGATCTCGATTGCTGCGCCTGGGGCGGCGGCTTCGTGTATCAGAGCAAACTCTACGGGGTGACATGGGAGCCGCCGTGGGGCCAGGACGCGAGCATTTATGTCCACGAAATGGGCCATAGTCTCGGCCTGCCGCATTCGGGCTGGACGTATCATGCGTATGACAGTCCATGGGACGAGATGAGCCGGGGCTCTCGGGCGCAGCAGGTTTCCTGCGGCACCTACCGCTCGGCCAACAGCGGCGGAGCGCTGGATACGCTCTATTGCTCGGAGCCCGGCGGCGGTTACATAGCGCCCTACAAGGATAAATTGGCTTGGATTCCCGCCGCGAACAAAGTCGTCGTGAATAGCATATCGACGCGGACAGTGACGCTGGAAGCCGATTCGACGCCGCTCGGCGCGAACCCCAAGATGATCAAGATCTGTCTGGTCAATCGGGCGTGCGACGGCTCGACGGCGCAATATCTGACGGTCGAGGCGCGGGTAAAAACGGTTGCTTACGACAAGGGGCTGCCGGGCGAAGGCGTGATCGTCCATGATTTCAAAGCCAACCGAACCCCTGTCGGCGCGGGCAACGCCTGCTTCTTCAATACCCAAAGCGGATGGGCGATGCCGATCGACGCGACTCCCGGGGACTATCGCGGCGCGCCCTATTGCGACAGCGGAGGCCGGCCCTACCCGAACTATGCGCTCAACAATGCGCAATACACGGTAGGAAAAACCTATCTGTCCTCAACACTCGGCATAAAGATCGAAGTATTGAGTCGCGTAGGCTCGACCTTCTCTGTTCGCGTTACGCGTTCCAAATAAAGGAGCAGGCCCGGTCCTCCCGGATTATTATCGCGAGGCCCGGGCCTGCCCTTTCCTGATCCTTACTCCGCAGCCTTCTTGCTCGCGAATTGCGGGTCGAGCGCCCCGCTCGCATAGCGCTTGGCCATTTCCGCCATGGGAATCGGCTTGATCTTCGACGCCTGGCCGGCTGTGCCGAATTCCTCGTATCGCTGCCTGCAAACCTTGACCATCGCCTCCTGCGCGGGCTTCAGATATTTGCGCGGATCGAATTCGCCCTTGTTCTTGCCCAGCGTCGCGCGGATCGCCGCCGTCATCGCGATACGGCAGTCGGTGTCGATATTGATCTTGCGCACGCCGAATTTGATGCCGTGCTGGATCTCCGAAACCGGCACGCCCCAGGTCTGCGGCATCTCGCCGCCGGCCGCGTTGAAGGCGTCCTGCAACTCCTGCGGCACGGAGGACGAGCCATGCATCACGAGATGGGTGTTGGGCAGGCGGCGGTGGATTTCCTCCACGACATGCATTGCGAGAATGGCGCCGTCCGGCTTGCGGGTGAACTTGTAGGCGCCATGCGAGGTGCCCATGGCGATGGCGAGCGCGTCGACCTTGGTGCGGGCGACGAAATCCTCGGCCTGCGCCGGGTCGGTCAGCAACTGGTCGTGCGAGAGCTTGCCCTCGGCGCCGTGCCCGTCTTCCTTCTCGCCTTCGCCGGTCTCCAGCGAGCCGAGTACGCCGAGTTCGCCCTCGACCGAGGCGCCGACCCAATGGGCAAGGTCGACGACGCGGCGGGTGACGTCGACGTTGTACTGATAATCCGCAGGCGTCTTGCCGTCGGCCTTGAGCGAGCCGTCCATCATCACCGACGAAAAGCCGAAGCGGATCGCGCTGGCGCAGGTCGATTCGCTGTTGCCGTGGTCCTGATGCATCACGATCGGAATGTCGGGATACATGGCGATGAGCGCCTCGATCATCTTGGCGAGCATGATGTCGTTGGCGTAGCTGCGCGCGCCGCGCGAGGCCTGGATGATGACCGGCGCGTCCACGGAGGAGGCCGCCTCAAGAACCGCGAGGCCCTGCTCCATGTTGTTGATGTTGAAGGCGGGCACGCCATAGTCGTGCTCGGCGGCGTGGTCGAGCAGTTGCCGAAGTGTAATGAGAGCCATTGTCGCCTCCGCTGAATCTCAAGCCTTAAGTAGGGTGATGGCCGCGTCGGCGACTGCCTCCGCGGTGATGCCGAAATGTTTGTAAAGTTCGGCCGCCGGCGCGCTGGCCCCGAAGCCTGACATGCCGATGAACATGCTGCGCTCGCCGAGCCAGCGGTCCCAGCCGAGCCTGACCGCCGCCTCGACGCCGACGCGCGGGGCCGCTCCAAGCACCTTGGCGCGATAGTCCGCCGGCTGCGCCTCGAAAAGCTCCCAGCAAGGCATGGAGACGACAGCCGCCTTCACGCCCTGCCCCGCCAGCGCGTCGGCGCCGGCGAGCGCAATCTCGACCTCCGAACCCGTGGCGAGAATCGTCACGTCGCGGCCGCCCGCCGGCTCGCGCAGCACATAGGCGCCTTTGGCCGAGAGATTCTCGTCAACCGGGCGATCGAGCGTCGGCAGGTTCTGGCGCGACAGGCTCAGCACCGACGGCGTGTGACGGGCGCCGAGCGCCAGCTCCCAGCACTCCGCCGTCTCGATGGCGTCGGCGGGCCGGAAGACATGGAGATTCGGCATGGCGCGCAGGGACGCGAGATGCTCCACCGGCTGATGCGTCGGGCCGTCCTCGCCAAGGCCGATGGAGTCATGGGTGAGAACGTAGATCACCCGCAGGCCCATCAGCGCCGACAGACGGATCGCCCCGCGCGCATAGTCCGAAAAGACGAGGAAGGTGCCGCCATAGGGCACGAAACCGCCATGCAGCGCGATGCCGTTCATCGCCGCGGCCATGCCGAATTCGCGCACGCCGTAATGGATATAGCGGCCGGAGAAGTCGTCGGGCGCGACCTCGCCCATCCCCTTGGTGATGGTGAAATTGGAGTGGGTCAGATCGGCCGAACCGCCGATCGTCGCCTGCGTCGCGTCATTGATGACGCCGAGCGTCATCTCGGAGGACTTGCGGGTGGCCACCTTGGGCTTTTCCGTGGCGAGCGATCTGCGAAAGGCCGCGAGCGGCGCAGCGACCTCGGCGGCTGCATCGCCCTTCAGGAAGCTTTCGAAGGCGGCGCCCTTCGCCGAGGCGGCGCGCCGCGCCTCCCAGGCCTTGCGCGCAGAGGCGCCGCGGCCGCCGGCCGCCCGCCAGCGGCTCATCACTTCCTCTGGCACGTCGAAGGGAACATGCGGCCATTCGAGGGCTTCCCGCGCGGCGGTGACCTCGCCCGCGCCGAGCGGCGCGCCGTGGCTGGACTCCTTGCCCTGCTTGCCGGGCGAGCCATAGCCGATGAGCGTGCGGCAGGCGATCATGGACGGGCGTGGATCAGCTTTGGCCGCCTCGATGGCCCGCGCCACCGCTTCCGGATCGTGGCCGTCGACTCGCGCCGTGGACCAGCCGGCGGCGGCGAAGCGCGCGAGTTGATCCATGGAGGTCGCGAGGCTCGTTGGGCCGTCGATGGAGATCGAATTGTCGTCCCACAGGACGATCAGCCTGGAGAGCTTCAGATGTCCGGCGAGATCGATCGCCTCGTGGCTCAGCCCTTCCATGAGACAGCCGTCGCCGGCGATGACGTAGGTGTGGTGATCGACGAGTTCGTCGCCGAAGCGCGCGGCCGCAAGCCGCTCGGCGATCGCCATGCCGACCGCCGTGGCGAGTCCCTGGCCGAGCGGGCCGGTCGTCGTCTCGACGCCCGGCGCATGGCCATATTCCGGGTGCCCTGCCGTCGGCGCGCCGAACTGGCGGAAGTTTTCGAGATCGGCCTTCGTCATCCCCGGATAGCCGAGGAGGTAATGCAGGGCGTAAAGCAGCATTGAGCCATGGCCGGCGGAGAGCACGAAGCGGTCGCGGTCCGGCCAGTCGGGCTGCGAGGCGTCGAATTTCATGAATCGCTGAAACAGCACGGTTGCGACGTCCGCCATGCCCATCGGCATGCCGGGATGGCCGGATTTCGCCTTCTCCACGGCGTCCATGGCCAGCGCGCGAATGGCGTTGGCGCAGCGGCGCGTCTCTGTTGCGGCGGGCGGATCGAGTGCTTCGGACATTGTCGGTTCTTTCAAGACGCGCTCTTCTTGCGTTTCACGAGTTCGAGAATCCTCGGCGTGAGGATGAGTTGCATGGCGAGATCGAGCTTGTTGCCCGGAATCACGATCGAATTGGCGCGCGACATCCAGCTCCCGGCGATCATAGCGACGAGATAGGGGAAGTCGACGTCACGGGGATCGCGAAAGCGAATCACGACGATCGACTCGTCGGGCGTCGGAATGGAGCGCGCCACGAAGGGATTGGAGGTGTCGACCGTCGGCGCGCGCTGGAAATTGATGTCCGTCTCCGAAAACTGCGGACAGATGTAATGCACATAATCGTGCATCCGCCGCAAAATGGTCTCGGTCACGGCCTCCGTCGTGTAGCCGCGGGAGTTGCGGTCGCGGTGGAGCTTCTGCGTCCATTCGAGATTGATGACCGGCACGACCCCGATCTTGAGGTCCGCATAACGGGCCACATTGACCTCGTCCGTCACCACGGCGCCATGCAGGCCCTCATAGAACAGCACGTCCGTATTGGGCGGCAGCTCCTCCCAGTCGGTGAAGGAGCCGGGGGGCACGCCCAGCAGAGCCGCCTCGTTCTCGTCATGCGCGTAGTGGCGATAGCGGCCGGAGCCCGTCTCGCCATATTCGCGAAACAGGTTTTCGAGCTCCGCGAGCAGGTTGGCTCCCGGACCGAAATGGCTGAAATGGTAATTGCCGCCCGCCTGGGCCTCGGCCATCCTGGCCTTCATCTCCTCGCGGTCGTAGCGGTGGAAGCTGTCGCCCTCGACATAGGCGACCTCGATCCTCTCGCGACGGAAGATCTGCTCGAAGGTCGCCTTGACCGAGCTGGTTCCGGCGCCGGAGGAGCCGGTGATCGAGATGATGGGGTGTTTGACCGACATGGGCGCTTTACCCAGTGAGTTCCTCGTCGAGCATGGCCGGCGACCCCGCCCGCAGGCTCCCCGCGCCCGGCTTGTCGCACGGCCGCACGGCAAAGGAAAGACTGAAGGACCAACTCGCGGCGCAGGATCGGGTTTCGGGGCGCGCGGCGGCTCCGGCCGCTGCGAAGGGAAGGAAACGCCTGTCGTCTCGCCGACTCCCCTGAAGCTGGACGCTCCAGTCGCCTGCGGCGCGCTTTTGCCCCGACGCGCCGACCTCCTGTCTTGACTTGCCGCCATCCGGCGACCTATATCCCTCCCCGCTGGAGGCTGCTTCAAGACAGCCCGGGGCGGAGTAGCTCAGTTGGCTAGAGCAGAGGAATCATAATCCTTGTGTCGGGGGTTCGAATCCCTCCTCCGCTACCAAACAAAACAATCACTTATAAAAATCATTGCTGGCGTTAGGCTCACTATAGTCTCCCAGACGCGAGCCCGAAAAATCCACACGAAGAGGAGCCAGTTCGTCATCGAACATCGTCGACGCGCACGATCGCGTCGTTTCCGCAGGCGCGAATCATCCGGTCGACTTCCGCGTATGGCGTAGCGCGTTTCGGAGCAGATATCTTCAACGTGACTGTGCAGTCGCTCATGCGCTCGTCTCCTGAGTAGAACGCAACCATGCCCTGCGACGCGACAAGCGACGTGGTGAAGCCGCTGCGCACTTTGAGACGATAGGGAATTCCCGAGACGAATTTGAGCAGGGCGTCCTTCGAGGCGAAGAGCGTGCGCGGCTCAAGCTTTATCGGCGACGACGGTGGTTCAGCAACGGGCGCAGTTGACGGGCGCGCAGCGGTCGGCGGGGAGATGGCTTGCGACAGAGGCGGCGCACTGCGGCGGGCGACGTTACTTCCCGGTGTGGTCGGCGCGACGACGGCCGGCGATAGCGCTCGCTCGCTTGGCGTTTGCGGCGCTCCGCGCTGCGTGTCGCCGACGATGACACCGATCATATAGAGGGCCAGCACGCCGCCGGTCAAAAGCCCGACGACGCCGCCCTGCTGCCCGAACTTGAAGATCAGCCCAAGGCAGACGAGCACGCTGATCGTCGCCAAGGGATAACTGAAGAGGGCAGCGCGGACTGGCGGAAGCCAGATGGTCATGAGGCCGAACAGCAGCAGCCCGGCGCTCATGTAGCCGCCCTTGTCGTTCTTGAGCGCCAGTGAGAGGAAGAAACCTATCCCCGAGCCGAGGACAATCAGGCTGCTGACGAAATTCGTTTCGACGAGCACGCTGCCGACGCCGATCAACGCGGCGGCCAGGACAGCGACGCCCTTCAGGCCGCTGTTGAGGAGTCCTCGGAAAAAGCGCGAGAGGTCGTCCCAGGTGAGCTTCGCCCAGGTCGCGCGATCCCCGGACTCCCATGCCTCTGCTCGCATCGTGCGGAGCGTCTCCTCATGCGCCTGCGCGGCGCGGTGCAGCTCTTCCAGTTCTTCGTCGATGTCGCGATAGGCTCTCTGCCGCCGACGCGCCTCTTCAGCTCGCGCGTCCTCGCCGCCGGCGCGATCGTATCTGGGAGCTTCCTCTTCCTGTCGCATATACGAGCGCTTGAGCTCGTCGAGGACGAAGGCGTAGGCGGTGTTGAGCTCGACCATCGACTCGTGGGTGCCGCCCAAATCCGGATGTCGCGTCTTGCTCGCGCGTCGATACGCGGCTCTGATCTCGTCGAAGCTTGCGCCTCGCGCGACACCAAGTATGTCGTACGGGTCGCGCATCACTCGGCTCGTGTCGTCGGAGTCATGGGTTCACTGCCCGCGCAGCTGGCGGATCAAGGCGTCGACCGAGAGAGGAACCTGCGTCATCGACTTGGATGATTCCGTCTTGCCGATCATCAACGAGAACGACAGCGGCGCTTTCGGCGAGCCGGGATTGGGAGCCGAACACTCCTCGGCGATTAGCGTACCGGCGACGCGGCCGCCCGCAGGAACGTAGACGGCGCGCGGCACTCCGACGCTGAGATCGACGCCGTAGGCGATGGCGTTGGGGCCTGGCAGAAGCGGCAGGCCCCCATGGGCGTTGCGAACTTCGGTGCATGAGCCCATCGACACCGAACCCATCGCGATGCCCATGTAGAGGTTCATGCCCGAATTGTTTGTAATCGCGTAGGAAATCGATGTGCGCCAGTCGAAGAGATTGGCTTTGGCGGCTGTGGCATTGGCTTCGAGCTTGAAGGATTCTGGGACGAGCTGCTCCTGCAGGGAGTTGTCTTCCAACACCTGTGCGACGGCCGGCGAAATCAACGCAAGAAAAACAACCATGGCCCTCAGCATCTTTGCCTCCAAATGCATTGAAGAGGGCCATAGCAAAATCCGGACAATGGCCCGGGTCAAGTGATTGGGACAAACGCCGTGCTTCCGGCCTCGCTACGGCCTACGCATTCACAGAGGGGAACAATCGCCATGCCCAAAGCCGAACTCGGTATGAAGCGCCGATGCCTGAGTTGCAACGCGTTGTTTTTCGATCTCAACCGCGCGCCGATAGTCTGCCCCAAGTGCGCCGCCGTTTTCCAGGTTGTGGAGATAGCGCGCTCGCAGCCAAGACGGACGCCGGCGCGTCCAGCCGCGGCCGAGAGACCGCCTCCAGTCGACGCCGCGGAGGCCGATCTGGCCTTGCCAGAGGTGGAAGTGCCGGACGATGAGAGTGACATTCTCCCGATCGAGGAAGACGAAGAAATCAAGGTCGAGGACATTGTAGAAATCGAGCGCGATAATGAGGGTCCGAACCAGTAGCCGGCTGCGGACGAATGTCGCCATGGTGAGAAGCGAGCCCCGCGAAAAGCGAGGCTCTGGAATTCAGAAGAACGACAAGCTCTCGCACTGCCGTTCATCCATCAGGGCGGCGAGACATTCGAGCTGGATGCTCTTGATGTCTTCAGTCAGGAAGCAGACCGTGTTGCCGCACCCGGCCTCAAAGGCCTTGAGCACGTCGAGCGGATCGCGCACGAGAAAGAGCTGTCCACTCCCCACCTTGTCGACGCCGAAAATGTGCTCTTGCGGGTCGAGCCCGTTGGGGAAGGTGAGCAACGGGGTGTCGTCCTTCACCGTGCGGCCCATGTAGCCGACGATCGTCCCATCCTTGGTCGCAACCGGCAGAGCGAGGCGCCCCCGATTGACGCCAGAGTTTGCATAGCCCGCGCTCCAGGCGCGGAGGGTCTCGGCGTCGACACCGAGCCCCGTCAACGCCTCGTGGCCCGGGTCGAGAGACTTGGCGTACGCCTCTGCGTCGAAGCCTGACCGTCTCTCCCGCCGGGGCTGGGGGGAAGCGTTGGAACGGGTCAACGCTTCGCCGGCCGCGCACAACTTCTCATAGAGTTCCTTTGCGGCAGCGTATGCGCCGTTCGGGTCTTTGCGAGGGTTGCCGCGCACGAGCGAGGCGAGTTCGATCTGATCGCCGCCGGCGGGGCACTTGAAGCAGTTGAACGCACCGGTCTTGTCGCGTCCGCCGTCACTCGTGACGACGAAGCAATCGACCCCGTTGCAGAAAGGGCATGCGCCTTTCCATTGCTTGGGGCTCCTTTGCTTCAATCTCGGCAAACCGAGATAGGCGATGACTTGCTCCATCGAGACGGTTCGCTTGAGTTCGTCGAAGTCGATCTTGTAGCTAGCTGTGGACATCGCGTCCTCCTCTAATTGCCTGTTTGAATTATACTTTCAGCAGCACAGCCAAGAGAGGAGATGTGCACATGTCCGCGATTGATCAGAGGGCGCAGCGAGAGGCGCATAAGAGCGAGAACCGCCAACCGGATTACGTGGTGAGAGCCAAGACCGGGCCGGGCCGCAAGGAATGGTGCACGATCGGCTCCGCGTGGACACGCGACAACGGAGAGGGAATCTCCATCAAGCTGCATGCGATGCCGATTGGCCCGCATTGGAACGGCGTGCTGAAGCTGCTGCCGCCCTATGCAGCCGACGACGCAAGCGATGCGTGAGGGAGGCGTTCCCTGACGCGAAAGGCCGCCATGTGCGGCCTTTCAGCTTGGCCAGCCGCGCCTATCCTGCAAGGATAAGGTCGTCATGGCCGACCCGTTTCCAGGGAGCGGCAAAGAGGCGGCCGGTCGGAGCCGGCGTTTTCATGAAGTCGCCGAAGCCAGGTTCCGCGCGAAAGCCGAACATGGTGCTCCTGCCGTTCTTCGCGATGAGCGCGAGTTCCTGCATGACGTTTTTCATCCGCGCTTCGCTCGTCGTGGCGAACAGCACACAGAGATTATTGATGCCGAGATGGTCATCGATGATCCCTGCGGCGACGATCTCGCGATAGGCGAGGATCTTCGGTACGATCACGCCCTTGATGCTTTCGGTCGCCTTGTCGGCCTCCAAGGCATAATGCCGGTCGCCGATCGCGAATAGCGCATCGGGTTCGACGAGGGTGTGACGGCCGTTCAGTTCGACCGGAATCTTCAGCGGCTTCGGCTGGGCGCGCGTCATCGCCGGGGCGGCGCGCAGGATGTCGATGTGGGATTTGTAAGGCGCACCGACCGCACGCGCGCCGATCTCGATGTCGAGGGCGATATCGGAGGCCATGTGGTCATGGGCTAAGCGGATGATGCGCGAGGGCGTCGTGCTGTTGCCCCCGATGCGGCTGTTCGCGACCCAATCCTCAGACGGGATGATCCCCTTGGCGCGAAGCAGCGCTTCGGCGTCCGCGCCGAGGCGGTGCATGTCATCGACCGAGAGGTGGTTGGCGAGGAGGATGTCTTCGCTGAGGCGATGCAGCCAGTGCGAGCGCTGTCCGGCGGTGCCGTGCCAGAGCGCGCCTAGGCGGGCCTTGGTGAGGATGGGATGACGCGCGCCGAATGCGACGAGCTGGCGCGTGGTCAGTTGCGCGTGGCGGGACAGCGGCTCAAAGATATCCCGGATGTCGTTGTCGGTGATGCGCACGCCCTTCGCCATCGCTTGGCGAGTGAGATGCGAACGGCGCTTGTGTTCGGTCGCGGATGTCATACGCGACGGATATGATGAGCGAGAGCAGCCGTAAACGTGACGCATGTGACGCCAGGCGCAGCGGTGGACGGCGAGGGTACGCCATGCTCCCGTGGAGAAATTTTACCACGGGCGAGATTTTTCCTCTGGCTCCGTACCGCAAGGTCGTGTGATTCTTGATCCTGCCTTATGACGCATCAGGATTGCGGCGCTTTGACTTTGATGCGGGGCGGTCAGTGGAGCCTTCCTGCGGTTCGTGGTGCTGGTCGGTTTTCGAGTCGATGGAGTTGGCATACATGTCTCGGTTGCGTTGCCTGACAAGGGCGCGTTCGGCCTCCGTCATGGTAGCGAACCGGGACAATGCGTTTAAGGGAAAACGCATCGATATCGCCTGCGGGGTAGCGCCGCGAACGAAAGTCGCGAAAGAGCCAACCTGCTGATCGCGGATGAAGTCAGGCACGGTATTCATGTCGCGCGCCATGGCGGAACGATCTGCACCTTCAATGCGCGAGGCCATCTTGATGCTGGTGTTTGCGGCAAGCGCCCGCAGCACGGGCGATTCAATCTGGCCGAGATACTGGTGAGCGAGCACGAGGCCGATATTCTGCTGGCGCGCCTCGGCAAGGATGATCTGCACCTTCGGGTCGTTGTGGATGTAATTGTGGCATTCGTCGACGTAGACGAAACAGGGAAGTCGTTGGCTGCGCGGGAGCGACGAACGTTGCGCCGCCGCCTGATTGATGAGCGCCAGGAAGAAGCGGCCGAACAGCTCGGTGCCTTCTTCCTTGAGCAACCCCTTTTCGGCATTGATCAGGATGACCTTGCCTGGTGTGTTGGTCTCGGCGAACAGGTCGATCTTCGACTGCGGGCTGGAGAACATGCGCAGGAATGTCTGATTACCGAGCACGGCCCACAATCGAGCGATGACTTGTTCCTTGGTCTGCTTCCATTGTGCATTGGCAAAATCGGTGGCGAAGAATTGGCGCGTCGTGTCGTCGAGCGTATCGATATACGGCTGATATTTCTTGGGGCCGTTCGCGAGGATGTCGTGGAAGGTATGAATCGTGGCGTTGGGGATTGCGAACAGGGCGCGGGTGACAAACCGGAACAGCGTCGATTGACGGCTGGTCATTTCGGCTTGCAGCAGTGACCCGATGATGAAGTCATACATCTCAAGCGCGCTATTGGTCAGCTTCTCCTTTTCGAGCGGCGATAGCGTTGCAAGCCGATCCAGCTTCATGTCGAACAGATTGACCGCAATCGGATATTCCACATCGGCGGCGTCGAGGAGGCATAGCTTGCCATCGAGCGGCTGTCCGGGGGCGAAGAGCTTGAGGCCCCACAGCTCCTCGATCAGCTGGTGCTGGCTATCGATGACGACAATCGAACATTCGCCGCGTGCGGCGCGTTCCAAGTCCTTGGCAAGAAGGTAGTGTAGCGCCGTTGTCTTGCCCGCGCCGCTGCCGGCCACGATCCAATGGTGCTCGTTGCGAATATTTTGGGGGATGTCCGTGCCGAGCGGCGTCGTCAGAATGCTCGCGAACGGCGTGCCGTCGAGGAACGGGGATGGGTCGTCGAGATGGTGCGGCTCGGCGAGTTTCGGGGGCTTGTCATATTTCCTGCGGGCGATGCCGGAGATGCGATAGACGTTATCTTCGTAGCGATCCGCGAAGGCCGGAAAGTGCGAGGCGTTGAGCGGGCGGACGAGGGTCTCGACGAACCTTCCCGGATTGACCAGCGTGCCGAGTGGCGAGGTGATCTCGCCATCGCCGACAATCTTTGGCAGGGCGGTGATGGCTGCTTCGATAGCAGCGAGACAGGCCTTCCGCATGGCGATGAGGGATGATTCGTTCATGCGTGCGATCTCGCGGCGCATCCGGTCGCGCCAGCGGATGCCGTCGAGATTGTCCAGGTCTGCCGGGATCGGCGGAACCTCCAACATCATGTTCTCGGCGTACAGCGATCGCAGGGACTCGAAGAGGGTGTCGTGCAGGCTGCGCGGTAGCTGGACATGGCGCAGCACTGAATCGGCGAAATCGTTCTTGCTCGGGAGGTCGCGGGAGAGGGAATAGGCTTGCCGGAACAGGTTTCGCGCTTCGGCAGTGTGGTCGGGCTTCTCGGAAAGATCGATGGCCTTCAGTAGTTCAGCGATAAAGCGGATTGGGAACCAGACGATGATGATGGCGAGGGCCATTGCCGTTGCACCGAGGAAGCCGCCCCAGGTTCTCGGGCGTGCCGCCGGCTGTGGCATCTCGGCCTTGACTTGGTTCCAGACGGTCTCCCACAGAGTCACAGTTCGTATACGACGGAGCACTCCGTCGTCCCAGAGGCGCGCGACAGGTGCTCGGCGACTTCCTCCAACTTCAGACGTAGCGCTGTCTCCGCCTGGTCGGCGGCGATGAGGTCGGGCCAAACGCCGAGCAAGGTCTTGCGGGAAAAGGCGAAAAGATCGCGGAGGAAGAACAGACCGAAGTCCTCTGCGTTGAGTTTTTTGATTTTCTCCGGGTCCGTCACGTCCGGGGGGAGAGGCGCGCGGAAGAAGACGTAATGGCCGAGGCCGGCATGCCTGAGCAGGTAGCGTTCCTCCTCGCTAAAATGGATGGTGAGATAGATGCAATAGGCCGGAATGGAGATGCGAGCGAACCATCCGGTCGGAATCCGGCGTTCCTCACGCTCCCGGTCGATTCTCACTCGCATTCAGCCAAAATCCGCATCCTTTTGGCTTTCGTCAAGGCTTCGCAGGGCCGGCGATAGCCAGTTTTACGCTCTACTTCCGTAGTGGCTAAGGCTCTGGTAACTTAGTTAAGGTGTTTTCGTCTGTGTAGCTGCCGTTGGCAAGGTCTCACATTCGATATTAGATTTCATTCGAATCCCGAACAGTGGTGATTCGTGTGCAACCAGCGCATTCCAAGAGAACTTATGACGAATAATTCAAGCCCATACCCAAGAGGGTCAGAGTGGCGGCAATGGGATCTTCACATCCATTCCCCGGCTTCTTTTCATTGGCGGGGCGAGAAATTCTCACCCGGATTCGATCAGCCTCGGGATATTACCCTGGTGGACGAAATGATCGAAGCGCTAAATGGCGCGACGCCAGCGGTTTTTGGGTTGATGGATTACTGGTGCTTCGACGGTTGGTTTGCCATCAAAAAAAGACTTGCCCAGAAGGGAGCACCGGTTCTCAAAAAGACTTTGTTTCCTGGAGTCGAGTTACGACTCGCCGCTCCAATGCAGGGCCGACTCAATGCGCACGTTCTTTTCTCAGACGAAATTTCTGACCAGCATCTATTGGACTTTCTTTCTCGCCTCAGACTCGAATTGACTGATCAGCCACTTTCTCGTGGCGCGCTGATCGACTATGCGCGGCGAGTTGGCAAGGACAAGTTAAAGGTTCACGGCTTTGACAAGGCTGATGTTGATCACGACGACCAGAAAGCTCTGGAAGCAGGGTATGTGGTCGCGGAACTCAAAGTTGATTCCTACAAAGATGCGATCCGAGCTGCTCCCGCCAACATGGCAGTCGGCTACATGCCCTTCACGACGAATGATGGATTGGGTAGCATCAAGTTCTTGGAACATTATGCGTATGCGATAGGCCTCTTTGAGGCTTCTCCGATTTTCGAAGCCCGAGACGATGCTACTTGGAATGCCTTTGTGGGACGGAAAGTTGAAGGTAACGAGAAGTGGATCGAGAATTTTCAAGCTGCGTTGCGAAACGTTCCGCGTCTTCCAATCTCGGGCAGCGATGCTCACCAATTTGTAGGGGTGGTCGGGGACAATGATCGGCGCGGTTATGGCGATTTTCCATCGGATAGAATTACCTGGATAAAGGCAGACCCGACTTGGCTTGGCCTCCTCCAAACGATCAAGGAACCGGCAAGACGCTGCTATATTGGCTCGCAGCCGCCTAAGCTACAACAAGTGGCGAAGAATGGTTCTTTTTATGTGAAGTCAGTTTCGATTTCGAAGGTCTCCAATAGCGCGCTTGCCGATATCTGGTTTGATGGAATTGATGTCCCACTAAATCCTGATCTCGTGGCGATCATCGGCAACAAGGGTAGCGGTAAGAGCGCATTGGCGGACGTGCTAGCGCTTCTTGGAAACTCCCAGGAACGAAAGTTCTTTTCATTCCTTAAGCCCGATCGCTTCAGGGGGAAATCTGGCGAGCCTGCTCGCCAGTTTAATGGCACACTTAATTGGCTCGCGGGCGAATCGTATCAAATGAACCTGGCAGACGATCCGTCGTCTGAGCGAGTGGAGTTGATTCGCTACATTCCTCAAGGACGATTTGAAGCGCTTTGCAATGACCACGTGGCTGGAAGGTCAGGCGCCTTTGAACGAGAGCTTCGAGCGGTAATTTTTTCGCACATTTCTGATGAGGCCCGCCTTGGTGCGCTCGACTTCGATCAGCTAACTGAAGAACAAGAGAAAGGTTTTCGAGGAAGATTAAGCGAGGCTCGAAAGAATCTAAACGCGGTTAATAGGTCGATAGCTGCGATCGAAGACCAGATGCACCCCTCTGTTCGGCAAAACATCGAGGAGCAGATAAGGCTTAAGCAGGTGCAGCTCAAGTCGTTGCAGGAGGCGAAGCCGGCACAAATAACTGAACCGTCAGAGCAGTTGACCACGGAGCAACAGGAAGCTGCTACCAAGCTGAACGAGATTTCGAAATCTGATGCAGAACTCGTAGTAGAAGAAAAAGCCTCTCGCGAGCACCAAACTCAAATTGCAGCAATCAAAAACGCTGCCAAGGAAGCAATCGAGCGGATTGATCTGTTCGAGACACAATTGGGAGCTTTTCGAGCGGAGTTGACGGTTCCTCTATCTAAACTAGGCATCAAGATCGACGATGTAGTCTCGATTGCGATTAATCGCGAATGCGTCAACAAAGCAATAGATGACGCACAAGCAGAGGGAGTGATAGTTGCCGAGAAACTCGCTGCGATGGCCGCAATGCGTGAGCAACATGCCGCAACAAAGAAAGTTGCGGCTGCTGCGCTCAACGAACCCCAGAGGCTCTACCAAAGTTATGTGTCGTCATTGAAAGAGTGGGAAAAGAACGTTGAGGTTCTTATTGGGTCCGAGAGTGTGCCGGACAGTATGAAGGGATTGGAAAGGCGTCGCGAACAAATTGATGCATTACCGGCGCAGCTTGAGGCAAAGCGGAAAGATCGCGCCACCCTGACGGCGTCGATTTTTGACGTATTGTCTGAACAACGTGATGCTCGTTCTGCACTTTTCGTGCCTTTGCAAAAGCTTATCGCCGATAATCAGTTGATCCGCGAGGAATATAAGCTGCAGTTTAAGGCAGAGCTGTCGTGCTTTCATGATAGCATTTCCGATAATTTGTTCTCCCTAATAAAGCAAAATGCGGGCAACATAAGGGGCGAGGATGAGAGTCGCCAGCAAATTAAATCACGCTGCGACACGCATGATTTGGACAAGAAAGACGGAGCTCTCGCATTTGTTGATGACGTACATAGCCTGTTGCAGGACGCTGCACGCCAAAGCACCCGTGAAGGATTCGATCTTGGACCCTTGATGCGAAAAGGTAAGGTGCCTACGGACGTGTATGACTATATTTTCGGGCTAGGTTATCTAGAGCCAAAGTACACGCTGCTATTCCAGGATACTCAGATCGAACAGCTATCGCCCGGCCAGCGCGGTGCTCTTCTCCTTATCTTTTACCTGCTCGTAGATAAGGGCCGCAATCCGATTATTCTCGATCAGCCTGAAGAAAATCTCGACAACGAAACTGTGGTCAGTTTGCTAGTGCCTGTCCTCAGCGCGGCGAAAGAACAACGGCAGATCATCATGGTGACGCACAACCCAAACTTAGCAGTAGTGTGTGACGCGGAGCAAATCATTTTTGCCGAGTTCGATAGAAAGGCCGGCTCTGTTATCCGCTATTCGACCGGCTCGATCGAGAATTCGAGGTTAAACGGACACGTTGTGAATGTGCTTGAGGGCACGAAGCCCGCTTTCGACAATCGAAGCAAGAAGTATCATTAAAGAAGCACACAGCACTGGGCGGGATGTGCCCGAAGCTAATCACTATGGCTGGTCGCAACAGGCAATCAATCTGGCTCGCGCACCTTGCGGCGATGGCGTGGGCGTTTAGCAGGCGTCTTGGGAAAGGAAGCATTGATTCGTGATTCGACGAGCGCACGGGGAACCATATGACGGGCATGGACGTGAGCAAGGACGCGTTCAAACTTCTTGCCTCGCTGTGGTGGCGGCAAGGTATGGATTAGCCGCGCTTCGCGTGGGGAGCCTTCCCGCATCAAACGCAACCATGCGTGGAAATTATCGGTCTCGCGCAATGGCTTGGGACTCGACATGCCGAGTTCGGCGGCAATCGCTGGGGCGTCCTGCGCGCCCACGCGGAAGGCGATGATCGTCCCGGCGTTGCCGAAGACCGCATGCTGGAGGCTTTCCGGCAGCTGAGCAATATGCTGATTCACCGCGACCAAGGACAGCCGCCATTTTCGTGCCTCTGACAGGATCGAGGCGAAGCTGTCGGTCGCGAAGTTCTGGAATTCATCGACGTAGAGCGTGAAGTCGCGCCGCTCGCTCTCGCGTGTGTGTCGCCGGGCTTCTGCGGCCTGGGAGAAGGCGGTGATCAGCAACGCGCCGAGAAGGTGGGCTGGCTCCGTCCCGAGCCCGCCTTTGGAGAGATTGATGATCAGCGCTTTGCCCTTGTTCATGATGCGAGAGATGTCCAGCGTCGAAGCGTTCTGGCAGAGGATGGCGCGCAAGTACGGGTTTGCGAGCAGAACGCCGATTTTGTTTTCGATCGGCGAAATCGCTTCGTTGCGGAAGCGCGGGTCGTAATCGGCGTAACGGTCGCGCCAGTAGCCGCGAATGACCGGATCGGCACAGCGGCGGACAAGCCATTCCCGGTAGACGTCATCGACAAGTAGGCGGGGAAGCCCGAGCAAAGTTTGATCCTTGGTGTCGAGGAGGAGCCGCAGCGCGTTCGTCAGGATAAATTCGAGGCGCGGCCCCCAGCTCTGGCTCCAGATGTTCTTGAACGCCGAGGCAATGTTCGCGGTCGCTGTGGCGCGCTCATTCTCCGGCACGTTCGAGAGGGGATTGTAAGCAAAGGTATATTCGGGATCGGACGGGTCGAGATAGATAATGTCCTTCATCCGCTCGGCCGGCGTCATGCCGGCAATGTCTTTGCTCGCGTCGCCGTGCGGGTCGAGGAAGCAGAACCCCGCGCCGGCTTCGAGGTCCGCGCGCATGAGATTGACCAGCAGTCCGGTCTTTCCGGTACCCGTCTGGCCGATGATATACAAATGGCGGCGGCGGTCTTCCGGCAGCAAAGGAACGGCCTCGCCCGTCGCGAGCTCACCAAGGATCGTGGAACCGTCCGTGCGCATAGGCCGGCGGCGGAGCCGTGTCGAGGGTTCGTGCCGCTGGTACGATCTTCGATCGGTATCTTGCGCCGGCCTTTGTGCGCGGTCACCCGCGCGGAAGAGCTTCCCGCTTTCATTATAGGCGACCCTGGCCGACGGAGCGGCAACACGCTGCTCAAACCCGCGCCCCTTTGAATTGGGCGCGCGGGAATCGTCGAAGCGGTGAAAATTTTCGGCCGGGCGCTGCTGCGCAGCGCCGGTGACGAAGCGTAAGCTAGTCTGCTTGTGTCGTCTGGTGATGTCCGCGCCAGTTCGTCGTGCCGCGCTAAGCGGCCGACCCAAGGGGCTTTCCCGCGCGACGTGCCCTTGTGGCCGGAGCGCGTGGCTGGCTGGCCTCCGACAGGGGACAGAAAGGCCCTTGGGTCGGGCGCGATAGCGCACGCGAACTGGCGCGGAAGTGTTGATAATTCAGCGGTTTGTTGAATCGTGGGTCATATATGCGGGATATATGACCGAATATATGAGCTGATATATGTGTTCGCGCTCGATCGCGAGGGGAGCTGTCGGGTGGGTTTCGGGAAGCAGGGGATAAAAAAGGGGGACTGACGGCAAATGCCGGCAGCCCCCAAGAGCACCCTTGTCAGGAGTTACTATTCAGCCGAAGTGGCTGGATCGCGTCGGGCGATCCGCTCGGCAATCCATTCACAGATTTCCTTGTAGCACCAGGCGACCCGGCATTGTCCGAGCTGTACCCGCTTGGGGAATTGGCCCGCCTTTTCGAGTCGCGAGATGTGCTGGAAGCTGTAAGGGATACCGATCGTCTTGAGCTCCTTTTTCGAGACCAGCAGTCTGTCGATGTGCATCGTAATACTCCCGTGTCAGGGAGCATCGCGATGCTCGCCAGGAACCGCCGGCGGGCGAAAAGAATATAACAGGTCACCATGGCTGCGGCGAGCGTGACGTGGCTGAACATGGCGGAACATGGCTGCTCTGGAAAAGAGGAAGCCCCGCGTGATGCGGGGCTCCGGGTTTTGACGACAGCGACGTCGCGCGACTGCCGGGCTATCCCGAGTGAGGTCTTAGGTCGTTCCGAGCGGGTCTCTATCGGACGGCGGCCGATGTTCGAACGGCTCGGTTTCTCCCTCGCCGCTTCCCGTCAGGCGCGACAGGGCGTCGAACGGGAAGGAAGGGAGCGCGCTCGATGACGGCGGCAACGCTTTCTCCTTGGCGGACTTTTGCGGGCAGGTACGCGCCGTGTGTTCCGTGCTACCGCATATCGAGCACCTCGGCTTCTTCGGGGCTTCGCCGCCGAACAGCTCGACGAGCTGCTGGTCGATCTCTTCCCGCCTCTTGATGAGGTCCTTGGCGAGAGCGATACGGTCTTCGATGTTCATTTAGTCCTCCTGTTGTCGTTGGCGGGCGTGGCGCGACGAAGCCGTTCGCGCGCCATGTCCAAATATTCGGCGTCCTGTTCGACGCCGATGCAGTTGCGGCCGAGGAGTTTGCAGGCGACGGCCGTGGTGCCGGAGCCGAGGAATGGATCGAGGACGGTCTCGCCAGGCTTGCTGAACGACGCGACGCACCACTTCATCACGTCGAGGGCCTTCTGCGTCGGATGCCCGACGCGCGGCTCCTTGCTGTCGCGGACGAACCCGCGCCAGCGGCTGTTGAACACTTGTGCGGGCTTGGCGAATGAAGTCCACGCCAATTCACAGTCGGCGAAGGTGCCGCAGGGCAGCCCGTCATTCTTCCACCACACCAGCCAGCATCGAGACGGGGGAAGGTAATGCGCGAAGTGATTGCCGCCCCAGATCACCTGGCGCTTGCTCACACGGAGCATCTCGTCGAAGTAGACTTTCGGCGGGATAGCGGAATCCCAGTTCTTGGGCGTGAACGTCGAGCTCCCGATCTTCCCGGTCTTTGCGATGCCGATGCCATAGGGCGGATCGGTGCACAGCAGGTCGATGCTCTTGTCCGGAAGCCGCACCAAGGTATCGAGACAGTTGCCGAGGATGAGCCGGTTCATGCCGCCCTCCTGTTGTCATTGGCGGCCTGCAGCTGCGCGAACATCTCCTCGAAAAGCGCGAGCGGGATACGGCTGCGGTCTTTGGCGAGGGCAATGCCCTGCGTGCCGGTCTTCGAACCGCGCGGGGCGGCCTGGTGGCACGCATCGCCGTTCTTGCAGGGAGGCTTAGGTTTCCACCACCCGGCGTTCGTCCAGATATCGGTCGGCTTCATACGCGTATCGCCGTACTGGCAATAGGTGACGGTGTGCCGCGTGAGTCCTTGCATGAATGGCATCTTGCGGAGCATCCCGCGCGGGTTCTCGATGAACCACCAAGTCGGGCCTGTGGCGGCGATGAGAGCGAGGGTGCGGACGACAAGAGCGAGCGCGGTTCGAGCTCGTTCGGTCTTGGGCCGCCCGTCGCGATGCCAGTTCCTGCCGATGACCGCGACGCTGAATCCTTCACAGGGCGGCGACGCCCAAAGGATGTCGGGGCGGCAAGGCAGGTCTCCTACCCGAATATGCCGGATGTCCTCGCATAGGTCGGGGTTGAACGAATTATCGTTGTCGACGGTGAAAGTCTGATGGCGGAAGCGCCGAGCGACACCGCTGAACGATTCGGTGCCGCTGAACAATTCGATTGTCTGCATCTGGTGTGTCCTCCAATGTGGCGGACACCCATTTATTCCCAGAAAATTCAGCTGTAACCGTCACGCATGTTCAGGTGCGCGCCGCCATGTTGCCAGTGAATGGCTATGAGGACACAAAAAATATTCGCTCACACGCCTCCCGTCATTCGTCTCGCGAAGTAACACGGTAAAGCCGCTACCGCCGGCCCGCTTGGTTACGGAAATCTCGTTCCAAAGACGACGGTGGTACACACATTTATATCGAGCCCGGTGCAATGTGCGCAAACGCACTGCGACGTTGCTCAGTCGCTTGTAGACGAAGCTGAGTACACCACCCTTGCATCGGAGATAGGGATGAGACGCTTTAGGCAATCCGCTACCATGGCTGTTCTCGTGATGATGATAGCGACGTCGAGCGCCACCGCTCAGTGTGTTCGCGCCGATGCATCGCTCGCCGGTCACTACTCTATGCGCGGCGTGATGGAAGTCGGGTCGGAACTTCGGCTGCAGGCGAACGGCCAGTTTGAATACATGCTGGCCTATGGCGCGCTCGACGAACTAGCATCGGGCTGCTGGTCGCGCGATGGTCAGGTAGTGACGCTCGTGGCGTCGACATTCGAGGCTAACGCGGAAGACCCTATGAAATTTGATCGACTCGAATTGGAGGTCAAACCGGGTGGCAAACTCATGCGCCGGTTCGATGACGGCCATACCGGCACATATTCTCGCTGATGTCATGCTGCGATAAAAGGAGCCCCGCTCAACGCGGGGCTCCGGATCCGGTCATGCGCTTTCCTCCAGCTTCTCGGAGAATGAGCGCAGGTAGTCGGCTGCCGCACTCGCTTTCGACGCTGCGGTGAAGATGGCCCGGTCGTCCTCCTTCAGAAGCGATAGCCAACTCGCGATGTACTCGTCGTGACGAAGGCGTCCCTCCACGCCAAGATGCGCGCACAAGAACGCCGCGCCGAGCTCGGCGACGAGCTCCTCGGCCGCATATGCTTTTGTGCCGAAGCGGTTCGCGAGATCGCGCTTGAGGCGCTTCTCGTTTCCGCTCCAGTGGACGAGCTCATGCAGCTTGGTCGCTTCGTAGTGCTGCTCGGATTCGAAGTCACTTGCATTCGGCAGCGCGATGAAGTCCCGAGAGGGGACATAGCAGGCGCGGTCGCCGCCGTGGCGGATGTCCGCGCCCGTCGCTGAGACGAAAGTCTCGACAACGCCAGAGAGCGGTGGCTCCGGTAGGGGAGCGAGCGCCTCGACCCCTTCCACCTGCGCGACATTGAAGACGGTGAACGCGCGCAACATGGAAATCTGGCGTGCCTCGTCATCGTCGTCGGTCACGCTGATGCGTTTGGTGAACACAATCTGCGTGCCTTTCTCGCCCTTGCGGACATGGCCGCCCGCATCGAGCGCCTGCTTGAAGGTCAGCCAAGCGTTTTTGGGGAAGCCTCGCTCATCGGCCGCGTGCCAGAGTATCGGCACGTTGATGCCACGGTAGTGGTGTCCGTTAATCGCGTTGGCCGGCATGATGCCGACGCGCGTGCCGCTCTTCCATGGCTTGATCCACGGCGCGGTTCCTCCTTCGAGTTCGGCGATGATGGATTTGGTGACGTTCTCGTAGACGGCGGCTATGTGCATGGCCGCCTCCGTGTCAACGAACGTGTCATTGGTCTGCTCCTCCTCACAATCGACGCGCGCGAGTCGTGCGCCGAATGGGGAGGAGGAGGCTGCTCAGTAAATTGTAGCGCCGGTCTGCAGTGGAAAGAATCTTTCGCCGGTGCTCAGAAGAACTTGCCGGCGCGGTAGAGAAGCGAGCCCACCCACAAGACGAGGACGAGGTAATAGAACGCCCATCCCTCGGCAGGCGGGAACCACCGCGACATCGTGCGGAAGTGCTGCAGATACCAGTCACGCCCGAAGTAGACCATCAGGTTCGCGCCGACGGCGTCGACGAGGAGAAGGATGAAGATGATCGCTTCGATATTCATGATGCAGCCTCGAAAGGAGGGTTTGACGAACCGCCATTTTCATTGCCTGATTAATCCGCGGGAAGCAGTTCAATAGGGGAGCGATTGCACTGATCTCAACCTGGGCTGAAATCTCGACGATTTGGATTATAGCACGAGGCAGCGGGATGGGGACGCGGGCACCGTGATACAATGCGCCGGCTCAACATTCGCGGCGTATGAAGGACGTGCTATTCAGAAAATGGATAACCCTCAAAGGAAATTTGCATAGTCGAAGGCATCAGCCCCCGTTCGTCTCCGAGGGAGACATTTGGTGGGCGAGCGTCGGAGAGAACGTCGGTTCGGAAATCAATGGGAAAAGCGATCTGTTCTCTCGACCGGTGGTGATCTACAAAAAGCTTGCCCATGGCTTCTACTTCGTCGTGCCGACAACGACCGCGGAGCGACAAGGCAGTTGGTTCGTCGCATTTCGCCAGAACAAGAAGTCGATGGCGGCGTGCCTGCATCAGGCGCGTGCGATCGACCATCGACGACTGTCATCGAAGCTCGGCGCGTTGGACGACGAGGATTTCGAGCGGATCAAAGACGGGTTCCGAACGCTCTATCGATAAAAAATTCCCCGCCATTGCTGGCGGGGCCGCGGGAGAATCCCGAATGTAAGTTCATTGTACGCGAAGGCATGGTTCGCGCAAGCCGCAACGTGCGAAATCGAAGGTCGGCAGGGAATGCCTCAACAGAGCCATTTTCTAGCGTCGCACAATATTTGTTTCGCGACCTGCAGCATTGGCAATCATCAGGGTCATCCCGTGATTTCGCTTCGGCGCGATTGAATATAACTGATCGCGTCCGCTTTCGAGCGGCTATCGATACCGGTAAATGTTATCTGATCGCCATCGCGGAAAACGATCTTTGTGGCCGTGGGAACGAACCACCCTGCATTTTGATTGTCTTCACTTATACTTGAAATATCCGCAATCGTGTGTGTTCTTGGACGACCAATCAAGGATGTACGAGTTATCGTGTCGCCTGTGATAGTGATTGTCTGGCCGAATTGAATAAATAGAGCCACCAATAATATCGCAAATATGAACCATGCTCGGTTAATCATTGCGCCGGCGTCAAACTCCCCTGGATTGAAGGCAAGACTTGCGAGGACAGCGAACACCACCATGACTATGGTATGAATTGTCGGTGCTCGAAGCACAAAGTGTCGCTCAGTGATCATTTTGTGGAATGAATGGGGACAGGCAAAATTAAGTTTGGAATCCTGTGTCATGATGGCGCAACGAGTTGTCATCCGTTTGCGTGACCCGACGAAATTATAGCAACGTTAGCTATTCCCCTCCCCTGATACGACCATAAAGAGAGGTTCGCACTGCGACACGCTGCCGCTTTATGTCAAGCCAGCCCCCTTCCTTGTCTCGTATCCAGATTTGTCGATGTTCTATTTCAGTTGCCCATCCGTCAATTCCTGTTGGATTTAATGGTCCTTGGAAGTATGGCTGCCTCTACAACGCTAATGGCCCGAAGTAGGTCACATACGCGCCTATGAGGAGCGAAATCCCTACAGCGAACATTGCGACGTCATATGTTTTTCGGAACCAGGGAGCATCAGTATCGATGAGCCAAGAGAACAAAGTTTCAAACCATGGATGATGGAGATCGTACAGCCACTCGGCGATTCGCGCGCTGCGCGCGATAAAGACAAGACCCAATGCTGCGATTATCAAGGATATTACTGGCACAATGTGTTTCTGGTAGAGGCTTTAGTCGAGCAGTCCTAGCGTCGCAAGCCCAAAAATTACCATGAGTGCTCCTATGAAAGCGCCTTTTGATCCGGTGATGCGCATGTTGGCAACGGCGTTTTGATACTCATCTGACTTTATGTCAGGTCGCTTTCCTTCGCTGCGTGAAAAATTCCATTGTTGATATGAGTGATGTGTCGCTAGCAATAATCCCCAAGTCAGGATGGCTGCGCCAATGATGATTGAACTTACCTGCCCTACAACGGCTAAGAATGCATTGATCGTAGGTAACACATTACGTCAGATTACAACTAGCAATACGTTCGAGGGCTATCACCGTCGCCAAACTCCTAGGCGAAGACCTGTGCCAATCCAGAGTACGACCGTTCCTATGTCTATCATCAGCAAAGTATCATTTGGTATCGCGGTCACATTCGTCGAAAACAGGTGGACGAGGCCAGCGGAGAGAGTATAAAGACCAGCGATAGACCAAAGCAGCTCATCGTTATGCAGGCTTCTCTTCCATCGAAGATAGCCATAAGCGGTCGCCGTCGCTCCAAAAAAGACCGTTAAGATGTGAAAAAAGTTGCCAGCCATAATCGATTTATTTACAGATAACGCCACATGTAGATTGTGGTTTTCGTAATTCTGCGTTTGTCTGCGCCATTTGAGGAAGGTTGGTCCCCTCCACTAGGGAGGTTTGTTGTCCTGTCGTAGTGGTTCGTGGCGCTGCAATTGATTCAGTCGGCATACAGCTGTCGCGGCATGCCTCTGGATAGCCTGCTGGGAACTGCTTTACAATTTGCGGTCTAGGCATTTGGGAATTGCGGAATGCTTCCGCCGTATTCGCAATGCTATCTGCCTTTTCCATGAGTGACTGCGCTACATCAATTAAGCCAATCGAGACACCAATTGTTGCGATTGTAGGGCCCCACTTTCCATGTGGCGGCCTAATGGATCCGTCCGGAAGGCCGTTTAGGTAAGCATTCTGTGTCACCAACTGACCTGTTTGGTAGTCCACGCCAGGCGCTGGGTAGTATTGCGAAGCAATATATACGGCCGCTGCAACAGAGCCTATAGCTATGACTGGCGGCAACCAAGCGGGCGCTGTAACAGCAATTTCTGGAATCAATGGAGCAAAGGCCGCCGAACTAGCAAACCGGCCATTTGGGTCTTTGCTTGTAACTGGATTGGCGTTGGCATACCCATAGCTATTGAGTTGCTGTGGGTTACTGAGAACGACTAGGCCCTCTCGGGTCCGCGAGATTTCCCAGAACACCGGGTCCTGTGAGAGGAACTGTCCCCTTCCCCCGTCGTAGTAGCGGGCGTTTAGGTAGCTTAGCCCGGTCGCGTCGCCGTATTCGCCGATATACTCTCGCTGCGCTCCGGCATACGTGCCCACTTTCGAATCGAGGCGTGTGACACCGTACGGATAGTAGTCGAGTGTCTGCACGACAGTGCCGGTACTGCTCGTCACGACCTGCGTTGATCCGAGATGATCGGCGAGGATGAAGCGGACTGCTGAGGTCGCCGAACTACCGCTGGAAGCCGAGACGAGCGGCTTGAAGGTGGCAAGAGAGGCCGCCCACGCGCCACTCGTGGAGACGGTAAACGTTGCGGCTGTGCTCGTGCCGGTCGAAACGACCTTGTCCTCGCTCGCGTGGCGCTCTACCCAGTCGTTGTCGATGACTTGCGTGCGAAGGGTGTAGCCTGTCCCGGCTGTCCACGTATCGTTTGTGTTCATACTCCACGCCGCGCCGAAGTACAGCTCGTTGTCCAGTGTGGTTGTCACGGAACCGGAGGAGAGTGCCGTGCCGGTGCCGACTGCCTTGTTGTTCTTGTCCAAGGGCGACGACGTGGCAACCCCGGAATACTCGTGTGCCGAGATGGTACCGCCTTTGCTGCTGGTAATAGTGAAGGAGGAGCCGCCCGTGACGTTCTTGGCGTAGAAGATAGCGATATGGTCGTCGCCGTTCCCAATCTCGTTGACGCGGGTGTAGGTGTTGCCCTTGTTGTCGGTAATTGCGTTCGTCGGAATTGCGGTGGTGCTCCAAACGGAGAGTGCGACGGTGACGAGATTGCCAGCCGTCACGGAATTCGGCAGCGTCACGACACCGCTCGTTGCGACGGCTGACTGGATGATCGCGGGCGTTGAGGTGCTCGGGCCGCTTGGCGAGCCAGGTGTTCGGTCGATCGTGGCTACGGGTAGGCCGAAGGCGAAAATGTGCTTGGTGTTCGTCGCACCGCTGGTGCTGAAATACTTGTTCGGGAAGAAGGTCGTCTGCGAGCCTTCCACCGTCTTCACTCGGTTTTCCGTGTGGTCGTATGAGTATGTAGACGTTGCCGCGCCGGTGCCTGCCGAGGTGAGGCGATTGCGATAGTCCCAGGCGTACGTCCAGGGGCTCGCGGCCGCAAGGTTGCCGTTGTTGTCGTAGGTGTAGGTGGTGGCCGAGCCGCCGCCTCCCTGCGTCACCAGTGGCTTGAAGGTGGCTAACGCCATCGCCCATTCGTCGCTCGTGCCGGTTGTGAATGTCGCCGAGGTCGTCGTCGCAGTCGTGAGAACGCGGTCTTCGCTTGCGTGTCGCTCGTACGAATTGTTGTCGATCTGCTCTTGACGCTTGGTGTATCCGGAGCCGGCTGTCCAGGAGTCATTGTGCGCCATGCTCCACGCGACGCCGAAGGCGAGTTCGTTACCGACCGTTGTCGTCACAGGGCCGGTAGTGGGTGTGTTGCTTGACCCCGTGCTCGTCGCGACCTTGTCGACTGGCGACGAGGTGGCGATGCCCGAATACTCGTGCACCGAAAACGTGTTGTTGATGCTGCAGTAGACAGTGAAGGAAGAGCCGCCGGTAACGTTCTTGGCGTAGAAGATCGCCGCGCGGTCGTCGCCATTCACCGCCTCCCCGAGCTTCGTGTAGGTGTTGCCCTTGTTGTCGGAGATGGCATCTGACGGAATAGGCACGGTGCCCCACGCGGTGACTCCGACGATGACGGTGTTGCCAGCCGTCACCGAGCTCGGCAGCGTGGCGGAACCGGTCGAGCGGTCGAGTACGCTTTGGATGTAGGTCGGGGTCGAGGTGCTTGCTCCTCCTCCCCCGCTGGAGATCGATGTCACCGCATGCGGGTTGGTATATCCGGTGCCGGCATAGCTATATGTGCCGGCCGGGCCAGAGAGGATGCTGCCGAGCGCGTCGTACGAGAAGGCATGCTTGAAGTCTTGGCTTGATGTCGCAGCCGACGAAGAGGCAGTGACGAGGCGCGAGAGCGCGTCGTACGTGTAGTCCATCGTCTTGGCTGTCGCCACGGTCGAGGCGTCGACGATGCGCGTTATGTTGCCGACGGCGTCGTAGGTATACGTGAGGTCCTGCGCTTTCTGCGCATTCGGGAGCGTCGAGACCTTCGAGGTGAGCCGGTACAGGGCGGCGGGGTTGTATGTATTGACCGTTGTCACGCCGTTAGCGAGCTGGAGGGTCGTGGGCAGCCATGTTGGCGCGTAGTCGACGTTGGTAAGGATATTCGTAAAGTTCGACCCTGATTCCTTCGCCTGGATGGAGTCGATGAGGCCGGCGGCATTGTAGACATAGCGAACCTGCGTGTTGTCCGGGTATGTGATGAGTGTCTCGTTCCCGTGCCGGTCGACTGTGTAGCCGGTCGCAAAGGACGTGGTGGTGCCGATGATGGTCACCGTGTCTGTCGCCTTCGAGCCGAGTGGGTTGTACGTAAACTGGTAACGAGCCGCCGTGCTGCTGGCGATGCACAGGCGTAATTTGCCGTAGGTGCAGGAGTCGTAGGTGTAGGTTACCTCGGTGCCGCTTGAACCGGTGTAGTCTTCGGTCGCTACGCGATTGAGGGCGTCGTAGGTGTAGTAGATGGTCTGAGTCTTCGGGTCGACGGTCTGCGTGAGATTGCCCGCGTCGTCGTAGGAATACGACCAGGCACCGAAGGTGCCGTCAGCGGGCGCGTGCAGGTCCTGCGCACTGAGCCGGCGCGAGCGGCCGTCGTAGGTGAAGTTGCGGATGTTGCCGAGAGCGTCGGTGATCTTGGTGAGGTTGTTGAGTACGTCGTAGGTGTAAGTGGTCGAGTAGGTAGATGTGGCAAGATACTCGTTGACCTGGACAAGGTTCTCGAAGGCGTCTTTGAGGTAGTCGTGCACCGAGCCGTTCGGGTCGGTGGTGGTCACCTTCCATGGCGTGTAGGCATTGGTCGTAGTGCCGACGGCGGTGGCGATTGTCGTTGGGCGGCGCAGGGCGTCATAGGTGTAGGTGGTGAAGAGCGATGCGGTGGTCGTCGGCGAGGTGTACGACGAGCCGGTCGAGAAGTATGGCAGCGACTCGGATGACGTGAGACTGTTGAGGCCGTAGGCGGTGTCGCGCGCGACGAAGGTGTTTGCTGCTTCGGCGGTCTTGCGCTCCTGAATGATGCGGCCGAGGCCGTCGAAGTATTGGTAGGCGTCGGTCGACGTGGCGCTGTTGAGGTGGTCGGTGCGGCGAACGGAAGTGGGCAGTGTGTTGTCGACGTAGGTGAAGGACGACTTCGTGACGAGTGTCGACGGCGTCGTGAGGTCGGGTTGCTTCACAAGCACGGGGCGGCCAAGGCCGTCATGCACGGTGCTTGTGACGAGTCCATTCGAGTCAGTGGTCGTGGCGACCTTGCCAGAGGCATAGTCGTACGAGTAAGTGGTCGACTGTGAGAGCGCGTTGGTGGTGGTGGCGACGTAGAGGTTGTAGGGGTCGTAGGTAGAAGTCGCGGTGTTCCCGCGCGCATCCTTCGACTGCATGACGAGGCCGTATGAGTTGTAGGTGCGCGTGGTACTTGCGTAGGATGTGCCGTCCTTCCATTCCTCGGTCTTCGTCTCGTTGCCAAGGCTGACCGAGCCGAGCGCGAGATTGTCGTAGTAATGGCGGGTCTGCTTCACCTGCGTCGCGCTGTGGTCGACGGTGACTTCATCGTACGGCGCGTTTTTCACGCTGGAGCCGCCACTCAACGCATAGCTGATGGTGGTCGTGCGGCTGTCGGTGCCGGTGTCGCTGAACGTGCCATCGGTCGCGCCGGTGACCTCTCCCCATTCTTTCTTCTCGGTGAGGTTGCCCGTCGTCGACGAGTAGGTGTACGAGGTCGCGCGATCGCGGTGCGTGCCCAGGCCGTCGTATGACAGCTCAACAGTCTGCGCGAGGAATGGGAAGGTTGCGCTGCCGCTGGTCGTCGCCTCATCCCACTTGGTGATGGCAAGGTGGTAGAGGGTGCCGGCGGTGCTGGCGGTCTCCACGCGGTACGGCTTGCCGATCTTGCCGTAGGAGTCGCTGTACTCGCCGAGCGTCGTGGACGATGTGTTGCCCTGGTGGAAGTACGTCGTGATGGTGCGATCGGAGTCTGTCTGCACGATCTTCGCGAAGCCGCCGAGACGGTGGTTGGACGCACTCTCGTAGTGGTTGACGCCGCCGTGGTAGCTGTAGGTGGTGGTGGCGCGCAAGCCGAGCCCGTCGTCGAAGCCTGCTGCCGAGAGCGTCTGCAGGAGGTACGGGAGCTTCGGATTGAGCAGCTGGTTGGATGCGTCCTTGTAGCGTGGCGTCGCCTGGTACGCGAAGTTGTATGCGCCGCCCTTCGGAAGGTTCGCCCGTATGAGGATATCGGTCGCGCGGTTGTTGCTGATCCAGACGTGATTGTTGCTCTGCAGATCGCTTTGGAATTCGTCGGTGACGCCGTCGCCGTTGAGGTCGGAGAACCCGACGCCCTCCTTCGTTGTGTACTCGGGCACGCTCCAGTCGGTCTCGGTGCGCCATGTGCCGTCGCCGTTGTTGATGTGCACGTCGTCGTGGTAGTTGGTTTCGCCGTACCACACCTTGTTCACCACGTCCGCAAGGCCGTCGCTGTTGACGTCGACGATCTCTGCGCCGAAGCCGGCGACCTTGTTGCCACCGAATGAGATGGGCATCTGCCAATCGTTCGCGAGCGTCCAGCCATGCCCGGTGCTCAGCCATACTTTGTTTGCAGGGCCGCCGGTGTTGGTGCCGGAGTTCGAGTGGTAGACGTCGACCAGGCCGTCGCCGTTGAGGTCGGCCATGCCGGTGCCATCCCAACCCATGTCGACCGGCACGGCCCAGGTAGTCGTGCTGTTCGTCCATGTGCTGTCGCCGTTATTGATGAAGACGTCGTCGAATATGAGGGAGGGGTTGTAGGCGATGTGGCGCACGAAGTCGGTGAGGCCGTCGCCGTTGACGTCGAGGACGTAGGTGCTGGTGTACGCGCTATCCATATTCAGCGGCAGTGTCGTGCTGCTGAGCGCCCAGCCTGCGCCGGTGTTCATCCACACGTTGTTGATGGTCGTCGTGCCGGCGACGTAGCTCTCGTAGATATCAGGGAGCGCGTCGCCGTTGAGGTCAGCGAGGCCCGCGCCGTTGGCGCTCCAGATGCCGTGATAGAGATAGATGGGAAGCGCCCAGGTCGAGGTGCTGTTCGTCCAGGTGCCATCGCCGTCGTTGAGGAAGACGTCGTTGTATTGGGCGCCCGCGCCGAAGTCGTATGAACGGATGACGTCGGTCAGCGCGTCGCCGTTGACGTCGATGAAGTAAAAGCCCGTGGCGTCGGTCGTCACGGCCGCGGGCATCGACCACGAGGCATCCTGTGCCCACCCCTTCGTCGTGGTCGCGTACGAGAAGGTTGCTGCCGGGAGAGTGACAACGCCTCCTCCTGCGTCTCTGCCGGATTCGGTGATGCCGGTCAGGAGCAGCCGGTTGCCTGCGACCCCGGTGCCGGTCGAGAGCGCGTACTTTCTCGCCCATGAGCCGTTGACGCTCGCAGCGATCTCGCTGATGCGGTAATTCGTCTTCACCGGGAAGCCGGCGAGCGCGGTGAGCTGCTTGTTGTCGGTGCGTGACGTACGCGTGAAGTCGATCTGAAAGACGCCATTCGTAGCGCCGTTGCCTGTGTAGATGATTGATGATGGGTATATCTGTCCTGCGTCCTTGTAGTACTGGTATGTGATGAAGTCGTTGTTCGTGTCGCGCACTTCCGTCAGCATCCATTTGTATATGCGGGTGCTGTCGGCCGGGTCGTCTTGCCGCTCCGCGGTGGTCGAGCCAAAGGTGTAGCGCGTGCCTCGCTTGTCGGTGACGACCCAGCGATTATCCGAGAAGAGATACGAGAGAAATGAGCCGTCGTCTGATTTGGCGATATAGGTGCTCGTTGCGCTCGTGGTCGCAAGCTCCCCGGAGAGGGAGGAGTAGAAGGAACTGCTCGACGCCATCTTCTCGATGCCGCTGCGATTCTCTCGCCGGATGAACGGAATATTCAATGACCACCCGTATCCGAACAGTACGTCTTCTGCCGAATGCTGATTGCTGTACGACAGCTGCAGATCGGGCTGCAGGCCGTTGCGGCCGGGAGGCAGCGTCAGCGGGTACGAGTATGTGAGAGCGCCGGATTCGTAGCCGGCGCGGTAAGGCAGATTGTTTTCCATCGTCGTGAATTCGCCGACGACGCCTGTTGAGAATGCGGCCGCGGCATCTGGTGCAGGCGTCTCGGGGGTGAGGCCTGCTGCCGGATTCGATACGTCGACCGCCGTATCGCTCGGTGATGGTTCGGGGAGCGGGGCGGGAGCTGCCGCAGGCGGATTCTCTGGCACGGGCGGCGCAACCTCGGGTGCTGCGCCTCCCACAGAATCTCGCTCTGGACTCACATGCCGTTCTGCTCGAACAGGAGGACTTGCGTCATCTTGAATGGGCGCTTCTTGCGCCAGTGCGACGCCAGTCGACGAAAGGTTGAGGGCGACAAGCAACACAGCAGCGATGCTTCGTTCGAGAACTCCTGCTCTTTGTGGCCAGAGCGACCCCATATGCCCCATATGCTACGCCTATTCCGGAAGCCCGCCACTGGCGCGTGTGGATATATCGTGTCGATTCGAGACGGCTTCATCAATATCCATGCGCTACCTTCTCTCGTCTCGCCGATTCGAGAACGCTACCTAAGTGCCGAGCATAGAGGATTACATTTGATAGGATTGCACGGCGCATGGGGAAGAATCCGCGCTCCGGGCCACATTGAAGCAAATCAGCTCGTTCCGGTTCCCGCTATCGCCATATCCCACTATCCTTCGCGAGTCTCCGAGATTTTCAACAATGTGTTGAGCACAAGAATGTCTGACCGAACGTGATTTTGGTAATAGTCAAAGTTGCGGCGCATCATCGCGAGCCGATCTTGCGGATTGTTCAACAGATGTCGAACATTGGCTATCAATTCAGATTCGGACGTGAATGGGAGATAATTGGTACCCTCGGTGAAGTCGCCTGGCAGCATGTAAGCTAGGGGCTCTGCGACCATCGCTCTGGCCGCGGCGACATATTCTCCGAATTTCCATCCGATGGAGTCGTGCAGGCCGGCAGTAGCAATGCATATATCGCTTTGCTTTACGGCCCGGAGAAAGGGCTCCCGTCTGGTGAGAGAACTCGGCAAAATGAGGTCTGGGGCTTGCGATCTCGAATACGCTTCATCCTGAAGCCCGCCAACAAATTGATCACCGAATTCGGCTCGACAAGCTCTGATGCAGTTGATTCGATTCTGGTTGATGGCTTCTCGTTCAGCCTTCAAGTGAGGCAGCGCAACATCGGCAGGGTTCCAAAGGCGGGCGAGGAACAGGATTCTGTCATTGCCGGTGGGCACCGGGTAATGTTCGAAGTCAGAAGCAGAAAACAACAATTTCCCGTAATAGGCGGAAAGCAGAAGCTTCGCCAGATCCTTCGCCTTATCGGCGATAGGCTTAGCCACGCCGTCCGTTGGTGAAAAAGCATAATTCAAGCCAAGGGGGTAGACTTTGCAATCCGGTGGAGCGTGTTGCGCAACCTGCTTATTGAAGCTTCTTTTGAAATAGAAATCTGCTTGAATGTGATGCTGGAAATACTGAAGATTGTCCTCTATCGTTCCGTCGATCCAGTTGAGCCCATCAAGGGTATCGTAGATTATGCGGTAGGAATCATTCACAGTCACTGCGAGAAGGGGTTTTTCTGGGTCACCCGTACTACTCGCGTAGGAAATGGAAACAATGCCCGCATCGGCCAGTCGTTGGAAGCCATCATAGAGTTGCGACAAATGCGGTGATGAGAAATATGACAATTCACACTTGAACGGAAACGTCATTGTCGACACTGTAGCACAAGCCGGAATATCGCAAATGACTGCTCATTTGGCGACGGCACACCAGTTTCTGTTCTCCCCTGGTTCGGCCGGATGACCGCGCACGAGTGGCGCTGCCTCGCCGGTGTCCATCATCACTCGCACCGGCAACAAATCGAGCGCATCAAAGCAGGGCTGGCTCAATTGTGAGCCTAGATTTTATCCTGGTAGCAATGCACCTTGCCCTGCGGAGGTGACCGTCGTCCCGGCGCGTCGAACCGCGTCCGTCCCTGTCTTGTCGCGACCTGTCGCGGCGCAGCGACACGAAGCACGCGCGTGTTTTCTGGGTTATCCCTCCTTGCGGGGGGAACAACAGATACCTGCTTTCGCAGCCCGGATATTGGCGGATTTTCTTTCTTTGAAAGCCACACAATGTGTTGAATATATTAAATACATATTAGAGAGCCGGAGGCGTTTTCAAACGAGTGAAGATTGGAGCGACGAAACGGTGATTTGGGCCTCTGATTTTTTCGGTCAAAACCCACACTCTTTTCGGTCAAAACCCACACCCCCTTCGGTCAAAACCCACACCCTGGGCTAGCCCGCTGTCCCTTTTTTCGGTCAAAACCCACACCCGAAATTTCGGTCAACCCCCCCACCTGACGCGAGCAATGACGCCGTTCTTAGCGATCGGCGCGCCAGTCCTCGAAGGTTCGAATTGCCGCGCGGTGGCGCTCGATGACAATCTCCTCGCGCTTGCGGTCGGTCATCATCTTGCGCAGCGACCCGGAAAAGGATGCGGCCCTCCCGGACGCCTCGGCGTCGATCGCCTCCCGCTCTTCGGGGGTGAGGGTCTCGTAAATCCGTCGCGCCTCGGAGCGCGTAAAGCGGTCGTACGCGTCCTGCTCCGCCTCGGACTCGCGCTCCTGCGACGCTTTCGCCGCCTGCGCCTTCGCGGACTTGCGGGCGTCCTTTGTCGCTTGGTAGCCGGCGAGGTACTGGCGGATGCCGCCGAGGGTCTGGACGTCAAAGTTCGTGCGCTTGGCCTCGGCGAGGGCGTAGTCGATGAAGTCGGCAACCTCCGCAAATGGGATGACCTGGAGAATCTCCTTGGCGGTCGAGACGTCCTTCGAGGGGAAGGATGCGATCTGACCGACCGGTTGCCCGGTGCGCTTGGCGACGAACAGTTGCGCGACGCGGAGCGGTTCGCTGATCTCGCGCTGCTCGCCATGGAACTCGAACTGCAGCTCCCCCTGCTTTCGGTTGCGGTAGAAGCGATCGTAATCCCGGAAGAAGGTTTCGCCCGGTCGGAAGGAGACGATGAAGTCGTCCGAGTTCGCCGACTTGGCGACCGTATACGAGGTGAGGACACCTTCGGCGACGAGTTGGTCGAGGTGCGGCCCAAGCTGCTCCCCCACGATTTTCGACTTGTGACGCAGTACTGTCAGCCCGCCGAGCCACTCGCTGCAGATGTCGTCGTAGCGCTTCTTAAAGCTGAGCTTCGACTTGTTGCGGCCGTCGTAGAGGTTCGCGAAGTGGAAGAAGCTGCGCATGTAGAGCGCTTGGCCGATGGTGCCGAGCCTGGTCATGAGCCCGTGGTTGAGGCAGGTGAAATGCTCGTCCTGGAGTGACGCGACAATCGGCTCCGCCAACATGATCGTGCAAGCCTCGATCGGATCGCTGAGAAACTCCCGGCGCTCGATTAGAATTTCCGGGAAGATGTTGAAGGACTGCTCGATGAAGCGGCCGGTCTTGTTGCGGAAGTGCGCCTTGATGAACGTGAAGTGGATTTCGTGCAGGGCGCGGGAGAGCTGCTCGCTGTCCTTCCCGCCCCATACCTTGCGCCCAATCAGTCTACCAAGCTCACGTTGGGTGAATGAGATTTCCTTCTGGATCGGTCGGCCGTAGTCCGAGTGCTTCTTGAGGAGCGCGACGAAAATCTTGTGGGCCAGTGGGCCGGGCTGCCCGAGCTCCGGGTCGGGGCGGATGACGATGCTCTTCTCCTTCACTCCCCGGTTGAGCTCGATGGTCCCCGTGTTCTTGGCGGCGCGCTTCGCGTCATGACAGAAGAGCGCGCCGGCGACGCGTAGCAAGGTGTTCTCCATGAACAGCTTGTCTTGAGCTTGTGCTTTCTCCTTCTCGGGAGCCGCGTTCATATACGGTCAGTATATCCCCCGGCTGCGCCTGCGCTGGTCGCGACACGGCGCGACACTGTGGAGAACCCCTACTGCTGCGGGCGCTGGTCGTATGTCTGCCCGGACTGATGCGGGTCTGGTGATCCCAGCAGCGGCGCGAGCAGTCGCTGCAGTCCTCCGATGAGAACGTTGGTCTCGCGGCTGCGCTCGGAGAGCTCTTTGATCTGCGCATCCTTTGTCGCGACCTGTCCGCGCAAGAAATCCACCTCGCTCTCCAGGCGGGCGACATAGCGCGACTCGGCCGCGCTGGTCGCGACCTGTCGCGCCTCTTCGTGTTGTGTCGGGGCAGGTGTCGCGGCAGGCGGCGTCGTGTCGTGCCCTGAAAATTGCTGAGCGACAGGCGTCGCGACGTGTCGCGGCTCGTCGACAATCGTCGGCGGCTCTTGTCGCATCGTGTCGCGCGGCGGATAGGCTGCGACGTCTTGCCCGAACGGTCGTGACATGTCGCGCCCTGTCGAGTCGGCGATCTCCTGGATGTAGGCGATGTGCTTATCAACCGATGCGGGAGAGATGAGATACTTCTCGCCGAACGGCGTCTCGATCAGCCGGGCGTCGAGGTGACCCTTGGCGCAGTAGCGCTGCACGCTGCGCGGCGTGCGGGGCAGACCAGCGCGAGCGTAGCGTTCGACGGTCTCGTCGATGGTCAGGGTAAAGTCGTTGTCGGGGCCGGTCGCGGCATGTCGAGACATGTCATCCATGGCCGAATCATAACCCGACCTCGTTCCACGCCGCGCCGGGTTGTCCACAGCTCTTGCGAGTGGAAAGCCGTGCGGTCACATCTGCCAAGCCTTTGTAAGGAGCGGCGGAGGGGTTAGAATACCCTCAACGAAACAGCTCTTTTTGATTCACGCTGATTCCTCGTCAAGAAGCGACCGGGGTGAAATGCGCTGCAGCCTAGCGTGGAGCATGAGTGAGTTTGCATGATTTACTCGATCATGAGCGGATCAATAAGAAATAGAACATGGCAAAGATCGAAGACCTTATAGCTCACATTCAGGACGAACGCCTCCGCAAAGCGATCACGGCTGAAGTGCGTGCACTAAAGAAGACCAAGAAGTTCGGTCTTGTATTCGAGGAGCATCTCCCGGAGACCGTGCACCTGCCGAACCTGCCGGTTAAAGAGGGCGAACTTGTCGCGAAAAAGGGGCAGTCGGGAAACGACCTCTGGCGGGTAAAGTCGATTCGTCGGAACACCGCGATTTTAGAGAAAGCAACGGAGGACGAATCTCCGCGCTCGGAGAGCACTGTCGACGTTTCCTTGGATGACATCGTCGTCGTGCGCAGCTTTGGCGATCCAATTTACCCGGCTCTGGTGCCGGTCGGTGGGGTTGCGCGCGGTGGTCCGGACAAGCCCTCGCATATGCTTATCAATGCAGACAACTTCCACGCCCTTCAGCTTCTGCTTTATGCCTACGATGGCAAAGTGGACGTGATCTATATCGACCCGCCCTATAACTCAGGTGCCCGTGACTGGAAATACAACAACGACGACGTGGACAAGACCGATTCGTTTCGACACTCGAAATGGTTGTCGATGATGAAGAAACGGTTGCTTTTGGCGAAACGGTTACTTCGGAAGGACGGCGTTCTCATAATCACGATTGATGAAAACGAAATCAATCACCTTGGAGTTCTGCTAGAGGGTGTTATGTACTTTGGTCGTTGATTGCCTTAGTAGAATCGGATGTCTCCGATTCGGAAGCCTTATCCGTCTGACGTCAACGACGAAGAGTGGTCGCTGGTTGCGCCGTATCTGACGCTCATGGACGAAAGCGCGCCGCAGCGTCAACATTCGCTGCGCGAGCTGTTCAACGGGCTACGTTACGTGCTGCGCTACGGCATCGCATGGCGCGCCATGCCTAATGATCTGCCGCCGTGGTCGGCCGTGTATCAGCAATCGCAGCGCTGGCTGGCGGCGGGCGTATTCGAGGCGCTGGCGCAGGATTTGCGCGCCGTCTTGCGCGTCGCCTCCGGACGGGCTGCCGAGCCGACGGCGGCGATCATCGACAGCCGCACCTTGCGGTCGACCCCGGAGAGCGGCCCGCGAGCCGGCTATGACGGCGCAAAGCGCAAGCGTGGCTCGAAGCTGCATATGGCGGTCGACACATTGGGCCATCTACTGGCGCTGCATGTCACGCCGGCCAACGTCGACGACCGCGCCGAGGTCGGCAAGCTCGCCGCCGCCGTGCAGGAAGCGACCGGCGACAGCGTCGAACTCATCTATGTCGATCAGGGCTACACCGGCGAGAACGCGGCCGAAGCAGCAAAAGCGCAGGGCGCCGAACTTTGCGTCGTCAAACTCGCCGAGGCGAAGAAGGGCTTCGTGCTGCTGCCCAAGCGCTGGGTGGTCGAGCGTTCATTCGCTTGGGCGACGCGATGCAGGCGGCTCGTCAAAGATTACGAGCGCTATGCTCAGACCCTCGCAGGACTACACGTCGTCGCTTTCGCATGTCTCATGCTCAAGCGCGCCGCGGAGTTCATCATACAGAGTGCATAACACCCTCTAGAGGAAATGTTCCCGAATAGTCTTCGGCACACGGTGACAATGGTAGTCAATCCAAAGGGTGCGGGCAAAAAGAATTTTGCCAGAACCGAGGAATATGCGCTTTTTTGTGTGCCAGACACCGGCCAGTCAGTAGTCAATGCGAATCTACTTAATGATTTAGCTCGTGTGGGGTTGAGCCAAGAGCTTATTGAAGAAGAAGAAGACGAAGAGGGGTCCGACGAGGAGACAGAAGCTGAAGCCCCGCTCGAACTACCTCATAATCTCAAGCCCGAGGACCTGCCATTCCCAATTGCGGAAATTGACCAATGGGAACTTCGGCATGCGCGTCGTCGTGGCAATGAGTCAAGCTACCGGCACCAGCGGAAAAATCAGTTTTACCCGATTTATATCGATGTCGCCAACCGCACTGTCGAAGAGATCGGCGATTCGATTCCGTTGAACGAGGAACCCAATTTCAAAAAGAAGAACGGCCTTACGCCAGTCTGGCCGATCGATAAAGAGGGCAACCATCGGTGCTGGCGGTTCATCCCCTCATCGATGCGTACTCTTCTTGAAGAGCGCAGGCTAGTTGTTGGCCGACAAGACTCAGTGACTGGCAATTGGACATTAAACATATGGGAACCGAAAACAAAACATAAGAAAGTGAAGACCGTATGGTGGCATTCGCGTCACGACGCGGGAACGCACGGCACCTCGATGTTGCATCAAATACTTGGAAGGCGGGATGCGTTCCCATTTCCGAAATCATTGTATGCCGTTCGCGATACACTCCTGACTGTAGTTGGTAACCGGCCGAATGCTTTGGTGCTGGACTTCTTCGCGGGTTCGGGAACCACTCTGCATGCCACAGCGCTCATCAATGCCCAGATAGGGGGAGCACGGCGATGCATTCTTGTTTCCAATAATGAGCCCGGCGAGAAAACCGCCAACAAGTTGCAGCGGCAAGGACACTTTGCCGGTGATCCAGAATTTGAATCTGTGGGAATATGCGAGAGCGTCACTTGGCCAAGGGTTAAGTTCGCGCTCAACGGCAAACGAGATGATAGCGTTGCGCTTAGGGGAACTTACCTCGACTTGGATGGACATCCCAAGGCTTTGCGCTGGTCCGATGGCTTCCAAGAAAATCTTGAATACTTCCGCCTCCACTTCCTCGACCCCGACGAAGTGGCGCGAGGGGACGCTTTCCGGGCCATTCTGCCAATTCTCTGGATGGTGGCGGGCTGCCGTGGGGAGCGGGAGGACTCTAAAGGCTCGATGCCCTGGTTCATCCCAAGGAAGTCTCCTTTCGCAGTGCTGATTCAGGAGAAGCAGTTTCGCGGATTTAAGGAGAAGCTCGCCGAGAGAAAGGATATTGAATGGGTTTTCCTTGTCACAGATAGCGAAGAGAACTTCGGCCAGATGCGGCGGACGCTGGGGCGCAAGTATGAATGCGTGCAACTGTACAAGAGTTATCTAGAGAACTTCCGCATCAACACCCATGATGCGCTAAACGGCTAACCGATAAATCGCATGAAGTTTGAACTTAAAGACTTTCAGACCACTTCGGCCCGAGGCATCATTACGAAGCTCGGCCAAGCGCGCCAGGGCGTGAGCAGCGGAGAGTTAGAGGCAATCGTCCTCAGCGCTCCGACCGGCTCCGGCAAAACAATCACCGTTGCAGCGGTGATTGATTGGATGTTCGGCGGTGCGGATGGCCTTCCGGCGCGGCCCAACACCACCTTCCTGTGGTTGTCTGATTCTCCGGAATTGAACCAACAGAGCAAGGGAAAGTTGCTCGCCGCTTGTGACTACGTGCCATTTCATCGATTAGTGACGGTGGACAGCGAGAGTTTCGACGAAGAACGACTGGCACCGGGGTATGTCTATTTCATCAACACGCAGCTGCTCGGTAAGGACAAATTGCTGACTAAGGGCGGGGACAAGAAGACCTTCACCTTCTGGCAGACTGTGGCGAACACCATCGCGGCGGCACCAGAAGATTTCGTTCTAATTATCGACGAGGCCCATCGAGGCTCGGGCGTCACTGATCGGGCGCGAAAGCCGATTATGCAGAAATTTATTACGGGCTCAGACGCTGATGGATTGCCGCCAGTGCCGCTAGTGTTGGGCATGAGCGCTACGCCTCAGCGATTTACTGAATTGCTCGGCAACACAACGCGGACGCAGCGCCCTGTGAACATCACTGCGGAAATGGTGCGGCAAAGCGGCCTCCTCAAGGACTTAATTATCGTCACCACCAACAAATCAACAACCGTGGAAAGCGACCTGACGCACCTTCAAAATGCGGCTGCGCGCTGGAAGCACTTCCGTGATCGGTGGGAGGCTTACTGTTCCAAGGAAAAGGAAAAGGCGATTGTGAAGCCGGTCTTGGTGGTGCAGGTACAAGATGGCACAGAAAGCACACTAACTGCAACGCCGCTCCATGATGTAGTCAAGGTGATTCAGCGTGTGACAGGTCCGCTGGCTGTAAATGAAATTGTCCACTGCTTTCAAGAGAAAGAGGAGATTTCATACGGAGGCTGCATTATTCGACGAATGGATGCATCGCGCATCCAGGACTCGCCCGACGTGAAAGTCGTGCTGTTCAAGACCGCCCTGACAACGGGTTGGGATTGCCCGCGAGCGGAGGTGATGATGAGCTTTCGCCGTTCCGTGGACGCGACAACCATCGCCCAACTCGTAGGTCGGATGATCCGGACACCCCTTGCGCGACGTATTGAAAGCGATGAGGCGTTGAATACCGTTGAACTGTTCCTGCCGCACTACGACACAGAGAATCTCACAGGCGTGTTAAATGCGCTTCGCAGCCCAGAAGCGCACGAGGGCGTCCCCAGCGATGTCACTACCCAAGCAGTCGAATACCCACGCAATCCTGCCTTTGCGGATGTCTTCGGACACCTTGCGAAGTTGACTACCTACAGCGTAAATCGCGCGCCCAAGATGACCGATGTAAAGCGTTCGCTGCGTCTCGCAGGGATGCTGGTGCATCAAGGCATCGACCAAGATGCAGACGAGCGCTTGCGCAACGCGCTCACGGCAAAGCTCAAAGAACTGCGGGATAATTACGAGAAGAATGACCCACAGTGGGAGAAGATGGTCAGAGAAGGGGGAGAGATTGATGTTGACGTGACGGCAGTAGCGACTGGAGATATGACGGTTTCCAAGCGTCACACGACGCGCTTTGCTCTGTCAGAAGAAAATATTGAACAGCTCTTCGATGAAGCGGGTCGGAAACTAGCTGCCGGAGAGGGATTACATCGTTCTTATTGGAAGCGCTATCACGCTCACGATGAGCCGACGGTAGCGAAACTCGAACTTGCCGCGGTGTTGCGGCAGGGCGATGCGCTCCCCGTGCTAGAGAAGCTCGCAAGAACGGAATTTGAAAAACTTTGGGCTACGAACAAGGGCGCGATCAAGCAGCTTCCGGCATCAGAGTCTGCTCGGTTCACACAGCTCGTTCAGTCCAGCGGTCAGCCTGTTGCACAGCAATGGGAGTTGCCGAATTGCATCGTGGAGAAGTCCGGAGATTTTAACTGGAAGGATCATCTTTTTGCTAACGAGAAGGGAGAATTCTCAGCGACGTTGAATGCCTGGGAGAGCGAGTTTCTCGCTTACGTAATGGGGCAAAAGGACTTCCTGTGTTGGCTACGGAATTTAGATCGCAGGGAATGGGCATTTTGCGTCCCGTATGAGTTGGGCGGCGATAAGCCATTCTTCCCGGACTTCGTGATAGTGCGGAAAAATGGGTCCAGCTACGAAGTCGACGTTTTGGAGCCGCATGATGATAGCCGCACAGATACATGGGCGAAAGTGAAGGGCCTCGCGAAGTTTGCTGAACAGCATCATATGGATTTTGGCAGGCTGATGGTCGGCAGAAAGAAGGACGGCAAATTGCAGGTCGTCGATGTTTCAGACGATAATGTCAGACAGAAGGCCTTAAAGATGGGCGCGCCCGCGGATTTAGAGGCACTTTTCGATCAAGTTTGACGGGTGTAGGGACAACTAGGAGAAGACGTGGATTTAACGGGCGGGGCTGGTCAAAAAGTTCTCAGTTTCTTTAGAGCAGCACCAAGATGGTTACTGCTCGCGCTCTTTCTTTCGGCCCTGATATTGTGGCTGATCCCGAAGGATGCACTCCCCGTTGAGCTCGTGCCCTGGCTACCAACCGTGACCGTGGTGCTTGGGGTCGCCGTTGTCTGTCGGTTTGCAGCGGACCTTACAGTCTACGCCGCTAAGCAACGCGCCCATGCGCTCGCTTACGATCGCCAAATGCTTATCCGCGTCTATCGGCCTCTTCGAATGTTATTTTTGACTCGCCACGTGATTATCAGCACCGGCGTAGCAGCGCCGAGATTTCGTGATAGGTGGGAAAACGCTCGCTATGAGATCGCCAGCCATCGACACTGGCGCGCCGCTGTAAAAAGGGCTTGGCGCGCGCTTTTCGATCGTAAGAGCTCAACTAGTGCAGAGATGGATTTTGGAGGTGAGTTCCCGTTAGGGGAGATATGCGAGCTTGCGAAATCTTGCTCGGCCTACGCTGACACAGAGCTGCTCGAACTAATTAGACGAGCTGACCGAGCGAGCTGTGAATGCGCTGCTGACACCAATTTACTGACAGATGAGGAGTTGGCTCTGTTTGAGCACATCATCGAAGAGCACGAACGACTCTCTCGCCGCACGGGGGGCCAGCTAGTCGATTCGTAAGCTCCATCTTGTCTATTACTAGATTTCTCGGGAACTTTAACAGAACAAACTGCACGGATTTACGTGCAGCTTCCTGCTTCGTTCTGCCTGCACTTGTCGAATCGGGTTTTCTGGCGATCCGGCAAGTGTCTGATTTCTCAGGAAAGGAGTGGTGCTGCAAGAGAGGATTGAACTCTCGACCTCTCCCTTACCAAGACTAAGAACCAACGAAACAGTGACGCATGTCGGCGGCTGCCAGGCGCGTGTCTGCGTAGGTCGCGACGAAGGCACGTTGGTCGGTCGGAAATTCGCCGTGGCGTTGGAGGTACAGCATCTGCCCGACGATTTCCGCGTCGATGAGTCTGCACAAGCGGCGGGTGCGCGGTGTGTTTCCATAGATCGCGATGAGCTGCCGGCGCTGCATACCCGCGACCGCAATCTCCCCTGCAGGGGAGAAGTCATGCCTGCCACGCCAGTGGCACCAGTCGTGCCACGCACGGACGGCGAAGTTGATCTTTGGGTCGGAATAGATCGTGCGCTCGGAGCCTCCCGACCAGACGACGAAGACGCCCTGCCCCTCAACTTGGCTGATCATTTCTTCGTACGTCTGTGGTGCGTCGTCCGCGACAATGAAGTCGCCTACAGTAAGCCACGACATCCGTACGACAGCCGCATCGAATTCAATGTCGGGCAACCAGTATTTTGATTCCATGATGCCCTCCTCTGGAGGAAGGCATCTGATTCATCACACGTTTCTTGTGCGCACAACGTTCTGAACTATAAAGAGTATTGCCTGGCGCAACTCGACGCATCGCAGTGAGCAAAGAAAAATTTTTCACGACGCCGGCGACCTGTCGCGACAGGCGACACCCGGTCGGGGCCTGTCGTGGCCGGTCGCGTTCGGACGCGCTGTGTCCGGAGCAACGACATCGGTGCCTACCTATGCGCGTGATAGCAGAGCAGTGAGTCGAGCCTCCCATGCGTCAATCGCTTGTCGCATCTCGTCCAAGTAGTTGTGGCGCTGATAAACACCGACGATACCACCGAAGCTCCCGGAGACATGGTTCAGAAGTTTCTCGGTCACCTCGATCCGCACGCCAAGCGCTGCCATGTTCGTTGCGAACGTACGGCGCAGGTCGTGCAGCGTCCAATCAGAGACACCGCAGGTTCGATCAAGCGATTCCTTGCACTTGCCCCAGCCGTTGAAGAAAACGGTTGGCTTTCCGCGCACGTGTTCGCGGCTTGCCGGGAAAACGAAGTCACCGATGCGGGGCGTGTTCTCCAAGATGGAGGCCGCCAGTGCTCCGTAGGGGAATGTGTGAGGACGCTTGTTCTTCGTGAGGCTTGAGGGGAGAGTTATCGTGCGTTCGCCGTCGTTGAGATACTCCCACCTCAACGCTGCTACCTCGCCGCGCCGCTGCCCGGTTAAGGTGAGAATTGCAACGATCCGCGAGAAGGCGTCCTGGCCTTCTAAGGCAGCTGCAAAGACCTTCTTCAGCTCATCGTCGGAAAGCACGCGCTCGCGAACGCGCTGCTTGGCGGCGGACATGGCTTCGCATGGGCTGCGAGATATCAGATGTCGTTTGACGCACCAGGACATGAAGACTTTCAACGCGACGAGGGCGTGGCTTTGCTCGGCTGGGGTCGCGCGCAAGCGATCAAGGCGACGCAAGATTTCTCGCGGCGTAACATCACCAAGCTGCGTGCGGCCGAATGGGAAGTGCGATGTGAGGAGCCGTTTGTAGTCGCGCGTGGTGAGAGGGCGCTTCGTCTGGGCAGAGTGGTCGAGGAATTGCGCAAGCGCGTCCTCAAAAGGAACGCTCCGTTCGAACGTGTGCCCGAGGGTCTTCTCAGCGAGGATGCGTTTCGCCTCCGCCCGGGCTTCCGCGAGCGAGATGATCGGATACCGCCCAATTGTGACACGGCGACGTTCAAGGCCGTGAACGAGAATGAACGATTTCGTGCCACCGGCCGACACGCGAACGCCGAACCCCCGCAAGGCGTCGTCCATGTAGGCGACCTGGCCCTTCTCCGGCGGCTTCAGGTTGCGGATAGTGATTTCCGTCAGCGCAGGCAATCTTAGGCTCGCTATAGGCTCTTAAAAGCTGTGCGTAGCGGGGAAACGCCACGCGCACCTATGTCGCATGAACAGTCTTAAAAATCAATCTAGTGGGCGCTCTCACGGAGAACCATGAGCGGCCATCTTCCGGCCAGAAAACGGAATCATAATCCTTGTGTCGGGGGTTCGAATCCCTCCTCCGCTACCATCTTACCCCACGGACCCGGTTAGGGTACGCGTTTTCCCCGAGCAGCGCCATTAAGCGGCCAGAAACCTTTACCTGGACGCCCCCTGCTCGGGAGGCATCCGGGAACACTGTGACTGTCTCGACCAAGTCCCGGATCGCCTCAGAACACTTAGTGTCACCGTCTCTGATCCCACCCGCCAAAGCAGCCTGGAGACGCGTCAGCTGCTCCTCCTACCGTGCGAGCATGGCCGGATGCAGGGAGACTGCCTCCTCGGGGTGACCCGCCTTCCCGAGTTCGACAGCGACCATTTTGCGTTCGCCATCCAAAAGCGTTGACTTGGGACCCAGAACGGCCGGGTCGCCCTGACCCCTCGCGATGGCGTCGACAAGACGGTCAATCTCACGGTTAAGCTCTCCCAGCCGTCGCTCGAGCCGCAACCGATGGCGACTCGCTTCGGCAGTGAGCTGTTTACGCACCGCGTGATAAGTCGGAACGTATTCGGCGATAACCTCGGGGTGGCGGAGTTCTGTCGTCAGTCCATTGAGGACAGCCGCCTCAACGGTGTCGAGATAGAAGGTCCTCGGATCTGGACATATACCACTCACGGTCGCCGCCGAGCATCGGATCCGAATACGTCCAGATCAATCCTTGCCATTGCTCGCCAGCCCCGCGCCGCATGCCCCGCATTTCAGCAATCCGGATAACATGTGACGGGGGCGGCGCTACTGACTTGGATGCGTGACGCTGCGCGCCTTCTTTCGCTTCTGGGCGGCTTCAAAAAGGTCTCGGCTTACAATTGCTGAGTCGGGAATATCTGTCGCCTGCCAATCCTTCTCGGCGTTCGGGCGAGAGATTCGCTTCCCCGTGTCCGGATTCTTCACCATGCGGACCTTGTTCCAAACCAGCCGCCCCACGTATAGCTCGTTGTTCAGGATCCCGTTTCCTCGCCGCATATTCCCGTTGATCGTAGAAGCTTTCCACGCCCTACCACGAGGCGGGGTGATCCGCTCCGCGTTGAGGTCGTGAGCTATGTCACGTGGCGTGCGTCCATCGACATAATCGCGAAAAATTCGACGCAAGATTCCCGCTTCCGCCTCGACGATCATGCGTCTCCCGGGATCGCAGGGCGCGGGCACGTAACCATAGGTGAGACCGCCGGCACTGAGGCCCTTGCCGACGCGTCCCGCCTGTCCCCTTCGCACCTTGTGCGCGGTGTCTTCGCGGTAGAGCTGCCCGACCAAACCACGCAAGCCAATCAAAACGGTGTTCACAACGCCTTCATGAACCGCGCGGATTTCAATGCCCAAGAACGATAGGCGTTTGTGAATGCCAGCGAGATCCTCCATATCGCGGGGGAGACGGTCGAGGGCTTCAACAACGATCACTTCGAACGCCCGTTCGCGCGCTTTATCCATGAGGACAAGCAAACCGTCGCGCCCGAGAATTGAGCCGCCCGAGCGCGCGCGATCATGGAAGACCGCGACGACATGAAGCATCTTGCGCTCAGCGTACTTTTTGCAAAGACTGACTTGATCTTCGATCGAGCGTTCATCCTGAAGATCGGTCGAAAAGCGGGCGTAGATCGCAGCACGTTTCATTTGCTGGGGCCTTGCCAGCGCGCTCTTGCGCATGATCTTCTCGCGCGGCCTGACGAGCGAGAGCGCGCGCAAGACGAAGAATCGCGCTATCCGCTGCGACATGCAAGGTCCGCTTTTCTAGTTGATTCGCGCCGTTCTGCTGAAGCTGTGATAGAGGAAGATTTGGAGGCGAGTCCATGTCCCCCGCGGAACATAAATGCTGGTTCGCGCCGCACTTGGAGACGGCAACAGCGCGCAGAACTCTCTTGGGACGCACGATCCTTCGGGCGTTGTCCGTATCCGATCATGGATGCGCAATCCAACTCTCGAAAGTCGATCACGGTGCGAGTCGAAGGAATGAGCTGCTGCCGGTTTCGTGGACGCCGAGAAACGGTGTTTCATGAGGCCGGAGGTTTGTTATGGCGAGACGGATATTCAGTCGGGAGTTCAAGGTCGAGGCGGTTCGGTTGGTGAAGGAGCGCGGCGTCACCGTCGCGCAGGCCTGCCGCGATCTGGATGTGCATGAGAACGTGTTGCGGCGCTGGGTTCGGGAGCTGACGACGGATCCCGTGCAGGCCTTCCCCGGACACGGCCAGCAGAAGCCGGAGCAACTGGAGATCGAAAGGCTGCGCCGTGAGGTCGCCAAACTGCGGGCGGAGCGCGACATTCTAAAAAAGGCCGCAACCTTCTTTGCGAGGGAAGCGAAATGAGGTTCGCTTTCGTCGCAAAGCACCGGAGCGTCTGGCCGGTGGCGTGGCTCTGCGAAGCGCTGGACGTGTCCCGATCGGGCTTTCACGCCTGGCTGCGTCGCGGGCCGAGCGCCCGATCGGTCGCGGACGAGATGCGTCGTGAGCGGCGCCGATTTTAGACCGTGCCATACGACGCGCGCCTTGATCACAACGCCGCGCGATTGGGAGGTCAGGCCGCGCAGCGCCGAGAGCCTCGCCGCCCGGCCACGGCCGAAATCGCCGCGCACCCTTCCGCGCCCGCCCAACAGACGGAGGCCGCCCGCCTTCTGCGTCGCGGGCAGCACATGCGACACGAAGTTCCCCGCTCTTCCCGGCTTCGTCGAGCGGATGCGGCCGGGCCGAACGCGAATGTCGTCGTCACTCGACATGGCGAAGCGCAGACGAGGGGAAATTGGCGCGTCGTTACAGGGACTTGCTACGAGCGAAAGGCTGTGCGCCGAAAACGCAGCCTGTATGAATGCATTGAAGCGCAACGACAAACCGACCGCCGGACAAAGCCGCAGGCTGTCCCTTTTATCTTGCGATAAGTCGGTCGCTGCCGCTCCCTGTGCAGCGCTCGCGCACAAAGGCGTGAGGACATGCGCAATTCTACGAAAATGGGGAAGCGGTGTCATTGGGACGCTCCAGACAACTGACGAATAGCGAAAAGGTCGGAGGCGCGCGAAGGAGCCGCAGGCGACGCAGCGTTTAGGCGGCCTGTTGCGCGCAAATCTGTTGCAAATTGTCTGACATCTGGCCGCGCCGGAACGAGAGAATGTCGTGTCCATCCGTCGGCTCTGACAGCGGTATCCGCGCTGTGTCTCGACTGTTTATCGTCCAACCCTCCCGACGCGGTGACCGCCACGAAGATTGGAGAGGCGCGGTTGCAGGAGGAAACCAAAAAAGGTGCCGGGGAGCGTCCGCCGAGTGAAAGTGCGGGCTCAATCCTTCGGACATAATCCGTCGTTTCGGCCGGCAAAGAGCGACCGCGAAGATAGTGCTCATAGCGCCCTGGACCGGCGTTATACGCCGCCAGAAAGCCGTGCTCGCCATATTGGTCGAGCAACTCGCGAAGGTAGGCGGCTCCGGCCAGAATATTGTCGTGAGCGTCGAACGGGTCGCGAGGCCGTAGCGCGTGCGCAACTCGGCGTAGGTCGCCGGCATGATCTGCATGAGTCCGATCGCGCCTTTGCTGGAGACGGATTTGGCCTCGCCGCCGCTCTCGGCGTGCATGACGGCGCGCAGCCAATGGACTGGGAGATGGAAGCGATTGGACGCCTCCGCCAGTGCGCTTTTGATAGCGAGAGGGCACGATTTTTCATTCGCTATAGCCTCGCCGCCTGTGGACAACGCAAAAGCAGGAAGCGCCGACAAGACGCAGAGCAGGGCGAGCGCACTCGCTTGAAATCTTGCCGAACGCCGACCGATAGAAGCGCCGTTGCACGTTGCGTTGCCGCAGAGGGATGGATCGACCATCACTCCGCCTCGGTCCAGATCGGTCGCGCTCGGCCGATGACAGCGGCAACCGGAAGCGCCCCGAAATACCGCCCGTCGAGCGAGGCGGGATTATCCCAATTGAGCAGGAAGACATCGCCTCGACTGAGCGTGTAACATCGGCGCCAGCGCGGCAGGTCGCGGCCTGCGTGATCGCGCGCACTCGCCTCCGCTACGACGCCCTCGTCGACGGAGATTGGGAGGTCAGTTCGGCAGAGTCTTAATTCGGGAAGCGCGGCCAAGCGCTTAATGAGCAGCGCGCCCTTGGGCAGATAGCCGCGCGTCGCAAGCCAATTGGCCAGCGGCTCCGGCGGCCGGGCGACGACGAGATCGGAGATAGCGAGCGCCCCGAGCGGGCGGAAGTCGCGACGCGCCGCCTTCGGTCGAGCGTTTGCTCGGTAATTGCTTTACCGAAGCGCAGCCAGCGTGCGATGTAAGCGCTGTTACGGCCCCACCTTCAAACGCGAGATGAAAGCGGCGAGTCTGGTCTCCTGATTTGGAGATAAGGCTCGTGTCCAGACTTGATCCTTTGCTTGATCCGAACGGCTCCGGGTTGCGGCGCATCGAGGTAATCACTGGAGCTGGCGGGCGGCGCCGGTGGTCTGAGGAAGAGAAGACGCTGGCGGTCCAAGAGTCGCAGGCTCCCGACGCGGTTGTCTCGCAGGTCGCACGTCGACATGGCGCGACGCCACAGCAACTCTTCACCTGGCGAAGGGAGGTGCGCCGCAGGGCTGAGGCGGTGGGCGCGCCGGCATTTGTTCCGGCGATTGCCGAGAACAGCGGCGCCGCCGTGCGCGCGCCGACGCCTGCGCCGAAAGCGGCGGCCGCCGCGCCCGTCGTGGAGATCGAGATCGGCGAGACGCATGTGTGGATCTGGCGTGACGCGGACATCGGCATGGCGACGGCGATCCTGCGCGCGCTGCGAACCTAGCCGGGGGCGAAGTGATCGGCCCGACGGGCGCGGTGCGCGTGATGGTGGCGACAAAGCCGGTCGACTTCCGCAAGGGCGCGGAGGGTCTCGCGGCGCTGGTGCGCGAGACGATTCATTGCGATCCCTTCGACAGCGGGATCTACGTCTTTCGCGCCAGGCGCGCCGACCGCATCAAGCTGGTCTTCTGGGACGGCGCGGGCGTGCGCCTCTTCGCCAAGCGGCTGGAGGACGGCGAGTTCCGCTGGCCCAAGATCGAAGACGGAGTCATGCGTCTGTCGGCGGCGCAATTTTCGGTGCTGCTGGAGGGACTCGACTGGCGACGCGTCCACTGCGCGAAAGAGGCGCCGGCGCCGGCCTTGCCGGGATGATGCGACACAGTGAATCAGGGCGCCGAAGCGTGTCGAAAGGCGGCGGAGAATATGATCTTCTGCGGTTATGGCGCAGCCGATCGAGACGCTTCCCGACGATCCGAACGAACTGAAGGCGATGCTCCTCGCCGAGCGGGCGCGCGACGAGCGCCTCGTTCGGAGAAACGCCGCAGTTCGGCGGGGTCTTCGGGCAAATCGGCAGCGGCGCGCGACATGGTTTCATCTATCACGAAACACGTGACGGCGCAGCTCAATAATGAATGGATTCTACAGGAAGGCCGGGCGCTCCGGCGCTTCTGGCGCAACCGTCCGCCGCCAGTCGATCCCTTCGATCAGCAAGGCCAGCTGCGCCGGCGTCAACTGCAGCGCGCCCTCGACGATCGGCGGCCAGACGAACTTTCCCTTCTCCAGCCGCTTGGCGAAGAGACACAGGCCTGACCCGTTCCAGGTCAAAATCTTCACGTAGTCGCCGCGCTTGCTGCGGAACACGAAGGCCGCGCCAGAAAAAGGATCGTTACGCAGCACCTGCGCCACGTCGGCGGCGAGCCCATCGAAGCCGCGACGCATGTCGACGGGCTTCAACGCCAGATAGACCTTCATCCCCGGTGCGAACTGAAGCATCAAAGATCACCCAGCGCAGACAACACGCGGCGCAGAGCGTCCGTATCCACATCCGCGTCGAGCGACAAGCGGGCGCCATTCGGCAGGCTGACTTCCATCACACCGCGCCGCACGCTCTTGCGCGCCCCCTCGCTGGCGTGGCGGCCATCTTCGCAACCGGTAACGACGACGGCGCCAGAGCCGGGCTCACCAGAGTTGGCTTCAACTCCAGAACCTCCACGGGAACGAAGGTTTGTGCGGCCGCGGTCTCTTTCGCCGGCGCGCGCCGACGATCCAGCCAGCCTTCGCGCGAACGCCGTAGCCATTTGAAAATCAGATTGGCGTTCAATCCGTGCCGCCGCGCAACCGCCGCTACGGACGCGCCAGACGTCAACGCCTCCGCGACAATCCGCTGCCGTTCTTCAAGGCTCCACGCGCGCCGCTTGACGCCATCCTTCGCCGCCGACATTTGGTGTCCACCTCTTCGATGGTGGATACCTAACCAACTCCATATGCGTTCCGGCAGGCGGTCGTCACATCACGGTTACTCTGCTGGTCGCGTGTCCGCCGGCGCTTCCATGAACTCCCCGCCGCTGGCGCTGCGCCGATCGCTTCGCAGGCGCTCGAACGCATCGGCGCGCTATACGCCATCGAGAGCGACATCCGCGGACGCAGCCCCGACGGGCGTCGTGACGCGCGGCAGGAAAAATCCCGCCCCATCCTCGACGCCCTCGAGCCATGGCTGCACGAAAAGCTCGCGCTGATCAGCCAGAAGACCAGGCTCGCCGGGGCGATCCGCTACGCGCTCTCGCGCTGGGACGGCCTGACGCGCTTCATCGACGACGGGCGCATCGAGATCGACTCCAACATCGTCGAGCGCGCCATTCGCCCCATCGCCCTAAATTGCAAGAATGCGCTCTTCGCCGGCTCCGGCGGCGGGGCCGAAAATTGGGCGATCGTCGCCTCGCTCATCGAGACCTGCAAACTCAATGACGTCGATCCGCAGGGTTACATGGCCGACGTCCTCACGAAGATCGTCAACGGCCATCTCATGAGCAAGCTCGACGAGCTCATGCCCTGGGCCTACGCCCCGCCGGTCACTCTCAGAGACGTGGCCTGAAAACAGCGCTTACAATCTACTCTCGCAGTCGCAAATTACACATTCATCCGGACCCTCGCTATCCTACAAACGGGTGTCATTGATCATTGCCCTTTCATTTCTTCTTGTTTCGTCGAAGAGTTCCGGGCGGGTGGTCGAAAAATCGCCGGAACGCCGCATTGAAGTGATTCACGTGAGAGTACCCTGCGCGCTCGGCCATTATCTTCAACGGCAAGTCTGTCTGCTCTACACAGTCACGAGCAAATCTAATGCGATGTTCAGTTATGAATGAATGAATGAATGGTTACACCATACTGCCTGACGAACTCAGCGTTAACCCATCTTATTCAGCGATGAGGTCATTTTGGGTTGGCGAGCGTAGCGTAGGATTTTGAATTAGCGTATACATTAGTTTCTTACGCTGATCCCTCACACCATCGCATCGCAGCCACACTCGCCATGACCGAAAGTATCCCCCTCCCGTTCTCGTTTCCAGCCGTTGGCCGCAAGAAGATCACTGCAGCCTTCGACGGTGGACGCATCACCTCGGATGCTGGGGTGATGCTTTTGGGGCAAGCCGAGCATCGTCCGGGTCTGGCCGACAAGCTCGCCGCCGTCATTGCCGATCCGCGTAATCCTTTGTTGATCACCCATTCGCTCACCAGCATTTTTCGTGCGCGCATTCTCGCTATCGCTTGCGGTAACGAGGATGCGGACGATCTCGATCATCTGCGCAAGGATCCGGTCTTCAAGATCGCTTGCGGGCGCTTGCCCGATACGGGGAACGATTTGTACTCGCACCCGACCATGTTGCGTTGGGAGAATGCGCCGGCTTTGCGCGAAATCGTGAAGCTCGGCGGCGTGCTGATCGATCTTTATTGCGCCAGCTACTCCACGCCTCCGAAAGCCGTCACGCCCGATATCGACGACACTTGCAACATCGTGCATGGGCATCAGCAACTGTCGCTGTTCAATGCTCATTACGACGAGCGCTGCTTCCTGCCGATCCATATTTACGACAACGCGACCGGACGCCCTGTCGCCATCATTCTACGTCCGGGAAAGACGCCGACCGGCAAGGAAGTGCGCGGTCATTTGCGCCGGATCGTCCACCGCATCCGCGCCCATTGGCCGACGACCAGGATCACCATTCGGGGCGACGGTCACTACGGCCGCCACGAGGTGATGGATTGGTGTGAGGACAATGGCCTCGATTATGTTTTCGGCCTGTCTGGCAATAAGCTTCTCGCCGCCGCCGTCGAAGAAAAGGCCGACGACATCCGCACCCGTCGCGCATTGGAACAGTTGGTCGTCCTGCGCGACTATGCGCAAACGAACTACGCCGCCAAATCCTGGCGGGCCGAGCGCCGCGTCTGCGCCCGCATCGAAGCGACGGAAATGGTGCTGGATATCCGCTACGCTGTCACCAACATCACGACTGGCTCAGCCGAACATATCTGCGACACGCTCTATTGCGCGCGTGGCCAGATGGAAAATCTGATCAAATTGCACAAGAGCCAGCTGGCGTCGGATGGCGCCTCCTGCCGGGAGCCGCTCGCCAATCAGATGCGGCTCTTCCTGCATACAGCCGCCTATTGGCTGATGCTCGAATTGCGCGACGCCATTCCAAAGCCTCATCCACTCGCCGTCGCTGAATTTGCCACCTTTCGCGAGAAGCTGCTCAAGATCGGCGCGCGCGTCGTCGAGACCGCAACCCGCATCAGCCTTGCGCTCGCCAGCGCCTGCCCGCAAGCCGAGCCATTCCGATGTCTGGCCGGCGCGTTGCAGCCGGCAGGACCGTGAACGACGGGGCCGAGACTACGTCCGGAAGCCCCAGATAGCCCGTCCTTTCATCTCCAACGCGTTCAAAAAGTCCGGACCTCACTCAACGGTAAAGCGCAAAGCGAACCCGCGTCCACGATCATGTCGCGGAAAAACTCAGCAAAGCTCGTCGGCTGTGCGAATAGGACGGGTTAAAGGCGGCTACGAAGCCTCGGTGCCACAGGGTCAACAGATCCAGTCGCGCATTTTCCTGTTCCTGATTGCGAATATATTCCCGCATCAGTTCCTTGTCCCGGCCGACCGTCGAAACGAAATATCCCCTCGCCCAAAAATGTTCGCCAACGAAACTGCGTTTGAGTTCGCCACGGACCCGCGTCAGATGGATCGCGCTCTTGCTGTTGATGTATCCCGTCACTTGGGAAACCGCATATTTCGCCGGGATCGCGAGCATCGTGTGGAAATGGTTGAGCATAATATCCCCCTCCTCGATCAGGCTTTCCTTTTGTGCGGCAAGCCTCTTGAACACCTCACCAAGACGCGGGCGAAGACGACCCTAAAGCGTTCGTCTGCGATATTTCGGGATGAACACGACATGGCATTTGCAGTCCCATTTCGTGTGGCTTAGGCTCTAATACTCGTCCATCGTGGAATTTCATCGTCGTGTGCTTGGCGGCTCGCAAGAGGAAATGTCCTCGATGGACTTCCGAAAACGTCAAGCTGCGACTGCCACCCCGGCAAAGCCGGGGGAGCTCTCACTTCGCTTTAGTGCTTTGGCGTAATAACGTCAGTCGGCACTGCACATCGCATTCATATTAAATGTTGAGCCCTTTAATAATCTCATGCGCTGCACGTTAGATACGACTATACCTGCCCGCTGACGCCAGGAAACCTGATATGGGACGCGAAGCCAATGCGTAATACATTGTTCATTCTGCGTCAGAAGTCATCCGCTCGATCGCTGATTGGAGTATTCGGACTGCCTCACCCTTGTCCGCCGTGGCAAGATTGACCGCCACGAGAAGCCCTTCGCGCTCTTCGTGAATAAGAGCCAACGCATCCGCGCTTTTCATTCGTGTTATTTTGTATGTGCGAATCGGCGCACTGATTCCTTTCACATGCAGTATAGTTTGCTCTTCTGCTTCTATCGCATCTCGAACGAGCGACATTGTCTCATGAGATATCAAGATCGTGCCCGGGGCGGCGGATTGCTCGAGTCGCGCCGCGACGTTAACCTGATGGCCTACAATCGTGTAATCCATGCGTTCCTGACTTCCGAAATCTCCAACTGTACAATATCCTGTGTTGATCCCGATACGTATCTGGAACCGGTTGTCCAAACCCTGCTGGCGCCATCTGCTCTCGAGGTGACGTGTCATCGATTGCATCTCTATCGCCATCGAGACGCAAGCCAGCGCGTCCTCCTTGACGCCTCGTGTCTCTGGGTCGCCGAAAAAGATCATCACAGCGTCGCCGATATATTTATCTATCGTTGCGCCGTGCCGCAGAGCGATGATGGCCATTTCGTTCAGATATTCGTTGAGCATTCGTGTAATATCTTCAGACTCCAGCCGCTCCGTCATTTCACTGAAGCCGACGATATCCGAGAAAAAGATCGTCAACTTTTTCCGCTTCGCCGAAATCGACGAGACCTGGTTGTTCCTGAACAGAGTTCCATACAGTTGGGGCGAAAGATATTTCGAAAGACGGGCCGAAAGCCTCTCCAGCTCTGTGTTTCTTTCCTCCAGAGCGAGGGTTCGTTCCTTTACGACCGAATCGAGGATCTTTTCGCGATCGAGAAAATCCTGGGCCATCTTATTGAAGACCCGCGCCAACTGTCCCACTTCATCATTGCGTATTTCAACGTCTGAAAGTTCGCCCGCCGAAAAGGCCCGGCGTTCGACATTGCGCGCAGCATTCGTTATCGCCACCACCGGCGCCGTCTGCCGCCGTGCGATCAAGGCGGCCATGGCGGCTCCGAAGAGAGTAATCGCCGCCGCAATCCCGAGGGCTGCTTCGATTTGCAGAGAAATGATGTTTTTGAGGCGATTGGTCGGGATCCGGATTAGAGCAGCCCCAATTACAGCGCCCTCATCACTATTTATCGGAGAAATCACGCTGAGCGTGTCGTTACTCTTTACCGATCGCGATTCTCCGCTTTCGATGACGGCGCGAACCGGGAGCAGCTCCTGCTCGCTCAAATGGTCGTCCCCGACTTTCTTGCGCGCTGTTTTGGGGCTCGCGATCAAGTCCGAATCCTTGTTGAAAACGAAGATCGCGTCGATCTCACCAGCGCCAAGAAGATTGTCGATGGCGCGCGGGAGGCCAATCTGTTCCGTGAGGGCGCCGAGATACTTCGCATTATAGCCGACCTGAACGATGCGGGGTTTGTCGACGCCGCCTACGCCGACATATTTGAACTTCTCGTTGTCAATTTCACGTTTTCGGGCTTCCTGAACAATTACGTTCTTGCGGCCTGTCAGCAAGTCCCAAAACTCGTATGCCTGCGGCTGTTCCAGAGCCGAAGAACTGAATGCGAAATCACTATGTTCGTTCTTATGAATATAGGCGTGGCCATTTTCATCGGTGACCCAGAACTCGTCGAGAATTGTCTTGCCCGTGATGGCGGTCAACCGATTGTTTATCTCGATTGCGCTCATGCCGGCTTTTTCCGCGGCGGCGACAAACTGCGCCAGAAGCTCTGCCGTGACAACCATATGCTCGGACAGCATCTGCTCCACTTCGAGCGGAAGCTCACGCGCGAGGCTGGCGCTTCTCGCCAGGAGTCGGGCGACGCTCTCGCCCTGGACTTCAGCTTCTGCAAGGGTGGCGCGATAATAGGACCACGACAGGAGAGCAGACGACATCAGCGTTGCGCTAACGCTCATTGCGGCGACCAGCGCAACGAGGCGGGAGGCAAAGCTAAGTTCGACAGGCCACATGTACATACTCGCGTTTTTCACCCTGCATTTCGACAGAGCATACCAAATTTCATTTTTGCGCCCATCCGGGCAAGCGATGCTTTCGACGTTTCCACGGTTCCCTCGGCGTTCTCCTCATGGATTCGGCGAGGGGCGGGTTGGGAGGCGAAGTCTTTCAACCGCAATTCCCGGTCTGTCTCGACGTGGCCTCCGCGGCATGCGCTGACGGAGAGGGGGCTTGCAACGCGGCCCCAAGGTAAAGATAGTCGCGCAAAACAGGTCCCGCCAAATTTCAACATGAGCGCTCGACGCTGGACGGTCGCGGGATACGAGGAACGCACCCGTGCGCGAGGATATCATGTCTACCCCTGCCCTTTTTTATCTGCTTGGCGTTATGCTCCTCGTCGAGCCGGCCTTTGCCGCCGAAACGCCGCCGCCCGCCGTACTGGTCGAGGCGGCGGAACTCCGTTCGCTCGCGCGTCAAAGGGATTTTGTCGGCCGGGTCGAGTCTCTCGAAAAAGTTGAACTGCGGGCTCGGGTGACAGGCCAGCTCGGGCCCCGGCGCTTTCAGGACGGCGACAAGGTGAAAACCGGCCAGGTCCTGTTCGAGATCGAGCGCGCTCCCTATGAGGCGACCGTCGCCCAACGCGAAGCGCAGGTTCTCCAGGCGCAGGCGGCGCAAGCCAACGCCGAACAGCAATTGCGGCGCGCCAAGGCGCTCGTGAAGACGAAGGCGATTTCAGAGGCGGAAGTCGATCGGCTGACCGCCGATGAATTGCGCGCCGCGGGACAGGTGAAAGAAGCCAAGGCCGCTCTCGACCTCGCGCGCATCAATCTCTCCTATACGACGATCGTCTCCCCCATCGATGGAAGGATCGGTCGCGCGAATGTCACGCCCGGAAATCTGGTCGGCCCCGACTCCGGCGTGCTTGCCACCATCGTCCGCGACGAGGAAGTGCGGATCCTTTTCCCGGTCAGCCAGAAGGAAATTCTCGAGGCGCGCCGCAATGGCTTCAAGGGCGGCAACTCGACGGTGTTCGTGAAGCTCGCCGACGGCACATTTCTGAAAGACCTCGGGCAGCTCGACTTCCTCGACGTTATCGTCGATCCGAGAACCGATGGACAGATCGTTCGCGCCACTGTCCAGAATCACGACCATCTTTTGACCGACGGTCAGACCCTGCGGGTGATGGTCGAGCAGCCGGCCGCGACGCGGGTCGTCGCTGTTCCCCAGGTGGCGGTCGCCTCCGATCAGGCCGGGCCTTACGTGTTCGTCGTGAACGACAAGAACCAGATCGAACGGCGTCCCGTCAAAGTCACGGATCAGCGCGAGGGCTATATTGCCGTCTCCGAGGGCGTGAACGCTGGCGAGCGCGTCGTGGTGCAGGGTCAGCAGCGCGTAAAGCCGGGGCTGACCGTGACGCCGCAAATGGCGCCGCGAGCGACGAAGTAACGGAGACCGCTCATGCTCTCCTCCGTTTTCATTCGTCGGCCGCGACTCGCTCTCGTCATCTCCATCGTCATCACGGTAGCGGGACTCATCGCCTATTTCGCCCTGCCGGTCGCGCAGTTTCCCGACATCGTGCCGCCGCAGGTGCAGGTGACGGCGGTCTATCCGGGCGCCGACGCCAGCGCGGTAGAACAGGGCGTCGCCCAGATCATCGAGCCCGCCGTCAATGGCGTTGAAAAAATGATCTATATGAAGTCCACCTCCGGCGCCGACGGCAGCTATACCTTGCTCGTCAGCTTCGAGGTTGGCTCCAATTCCGATCTCGACTCGGTGAATGTCACCAATCGCGTCAATCAGGTCATCGCGCAATTGCCGCCGGAGGTGCAACGCCTCGGCGTCACGGTGAAGAAGCGCTCCGCCGCGATGGTGCAGGTTGTCACCTTCTATTCGCCGGATGGATCGAAGGACGCGCTGTTTCTGTCCAATTATGCGACGATCAATGCGCTCGATCGGCTCGCACGCGTGCCGGGCGTCGGCGAGGCGCTATTGTTCGGGCCTCTCGATTACTCCATGCGCTTGTGGCTCGACATAGACCGGCTGTCGAGCCTCGGACTCACGGCGGCGGACGTGGTCAAGGCGGTCGAGGCGCAGAATGTGCAGGCCGCGGTCGGCCGCATCGGCGCGGCCCCATTGGTCGACTCCGTCGATTTCCAGATCAATCTCACGGCGCAGGGCCGCATGACCTCCGTCGAGGAGTTCGAGAACATTATCGTGCGCGCGAGCGGCGAAGGCGCGCTGGTGCGCGTCAAGGACGTCGCGCGCGTCGAACTCGGCGCGAAGGTGAGCGACTCCGCTACCCGCTTCAACGGCAAGCCGGCCGCGGGCATCGGCGTCTACCAGGCGCCGGGCGCCAACGCCATCGAGACGGCCCATGGCGTGCGAAAGGTGCTGGAGGAGCTGAAGCCGCGCATGCCCGAGGGCGTCACCGCAGAGGTGATGTACGACACGACCGTCTTCGTCGAACAGACGATGGAAGCGGTGAAACACACGCTTGTCGAAGCCTTCGTGCTCGTCGGCGTCGTCGTATTCGTGTTTCTCGGCAGCCTGCGCGCGACGATCATTCCGATCGTCGCCGTGCCGGTGGCGCTCATCGGCGCCTTCGCCGTCATGCTGGCGCTGGGTTTTTCTCTCAATACAGTGTCGCTGCTCGCGCTCGTTCTGGCCATCGGCATCGTGGTCGACGACGCTATCGTGGTGGTCGAGAATGTCGAACATGTGCTGGAACACCATCCGGAGCTGACGGCGGCGGAGGCGACCGAAAAAGCGATGGGGCAGATCACTGGCCCGATCATCGCCATTACGCTGGTGCTGCTCTCGGTCTTCGTGCCCACGGCCTTCATCCCGGGCATCACCGGCCAGCTCTACAAGCAATTTGCGGTGAGCGTCTGCTTCTCGATGCTCATCTCCGCTATTGCGGCGCTCAGCCTCTCGCCGGCGCTCTGCTCGCTGGTCCTCAAGCGACGCGAGCGGCCGACTGGCGTGATGGCGAAACTTCAGGGCGGCATCGACGCCGCACGCGACGGCTATGTCAGAATGGCGCGTCCCCTTGTGCATCGAGCGCTGATCTCCGGCGCCATTGTGCTGCTTTTCGCGATTGGCGCGGGCGCGCTCGCAAAGATCGTTCCGACCGGCTTCCTCCCGGACGAGGATCAGGGCGCCTTCATGGGCGAGATCCAGCTCCCCGACGCCGCCTCGGTCTCTCGCACCACGGCCGTGCTGGAGGACGTCGAGCAGATCATCATGCAGAAGCCCTGGGCGGCGGGCGTCTTCTCGGTTTCCGGCAAGAGCTTGCTCGACGGCCTCGCCTTGTCGAACAAGGCCTTTTTCGTCGTCACCCTGAAACCTTTCGCCGAGCGCAAGGATCCGTCCATGTCGGCTTTCGCCGCCCTTGCGGAATTGCGCGCGGCCTTCCAGAGCGTGGCGGCGGCGAATATCTTTCCCTTCAACCTGCCGCCGATCATGGGTCTCGGCACAGGCTCTGGCTTCGAGTTCCAGCTTCAGAGTCTCGCGGGCGCGAAGCCTGATGAAATCGCGGCGGTCGCGCGCGGCCTGATGATCGCCGCCAGTCAGGATCCGCGACTGAAGGGCGTCTTCACCACTTTCAGCGCCTCGACGCCGCAAATCCTCGTCAAGGTCGATCGCGAAAAAGCGCAGACCTTTGGCATTCCGCCCGCCGACATTTTCAATGCGCTGCAGACCGATCTCGGGGGCGCCTATATCAACGACTTCAACCTTTTTGGCCGGACATGGCAGGTGAAGGCGCAGGCTGACGCCTCGAACCGCATGACGCCGGACGACATCTTCCGCGTGAGACTGCGCGGCGCGTCGGGCGAAATGGTGCCGCTGCGCGCCGTCGCCGACATCGACATCGTCAACGCGCCGGCGTCGATCGTGCGCTACAACAATCTGCGCTCCGTCACGCTCAATGGCGGCCCGGCGCCGGGATACTCCTCCGGCGAGGCGATCGCCGCTATGGAAGAAGTCGCGAAGAACAATCTGCCGAATGGATTTGGCTATGAATGGACGGGCACGGCGCTTCAGGAAAAAGCCGCCGCCGGCCAGACCGGCCGCATTCTCGGTCTCGCCGTCCTCTTCGCCTACCTCTTTCTCGTCGCGCTCTACGAAAGCTGGTCGATCCCGACGGCCGTGCTGTTTTCAGTCTCGGTGGGTCTTTTCGGGGCCATGCTGGCGCTGAAACTCACGGGGCTGGACAATAACCTGTTTGCGCAGATCGGTGTTGTGGTGCTAATCGCGCTCGCTGCAAAGAACGCGATTCTCATTGTCGAATTCGCCACGGAGCGACGCCGCGCCGGCCTTTCCATACGTGACGCTGCGCTCGAAGCCGCGGGCCTGCGCTTTCGCGCGGTGATGATGACCTCCTTCGCCTTCATCCTCGGCCTCGTGCCGCTGGTGAAGGCGACGGGCGCCGGCGCCGCGACGCAACGTGCGGTCGGCACCTCCGTATTTGGCGGCATGCTGGCGGCGAGCCTTGTCGGCGTCTTCCTGATCCCGGGGCTTTACGTCATCATCCAGACGCTGCGCGAGCGAATCCGTGGACAACAAGTTCCGGCCGTCGCCCCCGAGGCGCCAAGCGATCCGCCCGAAGCGCATTGAGGAACGCGCGGCAAAAGATCCGGAAAATCGGGACGCAATGAAGAAAAGCCGGGGGCGACCAGCGCCTCCCGGCTTTTCCTTTTCAAACCCGAGCTTGGGTCACAGTTCAGCGAACCGCCGGCAACGCCTTAGCCCGGTTCTTCGACTGAGCCTGTGTGAAGGCGAGGCAGGTCGGATGTCCAAAACCGCCTGCGCTCACGCCCGTGCCGCCATTGGGATTCGGGGTGATGTCGAAGACGATGTTGTCCGGGCGCGCCGCATCGCCGGAAACGCCGCCGATCGTCGCGAGATAGTCCAGATTGAGATTGCGGCGCAGGCGCCACGCGACGAGGTGGTCCTCGCAAGAGGTGTCGCCGCTGACGCCGACGCCCCCAACCTTCACGCCGCCTTGGGCGTAAAGACCCAGACCGCCGCCGAAGACGTTGATGCCGCCGATGACCTGACCGATCATCGGGTCAGACGCCGTGCCATAGGTCGCCGTATCGATCGGGCCGGCGTATACGCCGCCGGGGCTGATCTTGTCGCCATAGGCGCCAGCCGCCGCGACCGGATTGCTGTGCTGCAGACCATAGAGGCTGCCGCCGGGGTTGACCGCCGAATAAAGATTGGCGGATGACAGCGCCAGCTTACCCGTCGCCAGCGGCAGTCCCGACCCCGAGTTGGCAGTCGGACCAAGGCTGAGCGTCGCGGCCGTAAACGCCTTTTGGGCGGAAATGACGCGGCTCGCAAGCCATTGGCCCTGAATGGGGTCGCCGCTCGAATTGGCGACCGCGCAAACAACGCCATCCGCTGCGACGACCGTCGCCCACATGTTGAGACCGAGACCAAGGCCGTTCGGGCCCGTCTGAACAATCGCGTTCTTCAGAGCCGTTTTAAGTTGAGCGTTCGAGATATTCGGGCAGGGAGCGTTCGCCGCAAACGCGCCAGTCGAGAAAAAGCAGGCGGCAGCGCCTGCGATCAACATCTTCTTAAGCATAGCCCCTCCAGAGAGAAAATTTAATTGGTCGCCCGAACTGCAAAGAAAAAACGCCACCGACAGATGAGGCGACGATCGTGCGTACCAAAAAGCAACATGAAACGCAATCCGGTAATAATGTTGCGCACACTCCAAATGTTGCAAACATGATACACTCATGAGCAAATCATCCAACCTGATTGGCGTGATATACAAAGCTGCGGCTTTTTATGGCATTTCTTTTCTCCAAGGGCGCGACGACGGAGACGCCTTGACAGTAATCGCTATAGGAGTTTCGATATGGCCAAGAATTTCTGCGCCGCAACATTTCTTGTTTGTTACTTTTCAGCCGCCGCCAGCTTCGCGGCCGACCTGCCATCTTACAAGGCTCCGCCGCCGCCCCCACCGCCGATGATGACATGGACGGGCTTTTATGTGGGTCTCAACGCCGGCGGAACATGGGGCCAAAGCAGCAGCGCCAATCTGTCTTCCTTCGCGCTTTTCAATGATCCGCTGTGGTTTCAGGGAAATGCCTTCGCATCGAGCGCGTGGGGCGCAGTTCCCACAAGCAATGCGAGCGGCTTCATCGGCGGCGGCCAGATCGGCTATAATTGGCAATTTGGGGGCTCCTTCCTTACTGGCGTCGAAGCCGACATTCAGGGCATAGCCGCGAGCAGCGGCCGCAGCAACGTCACAGGCGTCGCCTTCAACGCATTGACCGGCGCCATGGCGATGACGACGACGGACGTCAGCAAGCGGCTCGATTACCTCGGCACGGTGCGCGGGCGACTGGGCTATCTCGTCACGCCGACGTTGCTGGCGTATGGAACGGGCGGTCTCGCCTATGGCGGCGTTGGGCTCAACGCCTCGCAATTCTCCTTCGATACGGGCGCCTTTTTCGGGGCGGGGATCGGCAATACGACATTCAGCAACACGCTCGTTGGCTGGACCGCGGGCGGCGGCGTGGAATGGATGTTCATGCCGGGCTGGAGCGCAAAGGGCGAGTATCTCTATTATGATCTGGGATCAACGACGAACAATCTTGCGCCGGTTGCAGGCCTGGCCAATGTTTTCAACCTGCCTCCCGGATCAATCGGCTACGCCTATGCGTCGAACGTCTCGTCCCGCTACAATGGCCATATCGTCCGGGCCGGCGTGAATTACCATTTCAACTGGGGAAGCTCCGCCCTCCCAGGTTTCTGATCGAGATCGGACGACTTGCCATGAGGCGGGAAACGCAACGGGCAGTTGCCAGTGGATAATGATGAGGACGCCCGGCCGCCGCGAACGGCCGGGCGTGCTTATTTCCTGCATATCAATTTGCGGATGAGAACCTTAAATAAAGACGCGCTCACATCGTTTCCAACCGAGCGTTGCTCGAACTTTCCATTACCGCAGGTCCTGCCGCCCCGGGGGGATTGCAACATCTCGCCGTCGCCCGCGTATGAACCCGCCCTATTCGAGCGGACCGATCTGATCGAGCGCCATTTGAAGAGGCGCACTGGACATTCTGATAAGTCCCTTGTTTGGCGAGTCCAGATCAAGCGTCAGATGGATCGCCATCGCCATGGCTGATGCGACAACCACCATGGTTCCAACGGCCACCCAGTTTCGCGGAGCTACAATTCCGTAACTGACGAAAACGCCGGCCAGCCAGAAAATGAGGATGGCGAGAAAGGGCCACTGTATATTGCCTTCCGAGCCCGAATATTTCAGCCAACGAAAAGCGGCGAGTTCGCTGCTGAGCGTGAGCGCCGACGACCTGAGCCAGGTTTCGCGATCACTTTCAGGACTCAACTCGAACAATTTGATCTGTAACTTGTTGACGCCAATTCCCTTGCGAGTCTTTTCCGTATTGAAGCCTTCGTCGGCGGCGATCTCTATCCGCTCGATGCCTTTCGCAACAATTCGGCGCAACGCCTCCCGACTCTCTCTCGCTTTCGGTCCATATTTCGCCAATGTCGAATCGAGCGCGATGATCTTCGACGCGCTGTTTTCGACCTCGTTTGTCCTCAAATCGAAAGAGGCCGTGGCGGAGGCGATGATCAGACCGAGAGTCAGCGTGGCGAGCGCGACCAGCATGCGTCGCGCCTCCTTGATCAAATCACGATTGCGGTCTGTCAACTGCCCTTCGGGCAGGACATATCCGGCCCACATGCCGCCAAGCGACGCCGCCATGAAGCACGCGAAAGAAAACAGGCTGACTCCGATCGGGTACACGATAAGGCTCTCCAGCAGGTCTATCGCGCGATCGCGCGCGATTTCACCGAGGCGGAGAATAACGATCCATTCGCTGATTTTCAAAAGCGCCGGCCGACGGGATGTTTGCAATCGCGCATTCGGTCTTGGTTCAGGCCCTGTTCCCGGGTTATCAGTATGGCGCGCCATCCGAAGTTTCGGCGCTTCTCTCGGCACGCGCCCGATTGCTGGGGCAGTGGGGAATTGGTGAGTCCATGTTTAGCCAATCGAACAAGTCGAGCGCGATCGCGGCCTGCCTCATCGCGCTCCATACCGTCACAGTTGGCGCGACGGAGCGCCCTAAGACCCGCTGGCAGGATGGATTCGTATCGCGCGTCGAAATACTGGCGCTGCTGCAAACCTTAAACGCTAATCTGCTCGCTGGCCGTAGTGCGACAACCGTGCTGGAGAAGTGGTGCGCCGACCATAAAATGGCGGCAGAGCCAAAAGTGATCGCCCGCCGCATCGATGGTCCGGAGAAGCCCGCGAGCGCAGAAACGCGCCAACGCCTTCGCGTCGAACCGAACGAAATCGTGAAACACCGTCACGTGCAACTTTTCTGCGGCGACCACGTTCTGTCGGAAGCGGACAACTGGTATGTGCCCGCTCGTCTCACAGCGGAGATGAATCACACACTGGAAACGACGGAAACGTCATTCGGTCGAGTCGTGCAACCTTTGCGGCCGTTTCGGCAAAACATCGACGCAAAAATACTTTGGTCGCCATTGCCGCAGGGCTGGGAGTCCGGAGCCACGGCGACCGATGTGCCGAGCGACGCCGCCCCCCGTTCGATCCCCGTTCCGCATGAATTATTCGAACACCGTGCGGTGTTGTACTCTGAAGATCAGAAACCATTTTCCGAGGTCGATGAGCGATATACGAGTGAGAATCTCGACTTCGACTTTCGTCCGATATCCGCGCAATAAATTGCCGCGCGAGGGTCGGCTGACGCCCCTTTCACCGCTCCCGTCCGAGTGATCAGAGGCGCGCAGGGCTCGCGCGCCTCTCCGCGGACCCTCGGCAAACCGGTCTCCGCCAGGAATTGGCTCGCATCAGACGGGCCGGTTCTCGTTTCGATTGCGAACAGGCCCCATGCGCTGCAGCCCTTCCGTATAAGCGATAGCCTCGAAGGCGGCGTTGAAACGGAGCGCGGCGTCGGCGATTGCATCGATCTTGCCAGCCGTGGACATGCGCTTCAGCGAACCTTTGTCGAGGTAGAGCAGCTCCAGCAGCTCATTATAGACCGTCGCCTCGTCGATTGGCAGGACATGGAACGTCGCGCCGTCGATGACGACGTCATATTTGCTGAGGAGATCAATGTTGTTGCAGAAGACGAAATACTTTCCCTCCGGCGTCAGCAGCCCCTTCAACACATCTGCAAGCGCGGTGAGCGATTCGAAGGAATGCAGATAGGCTGCGAAAAAGGGGAACGTCCCCTCTCCCGCCTGCGCGACCGCGATGACCTGGTCGGCGCTCAGCTCCGGCGGACGCTTCTCATCAGCGAATTGCTGAGCGAATTTGATCGCCAGTTCGCCACGAAATCCGAAGCGCCCTGGACGCTCCGTCGGCGCCTTGAGAACCGCATTGAGCAGACGACCTTCCTTTTCCAGTCGAGCGAACGCCGTATCGTCTATCTTTGTCATCGTTGTCATCCAAAGTGTCGATTATCCGCGCGCGGCGATGTCGATGATTCCCTCGACTGTTCGGCCTGGCCGTTTTGCGCCATTCGCAAAGGGCCGTGCATGACCTTCGAGACCAGCGCGCAATGGGTGCTCGAAGACGATGCGTTCATCGATCGACCGGCAAGGGCTTTCCTGCCCTATGCGCCGCGATCCATTTTTCCAGCTCGGCGACGTGGCCGCGCTCCTCCTCGACGAATTCTTTCGCGAGAACCCTGATTTCAGGGTCGTTCGTCGTCTCGAGGATAGTCTTGTAATAGTTGTAGCCCGCCCTTTCGGCCTCGAGTGCGATCTCGAGCGCCTGCTCTCGGCCAACGAACGGGTCCGCCGCCCATATCGCCGCGGTCTCGGGGCTTTCGACGTCGGGCCAAACGAATTCGTCCGGCGTCATCTCTGGAACGTCCCGATACCCCGACCGGGTTCGCGCATCAGCGAGATGCAGGCGCGAATAATCGGCGAGCCGGCGAAACAACTTGCCGACTTCACGATTGCCGCAAGCCTCCATAGCATCAGCCAATTGCCCGAAGCGCTCGGCAGCCTCCTGCTCGAGCCTTATGGCGTAAGCGAGGAAGGTCTCGACAGACTCCATTCTCGTGCTCCCTGCCCCGTCGATGGTCAGATTGGCGTTCGACGTTCTTTCGCCATCAATCAATGAGCAGGCATGCCTCGCGTCGCCCATTCCTCGCGTGTGATCCATGCCTCCAGAACCTTGACATGTTCCGCCTCCTCCTTGACGAACTGCCTGGCCGCCGCAACCACCTCGGGCGATTTGGCGGTCGCAACGACTGCGCAATAGAATTCATAGCCGCGCCGCTCGCCTTGCAGGGCCGCCTTCAAGGCGCCAAGGCGCATGAGGGCGACGTCTCCAGACCATTGTGAGGCCTGCTCTGGCGAAGACTGGTTCGGCCAGGCGTAGTCCGGAGGAACAGACTTGGCTGGATCGATCGATTTCGCCGTCTCCTTCGCCTCGGCAAGATGTTGTCGCGAAAAGGCCGCAAGCTGGCGGAAGAGTTTCGCGATTTCCGTCGCGCCGTGCGTCTCGAGCGTAAGGGCGAGCGCCTCGAAATGCACTGCTGCGTCCTCCTCGACCTTGACCGCGTAACTGAGGAATTCATCGACCGTCGGAATTTCAGTGCCGCCCTTGAAGCGACTGGCCGCCTGGGTGACATACGGGCCCGCAGAGGGGAGCGTTTGATCACCCTCGAATTTGACGATGATGTCCTCATTACGAACGAAGCATTGGCACGCGAGACGATAGCGCGGCGGCATGTCATTCACTTCGGCGTTTTCAAGTTCCGCCTTGCTGATCTTGCCCAGTTGTTTCAGCATCTCCTTTTCCTTTTCGGTCAAGGCGACACCGTAGATTGCATTGGGATTCAGATGTTCCACTTCGACGAGGCAGGACCCGCATTCGCCATCCTGACAATCGAAGGGAATGGGAATCTTGTGAGCCTTGGCCACGGCCAAAATCGTCCCGCGATCGCCCGCGACGGCATAGACCGTAATGTCCTTCGGCATCACAGGTGATGAAAAAGTGATATTGGCCAAGGTCCGTCTCCTGATTTGCTCTCGGCTTGCGGGCGAACGACGCCACGCATCAGCTCGGAGCAAGACACGGACCAAGCAGCCGGCCCTTGAAATTCCTTTCAAATCAATTTCTATTTGATAAGAATCAACTGTCGTTAGCTACACTGTGTCTGGTTTCCGACATCGGTGTGCGAGACACGCCTGTTGCATCCGCGATCCAACAGAGCAGGGCGCAGGCTGCGGTTTCGCCCCCTCTTTGTCTGCCGCCTAGAATTTCTTCACTGCGATGCCGTGCTTCTGCAAGGCGTAGCCGATCTGCCGAGGCGTAAGACCCAGTAGCCTCGCAGCTTTCGCCTTCACCCAGCCCGCCCGCTCCATCGCGTCGACAAGCCTGTCATGATCCATGCGCGGATCCTTGTCGATGATGTTGCAATTCTCCGCCCCTGGACAGGTTTCCGGAGCGAGACTTTCTCCTGCTTCCGCTCCGGAAGCGTGCGGCGGCGACGGCGGCTTCACGCGGTTGGACGCGACGATCGGCAACGGTGAGAAATTCGACGCCCGCATCGTCGGGTCATGTGAACCGCTCCACAGGATCGAAGATAGACAACCGTCGTTACGGCAGGAAAAGTCCCTGTCGGTAATGACGTCGCCACGAGCCAGCGTCGCCGTTCGATAGATGCAGTTTTCGAGTTCGCGAATATTGCCCGGGAAGGCGCATTCGTTCAGCACACTCATCGCGGACTCGGAGAGTTGCAGGTGACTGCCCTGATCCGCATTGAAACGCTTTACGAACTCATTGGCGAGCGACTCGAGATCGCCTTTGCGCTCGCGCAACGGCGGCAGGAAGATGGGCACGACACTGATGCGATAGTAGAGATCAGCGCGAAAATCACCGCGTTGAACCGCTTCCTCAAGATTTCGGTTTGTGGCGCATACAAGCCGCACATCGACTTTCAGTGTGCGCGACCCGCCCACGCGTTCAAACTCGCCTTCCTGCAGAACGCGCAGCAGCTTTGCCTGGAACGCCGGAGTTATCTCCCCGATTTCATCCAGGAATAGCGTGCCTCCGTCAGCAAGCTCGAAGCGCCCCTTGCGAAGATTTGCCGCGCCCGTAAACGCCCCGCGCTCATGTCCGAACAACTCCGATTCGAGCACGCTCTCAGGCAACGCGGCGCAATTCAACTTTACGAACGGCTTCGAACGGCGCGGCGAAAGGTTATGGATCGCGGCGGCAAAAAGCTCCTTGCCCGTTCCCGACTCGCCGCGCAGCAATACCGTGGATTTGGCTTTTGCGACCACGCGAATTTTCGCGACGACCGCACGCACCGCCGGACTGTCGCCGACAATGCCCTTGAGCTTTTCTCCCGAAACGTCAATCGGCGGTTGCCGATCGACTTTCTCCAGACGCGCCTTCTCCTGCATTAGTCTTTCGCGATCTCGCGCGATCAGCTTGTGGAGACGTAGCGTCTGCCCAACGAGATTGGCGATCATAGTCAGAAACCGGACGTCGTGATCGAATAGCACGCCTGCGCGCGCATTATATACGCGATCAACGGTCAAGGTTCCGACAACGGTTTCACCTTCTTTGATCGGGACGCCGATCAACGAAAACGGCACTCCGTCTGTTGGTCCCCATTCGGAAAGATCGGTTCCCTCGAAAAGCGGCGACGTCGCCACATTCTCGATGACCAGCGGCATTTTTGTTGCAACGATTTGTCCAACTGCGCGCTCCGGCAAACGATCAAAGAAGCGCTTCGCCGCTCCTTCGGTCCAGCCGGAACCGACCACCATTTCTGGCGCGCCGCCTTGATCAAGCAGAGCGATGAGGCCATGCCGCATATCGAGAAAGCTCGACAATAAGCTCAGGACGCCCGCGAGCACGCTCTCCAACCGATGCGGCGACGCGAGGAGCTTGGATATCTCATATATTCCGACGAGTGCGGTTTCACCGGAGTCGATCGCGCGTCTCGGCGCGACGCCGACCTGGCCGCCGACTTCAAGACCCATGTTGAAGAGCCTCACAACAGGCTTTGATTTTGTCGTCTTTCAAGCAAACCGCGCGCCAGTTGAGACGGATCGCTGTTTCGCAATGATTTCTGCGGGTTACGCTAAAGCTCGCGCGATCGGAGCGCCACTTATTAGCGCGACTTGGCACGGTTTTGTGCTGCGGCGCCAAATCATCTGGCGCCGGTCGCCGATCCAACGAGCGGCGCAGCGGAAAATCCGCCGATGTTCGAATGTCGCGTAGCTAACAAGAAGATGACGGTTTGTAACATCGAAGAACTCCTCCCGCCCGGATGTCATATCTGGATTAATTCCAAACTTTTCAGCCAGCTATAACAACAAACGAACCATGGCATGCTTGTTGCGCTCCCTTTCGCAGCGCGGACAGCCCATTCGCAAGGTGGGCGAAATAAACCCTTCTCGCGGGGTCCAAACCTTCAACGCTCGTGAGGTTAAAAAATGGACGACGCTCACTCTTTCGACACCTTTGAATCCGACGCGGCGACGCCGCTCGATGAAGTCATGCAGAAAATCGCCGAGCACAAAGGTTGCGGCACAAGCGGCGGCAGCGGAAAGGCAAGCTGCGGCTCGGGCGCCGGCCAGAGCGACATGCCGGCCGAGATTTGGGAAAAGGTCAAGAATCATCCCTGCTACAGCGAGGAAGCGCACCATCATTATGCGCGAATGCATGTCGCTGTCGCTCCCGCCTGTAACATCCAGTGCAACTACTGCAATCGAAAATATGATTGCGCCAACGAGTCTCGGCCGGGCGTTGTCAGTGAGAAGTTGACCCCCGAGCAGGCCGCAAAGAAGGTTCTCGCCGTCGCATCCGCAATCCCGCAAATGACGGTCCTCGGGATCGCCGGCCCCGGCGATCCACTCGCCAATCCAGCGAAGACCTTCAAGACCTTCGAGCTTATTTCCGAGGCTGCGCCCGACATCAAGCTATGCCTTTCCACGAATGGTCTCGCCTTGCCAGATCACGTCGAAACGATCAAGAAATTCAACGTCGATCACGTCACGATCACAATAAACATGACGGATCCTGACATCGGCGCCGAAATCTATCCTTGGGTCTTCTGGAAGCACAAACGCGTCACCGGAAAGGACGCCGCGAAAATTCTCACCGAACGCCAGTTGCAAGGCCTGGAGATGCTGACGGCGAACGGAATTCTCTGCAAGGTGAACTCTGTCATGATCCCAGGGATCAACGACGATCACCTCGTCACCGTCAACAGGGAGGTGAAGTCGCGCGGCGCATTCCTCCACAACATTATGCCGCTAATTTCATCGCCGGAGCATGGCACGGTCTTCGGTCTTAACGGCCAGCGCGGCCCCTCGGCTCAGGAGCTGAAGGCGCTTCAGGACCGTTGCGAGGGCGAAATGAACATGATGCGCCACTGTCGCCAATGCCGCGCCGACGCCGTTGGCCTACTTGGCGAAGACCGTAGCGCCGAATTCACGACCGAAAAAATCATGGAGATGGATGTCAATTACGATCTAACCGCGCGTCAGGCGTATCAATCCAGAGTGGAGGAGGATCGCGTGGCCAAAGTCGCCGCGCGCAACGCAGAGCTCGAAGAGCTCGCCGGCGAGAACGCCGACATTGCGATCCTTGTCGCCGTCGCGACCAAGGGAAGCGGCCGCATCAATGAACATTTTGGCCATGCGAAAGAGTTCCAGATCTATGAACTCACCAGCAGCGGCGCGAAGTTTGTCGGCCATCGCCGCGTCGACCTGTATTGTCAGGGCGGCTACGGCGAGGAAGACAGCCTGGAAACGATCATCCGCGCAATCAATGATTGCACAGCCGTCTTCGTCGCCAAGATCGGTCATTGTCCAAAAGACGATCTCATCGCCGCGGGAATCGATCCGGTGGATCAATACGCCTATGAATTCATCGAACAATCAGCGATCGCCTACTTCAAGGATTACCTTGCCCGCGTGAAAGACGGCGAGATCATCCATGTCGCGCGCGGCGACGCGGATATCCGTCAAGGCGCCTTCATCCCTGTCTGACGCAGTTTTCCCAAAGGAGCTGAACCATGGCCTACAAAATCATCGCATCACAATGCACCTCTTGCTCCGCATGCGAGGCGGAGTGCCCGAACGTCGCAATTTCGGAAAAGAACGGCACTTTCGTCATCAATCCGAAGAAATGCACCGAGTGCATCGGCTACTTCGATATCCCACAATGCGTTGCGGTTTGTCCTGTTGACAACACTTGCGTGATCGACACGTCCTTTCCGCGTTATCAGGCGGGGGCGTGATGAAAATCGCATTCACTCCCGCCGCCGAGAAATTCATCCGCCGGCTCGTCATGTTCGACGGGCCACCCGGCTCCGGCTTGAGATTGCTTGTATCTCCTGGTGGCTGCTCGGGCATGTCGGCGGAGTTTTCCGTAGAGCCTGCGCCCCGCGATGGCGAACAGATCTATGCGCATGGCGTATTCAACCTTTTCTTACCTGCGCAAAGCCGCCTTCTGCTCGATGGCGTCACAATCGATTTCGTCGAAACGCCGACCTCGACGGGCTTCATCTTCCATGACCCGAAGGCGAAGAGCTGCGGCTGCTCGACGACCGACGCTCCCGTCTTCGTGGAGACGCACTGAGGGAAGAGTAATGTTCGCTTCCAAAGCGTCGCAGAATGATGCCCTGGCGATGCAGGATTTTCCTGCATCCGCCGTCCTCGGCGAGGGTCTTCCCGCCGAGGTGGAGAATCATCTTCGCGCAGCGGCGGCCGTGTATCATGATGACGAAATGGCCATGCGACACCTCGTAGAAGCACAACGAATTGCGCCCACGCATCCGGCGACGCTCATTGGCCTCTATCGCTTCCACTTTTACAAGGGGCGACTCGAAGAAACCCTTGCAGTTGCACGCGCCTGCCTCACGCGCGCGGCGATAGACAATTCTCTGCCATTTGACTGGCGCGCCGTTCGACCACAGGACGCAAAGTTTGGCGATTACGACGCGCCACAGCCACGCTTCTTCATGTTCACGCTCAAAGGATACGCCTATCTGAATATGCGGCTCGGCGATTACGAGGAAGGACGCGAAGCTATCGAAAAATTGCTTGAGCTCGATCCTGCCGACAAGGTCGGCGCGCGCGTGTTGCTCGACGTTCTCGATCGGATGGGGGAAGAAGATGTCGACTGACATCGACGAGGCGCTGGACTGGCTCGGCCGGCCAATCGATTGCGCTGACTGTGCGCACAAGGATCGACTGCTTGATGAGCGATGCAAGCCTCTAAGGGCATGCGCCCATGATCGTTACGCGCGTCGCATTGATCGTTTCTTCGATTGGAATCCGGATCTGGCGCGCGATTATCTCTCCCACCCCTATTTCGAGGCCCGGGCCTGCGCAGCCAAGGCCGCCGAAGTATTTCTTTTGCCGGCGTTGCTCAATGATCCTGAAGAAGCTGTTCGCTGGAGCGCCGCGCGCCGCCTTCCGAGATCCTACCTTCTGAAGCTCCGAAACGATCCGCATCGCGAAGTTCGCATACGCATTGCGGGTCGCCTCGAGGGCGCCGATTTGCTGCCCATGATGTCGGATCCCGATTATTTTGTCCGACAGATGGTCGCCAAACGACTGCCAACGGACCTTCTTGTCTTGATGATCAACGACGACGACGCCGAAGTTCGACGCGTCGTCGCGCAGCGAATAAATCAGGCGCTATTGATTCGTCTTGCAAGGGACCCCGACCCTGTCGTCCGTTTCGAGGCCGCGCAACGACTCGAGCCGTTGGACCTGCTCTCGCTCCTTGACGACCCCGATTGGCGCGTGCGTCACGAAATTGCGCAGCGCGCGGATATCAAATCAATCGGCGCCCTTCTTGCGGATGCAGATCCAATTGTTCGTGAAACCGCCCTCGAACGACGGCGCGCCGCGGGTCTGAACGATGATGCGTCGATCGCCATCCTCGCGACGGGCCAAGGAGAACGACGATGACAAACATCAGTCGCGACAGCGACACAGTCGAACTCGAAGGCCCGCCATATTTCGATTATGGCGACAAGGTTCGCGCCCGCCGGACGATCCGTAATGACGGAACTTTTCCGGGGAAGGACATCGGCGAAATCCTCGTGACGAAAGGAGAGGAAGGTTATGTCGTCAGCATCGGCTCCTTTCTCCAGCAGTTCTATATCTACGGCGTCGAATTCGTTTCGACTGGCCATCGTGTCGGCATGAAACGTAAGGAACTGGAGATGGTCGAAATGGTGGAGGAGAACCACGAATGAGCATGACGCCTGCGAAATATGATTGGGGTCAGCGCGTGCGAGCAGCTATCGACCTCATCAATGACGGCTCCTATCCCGATCGCGCGGCCGACGAACTCCTCGTCAGGAGCGGAGAGCCCGGCGAAATTGTCCAGGTTGGTTCGCATGTCGAAACCGAAACGATCGTCTATCTGGTCGAATTCTCGTCACAACTTGTCATCGGCTGTCTCGAGGACGAAATAGAAGCCCTTTGACCGCCGGGTTAACCAATGCAAACGAACGAGGCGCACCGTGAAAGTTATGATCAGAAAAGGTTCTGACGGCGTTCTGTCAGCCTATGTTCCCAAGAAAGACCTCGAAGAGCCGATCATCGAAGTTGAATCACCCCTCATGTGGGGCGGCTCCGTAACGCTTGCGAATGGATGGAAACTGCAACTTCCCGAGATGGATCCGGGCACGTCGCTTCCTATCACCGTCGAAGCCAAAAAGCTCGCGTGAGCATCGCATGAGTCTCGAGCCCGCGCAACTATCCGAAATCGACCTCGCTCTCGGGGCGGCGTCAGTCGACGCGCAGACGATCGCTGCATTGAGGCGACTGACGGGCCTCGTCGTCACCCGCTGCGACGCGATCGACATGCGCGACGAGACCCCGTTTCGAACCTATGAAAGATGCGCTCTCTACCTGATCGACGGTCGTGATCATTGTTGGAGAATCACCCAGGATCCACGCTACGCGACTGGCCTCGCGCTGACCGCCAAAGGAGGAGGAGCATGAAGACGACGCTGCTGCCCCTGAACGACCCCGACCTGGCCCAGAGCGACCTCGACGCGGTAACGGAAATTCTCTTGTCACAACGCCTGTCGATGGGCTCCGTCGTCGACGCATTCGAGGAGGAATTTGCGCGCTATCTTGGCCGCAAACACGCGATCGCCGTGTCGAGCGGCACAATCGGATTGTTGCTGATCTTGAAAGCGATCGGGATAGGGTCCGGTGACGAAGTCATTGCGCCCGCGTATTCATTCCGTGAGACGACGCACGCCATCACACTCTCCGGCGCGCGACCAGTCTTTGCGGACATTGACTATTGGGCGGGAACGCTTGACGCCCAAAAAGTCCGAAAGTTGGTCACCGAGAGAACGCGCGCGATCATCGCCAGCAACGCCAATGGACATCCGGCGCCATGGGAGCCGCTGCGCGGTCTCGCTGATGAGCACAGTCTCGCCGTCATCGAAGATTCCACCGAAGCGATCGGATCCGTCTACAAGGGCGCGCTCGTTGGCACATTCGGGGATTGTTCGATCTTCGACTTTTCGCAGCCCGGCGTTCTGGCGTGCGGCGAAGGCGCGATTATTGTCACTGACGATGATGAACGCGCATCCATGCTGCGTCGGTTGCGTAGCCGAAAGATCGAGGAACGCTCTTCCGTCGTGCTCGGCGCTTGGCCGCCATTGCAGGCGGGATTGAGCGACATCGCCGCGGCGCTCGGTCTTGCGCAACTGCGCCGATTGGAGCTTCTGCTTGCGCGCCGCAAGCGCGTGGAGCGTTGGTTCCTAGATTACGTTCGTTCATTCGAGGGAATTAAAGATCCATATGTGGCGCCGGAGGTTGAGCAGTGTCACTGGTTTCTTTACGTGGTGCATCTCGGTACACGATTCTCGCGCTCCAGCCGCGACGCAATCCTCGACGATCTGCGCACTGAGAGGATAGAAGGTTGCGCCTATGCTCAGCCCCTTCATCTGCAGCGCCATTATTTCGATCTCGGATACCGCCGCGGCGATCTCTTCGTGACGGAAAAGGTCGCCGACCGTGCGGTCGCCTTGCCATTCCATGCGCATCTCACAGAAGAGCAGGTTGCGTTCATTGTCGGCACGATGAAGGACGCATCGATCAATGTCGGCGCTGGAACCGCCATCTATCTTTGAATTTTCGAAATTTGCTCGGTTGCTTCAGCGCGGGCAATTCAACAGGAGCGAGACGATGCCTACACTTACGATTCTTCCTTCTGGAAAGACCGTTGAAGCAGCGACAGGAAGTCGTTTGCTCGACGCAATACTCGCTGCGGGCGAAGCGATCGTGAGCAAATGCGGCGGAGAAGCGAAATGCGGTCAATGCCACGTTTTCGTTCAGGAGGGAAAGAAAAGCCTGTCGAAGACGACACGCAGCGAAAACGAAAAGCTCGACTCGATTGTCGGCGTCAGCTCGAAGTCCCGCCTAGCGTGTCAGGCGTTAATTGGCGCCGAAAATGTCACTGTCGAACTACTGGGCTTCGGCTCAGGGTTCTGAATACTGCAACCGAGGAGACAAACGATGACCGACAAGAATCTCATCATTCATGTTCGATTTGCCCCCGACGGAACGGTCTTCGAGATCGGGGAAAGGCCGAGCGCGCTGACCGCGCAACAATGGTTTACGAAGCTGAGCGAAAAGGCCGGCAACGCCTTCGAATCCCTATCGGGCGGGCGTGGCGTGTTTCGCCTGTCGCGCGATGAAATTGAGTCGATGAAGGCGACAGTCCTTCAATAACGATCAGCCGGCTGCGCGGCAGGAGACGACTATGCTCAGCGAAATCGAAAACGCCTTTCGTCGGGGCGATATCATTCCCTATCTCGGGCCGGCGGTGACGGGGCTCGCGGGGGCAGATGCGCCGCCGGCGACGCCTGAGACGCTTGTCGCCCAGCTCGTCGCCGGCGTGACCGTCCCGCACAAAATTCGCAACAATCTGACTGCGGCGGCGCAGTATATCGAGAATTTCAAGCACCGAAAGACGCTTACCTGCCTGATGACCAAAGCGTTCACGTCGTCCGCGGCGCCGAGCGACTTGCATGTCTGGCTCGCTGCGCAGGATACATTGCCGCTCGTTGTTCACGCCTGGTATGATGATCTGCCACAAAAGGCGTTGCAATCGCGCAGCGACTGGGGCGTCGTACAAGGCGTGACGCAAAGCGAACATTTTGGCGAATGGGTGAATTACTTCCGCCCCGACGATTCGCTGGTTCCCGGGAAGAATTTCGTCCGGGATGGCTCGGGAGCGAAGGCCCCCGCCGAGGCGCCTGACGAAACTCTCAGCTGGAAAACCTTGCTTTATCAACCCCTCGGCTCGATTTCGCCGGGCGCAAATTACATCGTCTCAGATTCGGACTATGTCGAAATCCTTACCGAGATCGACATTCAAACTCCGATTCCGGAAACTGTGCAGGCGATAAGAAAAGGGCGCAGCTTCCTTTTCCTCGGATGTCGATTCACCAACCAGCTCGAACGGAGCTTTTCGCGCCAGATCATGAAACGATCCTCCGACAGGCATTGGGCCGTGATCGAGGGCAATTTGACGCGCAATGAAGAGAAATTCCTGCAGGAGCAGAATATCACCCGTATCGATGCGTCGCTGGTGGATTTCGTCGCCGACTTGACGCGCACGCCTGTCCGGGGTGTCGCCTGATCCCGATCCTGAAAGCAATGCACATGATCGCCGAACTTCCCGTCGTTTTCAAATATCACGTCTTCACATGCTTTCAACAGCGGCCGCCGGGTCATCCCCGCGGAAGCTGCGTCAGCGCCGGCGGCAAGCCGTTATGGGATCGCCTGCAGGCAAAACTAACTGCGCAGCCAATTCCGGACGTATCTATAACGGCGACCGGCTGCCTCGGCTTCTGTCGCGCCGGTCCGCTTATGGTCGTTTATCCGGAAGGCGTCTGGTATACGCCGCGCACGGAAGCCGACATCGATGAAATTATCCAGTCGCATTTCACCGAAGGAAATCCGGTCGAGCGACTGATTATCGTGCCGCAACTCTGAACGCGCCAATCATGCTGGCGTGCGAGACGGCCTTCCGTCCGCACCGACAAATGGGAACAGACCAGACTGGAAGCATTGCGTCATGTGCTGCGCACGTGCGATCGCTTGCGCGGCAAGCGGCTCCGGCATGGTTTCTCCGGCCGCCTCAGTGAAAAGCTCCAGCCAACGCGTAAAATGCGACGGTTCGATTGGCAAGTTGACATGCACGCCAAACGGCGTGCCTTGGTAGCGATCCGTTCCCAGTAGAGCATGGGACCAGAAATTCGCGACAATCGAGATATGCGACTCGAGCTCCGGTATGGATTCAGCGAATATAGGGCCAAGAAGAGGATCGGCCCCGCCTTTTTCGTAAAAGCGGCGCACGCAATCGCGAATGGACGATTCACTGATTTCGTTCGCGGGCGCCGCGCCCGACCTCTCGTTGTTCAGCATGTGCATCGGTTCCTCCTAGTGCGTATTCAGCACCGTGAGCGGAATAGTTACGCCCTTCCCGCGCCCAAGTGCTGCGTCAACCTTCTGACGTACAAACTCGACCTTTAGAGGCTTGGCGATAAAGCCATGCGCGCCCGCGCCCATGCATTCCTTCCCATATCGCGAGTCCGCAGTTTCGATAACGACAAGTATTTTCACGCCGGGCATCTCCGCTCTCAGTTCCGCAACCGAGCCTAATCCCAGTTTTCGTATCTGGCTCTCCGCCAGAAGAATTAGGTCAGGGGGCTGCTTTTTCGCCTTTTCTATCGCCAGAGATGCGCTTGCCACTTCATGTGCTTCGTACTCGTCATGCAACATGAACTGAAGCGCAGCGCGAAAAATCTCGTCGTCATCGACAATGAACACCCGCTTGTTCTCCATAGCTCGCGCCATTTCCACGCCGATCTGCATGTTGCCTCCTCCGGAATTGGACGCAGGACGGAAAGCAAGCGATGTGCCGCGGGCAAAGTTGAATCTTTTCTGAGGAATCGGCGGGTCAGTCGGGTTGCGAACATCACTGTCGGATTTGACACATGTGTTCGACCCAACCGCCGCAAGCACATAATTGGATTATTTCCAATAACTTATAGACGAAGAACAACATTGGCACGCCCTTTGCGCAACTAGGCTCGCAAGGCTTTTGGCTGTGGGTTGGGTCACCCCCGTTCGGAGATGTCCCAGAGTCCCGGAGCCCGCGCCTCGTCGCAAGGTGAAATGAATTCGGCATGCGTGTGGCGCGCGCCGATCCGATCAACGGTTAAATCCAAGGAGACTGCAATGTCGCTTCGACAGATAGCGTTCTATGGAAAGGGTGGCATCGGCAAATCGACGACCTCCCAGAACACTCTGGCGGCGCTCGCCGAGATGGGCAAGAAAATTCTCATCGTCGGCTGCGACCCCAAAGCTGACTCGACCCGCCTGATCCTTCACGCCAAGGCGCAGGACACTATCCTCTCGCTCGCTGCGGAAGCCGGTTCGGTCGAGGACCTCGAGATCGAGGACGTGATGAAGGTCGGCTACCAAGACATCCGTTGCGTCGAGTCGGGCGGTCCGGAGCCGGGCGTCGGCTGCGCCGGTCGTGGCGTGATCACCTCGATCAACTTCCTCGAGGAGAACGGCGCTTACGACGGCGTCGACTACGTCTCCTATGACGTCCTCGGCGACGTGGTCTGCGGCGGCTTCGCCATGCCGATCCGCGAGAACAAGGCGCAAGAAATTTACATCGTCATGTCCGGCGAGATGATGGCGATGTACGCCGCCAACAACATTTCCAAGGGCATTCTCAAATATGCCAACTCCGGCGGTGTGCGCCTGGGCGGGCTGGTCTGCAACGAGCGCCAGACGGACAAGGAACTCGAACTTGCCGAGTCCCTCGCCAAGAAGCTCGGCTCGAAGCTCATCTATTTCGTGCCGCGCGACAACATTGTTCAGCACGCCGAACTGCGCCGCATGACCGTCATCGAGTATGCGCCGGAATCCAAGCAGGCCGAGCATTATCGCGAGCTCGCGCGCCGCGTCGACGCAAATGTCGGCGCCGGCACGATCCCGACGCCGATCACCATGGACGAGCTCGAAGATTTGCTCATGGAACACGGCATCATGAAATCGATCGACGAATCGCAGGTCGGCAAAACCGCTGCGGAACTCGCCGTTGCATAAATAAGACCCATAGCCTGGCCTCTTCGTGAGGCCAGGCTCTAACAAGGACTTTTATGAAAGGGCTCCGTCATGAGTCTGGCGCAAGCTGAAACCATCGAAGAGATCAAAGCCCGCAACAAGGACCTCATCAAGGAAGTCCTGGAAGTGTATCCGGAGAAAACCGCAAAGCGTCGCGCCAAACATCTTGGCACGTTCGAAGACGGCAAGCCGGATTGCGGCGTAAAGTCCAACATCAAGTCCATTCCCGGCGTGATGACCATCCGTGGTTGTGCATACGCTGGCTCCAAGGGCGTAGTGTGGGGTCCAATCAAGGACATGATCCACATTAGCCACGGCCCCGTCGGCTGCGGTCAATATTCCTGGGCCTCCCGCCGCAATTATTACATCGGCACCACTGGCGTCGACACTTTCGGCACCATGCAGTTCACATCCGATTTCCAGGAGAAGGACATCGTCTTCGGCGGCGACAAAAAGCTCGCCAAGATCATGGACGAGATCGAAGACCTGTTCCCGCTGAACAAGGGCATCACCGTTCAATCCGAATGCCCGATCGGCCTCATCGGCGACGATATCGAAGCGGTTTCGAAGGCGAAGTCGAAGGAATTCGGCGGTAAGACGATCGTTCCGGTCCGCTGTGAGGGCTTCCGTGGCGTGTCGCAATCCCTTGGTCACCACATCGCCAACGACGCGGTGCGCGATTGGGTGTTCGACAAGCAGGACGGCAAGCCCGCGCGCTTCGAGCAGACGCCCTATGACGTCGCCATCATCGGCGACTACAACATCGGCGGCGACGCCTGGTCTTCACGCATTCTGCTCGAGGAAATGGGCCTGCGCGTCGTCGCGCAATGGTCCGGCGACGGCACGATCGCGGAGCTCGAGGCGACGCCCAAGGCGAAGTTAAATGTTCTGCACTGCTATCGTTCGATGAACTACATCTCGCGGCATATGGAAGAGAAATATGGAATTCCATGGGTCGAGTATAACTTCTTTGGTCCATCCAAGATCGAGGAGTCGCTGCGCAAGATCGCGAGCCACTTCGACGACAGGATCAAGGAGGGGGCCGAGAAAGTCATCGCGAAATACCGCCCCCTGATGGACGCCGTCATCGCCAAATATCGTCCGCGTCTGGAAGGCAAGAAGGTCATGCTCTTCGTCGGCGGTCTGCGTCCGCGCCACGTCATTGGCGCATATGAAGACCTCGGTATGGAAGTCATCGGCACCGGTTATGAATTCGGCCATAACGACGACTATCAGCGCACGACTCATTATGTGAAAGACGGCACGCTGATTTACGACGACGTCACGGGCTACGAATTCGAGAAGTTCGTCGAGAAGATTCAGCCGGATCTCGTCGGCTCGGGCATCAAGGAAAAATACGTCTTCCAGAAGATGGGCGTGCCTTTCCGTCAAATGCACAGCTGGGATTATTCAGGTCCGTATCACGGCTACGACGGCTTCGCCATCTTCGCACGCGACATGGACATGGCGATCAATTCGCCTGTCTGGAAATTCGCCAAGGCGCCTTGGGCCGCCTGATCTCGCGCAAAACAGGTCTCGTCTCCGTCGCGAGGCGGGACCGGCTCGCGGAAGCAAATGGGGAATCGCTATGCCACAGAATGCCGATAACGTCCTCGACCACTTCAATCTATTCCGCCAGCCGGAATACAGGGAGATGTTCGAGAACAAGAAGACGAACTTCGAGAACCCGGTCGCCGACGAGCGCCTCGAGCAGGTGCGCGAATGGACCAAAACAGAGGAATACAGGGAAAAGAACTTCGCACGCGAAGCTCTGACCGTGAACCCGGCCAAGGCTTGCCAGCCGCTCGGCGCCGTCTTTGCAGCCGTTGGCTTCGAGAGCACACTGCCATTCGTTCATGGTTCGCAGGGCTGCGTCGCCTATTACCGCTCGCATTTTTCGCGTCACTTCAAGGAGCCGACGTCTTGCGTCTCCTCCTCGATGACGGAAGACGCAGCGGTGTTTGGCGGGCTGAACAACATGATCGACGGCTTGGCCAACGCCTATAACATGTACAAGCCGAAGATGATCTCCGTCTCCACCACCTGCATGGCGGAAGTCATCGGTGACGACCTCAACGCCTTCATCAAGACAGCAAAGGAGAAAGGGTCGGTTCCGCAAGAATTCGACGTTCCCTTCGCGCATACGCCAGCTTTCGTCGGCAGCCATATCACCGGTTACGACAACGTCATCAAGGGCGTGCTGGAGCACTTCTGGGATGGCAAGGCGGGAACGGCGCCGAAACTCGAGCGCACGCCGAATGAAAAGATCAACTTCCTTGGCGGCTTCGACGGCTACACAGTCGGGAACCTCCGCGAAGTCAAGCGCATTTTCGGGTCCATGGGCGTCGACTATACGATTATCGGCGACAACAGCGATGTATGGGACACGCCGACGGATGGCGAATTCCGCATGTATGACGGCGGCACAAAGCTCGAGGACGTCGCAGCTGCGTTGAACGCCAGGGCGACGATTTCGATGCAGGAATTCTGCACCGAAAAGACGCTTCCCTACATCGCAAGCAAAGGGCAGGAAGTTGTCGCCCTCAACCACCCGATCGGCGTGCAGGGAACTGACAAGTTCCTGATGGAGATTTCGCGGCTCACTGGCAAGCCGATTTCCGCCGAGCTCACCAAGGAGCGAGGCCGTCTCGTCGACGCCATCGCGGACTCCGCGGCGCATATTCACGGCAAGAAATTCGCTATCTATGGCGATCCCGATCTTTGTCTTGGCGTCGCGGGCTTCCTGTTGGAGCTCGGCGCAGAGCCGACGCATATTCTTTCGACAAACGGCGGCAAGGCGTGGGCGGAGAAGGTGCAGGCGATGCTCGACGCTTCTCCCTTTGGCAAGAACTGCCACGTATATCCGAACAAGGATTTGTGGCACATGCGCTCATTGCTCTTCACGGAGCCCGTCGATTTCCTGATCGGCAACACCTACGGAAAGTATCTCGACCGCGACACCGGCACGCCGTTGATCCGCATCGGTTTCCCAATCTTCGATCGCCATCACATGCATCGATATCCGGTCTGGGGCTATCAGGGGGCCATGAACGTTCTCGTCTGGATCCTCGACAAGATCTTCGATGAAATCGACCGCAATACGAATGTTGTGGCGAAATCGGACTACAGCTTCGACATCATCCGCTGATCGACGACGGTTCGCCGGGCCGTGTTGGCCCGGCGAATGCATGTAAATGACGCGCGATTATCCGCGTGACGCTCGCAGGAGGCCGGAATGACGACGCTCTCGGAAAAAGTTCAGGACGTCTTCAACGAGCCCGGATGCGGCAAGAACCAGAACAAATCCGAGAAAGAACGCAAAAAGGGCTGCACCAAGCAACTCGCCCCCGGCGCCGCCGCCGGCGGCTGCGCTTTCGACGGCGCAAAGATCGCTTTGCAACCGATTACCGACGTCGCTCACCTCGTGCACGGCCCCATCGCCTGCGAAGGCAATAGCTGGGACAATCGCGGCGCAAAGACTTCCGGTTCCTCACTTTATCGCACGGGTTTCACGACGGACATGGGAGAAACCGACGTTGTTTTCGGCGGTGAGAAGCGGCTGTTCAAGTCAATCAAGGAAATCATCGACAAATATGATCCGCCTGCCGTCTTCGTCTATCAAACCTGCGTTCCAGCGATGACAGGCGACGATATAGGCGCCGTGTGCAAGGCTGCTGCGGAGAAGTTCGGCAAGCCGGTCATCCCGGTCATATCTCCTGGCTTCGTTGGCCCCAAAAATCTCGGCAACAAGCTCGCAGGCGAGGCGATACTCGATCACGTCATCGGCACGCAGGAGCCTGAATTCACGACGCCCTACGACATCAATATCATCGGCGAATATAACCTGGCCGGTGAATTGTGGCAGGTAAAGCCACTTCTCGACGAACTTGGCATCCGCATTCTCGCATGTATCTCGGGCGACGCAAAATACCATGAGGTCGCATCGTCGCATCGCGCCCGCGCCGCCATGATGGTCTGCTCCAAGGCAATGATCAACGTCGCCAGAAAAATGGAGGAGCGTTACGGAATCCCCTTCTTCGAAGGCTCATTCTATGGCGTCGGCGACATGAGCGATAGTCTGCGCGAGATTGCGCGACTTCTCATCGAACGCGGCGCGCCGGGGGAATTGATGACACGAACCGAGGCGGTTATCGCGCGCGAGGAGGCGAAAGCTTCGGCGCGTATCGCGCCCTACCGGGCCCGACTCGAGGGCAAGCGCGTGCTGCTCATCACCGGCGGCGTTAAGTCGTGGTCGGTCGTCGCGGCGCTTCAGGAAGCCGGTCTGGAAATTGTCGGAACGAGCGTGAAGAAATCGACAAAGGAAGACAAGGAAAAAATCAAGGAGTTGATGGGTCAGGACGCCCATATGATCGACGACATGACGCCGCGCGAAATGTACAAGATGTTGAAGGAAGCGCGAGCGGACATCATGCTTTCTGGCGGCCGCTCCCAGTTCGTAGCGCTCAAAGCCAAGATGCCATGGCTGGATATCAACCAGGAGCGGCATCACGCCTACGCCGGATACGAAGGCATGGTCGAACTCGTTCACGAGATCGATAAGGCTCTTCACAATCCGGTCTGGGAACAGGTGCGCAAGCCTGCTCCATGGGAAGAGCTTGGATGGGAAGCGCGCGCGTCCGAGGCAATCGCAGCTGAAGAAGCCGCCTTGGCAAATGATCCGGTCGCCGCCGAAGGCGCGAGGCGTGGAAAAAAGGTTTGCGCCTGCAACGACGTGTCGGTCGGCATGATCGAGGACGCCATTCGAGACGGCGGCCTCGACAGCGTAAGCGCGGTCGGCGCGGCGACTCGCGCCGGAACGGGTTGCGGGGGGTGTCAGGAGAAAATCGCGTCCATCATCGTTTCGCTGGCTGGCGCGCAAGCGCAAGCAGCGCCGCAGGCAGCGTGAGGCGACCATGGCGCGCGTCACCTCCTCGAAGAAAGCCTGCGCGGTCAATCCGCTGAAGATAAGCCAGCCGATCGGCGGCGCGCTCGCCTTTATGGGCGTTTCCGGCTGCATGCCGGTGCTGCATGGCTCTCAGGGCTGCACCTCTTTCGGGCTTGTTCTCTTCGTGCGGCATTTCCGTGAGTCGATCCCACTTCAGACGACGGCGATGAATGAGGTGGCGACCGTTCTTGGCGGACTTGACAATATCGAGCAGGCGATCCTCAATATCGTGAAACGCGCGAAACCAGATGTCATCGGCATCTGCTCGACCGGCGTCACTGAAATCAAGGGCGACGATGTCGAGGGCTATCTCAAGCTCGTGCGCAAACGTCACCCCGAACTCGCCGATCTTGGCATCGTCCATGTCTCCACGCCAGACTTCAAGGACGCTTTCCAGGACGGGTTCGCCAAGACCGTCACCAGACTCATCCAGGAATTTGTGCCGCAACACGAGACGCCGCAGCGACGCGCGCCTCAACGCGTCAATGTGCTTGCGGGGTGCCATCTGACTCCCGGCGATATCGACGAATTGCGCGACATTATCGAGGCCTTCGGTCTCCAGCCGACTTTTCTGCCCGATCTGTCCGGCTCGCTCGACGGTCACATTCCTGAGGACTTCACGCCGACGACGCTCGGCGGCGTGTCACGCGCCGATATTGCGGCGATGGGAACCGCCGCCTGGACCATCGCCATCGGCGAGCAGATGCGGGAGGCCGCAAAGACGCTCGAAGCGCGCGCGGACGTCCCCTTCATGCTCTTCGATCGGCTGACCGGCCTCGCCGTCAATGACGAATTCATGAGTTTCCTTACGCGCATAAGCGGCAGGCCGGCGCCGATCAAATTCCGGCGCCAGCGCGGTCAGCTCGTCGACGCCATGCTTGACGGTCACTTCCACTTCGGCGGCAAGCGCATAGCAATCGGGGCCGAGCCGGATCTGCTGCATAGCGTATCCCATTGGCTGAAGGAAATGGGCGCAGAGGTCGCAGCGGCGGTCACGACGACTTCATCCGTTTTACTCGAAAATATTCCCAGTGAAGAAGTCATCATCGGCGATCTGGGAGACCTCGAGAAACGAGCAGCCAATTGCGACCTCATCATCACCCATTCACATGGTCGCCAGGCGTCGGATCGTCTCGGAGTCCCGCTCTATCGCATGGGGCTGCCGATGTTCGACCGGCTCGGCGCCGCGCATGAGGTCAGCGTCGGCTATCGCGGCACCCGAGATCTCATCTTCGCGCTAGGCAACATATTCATCGGGCAGACGCCGGAGCCAACGCCCGACAGCTGGAGACGGCAAAGCGGGGACGAGGGCCATGAAACTACGGCGATTGCGTCTGATCTCGTCCAACCATCGCAAGCGCACTGACGGCAAAGGAGGCAATATGAAAGTTGCATTCGCCACCCAGGACCTTGAAACCGTCGATGCTCATTTCGGTTGGGCAAGGAATATCGCGATCTACGAACTGAGCCCGGACTCCTATCATTTTGTCGAGGCGATCCAGTTCGCCGGCGATTTGCAGGAAGACGGCAATGAGGACAAGCTTCAACCGAAGCTCGAAGCGATCAAGGATTGTTCGATTCTTTACGTCGCGGCGATCGGCGGCTCCGGGGCGGCCCGCGTCGTCGCTCAGAATATCCATCCAATGAAAGTGCAGCAACCGGAGAAGATCGTCGATCTGCTCCAGAGGCTTCAGGTCGTTCTGAACGGCGCGCCGCCGCCCTGGTTGCGCAAGATATTGTCGAAGAGTGGCGAGCGCACTTTCGATTTCGACGAGGAGACAGCAAATGCCTGAAGCAGCCGAAATCGCCGAAGAAAAACCGGAAGTGAGCCTCTTCATAAAGGAGCTCATCAAGGTCTGGCGCGCGCAGGACACACATGGAACATGGGACAACAAGAAGGACGTGGCCCTTCTCGATCCCTATATCGTGACGAGGGAACAGCGTCGGGAAATCCCGATCATCGGTGATCCGGACCCCGAAATCCTCTGGCGTCTCGAACTTTTTTACAACGCCGTCGGTCTCGCCATCGAACGCCGAACCGGCTGCATGGTTCAGCCGATGATGAAAATGAGCCATGAAGGATTCGGACGCATGATACTGACTGCCGGACGCCTGATCGTTGTCAACAAGCATCTACGCGACGTTCATCGGTTTGGCTTCGAGAGCCTAGAGAAACTCGCTGCGGAGGGCGCAAAACTTGTCGACGCCGGCGTCGAGATGATCGAGAAATTTCCAGAAGTGGCCCGCTATTGAACGGAGGCGTGACATGAGCGGCGTCGACGAATTGAAGGCCGAGATCAAGAAGCTCTCAGCCAAGGCCATGAACATGAAGATGAACCTGCACGACCTCTCCGAGGAGCTGCCAGTGAACTGGACGACGATAATGAGCGTCGCACAGGAAACCTACGACGCTTATGCGGCGTTGGAGGCGGCCCGCAAGAGGCTCAAGGAACTCGAGGCGGCGTGATGGGCGAATTCAAGACGCGAGACGGCTCGCCTTATACGCCGCTCTATCTCACCGACATCGACCCAGAGACCTGCATCGGTTGCGGGCGCTGCTTCAAGGTTTGCCCACAGGGCGTCATGGCGCTTTACGGAGTCAATGACGAGGGTGAAATTCTCGGGATCGTCACCGACGATGATGACGACGATTTCGACGGCGACCTGAACCGCAAGATCATGAAAGTCGAACACGCCGGCGCCTGCATCGGCTGCAACGCCTGCGCGCGCGTCTGCCCGAAGAACTGCCAGACGCATGTTCCGGCGGATCAGATCGCGGCGTGACGAATCATGGCGGACGTAGCGCGCGCGTGCTCCAGCCATGGCGCATCGCCAGGCACGCTCGACGCCGCGGCCATTTATTGCGCCATCTGTGAAAATCCGGGTCCTTTTGCGCTCGTCGACCCCTTCATGGCGCATGTCCTCGCCTGCGCCATCAGCGTTGGCGTCGTTGAAGCTGCCGAATTTCGTGACAACGTCTCGGAGGCAATTGGCCTGGACAAGGATGCGCTTGCCAGGATCATCGAAAACTGGTTGCCGGAAGCACGTCACGTCATTTCCCTCGACGCGCAATCAACCTCAATTTCTCTGGACGAGGAAGAAACTCAGGTTCGTGAATTGCTGGAGCGCTACCGCGTAGATGACTCTGACGCGACGAGTTGGATCACGTCGATCGTCACGCGTCGCTCAATGGCTCCGCGCCACCTTTGGCAGGACCTTGGACTTTTCAACCGCGACGAGCTGACACGCCTCCTGAAGCGGTGGCACCCGGGGCTCGCGTCACAAAATATTGATAATATGAAGTGGAAGAAGTTCTTCTATCGCAAACTGTGCGAACTTGAAGGCTTCAGCCTTTGCGCGGCCCCGACATGCCGCGAATGCGGCGATTTCAACTCTTGTTTCGGCGACGAAGGCGGCGAAAGCGCGTTAGCCCGTCTCACGCAGGGCCGCCGCGCTTAAACTTCGCTCCCGATCCGCTTCCTGCTCCTCGACGCCGCGAACCGCACATTGTCAGTTCTCCGACATTGACGCATTGCGGACATGCAAACTGCTGCAATGTTTTAGAAATACAGGACCTTGGCGCTGGCACAGGGGTTGCTACCGCTACTCGGAAACAATCTCATCTGACTGAAGGAGTCGTCACGATGATCCAGCTCACGGACAGCGCCGTAACCGCCGTGCGCACCGCTATCGCAGGGGCCGGCCAGGAGGTCGAGGGGCTGCGCATCATGGTCGAAGCCGGCGGCTGCGCAGGTCTGAAATACATGATGGGGCTGGTAAACGAACCGGATCCGAATGATCACGTCTTCGACAGCGAAGGCGTCAAGATTTTCGTCGAGGAAGGCTCGCTCGCCTATCTCGATGGAACCCGGATCGATTTCGTGATTGGCCTCGAAGGCTCCGGCTTCACCTTCGACAATCCGCAAGCCAAGTCGAGTTGTTCCTGCGGCAAATCATTCGGCTGAGCGCGAGGAGAGCGATATGTGGGACTATTCCGACAAGGTAAAAGACTATTTTTTCAATCCGAAGAACGCCGGCGTTCTCGGTGAGGCAAATGCGGTCGGCGAAGTGGGCGCTATCTCCTGCGGCGACGCGCTCAAACTGATGCTGAAGGTCGATCCCGAAACCGAAACGATTCTCGAAGCAAAATTCCAGACCTTTGGCTGCGGTTCCGCCATCGCATCTTCCTCGGCGCTTACCGAACTGATCATCGGGAAGACGCTTCAGGAAGCAATCACGCTTACCAACCAGGACATTGCGGATTTTCTTGGAGGCCTTCCACCTGAAAAGATGCACTGCTCGGTCATGGGCTACGAAGCTCTTCAGGCTGCAATCGCCAATTTCCGCGGCGAAGTCTGGAGCGATGATCACGAGGAAGGCGCGCTGGTTTGCAAATGCTTCGGCGTCGACGAAGGAATGATCGAACGCGCGATCAAGATGAACAAGCTGACCACGATCGAGGAAGTCACTTCCTACACCAAGGCCGGCGGCGGCTGTCTGACATGCTTCGACAAGCTCGAGGAGATCCTCGCCGCAGTGAACGCCGAACTCGTTGCGGAGGGCGTGCTGGCCGAGCATGAGGCCTATCGCCTCGGCACAGCCGACGCCAAGGAGATCAAGGCGAAAGCGAAGGCTGCGAAGGCGGAAGCTGCGCCGCCGACATCGCCGATCGCGCCGGCCTCTCCCCTGCCGCATCCCTCTGCCGGCATGACGAACCTCAAGAAGGTGCGTTTGATCGAAGAGGCGATCGAGGAGTTGCGTCCCTATCTCCAGAAAGATGGCGGCGATTGCGAACTCATCGACGTCGACGGCTCGAATGTTCTCGTCACCCTCAGCGGAGCCTGCATGGGATGCCAGATGTCGAGCGTCACCGTCTCGGGCATACAGGAACGGTTGATCGCCAAGCTCGGCATGCCGATCCGCGTCATTCCCGTCAAGCAGCACGCTCACTGAGGAGAACGACATGCGCGCGGTCTATCTCGACAATAATGCGACGACCCGGGTCGATCCCGAGGTTGTGGAGGCCATGCTGCCCTTCTTCACCGAACAGTTCGGCAATCCCTCCTCGATCCATTCATTCGGCGCGAGCGTTGGCGCCTCGGTCAAGAAGGCGCGGCAGCAATTGCAGGAGTTGCTCGGCGCCGAACATGATCACGAGATCATATTCACCTCCGGCGGCACTGAAAGCGATAATACGGCTGTATTGTCGGCGCTCGAAGCGATGCCGGGCCGCAACGAGATCGTGACTAGCCAGGTAGAGCATCCCGCAATTCTCTCGCTCTGCCAGCATCTCGAGAAGATCGGCCGCGCAAAGGTTCACTACATCGGCGTCGACTCTCTTGGGCGCCTCGACCTCGAAGCCTATCGCGCCGCTTTGTCACCCAACACGGCGCTCGTGACGCTCATGTGGGCGAATAATGAGACAGGGACGATCTTCCCGGTTGAAGCGCTTGCCGAACTGGCCAAGGAGCATGGCGCGCTCTTTCATACAGACGCCGTGCAGGCGGTCGGCAAGGTTCCGATTTCACTCAAGGGCAGCGCAATCGACATGCTGTCGCTGTCCGGCCACAAGCTGCATGCGCCGAAGGGCGTCGGAGCGCTATACGTGAAGCGCGGCGCACGTTTCAAGCCGCTGCTGCGTGGCGGACATCAGGAGCGCGGCCGCCGCGCCGGCACCGAAAATACGCCGGGCGTCATCGGCCTCGGCAAGGCGGCGCAGCTTGCGCTCGCGCATATGGGAGATGAGCAGACCCGCGTAAAGGAGCTGCGCGACCGTCTCGAAAACGCAATTCTGCAGCAGGTTCCCAATTGCTTCGTGAATGGCGATTTACGCGAGCGTTTGCCCAATACCACCAATATCGCTTTCGAATATGTGGAGGGCGAGGCGATCCTTTTGCATCTCACTCGCGCGGGGGTGGCGGCGTCCTCGGGGTCCGCATGCACATCTGGTTCGCTCGAACCGTCACACGTGATGCGCGCGATGAACGTTCCCTTCACAGCGGCGCATGGCTCGATCCGCTTCTCGTTTTCGCGCGACAATGTCGCGGAGGATGTCGATCAGGTCATCGAGGCGCTGCCGAAGATTCTCGAAAATCTTCGTGCACTATCGCCCTTCTGGGCGGGCGCCGACAAGGGCCCGACCGAGTTCAAACCCGTCTATGCCTGAGTGAAACCGTGAACCCCGACCATCCTCGCATCTACATAAACGACACCACGCTGCGCGATGGCGAACAAGCGCCTCGCGTCGCCTTTACGGCGGCCGAGAAGCTCGTCATCGCGCGCGCCCTGGCTGACGCGGGCGTCGATGAGATAGAGGCTGGAACTCCCGCGATGGGTCGAGACGAAATCGAAGCGATTTCGGGCGTGGTCGCAGAGGGCCTGCCATGTCGCGTGATGGGCTGGTGCCGCCTGAACAAGGACGACATCGACGCCGCGCGCGCGGCTGGCGTCGCTCATGTCAATATATCGGCGCCTATGTCGCGACTGCAGATCAGCGTAAAACTCGGTCTCACGATACCGACGCTTGCCGAGCGCGTGCGCGAAATTGTTTCATATGCGCGTGAACAAGGAATGACTGTCGCACTTGGCGGAGAGGATTCGTCGCGAGCCGATCCGCGCGATGTCGGATTGATCCTGCGCGCCGCAACGCAAGCGGGCGCCTGGCGTTATCGCTTCGCGGACACTCTCGGTTTGCTGGATCCGTTTTCCGCCTATGAGTCGATCCGCCGTATTCGCGAAGAAACAGACCTTCCGATCGAATTTCATGGCCATGACGACGTCGGACTGGCGACGGCGAACACGCTTGCGGCGTTGCGCGCCGGCGCGTCGCATGCGTCCGTCACGGTGATTGGTCTCGGCGAGCGCGCCGGCAACGCCGCTCTCGAAGAGGTCGTCGCAGCGCTCGGGCATATCGCCGCCGGCCGCACCGACGTGCGGCTGGAAAAGCTTCAGGCGCTGGCGAAACTCGTCGCGCGCCTGTCGGGACGCAAGATCGGGCGCGCCAAGGCGATCGTCGGAGCTGATATATTTACGCATGAATCCGGCATTCATGTCGCGGCGTTGCTCAAGGATGCGCGCACCTATCAGGGCGTCGATCCCGCTCGACTTGGACGACGCAACCGGATCGTCATCGCCAAACATTCCGGCCTTGCCGCGTTGAAAAGCAGGTGCTCCTCACTCGGCGTGGATATCGATCACGAAACGGCGAGCGCGCTGCTGTCGCACATCCGCCGGCGCGCCAATGACAAGAAACCGCCGATCACGCGCCGCGAACTCATTCGCTTTGTCGAAAGACGTCAGGCGTGGGCAGGAGGCGAAACTTGACTGTCGTGGCCACATTCGTCAATGCGCGCAGGCCGCATATTCGCGGCCTTCTGGCGACGCTTCGCAGCGACGTCGCCTGCGTCCTGCAACGAGACCCCGCAGCGCGCAATGCGCTCGAAGTTGCGATGCTTTATCCTGGCGTTCACGCCGTGATCTTTCATCGCTTGTCGCATCGACTTTGGCGCCGGGAATTCAAGTTCGCAGCACGGTTTCTGTCCTGGTTCGCTCGTCTCGTCACCAATATAGACATTCACCCAGGCGCGACGATCGGCGAACGTTTCTTCATCGATCATGGGGCCGGCGTCGTGATCGGCGAGACATCGGTCATTCATGATGACGTTACGATCTATCACGGCGTCACTCTCGGGGGCACCTCCTGGTCTACCGGCAAGCGCCATCCGACGATCGAAAGCGGCGTGCTGATTGGCGCGGGCGCAAAAATCCTCGGCCCGATAAGCGTTGGCGCACGCGCGCGAATCGGCGCCAATTCGGTCGTCATCGAGGACATCCCGCCGGAAATGACGGTGGTTGGCATACCCGGCCGCATTGTCCGCGAAGTGCGCCGCCGCTCCGGCGTCGACGGGCGCATCGACCTCGAACATCATCTCATTCCCGACCCCGTCGGCGACGCCATCTCGACGCTGATCGACCGCATCGATTTCCTGGAGGCGCGCTTTATGCATCTCCAAAGCCGCAAGAGTGAAAGCGCTCAAATGCGCGGGGAAAAGGAGACGAAGGAATGAGCGTGTTCGACGAGTTGCGCAAACTCTCCTCCGCGGAGGACTTCTTCGAAGCGCTTGGAGTTGATTTCGATCCTTCGGTGGTTCGCGTCGCGCGACTGCACATATTGCGGCGCATGGGCGAATACCTCGCCAGGAACGATCTCGACACAGCGTCCGACGACGAGGCGCGCGCCGCGTGCAGGGAATATCTCGCCAGGGCTTATGCTGATTTTGTCGCATCGTCTCCGATCGCGGAACGCGTATTCAAAGTTCACAAAGATGCGATCAAGCCGGCGCCTGCGCCAGCAAAACCCTTTGTGTCGCTGACGACGCTCACAACGAACGGCAATTGAGGAGCAGGCGATGAAGATTCTCGTTTGCATCAAGCAGGTTCCCGATAGCGCGCAGATACGCGTGCATCCGGTCACGAACACGATCATGCGGCAAGGCGTGCCGACGATCATCAATCCATACGATCTCTTCTCGCTCGAAGAGGCGCTGCGCCTGCGCGACAAATTCGGTGGCGAGGTTACTGTGCTCACAATGGGGCCGCCGATGGCCGCCGACTCTTTGCGCAAGGCGCTGGCCATCGGGGCCGATCGCGCGGTGCTGCTGACGGATCGCTTTTTTGCCGGTTCAGACACTTTGGCGACGACCTATGCGCTGGCGCAGGCGATCAGAAAAATCGAAGAGACCTTCGGGCCGCAAGACATCGTCTTTGCCGGAAAACAGACGATCGACGGCGACACGGCGCAAGTCGGTCCCGGCGTCGCGAAGCGGCTCGGCTTGTTGCAGCTGACATACGTTTCGAGGATTGCGGAATGTGACCCCGACAAACGCGAGCTGGTAGTAGAGCGGCGTTCGGAAGGCGGCGTCCAGGTGCTCAGGACGGCCATGCCTTGCCTGGTCACCATGCTCGAAGGCGCCAATGAAGTGCGTCGCGGCGCGATTGAGGATTCGCTTCGCGCGGCGCGCGCCGAGATTGTCACCTGGAGCGCGAAGGACGCGGGAATCGAGGATTTGACGAAGTGCGGCCTGAAGGGATCGCCGACAATCGTGAAGAAGGTTTTCGCGCCTTCGCCGCGATCCGAGCGCGCAGCCTTCGTGGAGCCCGCGAAGGCGGCCAGCGATTCCGCCGAAGCGCTGATCGAAGCCATTTTTTCGCGCCAACCGTCCCTCGAAGCGGACATGACCAAGCTTGCCTCGGGATTCTAAAGGAGACGAACATGTCCACCGCTGCTCCCGTCGCGCCTGCGTCGAACAGGGCCTCCACGAAGAAAGCGCTGCCTGAGCATTTTCTGGACTACAAACATGTCTGGGTCTTCGTCGAACTCGAACGTGGCGAAGTTCATCCCGTTTCCTGGGAATTGCTCGGCGAAGGCCGCAAGCTCGCCGACAAGCTTGGCGTCGAACTCGCGAGCGTCGTGCTCGGCGCGCCCGGCGACGCAACGAAGGTCGCCGCCGCGGAGTCCTTCAGATTTGGCGCCGACCTCGCGTATCTTGTCGAACACCCCGTGCTCGCCGACTATCGTAACGAGTCATACTCGAAAGCTATGACCCAGCTCGTGAAGACGCATAAGCCGGAGATCCTCCTGCTTGGCGCCACGACGCTCGGACGCGATCTCGCGGGCTCCGTCGCGACGACGCTGCTGACGGGTCTCACAGCCGACTGCACCGAACTTGCCGTGGACGCCGACGGATCTCTCGCCGCGACGCGGCCCACCTTCGGCGGCTCGCTTTTGTGCACCATCTACACGCTCAACTATCGTCCGCAGATGGCGACGATACGCCCGCGCGTGATGGCCATCCCTGCGAGAGATGAAGGCCGCACGGGAAGGATCGTGTCCTTCACACCCGACCTCAGCGAAGACGAGATCATCACCAAGCTGCTGCGATTCGTGCCGGACCGCGAATCGACCAAGACAAATCTCGCCTTTGCCGACGTCGTCGTCGCCGGCGGACTGGGTCTGCAAAGCGCTGAGAATTTCCAGCTGGTGCGCAATCTGGCCTCGACGCTCGGCGCCGAATTCGGAGGCTCGCGGCCGCTAGTGCAAAAGGGATGGCTCACTTCGGATCGGCAAATCGGGCAGACCGGCAAGACAATTCGTCCGAAGCTCTATATCGCCGCAGGCATTTCCGGCGCCATTCAGCATCGCGTCGGCGTCGAAGGCGCGGATTGCATCGTCGCGATCAACACCGACAAAAATGCGCCAATCTTCGACTTCGCGCATATCGGAATTGTCTCGGACGCCATTCGCCTGCTGCCCGCGCTGACCGAGGCTTTCCGCCAGCGGCTTTCGCCGCATCAACGCGACAGGCTCGCAGGCTGACAGTTTCACGCATGACGGCAGGCGCGTTCGCGAATTCGCGCATATGGAGGTTGCCATGATCGAAGAGAGATTCGACGCGATCGTGATCGGCGCGGGGATGGCTGGAAACGCCGCGGCCCATACGATGGCCGCGCGCGGATTGAAGGTGCTGCAATTGGAGCGCGGGGAATATCCCGGCTCCAAGAATGTGCAGGGCGCCATTCTCTATGCGGATATGGTCGAGAAGATCATCCCGAACTTTCGGGACGAAGCGCCGCTCGAGCGCCATCTCGTCGAACAACGCTTCTGGATGATGACCGATCGTTCGCACACCGGTCTGCAATATCGCAGCGACGACTTCAACGAAGAGAAGCCGAACCGCTATACGATCATCCGTTCGCAGTTCGACCGCTGGTTCTCCAGGGAGGTGCAGGCGCAGGGCGCGCTCGTCATCAGTGAGACGACCGTGACGGAACTCGTCAATGACGCTTATGGCAAGGTTATCGGCGTACGGACAGACAGGCGCGGCGGCACCATTTTCGCCGATGTCGTCGTTCTGGCGGAAGGCGTGAACGGTCTTCTCGGCGCGCGCGCGGGACTGCGTGAAACGCCGAAGCCCGAACATGTGGCGCTCGCCGTCAAGGAAATGCATTTCCTGCCGCGCGAGACGATCGAGGCGCGCTTCAATCTGCATGGCGACGAGGGCGTCGTCATCGAGGCGGCCGGCGCGATCTCCAAGGGCATGACAGGCATGGGTTTCGTTTACACGAACAAAGAGAGCATTTCTGTCGGCATGGGCTGTCTTGTTTCCGACTTTGCGGAGAATGAAGACACGCCAAACGGGCTGCTCGAAGCCTTCAAGGCGCATCCCTCGATCAAACCGCTGCTCGAAGGGTCGGAAGTGAAGGAATATGCGGCGCATCTCATTCCCGAAGGCGGATACAAAACCATTCCGCAGCTCTTCGGGGACGGGTGGGTCGTCGTTGGCGACGCGGCGCAGCTCAATAACGCCATTCACCGTGAGGGCTCGAATCTCGCCCTGACGTCCGGCCGGCTCGCGGGTGAGGCGATCTTTCAGGTGAAATCACGGCGCGAACCGATGACGAAGCAGAATCTGGCGCTTTACAAGAAGCTGCTCGACGACAGCTTCGTCATGAAGGATCTGAAAAAATACAAGGATATGCCCGCGCTGCTGCACGCCAATTCGCAGAATTACTTTCTTGCCTATCCGTCGCTCGTGTCGAAGGCGATGGAAAATTTCCTGCGCGTCGACGGCACGCCGAAACTCGACAAGGAGAAGGCGACGGTGCGCTCTTTTGTCAAGGAACGTTCATGGACGGGCCTGTTCGGCGACGCGCTGCGTCTGGCGCGCGCCTGGCGCTGAATTTGCGTAAGCGGACACAGGAAGAAGCGACAGGAGAACTCTCATGTCCATAGCCGCGCGAGTTGAAGAGAAACTCTTTCAGAACCGCTATCTGGTCGACGCCGGAAAGCCGCACATCAGCATTCGTCCGCACGACAAGCCGTCAGCCAATCTTCTGGCGATGACGCGCATCTGTCCCGCCGGATGCTATTCGGAAACGAGCAACGGACAAGTGGAAATCACGCCGGACGGTTGCCTCGAATGCGGCACATGTCGCGTTTTGTGCGAGTCGGCAGGCGATATTGTCTGGAATTATCCGCGCGGCGGATATGGCGTTCTGTTCAAATTCGGCTGACCGGTCGCCGCCCGGCTCCGGATGCGAACGTCCGGAGCCTTTCAGGATGTGCGGCTGGCGTTGCGCTGGAAGAACAGGGCCTGGCTTATCGTGGCCTTGACCGTGTCGACCTTGTAGGGTTTGCTGATCAGGAAGGCCGGCTCGGGCCTCTCGCCGGTCAGGAGACGCTCGGGAAAGGCCGTGATGAAAATCACCGGCGCATCGAAGCTTTCGAGCATTTCATTGACGGCGCTGAGGCCTGAACTGCCGTCCGCCAGCTGAATGTCGGCGAGGATGAGGCCCGGCTGCCTGTCCTTTGCAAGCGCAATCGCCTCCTTGTGTGTGCGCGCTATGCCGATCACGTGATGGCCGAGATCGCGAACAATAAACTCGATATCCTGCGCGATGAGCGCTTCATCCTCGATGATCAGAACATCGGTGGCGACGCGCTCCGCAATCTCGCGACCCGCTTCGTCGACCAGCGCCTCGACCTCCGGAACGGAGACCGACAGGATCGCCGCGACTTCTTCTAACGAAAATCCTTCGACGGTGCGCAGCAGAAAGGCCTGTCGGGATCGTGGGGTCAGCAAGCTGATGTTGCGCTGAACGGGGGGCAGTTCGTCGCCGGGAGGCTCCTCGACATTGAGCGCAATCGACGACCAAGACGCCATGAACAGATGGTAAAGTCCGACTTTGGGCGACATTTCCTTCGGAAAGGCGTCGATATCGGCGATGAGCGCCTCAAGCGTCGCGACCACATAGGCGTCCCCGCTCTTCTGGGAGCCGCACAAGGCCCGGGCGAAACGCCGCAGGTAGGGAAGATGAGGGGCAATCTCTTTTGAAAGGCTCATATGACGTCCCGCGGTCTTTCAAGAACTCCCGACCCGGCGCGAATCTTATTGTTCGCCGACACAAAAATCCACTGCCCTCGAAAATGGGAACGATTCTCCGCGGCAAGGGTTGCTAATCAGGGGCATTGGCTGGATCCGGATCGTAAACCGCTAAGGTTGCGCTGAAATGGAATGCGTTCTAGAGGTCGCTGATGAAGGAGAACAATAATCGCCAAACGCCGACCTCGCAGGAGCAGATGGATCCGCGCCGCGCAGAAGCGGATTTGACGATCGAGGAAAAGGCTTTTCTCGAGCCGCACATTCAGGAGGAGCTGGGTCGCGTTTTCCGTTCGTTCTGCGACGATCTGATCCACCAGCCCATTCCGGACAAATTCGTCGTGCTGCTCGCGCAGCTCGAAGCCAAACAGCGCGAAAAGAAATGAAAGACGCGACCTTCGGAGAACAGATGGTCGCGCAAATGCCGTATCTTCGCGCATTTGCGGTCTCTTTGTCCGGCTCCTACAGCGTCGCGGACGACCTCGTTCAGGACACGCTGATCAAGGCATGGTCACACGCCGATTCCTTCGCGCCCGGGACCAACTTCCGCGCCTGGCTGGTGACGATCCTGCGCAACACCTATTTCTCGCAATACCGGAAGCGCGCGCGCGAGGTGCAGGATAGCGACAATGTCCATGCGGAGCAGATTCCGGTCAAGGGCGGGCAAGAGTCCACCGTCACCATGCAGGATGTGCAAAAGGCGCTGAACAAACTTGCTCCCGAGCATCGCGAAATCCTGCTGATGATCGGCATCACCGAACTCTCCTACGAAGAGGCGGCGCAGGTCTGCGGGATCGCGGTCGGCACGGTCAAGAGCCGTCTGAACCGCGCCCGCGCCAAACTCGCCGAACATCTCGGATTGACCGGCTTCAATGAGGTCGCCGACGACCTGCTGACAGGCGCGCCGGCCGCGCGCAAGGAGATCAAGACGCCCTGATTCACGATTTTCTGCGCAATTTCGCGCTGCAAAAATCGGTTCAATGGAACTTGTGCGAGGCTTCGCCGGTTGCAACAGAGGGTTGTTCCCGCGCGTAGCGCCAGGACGCCCGGAACGCAGGGCCAGCACTTTGCGGGAGGGGTCGCTTGGGACGGTCAGGCGTGACGAAAATCCGGGGCGCGATTTCCTGGCCGCTCGCTTCTGTTCTCGCGATCGGAATTGGCGGAGCGGCGGCCGCAGAGGCCGAGAATTGCGTCATGGGACCGGGCGCAGCGGCCATCGCCCTCGCGGGCATGATCTTCGTTCTGCTCTTCACGCTTTATCGTCTCACCGCCTACCGTCGACGAATGCTGTACGCGCACAGTCGTCTCGCGGTTCTGACTCAGGATCTCAAGGCGGGGGAAATCACGAATTGGGTCGAGACAGGGATCGCCGATGTGGATGCGATCGCCGCCACTCTTCAGGATTTCGACAGGCGGCTGCGCGAAAAACGGTCGAAACTCGCCCGGTTGAACGAGGAGCTCATCAAGCGGGAGCCGATCGCGGGATCGACCGGCTTCAACAATGAGCTTCGCGCCATCATCAATGCGATGCCGGTCGGCGTCCTGATCGCCGAGGCCCCGAGCGGCCGGATTCTCGAAGGCAATCGCGCGATCGAGTCGATCCTTCGACATCCGGTGATCTATTCGGACAACGCCGACGCCTACAGCCAGTGGATCGCGGCGCACGAAAATGGCGCCCCCGTGCAGCCGTCAGAATTTCCGCTCGCTCGCGCGCTGGCGGGGGAGGAGCATCCGACGCTCGAATGTCGGTATCGGCGCGGGGATGGGAACTGGGGCTGGATCGACATCGTCGGGGCTCCGATCCGCAGCGACCGCAACGAGATTATCGGCGCGATCGCCGCCATCACGGATATCGACGGCATCAAGGCCGCGGAGGAACGCGGCCGGATGATGATTATGGAGCTGCACCATCGCGTCAACAACGCTCTGGCGATGATTCAGGGAATCGCCAACATCACATCTCGCTCCGCGACGAACCTCGATTGCTTCAGAAGCAATTTCTCCAACCGGATCCACTGCCTCAGCCGCATCTCGACGCTGCTCGTCTCGAAGTCGTGGACATGCACGCCGGTGCGGGAGCTCGTCGCAACGGTGTTCGCGTGCGAAAGCGCCGATTACGGCGACCGTATTTCGTTCTCGGGCGAAGACGTCGAACTGCGTTCCGAAGTCGCGCTGGCGCTTGGCATGGCGCTCCACGAACTTCTGTCGAACGCCGTCCGTTATGGCGCGCTTTCGACGGACAAAGGCAAGGTGACGGTCGATTGGCGCGTCGTGGATGGCGAGAAGCGCCATCTCGCGCTGACATGGACGGAGAGCGGCGGCCCCAGCGTCGAAGCGCCGGATCGGGTCGGCGTCGGGCAAATCCTGATGAAAAACATTCTCGCGCGCCAGTTCGGCGGGGATGTTGAAATACACTTCGACACCGAGGGCGTTCGCGCCGACATCACCGCGGAAATCTGAGCGGGCCTACTCGTCCTCCCGCGCCGCCTGCGGGGTCACGCGCAGCGCCGTCACGCGGTTGCGTATCTTGCGCATCACCTCGAAGCGAAAGCCGTGATAGGTGAAGACCTGCCCGGCCTCCGGGATCGCGCCCGCCTCGTGAATCACGAGACCAGCGATCGTCGTCGCCTCCTCGTCTGGCAGGCTCCAGGCCATGACGCGATTGAGATCGCGCACAGGCACCGCGCCGTCGACGAGCACCGAGCCGTCCGGCTGCGGCCGCACGCCCTGAACGGCGAGATCATGCTCGTCGCGAATGTCGCCGACGATCTCTTCGAGAATGTCCTCGAGCGTCACGAGGCCCATCACCTCGCCATATTCGTCGACGACCAGCGCGAAATGCGTCTTGCGCTTGAGAAAGGCCTCGAGCTGATCCTCGAGCGTCGTCGCCTCCGGAACGAACCAGGGCGCATACATCACCTCGTCGATATCGATCTTGGCGGCGTCGCCCCCGGCCGCGTCGAGCGCGCGCAGCAGGTCCTTGGAGTGCAGCACCCCGACGAAATTGTCCGGCCGTTCGCGCCAGAGCGGCATGCGCGTGAAGGGAGAGGAGAGCACTTCGCGCACGATCTGCACGGGCGACAGATCCGCGTCGATCGTGCGCATCTTGGTGCGGTGGATCATGACGTCCGCGACATGCAGCACCTGAAGATCGAGCACGCCGCCGAAAATGTCGCGCGCGGAACGCTCGATATTGCCCTCTTCGTGCAGGATGTCGACCGCGCCTTTCAGCTCCTCGTAGGGCGACAACATCGTGCGGCCGTGGCCAAGCTCGACGCCGGCGAGCCGTAGCACCGACCGCACGATGAATTCCACCGCGCCCAGCACCGGGCCGAAGACCGAGACGAAGGGCATGATGAATTTCGCCACCCGCAGAGACATTTCGTCGGGGTGGTTGATGGCGAGCGTCTTCGGCAAAACCTCCGCGAAGACCAGCAGCAGCGCGGTCATGATGATCGTCGCGTAAACCGCGCCATTTTCGCCGGCGATGACAACCAGCACGCTCGTCGTGAAAGCCGAGCCGCCGATATTGACCAGCGTGCTGCCAAGGAGCAGCGCGGCGATCATGCGATTGCGCTGACGCAACAAGCGATTGACGACGCCGGCGCGCTTGTCGCCCTCCTTTTCGAGCGTGTGCATGCGGGCGTGCGACGCCGCGGTGAGCGCCGTCTCCGATCCGGAGAAGAAGGCCGACAGGAAAACGCAAAGCGCCACGATGAGCACGGCGGTCCAGATATCGACCTGCGGCGCTCCGGATTCGATGCCATGCATGAGCGTTATGTCCGCGCGAGTTCGTCTTGCAGGAAACTTCTCACCGATTCGGCGTCGACCGACTTTGCGATGAAGGCCTCGCCGACGCCGCGCATGAGGATGAAGGTGAGCGCGCCGCCCTCGACCTTCTTGTCCTGATACATGGCGTCGAGGATCGCCGGGGCGTCGCCGCTCCAGCCGGGAATGTCGCGGATTTTCGTCGGCAGGCCGACGCTCGCGAGATGGCGCTCCACCCGATCCGCGTCCTCCTGCGAGCACAGACCGAGGCGCGCCGAGAAGCGCGCGGCGCAGACCATGCCGATCGCCACACCCTCGCCATGCACGAGACGCTCGCTGTCGTAATGCGCGAGAAGCTCGAAGGCGTGGCCGAATGTGTGGCCCAGATTGAGCAGCGCGCGGTCGCCCTGCTCCGTCTCGTCGCGCGCGACGATCGTCGCCTTGGTTTCGCAGCTCACCGCAACGGCGCAGATCTGCTCGGGACGGCTGTGGAAGACGGCCTCGGCGTCCGCCTCCAGCCATTCGAAGAAGCGCTTGTCGCCGATGAGCCCGTATTTGACCACCTCGGCGTAGCCGGCGCGGAATTCGCGCATCGACAGCGTCCGCAGCACGTCGACATCGGCCAATACGAGCGAGGGCTGATGAAAGGCGCCGATCAGGTTCTTGCCATACGGCGAGTTGATCCCGGTCTTGCCGCCGACGGAGGAATCGACCTGCGACAGAAGCGTCGTCGGAATCTGCACGAAGCGCGAACCGCGCCTCACGCTCGCCGCGACATAGCCTGCAAGATCGCCGACGACGCCGCCGCCGAAGGCGACGATGAGATCGCGCCTTTCGATCTTCGCCGCGAGGACCTCGTCGCAGACGCGGCCGAAGGTTGCGAGCGACTTCGATCCCTCGCCGGGCTTCACGACGATCGTCGTGTATCGAACGCCCGACTTCGCGAGGCTCTTCTCCAGCGTCGCAAGATGCAGCCGCGCGACATTTTCATCCGTGATGATCGCGCAAGCCGCGCCAGGCGCGATCCTGACGATGTGCTCGCCGGATTCCTCGAGCAAATTCGCGCCGATGATGATGTCATAGGAACGCCCGCCGAGCGCGACGCGCACGATCTCGCGATGCGTCGCGCCCTGATCGGCCTGCGCGCGTTCCGGATGCAAATGGGTCATGGCCTTGGCGAAATCCTTTTTCTTCGCGGCGCCGCGCGCGACGGCGATCCTGGGCAGTTCGGCGCACAGCGCGTTCATCGTTTCCTCGACCATGACGTCTTGCGGCGCGTCATGCGACTCTACGCGAATGTCGGCGAGTTCATAGATCGGCCGGCGCGCCTCCAGCAGGCGGCGCAGCGTCTCTTCGGGATCGTCGGTGTGCAGCAGCGGACGGTCGTTCTTGCGGCGGACGCGTTTCATCAGCGTCTTGAGATCGGCGTCGAGCCAGAGCGAGACTCCCCGCTCGGCGATGCGCTCGCGCGTGCGGGGGTCCATGAAGGCGCCGCCGCCCGTCGCAAGCACGATCTGGCCGCTGTTCAGGAGGCGCATGATGACCCGCCGTTCGCCGTCGCGGAAATAGCGCTCGCCATATTTTGCGAAAATCTCCGGGATCGACATGCCGGCCGCCGCCGCGACGATCTCGGCGTCGGCGTCCACGAAAGGCAGGCCGACGCGCGCGGCGAGGCGCTGTCCGATGGCGCTTTTCCCCGAGCCCATCATGCCCACGAGAACGATGGCGCGGCCGCCAAGACCGGCAAGGATGGCGGGAACACGCTCGTCCAGGACGCCGGGCGGAGGCGCCGGCGTTGCGCCGATGGGTAGAATCCGTGTCATGGCCCGCAATCTATACTGCGCCTGCGAGAAATTCAGCCCCTCTCGGCAAGGCCGAAGGCCCTCGACAAAAACCCGACCATGAAGGCCGGCAGGCGTGAATCGTCCAGAAACTCTCCGCCGGAAACCATATGGACGTCGGCAAGCTCCGGCCGGTCTTCGGCCGCAAGGAAGCGCCGCGCCCGCGCCGCAAGCGCAGCAGCGGACGCCGGCCAGTCGATGCGCTTCAGACAGGCGACGCGCTGACGGTCGAAAACGATCGTCCAGCCCGGCGCCGCCACCCCCTCCCCGCCCGGCAGGCCCGTTTCCTCCGCGAGCTCGCGAATCAGGCTGCCGGTCAGATCGACAGCTCCCTCTTCCGTCACGTCGGAAGGGTCGGGCGTGCCGCCCGGGAAATAGAGCTGCCCGGCGCAGGAATGGTCCGCGCCCATTTCCCCCACGAGATAGGCGCCGTCACTGGAGCGCACCGCCGGCATGGAGAAGCAGTTGTAGACGCTTTCGTCGGGCCAGCCGAAATCGCGCCAGGCCAGGAAACGTGAGAACCGCGTCTCGAAGGCGTCGAGCAGCAGGGTTCTAGCGCCTTCCTGCGTCACGAGTTCGGCGCGGCAGGCGAGCAACACCGGGCCGTCGTAGAGTGAGGGGTTCTCGCGCCGGCGCTCGGCCCAATGTCGGTCGATGTCCGCCGCTCGCGCGCGGGCAAATTCCCAGTGATGCGTGACGAGGCGGCAATCCACCCTGTCGACATCGACAATGCGCAAGGCTTCGGTCACAGGCGCAGCGCTCCCTCGCCGACGCGCACGACCTGGCCGCCGATGGCGACGACGGCGAGAGCGCCATTTTCGACCGTCATGCGCAAGGTGATGCGCGAGGGCCGGCCCATGGCGTAGCCCTGTTCGATGAACAGTTCGTGCTCTCCGTCGTCGGGCCGCTCGAATTCATGGGCGACGCCCGCGAAGGCGGCCGCGGCCGAGCCTGTCGCGGGGTCCTCGTCGATGCCCAGACCATGGGCGTACATGCGCGCATGGATCGCGTTGGCGAAGTCGACGGTATCATGCGTATAGAGGAAGGCGCCGATCGCCTCGCCCACGGCGTCCGCGAATGTCGGCCCCCGGCGCGCCCGGTCGAGCGCCTCGCGGGACTGGAGGGGAACGAAGAGGAAAGGGGCGCCGGCCGAATAGATCGTCGGGACATGCGCCCCAAAGCCGATCTCTCCCGGCGTCAGCGACAGGGCGGCGGCGAGAGCTTCGCGCGCCGGGCTCTCCCCGATTTTTCGCGGCGCAGCCGGCAGCGCCGTTTGCGCATAGGTCACGCCGTTGCGCCCGCGCAGCGCCTCGCAGCGCAATGCGCCGATTTCCTCCTCCAGAACGATGACGACGTCGCTTCGCGCGAGAATGTCGCCCGCCCGCGTCTCCGCGAGCAGCGCCGCCGCGCCGATCGTGGGATGGCCGGCGAAGGGCAGTTCCTTTTGCGGCGTGAAGATGCGCGCGCGGGCGCTGTTCACAGGATCTTGCGGCGACTGGAGAAACACCGTCTCGCTGAGGTTGAATTCACGGGCGATGGCCTGCATTTCGGTCGCCGTCAGCTCATCGGCGCCCTCGACGACGGCAAGCGGGTTGCCGCAAAAGCGACGGTCCGTGAAGACGTCGAGCAGGTGATAGGGGAGCTTGCGGGCCACGGGGTCGGGTCAGTCCTGCATCTGCAGGAGCGCGACGCTGTCGCGAAATTCGACGATCTCGACGATCAGGCCCTTCCGGAAGCGCGCGAAATCGGCAAGCTCGACCAGCCCGAGCCGGCCAGTGCCGCGATGCCGCCATTCCACCGTGCGTCGAACCGCCGCGCAGTCGCCGTCGACGACCACCTCCGGCATGGCGTGGCCGAGCTGCTCGAATTCGACGCCGATCGTGCGGATGATATTGGCGAGCGCCTCCATGCCGCGGTGCCGGCCGGCGTAGGAAATGCTCGCCCTGTCGCCGACGAATTCGCAGACGACGTCCGGCGCGCAGAATTCCCGGAACAGCGCGACGCTCGGTCCGCGCTCGGAGAAATTGCCCAATTCGATCATCCGCCGCGCGATCTCGTCGCGATCCAGTCCCGGGTCGCCCGGCGCCAGCATCTCCTCGAAATTCGGGATCAGGACATCCGGCGCGCGCGACGCGCAGTGATGATCGACGAATTCGCTCATCTGCGCGACGAGGCCGTTTCGCCAGCGCAGGAAATGCGCCATGTCCATCCGGAAAATCTGGCCGGTCGCGCGATGACGCCACTTGCCGAGCCAGCGCACGGCCGTGCGATCGCCCTCGACGAGCACGGAGAGGATTTCCGCATCGAAAGGTTCATAATCGATGTCGGTGCGACGCAGATTTTCGCGCAGCGCGTCGCGGCCGCGCCATTGGCCGGCCGGAAAGAGCCCCAGCTTGGTGCAATTGTAGGTGAGTTCGACGTTTTCGACGAAAAGCCTGACCATCGACGCGACGTCGCCGGCCATGCGCAAACGAATGATCTCATGGACGCGCCGACGCAATTCGGCTGCGGCGTTCTGGCCGCGACGCCCGCCCGGTCCGTGCATATAAAACTCTCGCCCGAAACGGGCGGCTCCCCCTCGTCGTCGGCGCCCCTCGCGCAGACGACGCCCCCGGACCCAGAGTCCGGAGGCGATTCTCGATTATTTTCAGCTATTATGCGTCAATTGCGGTCTTTGTCGACAAGCTTGTTCTTGCCGATCCAGGGCATCATGGCGCGCAGGCGGGCGCCGACTTCCTCGATCGGATGCGCATTGTTGCGCGCGCGCGTCGCCTTGAAGGAGGTCTGATTGACCTTGTTCTCGAGCATCCAGTCGCGGGTGAACTTGCCGGACTGGATGTCCTCGAGCACGCGCTTCATCTCGGCCTTGGTTTCCGGCGTGATGATGCGCGGGCCGGTGACATATTCGCCATATTCGGCCGTGTTCGACACTGAATAGTTCATGTTGGCGATGCCGCCTTCATAGATCAGGTCGACGATCAGCTTCACCTCGTGCAGGCACTCGAAATAGGCCATCTCCGGCGCATAGCCGGCTTCGACCAGCGTCTCGAAGCCATTGCGGATCAGCTCGACGAGGCCGCCGCAAAGCACGACCTGCTCGCCGAAGAGATCGGTCTCGCACTCCTCACGGAAGGTGGTCTCGATGATGCCCGCGCGGCCGCCGCCGATGGCGGAAGCGTAGGACAGAGCGATCTGCTTGGCGTTGCCGGAGGCGTCCTGATGCACAGCGACGAGGCACGGAACGCCGCCGCCCTTGAGATATTCGCCGCGCACCGTGTGGCCGGGGCCCTTGGGGGCGACCATCATCACATCGAGGTCCTTGCGCGGCTCGATCAGGCTGAAATGGATGTTGAGGCCGTGAGCGAAGAGCAGCGCCGCGCCCTGCTTGAGATTCGGGGCGAGTTCGTTGGCGTAGATGTCGCCCTGCAGTTCGTCGGGCGTCAGCATCATCACGACGTCGGCCCATTTGGCCGCTTCCGGAACCGTCATCACCTTGAGGCCCGCGCCCTCGGCCTTGGCGGCGGAGGCGGAGCCCGGGCGCAGCGCCACGGCCACGTCGGAGACGCCGCTCTCCTTGAGGTTGAGGGCGTGGGCAAAGCCCTGGCTGCCGTAGCCGATGATGGCGACCTTCTTGCCCTTGATCAGATTGATGTCGGCGTCCCGATCGTAATAAACGCGCATTTCCTGTCGTTCCCTGATTGTCTGGTTTTTTGGCGGATGACGGGACCGCCGGCGTGACGTCATAAATTTGGCGCGCCCCTTCTACGCGTGGCGGCCGCCAAGGTCAAAGGCCGCCGGATGCGGCGGCCTTTGCGCAGAGCCAGAAAGATCAGTATTTCGCGACGACTGGCGCCGGCCCCGCGCCGCCGAAGCGCCAGTTGAGGCCGATGCGCGTCACATGCGTCGCGAAGCGGCCGGTAGAGAAGGCGCCCGCGAAGGGCGCGGGAGCGATCCCGGCTGCAGGGCCGCTCACGCCCGCAAAGCTCAAATAGAGGTAATCGGCCCTGAGCGACAAATTGGGCGCGAGCGCATATTCCGTCCCCGAGCCCACCGTCCAGCCAACCTGCGAGCGCGCGCCGGCTCCGGTGAAGAGCGCCCCGGCCGCCTGCGTCCCCGAGGCGGTGATCTCGCCATAGGCCACGCCGCCCGTGACATAGCTCAGCGAATAGCCGCGCGCGAGGCCGAGCCGCGCGCGCGTGGTGCCGAACCATGTCATGGCGTTGGGCGTGTCGGTGAAGACATAGCCGTTCGGCCCGCCGACGGTCGTCGCCTGATGCCACGCCTGGACACCGCTCCACTGCGCGTCGGTCTCGACGCCCACGACAAACCGATCGGCGAACTGATAGGCGTATCCGGCCTGTCCGCCGGCGACCGCGCCGCCGGTGCGGTTGGAGACGCTGGTCGAGAAGGCGAGGCCCGGCTGCGCGAAGCCGGTGACGCCGTCCACGACGCCGCCGCCATAGCCGCCATTCACGCCGACGTAAAAGCCCGTCCAATCGAGCTCCGGCTTCTGGAACAGAATGTCGAACAGGCTACCCTGCGGCATGGACGGCGCGAGATCGCCGAGGCCGCCAAAACGGTAATTCATGCCGCCGCGGACCATGTGCGCCTCGACGAGACCGGTCGAGAAAGAGCCGACGAGCGGAGGAAGCGGCGGCGGAGTCAGACCGACGGCCGGGCCGGAGACTCCCGGCAATTGCAGATAGAGATATTCGGCCCGGGCCGACAGGCGGGGCGAGAGAGCGAAGTCGAGGCCGGCGCCCGCCGCCCAGCCGACATTGGTCTCGCGCGCGCCGCCGACGCTGACGAGGCCCGCCGCGAGCGCCTGCGCGCCGCGCGCCTCCACCTGGCCATAGGCGACGCCGCCCGTGAGATAGGGAAGCATCCGGCCAAAGGAGTAACCGACGCGGCCGCGCGTCGTGCCGAACCAGTCGAGACTGTGGCTCGTGTCGGCATTGGTGAGAAGCAGGGGATTGGAGGCGATGGTCGTCGCCTGATGGGACGACCGGATGTCGCTCCATTGCATGTCGCTCTCGACGCCGAGCACGACGCCGTTTTCGAACTGGTAGTCGTAGCCGATCTGGCCGCCGACGAACCAGCCGCTCGCCTGATCGAAGGTCCGCGTCGCCGTCCCGCCGAGCCCCGGAGCGGCGAGCGCCACGCGCGCTTCGGACACCGCGCCGCCGAAGCCGCGGTTGAAGCCCAGATGAAAGCCCGTCCAGGAAAAGACCGGCGGCGGCGCCGGGGGCGGGCTCTTTTGCGCGGGAAGGTCGGCCGCCTGCGCAGAAAGCGCGATCGCGGGAAGAGCCGCGAACGACTGTAAAAACTTCTTCAACATCCGGGACACTCCCTGGCCGGGCCGCTTCGGCTTCGACCGGCCGCCTTCCATCAAAGAAGGACGACGGCAAAGAAAGCGTCAACGCACACGAGCGGGGCGAGCGCAGCCTACGCCCTTTTTGCGTGCGCCTGTGTCATTTGAGCAACTAAAACGACTATTGTTTACAGTCAGATCGGGTCCGGTCCGCGCGAAATCGCGGCGACGCCCGTCCGCGAGACCTCGACGAGGCCGATGGGGCGCATCAGATCGACGAATTCGTCGATCTTCTCGGGTTTGCCGGTCAGCTCGAAGATGAAGCTCTCCGTCGTTGCGTCGACGACGCGCGCGCGGAAGGCTTCGGCAAGCTGAAGCGCGTCGTTGCGATTGTCCCCGCGGCCGCGCACCTTCACCATGGCGAGCTCGCGCTCGAGCGAGCGCTTGGACGCAGTGAGGTCCGTCACCTGTTTCACCGGCACGAGACGCTCGAGCTGATGGTGGATCTGGTCGATCGTCTCCGGCGCGCCGGACGTCACTATGGTGATGCGCGAATGGTGCTCCGCATGCGCCACCTCGGCGACGGTGAGGCTCTCGATATTGTAGCCGCGGCCCGAGAACAGGCCGACGACGCGCGCGAGGACGCCCGGCTCATTGTCGACGAGAACGGAAAGCGTATGCGACTCGATCTTGGCGTTCGGCGTGGCCGCCGAATAGGGAGAAGGCGGGGAGGCTGGAGCGTTCATTTCAATCCTTGAAGCAGGTCGACGACGGGCGTAAGCGAAGCTGCAGCGCCTGCCGCTTCGCTTCAAGCCTTAAACGAGCATCTTGCCCTTCTCGTCGATGATGGCGCCGATGTCGACGCCCGCGTCGTCCGAAAGGTCGGCAAGCAGCATGTCGTTATGCGCCTTGCCCGAGGGGATCATCGGGAAGCAGTTCTCGACCTTGTCGACGACGCAATCGAAGAGCACCGGCCCGTCGTAATCGATCATCTCCTGGATCGCCGCGTCGAGATCCTTCGGATCGGAGCAGCGGATTCCCTTCGCCCCGAAAGCTTCCGCAAGCTTCACGAAATCGGGCAGCGCCTCGGAATAGCTGTGAGAATAGCGTCCGCCATGCAGCAGCTCCTGCCACTGGCGCACCATGCCCATGTATTCGTTGTTGAGGATGAAGACCTTGACCGGCAGGCGGAACTGGATCGCGGTCGAAAGCTCCTGAATGCACATCAGGATCGACGCCTCGCCCGCAATGTCGATGACAAGCGAGTTGGGATGCGCGAGCTGCGCGCCGATCGCCGCCGGCAGGCCATAGCCCATGGTGCCGAGGCCGCCGGAGGTCATCCAGCGGTTGGGCTCGTCGAAATGATAATGCTGCGCGGCCCACATCTGGTGCTGGCCGACTTCGGTCGTGACATAGGGGTCGCGATCCTTCGTCAGCGCATAAAGGCGCTGCACGGCGTATTGCGGCTTGATCGTGGTGTCGGAGTTTCGGAAGGCGAGCGACTTCTTCGCGCGCCATTCGTCGATCTGCGCCCACCAGTGATCCAGCGGCTGCTTGTCTGCGTGCATCGCCTCCGCGCGCCAGGTGCGCACCAGCGCCTCCAGCACATGGCCGCAATCGCCGACGATGGCGAGATCGACCTTGACGTTCTTGTTGATCGAGGAACGATCGATGTCGATATGGATCTTCTTCGAGCCCGGCGAGAAGGCGTCGAGGCGCCCCGTGATGCGGTCGTCGAAACGCGCGCCGACCGCGATCATCAGGTCGCAGTCGTGCATCGCATTATTGGCCTCGTACGTGCCGTGCATGCCGAGCATGCCGAGCCAGTTGGCGCCCGAGGCCGGATAGGCGCCGAGCCCCATCAGCGTCGAGGTGATGGGGAAGCCCGTCAGGCTCACCAGTTCGCGCAGCAGCGTCGAGGCCGCCGGGCCGGAATTGATGACGCCGCCGCCCGTATAGAAGATCGGGCGTTTTGCCGCCGCCATCATCCGCACGGCCGCGCGGATCGACTCCATGTCGGCGTCGAGCCGCGGCTGATAGGTCTTGTGCGCCGCGCCGCGCGGGGGCGCATAGACGCCGCGCGCGAACTGCACGTCCTTCGGAATGTCGATCACGACCGGGCCGGGGCGGCCGGACGAGGCCACATAGAACGCCTCGTGCAGCACGCGCGGCAGGTCACTGATGCTCTTCACCAGATAATTGTGCTTGGTGCAGTGGCGGGTGATGCCGACCGTGTCGCATTCCTGGAAGGCGTCGGAGCCGATGAGATGCGTGGGCACCTGCCCGGTGATGCAGACGAGCGGGATCGAATCCATCAGCGCGTCGGTGAGGCCGGTGACGGTGTTGGTGGCGCCGGGGCCGGAGGTCACCAGCAGCACGCCTACCTTGCCCGACGAGCGCGCATAGCCTTCGGCCGCATGGGCGGCGCCCTGCTCGTGGCGCACGAGAATGTGCTGCACCTTCTCCTGATGGAAAAGGACGTCGTAAATCGGAAGGACGGCGCCGCCGGGATAGCCGAAAATAATTTCCACGCCCTGATCCTTCAGGGCCTCGACCACCATCTCGGCGCCGGTCATTTCCTTCGACATTTTTCCGTTCCGTTTGCTCTTCGTGCGGCGGGCAACAAAAAAGGCCCACACGGGGCCTTGGGTCAAGCGCCATCGGCGGACAGCGGGCGCTAGCCCCGCTCCGTCTCCGGCGCTCTATGTACTACGAGAAGACCGCGCATTCTGCGTCCCGCTTTTTTCGGATGCGTCGACGTTAAGGGACGCGCGGCGGAGAATCAAGCGGCGATTACGCTTCTCCAGCGAAGGGAGGGCGACGGCTCCCGCGCGCGGACAGGGCGCGGGTCACGCGCCGTCGGCGCCGGCGTCAAGGATCCAGTTCCTCCCGCAAAAGGAGACGTAAAGGCGCTCCTGCCCCAGCGCCTGCCCGAGTTCGGCCGCGAGTTCGTTCAGCATCGCCTCTATGTCGGCGTCCGGCAGATGGCCGAGATAGGCGTGCACCGCCTCGCCGTCGAAGATCGCCACGGGCTCGCGGTCGGAGCCCGCCGTCCCGTCCTCCTTCGGCCAGGCGTAGGTCACCTCGCCGCGCGTAAACATGCCCGAGAGCGCCGGAAGCCCCTGCTCCACCCGCCTGCGCATCCAGGCGCGGGCGGTGCGTACCGCTTCCGACACGTCATAGACCCGCCCCTCCGGGTCCCAGCCCTCCCGCAGCCCGACGGTGATGCGGAAATCGCGGCGGGGGCCGAACGAATTGGGGACGATGCGGTAAGCCGTTTCGCTCATGGCGCCCCTATTCGAGGATTGCGGCGAGTTTCGCTAACGCCTCGGCGACGATGTCGTCGGGGGCGCTTTCCAGTTTTTTGGCGCGCCGGGCGGAAAGGTCCAGTGCGCGGGGCTGATCGCATCGGATGACGCCGGTGGTTTGCGTGCCTGCGCTCGGGAAGATTAAGAGTTTTCCTTTGCAGCAGGCTTCCGCCAAGCAGGCTTTTTACCGGGCACCTTCGGGGATTGCTCCAGTTGACCACGGTCACGGAGCTTATAAAAAACTTGTTTCATAGAGTTTTCTGACTTTATTCCTGTCAGATCTCTAGCGATAAAATTGGTTATCTCCTCTGATGTCTTCAAATAGTCCATAACTATTTGCTCCGGCGAGGCAAGACTTTCGTGTTTTAGCGTCACGACAACAGAACTATCTCGCTCTTCAATTATCGGCTTCTTAAGCCTCAATTTCCCCATCGCCTCAAAGGCGGTGTTTACCCCCTCTCCAACGTCTTTGTTCGGGGGATTCCTGAATTTATTTATAAGTCGTACAATTTTCGGGTTTCTTGCAAATTGGGTCTTAGCGATGTTCTCAACCGTCACGTGGCCAGGAAGTCTGCCAGGACTCTCAATTTCGACACGATTATCAAAAATACGAACCTGAACATCCGAAACTACGTTATAATCGCGATGAAGAACCGCATTAGTAAGTATTTCATGCAGCGCCTCCTCAGGATACGTGATCTTTTCTAACCCTGAAGGACCGATCTTTTCTATACCTTCAATAATCTCTTTAACTTTATCAACTGCATCGTATATCAGATTGTATAGGTTTCCTTCGATCGTAATCGGATCAAAAGCCAAAAAGTCACGTTCAGCTTCCTGCCTTGTCTGGTAGCGCAAAACTTTCACGGCAGACCGCTTGGCAAGAATCGATTGAGGGTTGTCAGAAAAAAGTAAAACGCCGGCTACGGTTGGGCGGCCCTCTAAAAGCACACGTTGTTTCGAAAGCCACTCTTCCGGCTCTCCTGTGGGGACTATTTCTAATAAAAATTCAATTATCGCACTTGAATTCGTTATTTCGGAAGCATCAATATTCAATAACTCGTCTTCAAAAGACTTTATCCCTTTATCATAACGCAGTCGCTCGAGAGCTCCTTCATCATACAAGGGTAGGCTTTGGGCATTACGCCTGACGTAAGCCTTTCCGTCCGTGGCAGAAACAACGTCGGTCGTTTTTAGGATGGTCAGATGTAAAACATATCCTAAACTTTTATCGGAGGATAAAAATTCTGCAATGAAGTTGTTATTTAGAGGACTTAACTGCTGCAGTACTTGAAAAATTGGATTAGCCGCTTCGAGGTCCACGAAGCCTTTCCATTCGCGGATCTTTCCATTTTCACTTACTGATTCCTCGATCCCAACATAAATTTCTCCACCGCTGGTGTTCGCAAACGCTGAAATAGTTTTACTCAATTTTCCAGGATTAATATCCGCACTCTTTAAATCAGAAAAATGCGACTCCTCAGAATACAAAAGCTCTTCATATTCGGTTGAGTTCAGTTTCTTGATAATAATATGCATCATGAGCCTATATAGATTTATTGCCTCACACCAACCTGCTCTGCGCCTTCGCCGCCGCAATAAAACTCGCGAACAGCGGATGCGGCTCAAACGGCCGCGATTTCAGCTCGGGGTGATATTGCACGCCGATGAACCAGGGGTGGTCGGGGATTTCGACCGTCTCGGGCAGCAAGCCGTCGGGGGACGTGCCCGCAAACAGCAGCCCCTTTTCCTCCAGCCGCTCGCGATAGGCGAAATTCACCTCGTAGCGATGGCGGTGGCGCTCGGAGATTTCCGTCGCGCCGTAAATCTGCGCGATGCGCGAGCCGGGCTTGAGCAGCGCCGGGTAGGCGCCGAGCCGCATGGTGCCGCCTAAACCCTCGCCGACGCCGCGCTTTTCGAGCTCGTTGCCCTTGAGCCATTCGGTCATCAGGCCCACGACCGGCTCCTCGCAGGGGCCGAATTCGGTGGAGTTGGCCTTTTCGATGCCCGCAAGCGCCCGCGCCGCCTCGATCACCGCCATCTGCATGCCGAAGCAGATGCCGAAATAGGGCACGCCCCGCTCGCGCGCGAATCGGGCCGCGAGAATCTTGCCCTCCGCCCCGCGCTGGCCGAAGCCGCCCGGCACCATGATGCCGTGCACATGCTCCAGATGCGCGGCCGGATCGGCGCTTTCGAATATCTCCGATTCGATCCAGTCGAGATTGACCTTCACGCGATTGGCGAGGCCGCCATGGGCGAGCGCCTCGATGAGGCTCTTATAGGCGTCCTTCATCTCGGTGTATTTGCCCACCACCGCGATGGTGACTTCGCCCTCGGGATTCATGATCCGCTGCGTGACCGCGTTCCAGCGGCTCATGTCGGGCTTGGGCGCAGGCTCGATGCCGAAGGCCGCGAGCACCTGCGCGTCCAGCCCCGCCGCATGATAGGCGCGCGGCACGTCGTAGATGTTGGCCGCGTCGCGCGCCTCGATGACCGCCTGCTCGCGTACGTTGCAGAACAGGCCGAGCTTGCGGCGCTCCTCGCGCGGTATCTCGCGATCGGTGCGGCAGAGCAGAATGTCCGGCTGGATGCCGATGGAGCGCAGCTCCTTCACCGAATGCTGCGTCGGCTTGGTCTTGAGCTCGCCCGCGCTGGGGATGAAGGGCAGCAGCGTGAGATGGATATAGATGCAGTGATGCGGCGGCAGATCGTTCTTGAGCTGGCGGATCGCCTCGAAGAAGGGCAGGCCCTCGATGTCGCCCACCGTGCCGCCGATCTCGATCAGCGCGAAATCGACGTTCTCATTGCCTTCCAGCACGAACTCCTTGATGGCGTTGGTGACGTGCGGAATGACCTGGATCGTCGCGCCGAGATAGTCGCCGCGCCGCTCCTTGTTGATGATGTCCTGATAGATGCGGCCGGTCGTGACATTGTCCTGCCGCGACGCCGGGCGGCCGGTGAAGCGCTCGTAATGGCCGAGATCGAGATCCGTCTCGGCGCCGTCGTCGGTGACGAAGACTTCGCCGTGCTGATAGGGGCTCATCGTCCCCGGATCGATGTTGAGATAGGGATCGAGCTTGCGAAGCCGGACCGTGTAGCCGCGCGCCTGCAGGAGCGCGCCGAGAACCGCCGACGCGAGACCCTTGCCAAGTGAGGAGACCACGCCGCCGGTGATGAAGATGTAGCGCGCCATGGGGCTTAACGCCTAACGCCTTTCGCTGGATTTGGGTAGCACATAATTGGGCCGGGGAAGGGTTCTTCCCCAGCCGATTTCTTTTTCGAGGGAGCTGAGAAGCCCGCGCTTACTGCGTGGGCGACTTCCAGATCGTCGGCGCGGCCGGCTTCGTCTCGGCAGGCTTGGCCTCCGGCGCAGGCGCCGACGGGGCGACGGGGGCCGCCTCGGTCTTCGGGGCCTCGGCCTTGGGGGCGTCGACTGCCGGAGCCTCTGATTTCGGGGCCTCGCCTGCGGGCGCTTCGGTCTTCGGGGATTCCCACTTCGGCGCTTCAGACTTCGGAGCTTCGGTCTTGGGCGCCTCTACCTTCGGGGCCTCGGCCGGAGCGGCGGCCTCGGGCGCCTTCGGGGGCTCCTGCGACGGGCGCAGGGCCGGCTTTTCGGCGGCAGGCGCGGCCGGAGCCGGAGCGGCGGGCGTCGCCGGAGCCGTCTCGGCGGGCGCAGTCTGCTGGCGCTTCTGCTGTGCGCGCTGCAGCTGCTCGAAGATGCTGTCCTTGCCGGCTTCCGGAACGGGCGCGGCTTCGCCGGGCTTGGCGCCCTTGTCTTCCGGCTTGAGCTCCTTGAACTTGATCGAGTCCTGATCGATCGCCTTGGTCCAGTCGTCGCCGCCGGCGGCGCGACGCTCCCAGGCCGGCAGGACCGTCAGCGCGATGCTCGTGATGAAAAAGATTGTCGCGAGGATGCCGGTCGCGCGGGTCAGCGCATTGGCCTGGCCGCGGCCGGTGAAGACGCCGCTTCCGCCCATGCCGAGCGCGCCGCCCTCGGACTTTTGATAAAGGACGAGAATGACGAGCGCCGTCACCACCATCAGGTGGATCGCGATGATGACCTGCTGCATTTTAACCCTTCTCCCTGCGGAGCCGACCGCAAGACGCGGCGCTCGACGCCATATTCCGCCGCGCTTCTACACCAACAGGCGGGCGCGAGCAAAGCCCGCCGGGACATGACGAGGGCAAAAAAAATCGCGGACCGGGCGGCCCGCGATCTCTTCCGGCCGATTCGCCCGGCTCAATACATATTGCCGTCCTGGCCCTTCCACTTGCTGCCTTCCTGGTCGAAGCGGGTCTCGTCCTTGAATTCGATGACCTTGCCCGGTTCGATATACTGCTTTTCCTTCACCATCTTGTTCTGGATCGTGGTGGAGAAATAGGTGCTGGCGGAGCAGCCTTCCTTCACCTTGCCGGCGTCGTCCGGCTTGCATTCGAGATTCGCGCCCTTCGGGAAACGCACGTTGGCGGTGAAATAGAATTCATAGCCGGCGTGGCCGGCGCCCTCGACGTCGAGCGGCCAGAAGCGCGTGATGTCGAACTTCTCGATCACAGCGTCCTTGTCGAATTTCGTCTTCACGAGATTTTCGAAGACCTTGCGGGCGTCCTCCGGCTTGGGCTCGCAGTTGATAAGGCAGAACGCCTTGGCGGGAACGGTTGCGGCCAGCGCGCCGGCGAGCGCCAGCCCCGCGATCTTCAAGCTTTTCATCTGTTGCGTCTCCCTGGTTCCGCCCAAACGGCTGTCGCGGCGACGCTGCTCGTTCATTGGCGCGTCGAACCCCGAAGCCGTGGTTCCTTGACCTATTTCAAGCTGCACGCCTTCACTCGCGCCGGCAAGGGCGCCCGCGCGCGCGAATTGTCGCACAGCGCCGCCTCGCCACGCGGTGTTGCGTCGCGCCATCCGGCGCTCTATTGACGGCGCGGGTTTCTCCAACGTCGAAGAGGGTTTCATGTCCGCCTACAAGCTCCTGCTCCTGCCCGGCGACGGCATCGGTCCGGAAATTGCCGCCGAGGCCGAGAAGGTTCTGGCCTTCCTCGGTCAGGCGGGGGTTGCGAGCTTCGAGATCGAACGCGGCCTCGTCGGCGGCGCGGCCTATGACGCCCATGGCGTCGCGATCAGCGAGGGCGACATGGCGCTGGCGAAGGCGGCCGACGCCGTGCTCCTCGCCGCCGTCGGCGGTCCGAAATGGGACGGCGTGCCCTATGACGTGCGCCCGGAAGCCGGCCTGCTGCGCCTGCGCAAGGATCTCGGCCTCTTCGCCAATCTGCGTCCCGCGATCTGCTATCCGGCGCTCGCCGACGCCTCCTCGCTCAAGCGCGAGCTCGTCGACGGCCTCGACATCATGATCGTGCGCGAGCTCACGGGCGGCGTCTATTTCGGCGAGCCGAAAGAGATCGTCACGCTGGAGAATGGCGAGAAGCGCGCCGTCGACACGCAGGTTTACACGACCCACGAGATCGAGCGCATCGGCCGCGTCGCTTTCGAACTCGCGCGCAAGCGCCGCAACAAGGTGACGTCCTCCGAGAAGGCGAACGTCATGAAGTCAGGCTATCTGTGGCGCGAGGTGATCACGGCGCTGCACAAGCGCGAATATGCGGACGTGCAGCTCGAGCATATGCTCGCCGACGCGCTCGGCATGCAGCTCGTGCGCTGGCCCAAGCAGTTCGACGTGATCGTCACCGACAATCTCTTCGGCGACATGCTGTCGGACGAAGCCGCCATGCTCACCGGCTCGCTCGGCATGCTGCCTTCGGCTTCGCTCGGAGCGGCCGACACGAATGGCAAGCGCCACGCCATGTACGAGCCCTGCCACGGCTCCGCGCCGGACATCGCCGGGAAGGGCGTTGCGAACCCCATCGCCATGATCGGCTCGCTCGGCATGGCGCTGCGCTATTCCTTCGATAATGCGAAGGCGGCGGACGCGATCGATACGGCCATCGCCGCCGTGCTCGCCAAGGGCCTGCGCACCGTCGACATCAAGGGCGACGCGCCGTCCTCCATCTCGACGAGCCAGATGGGCGACGCCATCGTCGCCGAACTGAAGAACACGCTGGGCTAGTGAAAAATCCCGGCGCGTCGCCACTGGGGCGGCGCGCCGCGATCAGAACCGCATTTCAGGCGAAGCTCGCCGCAAGATCGGCGAGCGCCTTCTCGACCTTGGGGCCAAGCGCCTTCTCGCGCCCGCCGAAGAGATTTTTCGCTTTGTCGGCATAGCTGTTGCGGCCGGACAAGGCGCAGTCGACGACGGTCGCCGCGCCTTCCGGCCTCAGCGCAAAGGTAACGAAACTCTCTGATTTCGCGGGCCTCCCGGAGTCGAGCCGCAGCACGAGCAGCTCATCCGGCCGGCTCTCAACGATCGTCGCTTCTCCCTCGCCGGCCCAGGCCGACAAGACATCCGCTTCATTGATCCGCCTGAAAATCCGTCTGGCGTCCGCGCCGATTTTCGCCGAGCGCCGCACGACATAGCGGTCCTGCTGCAAAACCAAGGCGGCGGCGAGAATCGCCATACCGAAATAGAGGAGAACGAGACCCACGCCCCACATGCGGCAATCTCCTTCTGTCTCCTCATATTATAGAGCAGGATCGCGGGAATCGAGATCCCCGCGATCCTCAATGCCTGTCATGCGCCGCTTTAGAGACGCGGCGGGAGGGCGCGCGCAGCGCGCGGCCCGCGCCCTGCTTCAGCGCCGGCCCTTTTTCCCCGACGATTCGCCGAACTCCGCCCGGCAGCCCGGGCTCAGGGAGCGCATGTTTGCGCGCAGGCATTTTTCGACCGCGATCGCGTCCGGCACCTGCGCCTCACAGAAACGATAGGCGTCGTTCTCGCACGCCGCGCGTTGCTCGGCGGTTCCTTGAGCCATTGCGGGCGCAGCCGCGAAGAACGCCAGCAGAGCCGAGAGCCGGAAAAAGATGCGCATTCACACGTCCCTTCTAGGTTTGCGTTGATCAGAGACTTTTCCTGATCCGTGTCTTTCCCTGCGACCTGGGGAGCGGGTCGCGGACCGGCGCGATCATACGCGACCTGAGCGCGCGGACAATCCGATTTTGGCGCAATCCACGCAACTAACCTTGAACGCGAGCGCGTCCCGCTATGCGCCAATACGCGCAAATTTTCCCCGAAAGGATGGTTTTCCCGACAAAAACAGTCGCTTCGCGAACATCAGCCGGCAGAAAGACGGCGCGCCTCCTCGCTTCGCCGCATCCGCCTTCCCGCGTTGAACGCCCGTTCAGTCTGTGATTGGCGACGATCTGACGCCGTCGCACGGCCCGCTCGAGTGTTTGTCAACTGACGCGCCGCTGAAAGTAGCGCGACGAATGTCGACCACTTCCGAATTGCGCGGCAACGCGAAAACAGCTTAATTCCGCGCCGCAGTTGCGATTTTTCCTCCAAGAAAACGAGAATGCGCATGAAGGGCGCCGACCTGCGTCTCTTTATCGAGCAGACGCCCATCGCGGCCGCAATGTTCGACCGGGAAATGCGCTATCTCGCCATGAGTCCGCGCTGGCTGTCGGAATATCCTGTCGACGGTCCGATGTTGGGCCTTTCGCATTATGAGCTGTTCCCGGAAATACCCGAAAGATGGAAGGAGGCGCATCGACGCGGCCTTGCCGGCGAGACGCTGAGCGCGGCGGAGGATTGTTTCGTTCGCGCTGACGGCGGCGTCGTCTGGATGAGCTGGCAATTGCGTCCATGGTTCGAGGCCGATGGGACGATCGGGGGAATCGTCATTTTCGCGGAGGACGTCACGCCGCGAAAAAGGGCCGAGGAAGCCCTGCGTCTGAGCGAGGAGCGGCACCGTTACGCGATGCAGGCGACGCGGGAAGGCCTGTGGGACTGGAACATAAAGACCGGCGAGGCCTTCATCAGCCCATATTACTGCGCGATGCTCGGCTATGAAGAATCCGACTTCGCCCCGGATGTTGTCCGTCACTGGATGGAACTTCTCCATCCTGACGATCGGGATGCCACGCTGGCGCGCGTTGACGAATGGTTGTCCGAATCCGGCGCCTATTCCTGCGAATTCAGGCTCCGGACCAAGGACGGCAAATATCGCTGGATATTGAGCCGGGGCGAGGTCGTCGAACGGGACGAAGCGGGCGCGCCATCGCGCGCTGTCGGCGCGCATGTCGACATCACGGAACGCAAGCAGGCCGAAGCCGCCCTTATAGAAAGCGAACATCGCTTCCAGCAAATCGCGGATCATACGCCGGCGCTGATATGGATGTCGGGCGCGGAAAAGGGTTGCACATATTTCAACAGGACCTGGCTGAATTTTACCGGCCGCGCGCTCGAACAGCAATTGGGCGACGGCTGGACGGCGTGCGTTCACCCGAACGATCTCGACCGCTGTCTCGAAACCTACGGGTCGGCTTTCGACGCGCGCAAACCCTTCGAGATGGAATATCGATTGCGTCGCCACGATGGGGAATATCGCTGGATTCGCGACATCGGCGTTCCCCGCTTTACGCCGGAAGGGGAATTTCTCGGCTACATCGGTTCGGGCGTCGACGTGACGGAACGCAGGAATGCGGAAGAGGCGCTGCGCAAGAGCGAGGAAAGGCTGAGCCTCGCCCAGTCGTCGGCGCATATCGGAATTTGGGATTGGGATCTCGGCGCGAACGAAACATTCCTCAATAATGAATATTACGACCTCTATGGCCTGCCGCGAGGCGCGTCTCTAACATATGACGATTTCCTGTCGCGCGTTCACCCCGAGGATCGCCAGCGTGTCGACTCGGAAATGCAGGCGGCCCTGTCGGGCGGCGGACGCCTCGACTTCCAGTGCCGGATCGTGCGTGCAGACGATTGTGAGACGCGCTGGATTGCGTCGAAAGGCATTGTGTTTTTCGACGCCGACGGCCATCCGTTTCGCGCCATGGGCGCCGTTTACGACATTACGGAATTGAAAAAGATCGAGGAGGAGCTACTCAGCGTCGACCGTCGCAAGGACGAATTTCTGGCGACGCTTGCCCATGAATTACGAAATCCGTTGGGCGCAATCAGCAATTCCGTCAATCTGCTGAACATCCTGACGTCCGAAACATCGGCCGCTGAAGAGAAGAAGCGCGCGTCGCTTGCAAGGATCGAGCGGCAGGTCAATCATCTCAAACGCATCGTCGACGATCTTCTCGAGATCACGCGCATCAAGCATGGCAAGATCGAACTGAAAAAAGAGCGCGTCGAACTGGGTGAAATCCTGTCGCAGGCGGTCGATCTTTGTCAGCCGCTCGTTCAGGAGAATGGTCACCAATTGACAATGGAACTTCCCTCGCGCCCCCTGGAGATCGACGGCGATCCTGTGCGTCTCGTGCAGGTTTTCGGCAATCTTATCAACAACGCGGTCAAATTCACGGATGCTGGCGGGCGCATCGACATCGCTGCGACCCATGGTGAAAAGGAAGCAATCGTCAGCGTGCGCGACAATGGCGCCGGCCTGCCGCCCGAAACGCTCGGTTCGATTTTCGACATGTTCGCGCAGGTCAAAACCGGATCGCGCATTGCGTCGGGCGGCATCGGCGTGGGACTCGCGCTCTCCCGGGGCCTTATACTTTTGCATGGCGGGCGCATCGACGCGCACAGCGATGGGCCGGGACATGGCAGCGAATTTGTCGTCCGCCTTCCCCTGGCGAAGTGATAACATTATGTCGAACGCCCGATGGCGCATCTAATCCCGATTGACATTATGCGTGACTCGAATATGTTCGAAACATGGCGACGAGAGGGGCATTATCGTGGAGCGTGCGCCGCATGTTTTATGCGGCGGTTGTCGCTTGCCTGCTCGTTCTTCAGGGACTGCTGCCAATAAAGTCCTCGCTTGCGACGCCCGTTGAAGCAGATGTGTTCTTCGACGCTCACGGCGCCGCGATCACCCGCGTCATATGTCTCAACAATGCGGGTCAGGACGCCCCTGTTCACAAGCACGCCGACGATTCCGACTGCTGCCTTTCATGTTCGGCGAATGCGTCTGACGAATCCTGGCTTCTGACGGCGATCGTCGCGATCGTTGCGAGCTTTATGGATAGCGGGCTCGGCGCTTCCCTCTATACGGGTTTTGCCGAGGTTTCCTCGCTTCTTACCGGAACAGGCTGGGGCAGCGTCTGGGCTGCTCGCGCGCCGCCGATCGGCTAAATAAGCCGCGCCCAACATCGGCCGCATCCTCGAGAGATGCGCTGCTGATCCAATAACGCTTCCAACAAATTCAAAAGCCTCATCGCATCGGCCATCCGGTCCGACGCCAGAAATCTGCTGCGTCCTCACAGAACGGGGACGTCGGCCGATAGTCGTGTCATGTCCAAACAAAGGAAAAGATGATGAAGACGCTAGTTTGTCCGACGCTTCTTGTTACTGCGCTCGTCTCTCAAGCGGCGATGACGCCGGCAGTGGCGCATGAATCCCGCACGCTGCCCGCCTCGAAGAAATCTATCGTTCTCACGGTCGGCTTCAGCAGCGAGCCGGCGTTCGAAGACACATTCAACGGCGTCGATGTCATTCTGAAAGCCGATGACGGCGAATGTCCGGCGAGCGCCTCGGCTTCCGCGACATCCGACGAGGCGGCGGGCGACACGCGCCACGCCAACCATCCTCACATTACCGCGCCGATCGACACCGCTGCGGGCGACACGGTCAGTCTCAAGGTGTCGGCGATTTACATGAACACCGCCATGAAGCCGACCGGAGCGGGCGGCAGCGTTTTGCCCGCCGCAGCAGGCTTTCGCGCGAGCCGTGAGCTCACCATCGAATATCCGCTCAAGGCGAAGTACAATACGCCCGGGACCTATCAAAGCTTTTTCAGGCCGACGAATCCCGGCCCGGGCACGGGCGCGAACAGCGGGGCTTACGCCTTTCGTGTCTGGGGCACGGTGCGCGTAGTCGCAAAATCGTCGACGTCCTGCGGCGGGTCGCCGATCTCGATGCAAGCGCGGACGGCCACGATCAACAGCGTCTTCGTCTGCGGCCCCAACGGAACGATGTCGGCCGACGGCTCATACAACTGCATCAAGTCGATACAGCCCTTCCCGGGAAATGCGGCCGAGGGATACAAGCCCAGCATGAAGTTCTGATCACGAAGGCGGATCGCAGCGGGAACACGCGCGGACCGCGTTTGCCCGGTTGATTGCGAAAGAACCACTCGGCGAGGGGCCGCGATCGGAGCCGATCGCGGCCTCTTTGCGCCGGCAAGATGCGCCCGCTCGCCGGCGGATGACGGCCGTCGATGATGAGGGAGCGACGCCCGCTCCCCCAACGCTCCCGAAGATTTCAGGTAATTTTGAAGATCGTAAATTCAGATGGTGGGCGGCACAGGGATTGAACCTGTGACCCCTCCCGTGTGAAGGGAGTGCTCTCCCGCTGAGCTAGCCGCCCGTCGCGATTTTCGCGAGACGCCTCCCCTGTAAGAGAGGGCGAGGCTGTCCGTCAAGTGCGACCGGGGGCCGGCGCGCGCAAAATGGCGTGGGTCGCGTCCCACAGATCGTCGAAATGCGAGATGATCCGGTCCGGGCCGAGTTCCGACACCGGAACGTCCGTGTAGCCGAAATCGACCGCCACCACCGGCGCGCCGGCGTTTTTCGCCGTGTCGACGTCCGTCTTCGAATCTCCGACCATCACCGCGCGGCGAGGGTCGCCGCCCGCCGCCTCGATCGTCAGCAGCAGCGTGCGCGGGTCGGGCTTGTGCATGGGGAAAGTGCCGCGTCCGCAGATCGCCGCGAAACGATCGGCGGCTTCGAGCTTTTCGAGCAGAAGCTTCGCGAGCCGCTCCGGCTTGTTGGTGCAGACCGCGAGGCGGAAGCCGGCGGCGGCGAAGCGGTCTAGCGCCGTCAGCGCCCCGGGAAAAAGCCGGCTCTCGTCCGCGATATGGGCCTCGTAATGGGCGAGGAAATCCTGCACCAGCGGATCGACCTGCTCGGGCGGCGGCGGCGCGCCGTCGAGGGCGAATCCGCGCTCGATCAGCGCCCGGGCGCCGGCGCCCACGAGGCTGCGCGCCGCTTCCGGCGCGACCTTCGGCCGTCCCTCGCGCGCCAGCAGGACGTTGAGGGTCGCGATCAGGTCATGGGCGGTGTCGGCCAGAGTGCCGTCGAGGTCGAATACGAGGGTGGGCGCAGTGGTTGTCATCGCCGAGGGCGTAGCGGGGCGGATCGAGCCGGGTCAAGGAATTTTTCGCCGCAATCGGCGCCGCGCAGCCTGCGCGTGTAGACTGCCCCGACCGATTCGCGACAGGGAGCGGACGAATGCGTCACACGCGTTTTTTCCACATGCGACGATTCCTATTCCTCGCGGCCTCATTCGCCGCCGCGAGCGTTGCGCCGGCCGCCGCGGCGGGGAACTATGAATTTCTCGCCGCCCCGCAGACGGACCTCAACCGCGTGTTCCGGCTCGACAGGGCGACGGGTGAAGTCGGCGCCTGCCAATATGGCCTCAAGGAGGGTTCGCCGATCGGCGTCACGCTTTGCTATCCCCCGGGCGAGGGCGCAAAGGCGGGAACCTTCAGCGAATATGCGCTGGTCGCCTCCCGTCACACGGGCGAGGGCGGCGTGTTCCGCGTCGATCTGCGCTCGGGCATGATGTCGATCTGCTTCGTGCTCAACGAGAGCTCGGTCGTCTGCACCCCGCAGGCGAAATGACCGTGGTCGCACTTTCCGCCGAGGCGATGAAACGCGCCGCAGCCGCGGCCGCACTGGAAACCGTGACCCATGGCATGAAGCTTGGGCTGGGCACCGGCTCGACCGCCGCACATTTCGTCGATCTTCTCGGCGCCCGCGTGCGCGACGGTCTCGAGGTCCTTTGCGTGCCGACGTCGGAACGCACCCGGGCCCAGGCCGAAGGCCTCGGAATCAGGCTTTCGACGCTGGACGAAACGCCGGAACTCGATCTCACAGTGGACGGCGCCGATGAATTCGACGCCCGGTTGCGGCTGATAAAGGGCGGCGGCGGCGCGCTGTTGCGCGAGAAGATCGTCGCGGCGGCCTCGAGGCGCATGGTCGTCATCGCCGACGCAACGAAGGAGGTGCGGACGCTCGGCGCTTTTCCCCTGCCCGTCGAGGTCGACCGTTTCGGCGCGCGCTCGACGCAGCTGCACATCGAGCGCGTCGCTCGCGGCCTCGGCCTGATCGGGACGATCACCCGGCGCATGGCGGCGCCGGACGCGCCCTATCTCACCGACGGCGGACATTACATATTCGACTGCGCCTTCGGCGCGATCGACGCGCCCGAGGCGCTTGCCGAGCGGCTCTCCTGCATTCCGGGAGTCGTTGATCACGGGCTCTTCATCGGCCTCGCCAAGGCGATCTTCATCGCCGGCGCGAAGGGCGTTCGCATCATCGGAGACATCTCGGGCGAGGGGCCATGAGCGATTTCGACTACGACCTCATCGTCATCGGCGCCGGCTCCGGCGGGGTTCGCGCGGCCCGCGTCGCGGCGAGCCACGGCGCGAAGGTCGCCATCGCCGAGGAATTTCGCGTCGGCGGCACCTGCGTCATCCGCGGCTGCGTGCCGAAAAAGCTCTATGTGCTGGCGAGCCGCTTCAGGGACGAATTCGAGGACGCCAGGGGCTTCGGCTGGCGCGTTGGCGACGTCTCCTTCGACTGGCCGACGCTGGTCTCGGCCAAGGAGAAGGAGATCACGCGGCTCTCCGGCCTCTATGAGCAGACGCTGGGCAACGCCGGCGTCGAGCTGATCCGCGCCCGCGCGACCATCGCCGGGCCGAACGCCGTCCGCTTCTCGGACGGCCGCACGGCCAGCGCGCGCTGCATCCTTGTCGCCACGGGCGGCGCGCCAGCGCTTGCGCCGCATATTCCGGGCCTCGAATGGGGCCTCTCGTCGAACGAAATTTTCGACCTGCCCTCCTTCCCGCAGCGGCTGCTGATCGTCGGCGCGGGCTATATCGCGGTGGAGTTCGCAAGCGTCTTCGCCCGCCTCGGCTCCGAGGTCACGCTGGCCTATCGCGCGGAACTGCCGTTGCGAGGCTTCGACGAGGATCTGCGCAAGCGCCTTTCCGAAGCGCTGGAGCATGCCGGCGTCCGCCATCACGCCGGCGCGTTGCCGTCCCGCATCGACAAATCCGCAAGCGGCCTCGCCGTCACGATGAGCGACGGGGAGGAATTGACCGTCGACGCCGTGCTGGTCGCGACAGGCCGCCGGCCGCTGACCCAGCATCTCGGGCTGGAGCTGGCGGGCGTGAAGACGCGCGAAAATGGCGCGATCATCGTCGACGCGCAGTCGCGCACCAATGTCGCGTCGATCTACGCCGTCGGGGACGTGACCGACCGAGTCAACCTCACGCCCGTCGCCATTCGGGAGGGCCACGCCTTCGCCGACAGCGTCTTCGGCGGCGCGCCGACGACGGTGGACTACGACTGCGTGCCGAGCGCGGTGTTCACGACGCCCGAGATCGGCACGGTGGGACTGACGGAAGCCGCCGCGCAGGAAAAGCATCCCGCGCTCGATATTTACGAGACGTCCTTCCGTCCGATGCGGGCGACGCTCTCGGGCCGCGCGGAGCGCGTATACATGAAGCTCGTCGTCGAGGCCGAGAGCCAGCGGGTGCTGGGCGCGCATATTTTCGGGCCGGAGGCGGGCGAGATGGCCCAGCTCGTCGGCGTCGCCTTGCGCATGGGCGCGACCAAACGGGACTTCGACGCGACGATGGCCGTGCACCCGACCATGGCGGAAGAACTCGTCACCATGCGCGCGCCCGCGCGCCGGCGTCGCCCCGACTGATCCCGACAGGACGACGTCTACTCCGCCGGCCTCGCGGCGGCGGGCGCGATTCTGTCGAGAAGGCTTCGCAACGCCCGCCGGGCGGCGCCGGTCCTGGCCTCCGTGAGGCGCGAAAAACCGTAACCCGAGACGATCGTGACCGCCATGGCCGCAAAGGCGGCGGCGTAATTCTGCGGCGTGGCGAGCTGCGTCGCCCAGTCGCGGCCGAATACATGGCCGACCATGGCGCGCATGAAAATCAGCATCGGCAGGTGGATCGAATAGAGCGAGAAGGAGAAATCGGCGAGCGTCTTGTGAAGCTTGGGCCGCAGCAGGGAGAAACCCTCGTGCGGACCGAAGCGGAACGACACCAGAACGACGATGAAGAGCATCGAGGCGACAAAATCCGAAATATCCATCAACCGCGGCCAGGCTAGGAGATTGGGGCCGCGCACGAGAAAGCGTATCAGGATCACGACGACCGCATAGAGCGCTAGGGCCAGCCAGCGCGAACGGATGATCGGCCGAGGCAGAAGCGTGGCGAAGGCGCCGGCCGCCCAGAGAATATAGCCGAACTTGAAGAAGCTCGGCGGGATGGAAAGCGCGACGAGCAGCGCCAGGCCCAGCGCGAAGCCGCCAAAACGCAGCGCCGGCGAATAATTGCGCGCCAGGGGCAGCAGCAGCAGCGGGAAGGTGACGTAATACCAGAACTCGCAGGCGAGCGACCAAAGCGGGCCGTTGGTGCCGAAATAGTCGAAGGCGATGCTCTGCAGATTGACGAGGCTCGCGAAAAAAAGCGTCGCCGAAAAATGTCCGTCGAACATCGGCCACTCATAGACGCCGCTGTCGGCGAAGGCCCGGCGGCCAATCTGATCCAGCATGAGGGTGAAAATCACCGCCGGCACGAGGACGAGATAGATTCGGGTGACGCGATGGATGAAATATTCGCGCAGGAAGTCCTGCCGCTTGAGGATATGCGACACGACGGCGCCGCCGACGAGATAGCCCGACATCACGAAAAAGCCGAGCACGGCCTGGTGGCCGAGTTCGAAGGCCGCAAAGAACCACCATGCGTATACCGGCGGCGCATGTGGCGCGGTCATGATATCCGCAAGGTTGATGTACATATTGTTCGTGTGGACCGCCAGCACGACGAGCGCGCCGATCCAGCGAGCGGCCTCGATGAATTGCGACAGAATGAAAGGCATGGGCTCCCGACGCGGCATGCGGATGCGTTCCGCTTATAACCGCTGACGGGAACCGTCGCCAACTGGGGGCCCCAATTAAGCCTTCGCCGGGGGTCTATGGCGAAAGGGTCGCTTTTCAAGCCGTTTTCATCTATAAGCGCCTCTCGCGCCGATGCTGCGGCGCCGCTGACGCGCCCGCTTGGGCGTTGATTTTTCGGAGTTTGGGATAGTGGAACGCTGGACGCCGGGCAGTTGGAGAAATTTGCCGATCGAGCAGACGCCGGTCTACCGGGATCAGGCGGCTCTGGCCGATGTCGAGCGGCAGCTCGCCGGTTTTCCGCCCCTCGTCTTCGCCGGCGAGGCGCGCAACCTCAAGCGTCAGCTTGCCGACGTCGCCGCCGGAAAGGCTTTCCTGCTGCAGGGCGGCGACTGCGCCGAGAGCTTCAACGAGCATTCGGCCGACAACATCCGTGACTTTTTCCGCGTCTTCCTGCAGATGGCCGTGGTGCTGACCTATGCGGCGGGCTCGCCGGTGGTGAAGGTCGGCCGCATCGCCGGCCAGTTCGCCAAGCCGCGCTCCTCGCCCGTCGAGAAGAAGGGCGACAAGGAGTTGCCGAGCTATCGCGGCGACATCATCAACGATATTGACTTCACCGACGCCGCGCGCGAGCCCGATCCGCAGCGCCAGCTTCTGGCCTATCGCCAGTCGGCGGCGACGCTGAACCTCATCCGCGCCTTCGCGGCCGGCGGCTTCGCCAATCTCGAGAACGCCCATCGCTGGATGCTGGGCTTCGTCAAGAGCAGCCCGCAGTCGGAGCGTTACCAGAAGCTCGCCGACCAGATCACCGAGACGCTCGGCTTCATGCGCGCGATCGGGCTCGACCCCGAGCACCATCCCGAACTGCGCCAGACGGATTTCTATACGTCTCACGAGGCGCTCCTCCTCTGCTACGAACAGGCGCTGACCCGAATCGACTCGACCACCGGCGATTATTACGCGACCTCCGGCCACATGCTGTGGATCGGCGACCGCACCCGGCAGGAAAATGGCGCGCATGTCGAATTCATGCGCGGGCTGAAGAATCCGATCGGCCTGAAATGCGGCCCGAGCCTGACGCCCGACGGGCTGATGCGCCTCATCGACGCCCTGGACCCGGAAAACGAGCCGGGACGCCTCACGCTCATCTGCCGCTTCGGCGCCGACAAGATCGCCGACTCGCTGCCGGCGCTGGTGCGCGCCGTGTCGCGCGAGGGCCGCAACATCGTGTGGTCCTGCGACCCCATGCACGGCAACACGATCAGCGCCGCAGGTTACAAGACGCGGCCATTCGACCGTATCATGTCGGAGATCCGCAACTTCTTCGCCGTCCATCAGGCGGAAGGCACCTACGCCGGCGGCATTCATCTCGAAATGACCGGCAAGGACGTGACGGAGTGCACCGGCGGCGCCCGCGCCATCTCGGAAGACGACCTGCGCGACCGCTATCACACCTATTGCGATCCGCGCCTCAACGCCGAACAGGCGATCGAGGTGGCCTTCCTCGTGGCGGAGCTGCTGAAGGCGGAACGCGTCGCGCGCGGCGTGCAGGAACAACACGCGGCGGAGTGAGTCGGTCGCTCCGCCGATCGGGTCTGCGCGGCGCGACGCTGCGCAGAGCGCGACGGAGTGGCGCGAATGGACGACCCCCATGATCTCCGGCGCTTCGTGGATGCGCAGCGTTCCGCTTACGATCGCGCGCTTCGGGAACTGCAGGCGGGGCGCAAGACGAGCCACTGGATGTGGTATGTCTTTCCTCAACTGCGCGGCCTAGGTTTCAGCGAGACGGCGCAGTTCTACGGGATTTCTGGACTGGACGAGGCCGTCGCCTATCTCGCCCATCCCATCCTTGGCCCGCGGCTGCGCGCCTGCGTCGAGGCGATGCTCGCTATCGAGGGCCGCACGGCAGCAGACGTGCTCGGCGACGTCGACGGCAAGAAATTCAGATCGTCGATGACCCTCTTCGCGCACGCCGCGCCGCAGGAAGCGATCTTCGCGAAGGCACTGGAGAAATTTTTCGCGGGCGAAGAGGACGCGCGAACGCTCGCAATGTTGCGGGAGGGCGCGCGCTAAAGCAAATTCGGCCGAATTTGCTCCAGCGGCATATCCTGTCGCGCGTTCGAACGGAAAACCGCCTACACATTTCCCGAACGCCCTACCCGGCCGTGTCCTCCACTTCGCGAACGGTCATCGCATTTCCGTGCCAGACGAAATCGTCGAAGAGCACAGCATCGACAAACATCACCGGCAAAAGCAGGTCGCGCATGGCGAGCGCGAAGGGGGTGCGCCAGTCGACGGGAAACCCGCAAATTCGCGCAAGCATGATCTCGCCGGAATGCAGCGAGAGGGCGATCAGCGCGGCCGCCAGCGCCGCGGCGCTGACGCTCCCATCGAATTGCAGGGCGGCGTATGCGCCGAGCACAATGGCGACGAAGCTGCCGTTCATGAATTCCGGCGCGAAATAGGCCGGGAACGTGACGCGCCGCAGACGCGCCCAGCGCACATGGCGCGAATAGACTTCATGCGCCGTGCGTTCTCCCAGAGGCTGCTCGAAGGGCATGTCGACGAGGCGCACATTCATCTTTTGCGCGCGGATGATCTTCGTCGAGGCGGCGTCCTCGGCGATCTCGCTCCCCAGCGCGCGAATGCCGCCGGCGCGGTCAAGCACCTCGCGCCGCCACATCATGTTCTTGCCCTGCGCGAAGCCGATGCCGATGGCCTCGGCTCCATACTGCCAGCGCGCCTGGAAAGTGTTGAGGATGGCGCATTCGACCGCCGCCCAGAAGCCTCTCGGCCGGGAGCCGATCGGCATCGACACGGTCATCGCCGTGTCGGGCCCGAAGGCCGCGAGCATCGTCTGCACATAGTCCCGCGGCGGCAGGGCGTTGGAGTCGGCGAGGATGACGTAGTCATGGCGCGCCGCCTCCCAGCCCTTCACGCAATTATTGAGCTTGGGATTGGCGCTGACATAATCGTCGCCGACGAGAAGACGCGCCTCCCGCCGCGGATGCTCCGCGATCACGCGCTCGACGAGCGGGATGATCGGATCATTCGGCGACTGGACGCAGAAGATGATTTCATAGTCGGGATAGTCGAGTTCGAAAGTCGCGCGCAGCGTCTCCTCGCTGAAGGTCTCGAGGCCGCGCAAGGGGCGCACGATGCTCACCGGCGGCGCGGCGGCCGGCGCCGGCAGGGTGCGGGGCCGCGCCTTGCATTTTCGCGCCATGACGCCCATCGCGGCGAAGTTCAGGACGAGGATGAAAGCGCACCATCCGGCGCAGACATAGGCCAGCAACATGGGCGCGGCGCGTTACGCGTCGCAACGCAGGGCGCTGGCGCGGCGCCGGCGCGAGACCTGCTCCTTGTCGCGGGACGCGCGACCGGCGACGCCCGGACGCGGCCAGCTCAATATTCCGCCTGACAAGGCCGCCGCTTCTTGGCAAAAGGGCTGCAGCGCGAGAATCTTTTCGCGACGCATGGTTTGCGAAAACTCCTGACGAAGCTTCCTCATGACCTCTCCTATCGTTCGATTCGCGCCCTCGCCGACCGGCCGCATCCACATCGGCAATGCGCGCGTGGCGCTGTTCAATTTCCTGTTCTCCGCAACGCACCATGGACGATTCATACTGCGGTTCGATGACACCGATTCCGCCCGGTCAACCGAGGAGTTCGCGCGGGGGATCGAGGTCGATCTCGCCTGGCTGGGCATTGTTCCGCACGCCGTCTTCCGGCAGTCGGAGCGCGTTGCGCGATACGAGGCCGCGACGGCGAAGCTGCGCGAGGAGGGGCGCCTCTATCCCTGCTACGAGACGCCGGAGGAGCTGGAGAAGCGGCGCAAGATCCAGCAGGCGCGCGGCCTGCCGCCGGTTTATGACCGCGCCGCGCTGCGCCTGACCGACGCCGAGAAAGCGAAGCTGGAGTCGGAGGGACGCCGCCCGCACTGGCGATTCAAGCTGGAGCCCGGCGTCGTGGAATGGACCGATCTCATTCGCGGGCCGGCGCATATCGACTGCGCGGCGCTCTCGGACCCGGTGCTGATCCGCGCGGACGGGAGCTTCCTCTATACGCTCCCCTCGGTCGTCGACGACATCGACATGAAGATCACCCATGTCATCCGCGGCGAAGACCACGTGACGAACACCGCCGTTCAATTGCAGCTTTTCAGGTCGCTCGCCCCACAAGCCGTCGCGCCGGTCTTTGCGCATCACAATCTGCTGGTGAGCGCGAGCGGCGAGGGTCTCTCCAAACGCACGGGCTCGCTTTCAATCGCCTCGCTGCGCGAGGAAGGCTACGAGCCCATGGCGGTCGCCGCGCTCGCGACGCTCACCGGCTCCTCCGACAATGTGCACGCCATGCGCTCGCTGGAGGAGTTGGCGAAGAGCTTCGACCTCGCGCATGTGTCGCGCAATCCGGCGCGTTTCGACCCCGACGATCTGCGAACGCTCACCCATCGCACGCTCGCGCTATATGAATTCGGGGACGTGAGAGAGCGCCTCGCAGCTCATGACGTCGTCGGCCACAAGGCCGAGCCGCTGTGGCGCGCAGCGCGCGGCAACCTCTCGCGTTTCGACGAGATCCTGAAATGGTGGCGCGTTGTGGAAGGGGAAATCACGCCGATCCACGAGGACGCCGGTTTCCTCGGGGAGGCGGCGCAGCTCCTTCCCGCCGAACCATGGGACGAAACGACCTGGTCCACCTGGACGGGCGCGGTGAAGGCCGCGACGGGCCGCAAGGGCAAGGCGCTGTTCCACCCGCTGCGCCTCGCGCTGACAGGCGAGGAAAGCGGACCGGAGCTTGCGGCGCTGCTGCCGCTCATCGGCCGACACAAGGCGCTCGCGCGGCTCGGCGGATAAGCGCGGGCAGGTTGACGCGGGGGCCTCGGGCATGGCTTGATGATCGCGGGGAAGGCGATCTCCCCGTTTGGCTATCGGCCAATCCGGCGACATGCCCAAGCATCGCGTCCAGCTTCGCAAGCCGAGGGCGCTTCATGTCGTCTGAATCCGTATCTCAGGTTCTACGCCCCGTCACACTCGCCGCCGCTGCGCGCGTCTGGGCCCACATCGCGCTTCTGAGCTTCGGCGGTCCCGCCGGGCAGATCGCGCTGATGCATCGCGTGCTCGTCGACGAAAAAAAGTGGGTCTCCGAGCGCCGCTTCCTGCACGCGCTGAATTTCTGCATGCTGCTGCCGGGTCCCGAGGCGCAGCAGCTTGCGACCTATATCGGCTGGCTGATGCACGGAACGATCGGCGGCCTTGTCGCCGGCGGGCTGTTCATTCTGCCGGGCGTCATCGCCGTCATGGCGCTGAGCCTCATCTATGCGGCCTATGGCGCAACGCCGGCCGTCGACGGCGCCTTTTTCGGATTGAAGGCCGCCGTGCTGGCGCTGGTCGTAGCCGCAATCTGGCGGCTCGCGGGACGCGCGCTGAAGAATCCCGCACAGAAAGCGATCGCTGCGCTCGCCTTCCTCGGGCTCTTCGTCTTCCATGCGCCCTTTCCACTCATCGTTTTGGGCGCAGGTCTGATCGGCTTACTCGGCGCGCGCATCGGGCTCGCGGGCCAAATGGCGGCGCATGGCGAGGCGACCGGCGATGATATGGACGACGCTCCGCCCGCGCGGCGGGCGCTCATGGTCGCCGCTGCCTTCGCGGCGCTCTGGCTTGTTCCGGTCGCCGCGCTTGCCGCAATCCTCGGCGCCGGCGACGTCTACACCCGCATCGCCGTCTTCTTCTCGAAAATGGCGGTCGTCACTTTCGGCGGCGCCTATGCGGCGCTCTCCTATGTCGCCCAGCAGGCCGTTGACCATTTCCACTGGCTTCAGCCGGCCGAGATGCTCGACGGGCTCGGCATGGCGGAGACGACGCCGGGGCCGCTGATCATGGTCGTGCAATTCGTGGGCTTCATGGCCGCCTTCCGCAATGCTGGCGCCCTGCCCCCGCTTGTGGCCGGAGCGCTCGGCGGACTGCTTGCGGCCTATGTGACCTTCGCGCCCTGCTTCCTGTGGATTTTCGCCGGCGCGCCCTTCGTCGAGCGGCTACGCGGAAACAAGGCGCTCGGCGCCGCGCTTGCGGCGATCGCGGCGGCGGTCGTCGGCGTCATTACAAATCTTGCTTTGTGGTTTGCGACGCACTTCCTCTTTCGCGCCCATTGGGCGCCGGAAGGCCTGCCCTTCGAACTTCCTGTCCTCGCCAGCGTCGACATGACGGCGCTGGCGCTCTCGGCCGTCGCGGGCGCGGCGATGCGCTTCGGTCTGGGCCTCGGCCCGACGCTCCTGCTCAGCGTAGGGGCCGGGCTCGCCCTGCGTCTTTTATAGCCTAACCCCGCAGGACGGCGACGCCGAAGAGCCACGGGTGCAGGAAGAGGATCAAGACGAAGATCGCCGTCCCCGCGCCGACCGCGATCGCATCGCCGCGCGTAAAGGCTTCGAGGCGGGGGGCGCCCATGTCGCCCCGCTTCTTCACGGCGATGCGGTCATAGACGGCCCATCCGAGCAGCGACCCGAACAGGATCATGCCGCCGAGATCGCCATTGACGAGGAGATGCGCGAGCGCCCAGCTCTTCACAGCGACTAGCGTCGGATGACGCAGCCAGCCCCTTATCCGCGACGGCGGCGCGCGGCGGCTCGCGAGCGCGATGAAGGCGAACCAGACGAGCGGCATGGCCAGATGGCGCGTCCACTCCGGCGGCGACCAGATCTGGATCATGCCCTCGGCGCGATAGCGCGAGAAGCCGAAGATGATGAGCGCAAGCCCCGCGGCCGCGACGAGCGAGTAGACGAGCTTGTAAGTCTTGAGACCGAGCCGCTCGATCAGCGCCGCCCGCTGTTTGCGAAAGCTAGCGAAGACATGGACGCCGACAAAGATCGCGATTCCGAGAATGAGAATGAGCATGTGCCCTCCGCCGCTTTCGAGATAACTAGAAACACCTGACCTGCGCTTCGGCCTGCGCGCGCCGCAAGGTCTCCAGCACGTCGCGCGCCGCGCCGGTGTTGCGCATCATCATGCCGACCTGCCCCGCCTGCTGATTGACGCTCGCCACGGTTTCGGCGGCGACATAGCCCTCATAGGGCAGGATGCTGGCGATGACGTCGATCGAGCAGGAGCATTGTTCGAGCGACAGTCGCGTGTCGCCATTGGCCTTCATGCAGCCGAAGACGTAATCGGCGCGCGCCGAGGTCGGATAGTCGTTGAGATCAGCCGCGGCCGCAGGGCCGGCGGGATGACTGAGGGCGGCAAGCGTCACTGCGGCGAAGAGCCGGCGCATGTTGTCAACCTTCGAAGCGTTTCGACGCGCCGATCTTACCGTGTCCCCGGGCCGGAGAGGAACCCGCTTTGCGGATCTGCGCAGATCTTGATCCGCAAGGAGAAGGCGCAATCTACCCTATGGCTCCACGGCGCGCCGGAAGGCGGGCGGTCGCGGATCATTCACGAGGGATGCGGCGGACGAGAGACGGGCCGGTAGCGGGCGGGACGGGGTTTCGCCCGGGCCGCATATCCGTCGGCTCCGTTGCGCGCCATATGCGAAGCAGGCGCTTTCGGCCCGGCCCGAACGATGGGAGGACGATATGTTCAACCTTCGATTTCCCGCCCTTTGCGCGCTGGCCGCATTGGGCGCATCTGGCGCCGCGCCGGCGCTGGCGCATGGCGCCATACGGCACGAGCAGGAAGCCTGCGTCCTGAAAGTCGGCCCGGATTTCATGTATTTCACCGGCTACCAGCCGAGCCTCTCGCACAGGAAATTCTGCGAGGACATTCCAGCGACCGGAGACACGATCTTCATCCTCGACTATGCGCAGAACGAAATGCGCGACATGAAGACGGATTTCCGGATCGTGCGCAATGTCAGCGAGGAACAGGAGGAGCAGGAGAAGCTCGACAGGATCACCGTCGCCTACCTGCCGCCCCGGGTCTATCCGACAGGCACGCTCAATCTCGAATATGATTTCAAGGAAAGCGGCGATTATGTCGGCATTGTCACCGTCGACGGGCCGAACGGCGAACATTGGGTGTCGCGCTTTCCGTTCTCGGTGGGGCGTCTCTATTCCGCGCGCACGCCGTATTACCTCCTGACGGCGGCCGTGTTGCTGGCGCTGCTGGCGCTCTTCTGGGGAAAGGACAGCGAGCCCGCGCCGGCGCGAAAGAGGTGATGCGGCGAAAGCTGCGCGCTTTTGTCATGCAGCCGTCAATTTCACTCTTTATACGCCTGAGGGAGTTTTCCGGCGCCCAGGCGCAAGGAGGAGCTCAAAAACGCCGGGCCGGAGGTACGTCCGGCGTTTTTTTTGTCGGCCGCACGGGCGACCGTGGCTGCGATGGTTCAGCGAAATTATACGCTCCCGCAGCCAAAAATACGCTTAGCTACAGGCTCTTGCGCGGACCGCGCGAATGCGATCATTCTACCGCGGGGAGTCGCCATGGGTGAATCGGTCCGGCGGTTTGCGGGTTTCAGCTACAGCGCCCGAGGCGGCCTTCAGCGGGATGGGAAACACATCCACCTAGGCCCGCAGGCGCGCCAGCTCCTGGAGCTTCTGCTCGACTCGAACGGCGCTGTCGTCTCCAGAGACCTCATCGCCTCGCGCCTCTGGCCGGACCGGCCGGCTTCCGACGAATCGATCGACCGCTGCGCCTATCTTCTGCGCAAGCCGCTGCGCGAGGCCGGCGGGAGGGATCTGATCGCCACGTCCTACGGCCGCGGGCTCTCGCTGAGGGCCGAGATCGAGGAGGTCGACATCGACGCCGAGCCATGGCGTCGCGCGGAAACCTCTCCCAGCGCCCGCATCCTCGACCTGTGGCAGACGGCCTACGAACTCGCCGGAAACCGGACCCGGGACGGTTTCGAGCGCGCGCAGGCGGCGATCGCCGCCGCGGCCGAGCTCGATCCCGGCTCCGCCCCCGTCTGGTCTCTCGCCGCCGACATCGCCGCCGGCCGCGTCGCCCGCGGCTACCTCCGGCCGCCGCAGGCCGCCGCGATTATCGAGGACGCGGCCGGCCGGGCGCTCGCCATCGCGCCCGATTTCGCCCCGGCGCTGGCGGTTCTCGGCTGGGCGCGCGGAACGCTGTTGGGCAGACCGCAGGAGGGGCTGACGCTCCTCGATCGCGCCGTCGCCGACGATCCGCGCTACGGCAAGGCGCGGTGGTATCGCTGCTGGGTTCTGGCCGCACTGGACCGCCTCGCCGACGCCATCGCCGACACGGAGGAGGGCCTGCGCGCCTCCCCCCTCGATCAGGTGCTGCTCTCGCTTCAGGCATGGCTCACGCTCTGCGCCGGCGACCGCGAGGGAAGCGTCGCCCGCGCGGGCCGGGGCCTGGAGCTTCGCCCGGACGCCGCCACGCTTCACCTCGTCGTCTCGATTGTCGCAAGCCTCGACGGACGGCACGAGGAGGCGATCGCCGCCGCCCGCCGCGGCGTGCTGGCCAGTCCCGGCGATCCCTTCGTGCTGAGCGTTCTCGCCTATGCGCAGGCGCGCGCGGGCGAGACCGCCGAAGCCGAAGCGACATTCGCCGCCGCAACTACCGGAGCGGACGCCCGCGCGCCGCGGTCCTTCGCGGCCTCCGTCGCGCTGGCGCTCGGCCGCGAGGCCGAAGCGGTGAGCCTCCTCGAACGCGGCAAGGCGGAAGGCTGCCCGTGGTTCGCCTTCGTCGCCCATGATCCGCGCCTGGCCCCGCTCCGGGACCAGATCGCCTGCATCCGCGCCGCGTAGCGGGGCTTCCGCTCGCGTGGAATCCTGCGAGCAACAAGAAATCACGCAAAAACATAAATTTGGAGCGCATTCCGGCCGCAAGGGTCCGTCAGCTTTTGCTGAATGCGCTCCGACGGCGAATCGGGGCGCGCGGTTGAAATTGTCCCGCCGTGGCCTTATTGCCGCATGGAAACATAGCCGCGCGCGAACGCCCGCAAATTCTGGAAGGAAGAAATGATCGGTCGTCTGAATCACGTCGCCATCGCCGTCGACAGCGTCGAAAAGGCCTCCGCCGTCTATCGCAACGCGCTCGGCGCAAAGGTCTCGACGCCCGAGACCGTGGCCGAGCACGGCGTCACCGTGGTCTTCGTCGAGCTGCCGAACACCAAGATCGAGCTGCTCGAGCCCTATGGCGAGAATTCGCCGATCGCCGGCTTCGTCGCCAAGAATCCGTCGGGCGGCATTCATCACGTCTGCTACGAGGTCGACGACATCATCGCCGCCCGCGACCAGCTGAAGGCCTCCGGCGCGCGTGTGCTCGGCGACGGCGAGCCGAAGATCGGCGCGCATGGCAAGCCGGTGCTGTTCCTGCATCCGAAGGACTTCTGCGGCACGCTGGTCGAGCTGGAGCAGGCGTAAGCCATGCCCTTCCCCATCCCGCTCGCTCTGGCGATCTACGCCACCATCTGGTGGATCGTGCTGTTCGCCGTTCTTCCGCTGGGCGTGCGCTCGTCGGAAGAGGCGGGCGAGGAACGCCCGGAGGGCGCCGACCCCGGCGCACCGGTCGCGCCCCAACTGGCGAAGAAGGCGGCGATTACGACCGTGGTCTCGGCGGTGATTTTCGGAGCGGTCGTGCTGGTTGCAAAATACATGATTTGACGGGCTCGCGCGGTCGACGCAGGAAAAGGGGCCCAATTGGAATTCGCCGGGGTTGACCGGTAGGGCGCCGGCCGGTAGTTGATCACGGCCGTTTCACGCGGCAGGCGAGCGGACCGACCCGCTTCGCTTTCGTCACCGGGACGCAGATCCGGTCGCGCTTGCGACCGGTTGGAGCGCGTAGCTCAGTCGGTAGAGCACCTGACTTTTAATCAGGGGGTCCTGGGTTCGAGCCCCAGCGCGCTCACCAATAAAATCAATATGTTTCATAGATGCGCCCTTGACCTTCCCCGCACGGTTGGGCGTTCAGTTGGGAATTTTTGTTCTTGTTTCGAGCTTGCGGATGGCGCTCTTGCCCAGCTCTGCGACCCGGCTGAAATAATGCTTCTCGAGGATCGATCGGACATCGGAGACAGCGTGGCCGGTGATCGCAGCGATTTCCATCTCGGTCGCGCCGGCGACAGCCAGGCGCGTGACCGCCGTTCCCCGCAGGTCATGAAAGGTTAGCCCCTTCACCCCCGCCCGCGCTTGCGCCGTCCTGAAGCTGGCGCGGAAGCCGGAAGACGTGAATGGCCGCCCCTCGTCGTTCGTGACGATCTGCGGCGCACGGCGCGGCGTGGCGTCCAGAATTTCCTTCAAGGGACCGCCGACGGGAATGACCAGTCGGACGCCGGTCTTACCCTGTCTGAATCGGATCGATGCGCCGTCATAGGCGGACCATGTGACGTTCAGCACGTCAGCCTGACGCTGGCCAGTCCAGAGCGCGAGCATATAGGCGAGTCGCATCTGTGAGCTCGCCACGGCCATGAACGCCGCCTCATCGGCGTCGGACCAGATGTTGTCCGCACGAGACGCCTTATAGACGCGACCACCCCTTTCGCAGGGATTGGCGTCCACAAGTCCGCGATCCAAGGCCCACGACAGAACCCGCGCGAGCACAGACCAGCCGTAATCGGCCGCGCGCTTTGAACGCTTGGCGACATTGTCGCGCCAGCGCAGAAATTCGCGACGTGCATCTCGCTCCGACAATCCAGCCAGAGGAAAATCGCCAAACTCACGTTCGATCGCTTCGATGTATCGCCGATAATCCAAAGCCGTTCGCGGCGCCAGCGAACGGAACGCCTCGCTGTCCTGATAGGCGTCGAGCACAGACGAGAGATGACCTGTATTGGCGCGACTCCGGGCGGCATGCGCCGCCCGGTAAGATTCGATGAACTCTGGCGAGCCCGGCTCGCCAATCAGCGCAGGCCCGCCTTTCCACGCATAAAAATAGGTCCTCGATGAGCCGTCAGCGAGGCGCTTCGTGATTTTGTTAATGCCCTTTAGTCGCACGCGCATTTTTTTTGTCGAGCCATTCTTGAACAGCGGATTTTGGCGTCATCACCACATCGGGAGAGGTCAACACCACAATTTTCGCCCCACAGATTTCGACGCGCACGACAGGAAGGCCTGCCCGCTGAACGGCTTTTACAGCTCTCGTAATGTCAGCTTGTCGAGGAGTGCGCGGGGCGGTCTCGAGTTCTGGCGAAGTCACCGCCATGCTCCGCGCCTCAATTCGGTGGACCAGTTTAATGACGCATGAGAGCGAAAAATATGAAGGCGACAGCGCACGCCGAGACAGCGCGGTTGAGGCGTCGACACCGCGGACGGCGCGTCTACAATTTTCATGATGGGGGACCTCCATAGCTTGGACTACGACGGGAGGCCGTAGCTCTATGCCTATAGCGATTTTGCGTTGGCACCCCCCGCGACAGAATGTCACATGTAGGCTGATCAGCATGCAAGTAATTGCGGTCGCTAGAATTTCCGACATTCTTGGGTAATCCGGAACCGCTGGGCGATCCCACACAATCCTCTCGAACTGCGTCTCACGTTCACAGCTCACCGTAAGGGGAAGACCGGTCCGGGAAGCCGCACCAGCGAACCGAGGACGGCTCAACGGAGCGTGTGCGGGGAACGCAGTTCTGCATGATCAGAGGAGGCTTCCCGATTATCGCGGCTGGGTTGCCGGCACTTCGACGCAAAGCGCCACGTTTCATCGACTCCGAAGGATAGACCATAAGCCACAGACATCTGGATCATTCGGGGCAAAGAGGTCATGCTCGCGCTACACCGCGCGTTGCTGGACCTACGCCTCCCGAACCAGGCGTGATCTACACCTGCCCCATGCACCCGCAAGTCCGCCAGGTAGGCCCCGGCGTTTGTCCAATCTGCGGCATGACGCTGGAGCCGCTGGTCACGACGGCAGCGGAGGCCCCGAGCACCGAGCTCATCGACATGACGCGGCGCTTCTGGATCGGTCTATCGCTCGCCGTCCCGGTTTTCTTCCTGGAAATGGGCGGGCACTTCCTCGGTCTCCATCATTACATGCCACCGCAGCTATCGAATTGGGCGCAGTTCCTCCTCGCCACACCGGTCGTCCTGTGGGCCGGCTGGCCGTTCTTCGTGCGCGGCGCGCAATCGCTGGTCACCCGCAATCTGAACATGTTTACGCTGATCGCCATGGGGACCGGCGTCGCCTGGGTATACAGCGTCGTGGCGACCTTTGCGCCATCGCTGTTTCCGCCCGCATTCCGAAGCGTCGATGGCTCCGTGCCTATCTATTTCGAGGCGGCGGCGGTCATCACTGTGCTGGTGCTGCTCGGCCAGGTCCTCGAACTGCGCGCCCGCGAGCAAACCGGGGGCGCGATCCGCGCGCTCCTCAATCTGGCGCCCGTTACGGCCAAGCGTGTCAGAGAGGATGGGTCGGACGAAGAGGTGGCGCTCGAACAGGTCCATGTCGGCGACCGGCTGCGCGTGCGCCCGGGCGAGAAGGCGCCAGTCGATGGCGTCATTCTCGAAGGCCGCAGCTCGCTCGACGAATCCATGGTCACCGGCGAGTCCATGCCCGTGACGAAAAGCGTCGGTGACAAGGTCATCGGCGGGACGCTCAATCAGACGGGCGGGTTCATCATGCGGGCGGACCACGTTGGCGCCGACACCATGCTGTCGCGGATCGTCGATATGGTCGCCTCCGCCCAGCGCAGCCGCGCCCCCATCCAGCGCCTCGCCGATCAGGTTTCCGGATGGTTTGTGCCGCTCGTCATTCTCGTCGCTATTCTCGCCTTCGCGGGTTGGGCTGTGTGGGGGCCAGAGCCGCGGATGAGCTATGGTCTCGTCGCCGCCGTTTCGGTGCTCATCATCGCCTGTCCCTGTGCGCTCGGCCTCGCCACGCCCATGTCCGTCATGGTGGGCGTCGGGCGCGGCGCGCAATCCGGCGTGCTCATCAAAAACGCCGAGGCTCTGGAGCGCTTCGAGAAAATCGACACGCTCGTCATCGACAAGACCGGCACGCTGACGGAGGGCAAACCACGCGTCACCGTCATTCGCCCTGTTCAAGGCGTGAGCGAAAACGAATTGCTGGCGGTCGCGGCGAGTCTGGAGCGATCGAGCGAACATCCCCTCGCGCAGGCGATCGTCCAGGCCGCCCTTTCGCGCGGCCTCACGCTGAGCGAAGCCTCGGAGTTCGACTCGCCGATAGGAAAAGGCGTGAGCGGCCGCATCGGCGCGCAATCGGTTGTCATCGGCAACCGGCGCTTTCTTGCCGAGAGCGGCATTGAGACGAGCGCGCTCGATACAGAGGCGGAGCGCCTGCGCGAAGATGGCGCCACGGCGATCTTCGTAGCTATCGAGCGGCAGGCGGCGGGGATCATCGCCATTGCGGACTCCATCAAGGAGACGACGCTGGAGGCGCTGCAAGCGCTGCGTGAGGAAGGCGTTTCGGTCGTCATGCTCACGGGCGACAACTGGACCTCCGCGCGCGCTGTCGCGAAGCGGCTAGGCATTACCGAGGTCGAAGCCGAGATCCTTCCCGAGGACAAGAGCAAGGTCGTCGCGCGTCTGCGCGAAGCCGGGCGCATCGTCGCCATGGCGGGCGACGGGGTGAACGACGCGCCGGCGCTCGCCGCGGCGGATGTCGGCATCGCCATGGGGACCGGAACCGACGTGGCGATCGAGAGCGCCGGGGTGACGCTGCTCAAGGGCGATCTTCGCGGCATCGTGCGCGGGCGCCGCCTGTCGCGCGCCACCATGCGCAACATCCGCCAGAACCTGTTCTTCGCCTTCATTTACAACGCAGCCGGCGTGCCGCTCGCGGCGGGCGCCCTTTATCCTGCTTTCGGCCTGCTGCTCTCGCCCACCATCGCCGCCGCGGCCATGGCGCTGTCGTCGGTCAGCGTCGTCGCAAACTCGCTGCGTCTGCGGCACATGCAAATCGAGCCTGCCAGGCTGCTCGAAATGCCGCCCTTCCCCGGAATCACATGAGGATGCGAGAAACCCCTAGATCTCAACGGAACTTTTCCCAAGCCCAAAGGCGGCTTTTTGTTCTGCGCCCGCGACGCCGTCGGCCGCCGGCAGCCCCACGCCCTTCACCAATGCGTAGATTGCAGGGATGACGACCAGCGTCAGCAGCGTCGACGACACCATTCCCCCGATCATCGGCACGGCGATGCGCTGCATCACCTCGGAGCCTGCGCCCGTGCTCCACAGGATCGGCACGAGGCCGGCCATGATGGCGACGACCGTCATCATCTTGGGCCGCACGCGCTCGACGGCGCCGACCATGATGGCTTCTCGCAGATCGGCCTTCGTGAAAACGCGCCCTTCTACGGCGCGCTTCTCCGCCACTTCACGCATCGCGGCGTCGAGATAGATAAGCATGACGACGCCCGTCTCCGCCGCGACGCCAGCGAGCGCGATGAAACCCACGCCCACGGCCACCGACATGTTGAAATTCATCAGCCACATCAGCCAGACGCCGCCCACAAGCGCGAATGGCAATGAGAGCATGACGATGAGCGTTTCCGTTATTCTGCGGAAGTTGAGATAGAGAAGCAGAAAGATGATGAAGAGCGTGACGGGCACGACGATCTTCATGCGCGCCTGTGCGCGTTCGAGATATTCGAACTGGCCGCTCCAGACGGCATAGGAGCCCGGCTGGAATTCGACCGCTTCCGCCACGGCCTTTTGCGCTTCGGTGACGAAGCCGCCAATGTCGCGATCCCTGATATCGACGAAGAGATAGACCGCAAGTTGCCCGTTCTCCGTCCGGATCGACGTCGGGCCGCGAACAAGTTCGACTTTCGCGACCTCGCCAAGCGGGATCGTCCCGCCGCCGGGAAGCGGGATCAGCACGTCGCTCGCAATCGCTCTCGGGCTCGATCGGAAGTCGCGCGGATAGCGTATGTTCACGCCGTAGCGCTCGCGACCTTCGACGGTCGTCGTCACCGTCTCGCCGCCGAGCGCCATGGCGATGGTCGCCTGAACGTCATCGATCATCAGGCCATAACGCGCGAGGGCCGCGCGATCCGGAGCAATGTCAAGATAATAACCGCCCATGACGCGCTCGGCGTAAGCGGAGGATGCGCCGCGCACGCCCTTCACGACCTTCTCGACCTGACGCGCGAGCCCCTCCAATTGGGCGAGATCGCGCCCCATGATCTTGACGCCGACGGGCGTCCTGATGCCCGTCGCGAGCATGTCGATGCGGTTGCGGATCGGCATGGTCCAGGCGTTGGAAACGCCGGGAAACTGCAGCGCGGCGTCCATCTCGGCGATGAGACTGTCGACGGTCATACCCGGCCGCCACTCTTCCTTTGGCTTGAGGTCGATGATCGTCTCGAACATTTCAAGCGGCGCCGGGTCCGTCGCCGTCGAGGCGCGGCCCGCCTTGCCATAGGCGGATTTCACTTCCGGAAAGGATTTGATGATCCGGTCCTGCGTTTGCAGGAGCTGCGCGGCCTTGGTCACGGAGAGGCCCGGCAACGTGGTCGGCATATAGAGCAGCGCGCCCTCGTTCAGCGCGGGCATGAATTCCGAACCGAGCTGGTGCGCTGGCAGGATGGTGACGGCGAGCGCCGCGATCGCGAGAAGGATGGTCGGAACCTTGGCGCGCATCACGAGACGGATCACGGGCCGATAGGCCCAGATCAAGGCGCGATTGATCGGGTTGCGGGCCTCGGAGACAATCCTGCCGCGCACGAAGATCACCATCAACGCCGGAACCAGCGTGACGGAGAGGAGCGCCGCCGCCGCCATGGAGAAGGTCTTGGTATAGGCGAGAGGGCTGAAAAGACGGCCCTCCTGCGACTCCAGCGTGAAGATCGGCAGGAAGGAAACGGTGATGACGAGCAGGCTGAAGAAGAGCGCCGGACCGACTTCCGTCGCCGCGTCGATAAGAATCTCCACCCGCGACTGGTCGGGCGACGCGCGTTCGAGCCGCTTGTGCGCGTTCTCGATCATCACGATTGCGGCGTCCACCATGGCGCCGATCGCGATGGCGATGCCGCCCAGGCTCATGATGTTGGAGCCAAGCCCGAGCGCCCTCATGGCCGCGAAGGCCATCAGCACGCCGACCGGCAGCATGAGGATCGCGACCAGCGCGCTGCGGAAATGGAGCAGGAAGACGACGCAGACGAGCGCGACGATGATGCTTTCTTCCACTAGCGTGCCACGCAGCGTCTCGATGGCTGCGTGGATCAACCCGGAGCGGTCATAGACGGGGACGATCTCCACGCCTTTGGGCATGCTCGGCGCGATCTGCGCGAGGGCCGCCTTGACGTTGTCGATCACCGTCAGCGCATTGGCGCCGTAGCGCTGGAGCGCGATGCCGCTCGCAACCTCGCCCTCGCCATTGAGCTCGGTGATGCCGCGGCGTTCGTCGGGACCAAGTTCGACGCGCGCGACATCCCTCAAGAGCAACGGCGTGCCGCCCCCGGCTTTGAGCACGATGTTTTCAAGGTCGGCGACGCCCTTGAGATAGCCGCGTCCGCGCACGATGAACTCGAATTCGGAAAGCTCGACCGTGCGGCCGCCCACATCGGCGTTATTGGCGCGGATGACCTCACGAATGCGCGACAGCGGAATGTTTAGCGCCCGCAGTCGATTGGGATCGACGACGACGTTATATTGGCGCACGAAGCCGCCGACGCTCGCAACCTCCGCAACCCCTTCGGCCTTTGCGAGGCCGTAGCGGATGGTCCAGTCCTGCAGGGAGCGCAACTCGGCGAGCGTCATGTCCTTCGCGACGAGCGCATATTGATAGACCCAGCCCACGCCCGTCGCGTCGGGGCCGAGCACCGGGGTTGCGCCGGCCGGCAGGCGCTTTGTCGCCGAGCTCAGATATTCGAGCACGCGCGAGCGCGCCCAATAGACGTCCACCCCGTCCTCGAAAATCACGTAGACGAAGGACACGCCGAAGAAGGAAAAGCCGCGCACGACTTTGGAGCGCGGCACGGTCAGCATGGCGCTCGCCAGCGGATAGGTGACCTGATCCTCGACGACCTGCGGGGCCTGTCCCGGGTATTCTGTGTAGACGATCGCCTGCACGTCGGAGAGGTCGGGAATGGCGTCGAGCGGCAATGTCCGCAGCGCATAAACGCCCGCGGCGACCGCGAACGCCATGCCAAAGAAGATCAGCACGAGATTGCGCGCCGACCATGCGATGAGGCGCCCGATCATTTGCCGGCTCCCTGATCCAGCGCCTGCAACGCCGCCTTGAGGTTGCTTTCGGCGTCGATCAGGAAATTGGCCGAGGTCACGACCCTGTCGCCTTCGGTGAGCCCGCTCGTGATTTCCGCATAGCCGTCGCCGCGCCTGCCGATCTTGACTTCGCGCGGTTCGAAGCGACCTTCGCCCTTGTCGAGGATCACGACCTGACGTTTGCCGGCGTCGATGACGGCGCCCTCCGGCGCGGCGAGAACCTTTTCCCTGTCGCCGGTTTCGATCTCGACGTCGGCGAACATGTCGCCGAGCAGACGCCCGTCGGGGTTCGGCAGTTCGATGCGCACGCGCGCCGTGCGCGTCTCCATGTTCAGATGCGGATAAATGAGCGCGACGCGACCCTTGAACGGATGGTCGGGATAGGATCGCGCGCGAATGATCGCTGTCTGCCCCGGCTCCACGGCTTCCACGTCGCGCTCGGGAATGTCAGCCAATATCCAGACGAGGCTGTGATCGACGATACGAAACAGCGTCTCGCCGGGCGCGGCGCGCATGCCGCTCAGCGCCGTGCGCTCGATGACATGGCCTTCCTGCGGGGCGGGCCATTCAATCACACGGGGAACGCGGCGGCTCTTCGCGATCGCGGCGATCGTCGCGTCGTCGAGGCCGAGATTGACGAGGCGACGGCGCGCGCCTTCGACCCGGGCCGTCGAATGCGCGTTGAGCACGGCCACATATTCAGCGGCCGCACTCGAGAGGTCTGGCCCGTAGACGCGCATGAGTGGCTGGCCCTTGCGCACATAATCACCCTCCGCGACCTTCTCGACGGATTCGATGAACCCCTCGAAACGCAGGGCGACGACCGAGGTGCGACGCGGATCGAAATCGACCCGCCCCGCCGCTCGAACCGGCGAAGTCACGATGCGAAGCCCGACGGGCTCGGAGCGCACGCCAGCCTTCTGCAACTTGCCCGGACTGATCGTGAGGGTGGAGGCGTCCTGCGGCTCGTCCTCATAGACGGGCGCATAGTCCATCCCCATGGGGTCTTTTTTCGGCACGGGCGATGTGTCGGGAAGGCCCATGGGGTTGCGGTAATAACGGATGCGCCGCCCGGACGGTTGGGGCTGAGCGACTTCCGGCGGCTTGTCGTCGAAGGAGACGTCCTCGCTGGCGCGGACTGCGACGTAGTCTTTGCCTGCGGCGTTCTTCTTGGGCGCCGCCGAATAAAAGGGGCCGTCGGGATCGCGGTAATAGATGATCGGCCCGGTTCCATGCGCGTGGGTCGTGGGCGTTGGCTCCGGCGCAATGGCGCGCCACAGCAGAAGGACGCCGCCAAGGGCCGTCACGACGAGGACGGCGACGCCGATAGGTTTCGCGCGGCTCATAGCGCGCCTCCTGCAAGGCGTTCGAGATCAGCGTATTTGCTCTGCTCCTCGACTCTCAGGGCGAGAAGCTCCAATTCGACGGCGCGCAGGCGCCGCTCGGTTTCGAGAAGTGTCGCGAGCGGGGTCGTTCCAGCGTCGAAGCCGCTGCGCGCGGTGTCGACCGAGAGCTTCGCCGGCGGAAGCTGCATTTGCTCGAAAATTTTGATCGCCTTGCGGATGGCCTCCAGCCGATACCAGGCCTCGGCGACCTCGCCGTCGAGCCGGATGCGAAGCGCATCGTTTCGCGCCTGCGCGGCCCCGAGACTGGCGCTCGCCGCACGCTGCTCGGCATCCTTGGCTTCATATTGCAACGGCACCTTGAAGCCGAGCAGGAACATGCCGCTGGTTTCGCCGTTCCGCCGCTCCACCAGATTCGCGCCGAAGGTGATGTCGGGATAGTAGTTGAGATCGGTCAGCGCCTTTGCCCCCGTCGCCGAGCGCACCTGTGCATGCGTCGCGGCAAGTTGGGGGTTCGAGGACCGCGCGAGTTCCTGCACGCCCGCGAGCGAGAGTTTCGTCTTCAGCGCCGGAAAGCCCTTGGCCGGAGCGAGCGGCGCGCGGGCTTCCCTGCCAATGAGCGCGTTCAATCGAGCCCCTGCGGATTTCGCTTCGCCCTCCCGGCGGGCGACATCGGCCGCAGCGTTCGCCGCTTCGAGCTCCGCCTTGATCACCTCCTGCTGATCGACCGAACTTGCCCCGTAACGCAGCCGCAGCAACTCCAGGAGCTGGTCGACCCGCTGCTTGAGAGATTTGGACAGTTCCAGCGCGCGCTGGGCGGCGCTGTATTGGGCGTAGGCCGACTTAACGCGGGCTACGACCTCCACCTCCGTCGCCTCGCTCTGTCGCCTCGCCGCATCGGCGTCGGCATGGGCGATCCCTTTTTCGAGGTCGGTCTTTCCCCACAGCTTGAAAGTCTGCTCGGCGCCGATCCAGGTCTGGCCGACACCCTTGCCGTTCACGTCCCAGGCTTGCAGCGTGACCGTAGGGTCCGGCTGCACCCCGGCGGCGCCAACTCGCTGGGACGCGGCGTCCGCCTCGAGAATAGAGGCTCGCAGCTCGGGGCTCAGCCGCTTGGCGAAGGCCACGACGCTCTCCAGTGTCGCGCCTGGCTGGCCCCGCTCCGCGCCGGAGGCGGTCACAGCGGAAAGGCTCGCGGCGGCGCCTAACAACAGGATAAGAAAGGGTCGTCTCATGGCGTTGCCCTCAAGATCAGCCGGCTTTGGAGCGTTCCGGTCTCGCCCTGAATCTTCGCCGCGATCGAGATGCGCCAGCGACCCTCATCGGTCAGGTCGACCTTGAACCGGTAGAGCCCTGGCCCGGGACTTTGCGCGGGTTCGATCGCGCCCGTCATCGACTCCATGTCATCCGGAGCCATATCGAGCCGCGTTGCGAAAATGACGGCGTCAGCTACCGGCTTGCCGTCGGTTTTATGGATCAAGCGGACATCGACGGCGCCTTGTCCCTTCTTGACCTGAGCTTTGACCAGTTCGAAGGCGTAATCGTCGATGCCCGCGCGAGCATAATCAAGGCCGAGTGCAATCACGCCCAGCGCGCCGGCAAGCCGCAGGAAATTCCTTTGCATCTGAGTTCTCTGTCGCGCCACGCGCAGGCGTCACCGCGCGCGGCTCCTTTCGAAAGGGGCGTTGAGACCGTAAGAACGGCTAGACCGCGCGACGCGTCGGGCACAATCGTCTCGTATGGACGCCATGGTCCGTCAGTCGCGACAAAAGGCGCGCGCCACGATGGAGCGCACGCCAGCCAAGCGTCACAGAATGGGAGGACGAAGGTGGGGCGGCGCCGAAAGCCCCGGATGCGCCGCGTCGCTCAATATAAGGCGGACGGAACCGACCCCAGTCAGTGTCGTCGGCGTTTGCGCTTCGATAGACGTGAGCTGGAGAGCGCCACAAACGAGCGAATCGCAATGCCGAGGCGCAGTCGCATTGTCGTCCGCATGATCGGGGCAATCGTTCATGAGAGAAATTGAGGCGCAGTCGTGGACCGAGGACGCAGCAATGCCGGACGCCGACCCTGACAGGGCGGCGACGACAACCATCGCGGAGATGACAAGGCGCAGCAGGCTCGGCTTCATTGCGGAGAAACGCTAGCATGGCGAGGCCCGGACCGCAAAAAGTAAAGTAATTGAGACATGTTTCGCAAATGGACTATTTGAGACTAGTTGAGGCCCCAGCGTCTTCCGGACAAACCGGGAGGGGAGCGCATGCGGGAATACGTCGCGGAGGACCAGGAACCGTCGACGAGCATCGGTTCATCCCCGCGTGTGCGGGGAACGCTCGCCGGCGCGGTCAAGCGTCGCGCCGAGGTTCGGTTCATCCCCGCGTGTGTGGGGAACGCATCCGTTGAAAAGCCGCGAAGGTGAAAAACGTCGGTTCATCCCCGCGTGTGCGAGGAACGCTTCTTCGGCGACGCCCTCCAACATGTCCGTCGCGGTTCATCCCCACGTGTGCGGGGAACGCACCGTGACGATGACGCGCGCCGACGTGGCGTTCGGTTCATCCCCGCGTGTGCGGGGAACGCGGTCATAACGACTCCGGCTCGGCCGCGCGGTTCGGTTCATCCCCGCGTGTGCGGGGAACGCCGCTTCCGATCAGCCCATACGCGGAATTTGGGCGGTTCATCCCCGCGTGTGCGGGGAACGCGAGATTTGCAGCGGCGTCCATAGCCGCCATCTCGGTTCATCCCCGCGTGTGCGGGGAACGCTCGACGGCGTGCTTGGGCTTCAGATAGGGCGGCGGTTCATCCCCGCGTGTGCGGGGAACGCACGACGGCCTGAAGCTTGCCGGAGGCGTAGGCCGGTTCATCCCCGCGTGTGCGGGGAACGCAGGATTTGTGGTAGCCAGTCCGCGCCTTCCCACGGTTCATCCCCGCGTGTGCGGGGAACGCTTGTCCTTGTCGAACTTGAACGAACCAGCTTCCGGTTCATCCCCGCGTGTGCGGGGAACGCCGACAGTCGCTATCTTTGGCCCGCTCTTTACGCGGTTCATCCCCGCGTGTGCGGGGAACGCCCGATCGAGCGCCGTCACATGTCGAGCCATTGCGGTTCATCCCCGCGTGTGCGGGGAACGCCATGTCAGGCGTTTTCTGTCGCCGGAAAACGTCGGTTCATCCCCGCGTGTGCGGGGAACGCAAGCGACAGCCTATGACACAAGCACGGTCACACGGTTCATCCCCGCGTGTGCGGGGAACGCGCGCCGACGCCAACTCGGGCAGGGTCCACTTCAGGTTCATCCCCGCGTGTGCGGGGAACGCTTAGGCGACGCGCTATCTAAAGCCGCGAAATCCGGTTCATCCCCGCGTGTGCGGGGAACGCGCTGAAGCCGTCGGCCGCCATCGCGGCGCGCGCGGTTCATCCCCGCGTGTGCGGGGAACGCTCGATTGCGCCGTATGAGCCAGTTACTATTTCCGGTTCATCCCCGCGTGTGCGGGGAACGCTGTTTCGCGCCGGCGAAGGCGGTTGCATAGACCGGTTCATCCCCGCGTGTGCGGGGAACGCAATACGGCCGTAACGCCGTATTCCGCCTCCCGCGGTTCATCCCCGCGTGTGCGGGGAACGCGCGGCCGATGTCGTCGATGCGGCGAAACTCGCCGGTTCATCCCCGCGTGTGCGGGGAACGCGGGACGGCGATTGCGCGCATCTTGCGCTTGTCCGGTTCATCCCCGCGTGTGCGGGGAACGCTCACGGCTGCGGACGGCGTTTGCCACATCTGTCGGTTCATCCCCGCGTGTGCGGGGAACGCTTTTCGCAGCGACGCGAGCGCGGCGCGGTGAACGGTTCATCCCCGCGTGTGCGGGGAACGCAAGGTCTTGGCGACGCTTTTTCGGAGTCCCGCCGGTTCATCCCCGCGTGTGCGGGGAACGCGTTTGGTCATCCTGCTGCTTTCAAGCCACTATCGGTTCATCCCCGCGTGTGCGGGGAACGCGTAGATCGTTATCGACGAAGGCGCGCAGGAAGCGGTTCATCCCCGCGTGTGCGGGGAACGCTTTAGCCAACGCGGCCTGGGACAGCCCGCGTTCGGTTCATCCCCGCGTGTGCGGGGAACGCTGCCGCTGCGCTGAAGCGGCAATTTGGCCCTCCGGTTCATCCCCGCGTGTGCGGGGAACGCATGAACGATCGCCAGCGCACGGAAGCATTGTTCGGTTCATCCCCGCGTGTGCGGGGAACGCTGACGGGGAATGTTTCAATGCTCATTGCGGACCGGTTCATCCCCGCGTGTGCGGGGAACGCGCGAGCAGATAGGCCAATTCGTCATCCGGCATCGGTTCATCCCCGCGTGTGCGGGGAACGCAATCTAAAAAATGCCCTGTGGAGGGAATTTCTCGGTTCATCCCCGCGTGTGCGGGGAACGCCGAAGGCGAAGCCGTCCAAGAAACCCTGCTGACGGTTCATCCCCGCGTGTGCGGGGAACGCGCGATCGGCGCGCAGGTGCAGCTGCACAAAAACGGTTCATCCCCGCGTGTGCGGGGAACGCATATGGCGCGTGGTAAGCGGCCGGGGCGGCATCGGTTCATCCCCGCGTGTGCGGGGAACGCGTTACAAGCGCGATGAAGTTGAATGCGAAAACCGGTTCATCCCCGCGTGTGCGGGGAACGCTCTTCCCAGAAGCGTTTGATCTTATTTTCTCTTCACGATGTCAAACAACGCACCGGCGTTCCAATTCTGTTCCGGTCAGTTTCTATCGGCGTTTTACGGCGCTCATTCCGTTGGTTTTGGGGACGGCAGGAAACTCATCAGTGTAAATCCGTCCAGATCAACCGGAATGCGGCGGTTGGCGCCACAGGTCTCGATGACGAAGCCCGCATCGTTGGGAGCGGCAAAGGCCATCACCGCGTTTCCGTCGCCGATCGCACCCTGAACTTCGTTCCAGATCATCTCGCACGTGCGGCGGGAATATACGCCCACGTAGACCCCGGCTCGCGCCTCGATGAACCAGACTGCCAGTCGTCCGCGCAATCTTGGCGGCGCGTTTTCAACCACGATGACCAGCATCACCACTGGGCTCCTTGTCCGGGAAAGCCGGTCCGACCGAGTCGTCCGGCGGTGAAGGTTTTTCAATGCCTCCGGCGGCAAGCGCCTCCTCTATGGAGGGGATCAGCCGCTCCAGCAGATTCGCGCGGCGAAAGCTGTCGCGGCAGGCGCGGCGCACGGCGCGGGCGGGCTCGTCCTTCAGCGAGCCCTTTGCCACCTTGCCGGCGATCTCGAATGCGACGGGCACGACCGTCTCGAATTTGAAGAGATCCGCAATGTCATAGACGAACGACAGAGGCTTGCCGGTATGGAGAAAGCCGATCGCCGGCGCATAACCCGCCGCGAGAACCGCCGCCTCCGCCAGCCCATGCAAACAGGCCGTGGCCGCGGACACGCAACGGTTGGGGACATCCGAAACGTCCCAATTGGACGGGTCATAATTCCGCCGTCGCCAGGTGACGCCGTGCTGCTGCGCGAGAAGCTCGTAAATCCTTTTCACACGCGCGCCTTCTATGCCCCGCAGCTGCTCCACCGAACGACGCTCCGGGGCGCTCTCCTTGAAGCGCATTTCGAACATCTTGCGCACGACCTTGAGGCGCAGGTCGTCATCGAGTGCGAGGCGCGCCTGATAAAGCAGGCGATCGGCGCGAGCCCCGCCCGGCTGGCCTGCGGAGTAGAGCCGCACACCCGCCTCGCCGACGAAGACGATCAGGGTTCCAGCCCGGGCGGCGAGCGCCGCCGCCGCATGAGACAGTCGCGTTCCCGGCTCGAGCATGAGGCAGACAAAGCCGCCGACGGGAATCTGAGTGCGCACGCCATTGACGTCGATCACCACGAACGCGCCGTCGATAACGTCTATCTGGCCGTATTCGATGAAAATGATCGAGGAGCGGTCTTTCAGCGGCAGCGGGCGCGGCGGCGTCAGGCCCGGCATGCCGTCGCGGGGATCGCGCTGCGACGTCGAACCTGTCACGGATCGTTAACTCCTCACGCGCGACGAATCAGCATCAGCCCGCAGCCGAAGGCGCGGGCGCGGCCGAATCCCGCCGCCAGGGCGCGCAGGAATTTCTGCGGCTCCGTCACAACAAGGTGCCCTTCGAAATTCAGCGCCGAAACGGAAATCGGCGCACGCCCATCACCGCGCGCTATGTTCAGCTGGTCGTAGCCGTCGATTTCGATTTCCCCGGCATCGTCGAGCCTGAAGCCGGAATGCTGCGCTTTTCGCTCCAGCCAGGCGCGACCGGCGTCGCAGATCGCCTGATATCGGGCGCCAGCCCGCTCGCCAGGAGGCAGATGGGCGAGCGCGTCCATGACGACGTCGTGCCGACCGCTGACCCTGACGCCGTTCACCCGGCGGATGCGGTCGATGGTAGGATTGGCGTAAAGTGAGAACCGCAGCCTGTCGCCGAGCGAAAGCGCGGGCTCGAACGATTTGGTCTCCACGTCGAAGAGCGGCGCGTTCTCGTCGGGCGGTCGCTTCGAAAGGATCAGAAAGGCCGCCCGTTGCGCCGTCGTCTTCGTGTCTTGCCGACGAAACAGGAAGTCGCGCGGCGCGTCACGATCGCCAGCAAAAAGCGACCACACGAGGCGATGATCGGTCTGGAGCCGAGCCGAGGCGTCGGCCGGCATGAGAACGGGCGCGAGCGCTTCGAGCGCCGGGTCGCGTTTAAGCGTCGCGCGCGAGAAATAAAGCGGCTCCCTCATGATCCCGACCACTCCGTATCGAGGCGCGGCAGCACAATTTCCTCGCGCAGATCGAAACGCCAGCCCCTTCGGTCGACAACGACGTCACGTCGCTGCTCGCGGCGCCCGCTCGTCACGCCCGGCGGCGGCGCGAGCCCATGGGCATGAAAGACGGCGCTCAGGGAAACTTCACCGTCCGGGTCGCGCCAGCGGACGCGCTCCGGTTGGCGGTCCTCACGAAAAGCGTCGTAGGCGTCGAAAGCGCCGCGCAAAGTTTTCGCCTGCACGAGCAATGGATCGGGCGGCAGGCAGAGGGGACAGGATTTACGACCAAGATAGAGCGTCATCATCGGCCGCCGCAGGGCTTCGGCGATTTCATGCAATGAGGCGACGGTTTCCTCAATCGGGAGACAGGCGATGCTGAAGGCGCAGTCGGCGTGATAGTCGCGGCGGGAAAGGATGGTATTCACCTCTCCCGAAAGCTCTTCGCGCCGCGTCGCCCATGTGCGCCCCTTGCGGGCCGGCGGCGTCTGCGCGGTGTGATAATCGGCGAGCAGCGGCCCAAGGCGGTCGCGGCGCGAGGCGAACGCGAGACTGGCAGAAAATTGCGGCTGTCGAGGATCAGCGCGTTCTAGGCCTAGCGAAGCGCCGAGCAATCCGATGAGACCAGAATGGCTGGGTCGCGGCGCCGTTTCCCGTCGTTCGCCGACTGCGACCGCGCCAAAGGCTCCGATCGGCGCGACGAGTTGGAACATCAGAAGCTCGGGCATCACAGCCCCTCTTTGGCGAAGGCGACGATGTCAGCAAGTGCGCCCGCGCCCGACAGCGTATCCATTTCGACGATGACCACGCCCTCGTCGCCATAGGCCTTCACGAAGCTCTCTCGCGTCTGGCGCAATTGCCGGATCGAGACGGCGAGCTGGCTTTCGTCGCGGGCGACCTTGTCGATCGGCTGCAAAAAAGCGCCCGCAAGCGTGCGCGGCGCGGCGTCGCCCCGCTCCGCGAGGATGTAGGCGGCACGGGCGAAGCTAGCGAAGCTCGCCGATTTGCCGCGCGGACCAATGGTCGCTGCGGCCGTGATCAGCGCTTCGATCGCCTTCCGCGCAACTTCGGCGTCGCCGCCGAGATTCTTCATCAACAGAGCTCGGTCGATATTGGCGTAGAGATAGAAGACGCCCGCGCCGAAACCGGTTTCGCCGATGAAGCCCGCGCCCGCGTCCTCGGCCGGCGTCTTCAGATCGTCGACAGCCGTATAATAATCGTCATCGACGACGACCTTGTGAGTGGTGATCGCGTGCGCAACCTGGACAGCGGCCTCGCGATTGAAGTCGGGACTGTCGGCGAGCATGCGGCCGAACATAGCGATGTCGGCGGCGGTGTCGGTCTTGCGCAGCAGAAGTTCAGTCAACGCCTTCTTCTCTTCCGCGCCCTTGGCGCCGGAAGCGCGGGCCTCGGCGTAAGCCAGCGCGGCTTGCTGTTCTTCGGGAGAAACAAAGGCCAGCTGCTCGGTGAACATGGCGTTCTTGTCGGTTTCCGCCTTCACCTTTCCGAAAGCCGCCGCAACCTCACGAGCGATTTCCAGAGCTTTCGCGTCGTCGACATTTGCGCGCAAATGATCTCGCACAACCGCGCCAATGCGCTGTGTGCGCTTGGCGAGATGATTCGCCAACATTGTCTCGGCGACGGGAGATGTGCGCCACGCTCGTTTCAGCGCTTGGCTGGAGATGCGCAAACGCGTGACGCCGCCGACGATCGCCGTCTTCGGCTTGCCCGTGTCGTCGCGGTTGAGATTGGCCGGCGGATAAAAGGTCAGGAGATGCAGCTGAACAAAGCGGTTCATGAGTGGCCTCGACAAGTTGCGATAAGTCAGGCGGAGACGAACGCGGACGTAGCTTCGGCGCTCGCGGTTTCGCTTTCACTTTCGCCAGCGGCGTAATAATCGAAGATGAGCCGGCGTCTGACGCCTTCGTCGTCGAAGCCGAGCACGTATCGGGCGACGTCCCGCACATTCGCCGAGCCGCCGAGGATCGCTATGGCGCGCCGGAACGCGGTCGTGATTTCGTCTTCCGTCTGCGCATCGAGCAGTCGCTTGAAGCGCCCGAGCTTTAGCGCCGCGCTCTGTTCGTCGTCGATCGACGCGCGGCCGATCTGGCGGCCAAAGCGGCCCTGCCGGTCCTGGCGGATCGTAGAAAGCGCGGCCGCCAATGTCGCGACGCGCGGCAGACGCGCGGGGTTTTTGTATCGAAGCGCGCGAAAAAGGCGCAGCGTCGCCTCCTCGGTCATTGCCTCCTGCGGCGAGGCGCGCCGCAAACGCGCCAAGGCCGCGCGATCTTGGCCCGATTGCGGTTTTCCCTCGCCTTCGCCATTCAGTGAACGCCACCAGAGGAAGGCGGCGAACGCCGGCTCGAATTTCTGCCCCTGCGCCTCTGTCGCATCTTCGGTCATGCAGCCTTCCCCGCTTTCTTCTTTGGTTGCGGCGGCTCGAGATCGAGGGCGGCGAAGATCTTCCTGCCCATACCGCCGAATCCCGAAAAGGCGCCGATGAGATCGCGACGCGCAGGAACCGCGCGCTCCATGATTTTCAGCGGCAGGACGTCGAAGCCGACCGCCTCTTCGAACATGGCGAGGGATCGTGCTTTCAAAATTTTGAGCCAGCGATCACCGATCTCGTGTTGCATGGGCGTCGGATCACCGGAAAAAGAAGCGAAGCGATGGGCGAACTCCCGCAAAAGCGCGAAGAAATCGTCCTGCGTCTCTTGAAAGAAAGCTTCGCGCAGCGCCGAGAATGGGGTCGCCTTGCCATCGGCGCGTTCGCCGGCGAGCGCGATTCGAACAGCGATCCCCGTGGCGCTTGCGGCGAGATCGGCCGCGCCGACAATTCCCCGCGCCGAATGATGAAATTCCTCGATCGCTTCCTCCGGAAGAAGGAATATCGGCATCTCGGTTTCGACGAAGCCGCGTGCCTTCATGTTGTCCATATCGAAGCCGGCGGCGAGAAGCCGCGCCTCCGCGACTCGCCCCAACGATCTGACCCGCCGCGCCGCAATGGCAACAATCCTCGCGGGTCGCTCCTCCTCGCTTGCCTCGCCGGCGACCGACGGCCAGTCTTTATAGAGAACGCCGCCGGGCTGCGGATGAACCGGGAGCCAGTCGCCCTTCGCCTTCGGCCGATAATAGGGCGACAGATTATGTTCGAATGAGGCGTCGTAGGACACGCCATACGGGCGCGTGCGGTAGGTGGCGACGATGCAATCGTCGATTTCACCGGTGATCGAACACTGCGCGCGCGAAGTATTCGGTCCGAAGCTCAGCCTGATGCGGCGCGGCATGCCCCAGAACGCCTGCAAGATGTGCGAAGAGTGGGGAGAGACAGTGCGCGGCGGCTTGCCCTCGGAGGTCATTGTCGGCGCTAGCCAGGGAAAGATTCTCTCTTTCGAGTCATGCGCTGGAGGATACGCGCTGTCGACTTGCGGCGTATTGAGCCACAGCAATCGCCAGAGCTCAGTCGTCCCGTAGGACGGCGCAACAAGAGTGGTGAGCGGCCCGCCGCCGCGCAACGACACGCGGTGCCCCGCGCCGCCGGATGGCGCGAAGGTCTGGAGCGTGAAAAGCGCCATTGCCGCGGCGGCGCGGGACAGGCCTTGGACCTGACCGCGCTTCTGAAAAAGATCCTTGTTTTCCTTGATCGTGTTGGCACCCGGTGCCTCGATGAGCAAACCCGAGATCGGCGTCTCATCCGCATCCGCGAGCGCATCCATGTCCTGTCCGAAGCGCGCCCCTTCGCCATCGAGCACGAAGGCGGCGACGAAGGGCGCAAACGCTTCGTCGAGTTGCGCGGCTTCAGGCGGGTCGCGCCACCAAGCGAGAAAGGTCTTGCCGTCCGCCGGCGCAAAAGCCGTCGCCAGCAGGCCGATCATGAACTCGCGCGCGGCGGCGTCGAAATCGGGGCGCCCCCACGCGAAGGCGACGACCGGATCGTCGGCGAAGTTCGAGGCGATTTCCGCCGGACGAATGACGCTTTTGGCGCCGCTGCGGCGGCGCACAGGGAGCCAGGGCGTGGCGAGCAACGAAAACGTCATGAAGACACTCAGCAAGTCGCTTTCGAATTTCATTTCAAGATGAAGGAAAAAGTAGCCCTTGCAATTGTTATTCAGTCGATGTCGACATTAATCCACAGGTCTCGTCGTAGAGGAGCACGATCGGCTGAACACCGCCTTTGAAGGCTTTTCCCGCGTTCGCACGCCAAGGCGCGCCCCCGATAAGCGGTAAAATGACCGCGCTGTCGCCATTCCTGCGCCAGAGCTCCTCCAGCGCCCGAGCGGCCGCTTCAACCTCATCGTCATACTGGCCTCGTCCTGAAGCGCGAGTCGCGCGAACGGAAACCTCCGACAGCGCCCAGGCGCGAAAAACATCCGGATCTTCCGCATAGGGACGAAGGCTTCCGTCTTTCCAGAAAGCCAGACGAAAAATTGTCTGTTCGTCGCCCAGTCGCGTCGGCGTTCGCACGTCGCTCGACCACGCGCGATGATCCGCCGCATAGCCGGCGAAAAAATCCAGTAAATTATTGTCAGCGTGGCTCATCTCGCCGAAGGCAGCCCCTTCCATCGCATCAAAATTGGGTCGAAGCCCCTCGGGGATTTTTTCCCGGGCGTCAGCGCCGTAAACTGTTTCGATCATTTCGCGCACGCCTTCAGGCGAAACGATCGCCGCGGCGTCGAACAGGACTTTTGCGCTCAGCCAAAGCAGCCCGTGCGCTTTGTAGACATATGCAGCGCGTTGAAAAAACTTAGGGAACCAGTCCTCAGCCGCAGCTTCGATTGGCTCCGGCGAAACGACAAATAACTGCGGTCCCGCGATTGGACGCGGCCCGCGCTCATGGCGCCAAAGACGGCCAGCACGCTGAACGATCAGATCGATTGGCGCAAGGTCCGTGATGATTAGGTCGAAGTCGAGGTCGAGCGACTGCTCGATGATCTGCGTGGCGACAAGCACGCGCCCGCGCCTTTGTTCCGCCGTTCCAGTCTTGCCAAAAATCGCGAGCGCCTCCTCTTCGACCTTCAAACGATCAATCATGGCGAAGCGGGCATGAAAGAGAATCGGCGCCAGCCCTTTTTTTCGCAAATCTTCGAAAGCGTCGATCGCATCATCGACCGTATTGCGGATATAGGCGACCGACGCTCCCTGTGCGGCCGCCACCACGATGCGGTCCAGCGCTTCCTCTACCGTCGGGAGTCGCGCGACGTAGACACGCCGTTTCAAGTCCGCGCGTGCCTCGATCGGCGCTTCTACGGGTTGGGCTCCGGGCGAAATCGTGGATACCAGCGGATAGGCATCGCTTTGCATCGCCACCATCTGATAGCTGCATCCGCCCAGAAATGCGGCGGCGTATCGCTCTTTCATGCGTCTGGGCAAGGTCGCTGAGAGAATGATCGACGAGCCGCCCATCCCGGCGTGGAAGGTCAACAGTCGCTCCAGCTCCCTGGAAATGTAGGCGTCATAGGCGTGCGCCTCGTCGACAATCAGAATTTTGCCGGCGAGTCCGAATTGCCGCAGCGTCGCATATTTAGTCGGAAGAACGCCAAGCAGCGCCTGATCGATCGTGCCGACACCGACATCGGCGAGCAGCGCCTTACGTCGATCGTCGGCGAAGAAGGCCGAACAGGCAGCCTGAACGGTTTCGATTTCGCCGTCCGCGCCGCCCTCCGACCTGCCATGATTTGGCAGAACCGACGCGCGAAAGCCTTCGTGAAGCCGGGAACGGCCGTGTGCGAGCGCGAGGGACGGCGTCGCGCCTGTCGCGAACAATCGCCGGTAACAGGAAGCCATGCGCGCATACATCGCGTTGGCGGTAGCCATCGTGGGCAGGGCGACGAACAGCCCTTTCGCCTTTCCGGCGATCATCATGCGCTGTGCAAGAAGCAGCGCGGCCTCGGTTTTGCCTGAGCCTGTTACATCCTCAACGAAGACTAGCGCCGGGCCTGGCGGCAGGACAAATTTGCTGCAATAAGCCTGCCCCGCGGTCGGCGCCCAGGTAGCGTCGAACAGCGTTCGATAGCTCGCGTCCAAATTCGGTGGAGAGGGCGCGATCCGCAGCGCCTGCAATGCTGCCCGGGCGCGCGGTCGGGCAACTTTCGACCAGTAGTCGCCCGGCGTGAAATCCGCACGCTCATAATGGAAAAAGTCGGTCGACGATCCGATCCAATCCGCCAGCGAAACAAGGCCGGAGAGACGCCAACTCATTTGCCTCGCGACTTCCTCGGAGATGGCCGGAAGAGTTGGCAGAGTATGGTTGTCGAAGGCGGAGATGATCGCTTCCGCGACGGCGCGGGCGTTTTGCGCCGTTCCCCAGGAAAGTGACGAACCGCCGGCGGGATGGCGATCTTGCGGTTTGCCATGATGGAAGGCGATCGGCGCAAGCAAGGCCTCTCTTGCATAGAAATCGTCGTCTTTCAGAAGCTTCGCGACGAGTTTGCCCAGCGGGCCGTCGAAAAGCTTCATACTCCCGGCGGCATGATCGTAAGCGGCCGGCTCGCCCGGCCAAGGGCCTAGCGACTGCGGCCATGAAATCCTGCTCTTGGCCTGAAATTTCGCATCGACCTTGCCGATATCGTGCAGGGCGACGAGTGCCGAAAGCGGCTCAACGATCGCGCCGCTAGGGCAGCCAAACGGCGCGGCCATATTCGAAAGGACCGACGGGTCGGTCAGCAGCAGTGCCTCAAATACAGCCGCGACATCCAGCGCGTGGTAGATGAGCGGATGAAATGGCGTCGATTCAGCATTTGCGGGAGAAGCTTTACCCCAAAATTGGAGCTCGTTCATCAACCGTCACCTTAAAGGATACCACGGGAACCAACCCAGATACTGGTTTGCGAGTCGAAAGCAGATGCGTCAAGGGCATCCGCGACTGTAATACCTACAACTTCTATGTCGAGCCAAATTGTCAACACACCTGCCGCCTGCTGCGCATTCGTCGATGCATCGAGCCGATAGTTGCTCGATCCGTGCGAGAACGGACACCGCGCAATTCACGCCGGGCATACGAGAATCGCGTCATCAGATGATCCGGGAAATCCGCGTCCGCGCTGCTTAACCGGCCGCTTCACAAACGATGGAAAAATTTTCTCGTCCGCAAGCACCGGATTGTTTAGCTGGCGGCTTTTTCCCGAGTGATTCGAAGAAATTTCGTCGCGAAAGTTTCGAGATTCGCCTTAGTGGGGAAGCTTCCGGCGACTGACGATGAAGAGGTTATTCAGCATTATCTTCGTTGTTAAGCTCACCCTGGAATATAACTAAACGAAACCGAGCTGCTTCTTGACGTTTTTCATCGTTTTCGATCGCTGCTCTTATTTAAGTGAAATCCGCCGTTATTTATTTCTGTTAAGTTGAGTATGCCCTTCGACGATACCCGATAAGCAAGGGAGATGTAAAAACGACAAGGATAATTATGAACGACAATGCTCAGCAGGGAGAACATCAGAGAGACCCTGCTCGAATGCATCGAGTAAAATGAGCCTGAAGCTTCATGAGGAGATGAAGGCGTCGAGGGATGAGTTTATAGATTGTCTGTATTGGATCAAGGCGAAGCTCAGTATGGCAATATAATACTATTGCGGCCTAAAAACGCCGCGTTCGTTTTTCGCAATTTCCGAGCTGACGGTCGCCCGAGCGTCGCAAGCGGCAGACCTGATCGGTTCCCGGCTGAGAGAGGCTCTCAGAATTCGTCAGGAACGACGAAGTTCTGGAATGATAACGCATAGCCTACGCTTTTGGCAACATATTCCGCAACGCCACGCTGATTCGTGATGTTCTGAACGTCTACAGTTCCTGACGGAACCAGCTCCTTCCAGTAGATCGGAGCCCATTTGTCAAAGCGGTCCTCATAATCCTGTCGCGCATCCGGCCAAGGCGGGAAAAACTGAACAAGCCCATGCCAATGCGGGTTCGACGCGGGCTTTTCGAGGAAAAAGAAGCCCCAGATCCGATCTTCAGGCCGCGTCTGCCACTTGGGTCCGACCACCTTCCGGTTTACCCGCGCATCCCATTCGCGGAGAAGTTTCCGCATCCGCACAAGACCGCGCTCATCGTCGCCATGAGCCGACAGTAGCGGATCGTTCGACGCCAGCGTTATGAAACGATCGAATGTCCAGCGCTCCAGCCAGTCGACAATCGCCTCGCCATCCTTCGGACGGACCATTCGCGCGCGAAAGGCGGGGGAAGGCGGAGTGTAAACTGACGACAATGGCAGCCTCACGATAATGGCGACGGCGCGGAGTTAGACGCGCGCCTTTCGTTCATTTCATTATACTATATTATTGGAGGCGCGAGCATCGACGCCGGCATTTGATCGAGCAGAAGCGCTTCTGTTTGTCGACATGTTTCCTTTCTCGCCAAGACTGCTCTGATCAGGGGACGAGCAAAAACGACGATCACGCGCATGAAGCGTCCGTTCGAGCAGTCGCTGGCCGCACAGCTGATGGTCATGCAGATGAATCGTCCGGACGATATGAGGGATTTTGCTGATCGCAGTCTCGGCGCACGGCGCGGTTCCACGCCAAGTAAGTCGAAGAAATCGCACATAGCGCCGTCGTCGCGGAAGTCCGTTCTCGTCAATCGTGCCTGCATCGAGTCTCGGCCTGGCGATGCCTACCGCTGTCGTGATCGCCCGGATTGACCTGCTCGACCGGTCAGGCGGCGGAGCTCCGCGCGCCATCGTTTCCAACGCGCGCGAGTGCGCTGATCCGCGTCGTCCGGGATGATCATCGGCCGCCAGCAAAAGCGCGCCTTGTCGCGTCTGACATGCGGAGGCCGCCCGGAACGCCTGGGGAGCACAGGGGTGCGCTCCGCGAATCGAGGCGCTACTCATGTAGCTTGAACAGACAGGAAAGTGCCGGTGAGCTTCTTTAGCGACCGGAGCCTGATAGAGACGACCGGAGTCGCCGAAATTGCGCGGTCATAAAAGAAGATAAAATTATAAGTTATAAAATATATATATATATTATCTCCGCGCAATTTCGGACATGAGCTTGGCTATTGCCTCCGGCTCCTTTGTTCCGGCTTTCTCCGACGATCATCTCCGGCTCATTTTCGATCTACTCCGGCTCCCCCCTTTCGAGGTCCGTCTCCGACTCGTGAGTTGCGTCTCCGGTCCGTCTTCACCGGACAAGTGAACAAGTCGCTTTACAAAGCGCGAAAAAAAGTTTTTCGAGCCGCAGCCGGATTTGTTTAGTTGCACCGGACCGGCTCTGATGCGCGCCATCTGCTTCATCTGGGCGCGGCCGGAACCGTCTTGCGGCGCGCCGGATTAAGAAGCGCGGAAAAAGATAAGAATATCTAAATCACAGGATAAATGTTATTGGCGGTTTCTTATCAATTGAACTACCACTGAACGCCTCCGAGGCGGCGCTGTTAAGCCCTTTTTCCGCCTCGGTTAAGCGTCTGTGAAGGAGACCGGCAAGGTTCTGAACCGTTCTTAATGGATCAGCAGCTTCAGGCCGACGCCGACGAAGGTGATCTGGAGCGCCAGACTGAAGCCGACCATCCACTTCAACACCATCCTGTCGGACTTGAGCGTGGCGACGTGCTTCTTCACGTCCTTCATCTCCGTCTCCAGCGTCGCAACGTCTTTCTTGATGATGCGAATGTCGCCGGTCAGATCGTCAATGTCGCCGCCGAGATCGCGGTCGCGCCGACTCAGCGCCGTCGCCGCCTTGATAGCCTTCTCCTCCGGCGCGCCGATCTCACGCATGACTTCGTAGGCCTCAGAATGCATGACGGCCATGGCGTCTCCCTGCCGCTGAAATTTACGAAGGAGCGATCTGGCGTCAAGTCGAGCGGACATGATTTAAGGCGACGTCGTCGGCCTGATGCAGCCAGCGGCGCCAGAGCGATCCGGGTCGTTGCGTTGCGCAGCAGATCGGACCGCAAGGACGCCTGAACATCCGGCGCAATGTCGTCTGCCCGACCCGGGCGACCTGCCGGGGAACCCTCCGCGCCGCGCCCTCCCCCTCGGCGGCCTCTCGTATCTCGCTTTGCGTCTCGCCGGCGCGCAGTCGCGCCGGCCAGGATTGTTTGTCATTTCGGCCTCCGATTGTCCTGCGCTCATGGCTCGGGGATGATCCAACGAAGGTTGCAAGCTTATTCCACCGATGATCCTGATGGGGCTCGCGGCGAGCGCTTGACCATTTCGGACTGCTCTTCCCGGACAAACGGAAACGGCCGCTCAGTCGGTCGTCAACGCCTTCCGCAAGCGCTCCTTGACCGCTTCACTCGGCGCGGGATCACTATTGTCGGTCGAAGCGCGGATTTCCTCGATAAAAGCGAGCTCATTGCCCGAAACGACATTGCCAAAAATCTCGTGAACAACCTTCGCCACTTCGGGATGATGCTGCTCGAGGGCAAGTCGGAACAAATGCGCCGGATCGACGGCGAGCGCCCTGGCCATCGCCGGAACGCGATCCAGCGGCAATTTCATCTCGCCCTTCTTGAGCATCGAGATGACATTCGGCCTATCGTAACCGATCTCGAAAGCAATTTGACGCTAATTCTTGGCATGTGAAATCGCGTCGATTTGCCCGGTCAGGTATTTTGCGAGAGCGGAATGCTCATGTGCAAATCCTGCGTGGGACCGCGATGTTTCCGGGAATTTTGTTGTCGTCATTTCGTGCTCGCCTGTCTTTTTCTATAAATCACTCGTTCGTCGAACGAATCTGCAATCACGCAGACTGCATGCTTGAAATATAGCGAGTTCGACACGGCGTTAGTTTGGGTGTTGAGTTTTTCATGAGGCAGAGTGTCGTTTGAAGGAAAGGTGAGCGGAGCGATCATTTACGACCAATGACCGATTCCGCCGCGCCGTTGCCCCGCTCGCAGCAAGTAGTGACAGCCGTCCCATGTTGACAGTCGCGTCGGAACGACGATGTAACTCGCGGCCGCCGTGCCGTATCGGCGAAATCGTTGGTGTCAGGGCCTGCGCGAAGAAAATCCATGGCGGTAGGGCAGGACGGCGACGGAGCCATGTTCCCCGGCGGCATCCCCATCAGCATTCGACGCGTTTTCTAGGACTTCGCTCGCGATCGAAATCGACGTGGCTACAAAATCGGCCGACAGAAAAGTTCCTTCACCCCCCATTGGGGGCTTTCAGCGCCCTTGACTTCGGCGATGAGAAAATGAGCGGTGACATTCTGGAGCGCTGTGACTCGTGATCAGGTCGCGCCGGCAGGAAAGGATCGATACTGGGCATCTCGCGCTGCTGGCTGGCTCGACGTCGGCGACGACCCACACTATTCGAAACTCCGCTGCATCGACCCTTTTCCTTCCCCTCTCGCGGACGCTCCGCAAAAAGCCCCGGTTACACATCATTGCCGAGGAGCTCGACGCCCATCGTAAACGCGTGCTTGGCGAGCATCCGCATCTGACCCTTCCTGTCCTATACATGTTATGGCGCGCCTGCGGGAAGGCGTTGAGCCGAGGCGTGCGAACGGAATGAGCGCCCCATCCTCGACGATGGCCTCGTGCTAATACTGAAGGAGCTGAATGACAGGCTCGACGCCGCGGTCACCGCCACCACCGCGTATGGCTGGCCGGTCAACGTCGCGGACGACGATATTCTCGCCCTCCTCGCGCGCTCAATAAGGAGCGCGTGCAGGAGGAGGCTCGCGACCTTATCCGCTAGCCGCGGCCTGAATAACAAATCCCGCGTTTCGGGCCGATCGAAGAAAAGGTCGAACTCGAACTCGTCGGTGGCGCGAGGGCGTTGGTGCCGCGGCACCCGTCACTTCAAAAGTTGCCGTCCCGGCCGAAGACATTGCCCAGACCGGGGCCGTCATGTCCGTGCTTGCCGAAGCATCAGAGCCGCGCGACGCCAAAGCGTTAGCACGTAGGGCCTTCGTCAGCAGCGCGGATGGCGGCCGAAGCTTCATGCTGCGTCGCGTGGCATAAAATTTAGCCAGCTTGAATCCGGAGATTTGCCGCGTCGCTGCGACTTGACGCAGGCGTTGTCATTTCGCGCGCAAGGTCGTCCAATCGTTCGAGGCCCATTCTTCTGAATGCTTCTGTCATCGTCATGGATTCCGACCGCGAATTTTTCCATGTTACAAGCGCGGCTTTCCGGGTCGCGCTGAGGCTGAATTGCGACTTGACCGACGACTTCAATTCCGCGTTTTCCGCCTCGAGCGCGGCGACTCGCCTTTCAAGCCCATCGATATGCGCGGCAGTTTTCGCGGCCTTGTTCGCACACCATCGCCGATTTCTTTCAACTTGAGTTTGGTCCGCCATCTAGCCCCTTTCCGTAATGCTCACGGCGTAATGCTCAAGCCCATTAAAGAATGTAATACTCACGGTTTCTGTCGGGCGTGAGCATTACCATTTTCTGTTTCCGACACGCTCGCTTCGCGAGCTTGTCGCCGGCGCACGCTTCGCGCGCGCGGCGCACTCTGGAGTCCGTTCCTGGAGCCTGCGAAACAGAATCTTGGACCCTGCGGAACAGATTTACTCCCCTGTCCGAACGCGAATGAAGCGAGTCGGAAACGCCAACCCGCAATCGCGCCCGAACAAGGAGGGGAAGCTGTCGACCTGCGTCTACAGACCACATCAGCGGGGCGAGGCGCGATACGCCAGCAGGCGGGAGCCCGTTGCCTGCATGTAACCCCGGTTCACCCTTGCCTTTCAGCAAACTCCGGTTAGCTCTTGCGAGCCGCGACGCCTCTCAGCTCTGATTGCCACCGAGGGACGCCTCGGGGTCGCTTCGCAGCGTCGCCCCGATCTTTCCGTTTTTGTTCAAAACGCTCTTTCGAGCGCCGCTCTGATTGGCCGCGCTCCCGGCTCTCACCTTCCCGTTGGATCGACGGGACGATTTTCCGGCTGGTCCGGCGCTTCGGCTCTCTGCGGTCATGTTCCCGCGTCGGAGCCTGACGTTGTCCGGTATGTGCGTCGCAGGCTTATCAGGCCCGGGACGCGAGCCAGCGCGCGCGCGCGTAGACAGCAAGTGCGGCCGGCGGCTTTTTCGTGGGGTCAGTGGGGCGCTTTGGGGCGTAGTTCTCAGGCGCTGGGGATGGTTGCAAGTTTGTCTTCCGAGATGGTGCGCGGGACGGAGAAGTTCAAGATCGATGAAAGACAATCCCTCTGATTTCGTAACTGAGAATGCATCACGTGCGTGAAGACCGCCCCCCAGGCGAGAGGCTCGCATCTGTGGCGCTTAGGTCTTCGCCGCTGTCGCCGCTTCGTTTTCGAGGTCATCGAAGACGAAATAGCCATGCAAGTGTCGACGCTCTGCTATTCAACGTCGTCGGCGTCTCCCTCGTCATGGCGGGGAAAAAGGTCGGTGAGTTCATCTTCGCCGAGATCACGGATTTCGATGATCGGAAGCCGGTCGAGACGATCGACTCGATCGAGACCGAGCGGCGCGGTTTCAAGCGTCGTAACGCCGCGACGCATCCGCCCTCATCAGCCTTTCGCCGGGATTTCGTGCGGAGGTTCGACGCCCCCCTTCCCGGCGGCCTGAATGAGCGGGACATCGCTTTCGGCGAGGATTTCCTGATCAAGCAGGAGTTGCGCGGCCTCCCGATGCAGAGATGCGCAGCGCTGTAATATGGCGCGCGCGCGTCCGGGCTCGTCCAGCTCGTCGATGAAGATGACGCAGGGCGCAATGAAGCGCACCTGCGCGAAGCGACCCCCGATGCGCGTCGACGCCGGCGACGTCGGCGAAACCGACCTTCACGTCCTTCTCCATGAAGACCTTTGCCCTGCTCTGCCCGACCGACATGATCGAGCCGAGCCCCTGCCCGACGCGGCGCGCGAAAAAATTCCAGATGAAAAAGAAGATCACGGCCGGCGCCAGCCAGTAGAGCAGCGTCGTGACCCATGTGTTTTCGGCGGCGCCCGAATATTTCACCTTCGCGGCCTCGAGCTCCTGCGCGAAGCTGGGATCGACGCGGACGGCGAGCACCTGCTTGCGGCCGTCCGGCAGGGGCTTTTTGAGCGTCGTCTCCACCACCCGCTCGCCGACCTTGACCTCAGCGATCCTGTCGTCGCGCAGCATGTCGGCGAATTCGCTGTAGGGGATGACCTGCGTCTGGCTTTGCGTCTGCCAGAACTGCTAAAAGGCGAGAATGGCGAGGACGGCGAGAAGAAGATAGCCGACCCCCAAGCCCCATTCTCCCGCCTTGTCGGACTTTTCCATCGGCTCGGGTCTCGTTGCGTCGTCGTCGTGGTCGGCGGCGAGCATAGTGTTTCCTGATTACGCCCTTGTGTCAGCTTCGATTTTCCGAGAGAACAAATAAGGAACATATTGTTTTTGGGAGGTCTCGACGGTGGCGCGCAACAAAGTGCAATTTCAGAAAGAGCTCAGCGAAACCGAATTCAATAAGGCATATGGGAGCGAGGAGCGATGCCACGCGGCGTTGGTGGAATGGCGCTGGCCGAACGGCTTCGAATGTCCTGATTGCGGCGGGACCGCGCATTGCGTCGTGACGCGCGGGGCGCGCAAGCTGTTCCAATGCAACGCCTGCCGCAAGCAGACCTCAGTGCGCGCAGGGACGATCTTTGCTTCGAGCAAGCTGCCACTGCGCCTTTGGCTTGCGGCGATGTATCACCTGACACAAACGAAACAGGGAATCTCCAGCCTTGAACTCTCGCGACGGCTCGGGATCACGCAGAACGCGGCCTGGAAAATGAAGCACAAGCTCAAACAGGTCATGCTGGAGCGCAACGCGAAGAAACGCCTGAAAGGCAAGGTTCAGATGGACGACGCCTATCTCGGAGGCGAGCGCGCCGGCCCGCCGGGGCGCGGTGCCGAGGGAAAGACGCCGTTCGTGGCGGCGGTCGAGACAACAACGGATGGCAAGCCGCACAAGATCATCCTGCGGCGCGTTCACGCTTTCAGCAAGACCGCGCTTCGCAACCTCGCCAGCTCGGCGCTCGAAAGCGGCGCAGAGGTCGTCTCCGACGGCCTCAAATGTTTCGCCGCCGTAACCGAGGCAGGATGCAAGCACACGGCGATCGTCACGGGCTCTGGCCCAAATGCCACCAAGACGCCGGCGTTCAAGTGGGTCAACACGGCGCTCGGCAACATCAAAACGGCGCTCGTTGGAACCTATCGCGCCGTGCGTGAAAAACATGCGCCCCGTTACCTGGCCGAGTTCGAATATCGTTTCAACCGACGATACGATCTCGGTGGAATGATCCCTCGCCTTGCCCGCGCCGCTCTCACCACCAAGCCTATGCCATATCGCCTTCTAAAGCTGGCTGACTTTCAGGCGTAATCAGGTAGTGTTTTGCGCGCGTGGTGCCTACATTTCTGGGCCGCGTCGGGGGGCGGCGATGGCGAAGCGTTCGTCTGGGTCGATTTTTTCTGATTCTTTGAAAGAAATGCGAATTATTCTGATGAACCCATTGCCAATGCGCTGCATCAGACGGAACAGGCCGTCGCATCCGCCCCCTTCTCGAATTTGGCTTCCACCGGCTCGCTCTCTGTGTGAAGGCGACGCGCGAGGCGCCCGTCGGCGCAGACATGGACGCGCTCCCGAACAGTCTCCTCGGCCGCAGAGCAACGACAAGCCTCGGCGCGTCCTCGCCCCTCGTCTGGCGCGCAGGTCTCCTACCCGTCTTGCGTGAAATGATGTGAGGAAACCTCACGCAAACGAAGAGCGGCCTGCTCGGCGGTGATATCGCGCTGCGGCGATCCGAGCATTTCGAATCCGACCATGAACTTGCGCACATTCGCGGAACGCAGCAGCGGCGGATAGAAATGCGCGTGAAAGTGCCAGGCGGGATGCGCGCCGCCATCCGTCGGCCGCTGGTGAAATCCCATCGAATAGGGAAAATCCGTTTCGAATAGATTGTCATAGCGGATCGTGAGACGACTCAGCATGTCGGCGAGCGCGAAGCTTTCCTCCTCGCTGAAATCCTCCAGCGCGCCGGCGTGGCGCCGAGGCAGCAGGAGCGTCTCGAAGGGCCATATCGCCCAGAAGGGAACGAGCGCGACGAAATGCGCGTTCTCGTCCACCACGCGCTCGCCGAGCCCGCGCTCCAGCGCGAGATAATCGCACAGGAGACACGAGCCCTTGCGCGCTGCGGCTTTGCAAAAGAGGCACTGTCATAGATCTGTCGTAAGAGGCGGGCTTGGTCGCAGGCGATGGTCGTGATGGTCCCCCCGGCAAAAATGGAGACCTCGCAAGTCGTTCGCGAGGCGTATCCCTCGTCAGCCGAAAGCGGAGCCTTCTCAATTCAGGCGCAGCTGGTCCACAGCACGCCGGGCCGCGCGCGCTTTCGAGACGTCCGGCTGCTCGGGCGGGAGAACCATGCGCGCTCGGTCGAGGCGACGTTGAGGCGGCTTCCCGGCGTAGCCGCCGTCCGGTCGAGTGATCTGACCGGCTCGATTCTGGTGGAATATCGAGCCCCGTTGACGCTCGAGCAACTGACCGCCGCGATCGACCTTGCGACGGCGAGCGAGTCCGTGACGTCCCCGGAGACGTGCGCCGATTCCTGCGAGTCCGACGCGCAGTTTCATGTCGAGTCGCTCGATGAGATCGCCGCCCGCCTCGGAGCCCGCCTGACGAGCGGGCTTTCGTCGGAAGAAGCCCGGGCGCGTCTTGCGGAACATGGCCCCAACGAGTTGCGTCACGCCAAGCCGCGGTCGGCGGCCGCAATCTTCGCCGAACAGCTGGCGACCCTGCCAATCGCCCTGCTGGCGGGCTCGGCGGCGCTGTCGCTGGCCACGGGCGGCCTCGCCGACGCAGTCATGATCGCGGCGGTGGTTCTGGTCAATGCGAGCATCGCCACCGCGACCGAGCGGCAGGCCGATCGGACCATCCTCAGCCTCCTCTCGGAAGCGCCGCAGCCGGTGACGGTCATCCGCGACGGCGAGCGCCGGAGTATGGACCCGCGCGACATTGCGCCCGGCGATCTCTTGATGGTCGAGCGTGACACGCTCATTCCCGCAGACGCGCGCCTGATCGAAAGCGACGACCTCACCGTGAATGAATCCGCGCTGACCGGCGAGGCGCAACCGGCGCGCAAGGACGCGTGGGCGGTTCTGGCGCCGGATACGGGCGTGTCGGATCGCCGCAACATGGTGTTCGGCGGCACGGCCGTGACCGGCGGCTCCGGCGCCGCCATCGTGACCGCTACAGGCGCGCGCAGCGAGATCGGGCGCGTGCAGGAACTGCTCGGCGCGGTGCGGCCGCCGGAGACCCCCATCCAGCGCGAGCTGGGCGACGTCGGCCGTGAGCTGGTTATCGTCAACGGCCTAATCTGCGCGGCGGTGTTCGGACTTGGGATGTTGCGAGGGCACGGTCTGATCGCCACCCTGCGCAGCGCGGTTTCACTCGCCGTCGCCGCGATTCCGGAGGGCCTGCCAGCGGTGGCGACGACCACGCTCGCGCTCGGCGTGCAGGACATGCGCAAGCGAAAGGTGCTGGTGCGCAAGATCGACGCGGTTGAAACGCTCGGCGCCGTGGAAGTCGTCGGACTAGACAAGACGGGAACCCTCACCGAAAACCACATGGCGACGACTGCGGTCCATGTGGACGGTCTGCTGCTCGAGTTGAAGGACGGGCGTCTGACGCACGGGGGCGCCGATGTGGAGCCCGGGACGAAGGCTGTCGCTCGCAGGCTTTTCGAAGTCGCTGCGCTTTGCAGCGACGCGGTCGCAAGAGTCGCCCCTGCGGGCGTGGAGATCGATGGCACGCCGACCGAGACCGCGCTCATCGAGGCGGGCATGGCGCTCGGCGTCGATCCGATCGCCCTGCGTCTGTCGTCGCGCATCATGTCGAGCGCGGCGCGCGGCGAAGGACGCAAGCGCATGAGCGCGCTGCACGAGGCGGACGGCCGGCGATTCCTCTGCGTCAAAGGTGACCCCGTGGAGGTGCTGTCGCGCTGCGCCATATGGCGGACGGCGTCGGGCGACGAGCCGCTGGATCACGATGCGCGCGCCGCCGTGCTGAAGGCCAATGAGCGCATGGCCGGGGATGCGCTGCGCGTGCTTGGCGTCGCGCTTGGCGAGGATGGCGGCGATCCGCGCGACGAGCGCGGCCTCGTCTGGCTCGGCCTCGCCGGCATGGCCAATCCCATCCGCCCGAGCGTCGCTCCCGCGCTCGCGCAATTGCATCGCGCCGGCGTGCGCACGGTGATGATCACCGGCGACCAGAGCGCAACCGCTTTCGCCATCGCGCGACAGCTGGATCTGGGCGACGGCGACGAATTGCGCGTGCTGGAGGCCGGCCAGATCGCGAAGATGCAGCCCGAGGTGCTCGAGGCGCTCGCTGCGCAGCCGCATGTGTTCGCGCGCGTCACCCCCGTCGACAAGCTCAACATCGTGAAGGCGCTGCAGGCCAATGGCCGCATCGTCGCAATGACGGGCGATGGCGTGAACGACGGCCCCGCCCTGCGCGCGGCCGACGTTGGCGTCGCCATGGGCGGAGAAGGCGCCGACATCGCGCGCCGCGTCGCCGACATCGTGCTCGCGAGCGACGACATGGACGGGGTCGTGGAGGCGATCCGGCTCGGTCGCGCCACCTACGCCAATATCCGTAAGGTCCTACGTTACCTCGTCTCGACGAACGCCTCGGAGACCATCGCCATGCTGGGCGCGGCGCTCGTCGGGGCCGCCGAGCCGCTGACGCCCATGCAACTGCTCTGGCTCAATCTCGCCACCGACGCGTTGCCGGCGATCGCGCTCGGTCTCGAACCTCCGGAGCCCGATGTTCTGGACCAGCCGCCGCATGATCCCTCGGCCCCGATCATGGCTGCCGCCGATTTTCGCCGCGTGTTGCGGGAGGGCGCCGTGATTGGCGGCGCCGCGCTGGCGGGTTATTTCGCGGCGGGCGGCCTGGCCGGCGGCGCGCGCGCGAGCACCATAACTTTTCACGGGCTGACGATGGCGCAATTGCTGCACAGCATCTCCTGCCGATCCGAAGCGCGCGGCATGTTGGCCGAGTTCGGCCGGCCGCCGAACAAGAGCCTGTATGGCGGCGTCGGCGTGTCGCTGCTGATGCAGGCGGCGGCGCAATTCTTCCCCGCGACGCGCACGCTTCTGAATCTCACGCCGCTGCGCGCCGGTGATCTGCTTCGCATCGGCGCGATCGCGGTCGGCAGCACGCTGGCGAATGATCTTCTCGGATATCTTGCCGAACACGGGCGCGCGTCGGGGCCACGGCCGCCGCGGCCCACGGGAGCAAACCATGTCGCCTGACATGATCTTCACGTCGGAATCGGTGACGCCTGGCCATCCGGACAAATTGTGCGACCAGATCAGCGACGCCGCGATCGACGCCTTCCTGCGCGAGGACGCGGGCGCGCGGGCGGTTGTGGAATGCGCGCTCGCGACGGGCGTGGTGTTTCTCGCCGCCCGTTTCGCCGCGGACGCGCGCGTCGATCTGTCCACGCTTGCGCGAAAGGTGATCCTGGACGCCGGCTATTGCGCCGAAGGATTCGACGCGCGCAGCTGCTCGATCCTCACGAGTTCAGCGGAGCTGCCGCTGGAGGCGCGCGAGCCGCCGCCCGACGCGCTGGACGAGGAGGCGATCGCCCGCCGCGTCGCGCATGAACAGGCCAATGTCTTCGGCTTCGCCTGCCGCGACACGCCGGAACTCATGCCGGCGCCGATCAGCTTCGCGCATCGGGTCGCCCGCGCGCTCGACGGCGCGCGCCGCGCGGGCCTCGTCCCGTCGCTGTCGCCGGATGCGAAGACGCAGGTCTCGGTCGAATACCGCCGTGGGCGGCCATCGCGCGTCCACGGGATATCGCTCACTCTCGCCTTCGACGAGCCCGCGCCGGGGCCGGACGCCCGGGAGCGTATCCGCGCGCTCGCCCTCGAAGCCCTCGCAGGGGGCGAGGTTGCTCCGGACGCTGGAACAACAGTCCATATCAACGCCGGCGGACCATTCGAGATCGGCGGGCCCGCGCGTCACGCGGGGTTAACCGGGCGCAAAAATGGCATCGATACATATGGTGAATTCGCGCGACAGAGCGGCTCGGCGCTTTCCGGCAAGGACCCTTCCCGCATCGAGCGGGCCGGCGCCTACGCCGCCCGCCACGCTGCAAAGAACATCGTCGCGGCGGGACTCGCGGACCGATGCGAAGTCCATCTCGCCTATGTCGTCGGCCAGGCGCAGCCGCTGAGCCTGTCGGTCGAAACCTTCGGATCCGGCGTCATGAGCGACGAGGCGCTGTCGAAACGCTTGTCCGCCGTATTGGACTTTCGGCCCGCGGCCATCGTTCGCCGCTTCGCCCTGCGAACGCGGCCGGCTTCCGCGGCCCCGACGGGCTTTTATCTACCGCTCGCCACTTTCGGCCATTTCGGGCGTCCTGATCTCGATCTGCCATGGGAGGCGGGCGACGCCGCCGAGGCGCTCCGCGGCTGAGGCTTACCCGTTGAAAGAGGCGCTCTGCTTCGCCTTAGCGGCTTCATTCGCCGAGGTCGACGTCGCCGCTCGACCAGAGGCCTCCCAAATTGCTTGCATACCAGAGGAGAGTGAGGGCCGGCGGCAGCACGCGGTCCTTCGAAAGCTGCCACGCCGCCGCGCCGCATAATGCGAGCGCGAGCATGATCTTGGGATCGATTGCGGGACCGGACGCGGGCGGAGCTGCGGGCGCCGGCTCGCCCACGGCAAAAAGCCGCGCCTCCGCCGCCGCTGCGCCGATGCGCGAGAGAGGCCCGACATGCTGGATCAGAACGCTGCCGGTCAGCGGCGTGACGCTGACCTTGCTGACGCCGGCGATCGCCGAGAGACTGGTCGCGAGGGAAGAGAAAAACGCGGCGTCCCCTCGTCGATCCGAAATGCGCAGACGGGCGCGGCCCGGCATTGCGTGAACGATTTCCGCCAGCGGCAGGTCGTCGCCCATCGTTCAGGCGCTCTCCCCGGCGGCTCGCGCCGGCGGGGCTTCTTCCGCCGTCCTCGAACCGTCCGATTTCGCATCGGCGGCTTCCCCGGCCGGTTGTTCCTGGGTCTTCGCCGCCGCCGCTTTCGCCTGAGCCTGCGCCGCCGCCATCGCCGCGGCGAAAATGTCCATCGCCGCCTCCGCTTTCGCCTCGGCGATGAGATCCTCGGCGGCTTCGGCGAGTTGCGCGGTCTGGGCGCGCGCCTCGTAATAGGCCATCATCGCCGCCTTCAGCGCCGCCTTTGCGACCGGCCGCGCGCGATTGGCGTTCGGACGGCTCAGGATCAGGGCGGCGGCTGCTCCCGTCAAAGCGCCCAGGGCAAATCCCAACGGTTTCATGACGACGACTCCACGGTCCCGGCCGCAGCACTTGTGGAAGCGCGATCATTCTCCGCGACGGGCGCGCGAACGCTTTTCCGGCAAGTGACGAAGTTCACACTATTCCAACGGGATTGATACAATTTTGTGACAAGCGGAAGCTTGTCTGCATAACAAAAAACATGAACAGCCGCCAGTGTCATACGCGTTAAATCTTTGAAAGCGAAAAATCCCCGCTTCATCAATTTTCACTCCACAGAGCTGCGAAAAGCTTCATGTCCGTCATCGCCAGCGACGTCCCGGGCGCCGTCATGTCCTCCGGGTCGCAGAATGTTCAGACCGTCGCGCATTACCTCGTGTCGTCGGTCCCCGTCGCCGCCTCATGGGAGACCGCCGGAGAAGTTCGCGCGCGCATCGTCGGCGGCCAGCATTATGAGGACGCGTCGCATGTCTTCGTTCTTTCCGGCGATTGCCGGCTGGTGGGAGTGGTCGCGATCCGGGATCTCTTGTCCGCTGCCCCGTCGACGCCCGTCATGACATTTGCGCGCGGCGTAGACTCGCATTGCGTCATGCTCGACGCCGACCGGGAGGACGCCGCAAGCATGGCCATTCGTTCCGGACTTTCGATTCTCCCGGTATGCGATGAACAAGGTCGCCTGCTCGGCGCCGTGCCCGCGCGCGCCCTGATGTCGATCCTGCGGGACGAGCATCTCGAGGACCTCCACCACATGGCGGGCATTCTCGGCAAATCGGAAGCCGCGCAGGACGCGCTGACCGCGCCGCCGCATCGTCGCGCGCTTTATCGTCTCCCGTGGCTTCTCGTCGGCATGACCGGAAGCGCCGCGGCGACGGCGATGATGTCGCACTTCGAAGCTGCGCTCGCCGCCAATATCGCCGTTGCTTTCTTCATCCCCGCGATCGTCTATCTCGCGGACTCGATCGGCACCCAGTCGGAAGTGGTGGTGATTCGTGGCCTTTCGTTGACCGACGCCGCGCTCCTGCCGCTTTTCATGGGTGAGCTTGGCACTGGCGCGTTGCTCGGCGTGATTCTGGGATGTCTCGCCTTCCCGATCATATGGTTCTTTTTCGCGAGCGCCGGACTCGCCGCGACTGTGGCGATTTCACTCGCTGTCGCAAGCACGATCTCGACGGCGCTCGGATTTCTCATGCCATGGATCTTCGCGCGGCTAGGCTTCGACGCGGCGCTCGGCGCCGGCCCGGTGGCGACCGTCGTTCAGGACAGCTTCTCCTTGCTGACCTATTTCGTCTTCGCCTCGATTTTCGTCTTTTGACGAGGATCGATACGTCTTGCAGCGCGGGCGCCGGGAGAGACAATCGTCCCGACGCCGAGCAACTGTCGCCCCGCTCGCCATCAACCGTGATCGAGCGTCCCCGGCCTTCTTCCCCTGTCCCGCTTCTTTTTCAGGCGCCTATGATCTTGCGTCCGCGACTCGATCGTTTCAGCGATTCAGATTGCTTACGTTAATGAAAATGTTTTCATCCCACATCATTGATCTACTGACCGGATCGCGGGCCGCCTTCAGCGGGGTCCGTCAATTTATTTCAGACGTTCCACTCTTCCGTCTCCCAATCGAAGCCGGAATCATCGCCGCGAAGCTGCAAGGCGACCTCGTAGACGGAAGGGACCGCCGTATGGTCGACATCGGGTCGTGTAACAGCGAAGAATCCGGCGCTCCCAATTTCGCGCCGCGCTACCCCCGGGAATGTGTCGCTGACGCGCTCAATCAGCCTTTCGCCGCTTAGCCCCTCCGCCGCATATTGAACCAGGCAGGCCGCGATCTCGTTTTTCTGGGCGTCGAGCATCTTCCTACTCCTTTACGACCCGGATTTTCTAGCCAAATCGCGTCAGAAAATGAATGGCTAATTTAGCGGCGATCAAAAAAGCTTTAGTCAAACGCATGTCATGAAACCGCGCCATGCTAACGTCTTGAACCTGCGTCCGGGCGCCGTTACATGCTTCCATATCCTAAACTTCTCTTCGCAGGGAAATTGGGCGGATTGGCCTTGCTGCTGCATGGGCTCATCGGCGCCAACGAGGGGAGCCCAGCTACAAAAGGCCTTCTGGTGCTGGGCGCGCTTCTGGTCGTCATCTGCGTCAAATGCAGCCCGGCCCGCAAATCCGGTTAAGTCGCCCGCTGGACTTCAATTTCCTCGCCCCCGCTTTGCGAAGGGCGATGGCGCGGGAAATCCGAACGCCGAATGGATCGATATTTATTCAACAGAAGAGTTGTCGGCTGACGTGACGAGACCGCGACAGGCCGCACGCGCCCTCTCGCCTTCCGCCATCACGTCAAGCCGATTCTTCCTCGCGAATTAAAGTCGCATGCTCACCCCGCGACAGATTACGCTCGATGGCGTCCAGCTTCAGAACGTTCCTTAGTCGTTGCAACATTTTCAGGGTGCGGGGCTCCATTTCATCGATAGCGCCTGCAACGAATTCCACGGCTGCGATGGCCTTTGCGCGTTCTTCGAGACTCGGCAAGAGGAGCGGCAGCGTGTCGATTGCGGCTTCGCGTTCGAATTCGACGATTATCGACTGTTCATGAATGAGCTGCGCACGCCGCTGCGCCCCAAGCGATGCGAAAGGCTCGTCGCGGCTTAGAATATGAGCCGAGCGCTCCAGGCGGTCGCGACGCACCGAACCGCGCGCTTCGCTGAGCAGCAGCAACATGCGGATCACCGCCTCCGGGAAGCCGCCTCGGGCAAGGTTCATCAGCGCGGCCTGCGCCTGTGGCATCAGTCGCAGTTCGTTTGCGTCCTTGTGCGTGCGCGTAAAGTTATTGAAGCGCCCGGCCCAATGCATGACGGGGCCGCCGTAGAGCGTCAGGAACGCCGTTTCGTAACAGGCGTCCCGCCAGTCACGCCAGAAATCGAGCGCCTGCTCGACGCCCGAAGCCCAAAGTCGCTCGGCGAGGACAAATGGATTGTCATCGACGACGGTTCTGTTTCGTTCTGCGCGCGCCTGTTCGGCGGCGGTCGGCAACCAGGCAAGCAAGGGGTTCCTGCTGGAAAATACGCGTCGCTGCAACCGTGCCGGATGCGCGTCGCGCATCCATTGAGCCGATTGTGGCGTCGCCAGCGACTGAACCAAGGGACGCAGAAGAAGATCATAGGCGTCGGCGTTAAGCTGCGACAGGCGCGCCACCGCAGCGAAATCAGCCTCCTCGGCCCTGTCGTCCTCATCGATGGCGAGGATGTCGGAAATACGCCGCTCGGCGAAGCTGACGCGGAAGCGCTTGTGAAACCCTTCTCCGGTCTCCTCTTCGATCTGCATTTCATAGAGGCCCGGCGCCAGCGCCTCGATCGTCTTCATGGTCGACGTTACTTCAGCGTGCTCTTTCTTCGCGACAGAAGAGGAGACGAAAATGCCGAGGTGTCCAACCTTATTGTGAATCATATAGACGATGCGCTGTCCGCAGATCTTGATTTCGTGCTCGTCCGCGTAAGTGTCGACAATCCAGTTCAGCGCCTGTGGCGGCGGCGTGATATTGTCGCCCCAGCTCGCAAAAACGATGATCGGAGAGCGAATGGCCTTGAAGTCGAGCCGTCTGCCGCGCTCAATCCGCGCCTCGCCGCGCGAGAGTTGGTTGCCGACGAAAAGCTGTTCGACGATCCAGCGAATTTCGGCTTCGGTCATATAGTGGAAGCCGCCCCACCAGCGCTCGAACTCCAGGAAACGGTCCCGGTTTTGCTCCACGTTCGCGAAGAGATCGTAATATTTGCCGAAAAAATTACGGCTTGGATTCAGCAGTTCGAAATTCGATACGAGATGAGCGCCGTCAAATTCGCCATGGCCGAGGTCGGCAAGGAAGAGAACCGTCGCGAGCCCGCCGAGAAGGCCTCCGTTGTATCGCATGGGGTTTTCGCCGAGCCGGCCGGACCAATAAGCAAGGGGCGATCCATTGATGACGAGCGGCCCGGTAATGTCCGGATTGGCGGCGGCAAGCACCATCGTCGCCCAGCCGCCCTGACAGTTGCCGACGATAATGGGTTTGGGCGATTTCGGGTGCCGTCGTGCGATCTCCCGCACGAATTCCGCCTCGGCTCGCATAACGTCCGCGAGCGTCTGCCCCGGCTCCGGATGAGGCCGGAATACCAGAAAATAGACCGGATGGCCGTCATGGAGCGCGACGCCAACCTGGCTGTCTGATTTGAATCCGCCTATGCCGGCGCCGTGACCGGCGCGCGGATCGATGATCAGATAGGGCCGTTTCCAGTCGAACGTCTGCACTCCCTGCGGTGCAACGATGCGCAGAAGCTCGTAATTTACGGGATGCGACAAATTACGCCCGTCGAGCACGAGTTCAGTTTCATAAGAGAGCACCGGCGGCGCGCCGGCGGCTTCATGGGCGGCGTCATTGTCGGCGCGTTCGCGCAAGACGTCTAACGTCAAAATAGTCCGCCGGACGGCGTCCTTCGCATAGGTCGCAGCGGCGTCGAGACAGTCGGCGTTGGATGTGTTCATAGCCGCGACCAGGCGACCAAATCTGCGCCAGAATTCTTGAGTTCTCTCGCCATGCGTGCGCCCGATGCGTTCCATATGACGTCCGGCGGCGATCAAAATATGCTGCGCCTGAAGACCCGAGATCGTTTGCGACTGGGCGACGTGCGCGGGAAAATTCACGGGACTGAAGGTCGGCTCCATCTGCTTCTCCAGGGTTGTCAGGCTGCCGCCGGGCGACCGAGGCCCGCCGCGTCGATTGTATGGCGCGCAATCATTGACTCCTCGTCCGTCGCCAGGACATAGACGGACGCGCACGACGCCGCCGAGGAGATTAGCTGCGCATTGCGTGCGTTGGCGCCTGCGTCGAGCTTGACGCCAAGCCAATTGAGGCCCGTCACGACGCCCGCTCGCACATGGGCCGAGTGTTCGCCAATGCCGCCTGTGAAAACCAGCGCATCGAGCCCCTCCAGCGCTGCTGCGAGGGCGGCGATCTCCATGCGGATGTGATGCACGAAATAAGCTATCGCCTCTTGCGCCTCCGGGGACCCGGAGGCTTCGAGCGTGCGCATGTCCTGCGAGATCCCGGAAAGGCCGAGGAGACCCGACTCGCGATAGAGCAGTCGCGTCAAATCCGGCGCTGATAATTTCTCATGTTGGAGGAGATAGAGCAGAAGCCCCGGGTCGATGCGCCCGCATCGCGTGCCCATTGGTAGCCCTTCCAGGGCCGAGAAACCCATGGTCGTTGCAACGGAGCGGCCGTCCTTCATCGCGCAAAGCGAGGCGCCATTGCCGAGATGCGCCACTACGATGCGTTGACCGGCGCGAACCGGATCGATCTCCTGCAGGCGGCGCGCGATGAATTCATAGGAAAGGCCGTGAAAGCCGAACCGCCGTAACCCGCGGTTATAGTAGTCGCGCGGCAAGGCATAGACGTCGTTGATAAAGTCGTGGCCGCGATGAAAGGCCGTATCGAAACAGGCGATTTGCTGAACGCCGGGAAAGGCCTTGCGCGCGGCCTTTACGCCGGCAAGATTATGCGGTTGATGCAGCGGCGCCAACGGAACAAGCATCTCCAGCGAGGACATAATTGCGTCGTCGACAACGACTGGCGCCGCGTAGGAAACGCCGCCATGCACGACGCGATGACCGACTGCCGCGATGATCGCATGGGGGAATGCGCGGGTAAGCCAGACGACGATCGCGCCGATCGCGCCCGTATGATCATTGAAACCGAGCGTCGACTCATGGCGGCGCCCGCCGACGATATACGTGTGGAAGCGCGGCTCGGCGCCGAGTCCTTCCACCTGTCCGCTCGCAACTGGCACCGGATGGTTCGTCTCGATGGCAAAAAGGGCGAATTTCACTGAAGAAGAGCCCGCATTCAGCGTCAGGACATGTTCGGGCATCGCGCTTACTCGGCCGCCTTCGACACGATCTGCGGCGCTTCGGAGACCGCCGAGCCGGTTTTACGCCAATGATCGTAGAGCGCCGCCAGCGCGCTCGAAGCGAGCCGCGCACGCTCATTGTCCGCGCGGCTTGTCAGCATCACGGGAATCCTTGCGCCAAGGACAAGTCCTGCAGCCTCCGCCCGAGCGACAAAAGTGAGCTCCTTGGCCAGCATGTTGCCAGCCTCGATATTGGGGGCGATGAGAATGTCAGCTTGTCCCGCGACAAGCGACGCGATGCCCTTGGTGCGCGCCGCGTCAGCGTCTACGGCGTTGTCCATGGCGAGTGGGCCATCGACGACGCCACCCCGGATCTGGCCGCGGTCCGCCATCTTGGAGAGAATGGCCGCGTCGAGCGTCGATGGAATGGCGACATTGACAGTCTCGACAGCGGAGAGCACGCCAACCTTCGGTTTCTCTATGCCGCAGGCGCGCGCGAGATCGATGGCGTTCTGGACAATATCCACTTTGGCGGCGAGGTCTGGCGCGATGTTCACCGCGGCGTCCGAGATGAAGAGCAACCGGTCGAGCGTCGGCGCATCGATCGCGAAGACATGACTGATGCGTCGCTCGGTGCACATGCCTGCGTGTTTATTGACGATCGCTGCGAGGATTTCATCCGAGTGAACATTGCCCTTCATTATGGCGCGCGTCGCGCCGCGCTGGGTCAGCTCAACCGCTCGCCCGCATGCTTCGTGATGATCTTGGGCGTCGGCGATCCAACTCGCGTCGAACGGCGCGCCAACCGTCGCGGCGATTTCGATCATTTTTTTGCGCGGACCGATCAGGACAGGCTCAATTAATCCATGCTCGGTCGCCAAAAGCGCGCCGGCGAGCGAGTTCTGATCATCCGGCCAAACGACCGCCGTTGGCAACGGATCAAGCATTGCGGCTCGCGCGATAAGTTTGGCGAAATGGTCATGATGGTCGAGAATGAGCGCCGGAAGCGCGCTCCTGCTTGAAATGATGCTTTGTAGGGGGGCGGCGACCTCGGCGAAGCCTTCGCAGGCTATGGCGCCATCGGCCTTCAGGACGCGCGCTTCGAACACGGCAACGGGTTTTTCCCGCAACTCCACGCAGCGCACTTGGATCGAGAGAATGTCGCCTGGGTGGACTCGCGCGCCGAAGCGAAAATTTTGCGAGAGATAGAGCGTGCCAGCTCCGGGTAAAATATTGCCCAAAACTGCGGAAACGAGCGATCCGACCCAGAGGGACGGCGCCATCGGAAGTTCGATCGCCTCGCCATCATTCGCAGGCAGCATCAACGGATTCACATTGCCTGTAACATGCGCGAAGAGAATGAGATCGTCGACCGTGCAAGCGCGTTCGATCCGCGCAGCTGCGCCGATCTGCAACTCGTCCCACGTCACGTTTTGAATTGCGTCTTCTTTGGTCATCGCCGCCGCTCCGTCGAGCCGCCTGTATAAGCGGCGCGCCGATCGACAGTCTGCCGCTTGTGCTTGACAATGATGTGAAGAAATAGACCGCCTAAATGCCGACGTAGATTATTTAAAATCGCAACAGGTTCATCATGAGTCTGTCGAAATGTGGTGGGAGAAGGCGTTCGTCCTGTGCGCAATCTCCCTGAAAGTGGACGCGAGATGATCCAAGGAAAGACCGCGCTTGTAACCGGCTCGACCAGCGGAATCGGCCTCGCAATCGCGAGCGCCTTTGCCGCGCAAGGCGCCAACATCGTCATAAATGGCCTTGGCGCGTCTCATGAGATAGAGGAAGAGCGCCTGCGGATCGAACATGAATTCGGCGTGCAGGCGCGCCACTCGGCGGCGGATATGAGAAAGCCTGCTGAAATTATCGAGATGGTTATCGAGGCGGAAAAGAATTTCGGCTCGGTCGACATTCTCGTCAACAATGCTGGAATACAGCACGTCGCGCCGATCGATGAGTTTCCGCCCGAGCAATGGGACGCAATCATCGCCATCAATCTGTCTGCCGCCTTTCACGCCATCCGCGCCGTCGCGTCGGGCATGAAGAAACGCAACTGGGGACGCGTTATCAATATGGCGTCGGCGCACGCCCTGATCGCCTCTCCCTTCAAATCTGCCTATGTCGCGGCCAAGCACGGCGTCGCCGGACTGACAAAAACCGCCGCGCTCGAATTTGCGCGTCACGGCGTCACGGTCAACGCCATTGCGCCGGGCTACGTCTGGACCCCTCTCGTCGAGCACCAGATCCCCGAGACGATGGCTGCGCGTGGCATGACCAGAGACCAGGTGATCCACGACGTTCTTCTCGACGCGCAGCCCACGAAGGAATTCGTAACCAGCGAGCAGGTCGCCGCTCTAGCGGTATTTTTGGCGTCAGGCAACGCGGCGTCGATCACCGGGGCGATCCTTTCCATCGATGGAGGCTGGACGGCTCACTAAGGTTTTGTTCGGGTGACGCTACGCAGGTTCGCGTTCTGGCTGCGACCTCGACGACGGTCTGGTCGTTCGCAGGAACGACCATGCGCTCGGTTAGTTTCATGGCTCTTGTCTCGAGCGCCGGAGCGATCGCGCAGGAGGCTGGCCTCGGCAGCGCGGCGCCTGACGCCGTATCGACCAGCAAGAAGGTCCCTTTGGCGCCGCTGGGCGTTTTCGGCTCCGACGTCCCCGGCGTGGGGAAATTTTCAATTTGCGGTCTCCGACGGTTTTGCAGAAATGGGCGGCTCGCACGTCGGGCGGATCGTCGTGTCGCCGAAATATGTCGTCACTACCACGCCATGGCATCCCGGCGCGGCGAAACTCGTTCGCCTCGTTCCGAGGAGCGTTTTTCTGACGTCACAAGCCATTGCGTTTAGTTACGGCGTCGCGGAAAATCTCGCAGTCGTCATCGCCATAGACGGAGTCGAAAAGAACCACGTCGCATTGACATTCACCAAGCCTACCGGCGTGCGCTTTCGAAGTGGAAGGTATGCCTGCATGCGCGGGAATAACGATATGGAGGTCGCCGGCGCCTTGCGCGTCTATCGAGATGAGACGCATCGCCTGCTCGTTTCCGTCTGCATGACCTTCCAGACATGGCGTAACGATCGGCCCTTCACACCACTCCTCAGGAGGGGGAAATACGGGACGGTTCGCGCTTTCTATTCGATACAGCCCGGAAGCGGAACATGCGACTTCCTACGCGGCGTCACCTATGGCGGCGTTTCGGGACCGTATTCCTGGGGCGTCGCTTATCGCGGACGCTGGCCGCTGGGGTTTAATCCCCAAGGCTACCGATACAGCAATCTCTATGATCTGCATGGCTGGGTGGGATATATTTGGACGCCGGCGATCACGGCCACCCTCCACGTGACGTGGACGACGAAAGGCCACATCCCTGGTTATGATCCCGAAAGCGACGGCAAGTCGCAGTGTGCGAACCCCTATTTTTCTGGAGGCCATCGCGTCGAACTTTTTTAGCGGCGCGACCATCGCCGGCGGCCTCTTCGGCCTCTACGCTCGCCATGGCGGCCGGGACGCCCGTCTATCAAAATCTGAATGGCCCTCAGCTCTTCCGTAATTGGCAGGCGCTTACGGCGCTATGCATCAACCCTTAAAGCCGCTCGATGGTGGAGCGTCGATAAAGGTTTTGGATCAATGCGCGACAACGCGCCGCGTGCGATCAAAACTTCGAATTCACGAAGTCGTTATCACCGGCGCCTAGAAGCGAAAACGCTGCAACTGGAGGGAAGACCATGGCCATGATTGATTCGCAGGAATCCCTCGATCCGCTGCCGAAGGTCTGGGACCCCGAGATGCGCATTGGCGACATGTTGCGCGGCAAACGCGGTCTGGTCGTCGGCGTGGCCAATGAGAACAGCATCGCCTTTGGCTGCGCCGCGAAATTGCGCGCTTTCGGCGCCGAGATCGGCCTGACGTTTGGGGCCGAAAAATCCGAACGATTTGTGCGGCCGCTCGCTGAGCAGATACAGGCTGACTTTCTTCTCCCGATGAATGTCGAGCGTCCCGGCGAGATGAAGGCCGTGTTCGAACATATTCGCGCAGAGTGGGGGCGGCTGGATTTCGTAATCCACTCCATCGCCTACGCACCCCGCGAGGATCTTCACGGCAGGGTGCTGGACTGTTCGCTTGAGGGCTTCCAGCAGGCGATGCGCATCTCCTGCTATTCATTCATTGAGATGGCCCGTCTTGCAGAGCCCCTGATGATGGATGGCGGCGCCCTGCTGACGATGAGCTATTACGGGGCCGAAAAAGTCGTCAACCATTACAATATCATGGGTCCGGTGAAGGCGGCGCTCGAGGCTACGACGAGATATCTTTCGGTTGAACTCGGCGGAAAAAACATCCGCGTTTTCGCTGTCTCGCCGGGACCGCTAAGGACGCGCGCGGCGAGCGGCATAGATCATTTCGACGAATTGGTGGCGGCTGCAGTCGCGCGCAGTCCGGGCCGGCGTCTGGTGGAAATTGCCGAAGTCGGCCGGGTCGTTGCGTTTCTTGTCGGGGGCGCCGCCTCCGGCATGTCCGGCGACACTATCTATGTGGACGCTGGTCTGCACAACGTCGCCTGAGGGGGGGGGGGGGATCATGAGAGAGGCGATTTCGCCGGAAGCCGCGGCCGCCCTTATCCCGAACGGCGCGAGCGTTATGATCGGCGGGTTCTTGGGTGTCGGCGCGCCTGCGCGGCTGATCGACGCGCTTGTGGCGCGCGCCGCCCGAGGCCTGACCGTGATCTGCAACGATACGGCTACGCCGACATGCGGCGTCGGAAAGTTGATCGAAGCCGGATGCGTTTTGCGCGTCAAAACGTCGCATATCGGAACCAATCCCTCCACGCAGAAGAAGATGATTGCGGGCGAGATCGAAGTGGAGCTCATTCCGCAGGGCACGCTCGCCGAACGCATTCGCGCCGGCGGTTGCGGTCTTGGCGGCGTGCTGACGCCGACAGGGGTTGGCACCATCGTCGCCGAAGGCAAGCAGGTCGTCGAAGTCGACGGCAAGAGCTTTCTGCTGGAAAAGCCGCTGCGAGCCGATTTTGCGCTCTTGGGCGCGCATGAGGCCGACTATTGCGGAAATCTTACGTATCGGCTCACCGCGGCGAATTTCAATCCAATTATGGCCTTCGCCGCCGACTGTGTCATCGCCGAGCCCGGTGAGATCGTGCCCGTAGGCGTCATTCCGCCGGACGCCGTGCGAACGCCGGGCGTGCTCGTGCATCACCTCGTCAGGAGGCCAAAATGATGGACGCCAAAGAAATCATCGCCCGCCGCGTCGCACTCGAGTTGCGAGACCGCACGCTGGTCAATCTCGGCATCGGCCTGCCGACCCTCGTGGCCGGCTATGTGCCCGAGGGCGTGTCGGTCGCCTTTCAGAGCGAAAACGGAATTATCGGCTTCGGCGCGCGACCGCCCGAAGGGATGGAAGACCCGTATCTCACCGACGCCGGCGGCGGCTTTATTTCCGCCTTGCCGGGCGCCGCGAGCTTCGACAGCGCAACAAGCTTCGCACTCATCAGAGGCGGCCACCTCGACATGACGGTCCTGGGTGGGCTGCAGGTCAACGCCCGGGGACTTCTCGCGAACTGGATGGTTCCAGGCGAGCTCGTTCCAGGCATGGGGGGCGCGATGGATCTCGTCACTGGAGCGAAACGCGTCGTTGTCGCCATGCAACATACCGCCAGGGGGCGGCCGAAGATCGTCGAAGAGCTATCCCTGCCGCCCACGGCTGCGCGTCGCGTCAGCCTCATTGTGACGGAACTGGCCGTAATCGAGCCTACCGGCGAAGGGCTCGCTCTGCGCGAGCGCGCGCCGGGCGTGGAGGTAGAAGAAATCGTCGCGCTGACCGGCGCGCCGCTAATTATGTCACATTCAACTCCGGAGATGCGGATTGACATTTAGGCTTTCCGCATAGGCCAAATATAAATTATCTATTGAAGATGTGAAACAAGCGCTGGATGCAAGAGACGCTGTTGGCGATCCGGGGCCTTCCGTCCTGAGCAGAATGGCGACGCTCATGACAAGCGGGAATCGGCTCGACCGGCGCCCTGGCTCCCTGCCCGAGCAGCCGGCGGATCAATAAAACCGCTCCGTCGGCCGAACAAGGGTCTCCGTGTCTAATTTCAATGTGATTGGAGACTTTTTTGCTCGGAATTACCGTCATCGAACAGGGCCGCCAACGAGCCGACCAAGGCGCCGAAGGGGCCAGTCACAATTGCTGCGACAATTACGACATCGAAATCGTTAGCATGATGGCTGGACAGCAAATCGATTGCGAGCGCCCCAAACCCCGCGCCATTCAAATATCCGATAATTATGCCATGGAAGATTGCGAAGAGCTTCGGCATCTCCGCGCCCTCTCAGTTTTTGGCCGCTCTGGCCGGCACATGATCCGCTTAGGATCGTCGACTATTGTGGCGCGCGTTTCATGACATCTGGATGACAGTGTCGCCTTGGCGACGAAGCTCACGTCAGGGGCAAGCGCGCAATGTTGGCCCAAAAGGTTGAAGCGAAATGCCGGGGTAGCCGGCTTCACCGTCCGTCATCGTCGCGTCGCGAAAGGAAGCTGAGTGCAGGACAACACGAACGTGGCGTGTTCAGCGCAAGTTTCTGGCAGTGGGGGGTTAGATGGATTTTTCTCAAAGGTTCACCTTTCTCTTTTCCGCGCCAATCTTCGATGCGGATGACCTTGAAGGGCTGAGGGTCAGTCAAATAATCGCCGCCATAGAGCGGATGGGCTTCCAGGTCGTAAGAGCAAGACGATTGGAGGATGCGGAACTCGTCGTTCAGACTGATGCGGCGATCGGCTGTCTCGTCGTCGATTGGGGCAAGAGAGGGCTGGAGGGAAAGACCGCTTCGCTCATCGAACTAATGCGCAAGCGTGGCCTCGAAATGCCTATCGTCCTCCTCATCCGGAGAAAGCGGTTCGAGGACATTCCAGTCGAGGTGCTGGACTTCATTGACGGCTATGTCTTCCTCGCGGAGGAGACGCCCGAGTTCATCGCCAAGAATCTTGTCTCACGCCTCAAGCAATACGCCGAGACATTGAAGACGCCCTTTTTCGGTGCGCTCGTCGACTATGCCGAGGAAGGGAACCAGCTTTGGACCTGCCCCGGCCACAATGGCGGCATTTTTTATAGTCGCAGCCCTATAGGCCGCATCTTCATGGAACATCTTGGAGAGGCGGTTTTCCGCGACGACTTGGATAATTCCGTCATCGAGCTCGGCGACTTGCTGACCCACGAAGGTCCAGCCCTTGCTGCGCAGAAGGCGGCGGCGGAGATCTTTGGAGCCGAGAAGACCTATTTTGTCCTCAATGGCACATCGTCGTCAAACAAAGTCGTTCTCACGAATCTGGTGGCCGAAGGCGATCTTGTTCTTTTCGACCGAAACAATCACAAAGCGGCGCATCACGGCGCGCTCCTGCTCGGCGGCGGCGTGCCGATCTTCCTGCCGACGACACGCAATGCCTACGGATTGATCGGCCCGATTGCCCCCGAGTCTCTCGACGAAAAGATACTGCGCGAGCGGATCCGCGACCATCCACTTGTCAAGGACAAGGACGCCTGGCGGAAGGAGCGTCCTTTTCGCGCAGCGGTAATCGAACAGTGCACTTATGACGGGACGATCTATGACGCGGAGTGGATCGTTCAAAAGATTGGACATCTATGCGATTATGTTCTCTTCGACGAAGCTTGGGCGGGCTTCATGAAGTTCCATCCGCTCTATGAGCGGCGCTTTGCCATGGGGCTGAAAAATCTGACCGAGGCTTCGCCCGGCATCGTCGCGACGCAATCGACCCATAAGCAGCTCGCGAGTTTCTCGCAGGCCTCGCAAATCCACGTCCGCGACCGCCATATCAAGGGCCAGAAGCGCCGCGTCGAACACAAGCGTTTCAATGAAGGTTTCATGCAACATGCGTCGACGTCGCCCTTCTATCCCCTGTTCGCGTCGCTCGATGTCGGCGCACAGATGATGAAGGGGCGATCCGGCGAGGTCTTGTGGGACGACACGATCCGTCTCGGCGTCGAATTGCGCAAGAAGCTGCGGGCCGTGAAGCGTGAATTCGAGCTCAAGGAGAAGGATCCGGCGCGCCGCTGGTTCTTCGATCCGTTTGTGCCTGACAAGGTCTCCATTCCGGACGCGGCGCGCGAAGCTGGCGCGCACCACGTTTCGTGGGAGACCGTGTCGACGGACCAGCTTGCGCGCAATGCGGCCTTCTGGGAGTTCGCGCCAAGCGCGGGGTGGCATGGTTTCAAGGGCATGGAGCCAGGCTTTGCGATCACAGACCCGGCAAAGTTAACGCTTTTGACGCCCGGCTTCGATCGCGCCAGCGGCGCCTATGAAGATCACGGAATCCCGGCCCCGGTCGTCGCGCAATATTTGCGTGAGAACCGAATCGTGCCGGAGAAGAACGACCTGAATTCGCTTCTCTTCCTGCTGACCCCAGGCGTCGAGTCCAGCAAGGCGGGCACCCTTGTCTCGGCGCTCGTCGCATTCAAGCGGCTGCACGACGACAATGCTTTGCTTTTGGACGTCATTCCGGAGTTCGTCGCACGGCGGCCGGCCCGCTACAAGGGCGTGCGCCTCCGGAACCTCTGCGGGGAGATGCATCAATTCTTCAAGGAAGCGGGCGTGAGCGACCTGCAACGTGCCCAGTTCATGGGCGAGCATCTCCCCCGGATGGTCATGACGCCTCGCGAAGCCTATTTGCATCTCGTGCGTAACAAGGTCGACTATCTTCCGATCGACGAGATCGAGGACCGCATTGCAACAACGCTCTTCGTTATCTATCCTCCCGGCATCGCGACTATTGTTCCCGGTGAGCGCTTGTGTGAAAGAGCGCGGCCAATGATCCAATATCTCAAGACATTCGAACACAGCGCCAATGTGTTTCCGGGCTTCGACTATGAGATACAGGGGCTTTACAAGGAAATCGACGAGACGGGCCGGCTGCGACTCCATACCTATGTCGTGAGCGAATGACATTGCGACAAGAGGTCAGCGAAGTGGCGGAGTTGAAGCCCTCCGCTGTCATTGTCAGGCCATCGGGCGACGAAGACGTCGACGCGATGCTGGCCATCAATCTTCATCACGTTCGCAAGGGCCTCGACCGCTTGGAGGCCCCGCTCTACGAGGCGCCGCAGAAGGAAGACATCAGGCGGCGGCGCAAGAACATGGGGAATCACCGGCTGCCGCATCTCGTCGCGGAGCTCGACAGTATTGTCGTCGGCTACGCTTACGCCGTGCCGTTCCGCAAGCGGCCGGCCTATCGCTATGTCGTGAAGCACTCTATCTACGTGGATTCCGGCTATCTGCGTCATGGCGTCGGCGGCCTGCTGCTACAGGGATTGATCGACGCCTGCGCGGCAGCCGGATTCCGGCAAATGATCGGATATATCGACGCCTCGAACACGGCCTCGCTGAAGCTCCACAAAACCCTCGGGTTCGCGCAAACGGGCTATCTCCCGACCGTCGGCTACAAATTCGACCGCTGGACCGACTCCGTGATCATGCAACGCTCGCTCGGCGCTGGCGCTTCGTCCCCGCCCGGAGATAAGGTTTAACCTTTCGCGCTGCGCTCGCTGCTGTTGACGGAACCCCGCGCAAGGCCCGGTTCCCCCGCCTGCATCGATGGGTCGCCCGCGCCGGAAGCGTTTATGGGCACGAACGACTGGATCGATGAAGCATTCGGAACGTGAACGGACATTTGCCGCCCGACGAGGAAATCGAGGAAGCTGACGAACAAAAGGTCCAGCATCGCATCGCTCCAAAGCGGCAATAAGAACAGAAAACAGAAATAGGCATGCTGCCCAGCTCTGAAAAGCTTTACCGTCATTATAATTTTCGAAGCGTAAAAGAATGCCGCCCTGGCGTCGCCTGGTGCGCCGTCACACTTCGCCTTGCTTCGCTCCCAAATCCTCGGCGGCGCATTTCTCATCGAGGATGCGTTCTGCCGCGCTCGCGACGCCAAGCCACACGGCGCACCCGTCGCAATCCCTATGGCCATTCAGCCGGTCGGCGTATACCCGTGCGTTTGATGGCGCTTTTCCCTTATGCCGTTGCACGAGCGCCCGGGCATGAATTTCGATCGCTTGTTCGAGAGAGATGTTCATAAACTTAGCATAAGGTCTGGTCCCGGCCAACGCCAGTCCTGTGATTAAATGGCTCCCTCAGCTTGGCCGCAACGGCTCCTTGCCGGCCTTAGGCATATTGCGAGGGCTGGCGTTGCTCCAATGATCCTCGCTGTTCCAGTAGTAACGAAAAGATTCGTCAGTCGATCAGCGCCCGAGACGCCATCGGATTAGCGGGCCGAGCGCTTTCGTCACGGCGTCATCCCGGGGGGCGGCCTCATCGCGGAAATGTCAGGCGCGACTACCGAGCGCATTCCGGCTATCGCCAGAAGCACAACGCATTTTTGAAAGCGCGCCAGTCATCTTTCAGGAGCATCTCGGGGTTGCTCGATTCTCGCCCATACCAGCCTAACACAATGCCCGCCGCGCGATGTGCAGCGCCTCCGGCCTCCTGTTCAACATCTCGAACTGTTTTCAAGGCGACAACAGCATCATTGTGTGCCCCGAGAGAATCCTGCAATGCGGAAAGGGTTTTCGTGAATTTTTTTACGTCTCGTGGTTCTTCGAATAGCGAACCAAAGAAATCCGCCGCATAGCGAAGGTTCTTGAGACAGATCCGAAGACGGTGCCGTTCCTCCGGATCAATACCCATTATGTCCTTGCCCAGTCTTCGAGCGCGTCGGTAGAGCCCTTGCAAGGCGTCCGCGGCGAAGCCATGCGCGGGCTTTCCAAGCCTCGTAAGATCTTCTGTCCCCAGCTTGTTGCGCCAGCCTCGCGACGCCACGAACGCCTGCAACTCGAGAACAAAGCGGGATGTTTCGGGGGCGCGGACGACTTGCCTCGCGATTTCATATGCATGCAAACGCCGGGCTTCCGAAGCAGAAAGAAGAGCTTCGAAACTCTCGTCAGAAGCGAAAGCCATGAGCGGGCCATCTGTAACGAGCGCTATAAAAACGTCGTGATCCCTTGCTCCCCCCAAAACGTCGGCTATACGCTTGGCCTCGGCGCGGAAGGCTTCAAAACCGGCGCCGGGGAACGCCTTTTCGAACAATCGAAGCGCAGCACGCAGACGCCTCAAAGCAACCCGCATTTGATGTATCGACTCAGGAAGATCCGATTCCAGTAAAGCAGGCCAGTTTCCCAGAAATTGTCTTATATTATTTTCAATGATGACCCCAATCACTTCTTCTACCAGAGTCCCGGGATCAAATTGGGGCTCCGTGGCGCGAACTTCGGTAGGTTTTTCTCCGCGGGCAAGCAGATAGCCACGCTGCGCCTTTGGCGCAGGAGCAAGCCACAGGCCGGCGCTGGCGACCTGCGCGGCAAGCGTGAACAGCGCAGCGGGATCTCCTTCCTTAAGCTCCAGCTCGCACTCCGAAATCTTGATAGAACGGTCAGCGGAGACGATTTCGCCTTCATCAAAGGCGATCTCGACCCGCGTGTCTCCGAGAGACAAGTCAGCGACACGTCGGCGAACTATTGTTTCGAAACGGCAAACGAGCGGCTTGTTATCGCTCGTTTCAAGCACTTTCGTCGCAATCTCCGGATCGAACCTTTCCAGATCTGGCGCGTCGCCGTTCACCGAGACTTCGACCTCGCCACGAAAGAAAAGTCTCTCCTGCGGCCGCGTCCACTTTAGAGTCATGATTCGCCGGGTCCCTGATTTGCGGACCCGTAACGTCATCCCCGCGCCATCGAGCTTATCGTCTTGTGTGTCGAAATAGGCGCCGACGAGTCTCTGCGAGCGAGCGTGAAGTTTGGCGGCGCTGAGAGGGCCGACATCAAACAACTTCCTCAGCTTCCCCGGTTCACATTCCAGCTTTACCTCAAGCTCGTGCGGCGCAATCTCCGGTGTCCTTGTTTCCTCGGGACATGGCGGGAGAGCGCGTGTCGAATCGGATGTTTTCACTGGCGCTCCAGCCATCAGGCTGTTGGTTGATCCTGCTTGCCGGCTTTCCGTCTCTTCAACACCAGCGTGATCCTGTTTCCTTTTTTTGACACCTTGACTGACTTCAGCTTTCCTTCTCCAACGATAAGATTACCCCCGACGCCTTCCAGCCAAGCGCGCGCGGCGTCCGTGGGTTTTTGGGAACGCTCCCCCTGCATATTTGCCTCCAATTCCTCGATCTTCGTCTGGCCGCACGACGTCGCCCGTCACTCTGCCGGTTTCGACCTGACCCGAAAAACTTTCGTGACATGGCCGTTCGGCAGGACGTGTCTATCATCGCAATGTCATCTATTTCACATGCGACTGTCACAATGAAGGCCTTTCACTGCAGAAGCCGAACGCATCCGGCTGCCGGCGACCATGCAGAAGGGCACAAGAAAATTGTTGCAGCCGGATTGCTCGACGATGAAGCAATCGTTGCGGACCACAGTCTTCCAGGCTGTCAATAATCCTCTGGTTCAGGAGCAGATGGGCGACGGCGACTTACTGAACGCATGATCGCGGTCCCTGCAGTTAAGATCCGCTCACAAGACAGTGGTTGCCGCTCCAGGGAGAAAGCTTTCGGCGCCTCGGGTCACAGCTGTCGAAATGAAACAGGTCCGAGTTTCATCGCGCCATTTCATTATGCATGGAACTCGTCGTGGCAGCGAACGGGTATCAGGAGAGCCTCAGCATGCCGACCCGCCGCCAGGTATCGATTCAGCTCGCTGCAGCCGGGGCCGCGTTATTGAGTCCAACACAGGCGCTCTCGACGGGCGAAGGCGAAGGATATGAAATCGGGGAGTGGACCGGCGACAGCTTCGCGCCCATGCACGCCATCCGTGATGGCGTCTGGGATCGCCCTCTGCCGTCCCCCGAGCGCCAGGTGGAGGTCGTTATCATTGGCGCCGGAATTGCCGGCCTTGCGATAGCGACCCTGCTAGGGGATTTCGATCTTCTTCTTTTGGAGCGTGAGACGGAGCCGGGAGGGAACGCCAAGGCAAAAAGCTGGCGCGGCGTAAGCCATGCGCTCGGCTCTGCATATTTCGTGGATGTGTCTGAGCCTTTTGGCTCCTTCTATGACGGGCTTGGGCTGCGGCTTCCCCGAGTGCCGGAGCCGGTTGACCGAGCGCTTATGGACGCGCCCGGGTCGCCGGACGCACTAATTGGTTCGTTGAAAGTTCCCTACGAACGCCTGCGTCGGCATATTGCGGCTGTCGCAGACAATCCCGACTTTCCGAGCTTGCCGATCGAAAAGGCGACAGCATCAGCGCTCGCGTTCGACCGAATAACTCTCCTCGAATATCTCAAACGGGAGCAAGTCGACCCAGCCCTTTTTGCTTTCATCGACGCATTCTCCTGCTCGTCTCTCGGCGCTGGAGCCGACCAAGTGTCCGCCTATGCCGGCCTCAACTTTCTTTCCGACCTCACCCGGCCGGTGTATGGGTTCCCTGGCGGCAACGCTTTCATTGTCCGGGCGATGGCCGAGCGCGTCGAGTCGGCGGGCGCTGGAAGGTTGATGACCGGCGCTGCCGTGTTCGGCATCGAGCCGGCCGAGAACGGACTGACCCGCGTCGGTTGGTTCGATGCTCTCCGGTCACGCGAACCGCGCTGCATCACGGCCCGGTGGGTTGTGTTGGCGGCACCGCTTTTCTTCTCCGCCCGAATACTGCGTGGCGCAGGCTCGGAATTGTCGAGCGCCTGCGCGGGACTGAGCCAAGGCAGCTATCTCGTGGCGAGTCTGTGCTTCGACGGCGCTTTCCCGATCCGGGCTTACGATAGCTGGACGCCGGGCAATCCCGCCTTCACCGATATAATCGACACCGCCGCCGCGCCCTCAGTTGGGTCGGGATCAATGACGAAGCGCGTGTTGACCGTTTACGCGCCCTTCCGCGACCCTGCCCAAGGGCGGGCGCTGCTCTTGAGTGGCGATCGGGCGGCGCTCGCCAAGCCCATTGTGGCCGGAATGAAGCGTTTCCTGCCGGAGGCTTTCGCTGATGCGCGCCTTTCGGAAGTGCGGCTGACGCGCTGGGGGCATCAACCTCTGATCCCGCGGCCGGGCATTATTTCCAGGCTCCGCAAGCTGCCAAAGCGTTATGGGAATGTCCTGCTTGCTCATTCCGATGGACAAGCGATGCCGGCAGTAGAGAGCGCGATAATCGAAGCCTTGCGCGTGGCCGCAATAATCCGCCGGGATAGGCGATGATAAAGCCGATAATGCAATCGGCGCTGAATCTCTCGCGAGGCGGGACAATGGCGCGCGCGAACTCGGCCTGGAAACGGTGGCGGCGCAACGCGATTGGGAGGCGCTGAAGGCTTGCGGCATGTCGATCCAGACGCCGCGCCCGAAAAACCCGAAGTCGGCGTCGCCCGAAGAGGCGGCGGCGTTCAAAAAAAGATCGAAGACGTCGTCGCCGAGGAAGCCGCAAAGTATCCCCGGCGCCCGGTTGAAGTGTTCGCGAGCGACGAGCATCGGCTCGGCCTGAAGCCTGTCACGCGGCGCGTCTTGGCGCCCATTGGCGAACGGCCAACCGCGCCCGGCCACCATCGTTTCGACTGGCTTTACGTCACCGCCTTCGTCTCGCCCGCGACTGGCGAAACCTTCTGGTATGTGCACGACGGCGTGTCGAAGCCGTTCTTCGAGAAGCTGCTCGCAACCTTCGCGCGCGAAGCGAAAGCCGGCGTCGACCACACCCTTGTCCTCGTGCTCGACAACGCCGGCTGGCATGGCGAGACGGGGCTGAGGGTTACAGAGGGCGTCCGCCTCATCTTTCTCCCGCCCTACACACCAGAACTGCAACCGGCGGAGACGTTATGGGCGCTTGTTGATGAGCCCATCGTCAACAAGCATGTCGAAACAATCAACGCACTCGACGAGATCGTCGCCAAGAGATGCTTCGCCCTGGCTAACGAACGCGAAACCATCAAAAGCCGCGCCGGATTCCACTGGTGGCCAAAAATCGCCAACTCGAATTAATCAGCCGGAAACCGTATCAGGAGGGGACCGTCGGCGTGTTGGTTCCTCGGACAAAATGCGCCTCAGGGCTGCATGATGACCGTCGCGCCGACGCTCACGCGGTCGAAGAGATCCGCGACGTCTTCATTGCGCATGCGGATGCAGCCATAAGAGGCGGCCGTTCCGACCGAGGCGCGCATCTTGGTCGTCGTGCCGTGGATGGCGACCTCGCCGCGATCGAGAAGCATGGCGCGCGTTCCCATCGGATTGTTCGGCGCGCCGCCGGGAATGAGGTCGGGCAGTTCCGGATGGTCGGCCTTCACCGCCGCCGGGGGCGTCCAGTCCGGATTGACGTGCTTGGAGCTGATCGAGGTGACGCCCGACCATTCCTTGCCGCGCTTCGGCACGGCGACGGGATAGCTGATGGCGACGCCATTGCCGACAACATAGAACAGCCGGCGCTGGCTGGCGCTGATAACGATCGCGCCGGGCTCCACGTCCGTCGCGAATTCGACGACAGCGCCGCCCGGGGCCGTGGTTCGGCTCTGGGAGACATTGGCGGCGGCGGGCGTCGCGGCCATCGTGGAGCCAATCATGATCGCCAGGGCTGCGCCGGCGACGAATTTGCGAAGATTGATCATTGTCCCCTCCAGGAAATTGCGTCGTTCGATGGAGGGAAGGTAGCGACGCGAGACAGGCGCGCCTGTGCGGCTACACACGTGCTGGTCAGCAGAGTGCGATCGATGCTCGCCGGACGCTACGCTATAAGGGTCGTCATGGCAGAGCTTGGCGGGACCGGCCAGGAAAACGCCCCTCACTGTAGCCTCGCAACGCGCAACGCCGTAGATCGCTCACGGCCGCAACCCAGTCCATGACGCGGTCGCCGTTCCGCGCAGTCGCCATATGCCTGGTTCGGACGGCGGCTGGATGCCCGCCGAGGAGCGCATTTCCCTGCAACCCGACGCACGATCAAGTCGTTCAAGCCAGTTGGGAAAGCTTTCCATAAGGCATTGATTCTTATTACCCATTTTTCGACGCAGTTGGGAAAAATCGTCAATGATTTCAACCGATTTACGCTGACTTTTAATCAGGGGGTCCTGGGTTCGAGCCCCAGCGCGCTCACCAATAAAATCAACGAGTAGCGGCTTCGCTGCATGGCCCACTCGTCGTTCTGCCCCAGCAGGATCGCTCCGACGAGCCGGACGACGGCGTCTTCGTTGGGGAAGATGCCGACGACCTCGGTCCTGCGCTTGATCTCGCCGTTCAGCCGTTCGATCGGATTCGTGCTTTGCAGCCTGGGGCGATGCGCGGCCGGGAAGCCCATACAAGCGATCACATCGGCTTCCGCGTCGTCCATCAGCATCGCGAGCTTCGGCAGCTTGGGCCGCAACTGATCGGCGACCTTGCGCCATTGTCCCTTCGCCGCTTCGGCGTCGTCCTGTGCGAAGGCGGTGGCGATGAAGGCGGAAACGACCCGCCTGCCGCTCTTTCCGGCGTGGGCGAATGCGTTGCGCATGAAGTGGACGCGGCAACGCTGCCAGGTCGATTGCAAAACCTTGGCGACCACCGCCTTCAACTACTCATGGGCGTCGGAGACGACCAGTTTTACGCCGTGCAGCCCTCGGCGAAGGAGCTTGCGCAAAATATCCGCGTCGGGCGCCTTTTCCACATGCGCGCGCAGGTTCATCATCTCATCGGTCATCGGCGGTTCCTCGGTTGCGTTGGCGTGTCGCAACGCGATCCCACCGGCGAACCGTCGATGACCACCGCAAGCCGCTTGCTCCGCCTCAGCTACACCACTTCTCGGGCCACGATCTTGCAAAAGAGGCGCTGTCTGTTGATTTCCGCCTGGATTTGACCCGGGCTTTTCACTGAGAAGTGACCCACCTGGATTTATGGTTCGATGTTCAGTCGGTGGTAAAGTTTTTGGGCCTCTCCTTTCGTCCTTTTGTTGTGACGGCGCTGGCCTTGAAGCGGAAGCTGTCGTTGCCGGTCTCAACGATATGGCAGTGATGCGTCAGGCGATCGAGCAATGCGGTCGTCATTTTTGCATCTCCGAACACGCCGGCCCATTCACTGAAGCTGAGGTTCGTAGTGATTGCCACGCTGGCGCGCTCATAGAGCTTGCTGAGCAGGTGGAAGAGCAAGGCCCCGCCGGACGGGCTGAATGGCAAATAGCCGAGTTCATCCAGGATCACGAGATCGTTGCGAACCAGCTGTTCGGTGATCTGGCCGGTTTTTCCTAAGGCTTTCTCCTTCTCGAGCGCATTGACCAGTTCGACCGTCGAGAAGAAGCGAACCTTTTTGCGGTGATGTTCGACGGCTTGAACGCCGAGGGCCGTCGCCAGATGCGTCTTTCCGGTTCCGGGGCCTCCGACGAGCACGACATTGTCGGCATTGGTGATGAACTCGCAGCGATGGAGTTGTCGCACCAGAGCTTCATTGACCTCGCTGGAGGCAAAGTCGAATCCGGTCAGATCTTTGTAGGCGGGGAAGCGCGCCGCCTTGATCTGATAGGCGATCGATCTGACCTCTCGTTCGGCGGTTTCGGCTTTGAGCAGTTGGGAGATGATGGGGACAGCCGCTTCGAACGCCGGCGATCCTTGCTCCATGAGATCGCTCACGGCCTGCGCCATTCCATACATTTTCAGGCTGCGTAACATGATGACGATGGCGGCGCTGGCGGGATCATGACGCATGGCGCGCCTCCTGCGGCGCTTCTTCGCGGCGGAGCGCGTCGTAGCGTTCGACGTCGGCGCGCGGTTCCTGGGTCAAAGTCAGCGCCTGCGGCGGCTCCACCGTCGATGTGATCGGGGATTTGCCGTCGACCAGTCGATGCAGCAGGTTCAAAACGTGCGTCTTTGTCGGCGCGCCGGCGTTCAAGGCCAACTCGACGGCGCACAGCACCGCCTCCTCGTCGTGGTGGAGAACCAAAGCGAGAATCTCCACCATTTCCCGGTCGCCGCCGGGATGTTTGAGCAGATGCTGCTGGAGCTTCTTGAAGCCTTCCGGCAGATCGACGAAGGGCGCGCCATTGCGCAGGGCGCCGGGTTTGCGCTGGATCACCGCCAGATAATGCCGCCAATCATAGACCGTCCGCCCCTGGCGATCATGCGAACGATCAATCAGCCGCGCATGCTCGCAAAGCACTTGCCCTTCCGCGACGACGACAATGCGTTCGGGATAAACGCGCAGGCTGACCGGTCGATTGGCGAAGGACGCCGGCACGCTGTAGCGATTGCGCTCGAGATGAACAAGGCACGTTGGCGATACGCGCTTGCTATATTCGACAAAGCCGTCGAAGGGCCGAGAGAACGGCGTCAGACTCGCCGCTTCGCATTCCCAGACGTCGGCAATCGCTCCCGGTTGGCCGCCATGTGGCGTCTCGCGCCAAAGCTCGATGCAACGCTGCTCCAGCCAGTCATTCAATGCATTCAGCGTCGGAAAGCGCGGCATCGTCTGCCAGGGCCGATGGCGGATGTCCTGCACGTTCTTTTCAACCTGGCCTTTTTCCCAGCCGGAGGCCGGATTGCAGAACTCTGCGTCGAAAAGATAGTGGCTGGCCATGGCCGAGAAGCGAGCGTTGACCTGGCGCTCCTTGCCGCGGCCAACGCGATCCACCGCGGTGCGCATGTTGTCGTAAATGCCACGCCGTGGAACGCCGCCGAACACCCCAAACGCATGATAATGCGCGTCGAACAGCATTTCGTGGGTTTGAAGAAGATAGGCGCGAACGAAAAAGGCGCGGCTGTATGACAACTTCACGTGAGCGACTTGCAGCTTGATCCGCTCATTGCCGATGAACGCCCAATCCTCGCTCCAGTCGAACTGGAACGCTTCGCCCTGCTGGAAAGCCAACGGCACGAAGACGCCACGACCAGTCGTTTGCTGCTCTCTTTGTCGATCCGCTTTCCAGTCGCGAACAAAGGCGGCTACGCGGCCATAGGAGCCGTCGAAACCAAAAGCCATCAGATCTGCATGCAATTGCTTGATCGTGCGCTTTTGCTTGCGCGGCTTACCGGCTTCCGTCTTCAGCCATCCCGCCAATTTGTCGGCGAAAGCATCCAGTTTGCTCGGGCGCTCAGGAACCTTGAACTTCGGCTCGACCGTTCCCGCGCGCAGATACTTGCGGATCGTGTTGCGCGACAGGCCGGTCCGACGCGCAATCTCTCGGATCGAAAGCTGGTCCCGCAACGCCCAGCGGCGAATAACGCTCAACAACGCCATGTCTATCACTCCGTTGACCCCCGCTGAAAACAGCCAGGGCGGGTTCAAAACATGGGTCAATTCTCAGCAGAAAATTCTCCTTCCCCGGGTCAAATCCAGGCAGAAATCAACATTTTCTGGGCGTCGAGCATCTTCCTACTCCTTTACGACCCGGATTTTCTAGCCAAATCGCGTCAGAAAATGAATGGCTAATTTAGCGGCGATCAAAAAAGCTTTAGTCAAACGCATGTCATGAAACCGCGCCATGCTAACGTCTTGAACCTGCGTCCGGGCGCCGTTACATGCTTCCATATCCTAAACTTCTCTTCGCAGGGAAATTGGGCGGATTGGCCTTGCTGCTGCATGGGCTCATCGGCGCCAACGAGGGGAGCCCAGCTACAAAAGGCCTTCTGGTGCTGGGCGCGCTTCTGGTCGTCATCTGCGTCAAATGCAGCCCGGCCCACAAATCCGGTTAAGTCGCCCGCTGGACTTCAATTTCCTCGCCCCCGCTTTGCGAAGGACGATGGCGCGGGAAATCCGATCGCCGAATGGATCGATATTTATTCAGCAGGAAAGTTGGCGGCTGACGTGATGGCGCCAAAAGTCGGAACCCGTCGCGACCCGAAAGCGCTGACGCAGCGCCGCTGAATGGAAAAGGCGAAACGCCTCGTGAAAAAAAGACGGCGCAACGCAGCGCCGCCCTGTTTTCAAGCGAGGCTCGCGCGGATCAGAATTTCACCGTCAGTCCCGCATAGAAGTTTCGGCCCATGCCGGGCACCTGACGCACATAGAGCAGGCCGGCGGCGGGATTTCCATACAGTGCGGCGGCCCGGTAATATTGCGTCAGGTCGAATCCGCCGAGCGGAAGCGAGTAGAGCGCGTCGGTGATGTTATCGACGCCTGCGTCGATCCGGAAATTACTCCACTCGTAGGAGCTGCGTAAGTTGAGCAGAGCGTAACCCGGCGTGCGGAACTCGCCCTGATTGGCCGAAACATGGTTCTTGGCGTTCACCAGGTTGGCCTCCGCGGCGAGCGTCAGTCCGCCGATCTGATGCTCCAGCGTGATCGTGCTGTTCAACGGCATCATGTTCCACAGACCGTCGCCCTTGTTCCAGAGGAATGAGGCGACCGAGCAGAAGCCGGACCCCGGCAGACAGCCGGTCGGATTGCCGATGTCGAGGTTCTCTCCATAGACATAGCTGACGGTGGCGGACGCGGTCAGGCGGCCATATTCCGGCGAATCGAAGAGCTTGTATTTTCCGTAGCCGTCCACGCCATAGAGCTGGGCGTTGTAGTTTCTGAACTGCAGGATCTGAAAGATATAGGCGGGCGTTATGCCAGTCGGGAAGTTGAACGTCCCGCCCGTCCGTCCGCCGGCGATGTAGTTCTCGACATAGCTGTAGAACGGCGAAACGCGCGCCTCCCACCTGTTCTCGCCGGACATGTCCTTCCATGTGCCGGTGACCGAAACATTGTGGGAGACTTCGGGCGCGAGGCTTAGGCTGCCGGTATATCCGTTGCCGTCGCCAAACCAGTTGAACATGCCCATGAACGGACCGGCGACGGGCCAGACATAGCGCTCGTAAAGGCTCGGCGAGCGCGTCTTGCGCGAATAGCCGACCTCGTAAAGCGCGCCTTCCGCCGGCTTGTAGCGGGCGATGGCGGTCATGTCGAAATTGGCGTCCGTCCGCGCATGGCCCTGGGCGTTGAACAGCACCGAAGCGAAGGCGTTGGCGCGCGCGAAGGGCGTGCCATAGCGGAAGGAGAAGGGATCGTATGGCTGGACGTTATTGGTGTCCATCCAGACGGTGTCATTCCGGAAGCCGAGCACCGTCGACCATTCCCGGCTCCATGCGCGCTCCCACTCGGCATATGTGCCCATGCGATTGCGCTGGCCGCCGTTGATGACGACAAAATTGAAGGGGCGGGTCATCAGACCGGGGAAGCCGGTCAAATCGGAAGGCCAGTAATCCTGCAGGCGCTGACCGTGGAACTCGTTTCCGACGCGGAGCAGATCCTTGTCCGTCAACGGTATCTCTGATTTGATCGAATAGCCGAAGTCGCGTCCGTCGTTGAGCATGCCATGGTTCAGCGTCGACCGGTCGTCGAGGAAGCCCATCTTGTGATAGACTTGGGCCCAGTAGACGCGCGCGTCGAGCGTTCCCCAGTTGAACGCGCCCTTGTAGTTCGCCTCGATCGAATAGGCCTTGTTGCGCGTCATATCCATGCGCATGTTTGGAAAGCCCTGATAGGGGATGTTTTGATACGTGCCTCGCAAGGTGACCAGATGGCCCTCGTTCTGATAACCGAGGGTCACGGCGTGGTTTTCAGACTGGAAATTGGTCGAATAGACCTGACCCGCGCCGCCGCCGGCCTGATAATTGCCGGCGCGCTGGAAGGAGCCGTTGTAGAGGACGCTCCAGTGATCCGTCGCCATGTTGAGGACGCCGGACACGCCCCAGCCGTTGTTGTTGCCCCGGAAGAAGCTGGACAGGCTCCCCGTCGCCAGCACTTCCTTGTTGGGGCCGAAACGCAGCGCGCCCGGCGCGTCCCACGGCAGTAACGGCATCGGCTGAAGCGGGGCGCCGGCGGCCGTGACGATGGGCGAGACCGGCCCGGGAATGCCCGAGGTCGCAAACATCGGCGCGCGCGGCGAGACGATGATCGAGCCGCCCGTCGAGTCGCCGCCTTTGCTGACGGAGGAAACGCCGTAGACGATGTCGACGGAGCCGATGGTGTTGGGGTCGGTGTAGCTCAGCGGCGAGTTCATGTGATTGGCGCAGGCCGACGTCGTCTGCACGCCGCCGACAATCACCTTGATGCGCTCATCGGCCTGTCCGCGGATCGCGGGAAGGCCCGATACGCCGCCCATCGTATACATGCTTACGCCGGGCTGCTCGGCGATGACTCTCGCCGTGTCGGTGAAGCGCGGCTTCTCCGGCTGGATCTCCCGCTGCGTGACGACCTTTTCATCAGGCGTCGGCTTCTGCTCGGGTTCGGGCGCCGGCGCCGGCGTTGGCGCCGCGACCTGGGCGGGGGCCGCTGTCGACGGCCCGGACCGCCCGGCGGATCGCGCCGCCGCGCCGATCGTGATGTTCGGGAGAGGGGTTTGGGCCTGCGCTGTTGCGATACAGGCGAGGGTAAGGGCGGCGGCGCTGGCGCCGCGCATGAGGGCGTAACGGGACATGGGTAAAGCTCTCCTGATCCGCCGGAACGGTGGCGGCGAAGCGACTGGGTGACGAGGGACTTTCTTGGCCAGAGCGTCAGGAGGCGACAGGCGGCGCGCGCGAGCGCTTTTCACCGGCGCCGCGCGGTTTGAACGGATCGATCCAGTTGGGCTGGAAAAAGACGAGACGGCCTTCGAAAAGAGGCGCGTAGTGGAACGGCTCTTTGCCGGGCAGCGTCGGCGACGTCGCAATGGCGCAATCGCTGCAATGGTCGAAAGCCGCGTCCGCGTGACCGGGATTCGCCTCGGGGCGATCGGCGGTTTGCGCGTCGGTTCGGGATTCGATGCAGAACCATTCGCCTGCGACGACAGGCGCGCGCACAGTCGTGAGCGCAAGATGCGCGAATAGCGAAAAAGCCATGAAGAGCGCGCTGAACGTCACTCGACCGGGCCCTGCCCTCCACCGCTTGCGAGCTGTTGCTTCTCCGCGCCGCATGATCCTGGAGAACCTTCTCGACGATTTCCTGCAAAATTCGCAGCGTGGCTGACGAATCCTCAAATGCACAATGAGTGTAGCTGTGCAATGCGTTCGGCGGCCCCTCCCGATCGGGAGGGGCCGAGCGGCTTATCTCGATATTTCTCCACGATGTTGCAGCGGCGCCACGGTTCGATTATCCTGTCAAGGCAGAGACAGGCGATGTTTTTCTTGTCATCTGGAGGCTATGGAGGAAGGCGCGCGTTTTCGTGCATGGAGCGTGGCCACGCCGGTCCGATTGCCCGAAAACGCGGCGCGACGATGCGGCGAGAATCTCATGACACAGGCGCAGGACAACGCGGCGTGCGCCGCGATCGTCAAAACCATCGATGACGCGCGCGCGGATCCGAGCCTTTGGCCGGGCGCATTGAACGAAATCGCGCAATATCTGAACGCCTCTTTCGCCGCGCTGATCTTCGAAGACAGCGCTTCGGCGCTTCTGGAGCTGAAATATTCGCCGCACGCCGCGAAAGGGTGGATCACTGAATTTCTGCGGCATTATCGGAAGCTCGATCCCTTGCGCGCGCGCGCCTTCGCCGACATCGGCGTCGGTCGCGCCTTTTCGTCTTCCGACCTCGTGTCGAGCGCGCGTTTTCAGCGTAGCGCCGCCTTTCATCGATGGATGGCGCCGCATGGGCTCCTGGATTTTCTCGGCGCGGTGCTGCATCGCTCAAAGAACGGCGCCTGCCTGTTCGTCGCTTTTCGCGACGAGGCGAGTGGCGCGGCGGACGAGATTTCCAAAACTCGCCTGAACGCCCTCCTTCCGCATCTGGCTCGCGCAAGTGAGGAGGGGCCGGCGAGCGCTTCGCTCGGCGACGAACTTCTGGATTTGTTCGGCGAGCTTGCCGCTCCAGTCCTCGTCGTCGACGCCGGGATGCGAATCCTCTATCGCAATCGCAGCGCGGAAGAGATGCTCGAAAATCATCCGGCGCTCAACGCGAAAAACGGCGTGATGACGATCGTCGACTCTCGCGCAAAGGAAGCGCTCGAGGCGGCGCTCGGCGCGAGCGGCGACGGCAAGACGAGCCCCGAAAGCCTTGCAATCATGCTCAGGAGCGGCGACGAGCGGTGCTGCGTGATTCATGTCTTGCGCTTGCATGACGGTGGCGCGGCACTCTTCGTGCGTAGCCTTGCTCTCGGAGCGGTCCACGGCGGCGGCGTGGTCTCCGATCTCTACGGCCTGACCGCGCGCGAGCGCAGCGTGCTTCTGGCGATCGCCGAGATCGGCGGCGTTCCGGCGACCGCAAAGGCGCTGGGCCTCAGCGAGGGCACGGTCAAAGGCTATCTGAAAAGCATTTTCCAGAAGACCGGCGCGACGCGTCAGGCCGATCTCGTCAAACTCGTGCTTGCGCTCGAATCGCCGTTCCGGGCGGGCGCAAGGGAGAAGTTGACCGCGTGAATGGCCCTGTCCGCCGATCGCCCAAACCTGTCAGCGGGCCTCAGAATCTCACTCAAGCTCCAAATCTCGACGACACAATGCTGTCCATCGACAATGTACGAGTTACTTTGACAAACGGTGCAGCCTCCGTGTTGAGCAACTGCCTCGGTAAGACCGTCCCACCTGTTGCTGTTGGAAATGCGTCAGGCAGAGCTTCTCTGGGCCCCAGACTCTGACCTGTAGGGGACACTCGGCTTTCGAGGATTCGAACGAAGCTAGCCCTGGCCGCGTAAGGACAGGGCTAGCCGAGAAAGAGAACGTCGGGATCGACGCCGCATTGTCAGGGTCTCCCTCGCGCCGGGAGGCCCGGACGCGGCGTCGCTTTTCCCCCGGCCCCGGGCGTATGAGGCGTCAGCCCACTCCGCTCTGCCAGCGACGGCTACAGCATCTGAATGCCTGTTTTTGTGGCGCCTCAGCGTTTCCGGCTTGTTTCCTCCCCGCACAAATATCTGATTTTAAATAACCACAGCGCATGGACCGGTTATTGCAACTCGATCGCGCGAGCACGACAAAACCCGATGCGATGGAGACGAGCAAAATGAAATGGGTGGCTTTTTTCGTCGCTTTCTTCGCCTGCAGTCCCGCGGTTGAGGCGCAGCAGGCGGACCCCAATCCGTCCACGAAACAGTCAGGCGCCTCGAGCTACGGCGGCGGCACCACCGAATACACCACGGCGACCGGCCGGCAACTGGGAAGCGTTACGACCATCGGCGGCACAATGTATTTCACCGACGCGGACGGCAGGGCCCTGGGAACGGCGGAGACAATCGACGGTCATAGGGTTTATAAGACTTACTGACGCGGTACGCCGGCACGAGCCGATCTACCCCGGCCGAGACAAGGGCGCGCCGGGCGTCTTCGCCAACTGGAATGCGGGCGACGTCCGCCCGCTGGCTGTCTTTGTCGCAGCTGTAATCTGATCGGCCCCCGGATGGTGACGCCGCTGAACGAAACCGACATCGCGAAAACGGGCGAGAATGCCGCGACTGCCCATCAAATGCGCATATTCGTGGGCGTAAAGGTCGCGCCAGGGATCGCTGGCGACCTCGCCGGTCTGGCGCGAGAACTCGAGCATGCCGCCGTTCGGCTCGTGCGGATCGCCGATATTCACCTTACGCTCGTGCCGCCATGGAATGAGACGTCACTCTCGCAGATAGCCGAAAAGATCCGGGCGACAATAGATCGCTTTGAGCCATTCACGCTGACATTTCGGCGCCTCTGTTATGGCCCCCGGCCCGAGCGGCCCCGTCTGCTATGGGCGGAATGTGTTGTATCGAACGAAGTCGAGCTATTGCGCGCCGAGCTCCTTAACACGTGCGGCGCAAGCGACGAGCGGCCATTCCGGCCGCACGTCACGCTCGCCCGCCTGCGCGGCGACGGAAGAGCGATCGCACGGCGACATCCGATCGATCGGGAGCTTTCCTTCACGCAGCGGGTCGATTCAATCGAGATCTTCCGCTCGCCGCCGCCCAGCGCAACCGGTTACGAGATCCTCGCGTCTCTGCCGCTGACGGAAGGCCGCCGCTCGGCGTCAGAGGCCTGATGGCGCAGATTTCCGGGACAGGCGGAAATCTGCGCCATCATCGGAACCAGACAAGGCGAGACTCATGCTTTGACGCCATGTGACGAATTCAGTCGGCGAAGCCGCGTTGGCGCAGCAGCGGTTCGACGGTCGGCATCCGGCCCCGAAAGGCCAGATAGGCCTGCGCCGCATCCTGCCTGCTCCCGGCCGCATAAATGAAATCACGAAGCTTCCTTGCAACCTCCGGCGCGAACGGGTCGCCCGCCTCCTTGAAGGCCTCGAAGGCGTCGGCGTCGAGGACTTCGGCCCACAAATAGCTATAGTAGCCCGCGGAGTAGCCGTCGCCCGAGAAGATGTGACTGAAATGCGGCGTGCGGTGGCGCATCACGATTTCCTCGGGCATGGAAATCTTTTCCAAACACTGTTTTTCAAAAGCGCCAACATCCAGTTCGCTTCGTGTATCGCGCTCATGCAGATCGAGGTCGACGTATGCCGAGGCGCAAAACTCCACCGTTGCGAAACCCTGGTTGAAGTGACGCGATCTGACGATGCGTTCGAGCAGGTCGTCCGGCATGGGTTCGCCGGTTTCCGCATGCAGCGCGAATTCGCGAAGCACGGCGGGCTCCAGCAGCCAGCGCTCGAAAAGTTGCGACGGCAGCTCCACAAAATCGCGCGCGACGTTCGTTCCCGAAAGAAGCGGATAAGTCACATCCGAAAGCATGCCATGCAGTGCATGACCAAATTCGTGAAACAATGTGCGCGCGTCGTCTAGACTCAACAGGGTCGGTTCGCCTTCCGCCCCTTTCGTGAAGTTCATGACATTGACGACGATCGGTCGAACATTGCCGTCAAGCTTATGCTGTGACCGAAATTCCGACATCCAGGCGCCGCTACGTTTCGATGGCCGCGCGAAATAGTCGGCGAGGAACAACGCGACATGCTCGCCCTCTCCATCCAAAACCTCGAAGGCGCGCACTTCTGGATGATAGAGCTCCAGACCTTGCAGCTCCCTGAACTGAACCCCGAAAAGCCTCCCCGCCACGCTGAAAGCCGCCGCGATCATCTTCTCCAGTTGAAAATAGGGACGCAGCGCCGTCTGATCGAGATCGTATAAATTCTTCCTTTGTCGCTCGGCGTAATATCGCCAGTCCTGCGCCGCGATCGCGAAATTGGCGCCGTCTTCGTCGACGATCGCCTGAAGATCAGCGCGTTCCTCCCGCGCGCGCGCCAAAGCCGGCTCCCACACGCGGTCCAGCAGCTCGCGCACGGCGGCGGGCGTCCGGGCCATAGTGTCGTCGAGCTTGTAGTCGGCAAAGCTCTCATAGCCAAGGAGCCTGGCGCGGCGGTCGCGCAGTTCGAGAATTTCCGCGATGGTCTTGCGATTATCCGTAGGGCCGCCGCTTTCGCCGCGGCTCGCCCAGGCGCGGAAGACAGCTTCACGCAAATCGCGGCGCGCGGAGCTTTGCAGAAACGGTTCCGCGCTCGAGCGGGCGAGTGTCACCGCATATCTGCCAGCCGCGCCGCGATCCGCCGCGAGGCGCGCGGCCGCCGAACGAAAATCTGGCGACAGGCCTTCGAGATCGGTCTCGTCCAGCAACAGCAAATAGCTCGACTCATCGGCGAGGACATTTTGCGAGAACTGGGTCGAAAGAACCGCGAGCCGCTCCATTATCGCAGCCAGCCGTTCTTTTTCTGCTTCCCCCAGTTTCGCGCCGGCGCGCACGAAGTTCTTGTGGACAAGCTCCAGCACGCGCGCCTGCTCCGGCGTCAGCGCGAGGCTCTGGCGCTGCGCATGGAGGGCGTCGATCCGGCGAAAAAGCGCCGCATTCATGGAAATTTCGCTCGCGTGCCGGGAAAGCGCGCCCGAGACCTCGCGTTCGATTTCCTGAAGCTCCGGATTTGTGTCAGTGGCGGTCAGGTTCCAGAAGACGGCGCTGACGTCGTTCAGCAACCGGCCTGATCGTTCGAGGGCAGCGATCGTGTTATCGAAACCGGGGGGCGCCGGATCATCGGCGATACGCGCAATCTCCTCACGATGCTCGGAAAGCGCGGCGTCGAACGCGGCTCTGAAATGCTCGCCGCGTATCATGCCGAAAGGCGGAAGCCCAAAAGGGGCGCTCCAGGCGGCAAGGAGAGGGTTGGGCGCAAGGGACATGGATTTTCCTCGAAGCGGGATAAGGTTCATAAAGAATATTGCCTCGTCGCGCTCCTTGCCAGAGCGGCGGACGATCGAATCCGGCGGCGGTCGAAAAAACCAGATCCAGGGAACCTTTTTGAACCTCTGCCGCCCAAGGCAGAAATTATTCGGCTATCTGTTCGATCTCCGCCCCCGTCGTCCATACGGAAGCGGCCGTGTCCGTGACATATCCTGCGGCCATGACCACGGCCTCGAGTCCAAGGTCACGGCAAGCCACGACGACGGCGACCGCAAGTTCGAGAAGGCGATCCCCGTAATACCGCCGACGGCCATCGATATTGAATCCATCGCTGACCTATGGAAACCTGCATGAGGCCGCTTTCAACGTTGTGACATACCCATGCGCGTCGCGATTTCAAATCTTGCCTGGGACGCCGACGAAGACGATCTCATAGCCCCGCTGCTGGCGCGCTTCGGTATCGACGCGATCGACATCGCGCCGGGCAAATATTTTTCCGATCCCGGCAGAGCCTCTGACGCCGACATCTCGCGTCTGCGCAATTTCTGGCGTGATCATGGCGTCGAAATCATTGGCGCGCAGGCCTTGCTTTTCGGCGCAACGAATCTGAACATTTTCGGCGCTCCGGAAAGCCAACGGGCGACACTGGAGCGTTTATCGGCCGTGAGCCGCATTGCTGCGGGCCTCGGCGCGACGCGACTCGTGTTTGGTTCCATACGAAATCGAAATCGCGCGCATCTCGGAGATCAAGCGGCTTTCGATATGGCTGTCAGCTTTTTCCGTCGTCTGGCTATGATCGCGCAATCCTGGGGCGTATTCATATGTCTGGAGCCCATTCCTTCAAGGTATGGATCGAATTTTCTTACAACGACGGTGGAGGCTGCACGCATGGTCCTCGCGGTGAACGAGCGAACGATAAGGCTTCAACTCGACACCGGAACGATCGCCGTCAACCGAGAGGATCCTGCGGCCGTAGTGAGCGATTTTGCGTCCATCATCGGACATGTCCATGCGAGTGAGCCGGATCTTGCTCCCTTGGGCGCAGGCGACGCTGATCATGCCGGGACGGCGCGGGCGCTCGCGCGGCATTTACCTGAGCAAGTCGTGACCGTCGAATTTCTGGCGACGGAAAATGAACCGCACGAAAGCGCCGTCGCCCGTTCTCTGTCGATCGCCGTGCGGCAGTACCGAGAGATATGAATAGCGCTGACGCATCTCGAGGCGCGTCAATGGCGACGACCGCAATCGTTGCGCACGACCAATTCCTCAATGGCGTTGCCCGCGCAATTTGCGCCGCGACGACAAGGCAGCTGACGGAATCGCGAAGATCAGATATGGAATCGTCATGAAGACAATCCTCGTTACAGGCGCCACCTCCGGATTTGGAGCCGCATTCGCTCGCCGCTTCGTCAAAGACGGGCATCGCGTCATCGCCACTGGACGACGCGCCGAGCGACTTGCGGAACTGGCGTCGGACATAGGCGGGAATTTATTTATCGCAAAGCTGGATGTGACGGACTTATCAGCCATCACCGATTTTCTGGCGGCGCTCCCGGAAGGCTGGCGCGACATCGACGTGCTCGTGAATAATGCGGGGCTTGCGCTGGGGCTATCTCCGGCATGGGAGGCCTCGCCACAGGACTGGGATACGATGATCGCCACCAATATCTCCGGCCTTGTCCATATGACGCGCGCGATCCTGCCCGGGATGGTCGCGCGCAATGACGGGATCATTCTCAATATAGGATCGACGGCAGGCGAATATCCATATCCCGGCGCGCATGTCTATGGCGCGACCAAAGCTTTCGTACGACAATTCTCCCTCAATTTGCGCGCAGATCTCGTGGGCCGGAATATCCGCGTGACAGACATCGAGCCGGGTCTCGTCAGCGGCTCGGAATTCAGCAAGGTGCGCTTCGGAGGCGACGAGGCGAAGGCGGCGGCCGTTTATGAAGGCACGCAGCCATTGACGGCCAACGATATCGCGGAGACGGCGTCATGGATCGTCTCGCTTCCACCACACGTCAACATCAACCGAATTGAAATGATGCCGACCTGTCAGGCCAGCGCTGGCCTTGCTGTCAAAAGGAGCTAGCAAGGCGAGATTCGGATTTTAATCTCCGAGAAGACGATGTGTCGGACAGGGACCGTTTTTAGCATCATTCGACTTCCAGCGTTCCTTGCAGACATGAAATCCTTTCGCGATCAGGGAATCATCAAAACAGGCGCGCCTATTCTGACCCGATCAAAGAGGTCGATGACATCCTCGTTCAACATGCGAATGCAGCGATAGGACGCGGCCGTTCCGATCGACCGGCGCATTTTTCTGCTCGTCCCGTGAATGGCGATATGAAGTCGATCAAGCGTGATGGCGCGTGCGCCCATCGGATTTCCCGGCGCGCCTCCGGGGATGATATCCGGCAATTCAGGATGGTCGGCCTTGACGCAAGGCGGCGGACTCCAGTCAGGATTGATATATTTTCCGCTGACATGAGCTGCGCCCGCCCATTCCTTTCCCCGCTTCGGGACGGCGATACGATAACGGATCGCAACGCCGTCGCCGACAACAAAAAACAGCGCGCGCTCCCTGACCTTTATGATAATCGCGCCTGCCGACGCTGACGGCGAAAACCCGACGATTTCCCGTGCGCGACCGATGTCAGGGAAGATAACGGCGCCAGCGATCAACGACGCAAGAATGAGGACCGACCAAGTCTTCGCTGAGCGGCGCCTGTAACGAATCCGCGGGGCGCAAAGCGCATATAGCCATTTCATGGCTGTTCGACCCCCTCGATTGATGGGAAATGCGACAAATTTACGTCCCGACTGCTTCCCCCAGCACACGCTCCAAACGGTTGCCGGCCGCGCGATGATGCAATATCTGCCCGGCGCGTTCGGCGATCAGGCCGCCAGCTTCAACAGGGGGCAAACCCTGACGATAGATATTGGAGATGACCGTATATTCGTAGCGGATGTCGCCATGCCCGCTCGAGGCGCGCGCCACATTGCGAACTTCGTCGTCTTCGAGTCGATAAGCGAGATAGGCGGACATGCTGCGCGCGGCCATGGCGTCGCCGCCGGGCCTCTCCCCGATCAGAATAATTACCAGCTTCGACTTCAGGCTATTGCCGATCTCCTCGGCAAGTTTTACGCGACCATAGGGCGCGAGGATAGGCGTTCCGACGGTAATCTGCTGCTGAGCTAGTCCATCCATCAGGACCGGCAACAACTCGGCAATGTTGTGATGAATCGCCTCGGCGCTCAGTCCATCTGAAATGACGATCTGAACATCAAACTCTTCGGGCTGAAGCCTTGCGCGCAGTTGCCCGTCGAGTCGCGCGCCGAGGTCCGGGTTATTCAGATGATCGGCCTTCGAACCGGCCTTTGTCGAAATTCGGCGGAAGTCGAAAGACCCAAGTTTCTCCGCCGATATATCGGTGTAAATTGCTTCGCGGGCGGCCGCGATGTTTGCCTTGATGTCGCGCGAAACCGCGTTCGCTGGCCGTGGCCCTGCATTCTCCCAGCCATACGCCGCCGGTAGATTTTCTCGCAGTCTCTGCAATTCCATGTCGGAATCGCAAAATATGCGGGGATTGCCCCAGTTCGGTCCACGTTCAAGCGCGCCTTCGGCGTCCCGTTGAAAAATTCCGAGCTCCATGGCCCATGCCGCAAATTCCGGCGCCGGTTCGAGGCCATATGTCTCCCGCATCGTCTGATCGTCGTGCGACGAGGTGTCGAAATAGGCGAGCATCCGATCGACGCCAAGATAGACATCCATGAAATAATTGGCGCCGGCGGCCGAAAGAAGCTGGGCGGCGATCTGCTGCCCTTCCATTGTGACCTCGGAATGAAGGGTGTAGCAGGGCGCCATCCCCATCGGAATTCCGAGGAGCTTGCCGATGAAATGATCCTGCAGATTGGACAGTATCATTTCGACATTTGTACGGTGCGTTTCCGGCCCGATAAAACCGGTCACATTATTGACCATGAACGGATCGTAGCGGCGCGCAAGACCATAGCAGAGCGCTTCGGTCGTCGTCATGTCCGCGCCATTGTGCTTTCCGTAACTGACTTCGCTCCCCTGTCCGGTCTCGAAATACATGAACTGCTTCGCGTCATCGCCAATCGGTCGGCGCTCCAGCATGACGCGATATGCGCGATCGAGAAGATCGACCGTGCAATCGAACTCCTCGATCAGCGTCCGATCCGTTCCTGCAAGACTCTGGAACATGATTTCGACCGGATCGCCCCTTTCCAGGCAGGCGAGCTGCGTCTTTATGTGGGCCAGAACGCAAATCTGCGTCGGCGCGCCGGTTTGTCGGCGAAGCTTGTCGAGATGGTTCAGAATTGCGGCGGCGTTGTCGACCGTGTCTATTGCGGGATTGAGACCGATGAGAGCGTCTCCGGCGCCCAGACTCAGACCCGTATAAACGAGGAGGGTGACGGCGGACAGATCGTCGGTCGGGTGATTGGGCTGCAGACGGGAGGACAAGGTTCCGGGAAGTCCGACCGTCGTTCGCGCGGTCGCGGAGCGTTTCAGCTTCTTCGCCGAATAGACCAGTTCGTGGACATCCATGAGCTTTGCGATCGCAGCGGCCATCACCCCGGTCAATGCGGTCCCCAAGCGCTTTATTGCCGGTGCCTTGTTTCGCAGGATGAAATCCTTGGCTTCCCCGACAGTCAGATCGGCGAATTCGGCGAAGACGTCGAGATCGATATCGTAATTTACCCGCATGACCTGATCGACCCGCCCCTGGCCGTCGGTCAATGGACGATCGTAGAGATGCCTTAATTTAAGATTTGAAAGAATTTTTCGCGCCGCTTCTCTCTCGACGTCGTTTTGTGCGGCGAGCGCGGCAAGTCGATCGCCAGCCTTGTCGAAATCCGCAGCGCCCAAAAGCGCTTTCAATCCCACGAACCTGAAAGACCTGTCGAACAGACCGATTTCATACGCCTCGTCCGGCATCGGCGTCGGGACATGGATTTCGGACAATGGCTTAAGCGCAATCATCTCCTGCGTCCTCCGCTTCCATTCCACCCTTTTGCGCCAACGCGCGCGAACTTCAGTTCATACCATAGAAGGAAACCGGAACCACGCCGCTTCGCATTGCTCCGAGATTTACGAACTGCGCTTTTCGCGTCGGAATTTCGTCTATGACGATCAGTCTCCGAGCGGAGGATTTCCAGGCGGTCGCGTAATTGCCGAGAGCCTTGCCTACATTAGCGTTCGTCAGAATCACGAGCGGCGCGTCGGATGGAAGACTAGCTTCATTGAGCGCTTCCGAAATCGTCAACCCAAGCTTCTTCACATCGCCGTAACAGGGCGACGTTTCGTCCCAGGCGAGCTGGATGCAAACACCGCGTCGCGAACCGCCGGCGAGTTTCAGCGCTCTCGTCAATGTGCGGGCGTCAACCCTCGAGGAGAGCGACGCCACGATCGGCAGATCTGGAAGCGGAAGGGCGGCGGCGCCGAGGAATAATGTCGTGCCGGAAATTTCGGTGTTGTTATAGGTGAGGCCCTGTACCGTCGCGCGTCCCCTATGTTCCGGAACGAAACGCTGAATATCCGCCGCGAGCCGCTTATCGGCGACAATAGCCTGAGCAAGGTTGACGCCGAGATCGCCATAGGCGGTTGTCGCCGGCGACGCTTCTCCCGCGCTGATAGCGTAAACGAGTTCGCCGACGCCGCCGGAGAATGTCACCGCCGGCGCAATCGACGCATCGTAAACGCAAGGCGCGGGCGCAATGAGACGACCAAGCGGATTGTCGAAAAACTCATGATCCTGTTCGACGATCGCCACTAACGCATCCGTCAGATATTTCGTCAGACGAGCGACCGCCTTGCTGGATAGATCGGACCCGACCGAATGTTCAAAACCGAAATTCTCGAGCATCGCTGCGCCGAAACGCGAGAAATTTTTCAAACGATAGCGTCCCGGCTCGAACTCGAAATGACGCGCGCCAATGAAGTAGCACCCGACAGCCTTGACATCGCCGGCCAGCCCAAGGGCCGGATTCGTCGTACCGCCGCCGATGTCCATATTGAGTATCGGTTGTTCCGGATGGGCGCGAGAAACCGCCGAGCCCGCGCCCATGAAGGCGAGCCATGATTCCAGGCGCGGATCGTCGGCTGTCGCAACAACCGCGTCGCCAAGCAAGTCAATGACGGTCGCCCTCAGCGCGTCGGCGTTCTCCCGCTCCGCCGCCAATCCTGTGACGATCGCGCCGCCGGCGAAAATATCCTCGCGCGCAGTCCCGGCCTCCGTGAGCCATGACAAGACCCGGGACCGTATCGCCTCGAGATCGAGTTTTTGCTGATTGAGCGGCGTGAAGATCGGATCAGGACGATAAATGGCGCGAGGATTACGAAGCGCCATTCGCCCGGTGACGCAATTGCCAGAGATTTCCGCCTGTAATGCGAGAAAACTTGTTGTCGTCGAGCCGAAGTCCAATCCGACCAGCTTCACCTGGTTCAAACCGACGCGTGCAACCATCCCCCTGCGGCTCCAGTCAAAAGACATTCGCAGTTGTTATTTAATGTCGCCCGGCTTGCCGAACAGGGATGGAGGCGATCGGGTTTCTCGCGCCGCATAACCGGGAAAAAAAGCGCCGGCCCGGCCATTTGAGCCGGGCGCCTCGATGATTCCATCGCCGGGGCGGGCTTTGTCACCCCATCGTCGAATTCCAGAATGAGCTTCGATCAATAGGAAGCGACGACCGGATCTGCGTCCCAATTGAAATGATAGTTCACGCCTGCGCGCGCAATATGTCCATCGAAGCGGGTGGACGCATGATTGTTGCTGACCATTATGAGCGCGCCGAACGCCTGATCGGTTGTTACGCCGGTGGGAAATGTAACACCGCCAAGATCGTAATAGAGATATTCCGCCTTGACGCTCCAGTCAGTTGAAAACATCCACTCGAGGCCGCCGCCGAGAGTCCAGCCGGCGCGAGTGTTGGAAAAGCGGCCGGCGTTGATCGCGAGGAGTTCAAATCCCGGCGTATCATTGGGGATTGTCTGGAAGAAATCCGCTCTCGCCGTGATCCCGCCATACGCCAGACCGCCGGTCGCATATGCGAGGAGGGTTGGCGTGACGAGATAGCCGATCCGGCCGCGAACGGTCCCGAGATAATCGAGCCGTTTGCTGGCCGACATCGTCGTCAGATAGCTGAGGCCAGCGGCCGGCGTTGGGAGCAAGCTGACGTTGCGAGCGCTATTTGCGCCGCCGGCCACGCCCTGAATATCTGCCTCGACGCCGGCGATGAAGCTTTCACTGAACCGCCCATTGTAACCAAGTTGGCCGCCGCCAATGAAACCGGCTGCTTGTGTCGAAAGCGCGCGGCTTGCGGCAAAGGACGAGGTCGCTGCCCATATCTCCTCGCCAATCCCCGGGGCCACGAAGACCGGCGCGGACAGCAAATTGACAGCTGTGCTTGCGTTCCATGCGCCGCCGGCATTCAAGCCGACATAAAATCCGGCCCAGGGCGTCGTCTCCATCGCCGGAAGCTCCGGCAAGGGTGGAAGCTTGTGTGACGAGAGATCCGCGGCAAAAGCCCCTCCCCCGATCAGGGATAATGTCAACACGGCGGAGGAAGCGATGCTTTTCATTGTGGTGCGCCTATCAATTCTGTCGCGTTCATCCGCATGGTTCGGCAAGCCGGGAGATCGCAGCTCGCAAGCGGATCGCTGCACTCGGGGCGGTGGGAAACGTAAATATTGATGGTAAATATTTACCTAAACTGAAAATAGCTTCATAATGTTAAGCCATAGACTGTTGACAATCTACCGACGTGTTTCGTCTCGACTGCCGCATTCGCCAAAGTTCGAAGCGCTGCTCGTGCTCGAACGAAAACACATGTTTGGCGAAAAACGGCGGCGCGTCCGCACGCAAGGAACCGGAAATCCGCCAATGGGACGCCCCTGCCCGGGCAGCGACGCCGTCGCTCTGGCTCGAACGCAAACAATGCTCTAAGATTCGGGCGCTCCCCATGTTCACGGGACGATCGAGCCAGCCGCAGGTGTTTTTCAATGGCGAAAATGCTGCTTCTTCCGCGATCACTGTGTCGCATGCTCATCGGCGTCGTTCTGATCGGCGCGTCGCCCTCCGCCCTGGGGCAAGGCGGCGAGGCATCCCCGTCCGCGACGCAGGGCTTTATTGTCGTCGACGCGAGAGGGAAAGCGGTAGGGCAACTCGTTGAACGAAATCTCGTGCAGCGGCAAGTAAACGGAACATGGGTAAGCTTTCCATTTGGATACAGTGGTCTTAAATCGGAGGGTCTGATTTTATACTTTGCAACGAAGAATTGCAGCGGACAAGCTTACATGAATGCAAATGACAGCCCTTTGCGCGGCGTCATATTCACGACGCCGGGCGCCGGGTCCATGGTCTCGGACGGCTATTACACTGCTTCCGGCGCCCTTGTTTTTCCTGAACCGCCAATGATCATGATCAAGGTGACGTCGGTTCTCGCCGTACAATCCCTGTCGCCATTGAGCGGCGTGTGTTCGGAGCCGGATTCAAAGCTGAATGCGCTGGTTGGCGCAGCGGCGACTTTCAATCTGGGGCCGTTCACGCCGCCCTTCAAATTGAAATAGCCTCGTCGCTATAGCCTCGCCGAAACGGAAGTGACGCTCCGCCTTCTTCCACCAACATCGTGACGCGCAGCACGGCCAGGTTTCACCTGCGCTAAAGGCGTCATCCATGGTCAGGCGCCGCGGCGACGTTTGGAGCACATTCAGGTCCGACTTCGGCCGCATTTGTAAACAATAAGCCGCCCGACTTGTTTTCCTGTTCAAACGGAAGCTCTGGCGGAGTCTTTGGGAATGGTTCGAGCACGCGCCTCGCTTTTTGGGAGCTTCATGGCCCTGATTGTCGCGTCGCCGGCCCCGGCGCTGGACAATCCATTGAACCGTGGAGCGCTCGCCGATTTTGTCAATCTGTTCCGGGAGCAGGCGATACCTCGCCAGCTTGTGATCTGGCGCCATCCGCAATTCATGAGAGGCACGATCGTCGTGGCGACGAAGCAACGGCGCCTTTACTATGTGCTTGGCGACGGTCAGGCGATCGAATACGGCGTTGGCGTCGGTCGGGAAGGATTTACCTGGTCGGGAACGAAAACGGTCACCCGAAAACGCGAATGGCCGGATTGGTGGCCGCCGCCACAGATGCTGAAGCGGCGCCCCGATCTTCCAAGACATATGGCCGGCGGAATGGAGAACCCGCTCGGCGCGCGCGCACTGTATCTCGGCTCGAGCGAATACAGAATCCATGGCTCCAACGAGCCGGACACGATCGGCGCAGCAGTGTCCTCGGGATGCATCCGTATGACGAATCGCGATGTCGTCGACCTCTATGGGAGAGTCAAGGTCGGCACGAAGGTTGTCGTCTTGAACTGACCGATCTGCGCGGCTCGCATGACGCGACACCGGTCAGGCGCCGCGAAATCCTCTTGCGGTGAGCAATATGTGTAAGCGGGTCTGCGCACGGCCATCGCGCGAGATAAAAAAGGGTCCGGCGTTAGGCCGGACCCGAAGAAACCAAAGAAGTTGAGCCTTCTCAAAATATTCGATCGCCTCTCGCCGCACAGCACATTCTCCGCCATTCGCCGAACGCAGTTCGCCATGGAGCTTATTGGAATAGCCCAGTGAAGGAAGAGCCGGCTGAGGCTGCCGTCAAATGCATTCCGCTTCCGATCTGGAAAACAAACGATAGCCCAAGCGAACATGAAGACGCCTTGTCAGGCGGTCTTGCCTCCATGCGCTCAATTGCGCCCGCTCCTTGCGAAAGGCTCCAGAGAAAGTCGATTACGGCGCTCCCTAGTTGAAATCGACGATCATCACTTTGGTGTAGACGATGAGCCCGAAAGCGACGACGCAAAGCATCAACCCGTGCTCGAGGGTCGAGACCCGAACGTCGCCGGTTGTCGCTTTCTTGAATCCCAAAAAGAATTTGCGCATGTTGCTGCCTCCTGACGGCTTGACTGGAGCGCTTGCCCCGCCTGTCGCCTCGCGGCCGGCGATCCGAGGCTATATGGTTAATGCGTGGTTCTTAAAAAGCCGTTGACCATAGGATGCGTTATGAATGCGGCGCTTCACCCGACGTGGATTGACCAAAAACCGATCCTCGCATGCGTTATGGGCTTTTCCCAGGACGCGGCGCATGGGTCATGGCGAAAACGCTCTAAGCAACAATCTGCTGGCATGGATGAGCGCGATTCGGCGGAGGGGCCGTCTCCTGCGGATGCGACGCATGTGTCGGAGCGCCTGGTCGATCGAATGGCGCTGCGGGCAAAGGCCAGCGCCTCTATCTTCACTTTTCTCCTATGGCAAAAAAGAGGCCCGGAAGTCTCCGGGCCGAAGGGGGAACCTGGGATGGTCGTAAAATAAAGATACTCCGCTCCCCCTTTGACGACAGTGGTTCTCCTGCCAAATACCGCCAGTTTTCCGCCATGCCCTCGTACAGGCGTCTTCAATCCCGCATGGACGGTGAAGCGACGCCAGCCTGGAACCGTTTAGGGGGCCAGCGAGTTTGAAATTTTGTGCTGGAGATCGCAGCGGACGCGATCCTGCGCGAGGGGACGAGTCAGGTCCCGATACGCGACTTCGCACGTGATTTCATTGCGCATGACGATTACAATCCCGCGCCATGAAAAAATACTCGCTGATGATCCACGGCGGCGCGGGAACGATACATGCGCCCGAACGATATGAAGCGTCTCTTCGCGACATAGTGGAAACCGGCGCACGCCGGCTCGAGACTGGCGCGTCGGCGCTCGACGTCGTAACCGAGTGCGTCATGCGGCTAGAAGACAACCCGCTTTACAATGCGGGCCGTGGATCTGTCCTGAACGCAGATGGACTCGTTTCATGCGACGCGTCGATCATGGACGGTCGCAATCTGGACGCCGGCGCCGTCGCCGGCCTGCGTGGCGTCAGAAACCCGGTGCTCCTTGCACGCGCCATCATGGAGAAAAGCGATCATGTGTTCCTAATCGGCGAAGGAGCTGAACGATTCGCCCGGGATAATGGCGTCGACTTCGAGAATTCGGATTATTTCCTGACGGCGGAGCGCGTTGCGCAATTCGAGAATGTTCGCGCGGCGCGATCGACCGCGCTCGACCATTCACGAGCGAATGAAGTGAAACCTGGCACTGTCGGAGCCGTCGCGCGAGATCAATCCGGCGACCTCGCCGCAGCGACCTCGACCGGCGGCGTCGTGAACCAGCTTCCGGGTCGGGTCGGCGACTCCCCGATCATCGGCGCGGGAACCTTCGCGGATAATTCGAGCTGCGCAATATCCTGCACCGGGGTTGGAGAGGATTTCATTCGCACGTCGCTCGCCCGCACTGCCGCGCTGTTCATCGAATATCGCGGCATGCATGCGCAAGACGCGGCGAATGAAGCGATACGCTTCCTCGTCGACAAAGTGCAGGGATATGGCGGGCTGATCATCATCGATCGCAATGGCGAGTGCGCGCGCGCCCATTCGACGCCGGGGATGATTACAGCAACGGCTGCGGACGGCGAGATTACGCTGCGCCCTTGCTAGGCGAAGATAGGGGGCCTCTGTCGCGGCGGCGTATGAACGACGACGATAAATTAAAAGGGCCGGCGCCAAGAGCGAAAGACCGGCGTCGCCGCCCCAAATCAACCGTTGCGGAATCATTTATCGTTCTTACGGCGTTGGAGTTTTAACCCATCTTTCATCCCTCGACTGGTCGACGCATCGTCTTCCGGATCTCTGTTACAGGTTAGCTCGGCTGCGTGGCCTGCGTCAGCGCGCCCCCGATCGTGGTCGAGACCTAAACGACTGACCCAAACCTGGCGGCGCCACGGCGTCAACATTCGTTTCGGATTTGATGTTGCGCTTCCAGTTCTTATGTTACATTTTACCGCGAGATGTGGCCTGTATTTCCCGCCTTTCACCTGCCCGGAGGTGAACTGTTCGCGAGGCGGGACGAAAAGAAACCGAATGGACCGAAAAATAGCCGGTAAAGCACCCGGCAGCCGGGAATAGATTATTTGAGTGCGGAGTCTGAGAAAATGGAAGCATATAACGGATTCTACATCCTCAAATGCGGAGAGTTTAGCTCCGATTACATCATAGATTCATCGTTCAAGCTGACTTCATCTATAATAGATGCAGATGATAATGTTATACATTCAAATGAAACTTTGCAAATTAGATTTAATGATGGAAATGAACAAAAGAATATCTTCTATTTGGGACGAACTGCCTTAGGCGAGCCGATCGTTTTGGAAGGACAGAGAAAGTATTTACTTACAAGTGACTCGCGCCTTCCAAAAGACCACCCAGTTCACTGTTTCGATTTGCCGCTTCTGCTTTACAAGCAGGGTGCGGTATGTTTCGCCTAGAGAAGACATCTTAGTGTCGGTCCGAGGACAAGTTGAATCGGAGGAATCGGTTATGATTCAATGATGCGGCCTGATTCTCGAAGGGGCCGCCGATGTGGACGAATGAAAATCGTGCGCGATACGATCGCAGCAAATTGCGCTACCCGAGCGACGTGACCGACTCGGAATGGGCGCTCGTCGAACCGCTGATCCCACCTGCGAAGCGGGGTGGAGGGAAACGCACGGTCGAGATGCGCGCGGTTGTGAACGGCTTGATGTATGTGCTCTCGACCGGCTGTCAGTGGCGCGCGATCCCGAAGGATTTGCTGGCCAAGAGCACGGTTTACGGCTATTTCGATCTTTGGACATATGACGGGACGCTCGATCGCATCCACCATGCTCTCTACGTGAAATGCCGCGAAGCGGCGGGGCGCGAGGCCAGCCCGACCGCCGCCGTTATCGACAGCCAGAGCGTGAAAGGCGCAGAAAAAGGGGGCGTCGCATCGATCCGCATGGCTACGATGCAGGAAAGAAGATCAAGGGCAAGAAGCGGCATATTCTCGTCGATACGATAGGCCTGCTGCTTCACGCGCTCGTTCATCCTGCCGACATCCAGGATCGCGACGGCGGCGTTCTCGTCCTGCGCACGATGTTGGGAAAATTCCCGTTTCTGCAAAAACTGTTCGCGGATGGCGGCTATCAGGGCCCGCAATTCAGGGACGCGCAGAAGAAGGCCTTGCCCTTCGTCGTCACCGAGATCGTCAAGCGCTCGGATGCCGCCAAAGGTTTCGAGGTTTTGCCCCGACGCTGGGTCGTCGAAAGAACCTTTTCATGGCTTGGCCGCTGCCGAAGGCTGGCAAAGGACTTCGAAAACCTCAATTGCAAGGCGCTCGCGTTTCTGCACCTCGCTTCCATCCGCCTGATGCTCAGAAGGCTCTGTAATCAAGAGTGAAGTTCACGGACAGACTCTAAGTATTTCGAATGTGCGAAGTGTTTTGAAAACACGGGGCGTCGCCGCGATCTCCGCCAACAGGCTACTACATCGGCGCCCCGTATTACATTATTCGTATCGTGTGTGGCCGCATGGCCGAAATGGACGGGTTCCGACGAAGGCACGACCCGCCGCCTCAAGGTAAATTCCCCGACGCGGTGGAGAGGCGCGCTTGAGTCGCCGAATGTACCGGAGACGGCGCGAACGTTTTGCGACTGTCAGCCCGAAAACGGCAAGCCCCCTGCCGCATAAGTGCGGCTCTAGCTTTACATCTTGTTGCGCGTTCAAACGGATGACCGCATACACTTTTCCTGAAGGCGCTCTATCCGGAGATTCCGCGCCGCTGCGGATACTTCATCAATTCCTGGCGACGGCCGGCTCTGCGGCGAACAGATCGAAGTGGCGGTTCACGCCTGCCTGAACCAGATCGCCGTTGAACCGGGTGGACGTCGAGGCGTTGTAATTGAAGGCGCCGCTGCTCGGCGCCGCAAAGCCGGAGGCGCGCGCATTGCCGAGGTCATAATGCAGGTAATCGACCTTGGCGCTCCAATTGGGCAAAAACATCCACTCCACGCCGCCGCCGGCCGACCATCCAACCAGCGTGTCCTGGAACACGGGATTGACCTGTGTCTGACTCGTGCCGCCGACGCGTCGGGTGAAAATCGCCGTATTGGAAACGACGCCGCCATAGGCCATGCCGCCGGTTCCATAGACGACCAGCGTCGGCGTCGCGAGATAGCCGAGGCGGCCCCGGACCGTGCCGAGATAGTTCAGCGTCGCCGTGCGCTGCTCATAGGTCAGGAACGTATCGCCGCCGCCATTGGCCGACGTGAGCTGCCATTTCGTGTCCGTGTTTCCCGAGACGCCGTGGAGATCGGTCTCGACGCCGGCGAGGAAATTGCCCGAAAAATTCCAGTTCGCGCCGAGCTGCAGACCGCCGATGAAGCCGGCGAGATGGTTGCCCGTATCGATCGGCGCCGCGCTGAAAGCGACAGGCAAGCTCGCCGGCGCCGGGCCGACGCCCACAACCTGCACGTTCGACGCAGGGCTGGACCATGCGCCGCCGCCATTGAGACCGACATAGACGTCCGTCCAGCTGGGACGCGGCGCGGGCGGCGCATCCGGCGCCATGCTGGCGAAGAAATCGGAACCCGGCGGTTTGGCGATGGGCTGTCCGTCGCCGAAGCCGTTCGCCGAGACTTCCAGATAGAAGAAATCGGTGGGCCGCGCGGTCAGGCCGTTCGTCGATCCGGTCTGTCCGAGCGCGGATTGCCCGGGCCAGGCGACCGGCGGCCATTGCAGCGACGTCGGCGGCGCGAAACTCGAGGTGAAGGAGCCCGGCCAGAAACGCGCATAGCTGGCGGTGAGATTGATGAACTGATTCAACTTGTGACGGATACGGATGTCATATTCTGTCCCCATGAAATCACCCCTGTTGCCGAGGGGGGCGTATAAATTGGCGCGATCCCACGCAGCCGCCGTGCTCGCCAGCCAATAGGCGCTGAAGGCCGTGTCGATCTGCGTATTTTTGGCCGGTTCGAACTCCAGCCGCGCCTTGACGTTCTTCGCGTTGTTCCAGCCGAGATAATCATTGCGCGAAAATGGCTGATTGAAGCCATAGAAGGGATCGAAGTTCTGGTTGACGCTGTCATACGGACTTTTGTTCCCGGTGCCGTAGACATAGACGGCGCTCACGCGCGGCTTCCACGGATGGTCCGAGAACGTGTAACCCGCCTCAAAACCATAGCCGATGGCGTCATGCTGGAGTGTCGTCTGAATGGCGTTTCTGCGCGTCCCGAGATCGCGGAATTCTCCAACTTCGCCCATTTGCTTGTTGATGTCGAAGTCATAGTCGAAGTTGCCGAGCACGCCATAAACGCGCAACCCCGGCGCATAAGTGTCTCGATGAACCTTGAGCGCATTGGAGGTATTGAGGACGTCTCCATATTGTTTGCGGCCGATGAAATAGGGCTGGATCGTCGCATATTCCGACCAGCGGCGAATGCTGAGAACGCTCCCGTAAATCCAATTGCCCCACTCGGGACGGTCGAATTCATATGGATAGCGAATGACCGGCCGCATCAGAAAGCTGTCGACGGCCCAGTCGTTTTCGTTCTTGCCCAACTTGATGCGAAAGCCCTCGAAATTATTCGTCGTGTTGCGAAATTCGTTGTTGCCGATCAACCGCCTGTCGAGCAGTTCCAGATGGAAGCGGCCGGCGCGCAGGCTCAGCGGGCGGTCGTTCCCCAACGGGTCTTTTCCCAGCGCATCCTTGAAATAAAGTTCCGCGAAGCCCTGAAGCAATTCCGACTGATTGATTTCCTGTCCCTGCAATTCATAGATACTGTTGAAGGCGCGAGAATCCTGGAACTCCACCACGAAACGCAATGGATCGAGCACATTCTTGACGCCGAAATAGGCGCGTGTGCGCAGCAACCAGAGCGAGTTCGGGAAATATCTTCTCTGCGAAGCTGGCGGACTGACGCTGGTGTCGGTCCACGGACGATAATCGTCCTTGCGATATTCGAAACGCACGCGCGAATCGAGGCCGATGTTCAGCCAGTCGATCCCCTCGAATTGCTTGTATGTCTTGCCAAGCTCCCGAACATACGGCGGCACGTCAGGCTGCGGCTCCAGCCGATAGCCGCGAGTCTTGACGTAGTAACTTTTCTTTTCACTGGCCGCGACGGCGGGCGCAACCTTCGACTCGGGTGTCGCCTTCGGCTTCGCGCCATTGCTGGCGACGCTGTCCGCTTTTGGCGCGTCCACTTTTACGGGATGATTCTCCTCGGAGAATGCGTATCCGGGCGACACTGCGACCAGAGCCGCTACCGCCGGTCCGAGCCTCTTGTTTCGTTGAAACTTCGCCATTCCCCAACTCTCTCGGTTTGTTCTTTGTAGAGCGCGGTCCGCGCGGCCAGCAATGTAATTCTCTGACCGGCCTGACACGCCAAGTGAACCGCATCTGCGTTTTTATGTCTATTGAAAAGATAGATTAACTGCACATTCAGCCCATTCCGTTGCACAATTGCAACAGCCGGGAACAAAGGCGCGCCCGGTCGCGCAAAAGCCCCGCGAAATCGATCTTGCGGCGCGCGCCGGTGCGACGACGCCCACGTGCCGCCGCTTCCCATCGCGCGGCCAGCCAGAAGCCCCCGGCCGCTATTTTTGCAAGACGAAAAACAGCCTCGGGTAGCGCAGCAGAACCTTGCCGTTCGGCTGCCGCGGATAGGCTTCCGCGAGCTTCTCACGATAGCGCGAGAGAAAATCGGCGCGTTCATCCGGGCTGAGAAGATCGAGGAACGGACGTAAAGCCGATCCCTCGAACCAATCGACGACGCCCTGCGGTCCGTCGAGCGGATGGATGTAGATCGTCCGCCAGATGTCGAGTTCCCGGCAGAGCGGGGTCAGCAGATTGTAATATTCCTGAGGCGGGCCGATCACCACGCTGGACTTGGCGATCGGGACGAGGCGGCTCGCCCAGGGTCCGTCTGCGGCCACCATGCGCATCGCCGCATGTGACAATTCATGCACGATGTCCGGCATCTGCACGGCGAGACGCCCGCCCGGCCGAAGATAGGACGAGAGGCGCGTCAACAATCCGGGATGGTCCGGAAGAAAATGCAACGCCGCATTGGCGAAAATCAGATCGACTTCCTGAGCGGGACGCCAGCTTTCAATATCTTGTTTGAGAAATGTCGCCGCCACCGCGCGAGCGCGCGCGACGGCAAGCATATTTTCCGAATTGTCGATCCCGACGACTGAAGCGCCCGGAAAGGTCGTCGCCAGCAATTCCGTGCTGTTTCCGGGACCGCAGCCAAGATCGAAAACGACCTTCGGCTCGAAGGAAGGAATGCGCGCAAGAAGATCGCGCGCTGCGCGCGTGCGTTCATTTTCGAACTTCAGATAAAGATCCGAGTTCCAGTCGTTGACGGGGGCTTCGACATGATCCGTCCGCAATATCGCTGACGAGTGGCTCAAATGCCGTCTCCCGCGTTCAGATAATCGCCGCTCTCCGATGACTCCATGGGGAAGATGCGCGCATTCGCCAGCGAAATCGGCACGCGATCGCCGAGCGCCGCGGCGCTTTCGAGCGGCGAATCGATTTCGAGCGTCTGATCATAACCATCGATGGCGATTGTGGCGCGCACGCCGGCGGGCGTTCGGCGCAGGCTTTCGACGCGGCCTTCGAGTTCGCCATGTCCCGGCGTCGCGACCGCGATATCGGCCGGGCGAAAGAAGACCTTGGCCGGGCCGTTGCGCAGTCCATGCGTATCGATGTGCAGCTGGCGCCCGGCGAATTCGACATGGCCCGCCGCAACGGTGACCGGTAGCGCGACCGCCTCGCCGACAAAGGAGATGACGAAGGGAGACGCTGGCCGATCATAAAGCTCCTCGGGCGCGCCAATCTGTTCGATGCGCCCTTCATTGAGCACGACGACGCGATCGGCGAGCTCCATGGCCTCGTCCTGATCATGAGTGACGAAAACCGTGGTCAGGCCGGTTTCCTTGTGCACCTCTCGCAACCAGCGACGCAGATCCTTGCGCACGCGCGCGTCGAGCGCGCCGAAGGGCTCGTCGAGCAAGAGGACGCGCGGCTCGATGGCGAGGGCGCGCGCAAGCGCCACCCGCTGGCGCTGGCCGCCGGAGAGCTGCGCGGGAAAACGCGCGTCGAGACCTTCGAGCTGGACGAAACGCAGCAGTTCGGCGACGCGCGCCCTGATTTCGGCGCGCGACGGACGCGAACGGCGTGGGCGCACCCTGAGGCCATAGGCGATATTGTCGGCGACAGTCATATGTTTGAACAGCGCATAGTTCTGAAACACGAATCCGACGCGTCGATCCTGCACGGGGAGATTGGTGGCGTTCTCGCCGTCGAAGTAAACATGGCCGCGGTCGGGCGCGTTGAGGCCAGCGATGATGCGCAGAAGAGTCGTCTTGCCAGAGCCCGAAGGCCCGAGCAGCGCGACGAGTTCGCCGGGCCGGATGTCGAGGGAGACGTCACGCAGCGCGGCGAAAGCGCCGAAATCCTGCGCGACATGTTCGACGCGAATGGCGGCGCCGCGCCTGTTCAACTCAGCGCCGCCGCGCCCGTCCCGAAAGGGCGTCGGCGTGACGCCACTCGAGGAGGGTCTTGAGCCCGAGGGTGACGAGCGCCAGCCCCGCAAGAAGAACCGCGAGAGCGAAAGCGGCGACGCTGTTGTATTCATTGTAGAGTATCTCCACTTGCAGCGGGATCGTATTGGTCAGGCCGCGAATATGGCCGGAGACGACAGAGACGGCGCCGAATTCGCCCATGGCGCGCGCATTGCACAGCAGCACGCCATACAGCAGGCCCCATTTGATATTAGGCAGCGTCACGGTGAGGAAGGTCCTGAAACCCGATGCGCCCAGCGTCAGCGCCGCTTCCTCCTCGACGTTTCCCTGCTCCTGCATCAGCGGAATGAGTTCGCGCGCAACGAAGGGGAAGGTGACGAAGATCGTCGCGAGCGCAATGCCCGGCTCGGCGAAGATGATCTGCACGCCATGCGCCAGCAGCCACTTGCCGAACAGCCCCTGCGCGCCGAAAACCAACATATAGACGAGGCCCGAGACTACTGGCGATACGGAGAAGGGCAGATCGATCAGCGTGATCAGAAGGCTCTTTCCGGGGAAGGAGAATTTGGCGATCGACCAGGACGCGGCAAGGCCGAACACCAGATTGGCGGGCACGCTGATCGCCGCAATGAGCACGGTGAGACGGATGGCGGCAAGCGATTCCGGATCCTTGAAAGTCTCGAAAAACGTCGATGCGCCTTTGCTGGCGGCCTCTGCGAACACGACGGCGAGCGGCGCAAAGAGGAAGATGAGAAGAAAGACGACGGCAATCGTGATCAGCGCAAAACGCGCCAGCGGCGAATCCTGCGTGACGGCGCGAAGCTTGACGCGGCGGCGCGATATGGAGGCAAATGCTGTCTCAGACATGCCCGAATCTCCTTCGGCTCCACGCCTGAACGAGATTGATGATAAGCAGCGCGGCGAAAGAGATCGCCAGCATGATCGTCGCAATCGCCGTCGCGCCGGCGAAATCATATTGCTCGAGCTTCACAACGATCAGCAGCGGCGCAATCTCCGACACATAGGGAATATTGCCGGCGATGAAGATTACGGACCCATATTCGCCAATGGCTCTCGCGAATGCGAGCGCAAAGCCTGTGAGCAACGCCGGAACGAGCGGCGGCAGCAACATGCGGATTACAGTCTGCAGGCGCGCCGCGCCAAGGGTGGCGGAGGCCTCTTCCAGCTCCGTCTCCAGCTCGGAGATGATTGGCTGGACCGTGCGCACGACGAAGGGCAGACCGATGAAGATCAGCGCGACAAGAATGCCTGCGCGCGTGAAGGCGATCTTCACATCTACATCCGCAAGCGGCGCGCCGAACCAGCCGTTGGGAGAATAGAGCGCCGCAAGCGAAATGCCGGCGACGGCGGTGGGAAGCGCAAAGGGAAGGTCGACGAAAGCGTCGAACAGGCGACGGCCAAAGAAGTCATAACGCGCGAGCGCCCATGCGACGACGAGGCCGAAGAAAAGATCGATGATAGCCGCCACGAAGGAGAGGAGGAAAGTCGTTCGCAACGCCGCAGCAACGCGCGGCTCCGTGGCGATTACATAGAGTCCATGCAGACCAAGTCCCGACGCGCGCCATATCAACGTCGTCAGCGGAAACAGCACGATGAGCCCGAGATAGAGCAGCGTGAAGCCGAAGGTCAGGCCGAAACCGGGGATGACGCTCGGCGCCGTGAAGCGCCGAGCGTTGCGGCCAGCGAGGGTCGGGGAGGTCACCTCACGGCCTCTTGCGTCTGGATCTGATCGAAGACGCCGCCGTCGGCGAAATGCTTTTTCTGAGCGGCGGCCCAGCCGCCGAAAGCCTTGTCGATGGTAATGAAATTTATCTTGGCGAATTTCTTCAGATCCTCTTTCGCCGCATACTCGGGATGCACCGGACGATAGTTGTAGCGCGCGATGATCGCCTGCGCGGCGGGCGAATAGAGAAAATCGAGATAGGCTTCCGCAACCTGCCGATTGCCCTTGGCGTCGACGTTGGCGTCGACGACGGCGACAGGAGGCTCCGCGAGGATCGATTGGGACGGCGCGACGATCTCGAATTTGTCGCCGCCGAACTCCTTCAATGCGAGAAAGGCCTCGTTCTCCCATGTGATCAGCACGTCGCCCAGGGCGCGCTGCGCGAAAGTGATGGTCGAACCGCGCGCGCCCGTATCCATGACCGGCGCGTTCCTGTAGATCGCCTTGACGAAATCCTTCGTCTTCTCCTCGTCGCCGTCGAACTTCTTCAGCCCATAGCCCCAGGCCGCGAGATAATTCCAGCGCGCGCCTCCGGAGGTTTTCGGGTTGGGCGTGATGACCGCGACGCCCGGCTTCGCCAGATCGTCCCAGTCCCTGATCGCCTTCGGATTGCCCTTGCGAACGAGAAACACGATCGTCGACGTATAGGGTGACGAATTATTCGGCCGGCGCTTCTGCCAGTCGGCCGGGATTTTTCCACTCTTGTTCGCAATGGCGTCGATGTCGCCAGCCAGCGCCAGGGTCACGACATCCGCATTGAGCCCGTCAATCACTGCGCGCGCCTGGGAGCCAGAGCCGCCATGCGAGGTCTGGATCTCCACGCTTTCCCCGGTTCTCGCCTTCCAGTCGGCGACGAAGGCCGGATTGATCGCCTTGTAGAGCTCACGCGTGGGATCATAGGAGACGTTCAGGAATGTCTGCCCGGCCTGGGCATAGAGCCCTCCAAAGACGCCGAGCGCGGCGGCCGCGATCGTAAAGATACGGAGAAAAGCCTCGGTTTTTCGCGTGCGCTTGTTCATGTCTCGAGCTCCAAAATCGACCTTCTGATATAGTCTATAAATCTAGTATTTTGATCAGGCAAGAGGGATTTTGAAAAGCGCCGCGTTTTCCAGACGGGAGCGGGCGCGCCTCACGGCTCTGAAAGCCGTCAGATCGGCCGAGGCCTTACGCCGCAGCAAAAGAAAATTGGTGTAGAAACTGATGCTTATGGCGTCTGGATCAGTGCTGTCGCCTCAGGGAGACAGCCGGTCCAGGCCGCATTTTTTCGCGGGTGCAAGGAAAAGGCTTCGCCCGGAAGACCGGTTCGAGACGCTGTCCCGGCGTGCTTCACCGGGAGCCATTCACGTCTATGCCGCGGCCACAGCCGCTTCCGATTACATCAAGGCATGAAATCATATATTCGCTCCTTCTCGAGCGAGAGGCCGCCAGCGCCCGCCTCGAAATCCGAGCCGCTATCTGCTTTCGCGCGTCATCGCCAACGCTTTCGCGCGGTCGATGTAATCGCATGTCCGCCGCGCGACTTCCTGCGTCAGGGAGATTTCCGCTTCCGTCCAGTCGCGCGGACGCGCCTGTTGAACATGAAGAACCCCGAGCAGCCGGTCGGCCTTCACTATTGGCGCGCCGACCATCGCGCGGACGCCGCTCATCGACGCCGTCGGCGCCTCCGACGCCGCAAGCTCTCTCGACACGTCCGCTATCGCGAAACGGCGGCCGGCGCGCATCTCCCTGACAAAAGCCGCACCGAAATCTTCGAGCCGTGGAGAGCGTTCGGCTGTCACGATCCCCGATCCTGTCCATTCGGTCATGACAACTCTGGCGGCGTCCCCGGCGGCCACTGTCTCGTAACCGACGCCATCGGCGCCGAGCTTCCGTCCGAGCGCCTCAACTGCTTCCGTCATGATTTGTGGCGCATCGACAAGGTCACGCAGTCGATCCGTCAGCCGTAGCAGGAAGGCCTGCGTCTCCAGATGCTCGCGCAACTCACGCTCGGCCTTGTTGCGTTCGCTGATGTCGATCAGCGCGGCGACGCCGCCCCGAACTCCGCCATTCGCGTCGAACAAGGGAACGGCGTTTCCTGTCGCCTCCACGCGCTTCCCGTCCGGAAAACGGAAATCGACATAGACGTCGCGCACCGGTCGGCGCGTCGCAATCGCCCTTTGTATCGGCAGTTCTTCAGGCCGGAACTCCGAGCCGTCCTGTTTCAACTGGCGCAAATAGATCGCCTGCCCGATGGCGACGACGCTTTGCGAGACATTCGCGCCGGGCGTGACGCCCGTCATTTCGTTGGCGGCGTTGTTGCCGCGAATGACACGGCAATCGGCGTCGCCGAACCAGATGAAAGCTGGCGCGGCGTCGATGACCGCCTCGAGCTCCTCGGCGCGCTGGCGCAGTTCCTCGTCGTTTTCTTGGCGCTCCATGAAGTCGGTCGTCTGCCGCGCGTAGAGTGCGAGCAGCCGCAATTCCTGCCCGCTGATGCGACGGGGCGTGCGATGATATGTCGTGATGACGCCCATTCGCAGACCGGTACGTCCAATGAGCGGCGTGCACTGAACGGCGCGAACGCCGGCGGCGTGGGCAAGCGACCGCAAAAGGCTCATTGCGGGGTCGGCGTCTATGTCCTCGATTATGAGACATTCGCCGGAATGCAGCGCCCCGCTGCAGGCAAAGCTGTTCCAGGTCGAAATTTCGTGAAAATAGGAAAGGAAATTATTGTCGAAGCCCTGCTGCGCGACGATCGTCAGCGTTTCACGTTCGCGATCGAAGATTTGCAGATGCCCCATGTTCGCGCCGGCCAGGGCCATCGTCGCCGCGAGCATCTCCTCGAGCCCGAACTGCAGATTGCGCGTTCGCCAAAGGCGGGACGCGGCGTCGTTGAGGCGCCGCAGCGCTTCCGCCTCAACTTCGACGTCGGCGCTCATGTCGCTCGTGGTTGGGGCGCATTCGTCATTTTCGGCCTTTTCCAAGCGGGCGCCCTCACTCCGTGGCCCTGACGTGAAGCTTACGGCGCCAGAGATAACACATGTTCTGTCGCCAATCGCCTGTAAAAAAATGGCGTAAGCTAGATTATTTCCTCCGCGTCTGTCGCGAGGCTGTAGCGGTTGGCCGGAGGATCGCCGCTTGCCCGGGAGCTGCGCCGCATGGGATGCGCGGTCGTTTCGAAAGGGACAACATTGCAAGCAGGGGGAAACAATAGGCGCGACGCCGTTCCGCCACGTCCGAATCAATTATTTTCAATGGAATTTGATTGTCGATATGGTGCCCAGGAGAGGACTCGAACCTCCACGGCTTTCACCACTGGTACCTGAAACCAGCGCGTCTACCAATTCCGCCACCTGGGCATCTGCGGCCGTGTCTTAGGGGCGCCGGGCGCCTCCTGTCAATGCGCTCCTGCGCGAAAAAGCCGCGGCTTCGGCAAAAAGCCCAAAAAGCCGCCGCGCGGAGTCGTTCGGAGCCTGCCGGCGCATTCCCTTTGCGCGCGAATTTCGCTACAGGACTGGGCGAAGAATTCAGCCGGCCGGGCCGGCGCGGGACAAGCGGAGCAAGGACGATGAGCGGCGAGAGCGTTGGGGCGGGGCGCATTGTGACGGTGTTCGGCGGGTCGGGCTTCGTTGGCCGCCATGTCGTGCGAGCGTTGGCGCGTGACGGCTGGCGCGTGCGAATCGCCTGCCGCCGTCCGGACCTCGCCTTCCACCTGCAGCCCCTCGGCCGCGTCGGTCAGGTGATGGCGGTGCAGGCGAATGTGCGCAAGCCCGAATCGGTGGCGGCGGCGCTGCGGGGCGCGGAGGCTGTCGTCAATCTCGTCGGCATTCTCGCCGAGACCGGCGCGCAGAAGTTCAGCGACGTGCAGGCGGCTGGCGCGCGCGCCGTCGCCGAGGCGGCGAAGGCCGTCGGCATCGATAATGTCGTGCATATTTCCGCCATCGGCGCGGACCCGAAGTCGGCTTCCGCCTATGGCCGCAGCAAGGCCGAAGGCGAGGCCGCCATGCATGCGGCGGTTCCCACCGCCGTGATCCTGCGCCCGTCGATCATCTTCGGGCCCGAAGACGACTTCTTCAACCGCTTCGCCACCATGGCGCGTTTCTTCCCCGTCATCCCCATCGTGGGCGCGGAGACCAGATTCCAGCCCGTCTATGTCGGCGACGTCGCCGAGGCGGTGGCCACGGCGCTGGCCGGCCGCGCGAAGGCGGGCGCGATTTATGAACTGGGCGGGCCGGAGATCAAGACCTTCGCGGAGCTGATCGACTATGTGCTGAAGGTGACGGAGCGCGAGCGCGGCGTCGCGAAGCTGTCCTTCAGCACGGGCAAGCTCGTCGCCGGCATTACCCAGACATTCACCAAGCTGTCGCTGGGGCTGTTCCCGACGCTCCTGCGCATGACGGGCGATCAGGTGGAGCTGCTACGCCACGACAATGTCGTCAGCGACGCCGCCATTCGGGAAGGCCGCACCCTCGCGGGGCTGAACATCGAGCCGCAGTCGATCGAGGCGATCGTGCCGAGCTATCTCTATCGCTATCGCAAGACGGGCCAGTATCAGTCGCAGCGGCTGGGGGCCTGACGCCCCCGCCACGCGCCTTTCAGCGGGCGCGCCGCTCGGGCGAAATCATCTTGTGGATGCGCGACATGAAAGCGACGCCGAACAGCGGCGTCAGCACATTGAGCCCGGGCGTCATCACGAAGGCGGCGATGAACAGCCCCGCCAGAAAAAGTTGCGGCGCATAGCGACGGCGCAACTCCATCGCCTCCTCCAATGTCCGGAAGCGGGTCGCCGCGAAGAGGAAATATTCGCGGCCCAGCAGATAGGCGTTCGCCAGCACGAAGGCGATGGCGTTGATTCCCGGAATCAGCAACAGGAACAACGCCAGAATATTGACGCCCGCCGAGACCGCCGCGAATCGCACGCCCATCATGATCGCCTGAGAGGCGGGAATGGCCCGCCCGCGCTGGCCCGAGGGGTAAAGGTCCTCCTCGACGACATCGGCCAGATCGTCGAGAAAAAGGCCCGCGACCAGCACCGAAATGGGGCCGATGAAGAACGCCAGAAAGAGGAAAAGGCCGAGGCCCGCCGCGTAGGTCAGCGCGATCTGGAGCCAGGGGTGATTCACTGCAATGTACGACAGCGCGAGCTTGTCGAGGCCAACCCAGGCGAGCGCCAGGAAGAGCAAGGTCATTCCCAGACTCTTCAAAAGCACGTTGCGGAAGGGCGGCGAGAGAATCTCGCGCAGCGCCGCCAGCGCGGCGTCGAACATGAAGGTCATTTCAGTGGCCTCTGACGGCCGCGTGCGACGGCCGCCCTGCAAATGGCGTGGCGGCGCCTCCCGCGCAAGGGGCAACTCAGGCCCAGCGCGTCACCGCATGCGCCGCTAACGCATAGGCGATCCACAGAAAGCCGATGGTCGATACGGTAAAGCTCAGCGCCGTGTAGGCGCGCCAGAATTTCTTGTCCCAGAAATTCGGATCGAAAGCGGCGATCGTGAACACGGTCGGATTGGAGAAGCCGCCAATGGCGACGCACCAGCAGGCGATGACCGGCAATTCCACGCCGGAACCATAAAAGCCGACCCCGAACAGCGCCATCAGCGCATAGTCGACATGCGCCCGGATCATCGTCTTGTAGTCAACGACGAAAGCGTCCACGGCCTTGATGGGAAACCATTTGGCGAGCGTCATCAACCAGGCTGTGACGATGAGGGCGGTGATGCAGGCGGCCGAGCCGATCAGAAGAACTTCCATCCCGGGTTCCTTTTCATTGGGCGAAGCTCTTCTAGCTCAGGCTATGCCGCCTGTCTTGGCAAATCGCCCGGGCGAATGGCGTCCGGAACGGGAAGGCGCGCTCCGCGAACGCAAGCGCCAACCCCGTTTTCAATAGCTGATCGAGTGGATGAGGCCGTTGCGCGTCGTCCGGCGCCGCGGCCCCTTCGCATCATCCCGCCTTCGCGACCTCGCGTTGCGCAAAGCCGAGGCGAATATTCAGCTCGTGCAGCAATTGCTCCGCCGCCTGCGGGATATTGGTGCCCGGCGGGAAGATTGCGGCGGCGCCGGAATCGTAAAGCTGCTGGAAGTCGTCCGGCGGAATCACGCCGCCGACGACCATCATGATGTCGCCGCGGCCCACGTGCGAAAGGGCGTCGCGCAATTCGGGCGTCAGCGTGAGATGGCCGGCGGTCATGGTCGAGACGCCGACGATGTGCACGTCGGCCTCGGCGGCCTTCCGGGCCACTTCGTCCGGCGTCGCGAAAAGATCGCCGATGACGACGTCGAAGCCCATGTCCGCGAAGGCGGAGGCGATGACCTTCTGGCCGCGATCATGGCCGTCCTGGCCCATCTTGGCGACGAGAATACGCGGCTTACGCCCTGTGTTTTCCGCGAAGTCGCGCGTCATGCCGACAATGCGGCCGATCTGGGCGCTGTCCTTGCCCGCCTCGCGCGCATAGACGCCGGAAATGACGTTCGCCTTGGGTTTGTGGCGCGTGAAGACCTTTTCGAGCGCGAAGGAAATTTCGCCGACGCTCGCCTTTGCGCGCGCGGCCTTCACGGCGAGATCGAGCAGATTGGCGCCCGAGGTCGCGCCTTCCGTCAGCGCGTCGAGCGCCGCCTGGGTCGTCGCCTCGTCACGCTCGGCGCGCAGGCGCTTCAGCTTTTCCAGCTGCGCGGCGCGCACGGCGGCGTTGTCGACCTTGAGCACATTCGGCTTGGCGTCGTTCTCAGGGCGGTATTTGTTGACGCCGACGACGACCTGCGTTCCGCTGTCGATGCGCGCCTGCGTTTTCGCGGCCGCTTCCTCGATGCGCTGCTTCGGCACCCCCGCCGCGATCGCCTTAGCCATCCCGCCGAGCTGTTCGATTTCCTCGATATGCTTCCAGGCGCCCTTGGCGAGTTCGGCGGTGAGGCGCTCGACATAATAAGAACCGCCCCACGGATCGATGACGCGCGTCGTGCCGCTCTCCTGCTGCAACACGATCTGCGTGTTGCGGGCGATGCGCGCCGAGAAGTCCGTCGGCAGCGCCAGCGCCTCGTCCAGCGCATTGGTGTGCAGCGACTGCGTATGGCCCTGCGTCGCCGCCATGGCCTCGACGCAGGTGCGGATCGAGTTGACGTAGACGTCCTGCGCGGTGAGCGACCAGCCGGAGGTCTGGCAGTGGGTGCGCAGCGTCATGCTCTTCTCGGACCTGGCGCCGAGGTCTTTCATGAGTCGCGCCCAGAGCAGACGCGCGGCGCGCAGCTTGGCGACCTCCATGAAGAAATTCATGCCGATGGCGAAGAAGAAGGAGAGCCGCGGCGCGAAGGCGTCGATGTCGAGGCCCGCAGCGACGCCGGCGCGCACATATTCCACGCCGTCGGCGAGCGTGTAGCCCAACTCCAGATCGGCCGAGGCGCCCGCCTCCTGCATGTGATAGCCGGAGATCGAGATCGAGTTGAACTTCGGCATATGCCTGCTGGTGTAGGCAAAAATATCCGACACGATCCGCATGGAGGGGTCCGGCGGATAGATGTAGGTGTTGCGCACCATGAATTCTTTGAGAATGTCGTTCTGGATCGTGCCGGTGAGCTTGTCGGCCGAAACGCCCTGCTCTTCCGCCGCGACGATGAAGAGCGCCAGCACCGGCAGCACCGCGCCGTTCATGGTCATCGACACGGACATCTGATCGAGCGGAATGCCGTCGAAGAGCGTCCGCATGTCGTAGATCGAATCGATCGCGACGCCCGCCATGCCGACGTCGCCCATCACGCGCGGATGGTCCGAGTCATAGCCGCGGTGGGTCGCGAGGTCGAAGGCGACGGAGAGGCCCTTCTGGCCGGCCGCAAGATTGCGGCGATAGAAGGCGTTGGAGTCCTCGGCCGTGGAGAAGCCGGCATATTGGCGGATCGTCCAGGGCTGGGCGACATACATGGTGGAATAGGGCCCGCGCACATATGGCGCGACGCCCGGAAAACCATCGACGAAGGAGAGGCCCGCTATATCCGCGGGGCCATAGGCGCTCTTCACTTCGATCCCCTCTGGCGTCAGCCAGGCCCGCGGCGGCGCCTCCTGCGCGACGTCGGTGGCGGCGAAGGGAATCTTGGAGAAATCGGGGATCGCGGACATTTTGCGCCTCGGCTGGTTTCAGCGCGCTTATTAGACCAGCAAAACCCGGAGCGCAAAGGCGGCGGATGGCCGCGCGCAAGGACACGGGCAAGCGGGCGCCGCATCCGCCCCCCATGGCCCGGCGCAAGCTCGACTATTATGGCGACGCGCATCCGTCCGCAGTCGACCAGCCGCGCTTCGTCATTGACGGATCGGGTCAAATCGGCTGGACGACAGCCTCGGGCAAGCCCCGGCTGGCTAATCTCGCGCCCGGAATCCGGCCATCGCGGCCGTGAAAACGAGGCTCCCCCATGGATTTCGACAAGGCCATCGACGCACATGTCGAGTGGAAGACCAAACTGCGTGGCGCGATCGCCGCACAATCGACTCTGGACGCCGCCGCAATCGGCAAGGACAACGCCTGCCCGCTCGGCCAATGGCTTCATGGCGACGCCAAGATCAAATATGGGCATCTGCCGACCTTCGCCGGCTGCGTGAGCGCTCACGCCGTTTTCCATCGTGAGGCCAGCCGGGTCGCCGCCATGATCAACGACAAACGCTATACCGACGCCGACGCCGCCCTCGGGGCAGGCACGCCCTATACCTCCGCCTCCATGGCGACGGGCGTCGCGATCGCCAAGTTGCGCAAGGAAGTCAGCGCCTGAGACGCTCAGCGCCTCTGGATCGAGCCCAGATAGGCGAGCAGAGCCTCGATCTGCGCGGCGCTGAAGCGGAACTGGGGCATCTCCATGCCCTCATGGCCGACGACGATGCCTTCGCCCAGCGCCTCCTCCAGATTGTGAAGCGGATATTTGCGCGCCAGATGGCGGAAGGGTGGCGACTTCGGATTCGGGCTCTCGCCCGCGCGGCCGACGGCGTGGCACTTTCCGCAATTTTCCTGCGCGATCGCAAGGCCGCGCCTGAGCATGGCCGCATTTCCTGCCGCGGCGAAAACCGCCGTTGAAAGGCCGAAAACGGCGCAAAGGGCAAGCGCGGAGATTTCGAATCGACGCATGGTCAAACTCTAGTCGCCGCTCCCGCCCCTGTCACGCCGCGCTTATTTGCGCACCACCAGAACGGAACATTTCGCGTGGCGCACGATCGTCTTGGCGTTCGAGCCCAGAAGATAGGTCGCCATGGTGGGACGGTGGGAGCCGACGACGATGAGATCCGCTCCCCAGTCCTCGGCCTCGGCGAGAACCTCCGGGTAGACCGCGCCGAACCGCACTGTGGAGGTTACCCGCTCGCGCGGCAGGTCGATCGCGGCCGTCAGGGCGGCCAGCTCCTTTTCCGCTGTCTCGCGCATCTCCTCGTCGAAATTCGGCGGGATATAGTCGATGAAGGCCACGGGCACGAGCGGCTGCACATTGATGAGCCGCAATTGCGCCCCGCCATTGGTTCTGGCCAGCGCGAGCGCCGCATCGAGCGCAAGCTGCGTCATTTCGGGCTCGCCCACGTCGACCGGCACGAGAATCTTGGAATACATGGGCGCCTCCCTTTGTTCGCCAATCTGCGCGCGATCCGCCGAATCCATCCGACTATACAAGAGCGGCGGCCGCGCGCCACCCATTCGCCCGCCGCGGCCGCTGGCGTGATCGACGAAAATCGACGTGCGAACAAAAAAAGAACTTGGCGGCAAGAACAAATCATGCACAATAGGAATATCAACCGACCGTTGCCTCTGCCCGCAAAACCGTGCCAGAAGGAATTTCAGCCGTGAGCCAAGCCAATCTCCGCCTCGTGGAAGGATCGTCCGTGGACAAGACCAAGGCCCTTGACGCCGCGCTGTCGCAAATCGAGCGCGCCTTCGGCAAGGGCTCGATCATGCGGCTCGGCAAGAATCAGAAAGCCGTCGAGATCGAGACGATCTCCACCGGCTCGCTCGGCCTCGACATCGCCCTGGGCGTCGGCGGCCTGCCGCGCGGCCGCGTGGTGGAGATTTACGGGCCCGAATCGTCGGGCAAGACGACCTTGACCCTCCATGTCATCGCCGAGGCGCAGAAGTTGGGCGGCGTCTGCGCCTTCGTGGACGCGGAGCATGCTCTCGATCCCGTTTACGCCCGCAAGCTCGGCGTCAATCTGGAGGAGCTGCTGATTTCCCAGCCCGACACGGGCGAGCAGGCGCTCGAGATCACCGACACCCTCGTGCGATCCGGCGCGGTCGACGTGCTCGTCGTCGATTCTGTCGCGGCCCTGACGCCGCGGGCGGAGATCGAGGGAGAGATGGGCGACGTTCAGCCCGGCCTGCAGGCGCGCCTGATGAGCCAGGCGCTGCGCAAGCTCACCGCCTCCATCGCCCGCTCCAACACGCTCGTCATCTTCATCAACCAGATCCGCATGAAGATCGGCGTGATGTATGGCTCGCCGGAAACAACGACGGGCGGCAACGCCCTGAAATTCTACGCCTCCGTCCGGCTCGACATCCGTCGCACGGGATCCATCAAGGACCGCGACGAGGCGATCGGCAATCAGACTCGCGTCAAGGTGGTCAAGAACAAGGTTGCCCCGCCCTTCAAGCAGGTCGAATTCGACATCATGTATGGCGAAGGCGTCTCCAAGGTCGGCGAATTGATCGACCTGGGCGTGAAGGCGGGCGTGGTCGAAAAATCGGGCGCCTGGTTCTCGTACGACAGCCAGAGACTGGGCCAGGGCCGCGAGAACGCCAAGAATTTTCTTCGCCAGAACCCCGAAGCCGCCGCCCGTATCGAACAGGCGATTCGCGAAAACGCCGGTCTCATCGCGGAACGCATTCTCGACGTCGCCGATGGCGACGAGGCCGAGGACTGAACCGACCGGCGCGCCTCTCATGCGCTGCTTGGGCGCCATATCGTGCGACCCCCGCGGGTTTTCATCGCGTCAAAGGCCCGCTCATCGGGCCTTTTTCATTGCCGAAACCGCGCAGGACTGGCATATCGCCCGCAAATCCCGGATGTCCGGCGACATGAACCGCCGCCGGCGCCCGTTTCCCGATCGGGCGCGCTTGCCCGCAAGCGCCCTCGCGCGGACGGCCGGTTTCCCCATATGATCGTGGAGTGATCCCGATCCTGCTCCAGCGAGCTGCATGACAATGAGTGGCGTCAACCAGATCCGTTCGGCCTTTCTCGACTACTTCGTGCGCAATGGGCATGAGAAAGTCGCCTCCTCCCCGCTTGTGCCGCACAACGACCCGACGCTGATGTTCACCAATGCGGGCATGGTGCAGTTCAAGAACGTGTTCACCGGCGTCGAAAAACGCCATCAGGCGCGCGCAGCCTCCGCTCAGAAATGCGTGCGCGCCGGCGGCAAGCACAATGACCTGGACAATGTCGGTTACACGGCCCGGCATCACACATTCTTCGAGATGCTGGGGAATTTTTCCTTCGGCGACTATTTCAAGGAAGGCGCGATCGAACTCGCCTGGGGCCTGATCACCAAAGAATTCAGCCTGCCGGTCGAGAAACTCCTCGTCACCGTCTATCACGACGACGACGAGGCGTTCGATTTATGGAAGAAGATCGCCGGTTTCCACGACAGCCGCATCATCCGTATCGCGAGCTCCGACAATTTCTGGAGCATGGGCGACACCGGTCCCTGCGGCCCCTGCTCCGAAATCTTCTACGATCAGGGCGAGACGCTCACCGGCGGCCCGCCCGGGAGCCCGGATGAAGACGGCGACCGATTCCTGGAATTCTGGAACCTCGTCTTCATGCAATATGAGCAGGTCGCCCCCGGCCAGCGCGCGCCGCTGCCGCGACCCTCGATCGACACCGGCATGGGGCTCGAGCGCATCGCCGCCCTTATGCAGGGCGTCACCTCCAATTACGAGATCGACCTTTTCCGCTCCCTCACCGGCGCCGTCGCCGAATATACCGGCGCGCCCGTCGGCGGCCCCCAGAGCGCAAGCCATCGCGTCATCGCAGATCATCTGCGCGCGTCGTCCTTTCTTGTCGCAGACGGCGTCACGCCGTCGAATGAGGGTCGCGGTTACGTGCTCCGCCGCATCATGCGCCGCGCGATGCGCCACGCGCAGATCCTCGGCGCCCAGGAGCCGCTGATGTGGCGTCTCGTCCCCACCCTGGTCGCGGAAATGGGACAGGCCTATCCCGAACTGGTTCGCGCACAGGCGCTCATCGTCGATACGCTGAAGACCGAAGAGACCCGCTTCCGCGCGACGCTCGCCCGCGGCCTCGCCATCCTGGACGACGAGACGGCGAACCTCGGCAGGGGGGACAAGCTGTCAGGCGAGACCGCCTTCAAACTCTACGACACCTACGGCTTTCCCCTCGATCTGACCGAGGACGCCCTGCGTCCGCGCGGCGTCGGCGTCGACAAGCAAGCGTTCAACGCCGCCATGGAGCGCCAGCGCGCCGAAGCGCGCAAGGCTTGGGCGGGTTCGGGCGAGACCGCGACCGAGACACTCTGGTTCGCATTGAAAGAGCGTCTCGGCGCCACCGAATTCCTCGGCTACGAGACCGAGAAGAGCGAAGGCGTAGTATCCGCCATCGTCCACGACGGAGCCGAAGCCTTCGTCCTGAAGCAGGGCGCGCGCGGCGCCGTGATCCTCAACCAGACGCCGTTCTATGGCGAATCGGGCGGCCAGGTCGGCGACGTCGGCGTCATGCGCGGCAGGAATGTACGATTCCGTGTCGAAAACACCCAGAAGAAACTTGGCGACCTCATTGTTCATGAAGGCGTCGTCGAGGAAGGCGAAATCGTCCCCGGCGTCGTGCTCGAACTCGACGTCGATCACGAAAGACGCCGCGCGACGCGGGCCAACCATTCGGCGACCCATATCCTTCACGAGGCTTTGCGCCAGGTGCTCGGCGACCACGTCGCTCAGAAGGGTTCGCTCGTCGCGCCGGAGCGACTGCGCTTCGACTTCACGCATCCCAAGCCGCTGACCGAGGAAGAACTCGCCCGCGTCGAAGCGCTCGCCAACGAAATCGTCCAGGACAATGCGCCGGTCGACACGCGCCTGATGGCTCAGGACGACGCCATTCGATCCGGCGCCCGCGCCCTGTTCGGAGAGAAATACGGCGACGAGGTCAGGGTCGTCTCCATGGGCCGGCCGGACCCCGGCGTCGCGCATCCTTTCTCGGTCGAACTCTGCGGCGGCACCCATGTCTCGCGCACGGGGGACATCGGCCTGATCTCCATCGTCGGCGAGGGCGCAGTCGCATCGGGCGTTCGCCGGATCGAGGCGCGCACGGCGGAAGGCGCGCGCAGCCATCTCGTCACGCAGTCCCGCGCGCTGCGCGAAATCGCCTCCCTCATCCGCGCGCCCATGGAGGAGGCTCCGGCCCGCCTCGGCCAGCTTCTCGAAGAGCGTAAACGCCTCGAGCGCGAGCTTGCCGACGCCAGGCGCAAGCTCGCGATGGGCGGTGGGCCGGGTAACGGCGGCGGCCAGGAGTGGCGCGACGTCGCCGGCGTAAAGCTGCTGACCCGCGCCGTCGACGGCGTCGACGCCAAGGATCTCAAATCTCTCGTCGACGACGCCAAGAAGAATATCGGCTCCGGCGTGGTCGCCTTCGCCTGCGCCTCGCCAGATGGCAAGGCCGGCATTGTAGTCGGGGTCACGGACGACCTGACTTCCAAATTCAGCGCCGTCGAATTCGTCCGCGTCGCCAGCGCGACGCTCGGCGGGAAGGGCGGCGGCGGTCGTCCCGATCTGGCGCAGGCCGGCGGCCCCAACGCCGCGGCAATCGAGCAGGCGCTCGCCTCGGTCGAGGACGCGCTGCGCGGCAAGGCAGCGCAGTGAGCACGGAGGAACGGCGCCGCGGCCTCGCCTGGTGGCGCCGTCGCCTTCATGTGATTCTCGACGGGGGCGCGCATGATCGGCTCGCGCGCTTTGTCCATCGCGCGCTGATCGGCCTCGTCGCTCTCTCGGTCGGATCGGTGATCCTCGAATCGGTTCCCGAATACGCCGAAGAGTACGAACGCATCTTCACATTTATCGAATATGTCGCGGTTGGCGCCTTTACGCTCGAGTATTTTCTGCGCCTGTGGTGCGCGCCGGAACATACCCCCTATTCTGACCGCACGCCTTTCGGGGCGCGCGTAGCTTTCGTGAAATCCGGGTCGGCGATCATCGATTTGCTCACGATCCTGCCGGTCTATCTGTCATTTTTCATCGAAGCGGATCTTCGCGTCTTCCTGATTTTGCGTTTGCTTCGCTTTTTCAAGCTCGCCCGCTACTCGCCGGGGATCCGCACGATAATTGCGGTATTGGAGGCGGAGCGAAAGGCGCTTTTAGCCTCAGGCATCCTCCTCTTCGGCGCCGTCCTGTTCTCGGCGACCGCCATGCATGTCGCCGAACATACGACGCAACCCGAAAAATTTGGTTCGATCCCGGCGTCCATGTGGTGGGCGATCGTGACGATCACAACAGTGGGCTATGGCGACGTGACCCCCGTGACGCTCGCCGGACGCGTGATCGCGTCCTTCACCATGGTGCTGGGTTATGTCATGCTGGGCCTGCCCGTCGGCATCGTGGCGACCGCATTCGCCGAGGAAATTCACCGTCGCGAATTCGTCGTCACCTGGAGCATGGTGGCGAGCGTCCCATTGTTCCGGGAACTTGACGCGCAGGCGATTGCGGAGATCATGCGTTACTTGCGCGCGCAATCGGTCCCGGCCGGCACGCTGATCGTGCGGCGAGGCGAAGTCGCGCATTCGATGTATTTTATCGCGGAAGGCGAAGTCGAGGTCGAATTACCGACGGAAGCCGTTCGCCTCGGCGTCGGTCAGTTCTTCGGCGAAATCGCGGTGCTCCACAAGACGCTTCGCACCGCCAGCGTGCGCGCCACGGAGCCGACGAAACTCCTGATCCTTGACGCCTATGATCTTCAGACGCTCACGGCCCGAAACCCGGAGATCGGACTGACTGTCCGACGAGTGGCTGCAAGCCGCACGGAACTGAGTGCGCAGGAACGTCACGGCGACATGATCGAGGCTGAGCTCGAACAGCCGGTCGAGCCGGAGCCAAAGGAGTAAAAGCGGCCCCGCAGATCGCGCCTATGCGCTCAGGCGCCGACAGACGCGCGCAACTCCTGTAACTGGGCGATTCTCTCGGCGGCCGCGTGACGGGCCTCCTCAGTCTTGGCGTCGGCCAGATCTTCGCGCGCATCCTTCAGGTCGGCGTCGACCTTGGCTACGTCGATCTCTGACAGCGGGATCGCAAGTTCGGCGAGAATGGTGAAACCTGCCGCGCTCACATCCGCGAATCCGCCGCGCACGAAAAGCTTCTCTACCTTGCCGTCGCCGCCTGCGACCGTGACGACGCCCGACTTCAGGGTCGTCATGACCGGCGCATGGTCCTTGAGGACAGTGAACTGCCCCTCCGCCCCCGGCGCGACCACGGATTCGACATCGCCCGAGAACAGCAACTTTTCGGGAGAGACGAGTTCAAAGTGGAATGCGGCCATGTCTTTCTCCGGCGGCGCTTCTTGCATTCAGCAAATGATGGCCGGCGGCGCCGGCCATTCAGTTTCGTAAATCGCTCTGGCCCGCGGAACCCGGACCGTGAGCGAAGGCGTCAGGCCGCTTCCTTGGCGAGCTTGGCGGCCTTTTCGATCGCCTCCTCGATGGAGCCGACCATATAGAAGGCAGCCTCCGGAAGGTGATCGTATTGACCCTCGACGAGACCCTTGAAACCCTTGATCGTGTCGGCCAGCGCAACGAGCTTGCCGGGCGAACCGGTGAAGACTTCGGCGACGTGGAAGGGCTGCGACAGGAAGCGCTCGATCTTGCGGGCGCGGGCGACGACGAGCTTGTCCTCTTCCGAGAGTTCGTCCATGCCGAGAATGGCGATGATGTCCTGCAGCGACTTGTAGCGCTGCAGGGTCGACTGCACCTTGCGGGCGACTTCGTAATGCTCCTCGCCGACGATGGCCGGGGAGAGCATGCGCGAGGTCGAATCCAGCGGGTCGACGGCCGGATAAATGCCCTTTTCCGCAATGGAGCGCGAGAGCACGGTCGTGGCGTCGAGGTGGGCGAAGGAGGTGGCCGGCGCCGGGTCGGTCAGGTCGTCGGCGGGCACGTAAATGGCCTGCACCGAGGTGATCGAGCCCTTGGTCGTGGTGGTGATGCGCTCCTGCAGCGCGCCCATGTCGGTTGCGAGCGTCGGCTGATAGCCCACCGCCGAAGGGATGCGGCCGAGAAGCGCGGAGACTTCCGAGCCCGCCTGCGTGAAGCGGAAGATGTTGTCCACGAAGAACAGAACGTCCTGGCCCTGGTCGCGGAAGTGTTCGGCGACCGTGAGGCCGGTCAGCGCGACGCGGGCGCGGGCGCCCGGCGGCTCATTCATCTGTCCATAGACCAGCGCGGCCTTTGAGCCCGTGGCCGAGCCGTTCACCGGCTTCTTGTTCACGCCGCCCTCGATCATCTCGTGATAGAGGTCGTTGCCCTCGCGGGTGCGCTCGCCGACGCCGGCGAAGACGGAATAACCGCCGTGCGCCTTGGCGACGTTGTTGATGAGCTCCATGATGAGAACGGTCTTGCCGACGCCTGCGCCGCCGAACAGGCCGATCTTGCCGCCCTTGGCGTAGGGCGCGAGAAGGTCGACGACCTTGATGCCGGTTTCGAGAATCTGGGCTTCCGTCGCCTGCTCGGCGTAGGAAGGCGCCGGCTGGTGAATGGCGCGCTTGCTGGCGGTCACGAGCGGGCCGGCCTCGTCGACCGGCTCGCCGATGACGTTGATGATGCGGCCGAGCGTCTCGTCGCCGACGGGCACGGAGATCGGCGCGCCGGTGTCGACCACTTCCTGACCGCGCGTCAGGCCTTCCGACGTGTCCATGGCGATGGTGCGCACGGAGTTCTCGCCGAGGTGCTGCGCGACTTCCAGAACGAGGCGCTGGCCCTGGTTCGTGGTCTCGAGCGCGTTGAGAATCTCGGGGAGATGCCCGTCGAACTTCACGTCGACGACGGCGCCGATGACTTGGGTGATGCGCCCGGTGGGCTTGTTGGCGGCCATGTTACGTCCTCGTCTATTTTAACGATCAGAGCGCTTCGGCGCCCGAGATGATTTCGATGAGTTCCTTGGTGATCATCGCCTGACGCGACCGGTTGTAGAGGGTCGTCTGCTTTTTGATCATGTCGCCGGCGTTGCGCGTGGCGTTGTCCATCGCGCTCATGCGCGCGCCCTGTTCCGAGGCGGCGTTTTCGAGCAGCGCGCGGAAAACCTGCACGGAGATGTTGCGCGGCAGGAGTTCCGAGAGAATCTCGTCCTGACCGGGCTCATATTCATAGGACGGCTGCGCGCCCTCCACGGCGGGAGCGTTCTCATTCGCCGCGATCTGCGCGGGGATCAGCTGCTGCGCCGTCGGAATCTGCGCAATCACCGACTTGAACTTCGAGAAAAACAGCGTGGCGACGTCGAATTCGCCCGCCTCGAACATTGCGATGACCTTCTTGCCGATCTCGTCCGCGTTCTCGAAGCCGATGGTCTTGAGGCCCCGCAGCTCGATCAGCTCCACGATCTCTTTTTCGTATTGGCGGCGCAGCTGGTCGAAACCCTTCTTGCCGACGCAGAGAATCTTGACCGTCTTGCCCTGTCCCTGAAGGCGCTGGATGTGCTCCCGGGCCATTCGCACGATCGAGGAGTTGAACGCGCCGCAGAGGCCGCGCTCGGCGGTGGCGACGACGAGCAGATGCACGTCGTCCTTTCCGTTTCCGGCGAGAAGCTGCGGGCCGCCGGTCGAAACGCCGGCGGCGAGATTGGCGAGCACGGATTCCATGCGCTCGGCATAGGGACGCGCGGCTTCGGCCGCCGTCTGCGCGCGGCGCAGCTTGGCCGCCGCGACCATCTGCATGGCCTTGGTGATCTTCTGCGTCGCCTTGACGGAAGAAATCCGGTTTCGAAGATCCTTCAACGAGGGCATGAGTGTGCTTCTTGTCTCGAGGTCGTCGCGCGCCCGTCAGCGGGCGCGCGAACCGTCAGCAGTCGGATCAGGCGAAGGACTTCGCGAAGGACTCGACGACGCTCTTGAGCTTGGCCGCAGTATCGTCGGACAGGTCCTTCGACGTGCGGATGCTCTCGAGAATGTCGTTGTGCGACGAGCGCAGCAGCGCCAGCAGCCCGTCCTCGAAGGCGCGGACGCGATTGACCGGCAGCGGATCGAGATAGCCGTTGACGCCGGCGTAGATCACGCAGGTCTGCTCTTCCATCTTCAGCGGCGAGAACTGCGGCTGCTTCAGGAGCTCGGTGAGGCGCGCGCCGCGGTTCAGCAGACGCTGTGTCACCGCGTCGAGGTCGGAGCCGAACTGGGCGAAGGCCGCCATTTCGCGATACTGGGCCAGCTCGCCCTTGATCTTGCCCGCGACCTTCTTCGTGGCCTTGGTCTGCGCGGACGAGCCGACGCGCGACACGGAGAGGCCGACGTTCACGGCCGGACGAATGCCCTGATAGAAGAGGTCGGTCTCAAGGAAGATCTGGCCGTCGGTGATCGAGATCACATTCGTCGGAATGTAAGCCGACACGTCGTTGGCCTGCGTCTCGATGACCGGCAGAGCCGTCAGCGAGCCCGCGCCGCGATCGTCATTGAGCTTCGCCGCGCGCTCGAGGAGACGGGAATGCAGATAGAACACGTCGCCCGGATAGGCTTCGCGGCCCGGCGGACGGCGCAGCAGCAGCGACATCTGGCGGTAGGCGACGGCCTGCTTGGACAGATCGTCATAGATGATGACGGCGTGCATGCCGTTGTCGCGGAAATACTCGCCCATGGCGCAGCCGGCGAAGGGCGCCAGAAACTGCATCGGGGCCGGGTCCGAGGCTGTGGCCGCCACGATGATCGAATATTCGAGGGCGCCGCGCTCCTCGAGCACCTTCACGAACTGCGCGACGGTCGAACGCTTCTGGCCGACGGCGACGTAGACGCAGTAGAGCTTCTGGCTCTCGGGCGCGCCTTCGACGTTGAGCGACTTCTGGTTCAGGATCGTGTCGAGCGCGATCGCGGTCTTGCCGGTCTGGCGGTCGCCGATGATCAGCTCGCGCTGGCCGCGGCCGATCGGGATGAGGGCGTCGACGGCCTTGAGGCCCGTCGCCATAGGCTCATGAACCGACTTGCGCGGAATGATGCCAGGGGCCTTGACGTCGACGCGGGCGCGCTGGGCAGCCTTGATCGGGCCCTTGCCGTCGATCGGATTGCCGAGCGCGTCGACGACGCGGCCGAGAAGCTCCTTGCCCACCGGCACGTCGACGATGGCGCCCGTGCGCTTGACCGTCTGGCCTTCCTTGATGTCGCGGTCGGAGCCAAAGATAACGATGCCGACGTTGTCGCTTTCGAGGTTCAACGCCATGCCGCGCACGCCGTTCTCGAACTCGACCGTCTCGCCGGCCTGCACATTGTCGAGGCCATAGACGCGAGCGATGCCGTCGCCGACGGACAGGACCTGACCGACTTCTGTGACCTCGGCCTCAGTGCCGAAGTTGGCGATCTCGTTCTTGAGGATCGCGGAAATTTCTGCGGCGCGGATATCCATCAGCCGACCTCTTTCATACGTGTGCGGATTGCGTTGAGCTTGGTGCGGACGGAAGCGTCGACCATGCGTGAACCAAGTTTGACGATGATGCCGCCGATGATCGACGGATCCGTCGCGATATTGAGATTGATCGACTTGCCGCCGGTGACGCCCGAGAGCGTCTGACGCAGCGCGGTCGCCTGCTCCGGCCGCAGCGGCGCGGCGACCGTGACGTCGGCGCGCACGAGGCCCTTCGAGGCGTCGTGCAGACTCTGATAGGCGTCGATCATGTCGGAGATGACGAAGAGGCGGCGCTTCGACGCGACGAGGCGGATGAAATTTGCGGCAATGCCGGAAATTCCCGCCTTGTTCAGAACGGCGTCGAGCGCCTTGACCTGCTCCTGCGCGGAGAAGACAGGGCTCCTCACCAGGCGCTTGAGGTCGGCGCTGTCGTTCACCAGCGTCTGGAATGCGGCGAGCGCGGCGGCGACCTCGTCAGCGGCGCGCTTTTCAGTCGCCAGTTCATAGAGGGCGGAGGCGTAACGTCCTGCGACGCCGGAAAGCGAAACTCCGTCTTGAGCCACTTTTTTCGCTCGTCAAATTCGCATCGTTCGAAGCGCCGGCCGCAACGCGAAAACGCGCGAACGCAGCAGATAGCGGTAGCTTCAAGCGACGGATGCTGTAGGAACAAGGGACAAGGGCTGCAACGCCCCAGTCCCAAGGCGTGCGTCCACTAACACAGGCATTTTTGCGGCGCAACCCTGTCACGGCGCCGTAGCGCGCGTGAATTTTTCGCGCGCGCTTATTCTGCGAGAGGAGCGGCGATGACCAAAGCTGTTGTCGGAATTATCGGCGGTTCAGGCGTTTATGATTTGCCCGGCGTGAAGAATCCGCGACGCGAAAGAGTTGCGACCCCCTGGGGCGAGCCCTCCGATGAACTTGTTTTCGGCGAGGTCGGCGGCACGAGCGCGGTCTTTTTGCCGCGCCACGGGCGCGGTCATCGGCTCTCACCTTCGGGCATAAATTACCGCGCGAACATCGACGCGCTGAAGCGCGTCGGCGTCACGGACATCATTTCGGTTTCGGCCTGCGGCTCCTTCAAATCGCAATTCTTTCCTGGTCTCTTCGTCCTCGTCGATCAATTCGTGGATCGCACTTTCGCGCGTGAATCCTCGTTTTTCGGCAATGGCTGCGTCGCGCATGCGTCGATGGCGCATCCGATCGCGCCGAAACTCTCCGAGCGCATCGCGAGGGCGGCGCGGGACGAGGGAATCGAGATCGCGATCGGCGGAACCTATGTGTGCATGGAGGGGCCGCAATTCTCCTCCTATGCCGAATCGCTCCACTACAAGGCCGCCGGTTTCGACCTCATCGGCATGACCGCGATGCCGGAGGCGAAGCTCGCACGCGAGGCGGAGATTTCTTACGCGACCATCGCCATGGTGACGGACTTCGATTGCTGGCACCCCGAGCACGACAATGTGGATGTTTCCTCGGTGATCGAAATCGTGCGCAGGAACTCCGCCGCCGCCACGAAACTGATCGCCCGCGTGCTGGCGGATTTCCCGGCCGAGCACGAACCTTGCCCCGTCGGCTCGGACCGGGCGCTCGACAACGCCATACTGACGCCGCCCGAGGCGCGCGATCCGGAAGTGATGAAGAAGCTCGACGCGGTGATGGCGCGACTCATTGGCGCAGGTCAGTAATACCACTGCCCGTTGATGGACTCTCCCTCGCGGCGCGGCGCCGGCGGGGGCGGAGGCGCCGACGGGCCGCCGCCGTAATAGTCGGCGCTGTCGGGAACCGGGACAGGGACGGGAACGGGAACAGGCCCTGGATAGGGCGGCGGGTAAGGCCGGCGCCCGACGTTCGGCGGCGGCGGATAGCCGGGGGCGCCGCCGAAGCCCCGCCCGCCGGCGGCTCGCGCCTCGGCGGCGAGGAGAAAGGACGCGGCCAGAAGGCAGGCGACGCGCGCGAAGCTGGACATGGGCTGAAATCCTTGGAGGTCGTCACGTCCGAGTGTAATGACTCGCGACGCATGCTCCAGCCTGAACTCAACCTTTAGTTGAACAAACCTGAATCATCACGAGAGAAAAAAGGTCTTCCATGCCCCTCGCATCCTCCATCCGCACCATTCCGGACTATCCGAAAAAGGGCATTCTCTTTCGCGACATCACGACGCTTCTCGGCGACGCCAGGGCGTTCCGCAGGGCGGTGGACGAGCTCGTACAGCCCTGGGCCGGCACGAAGATCGACAAGGTGGCGGGAATGGAGGCGCGCGGCTTCATTCTCGGCGGCGCGGTGGCGCATCAGCTCTCGGCCGGCTTCATCCCCATTCGCAAAAAAGGCAAATTGCCACACAAGACTGTCTCGATGTCCTATGCGCTCGAATACGGAACCGACGAGATGGAGATGCATGTCGACGCCGTGTCGGCGGGGGAGCGGGTGATTCTCGTCGACGACCTGATCGCGACCGGCGGCACGGCCGAGGGGGCGATCCGGCTTCTGCAGAAGATGGGCGCAGAGGTCGTCGCCGCCTGTTTCGTCATCGACCTTCCCGATCTCGGCGGCGCGAAAAAGATCGAGGCGCTCGGCGTGCCCGTGCGCAGTCTCGTCGCCTTCGAGGGTCATTGACGGTCAAGCTTACGATATGTTTGCCACGTTGCGGCTCTATCGGTAGGATTTGCAGTCAGGAAGTTCAAAACGCTCCGGATGAAGCCGCGACTCACACATCTGCTGCTGGCGTCTCTCGCCCTCGCCGCGCTTGGCGGAGGGGTCGCCATCCTGCGCTTCCTGCCGGGCGTCGCGCCGCAGCGCGGCGCTTCTCCGGCGCAACAGACCGCAATGGCGGCGAAGCCGGCCGTTGGCCCGATCGGCGGCGCGATGTTGCCCGGCCTGCGCCGTGGAGTTCCGCCAGAAGCGACCTCGCCAGTCGCTGCGCCTGCCGAGACGCCTGCGCCGGTCACGATCCCCGCCCTCGCGCCCGCGGCCCCGGTCGCGACGGCAGCGCAGGAGCCGCCGCAAACGCCGCCCTTCCCCACCGCTGTCGCGCCGGAAGCTTCACCTGCAGCTGAAAATCCGGATGTGGAAGGCGTCGTCTCCTTCCCGCCGCAACCCGCCGCGCCGCCTTTGCCGCCGAGCCGGCCGGCCGATCTGGCGAAAATCGCGGCCCAGACGCCTTTGCCGCCGAGCCGCCCGGGCGATCTGGACCGGCTTGCCGCAGTGACCGCGCCCCCGCCCGAAGCGCCCCCGGCCGCCTCGGCGCCGGCGCCTGAATCGCCCTCGGTCGCGCCTGTCCCGCCCGCGAGCGAGGCGGCGCAGACCCCCGAGCGGACGCCCGCGCCGGACGCTCCCCTCCCGCCGACCCGGCCCCGCGAACTCGCCGGCGTCGCGGCTTCGACGCGGGTCGCCGCCGCGTCGGCCGATCAGGCGACGCCCGCTCAACCCGCCGCCGCGGCGCCGGCTCCGCCGGCGGCCGCCGCGCCGACGACGCAGGTCGCCCGCCTGCCGGAGCCGGCCTTGCGGCCCGCGCCCGAGGACGCCTTCCAGCAGCCGCCGCCGAAATTCGGCATGGGCGACCAGGTCTTTGTGCGCATCTTCAAGCAGGAGGGGCAGCTCGAGCTCTGGCTGAGGAAAAATGGCCGGTTCAACCTCTACAAGACATTTCCGATCTGCAAATGGTCGGGGCGCCTCGGGCCGAAGATCAAGGAGGCCGATTACCAGTCGCCCGAAGGTTTCTACAGCGTCTCGGCGCGCCAGCTGAACCCGCACTCCAATTACCACCGCGCCTTCAACGTCGGCTATCCGAACGCCTTCGACCGGCAAAACGGGCGGACCGGCGGGCTCGTCATGGTGCATGGCGCCTGCAAGTCCGTGGGCTGCTTCGCCATGACAGATCGAGGCATCGAGGAAATCTACGGTTTCGTGGAGGCGGCGTTGCGCGCCGGGCAGAAGGAAATCGCGGTCCACATCTTTCCCTTCCGCATGACGGACGCGGCGATCGCCCGCGAGACGGGCGGCGGCTGGCTCGCCTTCGTCGGCGGCGGCGGCAATTATGCGCAGTGGACCAGCTTCTGGAAAAATCTGAAACAGGGCTATGATCTGTTCGAGCGCACCGGAGAGCCGCCCGTCGCCTTCGCCTGCGGCGACCATTACGAGTTCGACGGCGGCGGCGCGTCCTGCCGCCGCGTCGCCGGCTGGTGAGCCGTTCACACAAGCTTCAGCTCTGATCGGCGAGATTGAATCAGTCGCGCGGCGCCGCCGCGCCGAAACCGGGAGAGGCCGCAATGCGGCGGATTGTTCATTATTTCATCCTCGCCGCCATCGTCGGAGCGCTGGCGCCGGCTCCCTCGGCGCAGGCCGCGCCCAATGTGCCGCTGTGTTTCGCGATAGCCAATAATTACAACAACTGCATGCGCCAGTTTCAGCGCGGCGGCGGGCGCCACGGCTGGAACAACGCAGGTCCGGAGTCCTATGGCGGCTATGGGGGCGGCGGCTGGAACGGCGGGGATTACGACGACGATTATCAGTATCGCGTCTACCGGCAGCAGCGACGCGCGGCGCGCGCCCAGGCCAATTGCGCCATCTGGCTGGCGCAGATGCAGGCCAGCGGCTGCACGCAGTAAGCGGCCATTCGGCGCAGCGAGCATTGACAAAAGCGTCTTGCGCGGTTTAGGTCGTTCTTCGCTTCGGCGCGGCGGTTTCGCCGCGTTTTTCTTTTGCGCCAACCGCGCAGGAGAGAGAAGCGCAACCGGTTCAACTGTCAAAAAGCCGGCCGGCGGAAACGCCAGAGTCGGGACGAACACAGGAAAAAACGATGTTCGCAGTCATCAAAACCGGCGGCAAGCAGTATAGCGTGTCCGCCGGAGATATTATCACCGTCATGGCGCTCGACGGCGCGCCGGGCGACAAGATCACCTTCGACGAAGTGCTGATGGTCGGCGGCGATACGCCGAAGATCGGCGCCCCGACGGTCGCCGGCGCCAAGGTTTCGGGCGAGATCGCCGAGCAGACGCGCAGCGCCAAGTCGATCTCCTTCAAGAAGCGCCGCCGCCAGAACTCCAAGCGTAAGCGCGGTCATCGCCAGGATCTGACGCTCGTCAAGATCACGGCGATCGAGGGCTGAGCCCCTCGCGCCAAAAGGCTTGGTGAAACCGGGCGCCGCGCGTTATCATTTCGATAGGCGTCGAGCGCCAACCAGATTTCAACGCGGCGCGTGAGCGTCGCAGGAAAGTAAAGTCGGAGCAGGACAATGGCTCACAAGAAAGCGGGCGGCTCGTCGCGCAACGGCCGCGACTCGGACGGCCGCCGTCTCGGCGTCAAGAAGTTCGGCGGCGAATCGGTCGTCGGCGGCAACATCATCGTGCGTCAGCGCGGCACGAAGTGGCATCCCGGCCGCAATGTCGGCATGGGCAAGGACCACACGCTCTTCGCGCTCGTCGACGGCGTCGTATTGTTTAAATCCAGCGGCGGGCGCGCAAGCGTTTCCGTCGTGCCGGCGGCGGTAGCCGCAGAGTAAGGCGGTCGGATCGGTAACGACCCTCCGCCGGCCCCATTCCCCGGCGGACAATGGTCGTTTCGACCAGCGCGAGGAGCAGAAAGCTCCGATTGAGCGAAATGTCCGGAAAAGGCCCAACTGGGTCGATAGGGGAAGCGGGCGCCGCTTCCCCTTTTTTCGATCCGGGGCCAAATTCGGTCTTTCGCTTGGAGCTTTCGATGTTTCCTGAAATCACGCATGACGACGTTTTCAGGCTGGAAACCGAACGCATGTGGCTGCGCTGGCCGCGCGCCGCCGACGCCCGCGCCTTCACGCGGTTTCTCGGCGATCCCGAGGTTTCCTCGCAGACCGCGACTATTCCCCACCCCTACAATATTCGCGACGCAGAGGAGTTCATCCTGCGCGCCCGGGCCGAAAATTCGGCTGGCGAAGGGCTCGTTCTCGCGCTCGCCTTCAAGCGCCAGCCCAATGACGCGATCGGCGTGATCGGCGCGCATGGCTCATCCTTTCGCGGCGTCGCGCGCCTGGGCTACTGGCTGGGGCGGGAATATTGGGGTCAGGGGCTGATGACCGAGGCCGCGCGCGGCTTCGTCGACCTGATCTTCGGCGTGTCGTCGCTGGGCGAAATCACCTGTGACGCGCTGCCGGCCAATCTCGCCTCGCGCCGCGTGCAGGAGAAGCTCGGCTTCACGAGCCTCGGTCAGATCGAGATCGACGCGCCGGCGCGCGGCGGCAAGGTGACGGTCGAACGCACGCGCCTCACCCGCGGCGCGGCGCACACCGCCTTCGGCGCGCGCCGCCCGAAACTCACATCCACCTGAGCGACAAATGAAATTTCTGGATCAGGCCAAGGTCTATGTCCGCTCCGGCGACGGCGGCGCGGGTTGCGTCTCCTTCCGGCGCGAAAAATTCATCGAATTCGGCGGACCGGACGGAGGCGACGGCGGCCGTGGCGGCGACGTCGTGGCCGAATGCGTCGACGGGCTGAACACGCTCATCGACTATCGCTACCAGCAGCATTTCAAGGCCAAGACCGGCATGCACGGCATGGGCAAGAACCGCGCCGGCGGACGCGGCGCCGACGCCGTGCTGAAGGTGCCGGTCGGGACGCAGATCTTCGAGGAGGACGAGGAGACGCTGATCGCCGATCTGACCGAGGTCGGCCAGCGCGTCGTGATCTGCAAGGGCGGCAATGGCGGCTTCGGCAACGCCCATTTCACCACCTCGACCAACCGCGCCCCGCGGCGCGCCAACCCCGGCCAGTCGGGCGAGGAGCGCACGATCATCCTGCGGCTGAAGCTCATCGCCGACGCCGGCCTCGTCGGCCTGCCCAACGCCGGAAAGTCCACCTTTCTCGCCAGCGTCACCGCCGCAAAGCCGAAGATCGCCGATTATCCCTTCACGACGCTCCATCCCGGCCTCGGCGTGGTGCGCCGCGACGAACGCGAATTCGTGCTGGCCGACATTCCCGGCCTGATCGAAGGCGCGCATGAGGGCCACGGCCTCGGCGACCGTTTCCTCGGCCATGTCGAACGCTGCCGCGTCCTGCTGCATCTCGTCGACGCTTCGGGCGAACACGCCGGCAAGGACTACAAGACCGTGCGGGGCGAACTCGCCGCCTATGGCGCCGGGCTCGACGAAAAGCCGGAGATCGTCGCGCTCTCCAAGATCGACATCGTCGATCCGGAGCACCTGAAGAAGCAGCGCGAACGCCTGAAGCGCGCCATCGCCAGCGCCGGACCGCCGCCGGAAGCGCGGGGCGGGGTGCTGACGGTCTCGGCCGCGACCGGCGCCGGCGTGACCGAGGCGCTGCGCGCCGTCGGCGCGGCCATCGATGAATCGCGCGCGCAGGAGCGCTCGGCGGAAACGCCGGCCGAATGGCGGCCGTGAGGCAGCTTCCACGGCATTAGTGGAGTCCGGCGGGCCCTTCATCGGGGGTCCGTTCGTCTCTCCGCGAGCGGAGATGTTGATAACTACTGCGTGAGAAGCGGAAAAATCCGCGGGATTATTGAATTTCGACAAGCGAGCGTAAATGAAAACAAAAGCAATTCCAGCGCTTTAACATTTTATTGCAAGGCCCCGACCCAAGGTCTGTGCAATGACGGGACTTCCAGGCGGCTTCGAAGCGAGCCCTGAAGGAACCCCTCACGCAAGGACAGGCCAATGTCACGTCTTTGGGAAAACTCGCAGCCCGCCGCGGGTGATCGTTTGCGGACCTTTATGAAGGACCATGACGGCGCCGTTGCGGTGATCTTCGCCTTCGCCACTCTGCCAATGGTCCTTCTCATCGGCGGAGCGGTCGATTACTCGCGCGCGATCGGCGCCAGATCGAATCTCCAACAAGCGCTGGACGCCGGCGTGCTCGCCGCCGCGGTGAAGGGCGGCAATCCGGATTCCGGGCAGCTCGCCAGATATCTGAACTCGAATATGTCGCCCGGCGGCGCGGCGACGAATGTCACCCTGACCAGGTCTGTTGCGACAGGGGGAGCGGTGACTTTCGTCGGCGACGCCGATTTTTCGGTCGCCACGAACTTCCTGAAGATGGCCGGCCTCGGCGCCATAAAACTGCACTCCCACTCGGAAGCGACCCTGCCGGCCCAGATCGTGACGGCGACCTTCAAACCGACCAGTGCCCAGGGCGCCTATTCCAAGGACATTTTCATCTGGACGAAGAACGCCGCCGGCACGGTCGTTTCCAGGCAAACAGTGCTCACCTATCGTTACAACTCGTCGAACGGGAGCAAGGTCACCACGCCAGCGATCGGCTCATGGAGCCTGACGTTCACCGTGCCGTTATATTCGACTTTCGGCGTCGGCATGGTCGTCTATCAGGACTGGCAAAAATATTCGGGGGCCCTCGTCAATCCGGTCGAATTGTGGAGCGACGCCGCCAACGCCTCCACCTTCATGAGACAGAGCGGTCTCTGTACAGACGATGCAGGCGCGACCTACAATTGGGAAGACGGCGGCGATGGAAACTTCGTCGATTTCGTCTACACCATGAAATGCGCGACGGGCGTGGCCGCGAAGACCGTCGCGCGGCTATCGAAATGACCGGCGCAAACGCTGTCATACGCCGGTGAAAAAAGCCGGGGATCTCCCGACCCCCGGTCTCGTCTTTCCGTCAGGCGCGGGACGCTATTCGACGACCCCCAGGAAGTTCGGCCGCGCTGCGCCGGCGACGCCGTTCCTGCCGACCGCCGGCAGCTGGATGAAGGCGTCCTTGGCGTGACCGTCCTCCTGCTGCACGCTGATCGTATCGCCGACATGCCCGTTCGGGACCAGGAGTTCCGGGTGATCGAACGGCGCCGCGTCACGCCGCACGCGATCGTCGGTCAGCGACTTCACGAAATCGATCAGCTGGGCCTTTTCGGTAGAGCTTAAGCCAAGCCGCTCGATATCAGCATCGAAGTCATTGATGTTGAATGACTTGTGGTTTCCGCCGCGGTTGTAGAACTCCACCAGCTGCCGCAGATTCAACACGCCGCCATTATGGAAGAAGGGCTGCGTGAGTTCTGCGTTGCGGACGGTCGGAGTCTTGGCCGCGCCCATCACCGCGATACGTTCGCCCGGCGCCACAGAGATATTCGGCGAAATGCCGATCATATTCTGAAAGCCGGACGATCCGAACTGCTGCGCGATCGCCGTGTTCGACAGGGGCTTGCCAAAGGCGTCTCGGCCGCCATTGAGCAAATCCTCCGATGTCCTGGTGACGGCGATGTTGTAGAAGCCCTCGTCATAGACTGCGACGCCGCCGTTGCCCATCACCATGCGCTGCAGAGGCTCCTTGAGGGTCTTGCGCACGCTCGCGTTGGTGAATTCGGCGCCGCCATGGCAATTGGCGCATTTGGCCTTTCCGAAGAACAGGTTCATGCCGGCCGTCTGCGAGGACGTCATCGCCGACGTATTGCCCGCCATGTAGCGGTCGAAGGGCGAGTCGTCGGAGACCAGCGTCGATTCGTAGAGTTGAATCGCCAGACCGAAGAACAGGCTGAAATTGGCCTGCATCTGCGTGTACTGGTTCGCCGCCAGCGAGCCGGGCATGGCGATCACCGTCTTGTTTCCGGCCGCGTCGACCTGGACGGCCTGGGAGCCGTTCCACCACTCGGGCTTGAACGCGACCTGGATCGCCTGGGCGTAGCTCTCGACAGTCAGGCCCTTGCCCGAGAGGCTCGCATAGGGTCCGAGCACGCTGTCGTCCGGCGCGACCCTCTGAAGGGCGAGCGGACGCGCGGTCAGAAGCCGCTTGCCGATGTCCATCAGCGTGCGGCCGTCGGCGCTCATCTCGAAATTGCTCGACGGCGGCCCGACCGCCTGCGACGCGAGGCTGGCGTTGTCGATGCGCACCTGCACCGGCGTGACGGTCCCGCCCACGTTCTTGAACACCCGGGCGCTCTCGTCACGCGCGCCGAAGGGATTGACCCCGTTGAAGATAAATTGCGCGCGCCCGTCCCAGAAGTTGCGGAAGTTGAAGACCGCGTTGATCGTCGTGGGCGTATTCCGGGGTTCGACGCGGCGGGTGTTGAGCGAGCCGACCTTGAAGATGAGGTCGGAGCTCAAATAGAAATTGTCCCAGGACTGGCCGGGCGGCCCCGAAGCGAAACGGGAATTGAACACGCCCTGCGAACTGGCGACGTCATTGAAGTCCCGGGTGACCGACGAATTCGGGTCATCCGGGTTTTGCCGCTGGAAGAAGGGGAAGTCGCTGGCGACGAACTGATGGTTCGGTCCGCCGATCTGGAAAGTCGTATCCGGCCACGCCACCGTGGGAGAAGACGCGCGGGCAAGACCCGGATTGACCGAGTTCTTGCTGCGATTGTCCGCGCCGGCGTGGAAATGGCAGGAGGCGCAAGCCTGCACGGCGTCGCTGCCGACCTGCATGTCCCAGAACAGCGCCTTGCCGAGACCGATCGCGGCTTCCCTGTTCGCGACAAAGTCGTAAAGATTGGACGGCGTGGGAATGGCGACGCCCTTCAGGCCTTCAGGCCTGGGCGGCGGTTCGCCAGTCGTAACGGAAACCTGCCACGTAATGCTTTTCATCCGCAAGCTGCCGTAGAATATGCTTGCAGTAATCGTATCCGTATATGTCCCGTTGACCGGCGCCGTTTTGTCTATCAGCTTTGCATATACGGTCCTGTTGCTGAATCCGAGACCGACGGAGACAGAATCTACGCCGAGGCTATTGCCCCAGATTTTCGAAAAACCGGAATCCTGATAAAGATTATATTCCAGTTTGTAGCCGCCCGGACCCGTCAAGAAGCGTCTCGTTCCCGATCCGCTGGCGCCATAACTCAAGGTTATGCGGCACGAAGACAACAGCGACAGGACGTTTGCCGTCATCGAGCCTGTCGCCGTGTTGTTGGCGGTCAAATCGGTCCTGACGCCGAAAGAGACCCCACCCGTTCCCGAAATGGAACAGGTGGCCTGCGCCGTAAGCGTCATTGCGCAAAGGCCGCCGACTGTCAGCAACGCTCTCAGAGCGCCCCGCGCGTGAAGCGCTTTCCGCGAGATCGCCGCTACGGCCGGCAAAAAAAGCGACGCGGAGCGCAAGCGCCCCGCATGACACAGACTTCTCAAGAGTTTACTCATACGCCCCCCATCAGGCACGGTCTCGAAAACTGCCATGTTGCAGCTTCGTGGGGCCTCAGGCGCAAGCGGCGGGCCAGCAAAACTGTTTCAAAAAAGCGTACGGCGCCGATGTCCCAGACCCGATCGCTTACGGCTGCGCCATTGACCTTGCCGCCCGTAATGACTAGCTTCGAGAGTTATGAACCCGCGGAGCGAGGCGAGAAGCTGGCAGTTTGGACCGACGGCAGTTACGCTGCTCGTCGCCTATCTGCTTGTCCTTCAAGGCCTTGCGGTCGGCGTGTCATCGGGGGTTCGGGGCGCCGGTCTGTTCGCCGACGCGATCTGCCTGAGCAAGAGTTCCGGCCCCCTCGACAATAATCCGGCGACTCCGGCGCGGCATTCCCGGCATGACGGCTGCTGCGTATTTCACAGCGCGTCGCCGGGCGGCGCGGCGACGCCCTCGCCCTTCGTGGGCGAACCTCCGCCGTCGCTGTCCTATATCGAGATCAAGCTCGCCTTCGATGGGACGCAGCTTCGCTCGGACGCCGCCACGCCGCCGCTCGGCTCCCGAGCGCCCCCTGCCCTGATCTGAAGCCCGCCGCGGCCAGCGGCGCATGTCGTCCGGCTCGCCCTCGCGAGCCGAGACCGGTTCAGATTCGCGTTTCCATCGGAAGTTGACCCTTGAAAAAACCTTCGATTGCACAGGGCTTTGACGCCGCTGCGCCGAGGATCGATCAGCCATCCGACTGGACCGCGTTCAGTGACTTCGGATCATGGAACAGAAACCTCAAAGGACGCGAAAGCCGGTCAAGACGGTTGCGCGCATCTCCTCCCGGGAGCGACGCTGCTCGCAGAACGGGACTTTAACCGCGGCGCTTGACGGCGCCATTCGGATCAAACCCGAGCCGGCGCCGGAAAAAGGCCGGGTCGAAGTCGTCGAGGCCTATTTCGACGCGGAGGGGCGGCCGATCAAGCGCAAGAGTCTCGGCGCAGCGCGCGTCGCGCGCGCCTATGACGCTCAGGGAAACCAGGTCGAGGAGGCCTATTTCAACGCCGAGGGCAAGCCCACGGTTCGCAAGGATCTCGGGGCCGCCCGCATCGCCTGGCGCTACGACGACAGCGGCAGGCGCGTGGAGGCCTCCCTCTTCGGCGCGGATGGCGCGCTGATCTCGAGCCCCGCGGGAAACCGCAAGCGGCAGCTGGAAGGCGCCTGAGCTGAAAAGCGGCGCTGGCAGCGCCAGACAAAAAGACGCGCGCGAGAAATTCGCTCGCGTCTTTTTTTTTGCGTGCGGCGCCATCAGCGCGGCGGCTCGTCGCGCTTCGAAGCGATTGCCACGCGCGAGCCGGCTGCGGCGCAGTCCAGCCCGCGCTATTTCACCATGGCGATCAGGAAGCCATCCCACCCCTTGGATCCGACGGTCTGGATGGCGGTCGCCGTCACACGCGATTCGTCGGCGACTGCATCGAACAAGGTGCGAGCGCCGAGCGCGCTGTCCTCTTTGGTCGAGGGATCGGCCACCGCGCCGTCCCGGACGACATTATCGACGATGATCAGCGCGCCGGGCCGCGACATTTTCAGCGCCCAGTTGAAATAGGCGGCGTTGTTCGCCTTGTCCGCGTCGATAAAGGAAAGGTCGAAAGGTCCCGCCCCTTCCGCCTCAATCTTCGGCAGGATATCGAGCGCCGCGCCGACCCGCAGATCGACCCGGTCGGTCAAGCCCTCGCGGGCAATGTTGGCGCGCGCGACCTCCGCGTGACGGGGGTCGAATTCCACGGTGACGACCTTGCCGCCGGGTTCGAGCGCGCGCGCCAGCCAGATCGTCGAAAAACCGCCGAGAGTCCCGATTTCGAGAATACGGCGCGCGCGAAGCGCTCGCGAGAGAATGTGGAGGAGCTTCCCCTGCGGGGCCGAGACGTCGATGGCCGGCAGACCCGATCGCCTGTTCGCGTCCAGGGTCTCGTGCTGCTGCTCGGGCCGAGCAATCAGACGGCCCGCGATATAATCGTCGACCGCTTGCCATTGTTTTATCATCAGACCGCCTCCGGATCGGCCGGCGCTTGCCGGGCCGACATTCGAAACTATTTGACCTCAAGCGATTCTTCGTGCGAAGTGCCGCAGTTCCCGCTCGGAAGAGGGAGCGGAACAGGGAAGGCTTGATGGCCGCATTGTCTCAAGCCCCAGTTCCCTGCGGCCGACAATGCCGCCTTTCAGCCGAAAATTATGGGAGTGAAACGAATGATCAAGCTCACTTTGACCACGGCCGTCGCCGTCGTCGCTTTCAGCGCCTCAGCTTTCGCCGCCGGCTATAGCGTCACCGAGATCGCCTCGTCGGGCATCAAGCGCGCCAACGGCACCTGGACGCTCAACACCGAAGGCGACAAGGTGAGCGGCAAGGCCGACATGCAGCTCGATAACGGCTCGGTCGTCACCTACAAGCTCGACGGCAAGGTCGAAGGCGGCGTCATGACGCTCAACCTCACCGACCGCACCGACGGCAAGAAGGACTGCGTCTGGACCGGCAAGCCGAATGAAAACGGCAAGGTCTACAACGGCGAAGTCGTTTGCGGCAGCGAGAAGTTCCTGATCCGCGCCGGCGTCCAGTAAGCGCTTCGCAAACCGAGCATCGAAACGCCGGCCTCTGGCCGGCGTTCTAATTTTCGGGAGCAGATCCGTCAGGCCTCCTCCATCGCCTCCAGCTCCGCGATCAGCCCCTCGATCATTTCAAGACCGATGTTCCAGAACGCCGGATCGCGCGCATCCAGCCCGAAGGGCTTCAGCAGCTCGTTGTAGGGCTTCGCGCCGCCGGCCTCGAGCAGCGCGAAATAGCGTTCCGCAAAACCTTCGTGCGCCTTCTGGTAGACGCCATAGAGCGAATTGACGAGACAATCGCCGAAAGCGTAGGCGTAGACATAGAAGGGCGAATGGATGAAGTGCGGGATATAGGCCCAGAAGCATTCATATCCCGGCCCGAGCCGGATGGACGGCCCGAGACTCTCCGCCTGCACGCTCATCCACAGGTCGCAGATCTGGTCGGCGGTGAGTTCGCCGTTGCGCCGCTCGGTGTGAACCTTTCGCTCGAAGGCGTAAAAGGCCATCTGTCGCACCACCGTGTTGATCATGTCCTCGACCTTGGAGGCGAGCAGCGCGCGGCGCTGGTTCTTGTCGGTCGCCTGCGCGAGCAGCGCGCGGAAGGTCAGCATCTCGCCGAAGACCGAGGCCGTCTCGGCGAGCGTCAGCGGCGTCGGCGCCATCAGCGCCCCCTGACGCGCGGCGAGCACCTGATGCACGCCATGGCCGAGCTCATGCGCGAGCGTCATGACGTCGCGCGTCTTGCCCTGGAAATTGAGCAGCACATAGGGATGCGCCGAAGGAACGGTCGGATGTGAAAAGGCGCCCGGCGCCTTGCCCGGCCGCACCGGCGCGTCGATCCATTTCTTGTCGAAGAAGTCCCCGGCGATCTGCGCCATGCGCGGCGCAAAGCCTTTATATGCGCCGAGCACGATCTCGCGCGCCTCCGGCCAGGTGTAGAGCTTGCTCGGCGTCGCCGGCAGCGGCGCGCTGCGGTCCCAGTAGTCGAGCGCCTCCTTGCCGAACCATTTGGCCTTGAGCCTGTAATAGCGGTGCGAGAGGCGCGGATGCGCGTCCTCCACCGCCTTGGCCAGCGCCTCCACCACCTCACGCTCGACGCGGTTGGAGAGATGGCGCGAATCGGCGACGTCCTCGAAGCCGCGCCAGCGGTCCGAGATTTCCTTGTCCTTGGCGAGGGTGTTGGTGATGAGCGAGAAGACGCGCTGATTGGCCTTCAGCGTCGCGCCGATCGCCAGCGCCGCCTCCTTGCGCTTCGCCTCGTTGGGGTCCTGCATCAGATTCAGGACAGGCTCGATCGCGAGCTCTTCGCCGCCGACCTTGAAGCGCAGCGAGGCGATGGTCTCGTCGAAAAGGCGGTTCCACGCCGCGGCGCCCGAAATGTATTTCTCGTGGAAAAGTTCCTCGAGCTTGTCCTCGAGTTCGTAGGGCTTCTCCTTGCGAATGTCCTCGAGCCAGGGCCTCCAGCGCAGCAGCGGCTCCTTGCCGGCCGCCGCCATCAGGGTCTCGTCGTCGAGGCGATTGAGTTCGAGCTGGAAGAAGAGGAGCTGCGCCGAGGCGTTGGTCACCTTTTCCTGCACGTCGCCGTAGAATTTCGCGCGCGCCGGGTCGGTGGTGTCGCCGCTGTAGAGCAGCCCGGCGAATGACATGAGGCGCCCGAGCAGATCCTGCAGCGCCTCGTAGCGTGCGAGCGCCTCTCCGAGCGTGACGCTCGCGTCCGCGCCCGTCGCCATCTCAGCGAGGCGGCCGCGATAGTCCTTGCCGAATTGCGCAACCTCCGTCGCCGCTCTGGCCAGATCGCTCTTCAACTGCGGCGAATCGGTTCCCGGATAAAGGTCGGCGAGGTTCCATTCGGGCAGCGATTCGGAAGCACCCGCCGCGGCCTCGGCCGTGGCGCGGGTGGAGCGCGTTGTGAAGAGCATGGCGAAAACCGTTTCGAGTTGCGGACGCCGCGAGGCGAATGGTCAAACATATGGGCAAAGCCCAAGCGCGATCAACCCGATCCGCGACGTCGACAATCGCCGGGAATTGGCGGCGCGAATTCGAATTTTCGATTTTTCGCGCCTATTTACAACGCGCCGTTGCGCCTTCCCCCGCGCCGGATTAACCCGCCCTTTACCCTGTTTCGCAACGATGGGCGCGCCGACAAACAGTCCCGGCGCAGATGCGACGAGGGTGCAGCCGCGGGCTGCGGGGCGGGACAAAGGGGCGTGATGACTTCCATAATTCTCATTGCTGACGACGATCCGGTGCAACGCCGCCTGCTCGAGGCCATGGTGCGGCGATTCGGTTACGAAGCCGAGACCGTGGAGGGCGGCGAACAGGCCCTTGCGCGGCTGACGCAACCCGGCGCGCCGCCGATCGCGCTGCTCATTCTCGATCTCGTGATGCCCGATCTCGACGGCATGGGCGTGCTCACGCGCATGCGCGACACGAAGATCGCGACGCCCGTCATCGTGCAGACCGCGCATGGCTCGATCGAGGCCGTGATTTCGGCGATGCGCGCAGGCGCGCACGACTTCGTCGTGAAGCCGGTCGGCGCCGAGCGGCTGCAGATCTCCATCAAGAACGCCCTGTCGGCGGACGCGCTCGCCGGCGAAATCCGCCGCATCAGCCGCCGCGCCTCGGGCGCGCTCACCTTCCGGGACCTCGTCTCGCGCAGCGAGGATATGGCGCGCGTGATTCGTCTCGGCGAACGCGCCGCGCATTCGTCCATACCCGTGCTGATCGAGGGCGAATCCGGCGTCGGCAAGGAGCTGGTCGCCCGCGCCATTCAGGGTGGCTCCGATCGCAGGGGCAAGCCCTTCGTTACTGTGAACTGTGGGGCGCTCCCCGCCAATCTGGTGGAGTCGATACTCTTCGGCCACGAGAAAGGCGCCTTCACCGGCGCGACCGAAAAGCATTCGGGCAAGTTTCTCGAAGCCAATGGCGGCACGCTTTTCCTCGATGAAATCGGCGAACTGCCCCTCGACATTCAGGTGAAGCTCTTGCGCGCGCTGCAGGAGGGCGAGATCGACCCCGTCGGCGCGAGGCGGCCGGTGCGCGTCGATATCCGCCTGATCTCCGCGACGAACCAGAATCTCATCGAACTCGTGAAGCGCGGGCAGTTTCGCGAGGACCTGTTCTACCGTCTCAACGTCTTTCCGATCAGCATTCCGCCGCTGCGCGCGCGCCGTCAGGACATCGCCGATCTCGCGCGGCGTTTCGCGGCGCGTTTCGCGGCCGAAGAGGGCCGCAACATTCGCGGGGTCACGGCCGAAGCGCTGTCGCTGCTGACGACATATGACTGGCCCGGCAATGTGCGGCAGCTTGAAAACGCCGTGTTTCGCGCCGTGGTGCTCGCGGACGGCGACGAACTGACGGTCGCCGAATTTCCGCAGATCGCCGCCCATGTCGACGGATATGACGTGCGCGTGCCGCCCGCGCCGGCGCTCGCTCCCGCAGCCGACGCGCCGCGTCAGCGCGAGATCGTGCATGTCGAAATCCGCGATCCCAACGTCATTTCCATGCTCGGCGCCAATGGCGAGATGCGCAAGCTCCAGGATCTGGAGGCGGAGACGATCCGTTTCGCGCTGACGCATTATCGTGGCCAGATGTCGGAGATTGCGCGACGGCTCGGCATCGGCCGCTCGACGCTTTATCGCAAGATGAAGGAATATGGCCTCGACGAAGGCGCCGAATCCGAGGCCAAGCCCTCCGACAGCCTGGTGGCGTGAGAGAGAAATTTATGCGAGCCTATTGTAAAAGGAGGCGCGCATGACGACGCTCTATGATATCGAGGCCACGACGATCGACGGCGCAACCAGATCCTTGCGCGATTACGCGGGCAAGGCGCTCCTCGTCGTCAATGTCGCGAGCCGCTGCGGCTTCACCCCCCAATACAAGGGGCTCGAGGCGCTCTATCGCAAATTCGCGGACAGGGGGTTTGTCATTCTCGGCTTTCCCTGCAACCAGTTCGGCGCGCAGGAGCCGGGTTCGGAAAGCGAGATTGCCGCCTTTTGCTCGACGAATTACGACGTGACCTTTCCGATGTTCGCCAAGATCGACGTGAATGGCGAAAAGGCGCATCCGCTTTATCGCCTGTTGAAACATGCGGCGCCGGGACTGCTCGGCTCCGAGGCCATCAAATGGAATTTCACGAAATTTCTCGTTGATCGCAATGGCGCTGTCGTGAAGCGATATGCGCCGACCGATACGCCGCAGGCGATCGAGAGAGACATCGAGGCGCTTCTGTGAGCGCGACGATAAGCGTCTTGCGCGTGAGCGGGGGCGATCCGATGTCCTTCGACGTGACGGTTCGGGAAGCGAATGGCGAAACACGCCATCGCGTAACGCTTTCGCAAAATGACCTTGCCCGCCTCGCAGGCGGAGCGAATGCGGAGGCGATGATCGAAGCCTCCTTCCGCTTCCTCCTCGACCGCGAGCCGAAGGAAACGATCCTCTCGCGTTTCGACGTCAGCGTCATCTCGCGCTATTTTCCCGACTTCGAGAAGACGCTGCCGGCCTATTTCTGATCGCGTCAGAACGCGCCGCGCAGCCGCAGGCCGAAGACATTGATCGGCCCGCGCGCGCTGTTGTGCCCGGGATTGACGAGCAGCTGATAATCTAAAGTGGCGTCGAAATTCCTGCCGAAGCCGACCTTGTAATAAGCCTCCAGATTCTTCTCGCCATCATAGGAGAGCGCGCCGTCGCCGATATAGACGCTCGTTCCGCCGAGCGCGAAATAGCGCACGCGTGAGCCATGAAGTCCGCTGAAGGCGGCCGCGACGCCGATCTCGTCGTGATCGCGTCCCCACAAGGCGCCGCCGCCGACAAGTCCGAACGACACGGACCGGTCGACGTCAGTGTAATCCACTGTCTCATAGCGACCGTCCGCCATGCTCGCGCGCAGGAAGAACCCGAGATTCGGCGCCAGCTGTTGCTTTACATTGATTCCCCCGCCCCTCTTGACGGCGCGCTTGCGGAAGGAGTCGACACGCGGCGGGAACTCGCCTGTCAGATAGGCGTAGCGCACCACATCGTCCATCTTGCTCAGATTGCCATTGTCGCCATAGCCGAGAAACTTGATTGCTCCCGGCTGGCCGAAAAGGTCGTAGCGGCCCTCGAACTCTGCGACGGCCATATATTGACGGAATAATTCTGGCTCGATCTCGAGCCCGTTCGGCACGGTCGAGAGCTGAAACACGCCGCCGCGCGCCGTCCACCAGTTCTGTTTCCATTCCACGGCCAGGCCATGCGTGTAGCCCCAGGAGTCGGCCGCGTAATCGAAGGCGCCCATGGTGTTGAAGGCGAAATTCATGAAGCCTGTCGTCGGGTCGTGCGCGTAGACGTTGTCGTCGAAGACGTCTCCCACGGCGAATTTGCCCAGCGTGATGATGATGCGGTCGCGATCGACCTTGCCGGAGATCTGGTTCTGCGTCGATTCGAGCACTTCGCTGCGCGAGCCCTGGTCTGGATCATGTCCGCGGTCGCCGCCGCCGAGCCCGATGATCTGGCGCAGGAAATAACGCTGAAAGCGCATGTAGGGCGCGCTGGCGCCGACCTTGGCGACCGCGCCGTTGACGTAAGAGGCGGCTCCAACCGAATTGGCGAGTCCGTAGCCCTGATCGATCTCGGGGTTGAGATAGACCGCGCCGCCTTCCCACAGGCGCAGGCCAAGGAAGATGTTCGTCGTCGATCCGAAATTCGCCTTTCCGCCGGAAGGAAAGCTGTTAGGTCCGTCATAGGCCGCGCGAAATCGCGGATAGCCCTGCACGACATTGGTGGTCTGGGCGTGCACGCTATAAAACTCCGGCGCGTTTTCGCCGCTCTCGCCACTCGCGCCATTTCCGCCGTGGCCGTTTATTCCGCCGTATTGCAACGGAGCGACGATCTCGTTCTTGGCGCCGAAATGATAATTCAGCCCGAAGCGCAGGATCTGGTTTTCATTTCGGATGCGTGAGGCGTAGAGATAGCCCGCGCCATTGTCGAAAGTCTGCGTGTTCAGCGAATGGTTCAGAAAGAGATATTCCGCGCGCGCCGACCAATTATCTGCGAAGGCGTATTCGAAACCGGCGCCGAAAACATATTTCATCCGCGAGGATTGCGACCAGGGCGCCTCGAAAATCGCATCGGGGCCGCCGGCGCCGAGCGTAAGCGTTGCAGGTCCGCGCGCGCCGCCCGCCGCTACGCCGCCGGTCAGATAGAGGAGCGCGCGGTCGTAGGCGAAGCCGACGCGGCCGCGAATGCTGGCGAAATAATTTGCGCTCGAACCGGGATACAATGTGTAAACGGGTAGTCCCGGCGCATAGGCGTCCGAAGACGCGAACAGTCCGTTCGGGCCGCGGCGGCCGTCGAGCAGGCTCAAATCCGTCTCGAAGCCCCAGACCCAGGGCCCGTCCTGCCAGTTGTAGCCGACCTGCGCGCCAACCGTGACGCCAGGCCTTGTCGCGCCTGCGGGGTAGAGATCGTAAATGGGCGAGCCGAAGCCGCTCCCCGCCTGCAACCGCTCGCCGCCGTGAAGCGGAAAGGCAGCGCCGAGACTCGCTCCGAGATACATGCCGACCCAGTTGAACACCGGCGGCGGCGCTTCCGCGTAGGCCGCCGGCGCGGCGAGAAGCAAAAGCGAGGCAAACCCGGTTGCGCCCATTCGCCGGGAACTGGCGGGGCTCGAAAGCGCATGTCGCAGGCGCGCGCGATCTCGCGCCTCTCTCACATATTCGCGACGCGTCGGCAAAACCGAAAACCCGATGAATCATATGTCGGCAAGCGCAGGTTACGCCAGCCCGGCAGAGTCCTACAGAGACAATATGACAATTTTTTCGAACTTCTGGCGCAGTTCTTGCGAAGCTCTTCCCGACCGCAGTCTCAAAGGCCGGAACCCCTGTGAATACAGGCTCGGCCCGAAAATACGAGGAGCGCCGACAGTGGATCTGCGTGTGACGCAATTCGATGAAATGGGCGGCGTGAACGGGGCGACGCGCGCGCCATACGAAAAGCTTTCGCAATGGCTGGCGGGCACGACCCCCGACCTTCTCGCCTCGCGGCGTGAGCAGGCAGAGTTGCTGTTCCGGCGCATCGGCATCACCTTCGCCGTCTATGGCGCTCAGGACGCCACCGAACGGCTCATTCCCTTCGACATTCTGCCGCGCATCATCGCGCGCAGCGAATGGGCGGCGCTGGAGCGCGGCCTCGTGCAGCGCGTCACCGCGCTGAACATGTTTCTCAAGGATCTCTATAACGGCGGCGAGGCGCTGAAGGCCGGGATCATTCCCGCCGATCTCGTCTATCGCAATCCCGGCTATTGCCCGGAAATGGCGGGCCGCCGCGTTCCGCACGACATCTATGTCCACATCGCCGGCGTCGATATCGTGCGCACGGACGACCATGGTTTCTATGTGCTGGAGGACAACGCGCGCACGCCGTCGGGCGTCTCCTACATGCTCGAGAACCGCGAAGTGATGATGCGGCTCTTTCCCGAGCTTTTCGCGATGCATCGCGTCGCGCCGATCGAGGATTATCCCGACGAACTGCTCGCGACGCTGCGCTCCGTCGCGCCGCCGCGCGCGTCGAGCGATCCGACTATCGCGCTGATGACGCCGGGCCAGTATAATTCCGCCTTTTACGAGCACTCGTTTCTCGCCGACAAGCTCGGCGTGGAATTGGTCGAAGGCCGCGATCTCTTCGTGAAGGACGACGTGGTCTACATGCGCACGACGGAAGGCCCGCGCCGCGTCGACGTCATCTATCGCCGCATCGACGACGATTTCCTCGATCCGCTGGCGTTCCGGCCGGATTCGGCGCTCGGCGTCGCGGGACTCATGGGCGCCTATCATGCAGGCAATGTGACGCTCGCCAATGCAGTTGGAACAGGCGTCGCCGACGACAAGGCGACATACACCTACATGCCCGACATCATCCGTTTCTATCTCGGCGAGGAGCCCCTCCTGCAAAACGTCCCCACCCATCGCTGTCGCGAGCCGGAGGCGCTGTCCTATGTGCTCGACCATCTCGACGAGCTGGTGGTCAAGGAGGTCAATGGCTCGGGCGGCTACGGGATGCTCGTCGGCCCCCATGCAACCAGGGCCCAGATCGAGGAATTCCGCGCCAAGCTCAAAGCCCATCCCGACAATTTCATCGCCCAGCCAACCCTCGCCCTTTCCACCTGCCCCGTTTCCGTCGCGCAGGGCGTCGCGCCGCGCCATGTCGACCTGCGGCCCTTCGTGCTTCAGGGCGCGAATGGCGTGCGCGTCGTTCCGGGCGGACTCACCCGCGTCGCCATGACAGAGAAGTCGCTGGTCGTGAATTCGAGTCAGGGCGGCGGCACGAAGGACACCTGGATCATCGATGACGCGCTCATGGGGCAGGCCTGATGCTCGATAGCTTCCAATCGTTCGAGGAACATCACGGAATCGCGCATCCGGAAGAGGCTTTCGCCGTCCCCGATCCCGTCGTTCCCCTCGCAAAGGCCGCAGACAAATTCAGGCGCGAGCGCGCGCAACCGGAACGTCACATGCTTTCACGCACCGCCGACAACCTCTATTGGCTCGCCCGCTACATGGAGCGCGCCGACTTTCTCGCGCGCGCGATAGAAGCGTCGCGTCGTCTCGCCTCGCTGCCCAAGACCTACGGCGGCGCCGAATCGGAATGGGAAAGCGTGCTTCTCTCGTCGGGCGCATCTAAGGCGTTCGAGGATTCCGGGCGTCCGCTCGACGAAGCGAATGTGGTGGAGTTCCTCACCTTCGCGCCCGACAATCCGGGGTCGATCCGCAACTGCATCGAATACGCCCGCGCCAACGCGCGCGCCGTGCGCACCGCGCTCACGGTCGAGATGTGGGAGGCGATCAACGGCGCCTATCTCGAAATGAAAGCGCTCGAAGCGCGCCGCGGCGCCCATTCCGCCGACGAATTGGCACGCTTTCTCGAATTCGTGAAACAGACGTCCCTCACATATGACGGCGGCGCCTATCGCACGATGCTGCGCAATGACGCCTACTGGTTCTCGCGCGTCGGTCTCTTCGTCGAGCGCGCCGACAACACCGCGCGCCTGCTCGACGTTAAATACCACGTGCTGCTGCCGGAGAAGGAGGTCGTCGGCGGCTCGCTCGACTATTTCCAATGGGCCGCGATCCTTCGCGCGGTCTCGGCGCACACCGCCTATCACTGGGTCTATCGCACCAGCATGAAACCGTGGCTCGTCGCCGACCTGCTCATCCTGCGCCCCGAGATGCCGCGTTCGCTCATTTCCTGCTACGAGAGCATCGTGCGCAATCTCGATTATCTCGCCCGCGCGCATGGGCGTCAGGGCGCGGCCCAGCGGCAGGCGCGCAGCGTCTATGGCAAGCTGGAAAATCTGACGATGGAGAGCGTCTTTCAGGGCGGCCTGCATGAATTCGTGCAGGGCTTCATCGGCGAGAACAATCAGCTTGGGACGCTGATCTCCGAACAATATCTGTTCTGACGGGAAAACATGCGCATTCGCATCCGCCACGAGACGATCTACCGCTACAGCGAACCGGCGCGATCGGCGATCCAGTCGCTGCGGCTGACGCCGCGCAACTACGACGGCCAGCATGTCGCGCATTGGCGCATCGACGTCGATCGCGACTGCCGCCTGAGCCAGTCGGAAGACGCCTTCGGCAATATCGTGAACCGTTTCACGGCCGACGGGCCGCTCGAATCGATCTCGACGATGGTCGAAGGCGAGGTCACCACCTTCGACACCGCCGGCGTCGCGTCAGGCGCGGTCGAGCGCTTCCCGACCGCGCTGTATTTCCGCCAGACGCCGCTCACCGCGTCGAGCCCCGCGATTGTCGATTTCGCTCGCACGACAACAGCGGGCGAGAATGGAGCGCTCGGCCGACTGCACGCGCTGCTCGGCGCGCTTTACGAGTCGATGAGCTTCGACACCGATGCGACCCATGCTGCGACGACCGCGGTAGAGGCCTTCGCACACAAGAAGGGCGTCTGCCAGGATTTCGCCCATCTCTTTATCGCCTGCGCGCGCGCGATCGGCGCGCCGGCGCGATATGTGAGCGGCTATTACTTGCGGAGCGACAGCGACGATCAGGTGGCGGGTCACGCATGGGCGGAGGCCCATGTCGAGGGTCTCGGCTGGGTCGGGTTCGATCCGGCGCATGGCGTATCGCCGGGTGAGCGTCATGTGCGTCTCGCCGCCGCGCTGGATTATCTCGACGCCGCCCCCATCCGCGGGGCGCGGATCGGCGGCGCTGGCGAAACCATGGAAGTCAGGGTGCGGGTCGCGCCGACCAATGCTCAGGCGCAGGTTCAGACGCAATCATGAAAAAACGCCCCGCGTGAGACGCGCGGGGCGTAAATCGGCAATTCAGGCCGCCGCGGCGTGGTCGCCGCTCGCCTCCATAACCTGATCCCGCGCCGGCGCGCCGCGGAAGGGCGTCCAGTGCAAGCCACTGTGATCGAACGAGAAGTCGGTGACTCCCTGCTCCTCCATGGCGGCGATAACGTTCGGCCAGACGCCTTTTTTCGCCCAGCGGTTGAATCGCGTATAGGTTGTATACCACTTGCCGAACTCACCCGGCAGATTGCGCCAGGGCGATCCGGTCTTTGCGATCCAGAACACCGCTTCCAGGAACAGACGATTGTCGCGCCCCGTGCACCCGGGATCGCCCTCTTTTCCGGGCAATACCGGCGCAAGGGCCGTCCAGAGCTCGTCGGAGATATATCTGTCGGTCAAGCCAGCCTCCATCTCGAGCGTTCTGCGCGATGCTGACGCCTTTCGTGGTGATCGGAGATTCGGAAGCGCACTCGGTCTGCGAACGCTTCGCCGATTCACTAAAAATTTCACGAAGGCGCCGCGACGTCTCGCGCAACGCTTGGATAGACACTACCTTTGGTTGTATATTTTTGCAATACAACCTGTCCACATTTCGCCTGAAATTTGCCACGAGCCGAATTGACCTTCACATTTCGCCAAACGGCCACGCAAAACTCGCCACACCTCCCGCTTGCGACTCGCGTCGCGCTGTGGCACAAGGCCCTCGTTTCGCGGCGACCACGGCGAGTGGTGGCGCAGGAACCAATGCTGCAGTAGCTCAGTGGTAGAGCACTCCCTTGGTAAGGGAGAGGTCGAGAGTTCAATCCTCTCTTGCAGCACCATTCTTTGCCTTTAAATTTCGAAGACTTACGAATTTGTCCTCGGCGCGACGTTCTCGTTCAGGCGGCAATACAATCATATCGCCTGACCGGGAGGCGGAATCGCCCCTTGGCGACCTCCACAGCCAATCATCAGCAGTCCTTCCATGCCGGAAAGGTCATCCTCCATCAGCTCGAAAATCGCACGAAGCAGCTCTGGCTGCGTCGAATTGAGGTTCAGAATGGAACCGGATACATGCGCCGGGGCACGGGAGCCTGCGACCTCTACCAAGCCGGGAAGTTCGCCGACGGGTTGCGGATCAAGACCAAGTTCGGTCAGTCCATCACCGGCCCGAACCTCGCCAATTTGGTCGAGGAGTTCGGCTCGCTCGCGCGGGTCGAAGGAGGGCCGGCGAAACGGGGCCTCTGAATCATCGCCTGATCCTTGTCGCTCAATGATTTCGAGCAAAACATGACGATAATTCGTCTCATCATGGCTGCATTCGATCGCCCGCTTCGCCAAGGCGATCAAGCCGATTTCGATTGACCTGACGGGCGGCGCAGGGCCTTTTAATCCGGTCAACGAACGAAACGGGGCCTCGCATGGGCGACAAGACCATTATCGAAGAAGAAAGCGCAAGACGCATGCGCGCTCTTGTTGACCCGGTCGGCCACTTCCTCTCCGAGGCGTTTCACTTTCTTGGCCTCTTTGCGATTGGAGGAGCGACCGTCTGGTCGGCGGTAAAGGCTTTCATCGCAATGTCCGAAAAGGGGCATGCGTCGATCGAAGACCTGCTGCTCCTGTTCATCTATCTCGAAATCGGCTCCATGGTCGGCATATATTTCAGAACCAACCACATGCCGGTGCGATTTCTGCTCTACGTCGGCATCACCGCGCTCACCCGTCATCTCATCGTCTATGTGCAAACGGACAGCGTGCCGGACTTCGGCGTGTTGATCCTCGCAGGAGGCACCCTGATTCTCGCTCTTGCCGTGCTCGTCATCCGTTACGCGACATTCCATTACTCGGCGCCGGATTTGAACCCGTCCGCCAGACATTCGAAAATGGCCGACTGAGGCGATGAGCGAAACGCCGGCTTCGCCCGAACCGCGCTCCAATTCAAAGCCCGAGCGTCAACTGATCTTGATCGCCGGCCTGAGCCGCGCCGAGCGAGGAGATCGATACGCCGAGCAGGCGAACCGGTTTCCTGAACGGAAACGCTCCGGTGAGGGTTTCAAACACATTCCGCGCAAGTTCTGCGCGCGTGTCGATGGCGTGCGGCAAGGTCCGACTGCGGGTGATGAGATCGAAATCGGAGAATTTCACCTTCAGGGTCACGGTTCGCCCACGCACGCCGGTCGTTTCGCAATGGCGCCATACCTTGTCGATGACAGGCTCCAGCGCTTCACGCATCGCCGCCAGATCAGTCATGTCCAGAGCGAATGTCTGCTCTGCTCCAACTGACTTGCGTATTCGATCGGCGCGCACGGGTCTGTGGTCGACCCCGCGCGAGATCCAGTAAAAGTGGCCGCCCGCTTTTCCGAAATTCTCGATGAGGAATGGAAGCGCATGCGATCGAAGATCGCGTCCGGTGTGAATGCCGAGCCGGTTCATTTTCGCTTTTGTCGCCGGCCCCACGCCGTGGAATTTTTCGACAGCCATGCCCTCGACAAAGGCCGGACCCATCCTCGGCGTGATGACGAACATACCGTCGGGCTTGCGATGGTCGGAGGCGAGTTTTGCGAGGAATTTGTTGTAGGATACGCCGGCCGAGGCTGTCAGGCCGATTTTCGATCGGATCGCCGCCCTGATCTCCTGCGCAATTTCCGTCGCCGTTTCGATTCCCTTGAGATTTGTGGTGACGTCGAGATAGGCCTCGTCGAGCGACAGAGGTTCGATGATCGCGGTATATTCCGCGAAGATCTCGCGGATCTGCGTCGACACCGCCTTGTAAACGTCGAACCGCGGCTTCACGAAGATGAGATCGGGACATTTGCGTCGCGCCGTCACGGACGGCATCGCCGAATGCACGCCGAATTTCCGCGCCTCATAGCTTGCGGCGGCCACGACGCCACGCTCGCTCGACCCGCCGACAGCGACGGCCTTTCCGCGCAGATCGGGATTATCGCGCTGCTCGACGGAGGCGAAGAACGCGTCCATATCGACATGAATGATCTTGCGGTGAGGCGGCGTCTGGAATTGGCGCGGAGGATCCCCTGCGGACGGGCGGTCCTGCGGCGCTCGCTCCTCATGGTTTTCGGCGATCATGTCTCACCGCCACTTTTTCGCGCCGCCCCGGCGCCTGATTTTTCCCTATCCGCTTCGAATTACGCCCGACGCGCCCTCCCGCCAAGCCATCTTGCAAGCCATCCCGGCCCGGGCGCCTTCTCTATCTGCGCCTTTGGCTCCCGCTTTCAATGACGCCCTCCGGATCAGGCCGTTCAGTAAGTAATCGTCACAACCACCGTGTCCGTATAAGTCGCGGCCGCAGGCGTCGATTGCGCCGGCACGCGGCCATAGCCCGTTTGCGCCTGCGCGAGCCCCGTGCCCGTCCCGCTCAGCGTGAAAGTGCCGGAGGTTCCATCCCCCCAGATCTCCGTGCGACCGGCATTACGATAGATGGTGTAATCGATCGTCGCTCCGCCGGGCCCGGTCATCTTGCGCAGCGCGACAGTTCCGCCGACGCCGCTTCCCGCGCTGAGGCTGGCGTTCCAGGGCGTGCCGTTCGTGCAGGTGACGGAGATCGTGTTCGTAGAGTCGACATTGGCGTTCAGCACGCCAGTCGACCCGAAATCGAGAGTCGTGGCGGAGACGAGACAATTGGACGCGACTGTCGCGCTGACGGTGAAGGTCGTATCGCTGGAGCCCTCCATTGAGCTGCTGCACGCAGGACAAATGACGAGAAGGCAAAAGGTCCAGTTGAGCCGCGCGTTGACGCCCGAAAAGGACGAAAGATAGGAGAGCGCCGGCGCCGTCGACTGCCCGCCCGGCAGTCTCGCGTATAGCGTCGTCGTCAGCGAACCGCTGCCCAATAGTCCGAGTGGAACCGTCAGAGTCGGCGGCGGGTCGGCGAAACCCCACAAACTGGAGCCCCAGACCGTTGTGCGTGCGGCGTCCTGATACAGCTGGTAATTGAGCAGATTCGAGCCATTGCTCATGTGTCGCGTCGACGACGTGGCTCCGCCGGAGCCGGCCCCGATATTCGGGCAGGCGCGAACAACGAGACTTGCAAGCCCGCCGCTGCAATCGATGTTCACTGTCGATGTGACGTCGACGGCGCCGCCTCCGAGGACATCGGCCACGCCAAAGGCCACATTATCCACGCTCCAGCTGCAGGCGTGCTGCGCAAGGGCGTTCGTGGCGATGAGCGACGTCAGAAAGGCGAATATCCACCCGCACAAATATCGCGAACGTCGCATCATCGACATATGACGCCCCTTATGACCGTCTGCTCCCCCGCGCGCGGGGCATATTCGAATTCCGCAACGCAAGAGCCTTCTTCGGAAACGTCGATGCGCACGGCGTTCTGATCGGACAGATTGCGAATATAGGCCTGCCCGTCGTAACCGATGACGAAGGGCTGGCCATCGCTCTCCAGCCTTCCCCTGACGCCGACGCGCAATGGCTTGCCCGCGCTGTCCACGAATGCGACGAGCGCCGCCTTCGGCGTTTGCGACACGCCGAATTTCACGACGACGCCGTTGCGGTCTGCAGGGACGACAATTTCATTCGTCGTCGTCACATCCGCGTCGACCGGCACACTTTTCGGATCGATCGACAGCTTGTTTTTCTGATAGGAATTCAGATAAGGCACCAGCAGCTTGCCCTGGCGGTTCGTTCGCCCGATGGGACGGTTCTCATATTGCACCTCGACATCGGGCGCGCCCGCGTCGACGACGGCGAAAGCGTCGTCGATCCGGTTTCCGAAGAAAACGCCGCCGCCTGCGACTGCAATGGAGCCCTCGGCCTGGCCGGTCGCGCGCGTTTGATTGGCGTATTGCTGAACATTCGCTTCGACGCGCGCAAATGACGCGCGGTAGCTGGCGCCAGCAAATCTGTCCGTGCGATAGCCTTCGCCATCGCGCAGGCGCCAGCCGTAACTGCCCTCCTCGCGTTTTTCCGCCTTCACCGCGCTCGTAATGAATCTCACGCCGTCGGGCGCGCGCTCGGCGCCGGTGGACAGGGTAATGTCATTGCCGAAGGGGAACGACAGTCCGGCAAAAAAGCCAAAATTGCGTTCATTTGCGAGATCCTTGAAGGCGGACAGAAACGCCGAGCCGCCAAAGATGATCGGCCGGCTGTAGGAGAACCCCAGAACGCGCGTCCGGTTCCCCAGCGCATTCTGCAATTGCGTGAAATTGACGCTCAAGCTCGAGGAATCGAAAGGGATCGGGACTCCGAGGCCGAACTGGTCGATGGCTCTGGGCGGCAGAATATTCGTCACCGCGAAACCGCCGAGAATGGAAGGCGGAAATGCCGGCGTTCCCCATTGGGGAACCGCGCAGACATTTCCGGTCAGGAAGGTGCAATTGGCGGTGACCGCGGCAATATCGAGATAATTGCCGAATGTGCGCTGGCTGCGCGCATAAATCGAGACGCCGCGGATATTGGTCTCGAAGCTCGCGTTGAAAAGCCCGCCGGTCAATCCTCCGAAACGACTGCCAGCCAAAGCCAGGGAGGCGGCGCCCCAGGAGCCGAGCGTGAAGGCCGCGCCCGCCCCGGCGTTGATCAATCCGCCGCCGCCGCCCTCCCCATGCCCCTCGAGCGTAAGCCAGTTCGTGAGACCGTAGCGGGCGCTGGCGGAGCCGATCGGCCGGCGATCATAATTATTGGATTCGATTCCACTGAAGCGTCGCGCGAAACCGGCTTCCATGGAAAAATCGTAGAGCCCTTCCGCAAGCTGCTTGCTCGACACATAGAACGGCAAAGTGGCGACCGTCTCACGCCCGAGAGAATCATGCAGCACGACTTGCGCCGTGCCTGCGCCGCTCGCAACCGGCATATGCGTAATCTCGAACGGCCCGGACGGCACCGCGCCGGAATATGTCTTCACGTTCTGCGCATAGACGTCGATAGTGGAGGGCACGGCCGCGCTGCCGGACAGAACCGGAAGCGGCAAGGTGACGAGATCCGGCCGAAGCGCAAAATTGCGCTGGACCTGAACGCCGGACATGCGCACGGGCCGAGTCCAGGCAAGACCGCCGGAAATAGTGTCGCCGACGCGATAGGTTATCAGCCTTTCCGGGTCGGAATAGGTCCATCGCGTGTCGAGGCGCACGAAGCCGAGCTGGCGAACCGCGGAATTCGCAAGGAAGGACTGACTCAATGTTCCATAGGGGCTGAAGACGCGCGCGTCGAAATTCCCCGATACGCCGCGCAGATTCAGCGGATAGCGAAAGAATGTTCCGTCGGAATTTGCAAAGAGCGTGTAATTGAGCACGCCGCCGAAGCTCGTCAGCGGAATCGGATTTTCCGCGGTCCGCCTCGGACTGAGGTCGATGACGCGCGGCGCGCGCGCGGTTTCCGCGACGGTAAAGAAAATCCGCTGCGACGCCTCGTCGATTCGATATTGCACGCCCGCGAGGCGATCGATGTGGACGAGCTTGTCGGTCCCGATGGCTTCGCGTTTTGGCTCGAGACCGATCGCCCGCGTTTCTTCCGGCGTCGTCGCGAGAGAGCCGTGGGTGAGCTGCCTGAAGGCGCCGATGAGGCCAATGGGAGCCCCGTCGATGAAAACTTCGAGCTGAAGTTCGCGGGCCGTGATCGCGACTCCATTCGACAAGCCGCTCGCATCAGGGACTTGTTGAGCGCGCGCCGCGCAGGGAGTGACGACGGACACGCCCACGAGCAGGAGCCAGCTAGCGGCCGGAAGAAACCGCGACCGTCGCATTGATCGCTCCCGAATCGCCTTTGGCGGAGAGCGTGAGCGGACGGCGTGAGACAGCGCCGCCCTTCATGCGCGGAATCGACCAGCGCATGACGGCGCCCGGCAGCACATAGCCCACCAGTCCGTTTCGGACGGCGACGGTCTTGCCGCCGTCCGACAGTTTCAGATCGGAGACGCGCAAATGACGGGAGCCATTGTTTTTCGCGCTCAGCTCGATTCCGGCCTTGGACGGCTCCGCGGTCCACACGACCTGCGGCGGCTCGGCGTCGCGACTCGTGATGAATATCGGGATCGAATAGCGAACGACGACGGTGACGGCGCCGGGAACGCGTCGCGAGTCGTCCGGCAGTTCGTCCACGAGCAATCGATAGCTCTCCTCCCCTTCGACCGGAGATTTCGTCACACGAACGACGCGAACCAGATAATCGGCGCCTGGCGGAAGCGTCGTCAGCGGCGGACTGGCGACGACGTCGCCCGTCGGTTCGAGAATCTCTTCCCCTCCCTCCTGCGACCACCGGAAGACGCGGATCTGGACATTGAGGGGCCTGGAGTCCTCATTGCGCAGACTGAGCGTCGCGGCGCTGTCGGGAGCGATGAGATCGAGCCTCGCCGGAGCGGCCCGGAGCGACGCGGCCTGTGCGGCGGCTTGGCCCAGCAAAGCTGCGGCGGCGGCGATCAACAAGCGCGAACGCAAGCCCGCCCTCCCTAAAATGTGACCGTAGCCGTGATGGTGTCGGTGTATGTGCCGGCGGCTGGCGTCGATTGCGGCGGAACACGGCCATAGCCTGTCTGAGCCTGCCCCGTGCCGTTCCCGGTTCCGCTCACGGTGAAGGTCGAGGAAACGCCATCGCCCCAGACCTCCGTGCGGGCCGCGTCCCTGTAGATCGTATAATCGACGGTGGCCGACGCCGGTCCCGTCATCTTGCGCACAGCCAGCGTCGCGCCGGAGCCCGTGCCTTCATTCAGGCTGATGCTCCAGGGAAGACCGTTGTTGCAGGTGACGGTGATGGTGTTCGTCGAGTCGACATTGGCCGAGAGAACGCCGGACGAGCCAAAGTCCAGAGTCGTCGCCGATAATGTGCAGGCGCTCTGTATGACGATCTGGACATTGAAGGTTGTTGTCGATGTCGCTGCATAGGCTGCGCAGGCGACGAAGCCGAACGCCGCAGCCGCCATCCGCAGCGTTATCGCACGATATCGCATCTGGCCCGCCTCTGAATTTGTAGACGTAGTCATTCATATTTGATGCGCTCGGCAGTGCAAGCGTTGCCGTTGAAATATAATTACATTACACTATCACGTGCAACGCTAACATAAATTGTGTATTTTTCACGCGATTTCGTTGCTTCTTTTGCGGTTCGCCGCCTGCAAACTCACGTGATGTCATCGTAATAATTATTTACAGTAGCGACGCGCTTATCACCCGCCAGCCTGAGAAGGCGACGACAAACAGATGTTCTTGTCGCAACAATTCCTGCGAAGTCATCAAATCACGTCACAGGGATGAGCGGGCGCCCGTCCGAGAGCCCGGTGCGCATTGTGATCGCCGCGCGCTCTCTTTGTCGCCGGGGGCGCCGACGATTGCGTGCGACGGTCAGGCGCCGGTCCGCTTCATTCAGCCATGCAGGCCGGGAGCCTCGTGGCCCGTGCGCGCCACATATTCCGTATAGCCGCCGCCATACTGATGAACGCCCTCGGGCGTCAGCTCCAGCACACGATTGGACAGCGCAGCCAGGAAATGCCGGTCGTGCGAAACGAACAGCATCGCGCCCTCGTAATTCGATAGCGCCGTAATGAGCATTTCCTTCGTCGCGAGATCCAGATGGTTCGTGGGCTCGTCCAGCACGAGGAAGTTCGGCGGGTCGTAGAGCATTTTCGCCATGACGAGCCGCGCCTTCTCGCCGCCCGAGAGCACACGGCATTTCTTCTCGACGTCGTCGCCGGAAAAACCGAAACAGCCGGCCAGCGTGCGCAGCGAGCCCTGCCCCGCCTGCGGGAAAGAATCCTCCAGCGACTCGAAAACCGTCCGCTCTCCGTCGAGCAGGTCCATGGCGTGTTGCGCGAAATAGCCCATCTTAACGCTGGCGCCGAGATCGACCGCGCCGTCGTCCGGCGCAGTGGCGCCGGCCACCAGCTTCAGCAGCGTGGACTTGCCGGCGCCATTGACTCCCATGACGCACCAGCGTTCCTTGCGGCGAACCTGGAAGTCGAGCCTCTCATAGATGCTGCGGGAGCCATAGCGCTTGCTCACGTTCTTCAGCGTCGCCACGTCCTCGCCCGAGCGCGGCGCCGGCGGGAACTCGAACAAGATCGTCTGACGGCGCCTGGGGGGCTCCACCTTTTCGATCTTCTCCAGCTTCTTCACACGGCTCTGCACCTGCGCGGCGTGCGAGGCGCGCGCCTTGAAGCGCTCGATGAACTTGATTTCCTTGGCGAGCATCGCCTGCTGACGCTCATACTGGGCCTGCGCCTGCTTCTCGCTCTGCGCGCGTTGCTGCTCATAAAACTCGTAGTCGCCCGAATAGGTCGTCAACGCGCCGGCGTCGATCTCCACGATCTTCGTGACGATGCGATTCATGAACTCGCGGTCGTGCGAGGTCATCAGCAACGCGCCCTCGTAACCCTTGAGGAAGCCCTCCAGCCAGATGAGGCTTTCGAGGTCCAGATGGTTGCTCGGCTCGTCGAGCAGCATGGCGTCGGGGCGCATGAGGAGGATGCGCGCGAGCGCTACGCGCATCTTCCAGCCCCCTGACAGCGCGCCCACGTCGCCGTCCATCATCTCCTGCGTGAAGTTCAGGCCCGCCAGCACTTCGCGCGCCCGTCCCTCCAGCGCGTAGCCGTCCAGTTCCTCGAAGCGCGCCTGGACCTCGCCGTAGCGTTCGATGATCTCGTCCATCTCGTCCGCCCGGTCGGGATCGACCATGGCCTGCTCCAGCTCCCTCAGCTCGGCCGCCACGGCGCTCACCGGGCCGGCGCCGTCCATTGCCTCGGAGACCGCGCTGCGGCCCGACATCTCGCCCACGTCCTGATTGAAGTAGCCGATGGTGACGCCGCGATCGACGGCGACCTGCCCCTCGTCCGGCTGGTCCTGCCCCGTGATCATCCGGAAGAGCGTCGTCTTGCCGGCGCCGTTGGGTCCGACGAGGCCGACCTTCTCGCCTTTCAGGAGCGTCGCGGAAGCCTCGATGTAGAGGATCTGGTGGCCGTTCTGTTTGCTGATGTTTTCGAGGCGAATCATGTGCTCACGGGAACCGGGGGAGACTGCCTCGCCCTTACGCCATGCGGCGCGCGGGCGAAAGAGCGATCAGGGGATCACACCTCCTGGCCCTGGCAGGCGTCGCCGTCGCGGCCGGACAGGCGACGGAACGCGCGGTCGCCCTTTTCGGTGATCACCCAAAGACGGGGTTGGCGAATGAAACGGCATCCCTCCTTCACCGGGCAATGCCCGCAGGGAGCCGCGCATTGCGACGCGACCGCCGCCAGATAGCCCAGGCGCACGAGCTCCTCGAAAAGCTGCTCCGCCACGGCCGGGCTTACCGCCATCTCGCGCGCGAGCGCGTCGATCGTCAACGCACCCTTGTCCGCCGCAAGACGAAGGACATTGTCGAGCATGTCTACGCCGCCTTTGTGAACCAGCTCGCCGAGTGATAGGCGAGCGCGCCGCCAAGGACCGCTATGACGAAGAGCAGCGCGACGCTGAAAAGCGTCCACGCCCAGCTGCGCGTCTCCTGCTTCATCGCGGCGACCGTCGCAGCGCAGGGAATGAAGAGCATTGTGGTGACGAGAAACGAAAGGCCCGACGCCATCGTCACCGAGGTCGAAAGCGCGTCGGCGAGCGAGCCGCCTTCGGCCTTGTAGAGGATGCCGAGAGTCGAAATGGCGTTCTCCTTGGCGACGAAGCTCGTGAGAAGGGCGACTGTAAGGCGCCAATCGAAGCCCAGAAGACCCCCGAGCGGCTCGATCACGCGTCCAAGCTGCGCCAGATAGCTTTGCTCGATATCGCCGGTGGGAAAATAGCCGAGCGTCCACACCGCGGTCGCCACGGCGAGAATCATCGTGCTCGCCCGACGCAGGAACGACCATGTATGATTCCACATGAACAGCCCGATGGAGCGCATATTGGGTCGATGATACAGCGGCAGCTCCATGATGAACGCCACGCGCTCACCCCGAAAGAGCGTGTGATTGAGGACGGCGCCCACGACAGCCAGAATGGCGATGTTCAGCATGACGAGCCCCCAGGAGACCCAGACCGCATATTGGCCGAAGAACACGGGGGCGAGAAAGGCGAGGACCGCGAAACGCGCGCTGCACGGCACGAGCGGCGCCAGAAGGATGGTGAGCAGGCGTCCGCTCGCCGACTCGATCACGCGCGCGCCCATGATCGCCGGCACGTTGCAGCCGAAGCCGAGGCAAAAAGGCAGGAAGCTCTTGCCGTGCAGACCGATGAGATGCATGAAGCGGTCCGTGAGATAGGCGACCCGCGCGAGATAGCCCGTGTCCTCCAGCAGGCCGAAAATCGCGTAGAAGACGAGAAGCAGCGGAACGAAGGTCATCACGAGACCGACGCCGCCCAGCACGCCGTCCGTCAGGAAATGTGAAAACGCCGCTGGCGCGCCCGTGAGCGCCGTTCCGGCCCATTCCCGCAACGGCGCGATGACGCCGGTTTCGAGCATCCGCTGAAGCGGCCAGGCGATCGCGAAAGTCAGCCAGAAAGTCAGGCCCAGCACGCAGATGAGCATCGCCATGCCGAACAGCGGATGCAGCGCGATCCGGTCGATCCGTTCGGTGACGTTGACAGCCTCGAGCCGGGGCCGCTCCACCGCCGCCGAGACCATGCGGCCGACCCATTCATATCGGCCGCCGGCCACGTCGAGGACGGCGTCCTCATGCTGCGCCAGAAGCGTCATGACCTTTTCCCAGCTTTTCTCCGGGAGCCAGCCTTGCGCCAGCGCGCTTATTTCTCGATCGCCTTCGAGCAACTTGGTGGCGACCCATTCCGCCTGATAGGGGCGCGGCGCGTGATCGCCTATCAACGCGCGCAAATCGGCGAGCGCGCGCTTGTGGCCGGCGCCGATCTGCGGACGCACGGGATGGAACGAGCGAGGATCGTCCGCCAGACGGATCGCCGCTTCGACGACTTCCGCCACGCCCTTATTACGGGTGGCGACGATCGGCGCGACGGGCACGCCGAGAGCGGCCTCCAGCATCGCCGGCTCGATATGAACGCCCTCATCCGCCGCGACGTCGATCATATTCAGCCCGAGCACGACCGGCGCGGGCAGCGCGAGCAATTCGGCGAGAAGATAAAGATTGCGCTCGATCGCCGCGGCGTTCGCCACCATTATCACGACGTCCGGCTGCTCCTTTATGATGAAGTCTCGCGCAATTCTCTCCTCCTCCGAACTTGCGGTGAGGCCATAGGCGCCGGGGAGATCGAGGATACGGATCTCCCGCCCGCCACGCGTGAACACGCCTTCCTTGCGCTCCACGGTCTTGCCGGGCCAATTGCCGACATGCTGGCTGAGACCGGTCAGCATGTTGAAGATCGTCGATTTCCCGACGTTCGGCTGACCGGCGAGCGCGATCGTCATCGCGCGACTGGGGTCGCTTGCGCTCACTGGGAGACCTCCACGATAATCTGGCGGGCTTCATCGCGGCCGATGGCGAGGAGAGTGTTGCGCGCGCGTATAAGCATCGGCCCCCGGAAAGGGTTTTGCAGAACCTCCGCCGCCGTGCCGACCGCGAGCCCCAGCAGCATGAATCGCCCGTTGAGCTCCCGATCGGCCCGCAGCTCGCGCACGACCACATGGGCGCCGGCCCTGATCTGGTCGAGGGAAGGGTATTTAACGTCTGACATCGTCATGATCCGCCGGCGCAAGCGTCCCCTTGCGGCGAGAATGGTCGCTTCGTGTCTCCCAACCAAATCTAACCCCTTCGCGCCTCTTTCAAGAAGCCCGCTTCGGCAAAGGCGTCGGCGTCATTTGGACGCTGGGGACAGAACCCGGTTGTTTGCGGGAGGGACGCGCGAAGACGGGCGTCGTTCGGACCCTCATGGATCCGCCGCCATTGCGCCGCGGGCCCGATTCCGGATCGGGCGCGAGCGTCGCCGCATCCCGGCGATCTTGCCGGCGCCGCCCGGCCGCGCGCCGTTCCGCAACCAGCGGCGAGAAATCACAGGGCCTCCGGCGCGGCGCCTGTCGAAACGAAAGCCGGCGCAGAAATGGAAAGGACCGCTACGTCCAACGTAGCGGTCCCCTGCTTGCCGTAAACCGATTTCCGGCCGTCGTTCTTCGTCACTCCCAGAACTTCACCAACTGGAATGGCTCCGTCAGGTCGGGACCCTTCTTGATTGACGGATCGAACTCGATCGGTCCGCCAAAGGTCAGACGCCATGACGGCGGCTCGACCGGATGGCCGACAACGCCCATCTGACCGACGCCGCAGACATCCGGCGTCGTCGGGAGGCCGGAAAGGCCGTTACACGCCCTGAAGAGCGGGTCGGTCGGCAGGAATGATCCATAGGCGTATGCGATCTGCTGCGAACGCGAGTTGAACATGTTGAAGACATCGAGCTGAAGCTTCCAGCCTTCCTTCCAGCGATAGCCGACGCGCAGGTTCACCGTGCCGATCGCCGGGCTCTTGAAGTAGCCGTCCTCGGTCAGGGCGCGCGGCGCGATATAACGATATTTGGCGTTGGCGAACCAGCCGGTCGCCTCGCCCAGTTCGATCGCGCCGGTCGCGATGATCGGCGTCGCATTGACGAGATAATTGCCGGGGGCGTTGCCCGCCCAGGCGCCCCATTCGAATGCGCCGGGCTGCAGGAGCGCCCAATAGAGATCGGCCTGATCCTGATTATACCCTCTGAACCGGGCGTAGGTCGCCGTCACGTCGCCCTCGAAGGCCATCCATGACAGCGGGCGGTAGTGGTTGGTGAATTCGACGCCGACGCGATTGGCGCCGCGCGCGATTTCCGTATTGCCCGAGTCGCCGGCGAAGATGTTTTCCTGATTCGTCCGGATGAAGAACAGCGTCGCGGCGCTTTCGAGCTTGTCGATCGCCCTCGTCTTGACGCCGATTTCCGCGCCGGTCGAAGCCGAGAGAAGCCCCTGTCTCTGGACGGGCACATAGCCGAATTCCTCGGTGACTTCGGAAGCGTTGAAGCGCTGCGTCGTCGCGCGGAAGTCGTTCGAATGGAAGCCGCGTCCGAAATTCATGTAGAAATCGGTCTTGTCATCCCAGGGATTGATGACGACCGAGGCTTTCGGGCTGATCAGCTGGGCGTTCGACGCCCCGTTATTGAAAGGCCCCGTCCACACGCGGAAGGCGTTCTGGAACAGATTGGCGCCAGGGTCCAGGCCGATTCCGGCGATAGGCGCCTGCAAATAGGTCTGGAGCCCGTAATTGCTGCCCCAGAAATAATCCCAGCGCGTGCCGACGATCGTTCTCAGCCACGGCGACCATTTGGTCTTGAGTTCCGTCAGCAGCGAAATATTGCCCTCGCTGACATGATCGTTCCGGATCGTGTCATAGGGGCTGCGAAGGAACGTGTCCTGCAGACCGATTCGAATATCGTCGTAGCGCGACTGGAAGCCGAACTTCAGTTCCGACTCCTTGTCCAGAAGTGTAAATTTCCGCGTGTGATAGGCGTTGCCGCCGACCATCGTGCGCCGGTCGAACTGGCGGAACTGATCGCCCAGCACGGGATTGACGAGGTAATAGGTGAAGTTGTTGTAGAGATTGAGCGTCGAATGCATCGCGAAGGCTTCGACCTTCGTTCTGTAATTCTCCGTCTCCTCCGCCCAGCGGCCGGAAAGGCTGAAGCGTGTCGTGTCGCCCCCGTCCGTCGGGTTCAGCGTGCCCCAGCGCGACATCTGGTTGGTGTCGATGGCGCGCATCGGGATCTGGTCGGTCGAGTTCCAGCGATTCGCATAGGCCATGCCGGTTATCGACATGCCGTTGTTTTCCTCGCCGCGCGACCAGCGCAGGACGGTGTTGATCTTGCGCGCATTGTTCGGGGAAATCCACGGCCCCTGATAGGTGGAGATTTCGCCGCCGCCGAGAATGTCGCCGCCAGCGTATTCCCAGGACTTCATGCCGAACTGGCGACCGTAGCCGAAGGCTCCAGCGGTCGACGAGAAGACGCCCTCCGGCACTTTCTGCAAATATTGCATCCGGATCGTGCCGGCGTTGGAGAAATCGCCGTCCTCGACGTTATAGGGTCCCTTGCGCGCGTCGATATAGGCCAGCATTTCGGGAATGACGAAATTGGCGTCCGCGTATCCCTGGCCGTGACCATGGGTGCGCATGTTGAGCGGCATGGAGTCGAGATAGAGCGCGAGATCGGTGCCGTGATCGAGATCGAAGCCACGCAGATAATATTGGTTGGCCTTGCCCTCGCCGCTGTGCTGCGTGACAGCGAGACCCGGAACGATCTCCAGCGCCTCGCCGGGTCTGAATGTGGGGATGGTGTTGACCTGTCCGCCGGTGAAGAAACGCTCGCTGGAGGAAGGCATTTCCTTCGGCGGCGCCGGATAGTTGATCCTCGGGCCAAGCGCCGTGTTCTGCTGCGCGGAGGAGCCGAAAGAATCATTCTTGTCGGGAGCGGGAGCAGGCGCCGCGGCGATGATCGGGGACGACGGCCGGGCGGCTGTCACCGGCTGCCTCGCGGCGCGCGCATGTTCGTGCGGCACCGAGACCATTCTGCGATGCCCGCCGACGTCGATCGTCGGCAGCGATACTGTATGAGCGAAGGCTTCGCTGAAACAGCCGGCGGCGAGAAGCGCGAGAACGGAGGTGGCGGCCGATTGTTTAATGCGCATTTTGATCGTCCCCGGATCAAACGGACCTTGTTGCTGCAAATTGACCGATAGGGACGGAAAGGGCTATAGGCTCGGTAAGCGCTTTTCAGCTTTTACTCATATCTGTTGCCGATATGTCACAATTTGGCGCGCGACTTTGCAATGCAAAGAAACTCGCAAACCGCCGCGCCCGCACTGGTGTCGTGCTTGCAACATGTTCCCCCTCAGGACAGCGGAATCCGAACGGCGACGCTTCGCCTTTTCCCGAAGCCCGGACGAACATTCACGACCCCCCATTTGACGCCGAACGGTCGAGCTTAACGGGCGCGCCGGGTTCGCGAGCAATTTCCCGGCGGAGGTTCGGCCGGCGTCCTATCGCGCGATGTGACGCATGAAATCCGACACTCTCGCCAGCCCCGCCCTGAGCACGTCACGGTTGTTCGCATAGCCGATCCGCACATAGCCTTCGCTGTCCATCGCGCTGCCGGGCGTGAACATCACGCCTGTCTTTTCGAGCAGCGCGACGCAAAATTCGCGCGAGGTCATCTGCGTGTCGATGCGCACCCATGCCGTCGTGCCCGACCTAGGCTTCACATAGGAGAGGCGTGCTTCTCCGGCGATCCATTCGTCGAGCAGCGCGAGGTTCGTGCGCAGAATGCAATGATTGCGCTTCAGGATCGCGCCGCGATTATCGAGGGCGATCGACGCGAGCAGATCGTTCAGCATGCCGACGCTGATCGTATTGTAGTCGCGATGGATCTGCACGCGACCAATCACCTCGGCGGGCGCGACGATCCAGCCGACGCGCAGGCCCGCGAGCGACCATGTCTTCGACATGCTGCCCGTGCTGATCCCTTTCTCGTAGAGGTCCGCCATCGACGCCGTGAAACCGTCGCCATGCTGATCCGCGCCGCGATACACCTCGTCGCACAAGACATGAGCGCCGCATGAACGCGCAAGCTGCGCAATCTGCTCCAGAAACGCGCGCTCCATCAGCGAGCCGGTCGGATTGTTCGGATTGTTGATGACGATCACGCGCGTCGCCGGCGTGATCATTCGTTTCAGTTCGTCGAGGTCGGGCAGGAACGCATTTTCCTCGCGCAATCGCAAAACGTCGACTTTTGCGCCGTAGCTCTCGGGAATCGAATAATGCTGCTGATAGGTCGGCAAGACCGATATCACATGATCGCCCGGCTCGATGAGCGTCTCGTAGACGAGCGCGTTCGCGCTGATCGCGCCATGCGTGATCAGCACATTCTCGGCGCCCTGATTCTCGTATAGCGACGCGACGGCGTCGCGCAGACGCTCCGTGCCGTCGATCGCGCCATATGTGAGCTTCATCGGCAAAATCTCGCCGAGGAAAGCGTCCTCCTTGCCCGCGATCTTCAAAAGCTCGCCGACCGTCAGCGATTCGACGCAGGTCTCGGCGAGATTCAGCTGGCAATCGTTCTCGTAGAGATACATCCAGCGTTCGACCCCGAATTCCCTGATTTGCATGTCATCCGTCCTCGAGCAGCGGCTGTCGCGCGGGGCGCGCGGCCGGTTACGCCTGCGCAGCGCGGTTTGCCGCCGGGTATAGAACGTCGCGCGAAATCGCGAAATCGAGGGCGCAAGCCCTCGCCGGCGTGGGCGGGACAAATTGCGCGCCGACGCCAAGGGCCGGCGCGGCCGGAGAAGGGCGGCCTTTTTCCTCGCAAGCTCCCGTCATGTCCCGACGATCAGGAAGCTCAGCCTTTGGGCGTCGAGGTCGAAACGCACCGCAAGCGTCGAGGGTGATGATTCGAGCAAGAATCGCATCGTAGACCATTCGACTTCAATGGAGCCGCCAAGGGTCAGATTTCGACCCCTGCGAGGCTCAAGATCCAGAGTTCCTTTTCGCTCCGGGTGCGCCCGGTGAGAGCATGCCATGCGATTTCGCTGCGTCTCTCCTTTCGAACACAGCCTCAGCTTCGCTTATAATCACACAAAGGAAGTTATTCTTCTCGGGAAACAAGCGGGCATGTGCGCGCGCGACGCCGCTGGTCACCTCGCAAATCCCAAGTTATGTAAAGGAACGAGCGGGCGGCGAGGAACGGATGGCGCTACCATCGGGGCACAAGAGAAGCGAAAGGCGAACATGAAAATATCATATAACTTCGTTCGTGCGTTTTGCGCCCTAACCTGTTTTGTTTTCGCCACCTCGGGAATGACTGTTTCGGCCATCGGCTGGAGCCGGAACATTGCGCGAGATACAAAACTCGCTCAAGCAAACGGAACCACAGTTGTGGACTCCAATGGGAGGGTCGTCGGCAAACTCTTGAATGACTATGTGGTCGTACGAAAGATGTACAATGGGTATGTGCGGCTCGTGTTCGACGAATACGGGTTTGTGCCTACCGCCTCATTATTTATTTACGTTTACGCCACGTCTGACTGTTCGGGGACAGCGTATCTTCAACCCCGTGGGGTTCCGCCTGCGGGTTACGCCCTTTTGGAAGACTCTCAGTCTTCGCCACCGTACAGGAATTCGGCGACAATTTATTATCCGGGACCAGTCTCGCTCCGAACTATTGGCTCTTATTCGAGACCAATGCAAATCCCGCCAGAAGGATGCATCACTTTAGATAGACCCTCAAAAGTGCTCTCCGGCACAGTAGAGTCTCAGCAGCTGTGGTTCAGCCCGCCTTTTTCGCTCAAGTAAGACGCGAAAGCGCAGTTGCCCGACGCTTGCGCCCGCAAGGAAATTGGCGCCGCCTGTTCTGGCTTTGGTTTTGCTCGTGATGCGCCGGCAGAACAGGAAGACGCCGTCGCCTCCCGTCGCGAGTTCCCGGACAAGGGTTGAGAAACAGCCTTTCGGGCAGGACACAGCAACGTTTTTGACCCTGGCATCACCAAAGGAGCGGCCAAACCCACTTAAGCTATTGTTTTGATGGAAAAGCGCCGAAGCGAGTGGTGCCCAGGGGCGGAATCGAACCACCGACACTGCGATTTTCAGTCGCATGCTCTACCAACTGAGCTACCTGGGCCCGCGCCGCAGCGCGTTGAGGGGGCTTATAGAAAGCGGGCGGCGACTTGTCCAGACCTCTTGCGCCGACTTTCTGCTTCCGGGCTGTGACCCGACAGATCATATGGCACAGGCGGGCGTAGGCGGGGGTTGGCGGGATTTCGTGGGCGAAGGGCTTTGAAAACCGGGCTTTAGGGCAAACTGCGCGGGGCCGAGCGGGCTGCGCGGCGCGACAAATCAAATGGCACATTTGCCGAGGCCGATCCGGCCGACGCCTCGCCGAAACGCCCGGATTTACGGGCTTTTTCATTTTGCCGATCTGGCGGAGTGGGAACTGGAAGCGCCCGATCGTCAAAAATTCAAAAAATTCATAACTCCCCGGTTTCCTTGGCGTTGCGGCCGATAGCGAATAGTCTACCAAAATTGTAAAGAGGGAACCGGGGAGGCCGTTTCAAGCGGCTTTCAACGCCGTTTCAGAAAGCCCGAGGCGATCGATCCTCTGGGGCCGAAGCCGTCTTCCATCCACGAGCAAAGGGTCGCCTTGTCCTGCGAGCCGAAGGTTGCGTCGATCCTGTCCATTTCGGCGCGCGCCGTCTGGGCAATCTCGCCGCCCGGCTCGAGCGCGTCTTTCGGGAGGCCGAATTCGCGCATCGCCTGGACGATCACCAGCATATTCATGCGCAGTTCGGGGCATCGCTTCTCGGCATATAGAAGAATGGCCAAGTTTTTGGCGAAATTCCCCTGCTCGGTCGTCAACGCCGACGCGCCGAGCGGCGCGAAAACAGCCATGGCCACCAGAAAACGACGCATCGAAATCCTCCCTCAAAGCCGGTTGTCCCACCATATCACCCGGCCGTGGATAATGCAGCGCTTCAGCTCTGGGCCGCGCAGGATTTCGGGGTCGTAGGCGAGATTGTCGCTGATCACGACGATCTCGCCCTTGCCGTTCCGGCGCAGGCGCTTCACGCGGGGCTCATCACCAAAGACGTAAATGTCGGGATGGTCCCAATCCGACTTCCGTGGGGGCGGGCGCGGCGGCAGATCGGTCTCGCTCTCATTGACCAGCAAAAGCGCCCCGTCTGCGATCGTCGGCAGCATCGAGTCGCCCGAAGCGCGCATGAAAGCGAGCTTCGCCTTCGCCGCGCCGAGCTTGTGAAGCATCCATGCCGGGAAGGCCAGCCGCTCCTTGACCGCGACGATGTGATTGACGGAGCCGGGGCCGGCAGCGGCGCGCACGTCGAGATGCGGCACGACGGCGAACTGCGTCTCCGGCGCCCGCTTTTCACCATGCGTGGCGATTTGAGGCGTCGGATCATCGTCGACGCCCAGCAGATAACTCATCGAGACGCCGAGTTTTTCAGAGAGCGCGAGAAGCAGAGGCGCCTGCGGCTCATTTTCTCCGGCTCGCGCGCGGCGCAGCGTGTTGTCCGGAACACCCAATATTCTCGCGGCGTTAGCGACTGACCCGAGCGGGTCAGTCAGCTCGCAGACGCGGCGAGCGAACTCGGCCAGGTGCTCGGGCGGGACCTTACGACGCATTTTTGTCATCGCGCCTCACCAACCATGGTTGACCGAGCGCCAACCTTGGTTGTAAATTCACCATCAATGGTGATTTGCAGTTAGGTGAGGCGATGCAGATGGATTTTGCCACCACGGACGGTTGGCATCGGGCGGACATCCACGCGGCTGTCCGCAAGGCCGGGACCAATCTCGCCCGGATCGGCGAGAGCATCGGCCTGCGACGGCAGACGATGTATTGGGCGCTTTTTTCCAAGCCGAACCCCAAGGCGAATATGGCCATCGCCAATGTCATTGGCGTTCCTGTGCACCTGCTGTGGCCGCAGTGGTACGACGTGGACGGGAAAATCATCTCCACGCGACCGATCCCCAAGCCAGCGCGCGACCTTACCGCGCGGCGGTTTCAACCGTCCAGACCGCGCAACTTGGCGGCGTAACCCCGAATCCGGGCGGGCCTCGACATCACTCCCCGCCCCAACTCGCACTGCGGCCGTGTTCCCGGCCTCCCAGGCTCCTCCGGCCGCAGCGCTTTTTCTTCCTTGTGAGGCTTTTCAATGACCGCCGAGACGATCCGCCGCCTGCTCATCGAGGCCCTCGCCCATGGCGACGATTACGACGCCTTTCGCACCCGCCTGCGCGCGGCGCTGAAGGACGCCGACGCCGGCGACGACCCGCCGCCGCTCTTTCAGCCAGCGCCGCGCGCCATCCCCTGTTTCCCCCATCCTCAGACGAGCGCCTAAATGACCGAGAAGACCATCAAGATTTCCAACATCGACGCTGAAAACCGCAAGCGCCCGATCGACCCCGACACCGTCGCCGCCTATGCGGCCATCGCCGAGCAGCGCATCGCTGAGGGGTGGAGCCCGCTCATCCAGGCCATCACGGTGCGCCCCATCGATGGCGGCTACAAGCTCGTCACAGGCGGCCATCGCCTCGCCATGCTCAAGGAAATCGGCTTCGAGACGCTGAGCGTCGGCGTCGAAGTCAATGTGAAGGAGATGGATGACCAGGCGGCGTTCGAGGACGAGCTTTTCGAGAACCTCGCCAACGCCGGTCTCACGCAGCTCGATCGCTCGCTGTTCATCTATGACGCATGGAAAGCCTATCGGGCGAAGAAAGGCGAGACGCGCGGTCGTAAATCGAAAATCGAGCAGCTTCAAGAGGATAAAAAAGAGCCGGAGTTCGGCCTTTTTTCCTCCGAGCGTTTCACCGACGCCGCCGCAGAGCGCGTCGGCTTGTCCAAAACGCAAGTGAAGCTGGCCAAGCAAATTGCTGAGCGGCTGATCGAGGCGGACGCCGTGGACGAAATCCGCGGCACTATGGTCGCGGACAATCAGAATGAGCTGAAGCAGCTCGTTGATATGCCCGCCGGGAAGCGCCGCGAGGCCGCCGCCGCCATCAAGCGCGGTGAGGCGAAAAACATCGCTCAGGCCCGCGTCGTGATCGGGCTCGACAAGCAAAAAACCGACGACCCGCAGGCGCGCTACTGCGCGACCGTCCTCGATGCCTGGGGGCGCAGCAGCAAGCTGACGCGCATCACGATCGTCCAGACGCTGGGGTCGGAACTCAAGAAGCTGGTGCTGGAACATGTCAAAGACTGACGCCGACGCGCTGCTGCGCTATGTGCGCAAAAACTTCGATCATCTGACCTCGGCCGACGTTGAAAGCCTCTATCAGGCTCTGCTCGGCGTACAGATTGTCTGGCTATTCCGCCGGCTCGACGCCGCCCGGCGGCGCGATTTTCTGCGCCACATCGGCGTCCCAGCCGACTCTTTCGACTGGCGCGACGCCGACCTCCCGGCGGCCTATCGCTTCGAACGTCTCGGCGAGGGCGCCTGACCATGCGCGACTGGCTCTCCGCCTCCGACCTCGCCGGTCTCGGCCTGCCGGGCCTCCCCGCCACCAAGCGGGGATGGACAGACTATGCCGAGCGCGAGGGCTGGCTGGAGCGCCGGGACGCCAACGGGCGCCCGCTGGTGCGCGTCGTGAAGGGCGTGGGCGGCGGCCGCCTGCAATATCACATCGACCTGCTGCCGCCCGCGACGCTCGCGGCCTATGTCGCGAAGCATGTCGGGCGCGTCGATCTGCCCGTCGCCGACGCAGAGGAGGCCGCGCTCGACGATGCGCAGACCATCACGGCGCAGGAGGCGCGCGACGCGCGTCTCTCCATCATCGCCGCCGCCGACCGGCTGGCGCGCGACGGCGGGCTCTCTCGCGTCAACGCCGACCGCATGTTCGCCGGGCTCTACAACATGGGCCGCATCGAGGTCGAAGGATGGGTGCGGGCGGCGGTCAGAAAGCTCTCGCCGCGCACGCTGGCGCGCTGGCGGGCGCTGAAATCGACCGAAGGAATTTCAAGGCTCGGCGTCGACAAGGGCGCCGCGCGTCGCGGTAAGGGTAGGCTCGAGTCCGGCGAGGAGGGAAAGGTAAGAGCGTTCCTCCTCGCCGCCATCGCCCAACAGCCGCATCTCTCCAGTGATCATCTGCGCCTGCTGACGATCGCGCAATTCCCATCGCTCGCTGATGTGTCGCCGCGCAGCTTCCAGCGCATGCGCGCCAAGATCGAGCGCGAGGAGAAGGTGCTCCTCACGCGCGTCACCAACCCCGACGCCTACAAGAGCAAATACCGCCTGTCGGGCACGAATTCGCACCCCGTCTCGCGGCTCAATGAGCTTTGGATGATCGACGCCTCGCCAGTCGACGCGCTCTGCGTCGACGGCCGTCATTCGGTCTATCTCTGCGTCGACATCTTCTCGCGGCGGCTCATCGTCTATGTGTCGAAGACGCCGCGCGCGCAGGCCGTGCAGCTGCTCATGCGCCGCGCCATCGTCGCCTGGGGCGTTCCGGAGCGCGTCAAGACCGACAATGGCTCGGACTTCAAGGCCAAGAGCACGCAGCGGCTCTTCGCCGCGCTCGGCATAGAGGTCGAGGCCTCCGCGTCCTTCTCGCCAGAGGAGAAGGGCCACATCGAGCGCGCGGTGAAGACGTTCCAGCACGATCTCACGCCGCTGCTGCCGGGCTTCATCGGGCACAATGTCAAGGACCGCAAGGTCATCGAGGAGCGCCGCGCCTTTGCGCAGCGGCTCGGGATTGACGACGCGGGCGCCTTCAAGGCCGAACTCACGGCCAAGGAATTGCAGTCCATCTGCGACGACTGGGCGGCGGGCCGCTATGCCAACCGCCCGCACGCCGGGATCAATGGCGCGACGCCCTTTCAGGCCGCGGCGGCCTTTGCCGGCGTCGTGCGCCGCATCGACGATATTCGCGCGCTCGATCTGCTGCTCGCGCCGATCGCGGCCGGGGACGGCACGCGTATCGTCACCAAGCGCGGCGTCCGCATCGACGGCTCCTATTATCTCGCGCCGAATGTGCTGCCCGAGACGCGCGTCTTCGTGCGCATGGACCCCGAGGACATGGGCCGCGCCTGGCTGTTTTCGGACGACGGCGCGGAGTTCCTCGGCGAGGCGATCTGTCCCGAGCTGGCGGGCGTCGATCCGGCCGCCGCCGTGGCCGAGGCGCGCGTGCAGCAGAAACGGCTGCTCGACGAAAACGCCGCTCGGCTGCGCGCCGACATGAAGAAGATCAAGCCGCGCGACATGGTCGACGTGATCGTGCGCAACGCGGCGCGCGACGCGGGCAAGCTGGTCGAGTTCCCGAAGCCCGTCGAGAGCTACACGACGCCGGGGCTGGAGGCCGCGAAGGCGGCCGTGAGCGACGCTTCAACGCCCGTTGAAGCGCCCGCCAAACCGGCTGCAACGGCCATCGAGACGCATGTCCATCGCCTGCCCGAGACGCGCCAGCAGCGCTATCGGCGCGCGCGCGAACTGGAGGCGCGGCTCGCGAACAATGAGCGCATCGACATGGAGGAGATGCGCTGGCTCGTCGGCTACCAGACCGGCGCTGAATATCTCGCGATGAAGGAGATGTTCGAGGAATTCGGGGAGGCGGCGCTCAAATAGCCGTCGCCCGAAAAGGCGAGAGGCGCGCCCGGTGCAACGGACGCGCCCCTCAATCATCAAAAAGCACGAGGGAATAATGACAGAGATACAACCTCCCGTCAAACCGCGCGGCACGATCGGCGCGCTCAAGAACGTCTCCGCCTTTCTGGAGCTGGTTTTCCGCGTGCGCGACCGCGCGCCGAGCCTGCCGAATATCGGCGTGATGTACGGGCACTCCGGCTACGGCAAGACCTATGCCTCGATCTATGCGCAGAACAGGACGCGCGCGATCCGCGTCGAAGTCGGCGACACCTGGACGCGCAAGACGCTGCTCACCGCGATCCTGCAGGAATGCGGCGTCGTGCGGCCGCAGGGCTCGATCTCGGAGCTGTCGCAGCAGGTGATCGCGGAGCTGGCGAGCGAGCTGAAGCGCCCCCTGTTCATCGATGAAGCCGACAAGATTTGCGACAAGGGCTATATCGAACTCGTGCGCGAGATCGCCATGGGCTCCAATGTGCCCGTGCTGCTCATCGGCGAGGAGCTGCTGCCGCAAAAGCTCTCCCGCGTCGAGCGCGTGCATAACCGCATTCTCGACTGGTATGGCGCCGAGCCCTGCGATCTCGAAGACGCGCGCGCGCTCGCCGATCTGCTGCTCGCGCCGGTCGCGATCAGCGATGATCTGCTCGACGACATCCGCGTGAAGGGCGAAGGCCGCGCGCGCCGCATCGCCACCTCGCTCGACGGCGTCGCCAACTGGGCCAAGAACAACGGCGCGAAGACCGTCACGCGCGAGAGCTACACGGGCGCGATCTACACCGGCGAGCCGCCCCGCGCGCGCTCCATCCGCATCAACGCCGCAAAGGCGAATGGCGGGAGGGCTGCGTGAGAAAGCCCATCCACATCGAAGTCGCCATGCCCTCGGGCCCGGCGCATTACTGGAAGGCGATGCTCTCCGCTGGCGCGAAGGGCTTCACCATCCGCGCCATCGCGCTCGCCTCCGAGGGCGTCGCCTATGACACGGTCAAGCGCTACGTCTGGTTTCTCGAAAAGCAGGGCTATGTCCTGAAGATCGGCAAGAAGCTCGACGGCTACGCCACGCAGAACGTCTACGCCGTGAAGAAGCGGCAGACGAAGGCGCCGATCGAGCGGCCGGACCCGGCGTCGCGCCCGCTCACCGCGCGCGACGCCATGTGGAACGCCATCCGCACGCTGTCGCAGTTCACGGCGCGGGAGCTTGCCGTTGCGGCCGCGACGGAGGAGCGCCCGGTCTCGCTGCGCGCGGCGGAGCTTTATGTGCAGAAGCTCGTCCAGGCGGGCGTGCTGCAGGTGGTGACGGCGCCCGCGCGGGCCAGCGGCAAGAGCGCCTCGGGCGCGCCGCAGGGCGCGACGGCGGGCGTCTATCGCCTGCTCAAGACCGCCAACACCGGCCCGCAGGCGCCCAAGGTCTGCAACGCCGGCTTCGTCTTCGATCCCAACTCTTCCCGCGTCCTCGGCGCGGCCATCGTCACGGAGGCGCGTCAATGACCGCCGTCAAAACACAATTGAAGACCGACTATCTCGCAACGGCGCGCGAGGCCTATGGCGACGCGCTGCCGGACTGGGTGGAGGAGCTGGCGAAATACGCCTCGCAGACCTCCGGCGTGCAGGCCGCGAAGCGCATCGGCTATTCGTCGAGCGTCGTCACCAGCATCTGCCGAGGCAAATATGCGGGCGACATCGCCTCCGTCGAAGGCTCGGTGCGCGGCGCGCTGATGGGCGCCATGGTGATCTGCCCCGTCCTGGGCGAGATCGGCCGCGACCAGTGCCTGCAGGAGCAGGGCAAGAAGTTCGTGGGCTCATCGGCCGCGCGCACGGCGCTCTATCACGAATGCCGCAACGGCTGCCCGCATTCCCGCATCCGCAACGAGGGAGGCGCGGATGTCTGATCATCCCCCCTTCCTTTCGCGCGACATATCGGCGCTCGCCGGCTGGGTGCGCATGATCGTCGATCAGAATTGCGAGTTCACGCGGGCCAGCGCGATCGACCTCGCGCGCTCGCTCGATCTGCTCGCCAGCGAGGCGCGCATGCTCGAAGACGGGCTGCGGCGCGCGACCACGCATCTCGCCGCCGCCGATGCGCGCATCGCGGCGCTGAAATCGACGGATCACGTCGGCGAGGCGCTGCGCAATATCGCGATCCATGAGGCCGAATGCGCGGGCAAGGTCATCGACCTGCGCGGCGTCTTCGCCCGCGAGATGCAGGAAAACATGGCCGACGCGCTTGCCGCCGACATCGCCGCGCAGATCGAAGCCGACCGCGACCCGGGAGACGCCGCATGACGACCTCCACCAAGACCGACCTCACCGAAGAGATGGCCGCAGTCACCTTCGACGATGTGCATCGCTTCTATGTTCTCAAGGCGGCGTGCGGCGCGACGGTCGATGATCTGAGCATAGCCATCGAGGCGAACGTCCACGCGACCATCATGTCCTTCATCGCTATGTTGGCGCCGGAGCATCGCGCCAATGCGTTGTCTGCCCTGATGACGAACCTCGGGAACGGGTTTTCGCGGTGTTCCGTCATGCGAGGTGACGCATGAGCGCCCCCGTCCATATCTCCGACATCATCGAGGTTGTCTGCGAGCAGTATCGGGTGACGCAGACCGACATCCGGTCGGCGCGGCGCACGGGCAGGCTCGTCGAGCCGCGGCACATCGCCGCCTATCTGGCGGCGAAACTGACTGACAAAAGCCTGCCGCAGATCGGGCTCCTCATGCGGCGCGATCATACGAGCGTGCTGCATGGCCGCGACAGGATCGCCGCGCGGGTCGCGGAGGACGCGACCTTCGCGGAGCATGTCTATGCGCTGGAGCTTGCCTGCGTCTCGCTTTCGATGATGCGCGGGCGGGGCGTCCTGCCCGCGCCCGTCGAGCCGATCGTCCCGCACGATCTCGCGCGGCGCATCATGGCGGGGGGGCGACGCGCGGCGATGCGCGTCTCCCCCGACCATGTGCTCGAACTGTGCGAGGCGCTGATCAGCGCGCATGACTTCGAGACAGAGAACGGTGCGCCGGCGCCGGTCCTTGTCCCGGCCCCGCCGGTCGCGCTGTCGACGCTCGTCAGAGACTTCCTCGCGCTGGAGGCGGGCTACCGGCGCAGCCCCTCGATCAATCTGCGGGAGCTGCGCGACCGCGCGATCGACAGTCTGCGGGATCGCGTCGACGACGACGACATTCGCGCGCTCGTCGTGGCCGCCGACATCTTGCGGCGGGCCGAATACACCGCCGCCGAACGCGATGCGCAGGCGCGCTACCAGCGCGCCGTGAACGTGCTTTCAAAGAGATTTCCGGACAACGCTCGCAAGGAGCAAGAAACCAATGGCTAAGGCTGCAACGAAGGCGAAGACCCGCGGCTCGAATGTTCCGGTGCCGCAAAGCCGCGAGGAGGCGGCGCGCTTCATCCACGACATCGGCGAGGCGCAGCGCGCGATCGCGCGCATCGAGGCCGACATGAACGACGAGATTGCCCTCGCCAAGAAGACGGCGGAGGCGAATGCGCTGCCCTATCGCTCGCGCATCGAGGAGCTGACGGACGGCCTGCGCACCTGGGCGGAGGCGAACCGCGTGAGCCTCACTGACAATGGCAAGCGCAAGCACGCGGAGCTGGGCACGGGCCGCATCGAATGGCGCTTCGCGCCGCCGCGCGTGACGATCAAGGGCGTGGACGAGGTCATCGCGCGCATCCGCACGCTCGGCCTCTTGCTGTTCCTGCGCGAGAAGACCGAGATCGACAAGGAAGCCATGCTGCGCGAGCCCGACAAGGCCCGCCTCATCGCCGGCGTCACCATCGGCACGGCCGGCGAGAATTTCTCGGTCGAGCCCTTCGAGGCCGAACTGACGGGGGCGGAGTGATGCGCGAGTCCCTTCAGATCGGAGAGACGGTGGCCTTCGCCGTCGAGACAAGCGACGGCGAGGCGCATGTCCTCGCCACGCTCGAAGCCGTCGTCGATGGCCGCGCGCTGGTGCGCGCCGCCAATCGCATGACCTTCTCGGTCGACGTCGATGCGCTGCATCGGCCGGAGCAGATGGAGCAGGCGGCATGAAAAGGGTCGACCCGAGAGTCACCGAGCTGCGCACGCGCGGCGTCCGCTTTCTCTGCGAGGGCGAAGCCGTCGACACGCAATTCGTCGACCTGGTCTTCGTCGTCGAAGCCCGCGTCGGCGAAAGCTGGCTCGCCTTCGCCAAGGGGAAGGACGTTCTCACCTTTCACAATTTCTCGAACGCCGAAGCCTTCAGGCGGCAGATGGCGCGTCGCTACAGACTGGAGAAGGCCGCATGAAACCGACAGAGCGCATCTTTCTCATCGCCCTCGGCATGTTCATGCTCGCGACCTATGCGGGCGCCGGCTTCTGCCTGTGGCGCGGATCACTGGGCTTCGCGGCGCTTTTCGCGCTCATCGGCCATGGCGGCGTCGCGCTGCTCATCGCCTTTGGCTGCGCCTGCCGCGGCGGCTCCGGACACAGGGGAGGCTGATCATGACCACCGCCGCGCAAACCCGCGCCATTCATTCGCTGCGCAAGCAGGTCGCGCATTTCACGGATGACGACTATCGCGCCCTGCTGCGCGACAATTTCTCCGTCTCGTCCTCGTCGCTGCTCTCGGAACGGCAGGCCGCGAAACTCATCGACATGCTGAAGGTTCTCGCGGGCAGTCACGCCCGCGTGCGCCGCGCCAGCGACACGGCCTCCGGCCCCTATGCCGGCAAGCTGCGCGCGCTGTGGATCAGCGCGTGGAATTTGGGCCTGGTGCGCTCGCGCGACGACAAGGCGCTCATCGCCTTCGTCGAGCGGCAGACGAAGCTCTCGCACACGCGCTTCCTCACCGAGCCCGCCGACGCGATGAAGGCGATCGAGGCGCTCAAATCCATGGTCTCGCGCGGCGCGAAGATCGACTGGCCGGAGACGGATTCGCCCGCCGACATCAAGAAGGCGGTCGCCATGGCGGTCGCGGCGCGCTGCATCGAGACGGGCTGCTTCAGGCCATTCATTCGCGAGGGCCAGAACAACACCGTCGACGCCAATCTCGAACGCTATGGCTATGCGGTCGGCAATCCGGCGAGCTTCGAATTCTACACCGGCGAGCATTGGGACAAGCTCGCGAGCGCGCTCGGCAAGCGCCTGCGCGTGCGGCTCGAAGCGATGAAGAAGGAGGCCGCGTGACGGCCATTTTGCAAAGGAGAGAAACGATGAAGAAGCAACGTAAATCGAACTATGACCGCGCGGCCGTGATGCGCCGCGCCCATGAGCTGCGCGCCGGCGGCATGGAATTCGGCGCGGCGATCAGCGAGGCGTGGCGTGAGGCGAAGGCCGCGAAGGCCGTGGCGACCGTCGCCGTGAAGGCGCAGCCCTCCGGCGCCCGCGCGGCCCTGCGTCGCTATGGCGTGGACGTTGACCGCGCCGCTGACCTCGCCGCCCGCGCCGTGACCGCCGTGAAACGCGCCGCGCGCGAGGCCATCCGCCGCACGGCCGCCCCCGCCGCCTTGCCGCATTACGGCGGCGCCATCGACGCCCGCAAGGGCGCGGACGGCGTCTATCGGGTTTGAGAGGAGGGGCGCATGACGAGGAGGCGTCGATTCTCTGATCGCGACATGCAGGAAATCGCGGAATTGCGGGAAGCCGGATGGACATACGCCCGCATTGGCCAGCGCTTCGGGATAAGCGGGAATTCAATCTCCTACTACTGTCTGAAGATGGGCGTCGAGCCGCCGGTCGTCGCCAAATGCTGGTCGAGTGTGAAAGGGCCGGCCTCCATGGTCAGGGGGAATCATGTCGTTCGCCGATTCACGCCCGTCGAAGATTCCCTGCTGCTGAAACTGGAGGCCGAGGGCGCATCTTATTCCGAGATCGGGCGGACCCTCGGCCGCGCTCCCAATTCGATAGCGGGCAGGCTGATGACTCTCGCGCGTCGCGATGCGCGGGAGGAGCCGGCCGCATGACCCTGCAGCTCGATTTCTTCAAGCGCGTCTCGAAGCCGCGCGAGATCAGGATGAGCTTCGTCGACGCCGGCTGGAATGTGCGGGGCGAGTCGGTCGCCTGGTTCGAGTGTCATCAATGCGGGCTCAAGAGCGGCATGATCCGCTGCGAGCCCGAGGACCGCGCCGACGGCCCGCCCTGCGTGAAATGCAACAAAAAGAGAGCCGCCAGATGACCGCCGCGAAAACTGCTTTCGTCGCCTATCTCACCGCCGCGCTCGGCGCGGGCGCGCTCGCCCTGGGCGCCGTCGACGAGCCGCCCTTTCCCGCGAGCTGCCGCGTCGAGCGGCTCGCCTATGCGCCCGCCGACAATCTGGAGGCGATCGACGTCGCGCTCATCGGCCAGGCGCGCCGCCGTATCGACTTCGCGGCCTATGTGCTCACCAATATTCGCGTCGTGGAGGCGCTGGACGCGGCGGCCGCGCGCGGCGTCGCCGTTCGGCTTTATCGCGACGGCGCGGACCAGCCCATGCCGCGCGCGCTCGCCGCGCCCTATGACCGGCTCGCCGCGCGCATGAATGTCGAGATCCGCTACAAGGCCGAGCCCGCCCCTTTCATGCATCTGAAGGCCTACGCCATCGACGGCGAACTGCTGCGCGAGGGCGCCGGCAATTTCTCCCATTCGGGCCTCACGCGGCAGGACAATTCGCTCATCGCGCTGCGCTGCAAGCCGGCTGTCACGCGCTTTGAAACGGCCTTTGAAACCATGTGGAGGCGCTGATGATCAGCGACCAGAGCCAGCTCTCCGCGCTGCGCACCGCCATCGATCTCGCCCATGGCCGGGTGCGCCTCACGCCGTCGCAGCGTGAGCTGTTCGAGAAGCACATCGAGGCGATCATGGACCGCATCATCGCGGCGCAGGAAAAGCGCCGCGCGAAGGAGGCGAACGGCAAATGACGCTCCACGTCACCGACCACGCCGTGCTGCGTTACATCGAACGGATCCACGGCGTCGACATCGAGCGGCTGCGCGAGGACATGCGCCAGCGGCTGCTGCGCGCGGCCGACGCGGCGGAGGGGATCGGCGGCGGCTCCTATGTGATCAACGCCGAGGGCGTGCGTTACCGCGTCGTCGGCTTCAACGTCGTCACGGTGCTCTCCCCGAGGGAATCATGAGCGACGACTTCGCCTATCTCCCGCAGCAGCTCGCCGAGATCGCGGAGGTCGCGGGTCTCGACGCGGCGCTGAAGCTCGCCGAGGCGCGCGGCGGGCAGGCGGTCTATATCCCCGCGCGGGCGCCGGAGGGCCACTGGCTCGTGCAATGCGTGGGGCGCACCGCCGCCGACGCCATCTGCCGGCATTACGCCTGCTACATGCCGAGCGACGCCGAGCCCTCGCATCACGGCCTCAAGATCGTCATCCCGCTCGGCGTCACCAGCGTCGTCGCGAAGGCGCGCCGCCGCGCGGTCGACATGCTGCTTTCGGGCGCGAGCAACCCGGCTGCCGCGCGCGCCTCCGGCCTGCATCTGCGCACGATCGAGAAATTGCGCCAGCGGCTGCGCCTGCGCGACAATCGGCAGGGCAACTTGTTTTAAGCCGCGTTCGGCGGCATATTGAATCGACGGCGAAGCGCCCGCCCGAACGCGTTCGGGCCTATTGCGGGACGGCCCTGCTCATAGCCTGCGGGGCATGAGCAAATCATCACTCGAAATCATCGGCTCCTTCATCGCGGCGCTTTCTTTCGCGCTCGCGCTGCTGTGGCTCGCGCCCGCCCATGCGGGCTTTCTCGACGAGATATTCGGCGCGCAGGAAGCCGCGCTGCATCCCTCCAACACCGGCTGGCGCCGCCCGCATCTGCGCCGCCAGATCGAGCGCGCGCATTTCGTCACGCCAGAGGGCGCGCGCAGCATGGTCGCGAGCTACTACGGCGGCGGCGAGCGCCTCAACGCCCACACCGCGACCGGCGAGCGCTTCAATGCCGGCGGCTACACCGCCGCGCATCGCAGCCTGCCTTTCGGCACGCGCCTCACCGTCTGCCTGCATGGCTGCGTGACGGTGCGCGTCAATGATCGCGGCCCCGCCGCCTGGACCGGCCGCTCCCTCGACCTCGCGCGCGGCGCCGCCGCCCGCATCGGCATGATCGGCGCGGGCGTCGCCCGCGTGTCGGTCAGGATTGGAGGCTGACATGCCCATGGACACCCGCAGCGAATCCCGTCTCAACGGCGTGCACGCCGATCTTGCAAAGGTCGTGCGGCGATGCGCGAAGGACTCGAAGATCGAATTCATCGTGACCGAGGGCCGGCGCACGATGGAGCGGCAGAAGGCGCTCGTCGCCGCCGGCGCGTCGAAGACGCTGAAGTCCCGCCATCTCACCGGCCACGCCATCGACCTCGCCGTGAAGGTGGGCGGAAAGGTGCGTTGGGACTGGCCGCTCTACGCCCGTCTCGCGGCGGACATGAAAAAGGCCGCCGCCGCCGTCGGCGTGCCGATCGAATGGGGCGGCGACTGGCGCAGCCTCAAGGACGGCCCGCATTTCCAGCTGCCCTGGGCGAAGTATCCGGCATGAGACGCGCCGCGCTCGCCCTCGCGATCGTCGCCCTCGCGCTCTCCGGCTGCGCCAGCCCGGAGGGGCCGCGCGACGCGCTGATGATCGGCGGCTACGTCGTCAAGAAAATCGTCAATCCGCGAACGGGACGGTGAGCCATGATCGATCCTCGCGGCTTCATTTACGCGCTCATGACGGCGGCCGTCGTCGCGATGGGCGCGAACCTCATCATTCGCGTCGGGCTCTCCGTCGCGGAGGAAATGCGCTGGGAACTCGCCCAGTAAGCAAGGCCCGCCTCGCGGGCAGACAGGGAAGAAAGCAATGAAAGACTGGATGGCCGTGCTCGACGGCAAGAAGACCTATCTCGTGATGCTCGCGACTTTCGTCGTCGGCGGCCTTCAGGCGCTGGGCTACGAGGTGCCGAGCTGGGTGATGACCATGATCGCCGGAGCGGGCGTCGGCGCTGCGCGCAGCGCCATCAACAAGGTCGGCGTTTAAAGCCGCTTTCAAGCCGGCCGCAACACGCGGCCGGCGTTCCCCTCGATCATCAGGAGCAACAAATGTTTTCTGGGCGTTTTTCTCTCATGGCCTCGGCCTTTGCAGCGTTGTCGATGAGAAACACGATGATGAGCGCTCTCCTCGCGACCCGCGATCTGCACCGTGTCGCGCATGGAACCGCGCGGCGAGACTATGCGCCAAAGCGCTCACGCTACGACGGCGCGGCCCTGCGTGAGATACGCGCTCGCGGACAGGCGCGGGAATGCGCACGCCGCCGTCAGCGCGCTTTGGCCGCGTGAGCCCCCTCGATCATCAGGAGCGCACATTGACGAATATCGAAATCCTTCTCGCCTTCATCGCCTTCTCGGTCGGGCTGATCGGCCTGCAGCTCCTCGTGCTGCGAGGCGAATTGGCCGCAGCAAATCGGCGCCTGGAGCATTACGCCGCGCGCATCGCCCAGGCGGCGGAGGACGGCGTCTATGAGGACTGGGACGACTCGGGCCGCGACATGATCGCGACGCTCGACGCCTGGTCGGGCGACTATGACGTGATCACGAAGGGGCTGGTCGACGATCCTTATGTTCCGACCAAGGGCGTCTGACCATGCCGATCTTCACCCTCATCGCCCTCGCCATCGTCGTCGCCGGCGGAGCATTGCTCGCGCGCTACGGCAAGACCGTCGCCAAGGCCACGAAGGCCGAACAGCTCGAAAAAGACCTGCAAGCCGCGCGCGACCGGGCGACGGACGCAGCCAGATCAGCGGAGACGCGCCATGAGATCGATCGCGGTGATTTTGACGACGCTGTCGATCGGCTCTGAGGCGCTCGCCATGGGCGGGCCCGTCTATGTCGATTCGACCTGCGAGACGATGCGCGCGGCGAAGGCCAGCCCGGCGCTGAAGCAATGGCTCAAGAGCCAGTGCCCGAAGGGCGAGGCCAGCGCGAACACGATCTGCGCCGACCTCGCGCCCTTCATCCGCGACGTGGCCGCGAACAATGAGAACTACAGGCGCAAATGCGGGGGCGCGCAATGATCGCCCGCACGCTGATGCGCGCCGTGGCGCTCACCGCATGGCTCTGGAAGCTGAAGGCGCGGCGCCATGCATAGGAAAACGAAGGACGCGCTCGGCGTCGCCGTCATCAGCGCAATCGCGGCCGCGCCCGCGATCCTCGCGCTCATGGCGTTTTTTTTTCGAGGGGAGGTTCTGGTGAGTGATCACGGCGGCGTCGAATGGGGCTCGATCGCGCAATGGGTCGCACCATGGGTATCGTCGGCTGCGGCGCTGCTCATTGCGTTGTGGGCGGCCTTCTCGCGGCGCGACGAAGCGACGCTCAGCGCGATCAGGGACGACATCGACGAATTGCGCAAGGACGACGCCCGCCTCTTCGAGCGCGTCGACAAGGTCGAGCAGCGCATGGCGACCGTCGAGACGGAGATCAAGCATCTCCCGACTCGCGAGGAGGTGCATCGCATCGACGTGAAGATCACCGGCATCGCCGCGACGCTCGAAGCGCGGTTCGAGTCGCTGTCGCGGCAGATCGACACGCTGATCTCGCAGAACGAACGCGCGCAGGACCGTCTGGCCGAAAGGGAAGACCGGAAATGAGCATGACCGACATCATCCGCGAACACGCCCGCCTCATCATCCTGCGCGACCTGGCCGAACAGCCCGACCGGCGATGGAACAGCGAGGCGCTGCGCGAAGACCTCGAATTGCGCTGGGCGATCAACAGGCCGCGCGAATGGGTGCATGACGAATTGCGCTGGCTGGAGACCATGGGCGCCGTCACGATCATCGAAAGATCGAGCGTGCTCATCGCCTCGCTGACGACCAAGGGCCTCGATCACGTCGAGCGCCGCATGATCATCACCGGCGTTAAGCGCCCCAGCCCGGAGGCGTGACGTGGAGGATCGCCAGAGCCGCGGCCGGCTGTCGTCGATCGACCTGATCCCCGAGGAGGGGCAGGACGACGTCTGCTGGGCGATGGACGAACTCAACCGGCGCCAGCGCACGCAGGCGGACATTCTCTTCGAGCTGAACGACCGCCTCGCGGCGAAGGGCATTGCGCCGATCTCGAAGAGCGCCTTCAACCGCCGCGCGGTGCGCTCCTACGCCGCGAGCCAGCGCATCGCCGAGCAGCGCGCGCTCTTCGCCGGCATCGCCGACCAGTTCACGCCCGAGTCGATCGACGAGGGCAACATCGTGCTCGGCGAATTCATCAAGACGCTCATCACCGAGATCATCTCGGCCGGCGCGGGCAGGATTTCGCCCAAGGGCGCGATGGAGCTGGCCAGCGGCTACAAGGCGGCGATCGAGGGCCAGAAGAAATCGAGCGAGCACCGCGCGAAGCTCGTCGCGGAGTTCCAGAGCAAGGCCGCCGTGGCGGTCGACGCCGTGGCGAAGTCGCGCGGCCTGAAGCCGGAGATGGTCGACGAATTGAAGGCGCAGATTTTGGGGATCAAGAAATGAGCCATCACTACACGCTGCGGGAAAGAGTCGAGAGGATGGTGAAAGCGGGCATGAGCGATGAGGAGATCATCGCCAATGTCGGCGCGGGGAGGGATCGCCTCGGCTATGCGCGCCATTGCATCCAGCTCTCGCGCGAGGCCGTGGAGCAAGGCGGCGGCGTGAACCGCCGCGGCCCGTGGCCGGTCTCCTATGTGCGCAACACGGGCGAGAAGGTCTTCCGCGTCGGGCCGGGCCACGACATCCCCGAGGGCTCGCTCAAGGCGTTCGGATTCGAGGCGACGGCGTGACGCCCGACACGCAAAGGATCGTCGCTGAAATCAGCGAGAACAGGCGCAGGCTCGGCTCCTGCGTCGAACATCGCTTCCCGTCGCTCGAAGCGAACTGGATCGCGAAATATCGCTGCGCGAATTGCGGCGGCGAGGCGGACTATTCCTACATCGCCGCCTATTGCCAAGGCTTCAAAGCCGCCGGCGGCGATCCCCGTGACGTGTGCGCCAACATAGAGGGCGACGCATGACCGACGAGGCCAAAAGCCCCCGTCTCATCACCCGCGACGAATGGATCGCGCATCGCCGCGCGCATCCGCTGCCGGACGAGGGCGCGACGCCGGACGTGCTGCTGCCCTATCAGAAGCGGCTCGTGGAACTCGCGATGAGCGAGAAGGTGACGGTCGTCGAGAAGAGCCGCCGCACCGGCGTCACCTGGGCGGGCTGCGCGGCCATGGTGCTCATTTCCGCCGCCGCGGCGGGCGGCATGGACTGCTTCTACATCGGCTACAATCTCGAAATGGCGCGCGAGGCGATCGACACCTGCGCCGAATGGGCGAAACACTTCGACCAGGCCGCGAGCGCGGTGGAGGAGTTCCTTTTCGACGATGAGGCCGACAAGGCCATCAAGGCGTTTCGCATCACCTTCGCCTCGGGCCATCACATCGTCGCGCTGCCCTCGCGCGCCCGCTCTCTGCGCGGCATGCAGGGCTTCGTCTGCGTCGACGAGGCGGCCTTTCACGACGACCTTGAAGAGCTTTTGAAAGCGGCTTTCGCGCTGCTGATGTGGGGCGGCCGCGTGCTGGTCATCTCGACGCATAATGGCGTCGACAACGCCTATAACCGCCTGATCAGGAGCTGCGCGGCGCGCGGCGGCGACAAGCCATATGCGCTGCTGCGCGTCGATCTCGATGAGGCGCTCGACGACGGGCTCGCGCGCCGCATCATGCTCAAGAGCGGCGAGGCGTGGAGCCCCGAGGGCGAGGCGAAATGGCGCGACGACGTCATCGCCTTCTATGGCGACGCAGCGGACGAGGAGCTTTTCTGCATCCCCTCGGAGGGCGACGGCGCCTTCCTGCCCGCGCCGCTCATCGAGGCGCGCGCGCGGCAGGGCGTCCCCGTGCTGCGCCTCTCGCGGCCCAATGATTTCACGCACTGGCGCGCGGAGCTGCGCGAGCGCGACGTGCGCGAATGGTGCGAGGCGGAGCTGGCGCCGCTGCTCGCGACGCTCGACAAGTCCCGCGCGCATTATCTCGGCGGCGACTATGGCCGCGTCTCCGACCTCACCGTGCTCTGGCCGCTGGCCGTGACGCAGACGCTCAAGCGCGTGACGCCCTTCGTCGTCGAGATGCGCAACATGCCCTTCGACCAGCAGCGGCAGGTGCTCAAATTCATCTGCGACCGCCTGCCGCGCTTCTCGGCGTCGAAGCACGACGCCACCGGCCTCGGCATGTCGACGGCCGAATTCGCCGTGCAGACCTATGGCGAGCTGCGGACCGAGGCCGTGATGCTCAATGTGCCTTGGTATCGCGAGAACGCGCAGCCGCTGAAAACGGCCTTTGAAGACGACTGGATCGAGATCCCCGCCGACGCCGACATCGCCTCCGACCTGCGCCTGCTGGTCGTGAAGAACGGCGTGCCGCAGGTGCCGGCGCTCAAGAGCGGCGTCAAGAAGGACCGCCACGGCGACGCCGCCGTCGCCCTGATGCTGGCCTATGCGGCGACGCGGACAGGCGTCGTCGAGATCGATTACACCCCCGCGTCGAAAGGGCGCGACGAGCCGGGCGACTGGCTCTTTCCCGAATCCTCCAGCCATGAGCGCGCCCTATGGTAGCGACCCGCCGATCCTCGATCCTCGGCCCCGACGGCCGCCCGATCGAAGTCCCGCTGCTCACCGGCGAGATCGCGAGCCCCGAGAAGCAGGGCGCGCGGGCGCTGGTCTATTATTCCGAGGCCTCCGGCCTCACGCCGCAGCGCCTCGCCGAGATCATGAAGGGCGCGAACCTCGGGCACGCCAAGCCCTATCTCACGCTCGCGATCGACATGGAGGAGCGCTACCTCCATTACGCCTCGCAATTGCAGACCCGCCGCCTCGCGCTCGACGGCGCGACGGTCTCGGTCTCCGCGCCCAAGGGTGTGAAGCCGGAGGCCGTCGATTTCGTCGAGAGCCTCATCGCGGACCCGATGTTCCCCGACATGGTCTCGGCCCTGCAGGACGGCGTCGGCAAGGGCTATTCCGTCGTCGAGCCGATCTGGGAATATCAGCAGAAGGCGCTGCGGCCGGTGAAATACAAGCACCGCGACGCGCGCTGGTTCCGCTACGACGAGACGGGGCTCGACACGCTCTGCCTGCTGGAGGACTCGGGGCTTCCCGGCGCCGAGATCACGGCGCCCTATTTCATCCGGCACGAGCCCTTCCTGCGCGCGGGCTCGCCGGTGCGGCGCGGCTACGCCCGCTCGGCCGCATGGGCCTTCGTCATGCAGACCTTCGCGCTGCAGGACTGGGCGGCCTTCTGCGAGGTCTATGGCCTTCCGTTTCGCGTCGGCAAATATCACGCCTCCGCGACCGACCGGGACAAGGCGACATTGCTGCGCGCGGTGCGCTCGATCGCCAATGACGCGGCCGCCATCATTCCCGAGGCGACGCAGATCGAATTCCACGAGGTCAATGGCTCGCGCGGCGAGGCGGTGTTCGGCAATTTCATCGACTATCTCGACCGCAAGGTGTCGCTCATCATTCTCGGCCAGACGATGACGTCGGAGGTCTCGTCGTCGGGCGGCTCGCTCGCCCAGGCGAAGGTGCAGGAGAATGTCCGCACCGACATCACCCGCGCGGACCTGCGCCAGTCGGCGGCGACGATCAATCGCGACCTGGTGCGCCCGGCCGTGGCCATGAACTTCGGCCCGCAGGACGTCTATCCGATCGTCGAGATGGAGCTGGCGGAGAACGAAGACCTCGCGGCGCTCGCGACCTTCCTCGAAAAGACGATCCCGCTCGGTCTTCAGGTCGGCCAGAAATATGTGCGCAAGCGCGCCTCGATTCCGGAGCCGGACGAAGACGACGAGCTTATGGGCGAGAAGCCCGCCGCAGATGTTTCGAGCGGCGGGGAAGACAGCGCCGCTGGCGACGAAACGAATGCGGCGGAGCAGCCGAAGGACGGCGACAAGGGGGCGGCGCGCGCCAAGAACGAGAAGCCGGGGAGCGACCAGGCCAATCTCGCCGCCTTCGGCTGCACATGCCCGAATTGCGGCGAGACGCGAACCGCCCGCCTCGCCGCCGACGATCCGGCGCAGGGCTTCACGGCGCTCGACGACACGGACGCGATCACGGACGATGCGCTCTCCGACTGGCGCGAAATCCGAGACCCGCTGCTCGCGGGCCTGCTCTCGGCGATCGGCGAGGCGACGTCCTTCGAGGACGCGCTGGCGAAGCTCGCCGCGGCGCAGATCGACAGCGGCCCACTCGTCGACGCGCTGGCGAAGGCGACCGCGAAATCGCGCGGCCTCGGCGACGTGAGAGACTGACGTGAAGCCGCCCGCCCAGCGCGGTTTCCAGACGCCGCCGGAGGTCATCCGCTATTTCGCCGACAAGGGGTTGAAGCCCTCCTTCTCGTGGAAGGATGTTTACGGCGAGGAGCACGCCCACGCCTTCACCGTCGCCAAGGCCGTCGATCTCGAGCTTTTGAACCTCTTCAAAAGCTCCATTCAAAAGGCGCTCGAAAACGGTCAGGGCTTCGAGACGTGGCGGCAGGGGATCGTTCCCGAGCTGCAGCGGCTCGGCTGGTATGGCCGCCGCAAGGTCGCGGATCCCGAGGGGCGGTGGAAGTCGAAGATCGTCGACTTCTCGAAGCCCGCGCGGCTGCAGACGATCTTCTGGCACAATGTCCGCGCCGCGCGCGCCGCCGGGCAGTGGGAGCGCATCCAGCGCACCAAGCGCGGCCTGCCCTATCTGCTCTATGTGCGCACGGCGAGCGTCGAGCCGCGGCCCGAGCATCTCGTCTGGGCGGGCGTGATCCTGCCCGTGGACGACGATTTCTGGAAGACGCATTTCCCGCCCAACGGCTGGGGCTGCAAATGCGCCGTGCGGCAGATCACGAAATTCGAATTCCAGCGGCTCGACGGACAGGACGGCTACACGACCGACCGGCCGTCCATGGAGACGACGACCTTCGTCAATAACCGCACCGGCGAGGTGACGCAGGTGCCCGTCGGGATCGACCCCGGCTGGCAGACGAACCCCGGCCTCGCCCGCGCCCGGACGCTCGTCGAGAATTTCTCGGCGCGGCTCGCGGACGCGGGCGAAGAGGCCGCACGCAAGTCGATCGCGGAATTCGTCGCCTCGCCCGCGCCGCGCTTCCTCGCGACGATCCCCGGCGCGAGCTTCGACATTCCCGCCGCCGTGATGGACGGCAGGATCGTCACCGCGCCGAGCGGCGCGCTCACGGGCAAGAGGCCGCGCGTGCGCGCGCAGGATCTTCCGCTCGTGCAGCGCGTGATCGACGAGGCCGCGAAGCGCGAGGCGGGCGAGAAGCCGCGCGGCTTCACGCTGCGCGCGCTGATTGCCAGGACGCGCTGGCGGCTGTCGCTGTCGCGCCTGCTGCAGATTTTGAGCTTCGGGAAAGACGATGCGAAAGACCCCGCGTGATCCGCTGCTCGCCGCGCGCGAGACGACGCATGGCGACTTCGGCGCGGTCGCGGAGCTGGAGCAGTCGCTCAAGGAGCTTATGCGCGGCGCGCCCAACTGGGAGCGCATGCCGCCGACGATGCGCAGCGCGCTCGATCTCAAGGCCACGAAGCTCGCGCGGCTGCTCTGCGGCGACTTCGCCGAGCTGGAGCACTGGCGCGACGACGCGGGCTATTCGAAACTCGTTCTGGAGCGCCTGCCAGAGAGGAAAGGCGCGGGCCGCAGAAACGGCCGCTGATGCGTCGAATGCGATTTCCGCTGTCTTCGGCCATTGTGGCTGAAAACGCGCGTCCAGGGCTTTCAATACCCTTTTAACGTCGATTTTATCTGAAGGGGTCGCGCGCGGTTCGCGCTTGCGCCTCTCGGGGCGGGCCGAACATGTTCGGGGCCATTGCTCCCGGCCGGCAATTGCATCTTGCCGACATGCAGACCGCTTCGCAAGCCGATTTCGCATTTCACGCTCTGGCCGCCGTGCTTCCCGAAAGCGACGCGCCGCCGGAGTGGATCACGATCTTCGCAAAGCGCGGTCGCGTCGACACCCGTGACGGGAGGTCTTTCGATGTAGACCCCGAGCTGCTCGTCTCCCGCTTCAATGCGGACGGCGTCGACCTGCCGGTCGACGTCAATCACGCCACGCATCACGCCGCGCTCACCGGCTCCCGCGCCGACGCGATCGGCTGGATCAGGGAGCTTCGCGTCGACGGCGGCGCGTTGCAGGGCCGCGTCGAATGGCTCGACGAAGGCAAGGCGCTGCTCGCGGCGCGGAAATACCGCTTCGTCTCCCCCGACTTTTTCCACACGCCGGAGCGCAGGCCGACATGGCTGCGATCGGTCGCGCTCGTCACGGCCCCGGCGCTCGGCAATCAGAAGGCGCTCGCCGCCGCATCCTCCCAGGAGAACATGATGGACAAACTCGCCAGCGCGCTCGGCGTCACGGCCGGCGCCAATGAGGCCGCCATGCTGACGGCTCTCGAAGCCGGCTTCGTGGAGAAGAAGGTTCACGACGAAACGCTGGCGCAGCTCGCCGCGACGTCGAAGGAGCTTTCCGACATCAAGGCCGCGGGCCGCAAGGCGCAGGTCGACGCGCTGCTCGAGGACGCGGTGAAGGGAAAGAAGATCGTTCCCGCCGAGCGCGAGCATTATGCGCGGCTCTGCGCCACCGACGCCGGCCTGGAGACGGTGAAGGCGCTGCTCTCGGCGAAGACGCCCGTGCTCTCCGGCTCCGGCCTCGACGACAAGAAGCCGCCGGAGGGCGGCGGCGTCCCGACCGGCGCGCAGCTCGCCGCTGAAGCGCGCGGCCTCGTCTCCGCCGGCAAGGCTCCCGACTTCATGTCCGCCATGGCGGCCCTCGAAGCCAAATATCAGGCCACGGCCTGACCTCCGCTAACGACAGGACTTAAGCGATGAGCGCCAGCCCCTGCTTCAAGAGCTTCTCGATCACCGCCGCCGCAGCGGCGAAGACGATCGTCAAATACACATCGAACCGCGGCGAGGTCGCGCCGGCGACGGCGGCGACCGACAAGATCGCGGGCGTCATCGACATGGGCGCGACCGGGGCCGGACAGATGGTCGACGTCGCCATCGACGACGTCCACGAGGTCACGCTGGGCGGCACGGTCGCCGCCGGCGACCCGCTCACGTCGGACGCCAACAGCAAGGCTGTCGCGGCGACCTTCACCTCCGGCCAGATGAAGCACGTCATCGGCTTCGCGCTCGTTTCGGGCGTCGCCGGTGACGTCATCCCCTTCCAGGTCTCCAAGGGCGTCATCGCCGGCTGACCGGCTGACGCCCCTCTTTCGCAATCGAGGCAATCATGGCTGCTCCTGCTCGCCCCTTCGTCGTCAACCCGGTGCTCACCGGCTATGCGATCGGCTATTCCAACCCCGACCTCACGCTCATCGCCGACCAGGTGCTGCCGCGCGTGCCGGTCGCTGGCGAAAGCTTCAAATGGCTTGAATACCCTCTGGCCGAAGGCTTCTCGCTCCCCGACACCAAGGTCGGACGCAAGGGCCGCGTTCCGCTCGTCGAATTCAGCGCGATCGAGCAGAATGGCGCCGTCGACAGCTATGGCCTCGGCGACGTGATCCTCAATTCCGACATCAAGGCAGCCGAGGCGCAGCGCCGCGCCGGCATCTCCAGCTATGACCCGCGCGCGCATGCCGTGAACTGGCTCACCAATCTGCTCATGCTCGACCGCGAGGTCCGCGTCGCGGCCATGATGCAGAATACGGCCAATTACGCCCCGGCGCGCATCACCGCGCTCACGGGAACTGCCCGCTTCGAGGACTATGCGAACAGCGACCCGATCGGCGTCATCAACGCCGCGCTCGACTCGACGCTCATCTATCGGCCGAACACGGTCACGATGGGCTTTGCGGTGTGGCAGAAGCTGCGCTCGCATCCCAAGCTCGTGAAGGCCATCGCTAACAGCTATTCCGGCGAGGGCATGATCACGCGCAAGCAGTTCGCCGACTTCTTCGAGATCAAGAACCTCTTCGTCGGCGAGGGCTGGGTGAACACCGCGCGCAAGGGGCAGGCGGCCAGTCTCCAGCGCGTGTGGGGCAAGCACATCTCGCTCACTTACATCGACCGCGCGGCGCGCCCCGACGGCGGCGTGACGTGGGGCCTCTCGCCCCAGTTCGGCGAGCGCATCGCGGGCTCGGTCATGGACTCGGACGTCGGCCTGGAGGGCGGCGAGGAAATCCGCGTCGGCGAGAAGATCACCGAGCTGGTGATGGCCAAGGACGCGGGCGCGCTCATCACCAATGCGGTGAGCTGATCGCTCCAATAAACCGCGCGCCCGGACGTCGGGCGCGCATCTTTCCTTCAAGCATCGAGACGCATCATGGCCAGAACAGATCAGGGCGCCGCGACGACGGCCGAACAGGGCGCGACGTCCCCCGCCGAGCCGGCGGCCGAAACGAAAGCGGCCAAGGAGAAGACGCAGGAATTCGCCGCCGTCTTCAAGGTCGTCGCGAGCGCGGGAACCTTCGCGCCGGGCGAGAAGGCGAAGCTCACCCGCGCCGAATGGGAGACGCTCTCCGCTCTCGGCGCGATCGAAGGCGAGTGGAAGTGAGTTTTCTGCGGGGTAGAGCAGCCCGGTAGCTCGGCAGGTTCATACCCTGCAGGTCGCTGGTTCAAATCCAGCCCCCGCATCCAGTTTCGTCTGCAATGCCGTGCAGCGCCCGGTTCTGGCTTCGCCTTTATCGGGAGCGGGCGTGAGACCCGCCGGACGATCCCGCTAGCGCAGCGGCAAGCGCCAAGCCGGTGGAAGGCCGGCGCCCCATCCCGCGAGACATCATGGCCGCCACACCTTTCGCCACCATCGACGACGTGCAGGCCCGCTATCCCAACGAGGCGCAGCTCGTCTGCGCCGACGAGGCGACGCGGCTGCCGGACTGGGCGCGCTTCGACGCCGCCCTCGCCGACGTGTCGATGGAAATCCGCATCATCCTGCAGGGCCGCTACACGCGCGCGCAGATCGACGATCTCGACGAGGAGTCGCTCGGCGCGCTGCGTCTCTTCGCCATCGACATGGCCATGCATCGCGTCGCTCTCTCCTTCGCGCGCGGCTCGGAGGAGATGAAGGCGCGCTACGACACCGCCGTCGCGCGGCTCGAAGGCATCGTGAAGGGCCGCGGCGGGCTCACCTTCCTTTCCGGCGGCGGCTCGGTCGACGGCGCGACGCCGACGACGTCGCCGGGCGAAGCCATCGTCATCGCGCCGCCGCGCCAGTTCACCCGCGACAATATGGGGGGCTGGTGATGGACATCGGCGTCCGCATCGAGATCGACATGGCCGATCTGGCGCGCGTCAACGCGCTCGTCACGCGGCTCACGGAATTCGACGCGGGCGAGCTGGTCGCGGAGATCGTGGACCTCGGCGAAAACCAGACGCGCAAGCGCATCGAGAGCGGCGGCCCCGGCCCCGACGGCGAAGCCTGGCCGCCGAACCTCACCGGCACGCCGATCCTCATGCGTACGGGCGACCATCTGCGCTACTACGTCGCCTCCTCGTCGTCGGGGAGCAGCGGCGAATGGGGCGACAGCTGGGAATTCGCTCACGTCCATCAAGATGGCGCGACCATCACGCCGAAAAACGCGGAGCGGCTGGCCTTCATGCTCGGGCCTAAACGCGTCTTCGCGAAAAGCGTGACGATCCCGGCGCGCCCCTTCGTCGGCGTCTCGGCCGATGACGCGCGGGAAATCGAAGAACTCGTCACCGACTTCATGAGGGCGATGCTGTGACCGCCTTCACCCGCGCCTCACTTATCGATCAGGCCCGCGTCCATGCGCTGCGCGACGCGATCGTCGCCGCCCTCGCCGCGCGCTTCGCCGACATCGAGGTGAAGGCGCATTACGGCAAGCTCGACATCTCCGACGTGATGAAGAAGGGCGTCTTCAACGCGCCCGGCGTCTATGTCGCCGCGACGCGCATCCTGCCCGACGGGCGGCTCTCGGGCGCCGACGATTTCGAGGCGCAGATGACCGCCTATGTCGTCGCCGAGGATCTGATGGTCGCGGGCCGCCGCGTCGAGCGCGACGAGATGGCGCTCGCGATCTGCGAAGGGCTGCTGAAGGCGCTCACCGACGACGATTTCGCGCGCTGGGGCGTCGAGAACATCGGCGAAGCCCGCGAGGCAAGCGCCGCCCCGCTCTTCACCGCGAGGGATTTCGCGCAGGGCTGCGTCTATTACGCCGTGACGTGGAAGCAGACGCTCTACGCCGTCGCCGACGCGTCCTTCTTCACGGGAGACGACGCATGAGCCTCGCCGCGCAGGAGCTTCGCCGCGCGCGCCGCGAGCTGGTGCGGGTCAATCGCCGGCTCGCCCTCTCGCATGTCGAGGGCATTGTCGCCGAGCGCGACGAAAAGAAGTGGAAGGTGCGGCTCGAGATCGGCCGCGACGAGGACGACAAGCCCATCCTCTCGCCCTGGATGAAGCCGCATTCGAACAGCGCGGGCGCCTATAAATATTCGCCGCCGCTCCCGGCCGTGGGCGACCGCATGCGCATGATGAGCCCCTCGGGCATTGTCGGCGCGGCCTCCTACGCCGTGCCCTCCGCCTTCGACGACGAGCTGAAGCGGCCCCAGCAGGACAAGGACGAGAGCGCGCGCGAATACGACAAGACGCGCATCTCGCAGAAAAAGGACTCGCTCGCCCTCACGACCGAGAAGACCTCGATCGCGCAGTCGAAAGAGGATGTGAGCGTCACGGCCGAGAAGGACATCAGCGTCAAGGCCGACAAGAAGGCATCGATCGAGGGCGAGGAGGCGCGTCTCAAGGGCAAGACGAGCTACGTCCACGGCGACAGCATCGACAAGATCAAATTCATCGTCGGCGGGCAGGCCTTTCGCATTCGCGAGGAAGCCCTGCTGCCGACCAGCGCGTGAGAAGAACCATGAGCGAGAAGAAGACCTACGTCACCACCGAGCGCGCCGGCTTCGTCGTCGCCGGCCATCGCATCCCGCCCGTCTATGAGGAGGGCAAGCCCGCGCGCCCGACGGTCGGCCACGAGCTGCGTCTCACGGACGCCGAGGCCGAATATGAGCTGGCCCAGCAGACGATCGTCCTCGCCCAGCCGCGCGCAAAAAAAAACGCGCCCGAAAGCAGCTCTGAAAGCGCCTGAAAGGGCCGTTGAATGATCCGCTACCGCACCGGGATTTCGTCGACGACGGGCGCTCCGCTCTCCGGCTATGCGCATCTCGCGCAGTCGCTCGACAAGATCATCATGACGATCCCGACCGAGCGCGTCATGCGGCTCGACTTCGGGCTCGACCCGGCGCGGCGGCTCGGCCGCAACATCTCGCCGCAGCTCGCGGCGCATCTCTATCGCAACCTCGTGACCGCTATCCATAAATGGGAGCCGGAGTTCCGCATCGTGCGCATGCAGCTCGTCTCGGTCGACCGGACGGGCGGCCTCGCGATCTATCTCGAAGGGCGTTACTTCCCCGAGGGGCGCTACGGCAATTACGCCGTCGAGGAGCCGGCCAATTTCAACATTCCGCTCGCCCTCATCAAGCGGGGCGCGGCATGACGATCCTCGCGACCCGCCGCTTCGATCCCGTCAACCCGGCCGCCGTCGCGACGCCAGCGGCGCTGGAGACATGGACCTTCGAGGCCATTCTCGCCGCGCGGCTCGACACCTTCCTGCGATACTGGAACGCGGCCCACGGCGACGATCCGGGGGCGCCGGAATTCACGGTCGCCCTGCTCGAAAGCGACCCGGCCGTCATCCTCCAGCAGGTCGACGCCTTTCGCGAGGGGCTCGTGCGCCAGCGCGTCAACGAGGCGGTGCTGGCGACGTTTCTGCTCTTCGCCAAGGGCGCCGATCTCGACGCGCGGGCCGCCGAATACAACACCATTCGCGCGCCGGGCGAGAGCGACGCGTCGCTGCGTCTGCGCGCCATCCTCGCCTGGGAGAACCTCTCCATCGGCGGCTCCTATGGCGGCTATGAATATCAGGCGCGCTCGGTCGCGCCGGTCGATATTCTCGACGTCGCGGTCTATGGGCACGAGGCGCCCGGCGTGCCGAAGGGCGAGGTGCATATCGTCGTGCTCGGCAATTCGCCGCTCGGCCGCACGCCGCCCGCGCTGCTCGATCGCGTGCGCGCGCGTTTCGCGTCGCGCGACGCGCGCAAGGTCAATGACAAGATCGTCGTGCGCGCGGCGCGGATCGTCCCCTATGAGGTCGACGCGACGCTGGTGCTGCCCGGCGGCGCGGACGCGCAGGTGGTGCGCGACGCGCAATATGCGGCGGTCCAGAAATATGCGGCCATGCGCCGGCTCATCGGCGGCTCGGTGACGCCCTCGGGCCTCTTCGACGCAATCGGCCACGACGACCCGCGCGTGGTGCTGGGCGTCGAGATGCGCGCGCCCTTCACGACATTCAACCCGGCCAACCCGCCCGTCATCGGCGGCGGCCATTTCGACGCGCCGGTCTGCACGGGCATCCGGCTCAACTGGCGGGCGGCATGAGCGACGAACCGGACGACCTCCTGCCCGGCAATGCGACAGCCTGGGAGCAGGCGCAGTCGAAAACCTCGGCGCGCATTCTCGACACCGACACGGCCGTCATTCGCCGCGAGCGCGACCCCGCGCGGTGCGACGCCGCCTTCCTGCCGTTCCTCGCGGCCGAGCGCAGCGTGCACCAATATGCCGGCGGGCTCGCCGCGAAGCGCGCGCGCACGGCCGAGAGCTTCGACGATCATCTCGCCTATGGCACGCCCGCGAAACTCGAAGAGGAGATTGCGCGGGACACGGGGCAGGAGGTTCGCATCGTCGAATATTTCGAGGACCGCGAGCTGGAATGGCCTGATATCATCGTCGAGAGTCTCGTCTATCCCGGCGAGGAGCCGCCGAACCTCGACGCCGTGATGCGCTCGGTCATGCGCCGCAAGAATGTGCGCGACTGGCCGGCGAAGGTCCGCCCGCATTACCGCAACTCCAACGGCAATCTCTTCCACGGCTCCGCGAGCTTCTTCTCGGTGCGCATCCGCACCGTCGAGCCGCGCAGTCGCAACCTCTTCCACGGCGCGGGCGCGCGCTTCCTCCCGCAGATCAGGATCAATCCGCAATGACGCTGCCGACGATCAGCACGGTGGTGGTCTCGACCAAGGCCACGCAGCATTACCTCAATCGCATCGCCGCCGCGCAGGCGGGCGGGACGCCGGTCAATTTCACGCAGGGCGAGGTGATCGTCGGCGACGGCAATGGCGAGATCCCGCTCATCTCCGCCCTCCTCGCCGCCGGCGGCGTGATCCACGAGGTCGGGCGCGGCTCATGGGTGCAGGGCGTCACGGTCAACCCGACCGACGCCGCCCAGGTCGACATCCTCTGCGTCGTGCCGGCGGTGGACGGGAGCGGCGAGGAGATCGGCCCCTTCTGGGTGACGGAATACGCCATCACCGACGAAAACGGCGACGTCTGCCTCGTGGGCACGACGGCCATGGCGAAATTCGTCTCGGCCAATGGCGGCCTCTCCGATCTCGCATGGATCGCGGCGGAGAAGGTCTCGAACGGCAATGTCATCCTCACGCCGCCCAGCGCAGCCTTCGCGACGATCCTCGACGTGATCCTGATGATCAACGCGCATCATCCGCGCGTGCAATTGCCGCTCGAACGCGTCGACACCATGCTGTCCAACGGCTGGCTCGACGTGCTCTATCGCATCCGCGCCGCGACCTCCGCTCTCACCGGCTATGGGCGGCAGGCGACGGACGCGGAATTCGCGGCCGGGCAGGCGGCGGCGGGGCCGGGCGTGTTTCAGTTCCCGTGGCCGTCCATCCAGCAGGTCAAGAACGCGATCCTCACCTATGCATCGGGCGTCGGCGTGCGCGTCGCGGAAAACCGCACGGTCAATCTCGACTATGAGCCGCTCGCGACCACGACCCCCGCTCTCACCGACATCGTCGCGCTGCTGCGCCCGGCCGTGGGGCAGACGCCGGCAAGCTACAAGAAGTTCACGCTCGCCTCGCTGCGCGACCTCTTCACCCCCGACCTCTCGCGCGCCTTCTCGGCCTACAAGACGCCGGGCAATTTCAACTATGCGACGCCGACATGGTCGCGCGCGATCTTCTACATCGCTTGGGCCGGCGGCGGCGCGGGCGGGCGCGGCAACAATGGCGGCGCGGGCTCGGGCGGCGGCGGCGCGGAATGCCGCTTCGGCGTGCTCGTCGCGGGCGTTGACTATGATCCGGGCGACGTGCTGCCGGTCGCGATCGGCGCGGGCGGGCAGCCCAGCCCCAACAATGGGGGCGACGGCGCGCCGGGCGGCAGCACCTCCATCGGCTCGCTCGTGCTGGCCATAGGCGGCGATGGCGGCATCGGCTCGGCGACGGCGACCTATGCGCCCGCCGTCGACGGCGGAACCGGCGGCCTCGGCGGCTTCGGCGTGCCGGGCGGCAAGAGCGGCAAGGGCGCGCCCTGGCAGGCCGGCGCGGGCGGCGCGTCCTTCTGCATGCCGCCGAGCCTCACGCATTTCATCTCGTCGCAGACCGAAGGCAGCCCCGGCGAATTCTACGGCGGCGGCGGCTCCGCCTCCGGCGCGACCTTCGGCCTCTTTCCGCAGGCCGGCGCCGGCAAGCACGGCGCGGCCCTCCTTCTCGCAATCGGGTGATCTGAGATGTTTGCACTGATCATGAACGGCGCGGTCCGCGAGCTTTTCGACGAGCGTCCCGCATGGGCCGACGTCGAGGGATATGACGTTCGCGACGTGACGGGCGTCGAGGGGATCGTGATCGGCTCGCGCCCGCTCGACGGCGGCGGCTGGGCGGCCCCGGCCCCGCGCGCGCAGGCGGCCTTCGCCCCGGGCTTCGTCAAGGCGATGTGCGCGCAGCGCATCCTCGCGGTCGCGGATGAGGTGGCCCAGCGCAACATGGCCTCCGCCGCCGCCGCCGGCTGGCCCGGCGAGGCGGACGCGGAAGCCGCGCAGGCGGCCTTCGTCGCGGGCGTCGAATGGGTTGCGGCGATGCGAGCCGTCTGCGCCACCCTCATCGCGGAGGAGGACGCGACCTATGGCCTCAATTCGCACTGGCCGCCGTGCCCGGCCGAGGCCGCCGCCCTCGCCGCGAGGTTCTGATGGCGGCGCCGCTCCAATATGCCTGGACCGTCGTGCAGGGCGAGACGCTCGACCTCACGATCGACGTGCCGATGGACTACGCCGTCGAAGGCGGGGGCTCGGCCCCGGGCCCGGGCGGAGCCGAGACGCCCGAGAGCGATGGAAGCGTCTTTGAAATCGCCTTCAAGCGCGTTCGCGGCGACGTTCAAACCTTCCTGCGCTTCTCCTCCGCCTATTCGGTCCCGAACCTCACCCTCGGGGCCTATGAGGAAGGGAAGCTCTCCCTCTCCTTCAGCGCTGCCGAGGACGAAATCCGCCAGGCCCCGGCCGGCGACTATGTCGGCGACCTTATCCATGTGCGCCCGCGCGGCGGTCCCTTCGGCCCGGCGCGGAGCCGCGTCGCCATCATCACCCTCACCATTCAGGGAGCCACTGCGTGATCCGCCGTCTCGCCACGCTCGTTTTTCTCGGTCTCGCCACGGCTGCGCAGGCCGGCGGCTACACCAACGCGCCGACCTTCCCGAACAGCATCACGCCGCGCGGGCCGAAGGGCGATCAGGGCTGCTCGGTGCTGCCGACGACGGGCGCGCCCGCCCCGTCATTCGGCCGCGATTGCGACTGGGCCTTCGACGCCGCGGCCGGCAAGGTGTGGGGCCCGAAAGCCTTGGGCCAGTGGGGCGCGCCGCTCACCATGAGCCCGGTGCTGCTGGCGCAGGGCTTCGCCAATCGCGCCCGCGTCGACCGCGACGGCGCGGCGACCGCCCGCGCGGCGGCGGAGCTGGCGCGCAACCAGGCGCAGACGGCGGCCACGGCGGCGGCGACGTCAGCGTCGCAGGCGCTGGCCCTCTTCGGCCCGGTCACGACGATCGGCACGAGCCTTTTCCCGCAGATCCTCGGCCGCGTCGTGCGGACCGGCGATCTCACGGCGGGCTCGACGACGATCGACAATATCGACACGACGGGCCTCAACATCGGCGACGAGGTGACGGGCGGAAAGAGCGTCACGGTCTCGGGCAACAGCTACACGCTCGTCGTGCCGGGCTGCATCGTGCCGCATGGCGTGGCGCGCAATCAGATCGTCGCCAAGACGTCGACGAGCATCACGATCACCTGCGCCGCCGTATGGACGCCCGCCGGCCCGCCGGCCCCGCCCGGCATGTCGGCCCCGGCGGATACGCAGACGGCGAACCTCAACATCCGCCGCGACATGTATTCGTCCACGTCGACGGTGCGCGTGAACACGCTCGGCGCGCAGGCCGCCTATATCGGCGGCGCGTCGAAGGACGGCGCGAACTGGCTCAACGGCTATTTCTCGGGCTTCGTCGGCAATAATCCGCAGACCTCGTCGCCGCTCATCGTGACGGGCCTGCCGGGCGGCATCGGCGGGCCGATCTTCGCGCATCGATCGAGCGACGGCGCCGTGCAGGACAATCATGTGCTGCGCCTCTTCAATGTCGGCGACGACAAGGCCATCAATGGCGAAGACGTGCATTTGTGGAGCCTCTACGGCGTCACATTCGCAATGCCCGCGGCGGACGGCCCGACCGCGCAGGCGACATTCGGCGAGTTCGAAATCTACAATGGCTGGGGCGCGCATCGCATCGCCCCTCACACGGCAAATTTCGCGCATGTGACGACGACGTTGACGCTCGGCTGCGGCGGCGGTTCGGCGGGCGGCGACGAATGCTCGGGCGCGCTCTACATCTTCAACAACAGCACCCCCTTCCTCGCTGGCATCGTGTTCCGCGACGGTTCGCTGTCGACGTCTCTCGACGGGACGGGGCTCGGCTATGCGCTCGACATGCCGACGTCGGCCATCAGCGGCAAGGCCAATGCGTCGCTCCATTGGAGCGGCCCGGCGGGCGCGAACGCCGGCGACATCTACTCGGACGGCGAGAACCTGTTCCTGCGCGTGGCCGCGTCGCACAGCGGTTTTCTCAGCACCTATAACGGCGGCAATCTTTACCTCTGGAACGCCGTCCGCTTCGGGCCGCAGATCGACAACGCCCGCACGCTTGGATCGAGCTTCGCGCAATGGTCGACGATCTACGGCCACAACATCGTCATCGACACCAGCATCACCGCTCCCGTCGCCGCCAATGGAAGCGTCGCCACCACGCTCGGCTCGGTCGGGCCGGCGGGCGCGCACGCGAGCGTGCAGGAGTGGATCGTGATCAAGGGCACGGGCGGCGCGAACCGCTATGTGCCGGGCTTTTAACCAAAGGAGCAAATGCATGATGCGTAAACTGATGATCGTCCTCGCCTGCCTCGCCCCCATGTTCGCGCAGGCTGCCGAGAAGAAGAGCTTCACGCTCTCGGTCAATGAGATGCTCGATCTGACCGACGCCCTCGGTAAGCTCGATGGCGCGACGGTGGCGGTGGAGGACGGCGCGAAGAAGAGCGCCGTGCCGCAGGCGTTCAAGTTCAGCGTCAATGTCCGTCTCGCCATCGCCGAGAATATCGAGGCCCTGCGCGACGCGCTGCGCGCCCCGCAGGCGACGATCATGAAGTTGCGCGCGACCGAGACGGACGCGACCCGCGCCGCCGTGATGGAGCAGCTGATCGCGCTGGGGAGCGAGACGAAGGAGGTGACGCTCTACACGCTCACGCCCGAAGAACTGGCGCTCGAAGAGAACAAGGAAATCCGCGTGAGCACGCTCGCGAGCCTGCGCGTGCTGATGAAGAAGTGACGTCATGAAGCTCATCGCCCTCGCCCTCGCCGTTATCGTCGCGCTCGTCGCGGGGCCGCTGCGAGCGTCGGCGCCCGCGCCGGTGGAGGTGAGCGCGGTCAACAACGCCAACCTCGCGCGCTCCATCACCGTCGCCATGCCGGGCTACGACATGCCGCCGGCGGGCGTGTTCCGGCTCGATCTGCGCCGCCGGCCGGACGCGCCGCTCGATCATTCCTGGTCGACGGCCATCGGCAATCTGCGCGTGACGGCGGTGGACGCGCCGGCCAAGCGCGTCGTGCTCACGCTGCTCGCCTCGCAGGCGGAGATGCAGGCGCTCTCGGGCGCCTATGTCGCCGATCTGGTCTACGCCGATGGCGGCGAGAGCGCGAACCTCGGGTCATTCGCCTGGAACATCCGCAAGGGCGTGACGCAGACCCCGCCGCCGCCCGCGCCGGCGTGGGACGATCTGCCGGCCTGGGGGCCGGTGGAGGACATCGCCGGGGCGAGCCAGCAGACCGTGATGACCATGCTCGCGCGCGGCCAGCGCGGCCCGCAGGGCGAGCCGGGCCCGGCGGGGCCGCAGGGGCCTGCCGGCGCGCAGGGGCCCGCTGGTCCGCAGGGCGCGGCTGGCGCGGCTGGGCCGGTGAACACGCTGACGATCGGGACCGTGACGACCGGCGCGGCGGGCTCATCCGCCGCGGCGACGATTACGGGCGCCGCCCCGAACCAGACGCTGAGCCTCACCATCCCGCGCGGGGATGCTGGCCCGGCGAACACGCTGACGATCGGCACGGTGACGACCGCCGCGCCGGGTTCGGCGGCGGCGGCGACGATCACCGGGACCACGCCGAACCAGACGCTCAATCTCGTGATCCCGAGGGGCGACGCGGGCGCGGCGGGGACCTATACGATCGGCGCGGGGCTCACGCTGTCGGGCTCGACGTTGTCGCTCGGCGATGGGGCGTCGCTGGCCTATGCGAGCGGCGCTCTCAAACTGACGTCGTCCCTCTCGCTGGGCGGCTCGCTTGCGAGCCCGAATGCGACGATTTACGCGCCTGCGCCGAATGTCACTGAGTTGCGCAACGGCGCCAACGCCCAGCGCCTGATCGTCTACGCCTCCTACACCGACGCCGCGAATTACGAGCGCGGCGTCTTCGACTGGCAGGCGACCGCTAATGTCCTGCGTATCGGAACCGAAAAGGGCGGAACGGGGCTGGCGAGGAACATCCAGTTTGTAGTCGGTGGCGAAAATGCACTCGGTATGCAGCCAGGTGCAATTACACTGGGTAAAACTGGCTTCAGCGGGTCTCAAATAATAGCGACGGCGACAAGTCAATATTCGATGGCAGCCTGGATTGGCCTTCGAGATGACACGAACATTGCACTTTCGGGCAATAAGCAAGGTGTGAAAAACAACTCTGCTGGAATTTCTGGCTTCGGCGTGAGTTCCTCCGCGGGATACATCTGGACGGGCACTTCTGAATTTTATGGCGCGGTAGACACCGCGCTTGGTCGAGTCACAACCGGGGTGGTGAAGATCGTTAGCGGCGCTAGCGCTAACGGCTTTGGCGCCATCGTCACCACTCCAACTACCGTCGCCTCTCTGCCATCCGCTGCGACTGCCGGTGCCGGCGCGAGAGCATTCGTCACCGACGCGACGGGCACCCTCGCCGCTGACCACGGCGCCATTGTTACCGGCGGCGGCTCAAATAAAGTGCCGGTCTACAGCGACGGCGCAAACTGGCTCATCGACTAACAGGAGACCCCATGCGCTTCTTTAGGCTTCTCGCCTTCGCCCTCGCCTTCGCCCTCGCCGCCCTGCCGGCGCTCGCCGGCTCGCTGCAGCTCACGAGCCAGATCGGGGCGCAGCCGCCGACGACCATCACGGTCAATGTGCCCGACGCCGACATGGGCCGCATCGTCGCCGCCTATGCCGCCGCCTATTTCCCGAACGGCGTGGAGGCGAGCCCGGCGGTCGACTGCCACGAGATGCTCGCCAGCGACCCGCCGCAGCCCTGCACGCCGACGCCCGCCGTCATGCGCCCGCCGACCGGCGAGGAGCTGATGCGCGCGATCTCGCAGGGGCTGATCAACGGCATGATGACCTATGTCGTGAGCTATGAGCAGGCGCAGGCCGCCGAGGCCGCCCGCGCCGCCGTCGCGCCGATCACGGTGACGCCGGCGCAGTAGCTTCGCGCCGCTTCATCCGAAAAGCGCCGCGCAGCTTTTTCTTCGCGCCGCTGCATCCGAAAACCGCTTCGCACTTTTCGGCGCGGCGCGGGCAAGCGGGCCGAATGCGTTCGGGGGCAATGTTTTCAGGGGGCAAACGTAGCTTGAAGCTCTCTCAAGGGCGCGTCAAGCGAGGATTTGCTCAATGCCAGCGACCACCCCGAACGTCGGCGTAAGGACGTTTCTCGACAGGATCGACAAGGTCCCGTTCCTCATCGCCGACATGTCGACCATCGGCGGCGTGTTCACGCCCGGCACGGGCATCGACCGCGCGAAGTTCCCCGTCGACACGCCGGTCCATTTCACTACCGACGATGCGGACATGATCGCGGCGGCCGGCACGGGCACGCTGAAGCAGACGATCGACGCCTGCATCGCCTCCGGCGTCGTCGCCTCCATCGTCGCGGTCGTGCCGGACATTCTGGCCGACGACACCGTCGTGCAGTCGATGACCAAGATGGTCGGCGACGCCACCGCCAAGACGGGCGCGTGGGCGCTGCTCGAGGCGCAGGCCGAGACGGGCTCGGTTCCCGACATCCTCATCGCCCCCAACTTCTCGTCTCTGCGGCCGGGGAACGCCGCCAACCCCATCGTCACCGCCTTCGACGCCATCTGCGAGCGGCTCATCACGCCGGTCGTGGTCGCCGACACGCCCTCCGCCGACAAGACGGTCGCCGTCGAATGGGCGGCCGACTGGGCGGACACTCTCAACGTCATCCCCGTCGGCCAGGGCGTGCGCGTCTCGCTCAATGGTTTGCCGATCACGCGTGCGGCGTCGCCCTATGTCGCGGCGCTGATGGTGAAGACCGACAAGGCCATGGGCGGGCCCTATTACAATCCGGGCAATCAGCCGCTCATGGGCATTCTCGGACCCTCGCGCGCCGTGAGCGTCAATATCTCCGACCCCGACAGCGAGGCCAACTGGCTGCTGCAGCGGGGCGTCAACAGCATCGTGCAGCTCGAAAAGAACCGCACCTCGCGCAGCGTGAACTCGCCGCAAGGGAAAATCTTCTGGGGCTTCTTCAACAGCAGCGACGATCCGCTGTGGCGCATGATCAATGTCGTGCGCACGCGCAAGGCGATCCGCGAAGTGATCCCGCGCACGCTGGTCAAATACATCGGCAAGAACATCGGCTCGCATCTCGCCGTCGTGCTGCGCCAGAGCGTGCTCGACTTCCTCGGCGAGCTGGCGTCGCTTCCGGAGCCCGCGATCCTGCCGGGCTACGAGGTGCGCTGGGACCGCGACCTCAATTCGAACGCCGTCATGCGCGTCGGCGGGCTCGTTTTCTCCGCCTATTGGGAGGAGAGCCCGGCGCTCGTCGATCTGCAGATCTACACCGGCCGGCGCGAGGCGAGCTTCGACATTCTCGCCACCGAAATTCAGGCGGCGATGGCGCAATACAACGTCACCGGCCAGCTGACCGTCTGAGGAGGGCTCCATGGATTACATCGTCCGAGGCGGGAACTGGTATTTCGACGCGCTCAACGCCTGGCGCGTGCTCGACGAGGTGACGCTCCCCGAGCTGACCTTCAACACCGAGGACTTCGTCCCCGGCGGCCACAACATGGCAGTCGCCTGGCCGGAGGAGATGCAGCCGCTCAAGGCGACCATCAAGCTCAAGAGCGACGACCCGCGCGTGCGCGGGCTCTGCGGGCGCGAGCCCGGCGCCTATGTGACTGCGACCTATTACGAGAACCTGCGCAGCTTCCGCGACGGGACGAACCGCGGCCGCGTCATCCTTCTCAAGGGGCTGCTCAATTCGGTGAAGCCGGACGCGCGCAAGGGCGTGAAGGCGAGCGGCACCGAATATGAGTTTTCGACCATCGTGCGCTACGAGGACGTGACGGGCGGCGCGGTGACGCATCGCTTCGACCAGTTCGCCGGCCCCGGCGCGACGATCGTCGGCGGCGTCGCCCTCTTCGCCGAGATGGCCACGAACCTCGCGATCAGCGGAGGGACGGCGCTTTGAGCCCGCGTTCAAACTCTCTTGAAGGCGCCCCGAAAGCCGATTTTTCGGCCTTCCCGCTCCCGCCCGAGGGAACGGAGGGCGAGGCGCCCGGCGCGCCCGCCCGCGCCGACGCCCCGGAGGAGGCGGCCGCGCTCGACTTCCTCGACCCCGCCGCCATGAGCGCGACGGTCGACCTCGCCTTCCCCTTCCGTCTCGACGGGCGCGAGGTCCGCATGGTGACGATCCGCCGCCTCTCCTTCGGCGAGGCGCTGCGCCTGTCGGAGCGGGCGCAGGCCGCGGGGCGCGCCGTGACCAACATGGACTTCTTCGCCGCCATGACCGGCCTGCCGGCGGCGGTGATCCGCGGCATGGAGGCCGGCGACGCCGACAGGCTGACGGACGCCTGCCTCCCTTTCTTGCCCCGCGCCGGGGAGGACAGCGCCTCCACATAGAGCCGGGCGAGCTGCGCCGAGTCGGCCTGCTGGCCTGCCGATTTCTGCACGAGCCGTGGTCGCGCGTGCTGCGCCTGCCGCTGGGCGAGGTGATCCTCGGCGTGTTCGAGGGGCAGGAGATCGAGGCCGAGGAGGGCGCGGGGGCGCAGATCAGGGCGCTCGACGCGCTCGTCCAATCTCTGACAGGTGGCGGCAATGGCTGATCTCGACGTCGCGGTAAGGCTCAAATTCCTCACGCAAGGGCAGGATCAGCTCAAGGGCGCGGCGCGCGCCCTCAATGATTTCGGCAAGGCGAGCGCAAAGCTCTCGGGCTCCGCCTCCGGCCGCTTCTCCGGTTCGCTGACCAGGGCGTGGACGGCCTCCGCAAAGCTCGGCGGGGCGCTGGACAAGAGCGCCTCCGCCGCCGCGCGCACGGCCGGGGCGCTCAACCGCATCGGCGCGGAGGCGCGCGACATCGACCGCACGCGGGCCGCCGTGGACCGGCTGGCGAAATCGACGACGGCGGCCGACCGCAGGCTGCGCGACGCGCGCGGTCGCTTCGCCGGCGGCGGCGAGGGCCTCGGCGCGGGCGCGGCTGTCGCGGCCGGGGCCGCCGGCGGCGCGACGGCGCGGCGGCGCCGGGCGATGAAGGAGGGGCTCGCCGAAGCGGCATCGCGCCTCTCCCCCGAGGGCTATCTCATCGGCGCGGGCGGCGCGGTGATCGCCGGGGCGGCCATCGGCGCGACGGCGGCGACGGGGCTCGGCGCGGCGGCGCTGGCGACGCGCGAGGCCATCTCGCGCAACAAGGCCTTCGCGGAAATCCAGAAGAAGGTGAACCTCGACGCCGGCCAGAGCTGGGAAGACCTCGACCGCAAGGTCGCCAAGGTCTCGACCTCGATCGGCATGAGCTATGAGCAGGCGGCGGCGATCTTCGCCCAGGGCGGGCAGGGAAACGTCGCGACCAAGGACCTCGAAGGCTTCGCCATGCTCGGCGCGAAGGTCGCCACCGCATGGGACATCGGCGCGAAGGAAGCCGCGCAGATGCTGACCGAGGTGAAGGGCCAGACGCGATGGAACAATCGCGAGCTGGAGACCTTCGCCGACAAGGTGAATTTTCTGGGCGACATTTCGGCGGCGGCCGAAAAGGACATCGGGGTGATGTGGCAGCGCGCCTCGGCGGGCGCAAAGGCCGCGGGCGTCACCTATGACGACGCCATGGTGGCGATGACCGCGCTGCGCGGCGTCGGCATGCAGGACGAGGTGGCGGCGCGCTTCTTCGGCCAGTTTTCCTCGAAGCTGCGCCGCGCCTCCACGCTCTCCAAGGACGCGCAGGCGGCCTTCAAGGAGCTTGGGCTCTCCGCCGAAGGCGTCGAGCAGGGCATGCAGGCCAATGCGCTGCAAACCATGGTCGATCTGCTGGACCGGCTCGGCAAGGCCAAAAACCCGGTCAAGATCGCCAACGACATCGGCGGCGGCGAATGGTTCGACGAAATCCTGCGCATGAAGGAGGCGCTGCCCGAACTCATCCGCCTGCGCGACGCGCTGGCCAAGGGCGGCTTCGACGGCTCGATCCAGAAGGCCATGGACATCGACCTCGGCACCACCGAGGCGAAGCTCAACAGGCTGAAGCAGGCGCTGCTCGACATTGCGGCGCAGGCGGCCAAGCCGATCGTGCTGCCGTGGCTCGACAGCGTCTCCGACAAATGGGCGGCCGCCGCCAACCGCTGGCGCGAGGCCACGCAGCGCTCGGCCGCGACGCGGGCCATGGCGACGCCCGTGGGCGAGTCGGTTTCGGCCTATGAGACGCGGCTGCGGCTCAACCGGGCTCCCGCGCCGAAGCCCATGTTCCAGCAGATCGAGGGCGCGTCGCCGCATATCGACGTGAAGCAGATCGACACGGCCGTCGCCGACGGCGTGGCCAAGGCGAACAGCCTCTATGACGCCCTGCAGAAGCTCTCGACGACAGTGACGCCCGGCGTGAACATCGGCCCGGCCTCGGCCGCGATGGACGCGCTCGTCGCCAAGGCGCAGGCGACCGGGGCGGCGGTGCGGGCGGCTCTTTCGAGTTTCGGCGCGCCGGGCGCGGCCATCCGCGTCGGCCCCTCGCTCACCGGCGGGCGGGGCGCCGGCGGCTCGACGGGCGGGGGCGCTCCGGCGGCTCCGGCCGCGACGACGCCGGGCAAGCAGGCCCGCGCCGGCGGGCGCGGCGGCGTGCAGATCGCGCAGGCGCATTTCCACGGCGTGCGCGACGCCCGCTCCATGTATCGCCAGCTCGCCGCGCTGGAGGCCCGCCGCATCCGCTCGTCGCGCGACGCCGCGTTGCATGATCTGGCCTGACCCATGTCGCAGCCCCTCGCCCTCATCGGAGCAGCGACCTGCGAGGTCATCGGGATAAGCCCGATGGGCTTCGCGGAGACCATGGAGGCCAATTGGGCGCGGCACATGGTCTTCGACAGCGAGCCCTATTACCAGCCGGTCGGCGGCGGCGAGCACCGCGAGACGCTGCATCTCGCCTGCCGGCCGCATGTGATGGGCGGGCTCGACAATTACCGCGCCCTGCAGCGCGCCTGCCGCGAGCGCCGGCCCGTCCCCTTCATCCGCATGAGCGGCCTCGTCGGCGGCTATCAGGGCCTCGTCGCGGTCGAGACGGTCTCCAAGGAGGAGCAGCGCATCGCCCCCGACGGCATGGGCTGGCGATGGGAGTTCACGGTCGAGCTGCTCTATGTGGGCGAGACGGCGGGAGGCGTGTTTTGAAGCGCATGATCACCGAGCCGCTGCGGCTCGACATTCTGGCCGCCGAGACGATGGGCAAGGCCGGCGACGGGGCTTTCGAAGCCCTTTTGAACGCCAATCCGGGGCTCGCCGACGGCGGCCCCTATCTGCAGGCGCCGCGCGAGGTTGAAATCCCCGCGCCGCCCGCGCCGCCGGCGGTCCCGACCGTCAACCCGTGGGAGTGAAGCAAATGTCTCAGGTCGATTCCGTTTCCGACGCCCGCACCGTCAACAGCGCCGTGCGCCATCAGTATCGCGTGCTCTCCGACAAGGAGAAGGCCGATATGCTGGCCGTGAAGGACATGGGCGCAGCCTTCCTCGGGCAGATCGAGGCGCTGGGCCAGAGCCGCGAGCTTTCGATCGCCCGGACGAAGATCGAAGAAGCGGTGATGTGGGCGGTGAAGCACATCACCGCCTGACATGCGCCGCCGCCCTGTCCTGCAAATCGTCAACGGCTCCGGCAAGAATATCCTGCCCGGCCTCGCCGGCCTGTGGATCTCGGCGCGCGTGACCGAACAGGCGGGCGGCGAGAGCGACACGGCCGAGATCGTGATGGTGGGGCCGCCCGGCCGGTTCGGCCTGCCGGGGCGCGGCGACGAATTCACGATCCTCGGCGGCTGGGAGGACGAAGGCCCGGTCGAGCAGGGCCGTTTCACGGTCCAGAAGATCGTCTGCGCCGGCGACGCCGAGTCGGGCGACACGATCACGATTCAGCTGCGCGCCGCCGACTATGTCGACAAGCTGAAGGCGCACGCCTCGAAGCACTATGACGACAAGACCTATGGCGACATCGTCGAGGACATCGCCAAGAAGGTCGGGCTGAAGGCGCAGGTCGACCAGGACGTGGCAAAGGTCAAAATCCCCTACTGGCTGCGCTGGCGGCAGTCGCACATCGACTGCCTCACCGAGCTGTCCGAGCATGTGGGGGCGATCTGCAAGCCCGCGGGCGGCAAGCTCATCGCCGTCAAGCGCGGCTCGGGCAAGAGCGCCTCCGGCAAGGAGCTGACGCCGATCACGATCCGCCGCGCGGAGTGCTTCGCCTATGAGGCGGAGATCGAGCCCCGGCCCGAGGTCGGCGAGGTGGAGGCCCACTGGCACGACGAGAAGGCCGGCAAGCGCAAGGCCAAGACCCACAAGACCGGCCGCGACGGCCCGCTGCACATGCTGCCGCATCCGTTCCGCAGCGAGGACGAGGCCAAGGCGGCCGCCGAGTCGCAGGCCTATGAGATGGGCAATGACACGGCCGGCGGGCATTTCGACTGCCCCGGCCTGCCCCGCGCCCACGCCGAGGCGCAGGTGACGGTCTCGGGCTTCGGCAAGCCGCTCGACGGGAGCTGGAAGGCAGAGACGGTCGAAAAGACATGGGACGCCCGCGGCGGCTTCATGACCACCGTGACCGTGAAGGCGGGCGACGATCAGAAGGGGAAGAAGGGATGAGGAACGCTCTCCGGAAGCATGAGGAGAAGCTCGCAAAGGCGGTAGCGGAGGCGCGCGCTGAGCTGGCCGCCGCTGCGGCAAGCGGCCCCTTCGGCTTCGGGCGGGCTCTGGCGCTGCTGAAGGAAGGCAAGGCGGTGCGGCGGCGGAGCTGGGAGGGCAGGACCGAAATCTTTCTGGCCGGGGCCTATCCCTGCGGCGGCGCGTTTCGGGAACGCTACTACCGGGAAGGTTCGGATTGGCGGTGGGACCGGCACGACGACGACATCCTCGCTGAGGACTGGGAGCTGGCGCCGTGAGCGCCCTCTTCGAGCATCTCGCCGGCGTGGGGCCCGCCGAACTGGCCTGCGCGCTGGCTGTCGCGAGCGCCGCCGGCGTCGCCTGCGGCGTCGTGATGCTGACGGTGGTCTGGGTTTTTCTCGTGAGGGAGGGTTGAGCCAATGAGCGAAGTGGACAGCGGCCATCTGAAGGCGCTGATCGAGCGGGTCGAAAAGCTCGAAGAAGAGAAGCGGGCGCTCGGCGACGACATCAGGGACGTCTACGGCGAGGCCAAGGGCGCGGGTTATGACCCAAAGGTGATGCGAAAGATTGTCTCCCTGCGGCGGCAGGACCGGGCCAAGCGCGACGAGGAGGCGGAAATTCTGGACCTCTACCTCTCCGCGCTGGGGATGGCGTAGCCCCAGCCCCGATTGAACGGCCTTTCAAAGCCCCTTCCAGCCGCCCTAAAACTTCATCCTCGGGGGCGAATCGGAGGCGGCATGAAGTGGCGCAGAACGGCATTCAAGCGGCTCGACGGCTCAATCGACGTTATGGAGGACGACTGGAGCCTCTCGGACGGCGGCCTCTCCCTCGCCCGGCTTTACCGGCTGAAGGGAGGCCCGCAGGACGGGCGATGGGCGTGGTTCGTGCAGATCGGGCCGGATGGCGCGCCCGCCAACAGCGGGACCGGCGTCTCCCTCACCGGCGCGGAGGCCCGCAAGGCCTGCGAAGACCGATTGCCAGAGGCAGTCAGGGCGCGGCTTCAGGGCATAGACGGCCAAGGCTGAGGGGCTATGCCAAATGATTTGTCGCGAACTGCCATTTGTTTTGTCGCGCTACACGGGCGCCGGCATTTTTCGTCCTGCCTTTCCGCCGCCGGCCGCGACTCCCCGGCTCCCGCCCTTGCCGGCGGCGGGCGCATCGCCTAAACCCGCGCCCGAAACAGGAGGCGATATGAGCGATATCAGGCGAATCGGCGCGGGTCCGCGCATGAGCAAGGCGGTTGTGCGCGGCAACGCGGTCTATACGGCGGGCCAGGTGGCGGAAAAGACCAAGGGCGGCTCCGTCGCCGATCAGACCCGCGAAATTCTCGCGCTGATCGACGAGTTGCTGGCCGAAGCCGGCAGCGAGAAGGCGAAAATCCTCTCGGCGACCATCTATCTCTCCGACATCTCGACCTTTGCCGAGATGAACAGCGTCTGGGACGTCTGGGTCGACAAGCAGAACCCGCCGGCCCGCGCGACGGTCGAGGCGAAGCTCGTCACGCCCGACTACAAAGTCGAGATCGCCGTCATCGCTGCGAAGTGACGCCCGAGAGCGGATTGTCGGGGTCGTAGGCGTAGCGCAGCGTCTCGAAACGCATGGCCCGCGTGTCGATCAGCAGGAGGCGGCCGACGAGGCCCTCGCCGAAGCCGACGATCTCGCGCACAACTTCGAGCGCCATCATGGCCCCGACGACCCCGGTCAGCGCGCCGAGAATTCCCGCCTCCTCGCAGCTCGGGACGGTTCCCGGCGGCGGCGGCTCGGGGAAGAGGCAGCGATAGGTCGGGTTCGGCCGACCGTCGGGCGCCGTCTCGAATGGCCGCAGCGTGGTGAGCGAGGCGTCGAAGCCGCCTACCGCCGCCGTCACCAGCGGCTTTTTTTCATGAAAGCAGGCGTCCGAGACCAGATATCGCGTGGCGAAATTGTCGGAGCCGTCGGCGACGATGTCATATTGCGCAATGAGCCCGCGGGCGTTGTCGTCGTTCAGCCGCAGCGCATGTTTCTCGACCGCGACATGCGGATTGAGGCGCGCGATGGCCTCCTGCGCGCTCTCGACCTTGGGCCGCCCGACGGCGTCGGTCGCATGAATCACCTGCCGCTGCAGATTGGAGAGAGAGACGACGTCGTCGTCGACGATCCCGATGGTCCCCACCCCGGCGGCGGCGAGATATTGCAGCAGCGGCGCCCCCAACCCGCCGGCGCCGACGACGAGCGCGCGGGCGCGCTTCAGTTTCTGCTGGCCGGGACCGCCGACCTCGCGCAGCACCAGATGTCGGGCGTAGCGTTCGATCTCCTCGCTGGTAAGGCTCATTCAATCCTCGGCGCGCAGGGCGCTTGCATAAAACGTCAGCCCGGCGATGCTGCGAAGACGTTGATTCGCGCCCAGAACAGCAGGTCGGCTTTCCCTGATGACCATAGCGGCTCCGCCGTCCGGCCTCCAGCCGGAGGACTATGAAGAAATCGAGGCCGCCGTCATGGAGACGGCGCGCGGCCGCTGGTTTCTGGCCGAATATGCGCGACGCGTGCGCGACGCCGAGAGCGCGCGCATGCTGGCGGCGATCGAACGGCTGGAGGCGCGGCTCGAGGCGCAGAACGCGCTGGCGCCGGCGGAGGCGTTCAGCATCGCCGAACGCCTGAGCGAACTCTCCTGGTCGCTTCGCGAACGCGGCGTCGAGGATTTCGTCTGCGGCAAGATCGACGCGCTGGCGCGGGAGTTCAATGGGGCTGGCGGCGCGGCGCGGAAACGCGCGGCGGCACAAGAGCCCGGGAGCGCTGCGCCTGAAATCGCCGTCGCCCCGATCGCCGCGCCCGCGGCGCAGCCGGAGCCGCTCGCTTTGGCGCCGGAGCCGATCATGGCGATGGATGCGAGGCCGGAGCCCGAGGCGGCGCCAGAACCGGCGCCGGTCGATCCGCGTCTCGAGGCGCTGTTATGGCTGGATCGGCTGCCGATTGTCGACCGGATGTCGCTCTTCGCCTGAATTGCGCAGTGCCTCGACGCCGACTCCCCCGAGCGAGGCGGCGCCGCGCGCATAGGCGATATTGTCGAGAAACTGACGCGCGCAATTCTCCCAGGTGAAGCTCAGCGCATGGGCGCGCGCAGCGGCGCGTGGAATGTCGAGCGCCGCGAGCGCCGCCGCGCGCAAATCCTCGTCCAGCGCGCCGGCGCCGCTCGCGCCGACGACGTCGAGCGGCCCCATCACGGGATAGGCGGCCACCGGCAGGCCGCAGGCCATCGCCTCGAGCAGCACCATGCCAAAAGTATCGGTGCGGCTGGGGAAGACGAAGACGTCGGATGACGCGTAAAGCGCCGCGAGTTCGCGGCTGTTCTTCAGGCCCAGAAAATGCCCGTCGGGGAAGCGCGCTTCGAGCGAAGCCCGGGCCGGGCCGTCGCCGGCGACGAGCTTCGTTCCGGGCAGATCGAGCGCGAGAAACGCCTCGATGTTTTTCTCCACCGCAAGGCGGCCGGCGTAGAGGAAGATCGGCCGGGGAAAATCGAGGGCCGTCGCCGCGCGGGGGGAGAACACACCATGGTCCACGCCGCGCGACCAGCGCAGCAGGCGGCGGAAGCCCCGTCCGTCGAGTTCGCGGGCGAGGCTCGGCGTGGACACCATCACCCCCGCGCCGGCGTTGTGGAAGCGGCGCAAGGCGGCGTAGGACAGGCCGACCGGAAGTCCGGAACGGGCGTGGATGTATTCGGGGAAGCGCGTGTGGAAGCTCGTCGTGAAGCACCTTCCGTCGCGCAGGCAGACGGCGCGCGTCGCGAGCCCGATCGGCCCTTCCGTGGCGATATGCACATGATCGTAACCGCTCGCCAGCCGTCGCCGCACGGCGCGGGGCGTCGCCAGCGCCAGCGAAATCTCCGGATAGCTGGGCATCGGAAAGGACATGAAGTCGCGCGGCGTCAGAAAGTCGATCTCCGCGCCGAGCGCCCGCGCCGATTGCGACAGCGACTCCAGCGAGCGCACGACGCCATTGACCTGCGGGCGCCAGGCGTCCGTCGCGACGAGAATGCGCATCAGGCCGCCGCCGCCCGAGGCGGCGGCAACGCCTTCACTCTCCTCGCCGCGATCGCAGCCTCGCGCTCCGCGGCCGTGGTCCGCCAATGAATGATTTCGAAGCCGCCGTCGTCATGTTCGACGATCGCCGTGCAGCTTTCCACGAAATCGCCGGTGTTGAGATAAAGCACGCCCTCGATCGTCTTGATCGTCGCATGGTGGATATGGCCGCAGATCACGCCGTCAACCCCGCGGCGCCCGGCCTCGGCGGCCAATGTCTTCTCGAAGTCGCCGATGAAATTGACCGCGTTCTTCACTTTCATCTTGGCCCAGGCGGAGAGCGACCAGTAGCCGACGCCGAACAGGCGGCGCGCGCGGTTGAGCCAGGTGTTGGCGACGATGGCGAGGTCATAGGCCCAGTCGCCGAGGAAGGCGAGCCAGCGGGCGTTGCGCACGACGATGTCGAACTGGTCGCCATGGATGACGAGCATTTTCTTCCCGTCGGCGGTTTCGTGGACCGCTTCCTCGATCACCTCGACGCCGCCGAAAGTCAAACCCGCATAGTCGCGGGCGAATTCGTCGTGATTGCCGGGCACGTAGATCACGCGAACGCCTTTGCGCGCCTTGCGCAGCAGCTTCTGCACCACGTCATTGTGCGCCTGCGGCCAGTACCAGCCGTTCTTCAGTTTCCAGCCGTCCACGATGTCGCCGACGAGATAGATCTGATCGGCGTCATTGTGCTTGAGGAAATCTAGGAGAAGGTGGGCCTGCGCGCCGCGCGCTCCCAGATGCAGGTCGGAAAGGAAAATCGTGCGATAGCGCCTGGCGGCAGTATCCGTCATATCGTCTGTCATGAATTCCGTTGAGTTCGTTTCGGGCATGAGCGTCATCGCCTCCCGCCTTCGCCGCTTAAGGACATTCACCAGATTCACGTCACAGTCCGATGACAGCGGGGCCGGATCGCCGCCCGCAGTTGCGTTCGATATTTCGAACGAAATCGGCTAATGTGCCGTCCGGTTTCGAATCGAAGGAGCGGGCGCCGCAAGGGCGCCGAAGGCCATGGGCGTCGAAGGTCGCGACAAGCAGAAAATCCTCGAGGCCGGAGCTCTGGCGCTTTCCGGCCAGCTCGGCGCGACCGTTCAGCGGCTGCGCAAGGCCTATAATCTCTCGCTTTCAGAGCTCTCGCAGCAGTCGGGGGTCGCCAAATCGATCATCAGCCAGATCGAGCGCAACGAGACCAATCCGACGCTCGCGACCATCTGGCGCCTGGCGCAGGCGCTCGACGTCTCGATCGAGCGCGTGTTGCAGACGACCGAGGACGAGCCCTTTCTGGAAAAGGTCACAAAGGCCGACACGCCGATCCTGCTGTCGGACGACGGAAAGTGCCGGCTCGCCATCATCGGCTGGATCAAGACGGTCGAATGGCTGCAATGCTACGAATTCTCTGCCGATCCCGGCGGCGTGCTCGAGTCGGACGCCCATCAGCGCGGCTCGGTCGAGAGCCTCTCCGTGCGCGAGGGCGAACTCGAGGTCGAGGTCGCAGGCGTTAAGGAAACCGTGAAGGCGGGCGAGACGCTGCGCTACCGCTGCGACCGGCCCCATGTGATCAGAAATCTCGGCGCGACGCCCGCGCAGGCCATGATGGTGTGCATTCTTAAGGCCGCCGTGATGGAATAGGCTTCATGGCCAAGGTCAAGGATGACGCCGAGCGGCGGCTGTCGATGCTCGCCGCCGCTATTTCGGCGATCGGCGGGGTGCAGGTCGCATTTTTTCCGATCTGGTTCGGGGCGCGCGGTCTCGGCGGCGGGGAAATCGCGACGCTGCTCGCCGCCGCGCCGGCCGCGCGCATCGTGTCCAATCTCGCGGGAACCCATTTCGGCGATCGCCGCGGCGATTATGGGCGGCTGATCCTTCTGCATCTCCTTGGCGTCGCGCTGATCTTCATCGCCATGGATTTCGCCTATGGCTTCCTCGCCCTTTTCGCCGGCCACACGGCTTTGTGCTTCGTGCAGGGGCCGATCGGACCGCTCAATGACGGCCTCGTGCTCGACGAAGCGCGGCGGCGACGCGAGGCGGGTTTGCCGGCCCTGCGGCTCGCGCGGGTGCGCGCATGGGCGGCTGGCGCCGTGCTGGTCTTCATGCTCGGGGCCGGGCCCGTCGCACGCGCCATGCCCGACGACGCGCTGATCCTGATCATGGCGGCGATCTCGGTCTTTTCGCTCGTCACGAGCTTTTTCCTGCTGCGGGGCTTCGAGGCTGGCCGGCCGCGAGAGCCCGCCCGGCCCATCGACGACCCGACGCCGCTGCGTCGTCCCGGGCTCCTCGCCCTGATCATCGCCTGCGCCGCGCTGGTCCACGGCAGTCACGGTTTCATCACCGTCTTCGGTTCGCTGCAATGGGCGGCGAAAGGGTTCGACGCGACTTTCATCTCTACCGCCTGGAGCGCCGCCGCCTTCTCCGAAGTGGCGTTCTTTCTTTCGGCGACCCGCTGGTTCGGCGGCGAGAGGCACGCGGCGCCGCTGATGGCGGCGGGGGCCGCCGGCGCAGTGCTGCGCTGGGCGCTGCTCGCGAGCGACCCTGGCCCGGCCGGGATCATCGCGGCGCTGCTGATGCAGCCATTCTCGGGCGCGGCGCTGACGCTCGGGCCCGCCTATCTGATCGCGGAGCTGGGCGGCAAGGCCTACACGGCGCGGGTGCATGGCTGGCTCGCGGCCGCCAATGGCGTGACGCTGAGCGCCTCTCTCTATTTTTCGGGGCCGTTGAACGCCGCTTTCGGCGTGCAGGGCTATCTCGCCATGGCCGCGATGGCGGGCGCGGGACTGTTGCTGTCCCTTCTTGTCGCGGCGGCCGTGCGCAATGGCGTCTTAAAAGACGAAAGGCGAACGACGCCGGTCGCCCGCCCTGCTCTCGTGAATGAAAGAGATCCCGCCGCCTGACGCTTCAGGCCGCGGAACGATCCGTCAGGAGTCCAGCCCGCCGACGTGCTTCTGCGAATAAAGCTGCACGCCGAGCTGCTTGATCAGCTCGAGCTGCGTCTCGAGGAAGTCGATGTGGCCCTCCTCGCTCTTGATGATGTCCTTGAACAGCTCCTCCGACACGCGGTCGTTGATCGAGAGGCAGTAGGCCGCGGCCTCGATATACATGGCGCGGGCGTCCAGCTCCGTCGCGAGATCGCATTTGATGATCTCCTCGACCGTCTGGCCGATGCGCAGCGGATCGAGCACCTGCATATTGGGGAAACCTTCGAGGAACAGGATGCGTTTTGCGAAGTGGTCCGCATGGCGCATCTCCTCGATGGACTCCTCGCGCCATTTCTTGGCGAGTTCGAGAAAGCCCCAATTGTCGAAAATGCGATAATGCAGCCAATACTGGTTGACCGCCGTCAGCTCGGCGCGCAACCCGCGATTGAGATATTCGATGACCTTTGCGTCACCGCGCATGTGCAAATCCTTTCCATGACCGTGTGCCGACCTTACGCCGCGAGATCGTCGGCGCGGCAGCTGTCACAATCGCCGCTTCCCGCGCATTCGTCCAGTCTCGATGCGGCATGCTGGTCGACGATGGCGACGATGCTGCGCACGCAACGCCCGCATTTTGCCTCGCAACCCATGTGCCGGAAGACAGCCCCGACGGTCGGGCGGTCGCCCCTCCCGCCAAGGGAATCTCGGACGTCGCGGTCGGACAGGACGTTGCAGGAACAGACGATCATCACCTTCGCCTAGTTTGGAAAGGTTGCAAACTACCTTTTACATCAGTAGGTTACAACTTTTCCCCCATTTTCGCAACCGGCATTGTCGGCTTCCCGACAATGGACCGGCCGCCCATGCTGTCATCGCAAGGGGCGTGCCTACTTTTTGTAAGTTTGGTCGATGTCAGGGACTTGCAATCTCCCCGATCAAAAAAGCCGCAACGCGCCTAGCGCCGCGGCAATCACCATAGTCACCACCAATAGGGGCGCGGGCGCCAGCCATAGCCGTAACCGCCCCAGCCGTAATTCGCCGGCCCGCCGCCATAGTAAAAATGATTTGGGCGCCGCCAGCAGCGGTAGGGCCCGCACACCCAGCGCGTCTTTTCGACGCCGGACGCCTCTGATTGCTTTGCCGCCAAGCCTCGGTCCACGCCGGGTAACGCCAGCGCAGGCGCAGCCTCGACGCCGGAGAAGCCAATGACGACGAGCGTGGCGAGCGCTGCTTTGACGGTGTCGGATTTCATCGCTCATTCTCCTTTTACAGACCTGTTGTTCAATGAGAATCAGGCTAAAGCCCCCGGGCTGAATGGATACTGAAACGCCTGTTCATCGCATGGCCGGAATTGGGCCTTCTCCAGGAGACACGACATGTCCCGATTCATCGGCGCAATCGACCAGGGAACGACGAGCACCCGTTTCGTCATCGTCGACGAGAGCGGCGACGTCCGCGCCTTCGACCAGCGCGAACATGCGCAGATCTGTCCCCGTCCCGGCTGGGTGGAGCATGACGCCGCGGAAATCTGGCGCAACACGCAGGCGGTGATCGAGGGCGCTTTGGCGAAGGCGGGGCTCGGGCCACGCGATCTCGCCGCCGTCGGCGTCACGAACCAGCGTGAAACAAGCCTGTTGTGGGACCGCGCCTCGGGTGCGCCGCTGCACAATGCCCTCGTGTGGATGGACACGCGCACGCAGCCGCTCGTCGAGCGTTTCATTGCGCAAGGCGTCGCCGACCTCGTGCGCGCGAAAACCGGCCTGCCGCTTGCGACCTATTTCTCTGCGCTCAAGCTGAGCTGGCTCCTCGACACGGTCCCCGGCGCGCGCGAGAAAGCGGCGCGGGGCGAGGCGCTCTTCGGCACGATGGACTGCTGGACGATCTGGAACCTGACCGGCGGCCGCCATGCGACCGACGCCACCAACGCCTCGCGCACGCAACTCATGGACCTGCGCAAGCTGCAATGGGACGAAGAGCTGCTGCGCCTCTTCGATATTCCGCGCGCCTGCCTGCCGGACATCCGGTCGTCCAGTGAAATCTACGGCGACTGCGTCGGCGCGCTCTCGGGGGTTCCACTCGCCGGCGCTCTCGGCGACCAGCACGCCGCGCTTCTGGGTCAGGCCTGCCTCGGGCCTGGCGAGGCGAAGAATACATACGGGACCGGCTGCTTCCTGCTGATGAACACCGGCGAGACGCCTCATGTCTCGACAAAAGGGCTGGTCACCACGCTCGCCTATAAACTGGGAAATGAAAAACCGGCCTATGCGCTCGAAGGCTCCATCGCCATCGCCGGGGCGCTGGTGCAATGGCTGCGCGACAATCTCGGCATCATCGACAGCAGCGCCGAGGTCGAAGCTTTGGCCAAAAGCGTCGAGGACAATGGCGACGTCTATTTCGTGCCGGCCTTCTCCGGGCTCTATGCGCCGCGCTGGCGCGAGGACGCGCGCGGAATCATCGCGGGGCTCACGCGCTTCTCCAACAAGGGCCATATCGCCCGCGCCGCTCTGGAGGCCGCGGCCTTCCAGACCCGCGAAGTGTTCGCCGTGATGGTTGCGGATTCGGGCGTTGCGATATCCGAGCTCAAAGTCGACGGCGGCATGGCCGCCAATGATCTGCTCATGCAATTTCAGGCCGACATTCTCGACGCGCCCGTCGTGCGGCCGCGCCATCTGGAAACAACGTCGCTTGGCGCCGCTTACGCCGCCGGCCTTGCGGTGGGCGTTTTCAGGAGCGTCGACGATATCGCCGCGCATTGGAGCGCGGAGCGCCGCTTCGCGCCGACAATGACGCAACAGCAGCGCGCGCGCCTCGTCGCATCATGGGAGAAGGCGGTGGAGCGCTCGCTGGGGTGGGCGGCATGAAGGCTGTCGCGTTTGAAATATCGCGCGTTCGGACAGAAAATCGCTCGCGCTTTTCCTGAACGCTCCTCAGTCGAAATCGACGCTCAGCCCGTGCTTCTCGAGCTGCTTCTCGACGGCGTCGAGAATCTTCTGCAATTCGACGATGTCGATCGGCGTCTCGTCGTCGGGCGCGTCCCAATGCTCTATGTCGTCGAGCCGCACGATGAAATCGGCGTCCTCGTCCGATTCGGCGTCAGGCGGGGCGGCGGGAATAGTGAGCGTGCGTCCCCCGTGGCGCACGCGAATGGCGCCTTCCGTGACCTCGACCTCGAATGCGCTCGCGCGACGGGCCATGATCGCCTCCTGCTGAAACTGATCACGCATTTTCTCCGCCTGCCCGGCGGAAGACGCTTCAACCTTCGACGAGACCTGCGCGAATGGCCGCCTTTCGCATCAGCGTCGGCAATCCCTCTTTATCGAGATTGTCGCACGCCGCCCAGCGGCAATTATGCGCCGGCGGCGCGGCCGCGGCCGTTTTGGCGACAAAAACCGTCGCGGAAAGCGAAAAATGCGTGAAGACATGCGACACGGGCTCCTCGAGAGCGCGCCAAGGCGCTGCGCAGGGCGCGTGGTCGCGCAGCTCTTTCGGCGCGACGTCCTGCGTCAGCGGCGTCGAGGGAAATTCATTCATGCCGCCCAGTAGCCCCTTCGGCGGGCGCCGGCGCAGCAGCACCTCGTCGCCGCGCCGAAGGATGAAAATCGCGCCGCGCCGCTTCGGCTTCTCTGCCCTCGCCTCCTTTACGGGGTAGCGGTCCTGCGTCCCGTCGCGACGGGACGCGCAGAAACCGGCGAGCGGACAGGCCGGGCAATCCGGCGCGCGCGGCGTGCAGACAGTTGCGCCGAGATCCATCAGCGCCTGCGCGAAATCGCCCGCGCGCGAGGGCGGCAGCATCGCCTGCGTCGTCTCGCGGATGAGCGGCTTCGCGCGGCGCGGCGGCGTGTCGATCGCATGAAGCCGCGCGATGACGCGCTCGACATTGCCGTCGACGGCGACGCAAGGTTGGTTGAAGGCGATCGCCGCGATCGCCGCCGCCGTATAGGGCCCGATTCCGGGCAAGCCCAGCAGCGCCTCCTCGCTCGCCGGAAAGCGGCCGCCGAACTCGCGCGCGACCACTCCCGCGCAGGCGTGGAGATTGCGGGCGCGGGCGTAATATCCTAGTCCCGCCCATTCCGCGAGCGTCTCCTCCAGCGGGGCCTCGGCGAGCGCCTCGACGCTCGGCCAGCGCGCGAGAAATTTCAGGAAGTAGCCCTTGACCGTCGCGACCGTCGTCTGCTGCAGCATGATCTCGGATAGCCAGACGGCGTAGGGGTCGACCGCCTCCCCCGGCCGCGCGCGCCAGGGCAGTTTGCGCCGATGCGCGTCGTACCAGGCGAGCAGCGCGGCGGCGGGCTTTCGCCCGGGGCGGGAGGTCTTTATCATCCCGCGGTCATTAGGGGCGCGGCCCCGGTCAGGCAAGGGAGAGAGGCGCATGGGCGTTTCGCCGCGCAAGGGCGCGTGGGCGCGGCCGCTGGCGGACTATGTCCTGCGCCAGATCGACCCGCTCGTCGCCAGACAGGGCTTCGGCGAATCGTCGCTCCTCATGCGCTGGCGCGAGATCGTCGGTCCGCGCATCGCAGACATTTGCGCGCCCGAGCGCCTGCAATGGCCGCCCCGCGCCAAGAAGCCTGCGCCCGACAAGCCGCAGGAGCCGGCGACCCTCGTGCTGCGCGTGGAGCCGGGCTTCGGCCTCGAAATCCAGCATCTGGCGCCGGCGATCGTCGATCGCGTCAACGCGCATCTGGGCTGGCGCTGCGTCTCACGGATCGTTCTGCGCCAGCAGACGCTTCAGCGCGAGCCGCAGGGTCGCAGCCTCCGCAGGGCGCCGCCGCCGACCGATCCCGGCGCCCACGCCCGCGCCCAGGCGGCGACGCAGGGCATCGAGGAGGAGGGGCTGCGCGCGGCGCTGGTGAGGCTCGGTGAGCGCGCCCTCGCCCCATCGCGCCCGGAGAAATAGCCTTTCGCGCCTCAGTGTTCCGGCGCGCCGCCGGGCAGCGGGAGCAAAGGGGCGGGCCCTCTCGCGCGCGGGCGGGCGCCATGTGAATTTCAGCGCCCGGACAGGCTTGCAATCGTCGTCGCTTGCTTTTAGGTTCCGCCGCGTTGGGCCGCCATAGCTCAGTTGGTTAGAGCACCAGATTGTGGATCTGGGGGTCCCCCGTTCGAGCCGGGGTGGCGGTACCATTTTCTCCTGCAATTTCCGGTAGACGGACGTGAACGGTCGCGCACTCTCGTGCAACCGGGAGACGCGAGCGTGACCATTGGGCGAATGAGAGGAGGCGTGAGCGGAGCCGCGTGGTTACCGCGTGGTTACAAGTTCGGAAAAGAGCACGATCAGTCGGGCCGCGATGCGCTATTTCCCGACCTTCATGCAGATTCCGTAACGCAACTCATGGGATCCTACTTGACGGTCACGCTATAGAGAACGTTCGTCGTGATCTTCTCGCATCCATCCAAGAGCGCGAGATTCCTCTTGCGAACCCGAGCCAGGGTCGCAGCGTCGAGTTGGGCGAGGGTGCCACGATAGCCGCTGCCCATGGCGATCAGCCACCAATCCAGGGGAGAATTGAGCGGGTGGCTTCCGGCTTCCGCGACAACTTCGGTCTTCTCGATTCCAGCCTCGCCGAGCATCTCGCGCAGCCCCGCAGGCGTCGAAATCCGCTCCCAAGGGTTGAAGCCCTTCATAAGGTCGGGGCGTTCCGTGCGAATGGCTTCCCAAAAGGCGCTATTGGCGGGCTCGAAGAGGTCCGGCCCCCATGTTGTGATTGCCAGCCGCCCGCCGGGGCGTAACATGCGCCACAGCTCCTTGGTGGCCGCCGCCATGTCGGGAACGAAGAAAATCCCGAAGACGCAGACCGCCACATCGAAGCTGGCGTCGGGGTAGTCGAGCGCCAGCATATCGCCCGTACTGAATTCGATATTGCCGAGCCCCTTCTCGCGCGCCTTCGCCGCCCCCAAGGCGACAAGCCGCTCAGCGAGATCGACCGCAACAACTTTTCCTTTCGGACCGACGAATTCGGCAGCGGGCAAAGCCGACCCGCCGCTCCCGCAGCATACGTCGAGAACGGTTTCACCCTCGCGCAGGTCTAGGCGCTCCACCGTCCGCCGTCCGAAGCGGTGCCAGAAGGAGCTGACAGGATGGTCGAAATAGTCCGCCGCAGCGTTATAGGCGGCGGCGGCCTTGGCTTTCGCCTCTTCCATTTCACCCATGGGATCTAGCCAATCCCCTCGACGATCCGCCCGGTTCCGTCGCAGCGTTCGCAGGGCTCCGCCGTGGGCTGGCCCGTCTTTTTGTCGACCTGTTTGCCGGTCCCCTGGCATTCCGGGCAGACATCTTCCCCAGTGCCAGGCGTGCCGGCTTCCGGGTCGTCGTCAGGCGTGTGATGGCGAAGCGGGTTTTTCGACATTTCAATTGCCTCGTCTGAGCTAGGGGTTAAGCCGCTTTGTGTTCATACCATCCACGCGAGCGGCGGACGATATGGACGACGGAGAGCATGACCGGGCGTCTCGACGAGCACGCGACGACCGTCGCCAGGGCCGCGCCCGACTGGAAGCCGAATAGCGCGATTGCCGTCGCGACAGCCAGCTCGAAGAAGTTGCGCGCCGATCAGCGCCGGAGGCCCGGCGACGCGCCACTCGACGCCAAGGGCGCGGTTGAGCAGATAGGCTGGCCCCGAAATGAAATAGACCTGAATCAGGATCGGCACGGCCAGCCGGCCGATGACGAGCGGCTGGCGCATGATCTGTTCGCCCCGCAGGCTGAAGAGGATGACGAGGGTCAACAGCAGGGCCGAAAGCGACAGCTGGCCGAGCCGCGTGAGAGTCTTCTGCAGGGCGTCTTGCCCGCCTTGCGCTAGCAGCGCCCGCCGCCAGAGGTGCGCGATGATGACCGGCTCGACGATGTAGAGCACAATTGACAGCAGCAGCGTGTTCCATGACACACTGATGGACGAGAGGCGAAATAGCAAAGCGACAATCGGCGCGAAGGCGATCACCATGATGCTGTCATTGAGGGCGACCTGCGACAGCGTGAAATGCGGCTCGCCCTCCACGAGGTTTGACCAGACGAAGACCACCCCGGCGACGATGCAGAGCGCGACCCAGAGCGTCAGGTAACGCTCGAATACGCCCATGGCGGGCGCGGGAGAGTTGAGGCTTCACTCATGGCCGATACTCTTCCTCTAAAGCAGGCTTAGGCCGGTTCTCTGACGGTTGCGGCCAGTTTGAGAAGGCGCTCGACGCCGACTGGCTCTTCTTCAAGCAACGGCACTGCGGCGTAGCGGCGGGCGTGGACCGTCGCCACCTTCTTCACTTCGCCCAGCTCGTTTTGAGCGCGCTTGCGCAAGAGGGGCGAACGCGGCCGCGCCGCCGCCACGCTGTTATTGATGACCCATGCCCAAGGTTCGATACCGGCGCGCCGCAGATCGGCTTGCAGGTTGACGGCTTCGAGGACGGGTGTGGTTTCCGCCAAAGTGACGAGAAGGACCTTGGTGCGCTTCTCGTCCTGAAGCTGCATCATCGGGGTGGTGTAATGCGCGCCTTTGGCGTCGAGCATGCGCGCGACCTCGCGGTGATAGGCTCCGGTCGCGTCCAGCAGCAGCAGGGTGTGGCCGGTCGGCGCCGTGTCCATGACCACGAATTTTTCGCCAGCCTCGCGGATGATGCGCGAGAAGGCCTGAAAGACCGCAATTTCCTCGGTGCAGGGCGAGCGTAAATCCTCTTCGAGCAAAGCGCGCCCTTGGGAATCGAGGCTCCCGCCCTTCGTCCGCAGCACTTCCTGCCGGTAGCGTTCGGTTTCGGCGTGCGGGTCGATACGGCTTACCGCCAGATGCGCCATGGAGCCATGCAGCGTCTCAGTGAGATGCGCGGCGGGGTCGGAAGTAGTGAGGTGAACCGGCAGCCCGCGCCGCGCCAGTTCGACGGCGACGGCCGCCGCCAGCGTCGTCTTGCCGACGCCGCCCTTGCCCATCAGCATGACCAGCCCATGGCCGTCAGCGGCGATGCCATCTACGAGATCGGAGAGGCTTGGCGCGCGCAGATCAACCGGCTCCCCACTCGCCACGTCCGGCTGGGCCGCGGTTTCCACAAGGAGCTGGCGCAGGGCATCGAGGCCGACGAGGTTGAACGGCTTCAAAGGCAAATCATCGCGGGGCAAGGCGCGCAGTTCGTCCGGCATCGCGGCCAAGGCCGCTTGCTCGCGTCCGTAGATCGCCTTGGCGAGCGGATCGAGCGCCGCTTCCTCCTCGGGCAGCAGCCCATTGACGATCAGGAATTGGTGAGTGAGACCGATTGCCGCCAGCTCGCCATGTGTGCGCGCCGCTTCGCGCAGCGCCGAATTCTGGGGGCGGGCGACGAGGACGAGGCGGGTGCGTTGCCCGTCCGCGAGCGCCTGCACGGCGGCGTTGTATTGTGCGCGTTGTTTTTCGAGCCCTGCCAGCGGCCCGAGGCATGACGCGTCGCCTTTCCCAGCTTCAAGGAATCCTGACCATGCGACGGGCAGCTGCAGCAGGCGGATGGTGTGGCCGGTCGGCGCGGTGTCGAAAACGATATGATCGTAAGCCGTAGTGATTTCCGCATCAGTCAGCAGGGCGGTAAATTCATCGAAGGAGGCGATTTCCGTCGTGCAGGCTCCGGAAAGCTGTTCCTCGATGCTCTTGACCACGGGGTCCGGCAACTTGCCGCGCACCGGGCCGACGATACGGTCGCGATAGGCTTGCGCCGCCGCTTCCGGGTCGATTTCAAGCGCAAACAGCCGGGGAACGTCACTAATCGGTGTGATGTTGTTTCCGATAGAGACCCCGAAAACCTGCCCGACATTCGAGGCCGGATCGGTGCTGACCAGCAGCACCTTGTTTCCTGCTTCCGCGAGCTGGATCGCAGTGGCGCAGGCAATCGACGTTTTGCCGACGCCGCCCTTGCCGGTGAAGAAGAGGAAGCGGGGCGCGCCTTCGAGGAATTTCATGGCGTTCCTTCAGCAGCAGGAGGTCTTGCCGCCGCAGCATGAGTCCTGTTGCGCCTCAGTCGCTTCCTTGACGCCCGCCCAGCGCGCCAGCTCGGCGCGGTTCGGATAGCGCCCGGCTAGCGCAATGTCGCCATTGACGAGGATCAGCGGCAGCGCCTCCTGACCGGAGCGCTCGAGAAAGCCTTTCACCGTGGCGTTGTCGGCAAAGGCCATGGGTTGCTGCGCAAGGTTGAAGCGCTCGATATGCGCGCCGTTCGTTTTCGCCCAATCGACATCCGCCGCAAAGCTGACAAGCGCCTGATCGGCATCGACGCCGCAGACGCCGCTGCTGCAACAAAGGGCGGGATCGAAAACGTGAATGGTGGCCATAGGAGTCCTTTCAGGATTGGGGTTGAGCGCCTTGCGGGTGACAACTTCGCCATCTTCCTTGGTGAAGTCGCCAATGTCCGGGTTGGGCAGAATATCGAGCACGGCCTCGGAAGGGCGGCACAGCCGCACGCCTTTCGGCGTTACGACAATAGGCCGGTTGATGAGGATCGGATGTTCGAGCATGAAGCCAATCAGCTCGTCTTCCGTCCAGTTGGGATCGGCAAGGCCGAGCGCATCATAAGGCGTGCCCTTCTGCCGCAGCAGCTCGCGTGCGGTAATGCCCATGGCCTTGATCAGCTCGACGAGCCGTTCGCGGGTGGGTGTGTCTTTCAGATATTCGACGACGACCGGCTCCTCGCCGCTTTGTCGAATCATCGCCAGCGTGTTCCGCGAGGTGCCGCAAGCCGGATTGTGGTAAATGGTGATCGTCACGACTAGGCCTCTGTTTTATGGCCGTGGATTACGACTTCCGCATCGTCGATTTCTCGATGGCGGTTGCTCAGCGCCGCCTTATCGAGGCGGTGAATCGGCGTCGCCAGGAGCAAGGAATGCGTGTCTTCGTTTAGCGGAACGATCGCGCGGTATTGCCGCCGGCGCAGAGAAGGAAGACATTGTAAACGTGCTCGTTCATTTGTTGGCTCCTGTTCCAGAACAACAAACGGCTTCAACGACAGGCGCAGGTTTGGAGCTGCAGCAGGGGGAGGCCTCCACCTTCTCGCGACTCGTGCGGAATCCCACCAGCTTTTCATCGTCGCCGTAAACCGTGCTTTCGCCGGTCGTCAGGAACGCCTCCCACAAAAGCCCTTGCGGGTCCGAGGTCCACGCTTTCTCGGAGTTGGCGTAGCAGCAGGTGGTCGCGCCTTCTTCAAGCACAGGCCGTTCAGCCTGTTGCAGCCGGCTATAAACTTCTCTCAACTCTTCGGGCGTCTCGACCTGAATTCCGAGGTGATCGACGCCCGCCTTTCCGCCCCGCGCCGAAATCGCGAAATTAACGCGCGGATCATCGAGCATCCATTTTGCGTAGTCGGGTTTGGCGACGGTCGGCTCAGACCCGAAAAGCGCGCTGTAAAAGCGAACGGACCCCGCAAGGTCATCAACGGAAACGTGCAGGTGCAGGCGTTTCATGGCTTCCCTTTGGCTGGCAAGTTGGAGGAGCAGCGGCTTCGCATGAAGCGATTGCGCCCTGGCAGCAATTCTCTGTCATGTAAGCGAGCAGTGCGTTCATGACCGGATAGGCCGCCGTATAAATCAGCGATCGGCTTTCGCGTCGGAACGTCACGAGGTCTGCGTGTTTGAGCTGGCTGAGATGAAAGGACAGCGTTGCAGGCGGGAGCCCAAGCTGCTCGCCGATTTTCCCTGCAGGAATTCCCTCGGGGCCGGCCTGCATGAGCAGCCTAAAAATATCGAGCCGCGTCTCGTGCCCGAGCGCGATGAGGGCGGCGATCGCTTCTTGCTTTTCCATATTTCTAATATGGTGGAAATATAAGACGCGTCAAGCCTGGACACGGACAGGGTAATCTTGAAATTCAAATCGGTTGCGGCCTCCAAACGATAGGCTCGAAACTCGAGCGCCATTCCGTCCCCGGCCTTTGGTGGATGACCGCTTCGGGTGAGAAATGGTAGTTCAAGCCAACCACTAATCGGCAGAGCACCGTCGATGTTTGGCGATTCTGACGACATCTAAGGCTGAGCGGCTGCGGCCCCGTCCGCCAATTTCGTATGGCTCTATGCATGCGCACGTACGAAAGGAAAGCGCTTCTGCGGCTTTTGGCCCGACAGGAGAACCTCAAAATCGGCCGCAAGCGTAAACCATGCCGCGCCGGTCAACGCGCCGGCGTCCATCTCCACCAATCGCCCGGCGGCGAAGCCGATCATCTCTCGCGACATATCGGCGTCGGGCGGGCTTCTCCACGAGCGCGCGCAGGTTCATCATTTCGTCGGTCACCGGCGGTTCCTCGGTTGCGTTGGACTTTCGCAACCTGATCCCGCCGGCGAATCGCCGATAACCGCCGCGAGCCGCTTGCTCACATCCAGCGACGCCCCCCCGGGACACGACCGTCATTCGTAGCGCAGCGCCTGGATCGGATCCAGATGAGCCGCCTTGCGGGCCGGATAATAGCCAAAAAATATCCCGACTGCGGCGGAGAACAGGAAACCGATTGCTATCGCCGACAGGGAGACCGGCGACGACCATTCCGAAAATAGGGAAATGACCAGCGACACGCCGACGCCCGCCGCGATTCCGGCGACGCCGCCGGTCACGCTGATCAGCACGGCCTCCGCCAGAAACTGCGTGAGGACATGCAGGCGCCGCGCGCCGACGGCCATGCGCAGGCCGATTTCGCGTGTCCGTTCCGTCACGGACACGAGCAATATGTTCATGATGCCGATGCCGCCGACAACGAGCGAGATCGAGGCGACGACAGCCAGAAGAACCGCCATCACCTTGCTGCTGCTTTCGGCCGTCTCTGCGATCTGGCTGAGATTGCGGATATGAAAATCCTTCTCGGCGCCCGGCTTTATACGGTGCCGGCGCATGAGGACCTCGTTGATTTCGTCGATCACTGGCCGAATGCGCTCGGGCGACGAGGCCTGCACGAAGATCTGATTCACATAGCCTGTCAGCCGAGGCTTCAGATTGAAGGGATTGGGCGGCGGCGGATAAGCGACGGTGAGATTCGTCTGCTGCGCCGGCGCGGCGACGCCAAGAACCTTCTGTTCGGCCGTTCTGAAAGGGATCATCACCAGATCATCCTGGTCCTGTCCCCACATGCTCTGGCCTTTCGCCGCCAGCACGCCCACGACCTGCACCGGCGCGCCCTTCACCAGGATCGACGCACCGAGCGGATTTTCATCACGCGGGAACAACTCGCGGTAGACGGTTCGTCCGATCACTGCGACCATCGCGGCGCTCCTGTCGTCCTCCTCGCGGAGACCACGCCCCGCCTGGATGCGCCAGTTGGTGACCGGCGGATAGTTCGCCGAGACGCCCTGCACAATCGTCGTCCAGTTCTTGTTGGCGTATTGCACCTGGCCGGACTGGCGCGTGAGGTAGGCGACGAGCCCGGCCGACGCCGCCTCGCGGCGGATCGCCTGGGCGTCGGCCACAGTAAGCGTCGAGGCGCTGCCGAAGCCCGCCCTTGCGCCTCCCGAAGTGACCGCGCCGGGGACCACCACGACGAGGTTGGTGCCGAGGCTCTGGATTTGTCGACGCACGGCCTCATTGGCGCCCTTGCCGACCGCGACCATCGCGATCAGAGCAGCGACGCCGATGAAGACGCCGAGCATGGTGAGCGCAGAGCGCAGCTTGTTGCGGGCGATCGCCTGGATGGCGGCCGAAATGACCATGGAGCCGAAGGCCGCGGCCGAGATGCGCGCGACTCCTGCCTGCGCGGGCGCGCGGGCGGAGTCGAAAAGCGCCGCAGCTGCGCGCCGGCCGGCCTCCCGCATGGGCGAAGACGCTCCGGACGCCAATGCGGCGCCGGGCCCGCGGCGCTCGTCGGAAATGATCACCCCATCGCGCATCGTGACGACGCGGTCCGCATAGGCGGCGATATCGGATTCGTGCGTGACGACGATGATCGTCACTTTCTGGTCGCGATTGAGCGCCGCCAGCGTCTCCATGATTTCGTGCGACGTCTTCGTGTCGAGATTGCCTGTCGGCTCGTCGGCGAATAGGACGCTCGGCGCATTGATGAGCGCGCGCGCGATTGCAACCCGCTGCTGCTGGCCCCCCGAGAGCTGCGAAGGCGTGTTGTTCTCACGATCGGCGAGGCCCATCGAAGCAAGCGCCATGCGCGCCTTTTCGCGCCTCTCCCGTCCATCGCTTTCGGCGCCGGAATAGAACAGGGGCAAGGCCACGTTCTCGAGGGCGCTCGTCCGCGCCAGCAGATTGAAGCTCTGGAAAACGAAGCCGAGTTTCTCGCTGCGGAGGCGGGCCAGCTCCGGCTCCGTCGCCGCGGCCACGTCAGCGCCCTCGAGCAGATAGCGCCCGCCGCTCGGCCGATCGAGGCACCCCAGGATCGCCATGAGGGTCGACTTTCCAGATCCGGAGGCGCCCATGATCGCTACGAATTCGCCCCGCGCGATTTTCAGATTCACCCCGCGCAGGGCCTGAACCTCGACTTCGCCGACAGTGAATGTCCGCGTGACATTTCGCACTTCGATCACAGCGTCGTTCATGGTCTCGACCGGCTTCCTTCTGGCGGTCAGCGACGCGATGAAGCGCGGGCCGGCGGACGGGGAGACTCGGCTGTTTCCTCCTCGCCGATGATCACCTCGTCGCCGACCCGGATTTCGCCCTCGACGATCTCGGTAAAGGCGTCGTCGTCGAGTCCAGGCAGAACGACGACAGGCTGCGGGCGTCCATCCCGCAGGACCCAGAGCCGCGCGCGGCCCTCGGGAACCTCGCCGGACGCGGAGAGCGTTGCGAGACCGCCGGGGGCGTAGCGAAACGCCTGATCGGCCACGCGCAGGACGTCCTTGCGTTCATCGACAGTGATGCGCGCGGTGGCTGTCATGCCGGGCTTCAGCAGTCCGTCGCGGTTCGGCGCGCTGATGACCGCGTCATAGGTCACGACGTTCTGTATTGTCTGCGGCGACTGCCGCACCTGTGTGACTTCGCCGTGGAAAACCCGCTTCGGGAAGGATTCGACCGTGAAAGACGCCTTGTCGCCGAGCTTCACTTCGCCGATGTCGCTCTCGGAGACATTGGTGTCGACCTGCATGGCGGTCAGATCCTCGGCGATCAGGAAAAGCGTCGGCGTCTGAAAGCTCGCGGCCACGGTTTGACCTGTCTCGACGCTGCGGGAGACGACCGTTCCATCGACGGGCGAAATGATGTCCGTGTATCCGAGATTGATTTCCGCCGCGCGCAACTCCGCTTCGCGCTGAGCGACCATCGCCTCGTCCAGCCCGACTTGCGCCTGCGCCTGGTCATAGACGCTTTTGGCGTTGTCCACGACATCAGGGGAAACGGCTTTCGTTGCCGACAGACGACGGCTGCGCTCGTAATTTATGCGCGCATAGGCGAGACCTGCCTTGTCTTTGGCGAGCTGAGCGCGGGCGACGGCGAGGCTGGCTTTGTTTTGATCGACGACGATCTGATAGGGGCGCGGGTCTATCTTGGCGCATAGCTGTCCTTTCACGACGCGCGTGTTGTAATCACAATAGCGCGCCTGGATCACGCCGGAAACGTAACTGCCGATCTGCACGGTAATGACCGGATTGATGGCGCCGCTCGCCGTCACCTTTCGCGTCACCGGCCCGCGCGTAACCTTGCGGGTCATGAAGCGCGTCGCGCCGTCCGCGCCCAGCGTCCAGTAAAGCGCCGCCCCCGCGGCCGCGGCCGCAAGCGCGAGGATCGCCAGCGCGAGCCGCCATGGCCGACGTCGCCCCACGGCGCTTGCCGGCGCGGCTCGCCTTGCTCCCCACTCCGCCTGTTGCTCAGGAGCGTTTGTCTCAGTCATGTCTCCCGACATCCGGCCTGCTTCACGCCTCGACGCGGCCACGATAAACGCGAACTCTGTCGATGGCGAGCGGTTCCGGCGTCGCCCCCCTTTGGCGCGCGGGCATGCCTGACGGCGCGGCCCGGCCGCAACCGAAAGGCGGCGAGGCGTCCGCGAGTCTCTCTTCGCGCGGCCTTGCAATTCGAGCGACTGTCTTTACTTCTACCACGATGCGGCGGAACGCAAGAGTGGGATCATAATGCTGGAACGGCCTAAGTCTCGCCTCGCATGTCTGATCGGGGGCGCCGTATTGCTGTTGGGAGGCTGCTCGACGGGCCAACAATATGCGCATTACCTTGACTATTCACGCGCGACAGAGCCGAGTTATTCAGAACCGCCCGAGTCCTATGGCGCGGGCGCTCCCGACGTCGAACCGCCGAAAGATGAGCGGGACTTCGGGGCTGCGCCCGGCGAGACATTGGATCAGGAATATGTCCCCGACGCCGAACCACGCGCGACGCTCCCGCCTCGCGCCAATCCGCAGCGCAAGGTCCGCGTCGCCGCGCTTCCGCCCGACGCTGATCCGGCGTATTCGACCCCCGTCGATCTCGACGCCGACATTGATCCGACCGCGACGACGCGAAACTTCGTAGACGATACGACCGGCCAGCCCCCGGGAACCGTCACCATCAACACCAGAACGCGCAAGCTTTATCTGTCGCTGAAGGATGGTCAGGCGATCGAATATGGCGTCGGTGTGGGACGGCAGGGGTTCGCGTGGAAGGGCGTGGCCGAAATCGGCCGCAAAGCCTTTTGGCCAGGATGGACGCCGCCAAAGGAAATGCTGCTGCGTCGTCCCGACCTGCCGACGCATATGGATGGCAGCCTGGAAAATCCGCTCGGCGCGCGGGCGCTTTATCTGTTCAAGGGTGGCAAGGACACGTTGTTTCGCATCCACGGCACCAATGAGCCCGACACGATCGGCAAGGCGGTGTCCTCGGGATGCATTCGCATGATGAATGCGGACGTCATCGATCTTTATCGCCGCGTCTCGAAAGGAACGCGGGTCGTGGTGCTCTGAGCGGCCTGATCGGGATAGGCCGGCTCGCTCACGAAGCGCTTTCACCCCGGCGAGGGGACGGCAGAATCGCTCTGCATCCATGGCTGGCTGCAAGTCGCATGATCGACGCGCACGCCGAACTCTCCTGATCGCGTGCCAGAACGCGCAAAAATGCTGAAGGGTTGCGAAATTTACGTCAACGGCGCCCCCTGTCCGATGTGCATGAGCGCCATTTATTGGTCGCGCATTGACCATGTCTATTTTGCCGCAAGCTTGGATGATACGAGCGAAATTGGTTTCGACGACGCTTTCCAATATGAAGATTTCAAGCTGCCGTGGGAACAAAGGCAAAATATCACGGTAACGCCCAACTTCGAACGTGACACCGGCCTCAAAGCATACCGCGCTTGGCAGGCGAAGAAAGATCGCCACCCATACTGAGTTAAGGCCTATCCGCTCGGCGGACAAAAGTTTGCAGACGTCCGCGCCCGCCGCTTCGTCCGCTGAGCGTGGACGCTAGCGCTCGAAAGCTTTTGCGCTCAGGCTTTGGCAACGTCATGTTCGGACGACTTCGTAGCCGCGCATCGTTGATCGAGCGATGCACGCTCCGACGCATCGAGGAATATATGGCGGTCATCTCGCCGCTCCTCCATAGGCGCGATCGAGCGCCTCCACCGCGTCCTCGCCGCCCCGCATCGCGTGGGTGTAATGCGCCAGCGTCACCACGGCGCTCTTGTGGCCAGCAAGCTTGGCGACAAGACCAACCTCCACCCCCTGCGCCTGCAACGTCGAAATGAACGAATGACGCGCCGAGTGCGGGGTGACCGCCGCCAGGCTCAGCCGCTTTAGCGTCGGCCCCCAAATCCGAGCGCGGAAGTTGTTGTAGAGTAGCGCCCCGCCGCCATTCTCGCGCAGCAGCAGCCAGGCGCGACGCTTGCCCAGCGTCGGGAACACCCGATGCAACGCGCCATCCTTGCGCGGGCAGCGCAGCCGCCAGGCGAGCAGCATCTCGCGCAGCAGCGGCGACATCGGGATCGACCGCGCGCCGGCGGCGGTCTTGGTGACCTCGGAGAGCGTTCCGTCCTTCAACTGAATGCGATGAATGTGGACGAGGTTGGAGGCAAAGTCGACGTCGTCCCACAACAGCCCCAGTTGCTCCGAAGGCCGCGTGCCGGCGAGGAAGGGGAAGGCGACGTAGACGCCCTTGTCGTGGTCGTCGCGCGCGGCGTCGAGCAGGCGCGCCACCTCGTTGGGGGTTAGCACAGCCTTTCGCGCCTTGTCGCGCTGGCGCTGCAGGCCCGTCGACGTCGCTGGCGGGCGGAACTCATGGTCCTCGGCAGCGAGGGCAAGAGCGGCCTTCAGGATGCCCATCGCCTTGTTGGCGGAATAGACGCTAACTTCGTCGCTGACGAGCTTGTGCCAGGCGCGAATCTGTCGCGTCGTCAGATCCTGCGCCTTGACGCCGCCGAGCAACGCGAGCGGCCGCACGTTGGGCTTCCTGCCGACGCCCGACTGCTTGATCGCGAGGCGCGCTTCGGCGGGCAGCAACGGGCCGGTGACGTAGCGGGCCTGGAACGCGTAACTTGCGAAGGTGTTTGGCCGCACCACGGCCCGCTTGGTTTCCAGCCAGGCTGCGACGGCGTCGGCGACCGTCACAGTCTTGCGCTCGGCCGAGTAAACGCCGCGCCCATATGCAGCGATGAGTTCGACGCGCTTCTCCTGGGCATCCTTCAGGCGTTCGAAGAAGCGCTGCTCGCGCGCTCCGGTGCGCCGATCACGCCAGTTGAGGACGTAGCGCAGCTGCTCCACCGTCTCGCCCGACTTCAGCTTGCGACGGCGGAGGCGCTTGGTGATGCTGATGTCGAGAGCCATGTCGGTTCGTTCCGAGTGCGTTGCCAAAACGAAAGCACGCGTTAGAAACGTCAACAATTTTTTGAGCGCATTGGGGACGGCCTCTCGGCGTCGCAGGTGTAACCGCATGTGTAACCGCGACCCCCAGACGGCCGCTGCGGGGCGTTCCGAACGCAAGCGGTTGCGTCGAAGCGCCTGCGGGAAGCCCAGCCCAACGAAGGCCGCCACTGGCCGACTTTCCGCTCGCGCAGCTGGGGGTCGGGCTGCTGCGGCGCGAACGCCCGTGACGCCTGTGACGCCCGTGACGCCGAGTCAGCGACCTTCACCGCTCGTCGTCGCCGGGCGCCCCCACCCCTCCCCCTTCTTTTTGTGCGAAAGGTAAGAGAATCGCTGTCACAGGCGTCACCAAGTTTGCTGGAGGCGTTCATCAGAACCCCAAGCGAGGAAGATGTTGCGGCTCGTTGCGCTTGGCTTCCTCTGCCCTGGCGACGGCTTCTGGGGTCAGCCGCGCCTTCATCATGCGCCCTTCTCTCGTTCGCGGTGAGAATTCCACGATGACGCCGACTTTGGCGAAAGCCTGGCGCATGCGTCTGAGTTTCGTCGCCACGGCCGCCGGCGTCGCCGGGAAGAAGCGATCGAAGCGCTGACGATCATCCCTGGCGCAGCAAATGCAGCAACTCGGAAACGCGGCCTTCGAACGGTCCCCTCAGCAGCACGCGCTCCAACTCTGGGAACAGCTAGTCGCCCATCGCGAGATCGGATTGAGTCGAAGCTTGCGCGCTTTCTATCGCCGAGAGAACCATCCCCGCCGCGAGTCCTGTTTTGGGCTCCGCGGCGGCAAGCCAGTGCGCCGCGTCCGCCATCCGGAACGCTGTCGGCATCGGCGTGGTCGAAAGATTGCGAAGGGCACAGGACACCGCGGCGTAGAGATCGTGCAAGAACTCAGGCAGCAGCACGTCGAGTTCTCGTCAGATCTCGTCCTCGGTGCGCCGCGCGCCCGTGGGCATGGCTTCCAGCCGAAGCGGAATGGCGCGGTCCATCAGGTCCGGCCGGTGGATGAAGTCGCCAATGCCGTTCAGCGCAGACGGCCGGGCGATCTCAATGGTGTAAAGGTCGCCATCGGTGTAAAGCTGCCTTGTCTCGAAGCCCGCTTTTGTCGCCAGCGCGGCAAGCGCCTCGGACATGTCGTTTTTGACGCCGGAAAGATTATCGAAAGCGACAACGTGCCGGTGGCTGGCGATGATCATGAGATTCTGCGCATTGTCGGGCAAGCTCGACCGCATCGGAATCGAGGGATCGATGACGCGCTTGCACATCTCGCAGATCGTGCTCTTGCCGCTGCCCTGCTCGCCTTCCACGGCGAGGCAGGCATAGGGCCCATTGGGGCGTATGGCGCCTATCAGGAACGCCAACACAAGTGGCCAAGTTCGATCATCGAGGCTGGCAAGCCGCTTGAACTTTTCGAAGCCGGAATAGGGCGTCAACCCGGCTCGCGGAAGCGGCAATGGGCGCATGCCATGGGTGCGAACCATTTTGGCGCGCGGCTGACGCGTGGTCGTGTAGCCGTCGGCCGTATTCTCCACGACCGTACCGTCGTCGCGGCCAAGATCGTGACAGACCAGACCGAGGTCGCCGCGGACGCGGACAGATGTGGGACGTGTCGGCGAATCAAACAGCGCGCGCGCTTTGAGGAGTTCAAGGAACTCATCCAGATCGCGGCCCGCGATGGCTCTGCGCGTGTGCTGATAATAAAGCTCCTTCAGGAATAGTCTGCATGCATCGGAACCAACGCCGACATTGACGACGCCGTCGCCGCCCTTGGTTGGCAGGCCGATATAGGCATTACGCAGCGGGTCGTGAAAAACTCGGCGCCGCTCGCCTCAATGAGCTCCGCGAGAACGTCACAAGGCTTGCGCTTCCCGCTCGCCGGTCGCGCCGGTCGCGCATCATATCCCTTGCGCAGAGCGCCGGCGACCATCGCGGGAATTTCCATCAACGTGTCGCCCGCATAGTTCGGGGGGAGCGCTGCGGCGACGAGCGCGAGGATGCGATCTTCGTCAGCAGTGAAGCGGACGAGCTGCGCAACGAAGCGCGTGGCCGCGTCATGCGTCGCCTCCCCTTGCAAGAGATCAGGGACATGCTCGCTCTCGAAGACTGCTTTGATCATCCCGATGGATACGACTACGGAGTGTTGCATTTTCTATATCTCCAGGATGGGGAGGGAGTTGAAGTCAATCTCGAGCAACGATTGGCCAAACCAGCGGTATGGCCGACCTGTCTCGAGATGGATGGTCGGCGGGACCACGCAGAGCTTCTTCGAGAACAGGCACTCCGCGACCTTTCCGAAGCGCTTGCCCACATCGCCCTTGACGCGAAACTCGAGATTGTGCGGCTCGCCGCGGACACGGACGAAGACGACCATTCCCTTTCTGCCAAACCGACAGCAGGGCGGATCGCCGAGCAGAGCATGGCCGACGCGCGTGTAGGCGTCATGGTCGATGTCGAACGCGCCGAGCGTCGTGCCGTCCGGAAACGGGCTCCTCACGAGGAGCCCGATGCCGAAGCGGCCGTGCGACTTCAGCCACGACTGCAGCGTCTCGGGCGGCAGTTCGCCGTCGGGCTTCCGCCAATCGCGCACGTGGCAGGCTTTCGAACCGAGCGACACAGGACGGGGCCAAAAGCCGGCAGCGCGATAAAGCGGCGCGTGTTCCGTAAAAATGGCGCGATCATTCATCGCCGCTCTCCATGTAAGGATAAAATAAATGGTCATGCTCGTGATCGACGACGTCACGCTCGATGAGGCGAAGACGAATAAGCTTGCGTCTAGCCGGAGCGAATGCGACGCCGCATTCGTAGATCGAGATGTTGGGATTGATGATGTCGCACTGGCGCATTCGCCCGCAGAAGCGACAAACCCCGGAGGGCTGGATGATGGTTGGAGGCTTCTTCATGTCGTGTATCTCGTCAGACAAGCCGGTGCCGTTCGCGCAGACGAGGGTCTGTGCGTAAGAAAAATCGGGTAAGTTGAGGTTTTCGTTTGAGCCGACCTACGGCCCGGAGCGTTGATTCACGTTCGCAGTAACCTTGAAATCGTCGCTCATCACGAGGAATCTTCGCCGCGATACGCCGCCTGATCGCCGATCTTCGAAGCTTCGATTACGGCGATCACCTCGGAGAGGCGCACGCGTGGGCGGCCAGCGATAATGTAAGCTGGGAAAACACCGCTCTTGATGCCACGTTGAAGCTGGTGATATTTCAAGCCGAGAGCCTCGGCCGCCTCCTTGATAGCGAAGAACGGTTCAATCGGGATGACCCTGCCCGATTCATCAGTGTATCGACTTTTCATTTTTTTCGGCCTCTCAAGTGGGAATCGGAGAGACCTTCTTTTTATACACACGGCGCCTAAATTAGTGGGGAAGAAAGCGTCGCCGCTTTACCCAGATTCGCAAGGCGCAAGATAGATAATGAATATCGATGCAATCCAAATAATGGCCCCTTGGTCGGGTGTCTGTTCGAGGAAATACTCTTGCTTTCGATCATTGATCGCCTAGAGGGTGTTATGCACTTTGGAGCATGAAATCTTCTGCGGTGCGATTGAGCATGAGACATGCGAAGGCGAGGACGTGGAAGCCTGCGAGGGTCTGAGCATAGCGCTCGTAGTCTTTTACCAGCCTTCTGCATCGGATCGCCCAGGCGAATGAACGCTCGACTACTCAGCGCTTGGGCAACAGAACAAAGACCTTCTTCGCCTCGGCCAATTTGGCGACGCAAAGCTCGACATCCTGCGCCTTGGCAGCCTCTGCCGCCTTCTCGCCGGTATAGCCCTGATCGACATAAATCAGCTCAACGCTCTCGTCGGTCGCCTCCTGTATGGCGGCGGCGAGCTTGCCGACTTCGGCGCGGTCGTCGACATTGGCCGGCGTGACATGCAGCGCCAGCAAATGCCCCAACGTGTCGACCGCCATGTGCAGCTTCGAGCCGAGCTTTCGCTTGGCGCCGTCATAGCCCGCCCGCGGGCCGCTCTCCGGAGTCGCACGCAAGGTGCGGCTGTCGATGATGGCCGCCGTTGGCTCCGCGGCGCGCGCGAAAGCGACGCGCAACAAGGCGCGCAGATCCTGCGCCAGCGCCTCGAACACGCCCGCCCCCAGCCACCGCTGCGATTGTTGATACACGGCCGACCACGGCGGCAGATCGTTTGGCATGGCGCGCCATGCGATCCCGTAACGCAGAACGTAATGAAGGCCATTAAACAGCTCGCGCAGCGGATGTTGACGCTGCGGCGCGCTTTCGTCCTTGCACGTCAAATAAGGCACGACCAGCGACCACTCTTCGTCGCTGACGCCGGACGGATAAGGCTTTCGAAGCGGAGACATCCGATTCTATTAAGGCAATCAATCGCTAAAGTACATAACACCATCTAGCCAGGCTCATGCCGCGGATCAGTTGCCGGATTTCCAGCGCCTCTTTTGGCCTGCCGCTGCGAGGCGGCGACTTCCATCGCCAGAGCAAACCAAAGCCAGCGCGACGCCAACGAATAACCGTCTCGGGCTCTACGATGGCCAAGGCGTCGAAAATCCTCGGCGCAATCTGATACAGCTTAGCAAAAATCAGACGATCTATAGTGCTGAATGCCGGTCGCCTCGGCGATTTCCTGCGCAAGACGTTGAGTTGCTGATGCAGCGCAACGATGTCCGCTTCCAGTGATGCTCTGGATCGGAACAGGTCGATGATCGCCCGCCAGATCAGCTTGAACACGTCCGCCATGAGACCAAGCATGCCCCAACTTTCAGAAGCATTCCAGTCAGATTGAATTTGCGGTAGCGACACGGGCCATTAGGGCATCTATACAAGGAGCGTCCACAGCCTCGCAGCATAAAGCCTCCCTCGCAGGCAAGATTATTGCGCTCCCGGAGGTTGGTGGTTTGCATCATCGCTACGAACTGTGCGGTGAGCTGCTGCCGGTTTCGTGGACGCCGAGTTAAGTTACTCCCACCTTCTTTTCGAACTCAACCGGGCTGACGTAGCCGATCGTCGAATGCCTGCGGACGGGGTTGTAGAACCGCTCGACGTAATCGAAGACGTCTGCCCGGGCGTCGTCACGCGTGCGGTAGAGTTTCTTCCCGATCCGCTCCGTCTTCAGTGAAGAGAAGAAGCTCTCCATCGCCGCATTGTCCCAGACATTGCCGGATCGGCTCATCGAGCAAACGACGCCATTGTCGGCCATGAGGCGCTGGAACTGCTCGCTCGTATATTGGCTGCCCCTGTCGGAGTGATGCAGCAAGGCGTCCGGCTTGCCGCGACGCCAGATCGCCATCATCAATGCATCCGCGACAAGACCAGCGGTCATCTCGGCTTTCATCGACCAGCCGACGACCCTTCGCGAGAACAGGTCGATGACTGCGGCGACGTAGAGCCAGCCTTCCGCCGTCCAAATATAGGTGAAGTCGGCGATCCACTTCTGGTTCGGCGCTTGCGCGGCGAACTGCCGGTCGAGAACATTCGGCGCGACGACCGCCGACCTTTGTCCGTCGTCCTTCGGCTGACCCCGGCGACGCGGTCGCGCCCGCAAGGCGTTTGCCCGCATCAACCGTTCGATCTTGTGCAGGCCGCAGGAGACGCCTTCGGCTAGAACGTCCCGCCAGACGCGGCGGGCGCCGTAGGTTCGGGCGCTGCCCACGAAGCTCGCGCGGATTTTCTTTGTCAGCTCCTCGTCCGCGACCGATTGGGCGCTCGGCCCGCGACGCAGCCAGGCGTGAAAGCCCGATCGGGACACGTCCAGCGCTTCGCAGAGCCACGCCACCGGCCAGACGCTCCGGTGCTTTGCGACGAAAGCGAACCTCATTTCGCTTCCCTCGCAAAGAAGGCTGCGGCCTTTTTTAGAATGTCGCGCTCCGCCCGCAGTTTGGCGACCTCACGGCGCAGCCTTTCGATCTCCAGTTGCTCCGGCTTCTGCTGGCCGTGTCCGGGGAAGGCCTGCACGGGATCCGTCGTCAGCTCCCGAACCCAGCGCCGCAACACGTTCTCATGCACATCCAGATCGCGGCAGGCCTGCGCGACGGTGACGCCGCGCTCCTTCACCAACCGAACCGCCTCGACCTTGAACTCCCGACTGAATATCCGTCTCGCCATAACAAACCTCCGGCCTCATGAAACACCGTTTCTCGGCGTCCACGAAACCGGCAGCAGCTCACGGCGAGTGGCAAAGGTTTTAACGAATGTCGTCGCCGATGCGGCTGTCCCGTGATCTGCTGATGCGTGGACCTACCCACAAAACCCATGAGAGGCCATTCGGCAGCCTCTCCTCGTCAATCCTGGCCCAGGTGGATCGTCTCAACATTGGGAAGCGCCCGAACGATGCGCGAAAACTTTCCCAACGATTTCGTTGAAGGGGGCGCGCGGCTGATGAGCGAGTGGCTCGGGCTCACCCACACAGTGCTGATCCGTGCCGACGGTGTTGAATGGAACGGCAAACGCTATTTCTCCCACACTTTTGTCGCCCGCGAGATCACCGGGGCTCATCGGTCGCGTCCACGCTTCTTCGGATTGAAAGAAAAGCGCATCCTGACGCCGCGCAAAATGCCGCCTCCGCCAAACCCGCTAAAATAGTCTTCTTTCTCCAACAACTCATGTCGTCGAAGGTTCCTATTAGCGAATTGGGATCAATGGGTGTCTGAATGAGGGTCGAGTACGATGGTCGGGCTGATATTCCCTCCGGAGACCTCGACTGACGGCGAGGTCTATCGTAGTATACATTTTTTGCACCTGAACGAACGTTCCTGGAAGCAACATGGATATTCCGCTCGAGGCAGTTGCCGCGAAAAATGCGTTGGAAGATCCGCTCCTTGAAGCGGGGCTGATCACAGGCGTCGATTTTGGCGTTCGCAACGAGGAGCAACCCGATCCCGAGGATCTGGCGCTGCGCATCTTCGTGCTGGACGTGACCAACGTCCCGTTTGAGGTTCGGGCGGCAATCCAGTTCTTTCCGTTTCCGGTTGTCATCCTCCAGCGCGTTTTCATGATCACGCAACTGCCGGATACCCTTCGTCACCGTCCCACGACTGGTGGCGTTTCGGTGGCGTCATCACGGTTTTTCGCCACTGGAACGATTCACGCAGGGACGCTCGGCGCCATTGTTTCCGATGTGCTCGATCCCAGCATAAAATACGGCTTGAGCAATCATCACGTACTATGCGTTGATCTGAACCGTCAGGTGGGCGACGAGATCGTGCAACCAGAGCCGTCGGTGCTTGGCGTCCTCCCGGGCGACCGTGTCGGAACGCTATCCGACTGGTCGTTTCCCGAGACGACCCTGGTTGGAAACGTAGACGCTGCGGTTTGCAGACTCGACCAAGCGTCGTTGCAACATATCGTCGATATCGGCGCCGTGTCGGGCACTGTTCTGGCGACGCCAGGGATGCAGGTCAGGAAGCGTGGCCGCACAACCGGACTGACCTTTGGCTGGATCAGCGGGACCGACGGAAGCTATTCGCTCGATTTTCCCAATCTTCCGGCGGTCAGCACGTCGACGGGGCGGACTACCACCGCACGGATTCTCAAGAACCAGATCCAGATACATGCCGACTTCCCGCTGTCGACCGTGTTCGGCGAGCACGGCGATTCCGGCTCCGTGGTCGTCGACGCCGCCAATCACGTCGTCGGCCTCTACTGGGGATCTGGTACGGACTCGCTTGGTAATCCGCTGACCTTCGGCCTCGCGAGCACTGCAACAGGGATCGAGGCCGCGTTGGGGATCATATTCTAGTTGGCTTCTGCATCGTTACCTGCGCGACCTCGCAATCGCCGCGCGCCAATATGAAAGTTTTCTCGGATGCGCCCTGCCCCCCAGCGAGAGTCGGGAGGGGGGTCTGAACCTTGTGCAAGAGCGGCCGCCAGGCGTCCGGTGCAGGACTTTCGGGCGAAAGGTATGCGATATGGCTTCCCTGGTTCGACAGATTATCGATTTCCTGAGGGACAGCATCGAGGGCGACCCGGCCGCCGGCGACCCGCCCGCCCCCGGCAAGCTCGGCGACATCGCGGCGATCAAGGACAAGCTCACCAATATCGGACTCAGCACCGATCACAACGGTCTGACCGACTGGCTGGCGGCGCTCGACGCGCTGCAGGATGTCGCGCTCAGGGACACGATCATTATCCGAGCGCTGCACATGCGAGCGCCGCGGCTGGCCGAAACGCTGACGCTGGCAGGACTGATCCGGATCGAATTCCGTGATACCGCCCCGCGCGCCTTCGCGTTCCGTTTCGCATGGGATCAGCTCGACAGCTTCCTCCGCTCCCCAGGCGACGGGTTCGTAACGCTGCTGCTCAGCCGTGTGCAGGACCTCGAGGACGTCAAGGTCGTACAGGTGCTAACGGGGTTGCTCCTGTCCGCGCCGCGCGAGTTGCTCCGACTCGAATATGCCCAGCAGGGCTACGCCGCCCTGCCCGATCCGCGGCCCAACGAGGCGATCGATCTCCTCGCTCTCGTCAACAAGCTGATCAATTCTCCTCTCAGGCTTCGCCTGCCCTTCACCCCGCCGCTCGATCGGGCGGCGTTCGAGCAGGCCGCCGATCCGACAATCGCGCCGCAACCGCCAGCGAGCTACCTCGCCGTCAGGGGTCCCGATGCGCCGGGCCCCTCGCCGCTGGATGGATTTGGCGTCGAACTCAAACTCGCCGACGCACATGCCTTCGTCGCTAGCGCGCTGGACCTCGGCGGCGGCCTCCGCCTGACGGCCGCGACGCCCGACAGCGCCGAGCAGACCTACCGGGTGGTCATGAAGGGTGGCGCGTCCGATCCGGATCTCGCGTCGACCGGCGTCTTCGAGGCCAAAATTCAGTATTCGCCGGCGGGTGACGTGACAACGATTGGACCGGCGAACGACACCCGGCTCGAACTCGGCGGGGCGTGTCTGTCGCTTCGCGTGCAGCCGAAAAAGGACGGTAAGCCGCTGTTCGGCCTGCAGGGGACGGTCGAGCGGTTGACGCTCGTTTTTTCGACCAAGCCGCTCGGCCTGCTTTCCCAGGTCGTGACGCTGCCCGATGAGGTGCGGTTCCAGCCCGACGTGTCGATGGGTTATATGCAAGGGCAGGGCTTGCAGACGGCCGGTCACGGCGCCGGCCTGCCACCGCTCGCAACCGAGTTCACGGCGCCGCTGAACCTGCGCGTCGGCGGCGCCGACGCTGGTCTCACGATCGAACGGGTGCTGGTCCGCCTTGAGGTGAAGCTGGCCGGCGAGGGCCTGCAATCGAAAGTCTCCGCGCGTTTCGGCGCTAACGGGGCGTTCGGACCGGTGCGCATCGTCGCCGACGGGATGGGGGCCTGGTTCGGAAACTGGGACGGCGGCGTCGGCGCCGTCGAGACGCCGAACGCCCTGGGCGTTTCGCTCGACGCTGGTCCGATTTCCGGGGGCGGCTTCCTCGCCAAGGTCGACCCGGACTACGCCGGTGGCCTCGAACTCAAGGTGATGGGCGTCGGCGTCGGCGCCTTCGCGCTCTTCGGACAGGCCGACGGCGCGCCCTCCTTTGTCGGAATCCTCGGCATCCGCCTGCCTCCGCCGGGCGTCCAGATCGGTTTCGGCTTCGCGATCAGCGGGGTGGGCGGAGTGATAGGCGTCAACCGTCGCACCGACACCGACGTGCTGCGCGAGCAGATCGCATCGGGAACCAGCGCCGACATCCTGTTCTGCGAAAACCCGACCAGAAACGCGATCACGGTGATCGGTCAGCTGCCGCGCCTGTTTCCTGGCGCCAGGGGGGTGTTCCTCATAGGGCCGACGTTCCGGATCACCTGGCTCGAACTCCTCAAGCTCGACGCCGGCCTCTTCATCGAGATGCCCGGTCCGCGGCAGATCTTCATCGCCGGTTCAGCCCGGCTGGTCATCGGCTCTGAAGATTTCGCGCTCGTCTATCTGCGGCTCGATTTCGTCGGTGGCGTCGACATAACCAAAAGCCTGATCTTTTTCGATGCGGCCCTCGTCAATTCGCATGTCCTGCAGGTTTTTCGCATCACTGGCGGGGTCGCGCTGCGTATAGCCTACGGCGACAATGGTTATTTCCTGTTCAGCGTCGGCGGCTTCCACCCTTCGTTCAACCCCGGCGGACTCGAGCTGCCGCGACTCGCCCGCGCCGGCGCCGGCGCCTCGATCGCGATCGCCTGGTTCAAATTCGAAAACTATCTTGCGCTGACCTCCAACACCTTTCAACTCGGCGCCGCGGTTGAAGCCGGGGTTAAGCTCGGGCCGATCTCCGCCCATGGCTGGCTGCGCTTCGACGCGCTGATCCAGTTCGATCCGTTCTATTTTGTTGCGACAATCGACGCCGGCTTTGATGTCGAGGTGTTCGGCGAATCGCTTTGCGGCGTTCGCCTGCAAGGCAAGCTGAGTGGGCCAGGACCGCTGGTCATCGAGGCGCGGGCCTCGGTGAAGGTGCTCTTCGTGCGCGTCTCGGAGAGCGTAACGATCCGGCTTGGCGGCGATAGCGCTCGGGAGCGGGCGGCGGTCCCTGACCTGCTGCAGGCGCTGGCGCCGGAATTCTCAAATCCGGCCAATGTGCGCAGCGAAGGCGAAGACCACAGCGTCGTCCTGCGTCCGGGCGCCCCGACGATCATCAACGGCGCGCCAGTGGTGGGCGTCATCGGCGCGATTATCTGGGAACAGAAGCGGGCGCCGTTCGGACTTGATCTGCAGCGTTTCGAAGGCGTGCCGTTGTCGCCGGGCCGGCATCATCTCGTGCTGTCAATGCCCGACGCGACAACCGAGGATGAACTGGACTGGTTCGGCGCCGGGTCCTTCCTGACGCTTAGCGATTCTGAAGCGTTGAACAATGCGCGCTTCGTTCAGGCCAAGTCGGGCGTCCGCATTCCGCTCGACGTGCAGGCGGTCGGAGATCAGGTTCCGTGCACGGCAAAGCTCAATTTGGTCAAGCTGCCGCGGCGCTTCCTATTCCCGTTCCCGATCGCAATGTCGAGCTACATGCGAAATGCGCTGACCATAATGCAGCAGGAACGGACTGGCCGGGCGGCGCTGAAGCCGGGCCGCCCCCGCATTACGGCGTCGCAGGAACTTTGGACGGCGCATGGCGCGAGCGGCGGCGCTGAGCAGAACATCAGTTCGACGCAAGCATTCCTGTTGGCGCGCGGCGGCGAGGCTATCGCCCAGCCCGTGACGGCCCGGACCGCCAATCTGGCCGGAGTGTTCTGAGATGACGATAAAGTTCCTCTCCTGGCGACGGTCGGACATCGTCTCCAGATCGCAGGAGCAAGCGGGGCGGCTCGGCCGCCAGCTGACGCTTGTGCTCGACAATATAGGCGACGCTGCGCCGGCGCGGCAGAACCAGGCGCGTGTGCTTTTTCCCGCCGCGAGCGACGTTGTCGCGCTGAAGCCGGGGGCGATCCGCCATCTTGCGCCCAAGCCGAATACGCCCGACGCCGAGACAACGAAGTTCGTGCATGTCGACTTCACCGAGCCCGACCTGCCGTGGCGTTACACACCAAAGCCTTCGCTTCCTGGTCAAGGCGGCCTTGCGCCATGGATGGTGTTACTCGTCGGAACGAACGACGACCTTCAGACCGGGGGCGGCTTCGTTACGAAGGTGACGGAGGATGTCCTCAAGACCCACAGGCTCGATCACTCGCATCGCTGGGCCCATGTGCAGAACGAAGACGGCGTCATGATTTCCCGCCTGCTGTCGCCGCAGCGGCTCGTTGCGCTACGCGACCATGTTGCAGCCATCGTTCCGGCGTTCACGGCTGCCGGGGAGCCGATGTGGAGCTCCGACGGTCAACGCAATTTCGACGTGCTGCCGGCGCTCTTCAGCTGGACTTTTCAGGCCGGTGAGGAAGGGGATTTCGAAACGCTGGCAACGGCGCTGAGACTGCGTTCCGCCAGCGGCCTCGGCGTCGCTACGCTCAATTATCGCCGACCAGTCGCCAATGTGGACGTCAGCCTGACGCTGGGCGGCGCGATCACCTCGCTCGCCAGCCACCCCGACCAGCCGGACGAGGTCCGCGCCGCGCGCGAAGATCTCGATGTTCTCAACAACCGGCTGAAGGACACGGCTCCCGGGGACGACCCATCCGCCGAGCTACGCGAGATCATGCAATTACCCGATTATGGCGGGCTCTGGTGCGAGAACACGACAGCCGTCCAATGGGCCAAGTCGATGAATGACGATCCGCGCCACCGCGGCGTCGCGGGGCTTGGCCTATGGATGGGCGTAGTCGAGCAGGAAGCGCTTATGGACGCCGCCGTGAAACAAGCGGGCGCTCTGCAGGACGTATCCCAGCGGGTCAGTCATCTGGCGGCCGGCCTCGACGCGGCGAAGCGCTTGTGGCGGCGACGAAGGCCGGAATCGGCCGAGCTGCAATTGCGCGTGTGCGGCCCGGCGATGGGGCGGATGCTGGCCGAGGGCGGCGGCACGGTGCTCGATCGCGTTACATCTGCCGACTCGACGCTCGACAGCGCCCTCTTCTCGAGCGCCGCGCAACGCCTACTGCGCAACGGCACGGCGCGCGCGCGCTTCGCCGGCGGGCGCATCGACCGTACAGCTTTCCTGAAGGCCGCCAACCGGGCGCCGGCACGGATCGCAAAAACCCCGGCAGGCCTGCCCCATGTCGACGGCGTCGCCGAAGGTTTTGGCGAAAGGCCACTCGAAGAAGCGCTGGGCCTGCCGGAGATGGACAGGCGGCTGGAAGACATTCTGCGCAAATTTGCCGGGCGCCCGGTGGATCTGGAACACGTCCGGGCTTTCAACGAAGCGCTCAAGGACGCATTCGACCGGGACTGCTCCGAACTCATTACTTTCTTCGACGACTTCCTGCCACTGGAGGGAGAACCGGCCCGCGTCGTGTTCGATCGCGAAATGATGCTGGAAGGCTTCGCGCAGTGCCTCGGCGGCGCGTTGCCGGAGGGAATGTCGAGTGAAGGCCTCGAAAGCGCGCTGCCCTGGCCGGAAGAACCGGACCGCAGGCGTCCGATAGACGTCAGCAGACTCGCCGAGGCCGTCAACATACTTATCGACCCGACCCAGCCACAGCCGCCGGCGCTGTCGCGCGTTGGCTCAACTATCACGGGCGTGGACATCACGACTTTGGCCCCGCCCGAGGCGCCGATCGGCCTCGACTTTCCCACATGGACGCTGCTCAATCGGCACGAACGCGAATGGCTGTTGCCCGGCGCAACAACCATCCCGCCCAATTCGATCGTCTCGCTCCAGACGAACCCGAGTTTCGTTGATGCGTTCATGGTCGGCATCAACACCCAGTTCCTGAGCGAGATGCGGTGGCGCAACCTGCCCGCGCCGCGGGTCAGCACGCCGCTCCGCATGTTCTGGGGCTATGTGAACCACGAGACCGACAGCCGCGACCCGGACATCAAGCCGATTGGCGACTGGCCGGCGCGCCCGTTCGGCGCGCCCGACGCCGACGATGTCGGCGACCTCTCGCACCAGCATGTGGAGGCGGGCGACGCCACCGGCCGTCAGGATCTGGTCATAGCCTTCCGCACCGCCCTCTTCCGCCGCTATCCGTCGACGCTGGTTTACCTCGTCCATCCGTTGCCAGGAGACGATCTCGACACGTTGCTCAAAGCCACGCCCGACTTCGCCGAACCACCAGGCGGCCGGTGGCAACGTCGCTATCTCGGTCCGATCTTCTTCGGGCAGATGGAGCCGGATCTGGTCTTCTTCGCCTTCGACATTCCGCCGAGCAAGCTCGATGAATACTGGCTGGTGCTCGACGAGCCGCCCTCCGAACTGCGCTTCCGCAACGACAAGGGAATGGACTGGAGCACCAGCGCGCAGTTCGCCAATGAGACGATCGACGAACCCACGCGCGTCGCTATCGACGGCGCTGAGCTCGAAGCGCAGGCGCTACAACCATGATGACCTTCCAGCATCGTGACCATCGTCTGGCGAGCATTGACGCGGTCGCCGCGCGACTCGATAGCGAGATTGCGGATATTCGGGAAACGCTCGCCGCGATCGAGGAGGATCCGCCGATCGACGTAGACGCATTGAAACTGCGTCTTGGTGAGGCCGAGGCTTTTCGAGCGACGCTGGCGGGCGAACGAGCGCATCTCGCGACGGATCGCTTCGAGGTCAGCGACCAGAACGGCGAAGCGCTTGCAAGGGACTTGGTGTGGCGGACGACGGCGGATCTCGTCGCCACGCTTGCGGCCGACCCTCCACTGGTGGCCATGGGCGAGCGCCCGCTTCTGACGGATGCGTCCGCCGCCGCCGTCGAGGCGCTGCCGCGGGGCGGCGCCACGCCACGCGCCGGCTTCCTGGACGAGATCGCCGCAACAGGCGCGGATGTGAACGCCGTGGAACAGCTTGTCGGCATCGCGCTCGGCCGCTGGCTGCGCCAGCCTGCGGGCACTCGCAGCTGGCCCTTCCGGGAAATCGGCGTGCTGCTGCCGCTGCGGCTTGAGACGCTATTCGAGGAACACGACGGCGCATGGAAGATGCTGGTGCGCGTCACCCCGGACGAGACCTCCATCCTGCGTCACAGCTCCGTTGTCACGCCGATGGAAAAAGAGTTTCTCGCCGCATTCTGGCAGGGCTCGTTCGCTCTCCACCCCGTCCCGGGCGCCGCCAATCCTGTCGACTGGCTGCTGAATCCGCAGGGCGCGGTGGCTTGGGAAACTCTGGCGAACCGCGTGACGCCGACAAGAGCCGCATGGCTGGTGACGGCTTTTCCCATAGATGTCGTGGCCGGGGCCTTCGTCGCGAACATCCCTGCCGACAGCATCGGCGACCCACAGGCGCCGCAGCGCGTCGTCGGTCTGCCCGAGTTATTGTCGATCACCATCGTCGACAAGAACCTAGGCCAACTCGAGGTCGGCGTCCTGAAGCCAGCGCCGCCGACCGACGATTTGCGGGTTCCCAAGGACCGAGACGCGCTAGACAGCTGGCTTATCTCCTGGCCCCGCGCGCGAGATGTCGGCTTGGGCGCGGAAATCCGCCTGCCCGACGGCGTCACGCCCGAAACCATCACTGCGCTTTATGTCTTCGGGATCGGCGAGGAAACGCCCGACGCGCTTTTCCGCGCCCATGTCGACGCCGGCGACCTTGCGCTCGTGCGGCTCGGCGCGCCGACGAACACGATCCATGGCGCGCCTGCGGCCGACCTCGCAAAGGACGCCGAAGCCTGGCGAACCATCGTGGTGCGTCGCCTGAGCGGCGAGTCAGGCGCCGGCGTCGCCGAGATTGGCGAAGCGCTGTGCGGCGACGCGAAGGCGCTGCCCTACCTTAGTGGCGCATCGAATGATCTCGACATCAGCCGCCTGATGGTCGCCTGCCTGTGGCCGGCGCTTTGGGGGCACTATTTCCGCGACATCTGGAACCGAGGCGACCAAGCGTTCCAGTTCTGGCGCTGGGCGCTGAAAGCGCTCCATCCCGAGGGTCCGCTGCCGCCGATTCGCATCGGCGCACAACCCTATGGCCTGCTGCCGGCCACCGCGCTTGGCGCATGGCAGGCGTCGGACGGTGACGAATTCGATCGGGTTGAGGAAAAGCTCATCCGGGAGCTTTCCCAACTTATCCCGGTCTGGGTGGCGGCGGCCGAAGGACGCGGCACGGTGGTGGGCGCCGACACAGGAGCGTTGCTGCGGTTGCTGGCGCAGCCAGGCGTCAGCGACCGTTATGTCTACCGCTCATTCGTGATCGCGGACCAACTCGCTCACGCCTATCCCCGCATCGATAGGCTCGATTTCATGCAAGCGGCCGAGACTCTGTGGCGCCCGACGCGGGAACTCCTGGAGCTGGAAGACGGGCAGCCGCGGGTTTATCTCGCCTCGGGTCACGCGCGCCAACTCAACCTTCCGCTGATCGGTTCGCGCCGTCTCTTGCCGCTCGACCTGACTCTGACGGAAATGGCCAAGCAGATCTACGAGATCGAGGCCGACCGCTTCGCCGACGTGTTTTACGGGAAGGTGATGCGGAACATGGTCCCCCACAGCCTGCTGATCAGGCTTGCGATGCATTCCATGTTCCTTGCCAAAGCGTGGTTCATGCAGTCGATTGTGGGCAACGAGCCGCTACTCAATCCAGTGAGGTGGGACGATATCGAGATCCTCACGCTGATCGAAGCGCGCCAGACCGGCTTCCGCGACTCGTCGCAAAGCGGCCATGGCGGCGAGCCGATCAAAGAGCTGATGTTTGGCCACCAGGAAAGCATCTTCCGGCTCTTCGCCACGCTCGACAAGCACCTTGCCAAGGACCGCGATCCTCTCAATCCGAATTCGGGCGACGGTGTGATGCAGCTGACCCTGCCACCGGAGCAGGAAGCGGAAATGGAGCGAGCGTTACGAGCGACGCTGGATGCCGCCGGCCACCGGATCGATCCGCTCGCCACCGGCATCGCCTACCGGCGGCTCCGGCAGCACGCGGTCAGCGGACGCGGTCGCAACCGCCTCGGCGCCTATGGCTGGCTTGACGGGCCATTCCTCGGCAAGCCTGGTCCGACGGCGGCCGGACGCCTTCACGCCCCCTCGCATGCGCAGACCCTCACCAGCATCATCCTGCGCGACAAACAACTCTCTGCGCAGGACGAACTTGCCGCCGACGGGCGCAACATTTGGCAGATGAATCTTTCCTCATCGTGTGTCCGCATCGCATTGGCGATGGCCGACGACCTGCGGTCGGGTTTCCACATATTCGAAGTAGTCGGCAGGATGGTCGAAGGGGTTGTGGCGGCGCGGCAGCCGATCGAGACGCTACGCGGGGTGACGCCGCTCCGTCCTGACGCTCCGGACCGCCGCGACGTCTGCCATGGGGTGAAGGCGCTGGAGGGCCTCATCGCCGGGCAGATCGCCGACGTGCTCAGTGACGACGCCGACGAACGACAGCGCCAGCTGGCACAGTTGCGGAACATCAGGACCGCACTCGAAGCATACAGCGACCTGCTGATCGCGGAGGGCGTTCATCAGGTGGTCAGCGGTCATGCCGAGCTTGCCGCCGATGCGATGGATGCAGCGGCCGGCTTCGCCCGCCCGCCTGCTTTCGACTTCATTCGTACGCCGCCATCAGGCTATCGCCTCGCGACCAGCGTCCTGACGGTTCTGCCGCATCGCCCCTCGCCCGCCGCCGGGCTGCCGATCGAACTCGCAGACGCCTCGCTCGCAGCCTTTCTGGGCAGCCGCTTCGCCGACGTCGACGGCTGGGTCTGGACCGTCAGCCCCGGGCCGGGCGACGCAGGCCAGCCGCAGGACGTCACCCTCTCCGACCTTGGCCTTACGCCACTCGAGACGGTGTTCATTTCCGAGGACGTGATGGCCGAGGTGGTGCGCAGCGCTGCGCATCGCCCCAACGCCACGGTTGCCGGCGCCGTCTCGCATCGCCTTATCCGGCAACTCGCCGGAGTCCTGGGCGGAACGCCTCCGCTTGTCGCCGACATCGCGCGGGCTCCAGACGTGTCCAACGAGACTATCTTGCAAAACGAGCAGAATATTCGCGCCGAGCTGAGTGGTCGGCTCGACGCGATCCGCGCCGTTCTCGAGACGTTCATCGACGAAACGGACGCCCCCGGTCTCGACGATCCCGGCCGCCTCGCTTGGCTGCGTCGGGCGCTCGTCTGGGGCGTCTTCGGCGCCGCGCCGACGAAACCGCGCAATCTCCTGTGTGACCTGTTGTTCGGCGGCGCGGCGCCCGAGGCGGATGATTTGACCCAGCTCGTCGCGAGCGCCCGGGAGGGTCTCGAAAAGAGGCATGCAGTCGAAGTCGACGCCTCCGCGTCCGCGGCCACGCTGGTCCGCGCCATCTCCGACCTGGTTTACCCCGGCGGCAGGCTTGCGGTGACTGCCAGATGGACGGCGGCAAACCTGCGCGCAGTGACGGGGCTTGCGACCGGCGCCGCAGACGCCACTCTGGAGACCGACTGGCTTACGATCCTCGCAGCCGTGCGACCCGTCCTCGCCCGGATCGAAGCGATCCAGCTAGAAGCCGGCATCCTTGGCAGCCTACCGCCTCTCACCGCCTGGGCGAACTCGCCTCAGCACTGGCGAGAAGCCGACGTCGCCGCAAACGTCGCGGCGCGGAAGGCGGGCAAGCTGCATGAGCTCAGCCTGGATCGTTTCGTCGTCGCCTTTGGAACCAACGAGACCTGGCAGGGCGCAGACGTCGCCGTGACGCTGGTCGACCAGTTCACCGAGGCCGTGCCGATGGCGGAGCGGAGCACATATGCCGCAATCGGCTTCAACGCGCCTGCGGCGCGCCCGCCGCAGGCAATCCTGCTTGCCGTGCCGCCACAATCCGACCGACCGCTCGACAGCGAGACGGTGCTCAATATCCTCATCGAGACGCGGCAGTTGCTGCGCGCCCGCGCAACCCGGCCGGAGGATGTGCTCGGGCATCCATTAGTGCCGAGCATGTGGCTCGACGGGGCGAGCCCACTACGCGTCCGTCTCGACAGTGGTTCCTATTATTGGCGGTGACAGGACATGAAACGTCGCATTGACCGATATTATCGGCTTGAATCGCGGCCTGGCGACCAAGACCTGCAGAACGGCTTTGCCGCGCGTGTGCACGATCCGCTGTGGTTGCTCGCGCGGCAATGGCAGATGGGGGAGCATCAGGGCGAAAACGCCTCTTCGCCGGTCAGGATCGAGTGCGACGTCACCCGAACCCCAATCGACGCCGTGAACGGCGACCCGGCGTTCGATCCCACGGTCGTGCCGGCGGAAGCGCTGGTGGAATCGGAACTCGACGACTGGTGGACCATCGGTCGGCGGATTCGCGCAGGCGACATATTCAAGGACAATGCCGCCGTCGCGGGCGTCGCCGCGCTCCGCCTCGCCAATCCGCCTCCACCCTACGAGGCGTTTACCGGGCGGCTCGACGGTCGGGCGATCTGGCGCGCGCGCACACGCCTCCACATTCCCGATGCGGCGTTCGGCGCCGATAGGCCGCCGGCCGACTCGCCTTCGGCCTGGAGCTCGACCAGGCTAAACTACAACATGCGCTTCGAAACCGCCGAGCGACCGCTCGACGTCGTTGATCACCGCGGTGGCCCGATGGATTGGTATTCAGCCGACGCCGCCACCGACGCTCCGCTGCCCGACCCCGCGCCGGCGCCGTTCGACCCCGCCATTCCCGCGCCGCTCGAATATCCTGGCGCGCCGCACAGCCGCTTTTGGGAGATCGAGGACGCCAATGTCGACATCGGCGGCTATCCGCCTGACACCGCCCACTTCGCGACCATGCTGCTCGTCGACCTGATCTATTCGCATGGCGACGACTGGTTCCTGTTCCCGGTGACCGCCAAGGCGGGACACGTCGTAACTATACGCTCGGTCACGGTGACGGACGCATTCGGCAGGAATTATTCGAGCAAAGATATGGACGGCGATGCGTCACGCTATCCAGGCCTGTTGCCGCCGAAGGACTTCTCGATCTTCAAATGCGACGGTCTTGCGGAGGCGTCGCTCGTGCTCTGGCCGGTTGCCGAATCGCCGATCGAAAGCGGGCCCATCGAGCGCGTGCAATTCGCAACGGACGAACACAGCAATGTGCTCTGGGCGCTGGAGCGGATCGTCGATTCGCGCGAGGTCGTTCGGGTCCAGCCTGCCGCCGACGCTGCGCATCCGCTCTACCCGCCGCCTGCGCCGGTCACCAACCTACAAGGACAACGGGAATACAATTATCTGCCGGGATCGGGCGTCGAAACGCACTGGCACCCTTATTCGCTCGATTGGGACGCATTGGGCGGCCCGGCCTATGTATTAGGCGGCCTCGCCGACTATTCGCTGCAACTGCCGCGCCCTTTACCGCGGCCCGAAGCCGATGTGCTCAAGGTCACCGCGACGTCTCTGAAGCTGCACAGGATCACGGCGGCGTCGATGGCTTCCGGCGGCATCGAACTTGAACGGCGCTGGCAGCTCGCCCGCGACATGGAGGGGCGGCCGGTGCTCTGGGTGCAACGGCAGCACCGCATCCTCCGCAGTCCGCCCGCTCGCCCGATCCGTTTTGACGTGATGGAGGAGACAGCGCGCGAAGGATGACGCATTTTCAGATCAGGGCTAAATCGCGATGAACCCTGCGGCAAGCGCAACACGATTACTTCTGGAGTGGCGCGCCTGATTGTCCTTGCTCAAAACTCCGAACGATCAGGAAAGCCTCGAGATCTTCGCGCCGCCGCCATAGCGTCGAGGGTATGAGTCTCTACGACTTCGTCGATGTATGGAAACACACAATCAAACTTGAGCGCCTCGTCGATCCCGAGCCCGGCGCGCTCTATCCGCGGTTGATCGAGGCGAGTGGACGATGTCCTCTCGAAGATGTCGGTGGCCCTTGGGGCTACGCAGAAATATTGGAGGCAATCGGCGACAAAGCGCACGAGCGCCACGCCGAAATCTGTGAGCAACTCGGAAGCGTGTTCGATCCTAAAGATTTCGACCCAGAACCGCTCACATAGAGTTCCACTGTGAACATCAATTCGGCCTCTCCATGCCAGTCGAAGACATCGAGTCGGGCCTAGCAGGACCGGTACACTTTGCCGCCGCCGTTCATAGGCTTCCCGAAGCCAGCTAATTTGAGAATTCGTTGTTCCAACCTTTTTGCAGAATTGGCGAACGGCGACAGACGACGCAGCCCACTTTTGTAGCTCAAGCGATGTGAGAAGCCATCAAACGTGAGAATATTATTTGCCGATATTCTCACGTTTGATGGCTTTTCCGATTCGAAATCGAATATTCTCAAGCCAAGATGGCTCCTGACACCCGCGCCAGATCGTTTGGCGCGCATATGAAAACGTTGCTTTGTCGTCAACGATAGCACATGCTCAAAACGGTCATTGCCGTGATTGCAGCGCTTAAGCTGGAGCGAGAAATGTGGGCCGGGAAGACGCAGCTGCGGAGTGAGTCAGAGTGCGATAGCCCTCGCCAAGAAGCGCCGCTGGTCCAAGCCAGCGACCTTCCGCGCGAGCAGTACAGGCGCCTTCAGTATCATTTCGTTCAGTTTTTTGTTGAACACCTGTCCGACGTTTCCAGAGTTTTCAATGGCGACCTGCAGGAAATGCTGGTCCTGGCCGTTATAGCGCAAGCCTTTCTGCGGGCGGACGAAATTGGTTTCGAAAACGCCCCTACAAACGCCTCCCGTATTTCCGAGTGCACGGGAATACCTCGGCAAACCGTCCGCAGGAAGATTCAATCACTTGAGGAAAGGGGTTGGGTCCATCGGAGCGAGGGTGGGGGGGTGGGAACTCGCACTAAATAATTTAGAATCGGTCGCCCGTTACGAGCTTGCTGAGCTCGACACGCGGAGCATTAATCGGATTTTAAGGTTTATTAGAAAAGTAAGTCAGGTCGTCTCGATGCCATAATGGACCGGACATCCCATGAGGAGCCAAAATTAATCGCTGTTGCTGAAAGTAATGGAGTCGAAGCGGAAACCGAGTGGTCGGCTGCAAGTGACTTATAATCGACGAGGATAGAGCTGCTCTGCGCCCCGTCACTGACCGAGACGCTCATCTCAGCGAAACTTTCCGACTGAAGCGAGACGAGCGCGTTCCCTTCGGCAGCGCGCCCGCCCTTAACACTCACTCGCCGGCGATGACGTAAAGACAGCCAATCACGGTCCAGAAGAAGAACTTCGCCCAGCGCCGCATGGCGAATCCGTGCGCGATCTCGGCGACGCCGCCGACGACCATCGCGACGGCGACGATCCACAGACCGGCCACCGTAGCGGCGACAATACTGCCCAGAGCGACAAATCCGAGGATGACGAGAATGACGCCGATCGCGACCGTCCATTCCCACTTTGCCCGCGCTTCCCAGGCGTCCCAAAGCGCCGCCGGCGATTTTTCCGCCAGCGAAACGGCCATCGCGCCTTCTCCGACCAGAGAACCGACAGCGCTGTTGTGGTCCGCGGGCGCATACTGCCCAAGGCCCGCCGGGCGCACCGACGATGCCGAATAACCCGCGGAAGCCGGCTTCTGCTTTCCGCGAAAAGTCCAATAGACGAGTATCGTATAGGCGGCGACAACTGGCAGCGCCACAAGCCCCGCGCCCCAAAAGAAAAAGGACAAGGAAGAGTCAGGCGACGCTGCGTCCGCCACCGTCAGCTCATAGGGGATGAGATACGGCCACAGGATCGACGGCAAGGTGAGAAAGGCGGCGACGATGAACAGCGCCGCCATCAGGAAGGGAAGCTCATCGCGCCGCGTCCGGGCGGCGATCACGACGCCGAGCAAGGCGGCGGCTGCAAGGATGGGGAAGATGAGCGCCCAGGGGCGATCGGCGCCCGGCGCATGGGTCGCCGTCAGTTCCATCAGCGCGCCCACGCCCGCCGTCGTGAGCAGCGCGGCAGTTACGCCGGCGAGCCAGTCGATCCGGCGGTAGGCCCAGTCTCGAAGGTCCGCATCCGATTTCAGGATCAACCAGCAGGCGCCCAAAAGCGCATAACCGAAAACGAGGCCCACGCCGCAAACGATTGGCAATGGCCGCAGCCACTCGAAGGGGCCGCCCACATATTGGTGATTTTCCACGCGGACGCCGCCGAGGATGGCGCCGACGGCGGCCCCCTGTACGAAGGCGACAACTATGGAGCCGATTCCAAAGCCCCAATCCCACAGCCACTCAGATCCGGCGCGGCCCCGGAACGCGAAGGCGACCCCGCGGAAGATCAGACCGAACAGCAGGAGCAGAACGGGGATGTAGAAGGCTCCCAAAAACACGGCGTAAACGGCAGGAAACGCCGCGAAGAGCGACGCCCCGACGACGACGAGCCACTTCTCGTTCCCGTCCCAGAAGGGCTCGATCGCGCCCATCATTTCGGATCGCAATTTGCGATCCCGGGTCGTTGCGAACAGGATGCCCACGCCGAGGTCGAAGCCGTCGAGAACGACATAGACGAGGAGGGAAAGGAAAATGACGCCCACCCAGAAAAGGGCGAGCGCAGAGGGCTCTGCAGTCATGAGGGCTGCCTTTCCAAAACCGGCAGGGACGCATCAGAAACAGTAAGCGGAGCGTCTGCCCCGCTGCACAGCAACCGAATAATGTAGATGAAGCCGAAGGAATAAACGACGGCGTAGACGACCCATGGCTGGCGGCCGACTTCTGCGGTGACCCAGCCGCAGATCACGGCGATGAATCCCAGCGGGAACGAAAGGAACGTGGCGCGCAAAAACCAGCGGGCCCTTTCCAGCCGCCCGCTGAATTCGAGCAGCACCCCGATCCATGCGATCGCGAGCATGAGCAAGCAGTCCAGCCCCGACCTTTACCCGGAAGCTGAGGAAGGGAAGGACGACAGGCGGCCAGTCCTGCCGAGGGATAGAGTCCAAGCCGGTCTCGCGCGCATCCCGGTTTCCGCCGGACGCGATAAAGCTCCCGAGTTTCGGAATGGAGATGGAGAACAAATTGCTTTGTGTCTGCTCGTCCGGCCAAGCGATGAGCACTTCGCTCGCCGGCTGCTGAGTTTGCCACCTGGCTTCGATTGTCCGGGCTGCGCCTGGCCAGATCCCGTGCACACCTCGACCTTCGAATTCTGCGAGAATGGCGCAAAAGCGGTGAGCTGGGAGGCCACCCCGAAACGCGTCACCCGGGCGTTCATGGCCGCTCATACCGTGGAAGAACTTCTTCAGCGCTCGGATTACGAACTCGAGGACCTGGGCCGCCTGAGCGAACCCATGGCCTATGACGCCGCAAGCGACCGCTATCTCCCGATCTCCTGGGAGGAGGCGTTCGCGCGCATCGGCGCCGCCCTGCGCAATATCCCCGATCCCGACCGGGTCGAGTTCTACACATCCGGCCGGGCCTCGAACGAGGCCTCCTTCCTTTTCCAGCTCTTCGGCCGCGCCTTCGGGACGAATAATTTCCCCGAATGCTCAAATCTCTGCCACGAGCCGACCAGCGTAGGGCTCACCGAGTCGATCGGGGTTGGCAAGGGCACGGTCACTCTCGAGGATTTCGAGCAGTGTGACGCGATCTTCAGTTTTGGTCATAATCCCGGCACCAACCACCCGAGAATGATGACGACCCTGCGCAACGCCTCACGACGAGGCGCGGCCATTGTCGCCGTGAATCCCTTCCGTGAGCGCGCGCTGGAGCGTTTCATGGCGCCGCAGAGCCCGCTGGAGATGGCGACCTTCACATCGACGCCGATCGCCTCCTGTTTCCTGCAGGTGAAAATCGGGGGGGACGTCGCGCTCATCAAGGGCATGATGAAGCGCGTCCTCGAGCGGGACGTGGTCGATCGCGACTTCATCACGCAAAAAACCTCGAATTTCGAAGCGCTCCGCGCCGACATAGAGACGACGCAGTGGGAGGATATCGTCGTCAGATCGGGGCTTTCCCGAGAGGCGATCGAGAAGGCCGCCGACATCTACATTGCGTCGAACCGCGTGATTGCGACCTATGGCATGGGGATCTGTCAGCACAGGAATGGCGCGGCCAATGTGCAACAGATCGTCAACCTGCTTTTGATGCGGGGCAATATGGGCCGGCCGGGCGCTGGAATATGCCCTTTGCGCGGGCACTCCAACGTCCAGGGAAACCGCTCGGTCGGCATCAACGACCGGCCGCCCGCCGCTTTGCTCGACGGAATCGAGCGCGCTTTCGGCTTTCGTCCGCGCGCCCGGCCCGGCCATCGCGCGATTGACGCCGCGGCGTCGATCATAGGCGGGGATTGCAAGGCGCTCATTTGCCTCGGCGGCAATTTCGCGGTCGCCATGCCGGACCGTGGCCGGCTTTTTCCCGCGATGCGGAAGCTGGACCTCGTCGTCTCCCTGGCCACCAAATTGAACCGAACACATCTGCTGACGGCCAGGCAATCCTTCATTCTGCCGGTCATTGGCCGCACGGAGCTGGACGTTCAAGCGTCCGGGCCGCAAAAGATCACCGTCGAGGATTCGATGGCGATGGTGCATGCGTCCAAAGGCTGGCGGCCGCCCGCAACGGAGACAGTTCGGTCGGAACCCTGGATCATCGCCGGGATGGCAAAGGCGGCTCTCGGCGCGAGCCATAAAATCGACTGGGACGGCATGGTGGCGGACTACAGCCTGCTGCGAAACAAGATCGCGTCCGTTTTCCCTGAGTTCGGCGATTACAACGCGCGCATCGAAAAGCCCGGCGGCTTCCGTCTGCCGGTCCCGGCGTCCGAAGGGATTTTCCACACCCCTGATGGAAAAGCCCAGTTCATCCCTTCTCCGGGCCTCGACGAAGACCCTGTCGCGTCGGGTTCAGACATACTGACCCTCGGCTCGATGCGCAGTCACGATCAATACAACACCACGGTCTACGGTCTGGATGACCGCTATCGCGGCGTCTACGGGCGGCGCGATATCTTGTTCATGAACGCAGCGGACATGTCGGCGCGAGGTCTCGAGCCCGGCGACCCAGTCGACGTCGCCGCCGTTGACGACGGGCCGGAGGCCGACGGCTTCAGCCGCGTGGTTCAGGGCCTGACCGTCATTCCCTATGATCTGCCGACGGGCTCCGCCGGAGCCTATTTTCCTGAATGCCAAGCGCTTTTTGCTCTGTCCCATCACGATCCGAAATCGGGCATCCCCTCCTTCAAATCTGTCGCCGTGCGTGTCATCGCGTCCGGATCGGAACAATGAGCGCCAAAGGGCTCTCATGAGGACTGGTTGATTCAATGGGCGCTGGATGCGGTGAAGCGACTCGCTTTCGACGAAACGGTTGATTTTTCCACCAGGCCCAGGCCTTAATGGTCGCCATCGAAGTCTCATATGGCCCCATCATTGATTCCCTCTCGGAGGGCCATATGGTCACGATCGGCGGCGCGGCTCCCGAGAGCGCGGGACAGCCCGCGGCCGTGCGCGAAGAGCACATCGAGAATAGCGTCGGCGGCCCTCCCGGCGCCAGCGCCGAAGCCCCGGCGCCGCAAACCCCCGTCGCGCCCGCCACCGCGGAGCGTGCCGAGGAAAAGGCCGCTCCCGCGCCCGCGCCCACGACGCCTTCCCCAGCGCCCACTGTCGCACAGGCATCGGTCGGATTGACCGCGCTCCCCACGCAGGCCCCGCCAAAGCAAAATGGCGGCAGCCCCAAAAGCGCGCGCCCAGTGTGATCGCCGGCCATCGGCCGGTGATCGCCAAAAAAGAGAAGGACGGACAGGCGGCTTGGTTCCTCGAGATTGTCGATTTCGGGAACCAGGTTGAAGCGCCCGAACTCTGCGAGGCCCTCCGCGCCAAAGGAGTGGAATGCGAGGTTATCCGCGACGAATGGTGATTAGCGGCGAGCAACCGCGAGCGCGCTCGCCCCCTCTAAAGCGGCTCATCCGCTCAGATTGAGCGCCGACGACATTGACCGCGCGCAGGCGGCGTTTATCCTTGCCGGCTATGAAAGATCCCTACGAGACGCTCGGCGTTCAAAGAACCGCTTCGCCTGAGGAAATTAAGAAAGCCTATCTGCGCCTCGCCAAGAAGCTGCATCCCGATCTCAATCCCGGCGATAAGCAGGCGGAAGAGAAATTTAAAGAAGTCTCGAGCGCCAACGATTTTCTTTCTGACTCCGAGAAGCGTCGTCGCTACGACGCGGGCGAAATCGACACGACTGGCGCCGAGCGGCCGCAACATCGATATTACCGGGATTACGCCGACGCCTCTGGCCATCCTTATGAGTCGCAGGCCGCATATGCAGATTTTGCCGATAACGAGATTTTCGCCGAGCTCCTGAGACGGCGGGCGCAGGAAGCGCGCCGCGCGCGCGGCGTCGATCTTCACTATCGGCTCGAGATCGATTTTCTGGACGCGGTCAATGGCGCCCAAAAGGAGATCGTCCTTCCACACGGCGGCGCATTGCATGTCGCAATTCCTGCGGGAATCGATGACGGACAGATTCTGCGACTGCGCGGCAAAGGCGGACCGTCGCCGGGGGAAGGCGAAGCGGGCGATGCGTTGATCGAAATTTCGGTTCGACCCCACCCATTTTTCTCCAGAGAAGGCGACGACATCCGCCTCGACTTGCCTGTCACTATCGTCGAGGCCGCACTGGGAGCAGAGGTGAAAGCGCCGACGCCCAGTGGGGACGTGCTGTTGAAAATTCCCAAAGGATCGAATGCCGGCATGATCCTGCGCCTGAAAGGTAAGGGCGTGGCGCGCGGAGACCGGCGCGGCGACGAACTTGTTAAGCTCAAAGTCATGATGCCAACGCACCCCGATCCGGAACTGGACGCCTTTCTTTCGAGCTGGAAACCTTCAACGCCCTATAACCCGCGCCGGGACATGGAGTGAGACCCGTGAAAGAGCAGGAATTTCTGCAAACCATCGCGCTCGATCGCGTGACGTTGAACGCGTGGGTCGCCGAGGCGTGGCTTGCGCCGAACCAGAGCTCAGGCGAGCCAGATTACAATGAGATGGATCTTGCGCGCGCCCGGCTAATCCTGGAGCTACAGAAAGACATGGGCGTGAATGATCCCGGCGTCGGCGTCATCCTGCATCTTCTCGACCAGCTTCACGGATTGCGCAGTGCGATGAAAGATCTGCTAGAAACGGGACTTACAGAGCGGTCCATTTCTTGATAACGCTTCCCTTAAGTCTGGCGACAGTCACCGCGCTGGCTAAGTAAACACCCTCACTGCGGAGACTTCTGCGTGTCGACAGCCTATGAGCTTTTGCCGATCTTCTTCAGCGCTTTTACGACGCTGCTGGCAGTCATCAATCCGTTGGAAGTTCTGCCGATCTTCCTCTCTCTCACACACGACAAGGACAATCCCTCGCGTTACGCGATCGCCGTTCGCGCTTCGCTCTATACGATATTGCTAATTCTTTTCTTCCTCTTCTTCGGCGCTTTCGTATTGAAGATCTTCGGCGTCTCGCTCCATATGGTGCGCATCGCCGGCGGCATCGTCCTGACTCGCATTGGCTTCGAGCTCTTTACGCCGTCGCGATCAGGTCAAAGCGCCTTTCTCGACGTCGGGGCCGACGCCAACATCGCCTTCATGCCATTGGCCATCCCTTTGATGTTTGGCCCTGGCGTTATCGCGACGGTGCTCGGCATGATGGCGACAATCGAGAAAGCGCCAAGCGAGCTCGCGGCCTATGCCGCAATACTCGGGGCCGCCGGTCTAGCTGTCTTCGTTACGTTCCTTTGTCTGGCTTTCGCAAGCCGGCTGGTAAATCGGCTTGGGCGCACCGGGATCGACGCCGTCACCCGCATCGTCGGCTTCTTTGTCTCGGCCATGGGTGTGTCGCTGGTCTTCAGCGGCGTCATGGGCGCGCTCCTGACCTATGGCATCAAGGTCGTAGTTTAGAGAGCGGCTGGGGGGTAGCCAGAAGCTTCACGTGCGACTTGAGGACATCAGTTTCATCGCGCGCTCGAAACCGCGTTTCTCAAACCGAGCAAGATCAGAGCTAAAGGCGAACTTGCCTCGTCTCATCGCGAGCCGCCAAGCCGCATTATCGGTCTGGGTCACCCAGCCTCGGCGCTCCAGCGATAAAAGCTTCCGTCGCACCGTTTGTCGGGGAATCCCTGTTTTTTTGGCGATACGAGACGCCGTAAGAGGAGCAACCTGTTCATCATGCGCCGGAACCGGCTCGGCGGAGCCCGACTGAAAATGAAGGATGACAACCTCCATGACGAGCATTTCCTCGAGATCGCCGAACACTTGCAAGCAATCGAAAAGATGCTCGGTCAGAAACCTGCCAAAACGATAGCGAAAAGATGCGCATCCTTCGTCCCGGGCTTCCACAGAGCTTCTCTCCTCGGGAGGCGAGTTTCGTCTTGCTAGAGCGCTCATCTTTGGGGCTCGCGACCATTTTCTGTATGTAGACCGTCACACAAAATAAGGGGTGTGAAGGAGGAATGCGCTCAAGGTGAGCGACGAGTCGTTTTCCTTTTCTCCAGTTTGAGAGGGGCCAGTCAAAAGGGACGAGCGCGGCTGTCCCCGCGCTCGCACCTTTAATTCTCATTCGTCGACGGCGAGCGCGCACTCCGCGCCTTTGGCCCTGATCGCCTCACAGAATTCGGCGGCCTCGACCTTATCCTTGAAATCGACGATTTCGAGGAACCAGGCGGTCTGGCCGTTTTTCTCTTTTTTGGAGATCGTCGGCCGATGCGCGCCGATCACGGCCGGCGCACGCTTTTGCAGCTGACGCCATTTGGCGTTGGCGCGCGCCTCCGTCGGCAGGGCCCCCAGTCGCGCGGCGACCTTCGCGACGGCGGTCGGCGCCGGAGCCGGAGTGGCGGCCGTCTTGTCCTCGGGACGCTCCGCGACGGGCGCGGCGGGCGTCGCCGTCGCTTCGCCGGCCGGCGCCTCGACGATGGCGGGGCCGGCGACGGGCGCCTCCGCAACAGCGGCAGGGCGCGCCTCGCGCGCGACAGCCGGAGCGGCGCTCTCCGTCGCCAGATGGCTGCCCCAAAGGAGCGCCGCGACGGCGGCGAGACCGAGCACGGTCGCTACATGGTCCGCGACGTGGCGGACCGGCGCCATCGCAGGCGCGGCCGGTGACGCCGCCGCGGCGTTGCGCACGGTCGGGCCCAGGCGCTCGGTCAGCCGCGACAGGAACGGCGTCGCTTTGGCGGCGCGCGCGTCGAGCTCGTGATAGATCGCGAGCTTGGCGAGGTCCTGAACGAACATCCAGACGAGGTTGTAGGCCCAGACGAGGCCGATGAGCTCCCACGGCAGCGCGGGGACGAGCACGCCATAGGCGCAGAGAAGCGCCGCGACGATCTGCGTGGCGACGATGGCCCAAAACAGCGCCGTCCCCGGGAAGGGCGGCGTCCAGAACGGCCCCTTGGTGCGCGTCACGAACAGCATCAGATGGCCGCCGACGACGAGCTGCAGGAACAGGATCGTCTGCAGATGACGCGAGTCGAGATGCAGCACATTCTGGCCGAGGACGAGAAGCCCGAAGCTCTGGATGACGGCGAGGGCGCCGAGCACCGAAGACACGACGAGCACGCGGTCCATCTGCCAGCGCACCGGCCGGCTCGGCACCTTCGCCCGGTCGAAGGCGATGGTCATGATCGGTATGTCGTCGAGCAGCGCCAGCATGATGATCATCACCGGCGTCAGCGGGAAGAAGCCGTAGACGATGGTCGCCAGCACGATGAACACCATGATGTCGAGCGTCATGGCGATGCGATAGAGCGTATAGCTCATCATGCGCTCGAAGATGCGCCGCGCTTCCTCAATACCGCGGATGATGGTGGAGAGGCCGGGCGCGGTGAGTATGAGCGCGGCGGCGGCGCGGGCCGCATCGGTCGCGCCCGAAACTGCGACGCCGATGTCGGCCTGTTTGAGCGCCGGCGCGTCATTGACGCCGTCGCCGGTCATGCCGACGATGTGGCCGCGCTCCTGCAGCGCCTTCACGATCGCATATTTATGCTCGGGAAAGACGCGGGCGAAACCATCCGCCGCCTCGATGCGCTGGGCGATGTCGGCCGGAATGTCGCCCTTGGCCACTCCGCCCTTGAAGAGATCCGTCGCGGGCTGAATGCCTGTGCCGAGACCGAGATCGCCGGCGATCTGCTGGGCGATGGCGACATCGTCGCCCGTGACCATCTTGACGCGAACGCCATAGCCTTCCGCCCTGGCGATCGTTTCCTTGGAGTCGGCGCGCGGCGGATCATAGAGCGGGATGAAGCCGAGGAAGCGCCAGGCGCCGCTCGCGTCCGTGCGCGCGACGCCGAGCGTGCGGAAGCCCTTCGCGGCATAATCATTGACGGCCTTGTTCGCCGCGTCGAGATCGGCGCCTTCGAGTTTGGCCAGCGCCACAATGACCTGCGGCGCGCCCTTGGCGGCATGGAAAACGGCGCCGTCCGGCCCCTTCACCGTCGCCTCTGTGCGCTTGGTCACCGGATCGAAAGGCTGATAGGCCGTCTGCGTATAGGTCTTGAGCGACGCGTCGTCGTGCAGGCCCGCGAGCACGGCGAGATCGATCGGATCGCGATCCTCCGCCTTGGAGGCGAGAGAGGCGACGAGCAGCGCCTCCTTGGGATCGGCGCCCTTCCAGGGGCTGACCTCGCCGAGGGTCAATTTGTTCTGCGTGAGCGTTCCGGTCTTGTCGGAGCAGAGAATTTCCATCCCCGCCATTTCCTCGATCGACTCCAGGCGCGAGACGATGGCTTTTTCGCGCGCCAACAGTTTCGCGCCGAGCGCCATGGTGACGGAGAGCACCGCCGGCATGGCGACGGGAACAGAGGCCACGAGCAGGATCAGCACGAATTCCGCGAGCCGCAGCACATCCGCGCCGCGCGACAATTGTACCGCGATGAGGATCACGGCGAGAACGCCAGCGGCGGCGATCAGGAAGTCGCCGATGCGCATGACGGCGGCCTGGAAATGCGAGGTCGCGCCGGCGCTTTGCACCAGCGACGCCGTGCGACCGAAGAAGGTGCGCGCGCCGGTCTCGGTGACGACCGCCTGAATCTCGCCCTGCTTGGCGATGGAGCCGGAATAGAGAATGTCGCCCGGCTTCTTCGAGACGGGGAGAGACTCGCCTGTGAGCGCCGCCTGATCGACGCTGAGATAGTCGCCCGACACGATGCGCGCGTCGGCGGGCACGACGTCGCCCAGCCGAACGCGGACAATGTCGCCCGGCACGATGTTCTTGGCGTCGATCTCGCTCCAGGCGCCGTCGCGCAACACCTTGGCTTTCAGCGCCAGCGCGTTCTTGAGCGCCTGAAGCGCGTTCGACGCCTGATGCTCCTCGAAGAAGCCGAGCACGGCGTTGAAAACGAGCAAAGCGAGAATGATGGTGAAATCGCCCCAGTCGCGCACGACCAGCGCCATGATCGCGGCCGCCTCGATCATCCAGGGGATCGGGCCCCAGAAGAAGCGGAAGAACAAAACCCACTCGCTGGTCTTCTTCTCTTCCAGCGCATTCGGCCCATAATGCGACAGCCGGTCGGCCGCCGCCTTGTCGTCGAGACCCTTGTGCGGATCGGTCGAGAGCGCCGCGAGAACCTCGGGGATAGGCGATTTGGACAAATCTACGCGCGCATCCATGGCGACGCTCCTTTCCAAAAGCAAAAAAGCCTGAGCCGGGCGGCGGACTCCCGTCACAGACCGAGAACGGAGGCGGTATGTTCTGCGATCATCAACTCTTCATTCGTCGGGATCACCCAGACGGAGACCCTGCTCTCCGGCGTCGAGATACGCTCCGCATTGCGGGCGTTGGCGGCGGGGTCTAGCGTGATCGCGAGCCAGGACAGTTTTTCACAAAGCGCCGCGCGCACGGAAGCGGAATTCTCGCCGATGCCGGCGGTGAAAACGAAAGCGTCGAGCCCGCCCAGAACGGCGGCGTAAGCGCCCGCATATTTTGTCATGGAGTAGACGAAATAGTCGACCGCCGCGATCGCGCGCGGGTCCTTGCTGTCTTGCAACTCGCGCATATCTCCGCTCAACTCCGAGAGTCCGAGCAGGCCGGCGTCGTGATAAAGCGACTTTTCCAGTCCCGCGACGTCAAGCAGACCTCTGCGCAAGATGTAAAACAGAACATCCGCCGGAACGTCGCCCGATCGCGTCGCCATCGGCAGGCCGGTGAGGCCGGCGAAGGCCATGGTCGTCTCGACGCTACGGCCGTCCAGCATGGCGCACATGCTGGCGCCGCCGCCCAGATGCGCCGCGATGACGCGCCGCGCCGCCGGCGCGACCTTCTTCACCTGCCGGCTGATGTAATCATAGGAAATGCCGTGATAGCCCCAATGGCGCACGCCCGCGTCGCGCAGCGTCTTGCTCACGGCGTAAGTCTTCGCCGCTTCCGGCATATTGTGATGAAAGGAAGTGTCGAAGGAGGCGACTTGTGGGAGAGCTGGAAAGGCCAGAGCGATCGCCTTCACGCCCTGAACATTATAGGGCTGGTGCGACGGCTCGATCACGGTGAGCCCGTCGAGATAGGACAGCGTTTCCGCGTCGATACGCGCGGGGCCGGCGAAGCGCGTTCCGCCCTGCACCACGCGATGCCCCGCCGCGACGATCTTCAGCCCTGCGATGTTCTGCTCCATCCAGGACAAGGCGAAATGCAGCGCCCCCTTGTGATCGAGCGTCTGCCCCTGCCCCCAATCATGCGTAGCCAGAACCTTGCCGTCGCTCGAGGAGACCGAAAAACGCGGATGGTCGAGCATACCCTCGACCTCGCCACGACAGACGACGGCGAGCGTCTGACCCGTCGCATAGCCCGCGAATTTGAGGCTGGTCGAGCCGGAATTGATGACGACAATCGCCTGCGTCATGCGCCTCACTCCGCGGTTTCGGGAAGAATCGTGTCGGGCTCCCGCGCCAGCGCGTCGGCGTAGAGAACCGCCGCCGCCGCCGAGAAGCGCCGCGCCGCCGGGCCGTCCGCGCGGCTCGTGAGGATCACCGGCACGCGCGCGCCGACGACGAGACCCGCCGTCTGCGCGTCGGCCATGAAGGCGAGATCCTTGTAGATCATATTGCCGGCTTCGATATTCGGCGCGATCAGCACATCCGCCGCGCCAGCAACCGGCGACACGATATGTTTTATGCGCGCAGCGTCGGCATCGACTGCTGCGTCGAGGTCGAGCGGGCCATCGACGATCCCGCCGACGATCTGGCGGCGGTCCGCCATCTTCGCCAATATGGCGCCGTCGAGCGTCGCCGGCATTTTGGTGCGCACAGTCTCGACCGCCGCCAGCACGGCGACCTTCGGCGTTTCGACGCCGAGCGCCCGCGCAAAGCCAATGGCGTTCTGGCAGATGTCCTTCTTCTGATCCGTGTCGGGCGCGATATTGAGCGCGACATCCGTGAGAACGACGCTCCGCGCGTAGGTTGGAATCGAAATCGCGGCGCAATGGGAGAGCAGCCGGCCCGTGCGCAACCGGGCCTCCTTCTGCATGACGGCGTGCAGCAGAACGTCTGTGTGAAGGCTTCCCTTCATCAGCGCCTGAACATCGCCCGCCCCCGCGGCCGCGGCCGCCTTGGCGGCCGATTCTTCGGAATCGGCCGTCGACACGATCGTGCATTTCGAGAGATCGAGCTTCGCGCCCTCGGCGAGCTTCGCAATCTCGGCTTGTGGTCCGAACAGGACCGGTTCGATCAGCCCGGCTTCCCGCGCTTCTAGGGCGCCGGCAATGGCCGCCACGCTGCAAGGATGTACGACCCCCGTGCGCATCGGCTTCAAGGCGGCGCAACGCGCGAGCAAAGAGTCGAGCCGATGGTCCGCGACCTCGACGGCGACGGGCGCGACAGGCGCCGTCGCTTCCAGCGTCGCGGTCGCGATGCACGCGCCGGCGGAGTCGACGCATTGTCCATCGAGCGCGACGACATTGCCCTGACGCTTTTCGCGCAAGGTCAGCCGCAGCGTCAGCGGCGCGCCGACGGGCAAGGCTCTGCGTATCTGCACGAGGCAGGACGTCACAAGAGATCCTGGTCCGGGAAGCGCCGTCGCGGCGAGCGACGAGAACAGCGCGGCGACGACTACGACCGCCTGCTGATCGCCGCCCGCCGCCGCCCCGCTCATCGCGGCCCAGGCGCGCATGTCCTTCGGCTGCAGGTTTCGTTCCGCCTGCGCCGCATCGCCGACGCGCAGCGCCTCGAATGTCTTACCCTCGATCTTCATGCCTCGAACTCCCACAGGCCGCAAACAGTCCCGAGACCCTGCGAAACTTTAGGTGGCGACGAGCGGCTCTCCGGCTTTTTGGGGCGTCGGCGAAGCGGAAGTCGAAATCTGCGCCGGCGGCGCGGCGGCGAGAACCTGCTCCAGCCTGTCCAAGCGCTGTTTCTCGCCGGGCGTCAGCGCATCGGAGACGATCGACTTCACCTGCCGCAGCAATTCGACGGCGCGCCCGGCCGGGATCAAGATTGGGAGCGGATCGATCGCCCGGTCGCGTTCGAGAAGCAGAACCGCGAACTGGTTCCGGACGATCTCCTTATAATGCTCCAGCGTGACGTGAAGCAGTTGCTGTCGCGCGGCGTTCAGCGCCGCCGCGACGCGCTCGTCGAGGACGCGTTCGGAGAGGGCGACATAGAGCACGCTGCGGATCAGCGCCTGATCATAGCCCCCGGTCTTGAGCTTCTCGGCGTAGGATTTCGCCGCCTCCGCGCGCCGTTCCAGAATTTCCGGCGTCGTGCCGGGTAGGTCGCGCGGCTTGTCTCCCGAATTTGCGCCCACGGCCGCCTGCACCACGGGCGAGCCATAGAAGGCGTAGAAGAACTGCTCGGTCAGACGATCGCGCACGTCGCGATAGGCGTTGAGCGCCGTCGTGATCTGATCGGAAAGCTGCTTCTCGGCGATCGCCAGCGGATTGGACGAATCGACGGGCTTGCGCTCGGCTTGCGCCTGCTCTGCGAGTGGCGCAATCGCCTTCATCCATGGATTGGAGTCCGCGAACATCGTATAGCTCATCCGCAGCGGATTGAGCTGCCGCGCCGCGTCGGCCATGGGCGCGTTGGACATGGCGCGAATGAAGGGCTGCGCGAAGGTGCGGTAGCAGGAATGCGTAATCTCCGACACGCGCGCCGCCGTCGCAAAGGCGCGATCATCCGCCTCGCTGTTGCGGCCGAGCGCGCGAATGTCGTCGAGCGTGCGCATTTCGAAACGCGTCAGCCAGTCGCCTGTGGTGAATTCCACTTCGACCGTTCCCGACGGACGAGGCGCAATGACCATTTCATAAAGGCCCGGCGGGAGGCAGTCGACCACATCCATCAGCCGCACCATTTCCTCGTCCTCTTTCGCGCCGATCTTGGCGGAGACGAAAATGGCGAGATGGCCAACCTTGTCGTTGAGGCAATAGACGATCGTGCGACCGGTCGCGCGAATGTCATCGACATCCTTGTAGAGATCGAGAATCCATCCCAGCGTCTGTTGCGGCGGGCTGATGTTGTCGCCCTTGGAGGTCAGGACGATGATCGGCGAGGTGACGTTGCGAATGTCGAAGGTCTTGCCGTCGCTCGACTTGAGCTCGTTGCGCGTGAGCTTGTCGCCGATGAAGAGTTGGTCGACGAGAAACTGAATCTCACAGCCGTTGAGCTGGATGAAATCGCCCCACCAGCGCTCGAATTCCATGAAGCGCTTGGTTTCCGTGTCGATATTGGCGTAGACCTGATATTGCTTGCCCCATAGCCAGTTGGCCGGGTTGAGATTGTCGAAGTTGAGGATCAGCCAGGTCCCATCGAAGAGCCCGTTGCCGAGATCGCTCGTCATGGCGGTGAGCCAGCTTCCGCCGAGCATTCCGCCAGAATAGCGTATGGGATTCTTGCCGTGCACGCCCTGCCAGTAGGACATGGGCGAGCCCGCCATCATGCAGGGGCCGAAGAGGTCCGGCCGCAGCATGGCGACCATCAGCGTCTGGTAGCCCGCCTGACAATTGCCGATCGCGAAGGGCCTCGGCGCGTCGGGATGCAGCGCGACGACATGCTCGAAGAAGGTCACCTGTCCTTCGACAATGTCGAGGAATTGCTGGCCCGGTTCGGGTTTGGCCGCGAAGCCGATGAAATAGACGGCGTGGCCAGCGGCGAGCGCGTCGCCGATCTCGCTTTGCGCCTTGAACCCGCCGATGCCCGGCCCCTGCCCCGCGCGCGGATCGACGACGACGACCGGACGCTTGCGCGGATCGATGACAGTTCCCTCCGGCGGCACGATGCGCGACAGCGAAAAATTGATGGGCTTCGGCAGGGACCTACCGCTGATCAGAATTTCATGGTCGAAGCGCAGCACCGTCGCCATCGGCCGCGAGGTCATCTCTTCCTGCTCGTTGCCGCGCCGCCGCAACAGATCGAGAAACAACACGGTCCGTTGAAAAGCATCCGTGAGATAGTCGCCGACGACCGGCGCCCTGAATTCGGGCAAGGCGGTCCGAAACGGATCGTTCTTCGTGACATCCATTGCGGCTGTCTGCGTAAGAGAAGTTGAAGCCGGCTGTATGGTCATGACGCTCTCCGACAGACCCACCTTCGTCGCCGCGTTGCAGCGCCACAAGGCTCTCGAGCAATCGCAGGATCTACGATCTACTTCGCGAATAGCATGGGGTTGCGCAGTGCAACATAGACTTGGCGCCCGGAATGAGCACTTGCGCGCGGCGCGCGGCTGCATTCTGCTTTTACAAACCTGTAGTAAAGGGGAGTAGCGGCTTGATTATCAATGGAGAAGCTCCGTCAGTGGCGAAGCGGCTCTTTATAAAGATAATACTTAAGAAGGCAGGAGACGTTTTTTAGAGTGTGCGCAACATCTCCCGGGCATTGCGTTCGGCGCAGCAGTTGCCCCTCTCGCCGCGCTCACTCTCCACTCGCCCATGAGAGGGCGTCCTGGCGGCGGCTGTACGGGAAGACGGTCGGCTCTCCGCCGCCTTTATATTGTTCGGCTTCACTGACGGCGTCGTCCGGGACAACGAGCGCCCAACGGCGATACTGAGGTGGCTTCGCTGCGGCGGCCGTCTCGAGCGCAGAAACGATCTCGGCAAGATAGCCGTCAAGATCCGGATCCACGAAGAGAATGAACCCCGACGCCCCAGCCGGCGCCGCCTTTGCGAGAAGAAGGGCCTGCGCGACATCTTGCGCGATGACCGTGCCATTCGCAGTGAGACCAAATACCCCGGCGGGCAATCCAGCGGTTGGATCGAGCATGGAAGCGCTCCTTTTGTAGGGCGGGAAAAACGCTCGCATAAAATAACTCACGAATTTGAGCGATTGTCCGAACGACAGGAGTATAAAAGCGGTCGTTGATCGGTCAATGAGTTCTCTGCTCATTTCGAGCGGCGGTCGCCTTGGCCGCGCGATCGCGCCAACGTATTCTGATACTCAACTCCACCATATGGCCCCCCATGAGCCCTCCACCGGACGAACGGATCGTCGCTCCCCGAAATCACAGATGGATGGATGTTTTCTGGAAAGGCGCAAGAAGGCCCGAAGCAGGCGATGGGGCCTCGCTACGCGACCACAATGCGATCGAGCTTGCTATCCGGCTCTCGCTCATCGCCATCCTCATCTATTGGACGGCGGTCATCATTTTCCCATTCGCGCCGATCATCGCCTGGAGCGTGATCATGGCGGTCGCGCTTTATCCTGTTTTCGCGTGGCTTTCGTCCCGTCTCGGCGGCCGGCCGCGTCTGGCCGCCTTGGCGCTCACCTGCGTGAGCCTCGTGCTGGTCGTCGGCCCGGTCACCTGGCTCGGCCTCGATCTGATCGAAGCCTCGACGGGCCTCATCGACAGCGTCAACGCCGGGAAGCTTGCCGTTCCGCCGCCGGTGGCGTCGGTGAAGGAATGGCCGCTCGTCGGGCAGCAACTCTACGATTTCTGGTCGCTCGCCTCGACTAATTTGCGCAGCGCTCTCGCGCCTTTGCTCCCGCAATTGAAGCCGCTCGGCGAGAAGCTCATCGAGGCGGTCAGCAGCGCCGGCGTCGGCACGCTGAAATTCCTGCTGTCGGTCGTCGTCATGGGATTTCTGTTCCTCTACGCCCAGCCTCTCGTCGCCGTGGTCGAAAACCTCGCGTCGCGGATTGACGGGGCGCAGGGCGCGCGCTTCGTCGCTCTCGCGGGCGACACGATCCGCGCCGTATCGCGCGGCGTCATCGGCGTCTCCCTGCTTCAGGCGGTCGTCGCGGGCGCGGGCATGACGCTCGCCGCCGTGCCGGGCGCGAGCGTGCTGACGCTGCTCGTGCTCATCCCCGGCATCGTGCAGGTCGGACCCGGCCTCGTTACGGTACCGGTGGCGATCTGGGCCTGGCTCAGTCTTTCTCCCCTGCCCGCCCTGGGCCTCACCATCTGCCTCGGCGCGGTTAGCCTGTCAGACGCGCTGGTCAAGCCCTTCTTCCTCTCGCGCGGTCTCACGACGCCGATGATCGTCACATTTGTCGGCGTGATCGGCGGCATATTGGCGCATGGCATCATCGGCCTCTTTGTGGGACCGATCGTCGTCGCCGTCGCCTGGAATCTTGCCGACGCCTGGCTTCACGATCGTGACGCCGGGAGTGGACGCTGACTCTCGCTTTGCATAGGGCGCGCCGCGTGAGAGACAGGTGCGGACGTAATCGATGTGCGAACGCAGGACGAAATAGTCGCCCGAAAGCTCGCGCGGCAGACGCAGGGCCATCGCGGCGCGCTCCATCTCGTTCAACGGGTCGAGCCAGGCCTCGCGTCCCGTTTCGCCCGGAGAGTCGATGACGCGCTTTTCGAGCGCGGCCAGACGTTTGTAGACCGCGCCGATCTTTATCCGACCCTGCTTGACCCGATAATCGAAGATGAGCTTGATCGTCGGATAGGACAGAAGAAACAGCGGCACGACGTAGAACGACAGCCGGCCGAAAAATTCCGCGAGCCAGAACGGCATGTATCTCATCAGAAACGGCGCGCCGCTCTTGTAGAATATCTTCGCCTCGTCGCTTTCCGGAATGTCGTCGTTCTTGAACGCCGGGAACTCTCCCCGCTTTTCGAAGAAGGCGGGGCGTCCATTGACGGCCTCCGCGGCTTGCAGAAACAGCATCTGAATGGCGGGGTGAAGCGACTCCTTGACCACGAGGTCGGTCGTCGTCGCGATGATGTGGGCGTCCTGCGGCGGGAAGTTACGCGCAAGGTCGAGGCCGCCCATCGGCACCACCAGCGCCTGCCAATGGTTGACGATCCGCGCATAGGCCGGCGCGCGGGCGAAATTCGCCAGTTGCAGTTGGGGATTGCCGACGAGCGAGCGGATGTTCGGCGAATCCGCGCCATCGACGAGAAGCACGGCGTCCACTTCGTTCCGATTGATCGCGGCGACAGCCTCGGCCGGGGACATGATGATCAGGTTTTTCGGGACGGGCTGCCTGTTGAGCGCCAGGAGCCGCATGGCGGCGGCGTAGGAGCCGCTTTCCGGCGGGCCCGTCGCGATGCGGCGTTCGCCCAGCTCCATGAATTTCTGAAGCTTGCCGCCATTGTCCGAGCCGCGGAAAAACAGCCAGACGGGCGCGTAATTGAGGCTGCCCAGCGATCTGATGCGGTCCGCCGCGCGTGGGTCGACGAGCCCGGCCTGGACGAAGGCTGCGTCAATCTTCTTTCCCGGATCGCCGATGAGCCGTGCGTTTTCGAGCACGCCCTGCGTCTGAACGATCTCGAGCCGGATGCCGCGCTCGGCAAAGAATTTACGATATTCCTCGGCGAAGGAGCGATAGGCCGAGCCGGGCGCGCCGGCCGCGAGCACGATGCGACCGGGCGGGGGCGGATTCGAAAACAGCAGAACGCCGAAGAGCGTCGCGGCCAGCGCAATGACGAGGTAGCGATGTTCGAGAAGGAGCTCGAAATCGCTGACGAGTTCCTCTCTCACCGCCCCCTGAAACGATCGAAGCCAGTCCGAAAGCCGCGTTTCTCCCTTGCCCATGGCCCAAACCGCCCGATCCCGCGCGCCGCTATTTCTCGGCCTGCTCCCTGGCCTGATCCTCGCGTCGCCACTCGCGCAGGCCATGCGAAATCAGGAAGAACAGCGTCGCGGCGATGATGAAGTAAACGAGGGCGATGATGAACTGGCCGTAGCCGATCACCGCGCCGACCTGCTTCGCCTCCGCATAACTCATATCGGCGTGCACGCCCGGTCCCACCGGAATGAAGTAGTCGGCCATGTCGCGGTTGTTGCCGGCGAAATGGCTGATGAGCGGCATGATGATGTCGACGACGAGAGAATCCACCACCTTCACGATCGCCAGGGCCAGCACGATGGTGAGCGCGATGTCGAGCGCACCCGCCCGCGCGAGATATGCCTTGAGACTGCGCATCTTTCCTGCTCTTCTCCAGTGCTTTCCGTCTTAATCAGCAAACTTCGCCCGGCTGCTAATCCTCCTCCAGCGCGCCCTCGTCGTTGACGGCATGGGCGAACCAGGCTGTCGCCGCAAGGCCCGCGAGGCTGACGAGGGTCATCAAAGCGACGACGCCATCGAGGCCCCACGCGGCTTGCAGTTGCGGCGCCACGAAAGTTCCGAAGGTCGCGCCGACTTTCGCAGCCCCGGCGGCGAAGCCGCTCGCCGAGGCGCGAACGGCGGTGGGGAAAAGAGCGGGGGCGAGAATGAAGGTCGTCGCATTCGGCCCGACGTTCATCGAGAAATTGAACAGAACGAAGCCGGCAATGATGAAGCCCATATGCGCATTGGCGCCGTCATTCGCGACCGCCGCGAAGAGCAGCAGCGCCATCCCGACCGCCATCCCGAAGAAGCCGGCGATTTGCATGGGAATGCGGCCCAGAGCCGGAACCGCCCAGAGGCTTGCGAGAAAGCCGACGAGCAGGAAGAGATCGACAAGAGCGCTCCCTTCCGCGTCGGCGAAATCCGCGGCGACCGGCCCTGTGCCGTCGCCGCCGAAATGAAGCGCGCCGAGAATGACCGGCGTGAACAGGCCCACGCCATAAGTGGCGACGTCCATCAGCATCCAGGGCAGGGAGACGAGCAGCGTCTGCTCGCGAAACCGCGGACTGAAGAGTGTCCCGAGGCCCGCCCCACTCGACGTCGACGGCGGCGCGGCGGCTATCAGCGCCGCGACCGGAGCAGCCTGCGCAAGGGCGGAAGCCGGCTTTTCGTCAAACTCGCGGCGCAGCAGCACGAGCAGCGCCCGCGCCTCTTCTATCCGCCCCTTCGTCGCCAGCCAGCGGACGCTTTCGGGCGCGCGCATGCGGGCGAGGAGGAAAATGATCGCCAGCACGCCGACCGCGCCAAGGAGCAGCCGCCAGTCTCGGGTTTCCGGATAGAGGGTGGTGACAGCGAGCCCGACTACCGCGGCGGCGAACATGCCGACCGACTGCATGGCGATGGTCGCCACGGTCATCCGGCTGCGCATCGCGCGCGGCATCATCTCCGAGACATAGGAGGCGCTCGTCGGAAAATCCGCGCCGACGCCGACGCCGGTTAGAAACTGGGCGGGGACCAGAAGCCAGGGATCGGGCGCGAAGGCTCCGAGCGCCGACGCGATGGCAATCACCGCCATGTCCAGCATCAGGACGCGCTTTCGTCCAATCTTGTCAGCGAGGAGCCCGCCGAGCCAGGCGCTCGCCGCGGCGCCCAGCACGAGGGCGGAGCCCATCAGCCCGATGAGCAGGGGCGAGAGCGTGAACTCATGTTTGAGCAGCGGCAGCGACAAGCCGAGGGCGACCACCGAAAAGCCGTCCAGAAACGCCCCGCCGCTCGCGGCAAGCCAGAGCGCATAGTGGCGCCATGTCATCGGCGCCTGATCGAGGGCCGAAAAGAACGACGCCGGGCTTGCGGCCGGCGCGTGAGTCACGACCGCGCCGCCGATTCTGTGGAGTCTTCAGCCTTCCCGTCGCCGCCTACCAACTTCTTCTTTCTGGACTCCGCCTCGCTCGCCTGGTGATACAGCCGTCGGATTTCCTCTATGTCGACCGTCGGCTTGGGAGCCTCGATCTTCATGTCGTCCAGCGCGTCGGCGACGATCGCGGACATAGCGAGATTGCGGAACCATTTGTGGTTGGAGGGGATCACGAACCACGGCGCATGCTCGGTCGAGCAGCGCGAGAGCGCCGCCTCGAAAGCCTCTATATAATCGTCCCATTTGTTGCGCTCGGTATAATCGGTCGCGCTGATCTTCCACTGATGCGTCGGATCGTCGAGGCGCTCTTTGAAGCGCGCAAGCTGCTCCTCTTTCGAGATGTAGAGGAAAAATTTCAGAATTGTCGTATTGTTTTCGACCGACAGCAGCTTTTCCCATTCGTTGATGAAGTCGAAGCGCGGCTTCCAGATTTCCTTCGGGGCAAGCTTGTGCACGCGCACGACCAGCACATCCTCGTAGTGCGAGCGGTTGAAGATCGCGACGTTTCCGCGCGCCGGCGCATGCGGGTGAATTCGCCACAGGAAGTCGTGATCGCGCTCCTCGGCGGTCGGCTGCTTGAACCCTGTCACCTGTACCCCCTGCGGGTCCATCGCGCTCATCACATGCCAGCACGAGCCGTCCTTGCCCGCGCCGTCGATGCCCTGAAGGACGATCAGGAGCGAATGGTTGCGCTCCGCATAGAGGGCGCGCTGGGCCTTGGTAATGCGCTGCAAATGATGTTGCAGCTCCTCGGCAGCCTCGACGTCGTTCGCGTGATTTCCGTGAAACCCCGGGTCGATCGACGAGAGGTCAACCTTCGAGCCGGGATCGATGCGAAAGCGTTTCGTGAAATTCATCTTGCGCTCCGGTTTGCCCGGGACAGGGCTTTTCCCGCATCATTTTGTCCTGCGCGCGACCCAAGCCGTCAAGTCGCCGACTGGCCAAAATGATCAGAGTCCGCGTTATGGGCAGGCGCGTGCTTGCGAAACGCATCGACTGGGGTCTGGCCAACGGCTTCCATGGAACCGTGAGACCGGCGCAGCGGCGCTCAAAACGGTCACCTGCTGCGTCGTCATTATCTCCAGCGTGTGGTCAAATAAGGGGTCAAGGAGGAACAAAATGAGTTTCAGCCAGATGACGCTTCTCGCGGGTGCAGCGGCCTTTTTCGCCGCGACGGCTGGCGAAGCGGACGCGCATTCTCTTGTTAGCCCCGCGACCGTTCGGTCCGGGCCAGGAATTCAATGGCCGGCCATCGCGAAAATCCCGGCGGGGGTCGATGTAAATGTCTCCGGCTGCTACTCCGGCTGGCAAGGCGGCTGGTGCGCCGTGCAGTGGAAGAAAGTGAAGGGATATGTGCAGGTCGGCGCGCTGGCGCCCTCGGGCGCCAATGACGTCATCGTCGCCCCCATCGTCACGATCGATAACGTAAATCTGCGTAAGGGGCCGGGCACGAACTGGCCCTCACTCGCAGTGGTTCCCTCTGGCGAGAAGGTCGATGTCGCATATTGTTCGCAAGGCTGGCTCTATGGCTGGTGCAAGATCAGCTATGAAGGCCAGGCGGGCTTCGTTAACGGGTTGGTCCTGAGACGCCAGAATGCCCCTTACGCCACGACTTTCTACTAATCTTGGTGTGGACCGGCGGCGAATGGTCATCGAAAGATCGATCAGGCTTCAGCGCCCGCGCGTCGGTCCTCGCCCCATCAGGGAGGCCCCATGAAACTGCGTTATTTCGCTTTTGTCGCCTGCCTGCTGGCCGCCCAGGGGGCTGTCGCCGACAACAAGAAGCCGGTCTCCAAATGGACCTGCGAGGAGTTTCTCGCCGTCGAGAGCGACTTCCAGCCCAAAGTCGTCTATTTCGCGACCGCGAAGGCAAAGGCCGGCAAGGCCGACTCCATCGTGGACATAGAGGGCACAGAGAAAGTCGTGCCGATGATCATCGACGACTGCAAGAAAGCGCCGGGAGAGTCTTTTCTGGCAAAGCTGAAGAATGCCTGGCGCAGCGTTGAGGCGGAAGCGAAGAAGGTGAAGGATAAAATGTGAATCTGCGGCCGGGCGCCGAGGAGAAGGAGCGACGGCGGTCCTTCAACTTGTCCGGCGCGCCAGAGCAATTGCTTGATAAACACGCGCCTAGAGGCGATTGCAAGCGATGGCGCCGAGCGTAAAGCACGCCAGACAGGAAAAAAACATCGCAAAGCCTTGCAAAATCGCTTCATGGCTCCTGACGCTCTGCACGGTTGCGGTCGGCGTAATCTCGGGCCTTGGCGCGGTCGTCTTTCGCGCCATGATCGCCGTGAGTCGGAGTCGAACATTGACCTCAGCTCGATTTTTCATTTCACAATACAATAATTACGCCTTGAACGGTTCGCCGGGATCACGGCTGAGCACCGATACCTTCTAGTGTAAGAGCACCGATTGCTATTATTATAAATATGTCATGATCATTTGCGCTGTGGTCAGGATTGGACGCCAATTGACGCCTCAATGCGTCGAAGCGGGAAACGCGCCCGCCCGATGCGAATTTGCGTTGAACGGAATTCGCTCACACATCAATTTTGCCGCGCGGTCGGACGCAGGACCGCCCGCGCTTTTAATGGACTCGCCTTAAAAAGGCGCGCCCACGACCGATTTTGCGGACAACTGCTCCTTCGTCAGAGAGGAGTAGGCAGCCCATGATCGGATGAAACAATTGCAGGCCTTTCCGCCGAAAGGTTCGGAACCCCAGAAAATCTTCGTCAGCACGCCATGTTCGCGGTCCCCGGCGGCGACGGGGCCGCCGTTCAGCGAGAGGGCGTTCCATACCGGCTCGTCGCCCCAGGCGACGCCGGCGCGATTGGTTCCGCGCCATATCGCAGTGTTGGTCGTGGACAATTTAGGAAAGGAAAAGGTGCTGTACAACGTGTTGTCGGTATCTTCGCCAAGGCCGATCGCGAGCTCGTCGCGGGCGCTGGTGAGACCAAGCAAAGCCATGTCCGTCGCTGGTAGCTGCCCGCTGGTTTCGACCACGAAGGCTTTGGCTTGGAGCAGAATCGGGTTTTCGCTGACGAGCATCTCGTCGCCCCGGACGACGAGCGAGGAGGTGGTCGCTATGGGCGACGTGGCGCCGAGCGGTCGCGTCTCGTTCGGAACATTCTCATTCTGCACATATTGCACGGCGATCTTGTCGCCGGGAGTCGTAATCTGAAAACACGTTATCGGGTCTTTTATGCCCGGTTGCACGAATGAGACGCGCGTCCACTCGGGTGTGATGGTCATCGCATGCCAGGTGGCCTTTGTTCCGGCCGTGGTTTGCGCATCCGTCGCCATGTTCACGACGCCGCTGCCGTTGATCCGCTTGACATAGGCGGAAAATATACGTTCGTGGAACCACGCTTTGGCGGCCTGGCAGATTGTATTCGTTGCGCTGTCGGCGCCCCCTGTCAGGCTGGATGCTCCATTGACCACGCCATCGACGCCCATCTGGTCGCGCGCGACTTTCATCGTCGCGCCGGGAACCCAGACCGGATTGGTCAGATCGTTACTGTATTTCAATTGATTTTGCCGGGCGTCTTCCAACATCAGCCCTGCGGGAACCCAGGCGGAGCCGTTGTAGGCGTATCCGAAGCGCGGGCCGTAATAGGGCGATTCGCTCGTGGGATAATAGTCGGCGCTGGTCGTCTGATAGGTCACGAGCGACAATTGTTCGCCAAAGACGTGAATGGATGAGCCGATCGCAGGGCCGCCATTGTCGCCGCTGGCGGGAGCGAAACCCGGGTAGACAGTCGCGGACGATGGAGCGAAGGCCTGGTCGACCTTGCACCAGCCTCCGCTGACGGCGGTCACGGTCAAAGTTGTTCCCGGCGCCGTCGTTCCCGCCGTGCAATTCGACAGATTTATCCATGAGGGATGAGACGAACCATCATATCGGTCGATCTGCGCCCAGGACGCTGCGCCGGGGGCGAGATAGAGCGTGTTGAGATAGTTCAGACCGGGCTCCACATTGACAGCCTGCCGGTAATTACCGCCTTTTTTCGCTGTCGATCGCATCGACCAGCCGGCCTTCCCACCGAAAGGATCAGCTTTGGCGGCGGGGACGATTTTCGCCGCGGCATAGCTCCAGGCTGGGTTGGAGAATGTATTGCTGTAGAGGAGCAGATTATTCGGCGCGAAGGTAAGTCTGCCCGTGCTGTCGAACATCGTAGCGTTGGCGCCGGTGCGCGTGAAAGTCTCGACGCCGCACAACTTTCTGCCTGTCACATAATTGCAGGAATAAAGCAGCGACCCGTCGGCCGGCCCTCGTGCCGGCGCGGTAACGGCGCCGGCTTCGTTCGACTGCGGTTGCGCCTCAACCTGCGTCGCAATCAATACGGAAGCGATTCCTGCAAATATGAACACACGCGGACAGCCGGCCATTTCGGATCTCCCTCCGCTTTTAATCTTGTGCGCGGCTCATCCTGCCCGGACTCCTTCGAGACGAGCGGGCCGGAAATCTTGACCGATATTTCCTCGATGGGCGCCGCGCCCGAATTCGTGAGCGGCCCGCACGCAAAAAAGGCTCGCTCCCAGGACTGGCAGCGAGCCTTATCTCGATGCCCCCCGGCTAGGCCGGGGAACATCTGTCGTTTATCCCGCGTATATCACTTCGGACGAGCGGGCGAGTCATGCGGATCCCACAGGACGCCACCCGTGGTGACACCGGCGCCTGTCGTGGTGTTTCCGATGATCGAGTCAGCGACCTTTCCATATTGATCGCCGTCGGCCACCGGCACCGGCCTTCCGTCATAGCCAATTTGGACGGACGACATGCTCACGCCGAGCAGGCCCATATTTTCAGAGCCGCGGCATTGTGAACTGGCGACGCCCTTCACGGCGAACCTGGCGTTCGGCGTCCTGATCACCTTGTATTCGAAGTTACCCGGGTTGATGAGCTCCGCCCCGCGTTCTCCGTGGAAATGGTGGCTATCACCGTCATCCCAGCGCTTGTATCCGAGCGGGACGAAATTGACGCTGTCCACGCAGACCCAAGAGGTGTGGAACGATTGTTCCTTGGAATTCCACACGTCGAAAACCAGCTTCGTCAGATGCCAGTCGTAGTCCTGACGCAGATCCTGGTTGCAGCTGATGACCGCCAGATCGTTTTCTTTGGTCTTCACCTGACCCAGTTCAGCGCCGTTCGGCATGAACTCGGCGGTGTTATACGCCGGGCAACCATCGTAATTGCCGCCCATGCCATTGAGCTTGATCTTGCCCGGTTCACCCTGAACCGTGTAAGGATCGGCCGGGAGACCACGCATGTTGCGCGCGACAAACCGCCAGGCATTGTACTGGAAGGCGGACTTCACGTCGGTGGGCTTTTCAGCAACAACACCGGGCTTTCTGCCTTCGCCGTAGATCACTGTGGCTTTGCCAGTCAGATGGTTGAAGGCGATCTGGTTATTGGCCGCAGTGTCGACCGCGAAACAAATCAGTTCGCCGCGGTAATGGCTTCCCGGCTTATAGCCGCCGTCCTGCGTGGGCCATTCGCCAGGCGTGACTCCATCGCCATCGCGATGCCCGACGGTCCAGGACACGGTCTGCTTGCCCGTCATCGTGAAGTCGAACGTGTTGCGGCCCTTGCTCTCGTTCACATAAGTGCAAAGGATATGAACGCTGCCGAGACCGTCGTTCGAAATCTCCACGAGCGTTTCCGCGCCCCTGTGCTTTTCGACCGTGATGTGCGGGAACATCAGGAGACTGCCCTTCTGGGAAGTGTTCGCGACGTTCCATCCGGCAAGCGCGGACCCTGCGGTCAGCGTCATGCCCAATGAAAGCATTACACCTATCTTTTTCATCACTAGCTCCTTCACTAGAGCTCCGCATTAGCTGCCGTCGCAGGACTAGTTATGCGGATCAATTAGCGAAGGGTGGCCATCAGCCCGCGAGCGCCTTCCGGAAGCATAATGTCGCTTCCGGTTGTCAGTCGGTCGAGTTGATGGCTGCCCCTCTCACATCCACTTCAATCAATATCGAAGCGGTCGACACGGAAAATGGAGAAAGATGAGCGCGAAGTCAACACGCGATTATATTCATAATGTCGCAACGCCCATATGATCGCATGCATGGTAAAAACGGCGCTGCGCCTTGGCATTTGATTGAAGAAACATTGGGATGCCGCCCGCTCGCTTCGGGCTCTATCCAGCCGGCTCGCCCGCCTCTCGATCAATCCTCCGCGAGGGATGTAATATTTTGAATGTAATTCCATTTTTCGGTTTGTGGCGCGTGCGCAAATTTGATTTCCGAAGTGACGCGCGGAGTCAGCGCCGCAAGGACTGAGCTCGATATCGCCGCATCGCCCAGAAAATTCCCGGGTCGCATCATCGAACGCGCATCGCCGTTGTCGACAATCAGAACTCGGAATTGTTCATCGCAAGTTTGCCGTCGTCGACCGAATCATGCGGCATTGCACCACACCCGCCACGACATGCGGCAAGCCTCTTGCGGTCAGGATAGAGGCGCCATCTGTGCTTCTTTTTTGGCTCGGCGGCTCGACCTCGAGTAGCGTGTCGAGAATGTTCGGGGTGATTGACGCGCCCCTTCGTCGCCGACATGGCGCGGACTACGACGCCTCCAGCGCGTACATCCCCCGCGCCGCCGACCTATATCTTTTCGAACACCGAAAATATTGCGTCGCTCTAGCAAAACCGCCTGATTATTTGCGGCCGAGAGCGTTGAGCTTTGCGCCAAGCGAGCGCTTTATCGGCCGGGGAGCGAGAGCGGCGACAGTTCCGCCCCGCTCGGCAAAATCTGCAGTCGACGCGCGAGAAGACGAACGTATGTCTTCCGGCGCCATGTCGGAATTCGCTCGCAGCTTCTCGTCGCCGGCAATCCCGTTCAAGACGGCTCCTCTCTCGACGAGGATTTCTCCACAAAGCCAATTTCCTGTCACGCGCGCTGAAGAACGCACTTTAAGCAGATGCTTGGCTGTGATGGAGCCGGCGACCTCTCCGGAAATATCCGCCTCGCTAACGTCGACCTGACCATTGACGACGCCGGAGGGCCCGACAGTCAAGCTTCTGCTTATGATTTCACCCTCCACCACGCCATCGATCACAACGGATTCCTGAGCCCGAAGCACGCCGGTCAGCTTCGCGCCATTTCCGACAAAAATGACGCCTTCTTCAGCCTCGAACTCAGCCATTGCGGCTTCTCCTTCGACGAATCGCATTTGCGCATGACGAAGACGTTCCGTCCGTGACGAGGCGAATTCATGGCCCGCCTCGAAGAGCTGCAAACTCTCGATTCCGTCGCTCATTGCCAAGGTCTCGTCAATACGCAGGGCTTCGATCTTGCGCCCACACCGCACTGCTTTGCGAGATTGCGCCGTCTGGCGACGGTCAGCCGGGATGTTGCATGCGGGACGCAGGAAATGGAGCGATCGTCGACATGCGGCCGGGCTTTCCGTCAGGGATAGTCTTGACGGTCAGAAGCCGGCGACAAGCGGCGCTGCGCCCCAGTTGAAATGATAGTTCACGCCTGCGCGAACGATATTGCCGCGAAAACTGGTCGACGAATGCGACGCGCCCGAGAAAGCGAGCGCGCCGACGCCAATGACCGTGCTCGCCATCGGGGCGACACTATAAGTTACATTACCAAGGTCATAGTAAAGGTATTCCGCCTTGGCGCTCCAGTTCGGCATGAACATCCAATCGACTCCGCCGCCGGCGGTCCAGCCCGCTCGCGCGCCGGAATAGGAACCGCTTGCAAAAATATTCGTTGCGCCTGCGACGGGCGTATAGCTCTGGAAGATGCTCGTGTTTGCGGAAACGCCGCCATAGGCGAGGCCGCCCGAGCCGTAAACGAGCAACGTCGGCGTGACAAGATAGCCGAGACGGCCTCGCGCCGTGCCCAGATAATCGAGTGATTTGCCGACGGTGGCCAGTTGGCTCGCGGTCGAGCCGCCGAGGACGACAGGGTTGAACGCAGCGCCGGCGACGGACGAAGAACCATTGCCCGAGGCGACGCCCTGAATATCCGTCTCGACGCCGGCGACAAAGGCGCCGCCGAACTGGTAATTGTAGCCGATCTGACCGCCGCCGATGAAGCCGCTCGCGTTCGCGGGCGCGTTGAACGTTCCAAGGATAGCGCTCGTGGTCCCGTATCCGGCCGGAATCGCGTCGAACATCGGGAAAGTCGCAGTCTGTGCCGAATTATTGTCGCTCCACGCGCCACCCGCGTTCAGGCCGAGGTAAAAGCCCGTCCACAAAGGAGGCGGCGGAAGCGTCGCAGGCCCCTTGCTCGATGGGAGGTCCGCCGCGAGCGCTGATCCGGTCATCAGGGTCAACGTAATAGAAGCGTTTTTCATCGGCGGACTCCCATCTGCAGTTCGCGACTGCCGTCGCCCTGCCGCTCGGGTCGACATTCGAAAATTCTTAACGCCTTTGGTTAATCAATCAACAACAATTGACCATGGATGGTCCGACAACGCCTTGCGAGAATCGGGCTTTGAGGAACGCCTCATTTGCGCTCATTGCCCGCCGCCGAGTTTGGTGGCGAACAAGGCAAGCGTCCTGGCGTAGACCCGCGCCTGATTCCACTCGAGAAAGATCGGGAAATTTGGCTCGCCCTCCTCCCAGCCGGTGCCCGGCCGCCAGCCGCTTCCTCGCAGGAAGTTCGCGGTCGACGCCAACGCGTCGGCGGTGGAATGGATGAGGTCGCGCCGCCCGTCGCCGTCGAAATCGACAGCATATTTCAGATAGGACGACGGCATGAACTGCGTCTGGCCGATTTCGCCGGCCCAATCGCCGCGCATTTGCGCAGGCGACATGTCGCCGCGCTGGACTATCTTCAACGCGTCTTTCAATTCCTGTGTGAACTGCGCGGAGCGCCGACAGTCGTACGCCAAGGTCGCGAGCGCCTGCATCGTCTTGAAGTTTCCGTTGTCTGCCCCGTATCCCGTCTCCAGCCCCCAGATGGAGACGAGGACGGGACCGGGCACACCGTAACGCGCTTCGATCTGACGCAGCAGATTTGCATGTCGCTGAAGCAGTGCGCGGCCGCGGTTCAGGCGCGCGGGCGTGATCAGGCGCGCCGAGAATTTCTCGAAGCTTTGGCGGAAGATCTTCTGACCTCGGTCGCGGGAGATGACCGCACGATCATAGGAGGCGTCGGCAAGCGCAGCGTCGATCACATGCCGGGACATCCCCTCTGAGGCCGCCTCCTGCTTGAAGTCCTCCAGCCAGGCGCCGAAGCCCGCAGCGGAGTTCCCGCAAGCCGCCGCGCCGGCGGCATTCGTCCACAACAGAAAAAGCGCGGCGGCGGTCAGCGACTGGCGGATGTTCATCTTGGGTCTCCCTGAAGCGGTCATTCGACCCATCGCAGCGTTTGGATAAGTCGCCGCGTCAACAACCGCAACCGGCGGCCGGTCGCCGCGCGCAAAACAGAGGCGCCGAAAGGTCTTTCCCCACGTCCGCCATCGATTATCGCGCCAATCGCGATCGGCTTCATCGAACAGATATCAACGAAGGTCCATGTCATTCGCGCATATCGCATTCGGCATGGCGTCGCCAGTCCTCGTCCTCGCGCTCAAAATCCCGAATTGTTCATTTCGAAACGTTTTTTGTCCGCCTCGATAACGCGAGCGAGCGCGCTGCAATTTTGTGGATTTGCGGAATTACGCGCGGCGCACAGCTGATAGGCTTTCAGTGACTGTTCGTATGCTTCAAGCGCATAGTCTTCCTTCGCGGTCTCGTCGTCGGCGGCAAGAGCATTGCCGCCGCCAATGAACGCAAAGGAGAAAGCGGCAAGCAGCAAATAGCGCATGATTACCCTCGATAGGCCGCCAATGTCGGCGACGCCGTTCGTATTCGCATTCTCGGATGATAGCGGCAAACCCGCGCAGCCGCCAGTGAGGACCGCCCTTTCCGCTATGACGGCTCTCGCTACGGAAATGTCTTCAGGGGCCGTCGACGACAGAAATTTGTCTGTCGATCAGAACAACCGCCTTCTGCGCACACTCCTGTCTGGAGCGCGTTCGATAAAATGTGTGTGCTTTTTCTGTCCGAACGCGCGGCGAAATAAAAAGTCGAGGGAAATTCGAGTCTGCGGCGCCGCCTTCAGCCTGGCCGAGTTGGGCGGCGTGTTCGTCCTCGTCGAAATCCGCGAGCATCGCCATTGACCGCGGCCGCGGGGCGTCGCGCCATTTTTTGGTCAAATCAGGCGCGTAGAATTGTTGTTAGTAGGCGGCGCCACCGCCAGACAGAACGGCTCGCGACCTCGGATGTACAGGCGCGGACCGTTTTCGTTGATCAGGCCTCTTTTTTCATCCGCCGGCAAGCCGGCGAGCGACAGCTGAGCTGAAATCGTCTCCAGCGCCCGCGGCAATTCGGCCCGATACGAGCCGGATGGCGAAAACTGCGCCCGAAATGGCGAGCGATAGACTGTTTCCCGCCAAGGATTCAATTACTTCAATGTTAATAACCAACCTCCCCTCTTACTACTAGCCCGGCCTGGCGCCGGGCTCTTTTTGTCTGCTGTGATCGGCGGCGCGGGGGAAGGCGGGTCATATTCCGCGCGCATTATGTCACGCGCCTCTTCACTTCATGAACGTCGGTCTTCGAAATTCGTATGATTTCAATATCCAGTTCGAGAAAAGCAATCGCATTCGTCTGACGGGGTTGAAAAGGCTGCGAGGCGAAGGCTCATTCCTGCACCCCATGCACGAATGCGGTGCGGGCCGGACCCTGTCCTCGCAGCTCCGATTAATTTCTAACGCTGTGGGTCACCGCGCGTTCTTCTCGATAGCGCTCATCAGCGATTCTTTGGAGTGCTTCTTGCAGTAAGCATGAATCTTGTCGTAGTTGCGCTTGACATAGCGCGAGTCGACGACGCTGAGATTCTTCGTGGCGCTGAAATAGCCGCTCATCCAGGAACCAATGAAAGCCTTGGTTTCCGGATCATATTCGGAAAACTGCTTGCAGGTGACTTCCGACATTTCGATCATGACCTGCGCCGACGCCGGCGCCGTCATGGCGAGGGCGACAATGGCGGCGTATGCGAGCTTGAGTTTCATCGATCTTCCCCCATCGTTCCTGTATTACTTTTTGTCGACCGCGCGCTGCAGACCCGCCATGACAGACTCGGATTGATGCGATCCGCACCACTCCCTCACGCTTGCGACATTCTTCTGGAACAGGCCAAGATCGATGAAGGTGCGGCCGCTCTTCTGGGCGTACCAGCCGCTCATCCAGGCGGCAAAATCTGCGGCGTCGTCGGCCGGCATGGCAAGAAGCTCGCCGCAGGTGACGCGGGTCATGTCGACCTTCACCTGCGCATGAGACAATGAAGGCGCGAACGCCGCCGCCATGGCCAAAGCGAATATCAGTCGTTTCATTCGTCTCTCCATCTACATTCAGTAGGGTCTCAGAATGTTTTATGTACACATCAAACGTGAGACTTTATTTTCATTCGAAGGTTAAAGCGCAGAGTCAAGAGGCCGCGGCGCGTCGTCGCCTTGAAACGGGCGACAATGCACCGCGAAATGAGCGATTGTCGCGCAGATGCGGGTTCACATCCGATTGTCGGGCGCATATGGCATAGTTCAAGATGGCCTTGCGGCGCTTTCCGCGTCCACCCAATTTTCCAAGCGCACACGTTTGCGCGCCGCGCGAATGGACGCCTCTTCCGATTCCCGATCGAAAGGAATGCGTGAGACGCCCCGCCCGACGAAGGGTGCTATCAATGGCGACAATAGCGCCACTATAACTTTCTCGTCCATGACGGGCGCTTTTTTGAAAATCCGGATAGTGAAACCATGTCGAGCATAGCCGTCCTGAATGCAGGCTCATCGAGCATCAAATTCGCCGTCTTTCAATCGGCGGCCGAGCCGCTTCTGTTGCTGAAGGGGCAGATCGAAGGGATCGGCGGGACGCCCCGCGCAAAACTGTCGGATGCGAAGGGCAATGTCGTTCTTCAGGAAGAGCTTCCCCGGGAGGGCTTCGATCACGCAGCCGCAACGCAAACGATGATGCGGATCGGCGCCCGATGGCTCGACGGCAAGGACATTGTAGCGGCGGGACACCGCGTCGTTCACGGCGGCGCTGAATATTCCGCGCCGCTGCTGCTGACGGATCAAATCATCGACAGGCTCGCCGCCTTCATTCCGCTGGCGCCTCTGCACCAGCCGCATAATCTTGCGGTCATCAGGGCGATCCGATCCGCTTATCCGCAGCTGCCGCAGACGGCCTGTTTCGACACCGCCTTCCATCGAAGCCAGCCGCCGATCGCGCAGACTTTCGCCATTCCAAGAAAATTTTCGGACGACGGCCTTCGACGTTACGGCTTCCACGGCATTTCATACGAATATGTCGCGGGCCGCCTTCGCGCCGTCGCGCCGGCGGTCGCGGAAGGCCGCGTCGTCATCGCGCATCTCGGCAATGGCGCGAGCCTTTGCGCCGTGAGGAATGGCCGAAGCGTCGCAAGCACGATGGGCTTTACCGCCGCGGACGGGCTCATGATGGGCACGCGCTGCGGTTCGATCGATCCGGGCGCTCTCGTCCATCTGATGGATCAATACGGTTTCGGCGCGCGCGAACTCGAGGATTTCATCTATCGCAGATCCGGACTTCTCGGCGTCTCCGGCATTTCCTCCGACATGCGGACGCTGCGCGCGTCCCGAGACCCGGCCGCGAAGGAAGCGATCGCGCTTTTCATTTATCGTATCGTGCGCGAGATCGGCTCTATGGCGGCGGCGCTCGGCGGACTCGACGCATTGGTCTTCACGGCCGGCATCGGCGAAAATGACGCGGCGACGCGCGCCGAGGTCGCGGCCGGATGCGGCTGGCTCGGGTTGACGCTGGACGACGCTGCGAACCAGCGAGGCGAAACGCTGATAAGCGCGCCGCAATCGCGTGTCGGCGTATTCGTGATCCCGACGAACGAGGAACTTGAAATCGCGAAGCGCACGGCGGAGATTCTACGCGGCGCGCCCGCGACGTGATTTCTCAATACTCCCATTCGACGCCGACGCCAGCGGAGGTCTGGCCATCGACGCGGGTTTCGCTCTGCACGCGCACGCCTTTCGTCACGTCCACGCCGACATTGACCGACGTCTGCTCTGGCTTCGATCCTGTTCTGACGCCAACACTGACGCCGTCCATGATGTAGCGCGAGGCGCCGACCGTCGGACCATTGGCGCCGCCAGCATCGATGTCGAGAGAATCGACGCCCAGCGCCTTGCGCATTTTTTCGAAAGCGTCGACGCCGGTGGCCGCCCCTGAATATTGCGCCAGCGCGGCTGCGAGCTGCACCGCCTGGAAGGGCGTCAACGAACCCGAGGCCTTCGCAAACAGCAGGCGCGACAGCACCTCGTCCTGCGGCATTTCCGGCGAGGAAGAGAAAGTGAAAGTCGGCGAGCCTGCGGGACCGGTGATTCCGATTTTCGCCGTTATGTCGGCGGCTCTCGTCTCAGCCATGAAATCGAGCTCGGGCCGGAATCCGCCGGTGAAAGTGAGCTTGCCGCGCGTGATGTCGATACGCTGTGTGAGCAGTTGCAGCCTCCCGCGCCGCAGATCGAAACCACCCAGCACGGTGGGCTTCTGGAGCGTGCCCGTGAGTTTCGCCTCGCCGCCGAACTCCGCATCGAGCCCCCGTCCCCTCACGAAGACGCGGTCCGGCGCGGAGACGGAGAGGTCGACCGCTACGTCGAAATTGGAGCGGCGGGCGGCCTTTTCCTTCTCCTTGCGCGCAAGCGCGAGCATCTGCGCGGCGAAGCCCCTGGCGTCGATGTGTGTCGATCCGGGCAGCGGCTTCAGATTTGCGGGGAGGCGATCGGGAACGCTCACCTCCATCGTGTCGAGCTTGATGCGCCCGGCGACCTTCGGCGCGCGCGCCAGAGCGCCGCTGATCGTGAGATCGAGATCGCCCGTGGAGGATACGATGTCGGTGCTGGCGAGCTGCGCATTCTGCGCGAAAACATGAAGCGAACCGGGCATGCCGGACCCCGGCGCGACCGACACGCGGCCGGCGAGAGCGATCTGTCCGCCGTTTTTCGTTTGCGCCGTGACGCCCGGAATCGCGAGATCATGGCCGCGCCCATCGATCCGTCCCGCGATCCTCGTCAGGCTGACGCCATTCAGCGGGTCGTTGAAGGCGCCGTCGGCGATGGCGATCGAACCGCCGACGATCGGACTGGCGGCGGGGCCTGTGAGGCGCAGATCCACAGTCGCCTTGCCGGCGGCGGTCTGGCCGTTTGCGGCGAGCATCGTATTTGCGAGCGCGGCGTCGAGCGCGCCCTTCACCGCGAGGTCGAGCGCGCCTGCGCCCAGCGGCGCGGAGCCCGTCACCTTGAGGCGGCTCGCCGCGCCGACAGTGATATCAGCGTCCAGCGTCGTTCTGGAATTGGCGAGCCGCCCGCTCGCCGAGACATCGAGCGCCGGAAGGCCGTTCGAGCGCAATTGCGGCGCCGTCGCCTTTGTGACCCTCACGCGCCAGTCGCCGGCCGGCGCGGCCCTTGCGCCCGTGATCCGGGCTTCGGCGTCGAGATTCCCGTCGAGCCCAAGGGAGGGATCGACGATCGAGGCGACGGAGAGCGGAACGGCTCGCGCTCTCGCGGTGAGGTCGAGCCGGTCGCCGACCGTTCCGTTCACATCGAGACGGCCCGCGCCGAGCGCGACGGCGACGCCCTGCAAATCGAGCGCGCCGCGGTGAAAAGTGACGACGGCGGGGGCCGTGAGAGCGATCTTCCTTCCCGCGCGCTGCGCCGAGAACTGGGAAATATCGAGCCGCGTGCGCTCGCCGGGCGTGAGCGTTCCGCGACCCGTAATATTGAAGCCGCGCGCGTCGAGCGTGAGATCGAGCGCAGCCCCGCCGGCGCCTGCGGGTCTCGCGAGAAGTCGGGCCTTTCCAATCGTCTCCGCGCCGACGCGGGCGTTGTCGAGGCTCACCTCGCCGTCGAGGAGCGGGCGGCGGTAAAGATCACGCGCCGAGAATTTCGCGGTGAGCCGCTCGATCGAAGCGGCCTGCGCCCGGACGCCCGCACCCTGCGCGTCGACCGAAATATCCTGCCCGCCGCCGGCAGCGTCGAGCGTGATATTGGCGTTCACGCGGCCGGCGAGTTTTTGCAGGGCGAAGGCGGAAAAATCGTCGAGGTCCGGCGCTGCGACCGCGAGACGGCCGCGGGCGAGGCCGGCGCCGTCGAGAACGAGCGCGCCTTTTGCGGTCGCGTTCCCCACCGCAAGGTCGAGATCGTCGATCTTCCATCCCTCCCCGGCGCGCGCGGCGAGGACGCGCCCGCGCGCCGGCTTTCCGTCAATGACGCCGTCGAGTCTGGCGAGCGCCGACAGATCGCCTAGGACGTCATGCGCCTCGCCTTGCAACGTCAGTTTCGGGATGGGCCGGCCATTGGCGGCGGCGTCCCGAAGCGTCGCCGTCAGCATGACGTCGGGCTTTGCGAGCGACCCTGACAGCGCGGCCGCCACATCGGCGCGGCCGCTGAGCGGCAGGCCGGTCGCACGCAGATCCGGCAGATCGATCTTCGCGTCGATTGCTGCCTTTTCCCGGGTCGCCTCGCCCTGGAGGATCGCGGAGACATGGTCGCCGCGAAGGGAGAGCTTGTCGAAGGAGACTCCGCCGTCGGGAAGCGTCGCGAGCTTGCCGGAAAGCGACAGGCGGCGGCCCAGCAGTCCGTCGAGCGCCGCCACGCCGACGCCCGGCCCCGCAATGGCGCCGTTCAGCGTCGCCGCGATGCGGCCTTCCTGCGGCGCGCCGGCGAGGTCGGCGGCGAGCGCTAGGGCGCCGCGCAGGTCGCGTCCGGCGAGCCCCGCAAAGCGGCGCAGATCCGGCGCCGAGACATGCGCCTTGCCGTCGAGCGCATGGGCCCCCGCGCGACCGGTGAAACTCGCCTCGCCCGCGCCGGTTTCGATTGTGGCGACGCCAATTTCCGCATCGCCCGCGCCGCTCGCGCGGGCGCGCAGCGTGAGGCCGAATTTGTCGCCCACGGCCTCGGAGAGCGCGACATCGGCGAAGGCGAGGCCGTCGCCCTGGGCGTCCGCCTCGATATCCATGCGCGCGGCGGGGTCGGTGAGATCGCGATCGGCGACCGCCCTGGCGGCGATGTCGAATTTGCCGACGCGGCCGATCGGGCCGTCTGCGTCCTCGATCTGAAGGCGCAGCCGCGCGGCGGGGCGGTTCAGCGCGCCCGAGATATTGGCTTCGCCCTCGAATTTTCTTGCGCTGAACCGGGAGCCCGCCCCGGCCTCGGCGCCGTGAAGGGCGGCGGCGCCCTCGATCCCGCCATCGGCCGCGAGCCGGCCTGCGGCGTCGAGCCTGAAGGCGGAGGCGTTCAACGCCAGCCGATCCAGCGCGATGGCGCCGTCGTCGCCCAGATGCGCAACGCCTTCAACTTTCGTCGCATCGGCGAAAAGCGCGGCGAGGTCCTCGGGCAGCAGTTCCGCCAATCGCGCGGAGAGGCCGAGGTCGAAGCGCCGCGCCGCGCCGTCGCGAACGACTTTCACGCCGCCTTCGGCGCTGATCGCCTCCCCTGCGCGAGCGACGAGTTTCGCGTCGAAGGCGTCGAGCGTCCCATCGCCGTCGAGGGCGATCTCGACCGGCGGCAGGCCGGGAAGCCTCGCAAGCCGCGCGATCAGGCCGCCCTCCGGCTCCGACGCGGCGGTTCGGACCTGGAGCTTCCCGTCGGCCGGCGAAAAGTCGGCGCTGGCGGCGATCGTTCCAGGAGCGTCGAGCCGCCGGGCCACGAGCTTCGCTCGCGCCGCGTCACGGGCGCCGCCGATTTCCGCAGAGCCGTCGACGGCGAGCGTCGCCGCCATGTCGAGCACGGGCTTGTCGAGATCGACCCGGCCGATGGAAAACTCTCCGAGCCTGACCCTGATCGGAAGATCGGGACGCCATGAACCGCTCGCCTGCTCCCGCTTCTTTTGCGTCTCCCTGCCCGGCGCCGGCCGGCGCAGCACGTCGACCCGGCCGATGTCGATGCGGTCCACGTCGAGCTTCAGCGCCAGCAGCGCGAAAGGCGACCATTTCGCCGAAACCCGGTCGATACTGAGCCAGACGCCGTCGCGATCCGAGAGCGTGACGTTGCGCGCCGTCGGGCTGGACGAGGCGACGCCGTCGACGCCGCCGATCTCGACCGTCATGTCTGGAGAGGAGACGGCGCGCGAAATCATTCCCGCGAGCGTCGTCCCGCCCCTGTCGCTGTTGAGAAAGGTCACGGCGGCGCCAATCGCGCCGACGATGAGCAGCGCGGCGAGACCGGCGACGAGCCTGGGGCGGGAAAGGCGCAAACGCATCAGAAGGATTCCCCGATGCCGATGAAGAGAGCGATGCGGCTGTCGACCGGCCGCGGATTGAGCGGCGTGGCGACGTCGACGCGGATCGGGCCTATCGCCGTGTAGTAACGCAGGCCCAGCCCCGCTGCGGCGCGCAGGGTCGAACCGAAATCGGGCCATGGCGACGAGAAAGCGGCGCCGATATCGAAGAAGGGCACGACGCCGATGTTCTGCGTCACCCTGAGGCGCGCCTCCAGCGAGGCCTCGAAAAGGCTGCGCCCGCCGGTAGGGAAATCGAAGCCGTTATACGGGCTGATGGACTTGTATCGGTAGCCGCGCACCGAACCGCCGCCGCCGGCGAAGAAGCGATGGCTCGCGGGGATATTCTCGATGCTCGCACCGACGATCGACCCGACGGCGACGCGGCCGGCGATGATGCGCCAGGCGTCTTCGTCCAGCGCGTAATAGGCGGAGGCCTGTCCCTTCGACTCCACCATGCCGACGCCATGCGGCAGCGCATTCACATAGGGCGTGACGCGGCCGACGACGCGAACGCCGCGCGTCGGCGCCAGCGCATTGTCGGTGCTGTCGTAGTTGCCGGAGAGGGGGAAACCGAGAAGCGAATAATTGTGCAGCCCCCAGGCGTCGAAAAACTGCCCGCCCTCGACCTCGATTCCGCCCTGGATCGACGCCGTGTCGCTGAAGCGGTGACGGATGGCGCCAGTGAAATTGCCATAGGACGCCCAGTAATAGACCGTCCGCTCGCGCACGGCGGAGGCGTCCAGCAGCAGATCGTTGCGCGTGCCCCAAAGGGCGGGCTTGAGGAAGCCGACATGGGCGAGGCCGACGAGATTGCTGGCCTCGATATGCGGAAAGGCGAGAAAGGCCGAGGAATTGTTGTAATAGGCGAGGCCGCCTTCCAGATCGACGCGCAGGCGCTCGCCGCCGCCGAAGAGATTTCGATCCATCCAATAGGCGCGCAGCGCCGGCCCGTTGATATTGGAGAACATCGCGGCGGCGCCGATCACATGGCGCTTGCGCTCGCTGGTTTCGACGAGGATCGGCAGATTGCCGTTCTTGTCCAGACGATCGCCGTCCGAAACCTTGACCCCGCCCAGCGCCTCGATCCGCGCGACGGACCTGCGCGTGTCCGCGAGCTTCTTTGGACTGTAGGGTTCGCCCTCCTCGAGATAGATGAAGGATCGGATGACGTCGGGATCGACGCCGGATGATCCGGAGAGCTGAACCTCGCCGATCCCGGCGCGCGGCCCCGGATCGATGGTGACCGCCACATCCATCGCGTGCTCCCGGTGAAGGATGACCGGGCGCGAGGAGACGACCTTGGCGAGCGGATAGGATTTGTCGCGCAGCTGATCCACCCACTCGGCCTCGCGGGCGCGCACCGCGGCGGCGCGGGCGGGTTCGTCGGGCTCGACTCCGAGCGCCTTGCGCGAGAAGAGGGCGGGATCGATGGGCGCATTCGTCCGCGCGTCGTAAACAACGACGTGGCGAAGCTTGAAGACCGGACCCGGATCGATCTCGAAGCGCACGGGGACGAGCGCCGCATTACGGTAGCGCTCGGCCGCCGCGGCTGCTGCTTCGACGCCATGGCCCTCGGGCGAAACCGCGACGCCCGCGACGCTCGCGCGGACGGTGGCGTTGAAATAGCCGTTCGCCCAGAGCGCGTCGGTCAGGCGCGGATAATCCGCGACGACGCGGCGGGCGAGCCCGACGCCGGCGTCGGGCGACTCCAGCCGCAAACGCCAGCTGTTCGACGCGTCTTTCAGATTCTGATCGAGCGCGCCGTCGCCGTCGAGGCCGGCGAATGAGACCTCGTAGGCTACCGTCTCCGGATTCGGCGTCGCCTTTTCCGGTTCGCCGAACAGCCCGAAGAAGTCGAAGGCGCGCGAGGGTTCGCTCCCGCCAAAAACAAAAATGGCGCAGACAACCGCAACGAACGAAAGGCGGTCCGGCTTCACGGCAATCCTTCTTGAAATCCGAGCCGGAACCATAAGCCGAAACGCAAATCCGGTCCATGTCGGCATATTCGGGCGGGTCGCGATGGTTAAAAATCTGGACGAATTGTTCGGATCGACTCATATGACGACAGAAGGTCCATGTCGCGGAGGACCCGTCCGGAGCCGCCGCTTTTCGAGGCGCCCGACAGGGGCGACGCCCGAATTCCCGTGATCGGCGCGTCCATCGGCAAAACAGGACTTGTGTCTTCCGTGCGGCAATGGTCTAGCTATGACGATTCTGGAAACACGCATGCTGGGCGCTTTGGTCGAATTCCCGCAAAATCGACGCAGGCGAAGATGCGAGGAAAGTGATTTGGGCGTTGCGTCATTTTTCGAAGCCTATTCGCAGTGTAATGCGCGCCCACCCGGCCTTGGCTTCCGACCGCATTTGAAGATCGGCGTCGGGCGAAATCGCCGCCTTTCGCGATTCAGAATCCTGAAACCATGAAAATGACCAATGCGCCGTCGCGGAGAGTCCAGCAAACCGCCGCCGCCCTGAAACGCTGGCTCCCTGCGGGCGGGCAGTGGCCGAGTCCAGTTACATGGCAGGGTCTTGCGCTGGCCATATGTCTGCCCGCCGCGGCAGGGTTGATGGAGTGGATGCTGTGGCCGTGGATTACCCCCAGCATCTGGATTTTCGTCTATCCGGCCGTTTTCCTCGCCTCGCGCTGGACCGGCTTCTGGGGTGGGATCGTGAGCACGATCCTCGGCGCGGCGATGGTGTGGTTCATCTTTATTCCATTGCAGGCCAGCGCGATGAGCCTGGAGTTCATCCCCCCGTGGTCGACGCTCAGCTTCATGGCAATGGGCTATCTTTTCAGCGACACCCATGAGCGTCTGCGCCACAAGCATGTGCGCATTGAAAGCCGCTTCGAGGCGATTTTCGATCAGGCGGCGGTCGGCATCGGCCTCGTAGGGCTCGACGGCAGATTCTTCCTCGTCAATCGCAAGCTTTGCGAGATGCTCGGCTACAGCGCCGACGAATTGCAGGCGATGACCTTCCAGCAAATCACGGAGCCTGAAGATCTGACCGAAAGTCTCTCGCACCGCCAGCGGCTCATCGACGGCGAATTGCAGATAAACGGATTTGAAAAAAGGTACATTCGCGCCGATGGGGAGGCTTTCTGGGTCAATATCACGCTTTCGCTCGGCAGAAAGCCGAATGGCGAACCCGATTATATCATCGCCATCGTCGAGAATATCGAGAAGCGCAAGAAGATCGAAGCCGAGCTGAGAAACAAGACGGCCGCGCTCGACGAAGCGCAAAGGGTGAGCGACTTCGGAACCTGGTGGTGGGATTTCCGCACCGGCGCCGGCTATTATTCAGACGCGGTCTACGAGATATATGGACGCGATCCCTCGCTCGGCCCCGCCGGCTTTCAGGAGGCGCAAAAATATTTCACGCCCGAAAGCTGGTCCCGACTCGTCGCGGAACGCGCGAAATGCATGGCGGGCGGGACGCGATGGGAATGCGACCTCGAGCTGGCGCGGGCGGACGGCGGGCCGACCTGGGTCACGATGCGCGCGGAAGTGGAGCGAGATTCGACCGGCGCGGTCGTCAGAACCTACGGTTCGGTTCAGGACATTACGAAACGCAAGAAAGCGGAACTCGCGCTTATTGAAAGCGAAGAGAGGATGCAGCTTTTCATCGAACACGCGCCAGCCGCCCTGGCCATGTTTGACCGCGAGATGCGTTATATCTCCGCAAGCCATCGCTGGATGGATGATTATGCGCTCGACGAGCGCGATATCATCGGGCGCTCACATTACGATCTCTTCCCCGAAATCCCCGAACACTGGAAGGAAGTTCACCGCAGGGCTCAGGCGGGAGAGATCGTCCGGGCGAACGAGGACAAATTCATCCGCAAGGACGGCAGCATCCAATGGCTGCGCTGGGAGGTGCGCCCTTGGCGCGCGGCCGATGGCGCCGTTGGCGGCATCGTTATCTTTGCCGAGGACATCACCGGCATTGTCAATGCAAGAAACGAAATCCTGCGCGCGAACGCCGAGCTGGAGGCGCGCGTCGCCGCCCGCACAGCGGAGCTGGACGAAGCGCGCCAGAAAGCCGAATTGAACAACGAGCGCCTTCGCATGGCGGTTGCCGCGGGCGCCATCGGCACATTGGACATCGACCTCTTGCATGACACAGTCGTGGTCGACGACAACTGGCGCGCCCTGTATGGATTTGCGCCCGACAGTCCTGTCACGACGGCTCTGATCGACCGCTGCATCTTTCCAGACGACATGCCCATGGTGGCCGAGGCGAGACGCAAGGCTTTCGATCCGAGAGACGGAGGCAATTATCGCGCGCAATACCGCATTCGCCGCCCCGACAGCGGCGCCGAACGATGGATCAGCTCGCACGCACAGGTCCATTTCGACGACGACCGGCCCGTCCGCGTCGTCGGCGTCGCTCGTGATATAACAGATGAACGCTGTCTGGCGCTTTCGCTACTCGAGAAAGCGCAGCTCGCCGAGCAGATAAAAGCGAGCGAGGCGCGGCTGCGCGCAGTGATCGACGGCGCGGGCGACGCGATCATCACAATCGACGACACCGGCGTCATTCAGTCGATCAATGCCGCCGGCGTCCGCATGTTCGGCTATGAGCGGGACGAAATCATCGGCCGCAAGGTTCAATTACTGACAAACGAACCATTCGGGAGCTCGCACGACGGCTATATTCAGAATTATCTGCGAACCGGCGTCGCCAAGATCATCGGCGTCAGCAGGGAGGTCGAAGGACGACGCAAGGACGGGACGCTGTTTCCCGCCGAACTCGCCATTTCCGAGGCCAAATTCGATAAGACGCGTCTGTTCGTGGGCTTCATGCGCGATCTCTCCGCCCAACGCGAGGCCGAAGCGAATATCGAGCGGTTGCGCACGGAGCGCGCGACGGCGATCGGCGGAATCGCGGTCGCGCTGGCGCATGAGATCAACCAGCCGTTTCTGGCGAGCGTCGCCTATCTCAACACGGCGCGGCAACTATTGGGAAAGCAGACGCCGCAACATTTCCCCGCGATCGAGGAAACGCTGGACCTCGCCGCAAATCAGATCATGCGGGCGGGACAGATCATCAGCCACCTGCGCGAATTCGCCTCCAGCGGCGAGCCGGACAAGACTTTCCAGCATCTCCACGAACTGATCCGCAACGTCGGCAGTCTCACAGAGGATAGTCTGAAACAGGCGGACGTCGAACTGACCCTGCGACTGAATGCGGAACCGGATCGCGTGCTCGTGGACAAGGTGCAGATCAAGCAGGTCCTTCACAACCTCATCCGGAACGCCAAGCAGGCGATGAGCAATTCGACGACGCGGAAATTGACCATTGCAACCGAATCGATAGAGGATGACATGATACGCATCGATATTATCGACACGGGCTGCGGGCTCACTCAGGAAACCATGGCCAGATTGTTCGAGCCATTTGTTACGACAAAGGATTACGGCATGGGTGTTGGTCTGTCGATCTCGCGCTCGATCATCGAAGCGCATTATGGAAAATTATGGGCTGAACCAAACCCCGACGGCGGCGCCATATTCAGTTTCACCTTGCCATCGGCGACGAACGGAGCGGCCGATGCGTAACAAGGAGACGATATTCATCGTCGATGACGACGCAGACGTCCGTCACGCGCTGAAACTGTTATTGACAAGCCTCGGGCATGTCGTCCGAACCTATTCGTCAGCCAGGGACTTCCTCGCCGAGGTTGGCCCCGAGGATTGCGGCTGTCTTCTCACCGACATCCGCATGCCGGGAATGAGCGGCGTCGACCTTCTGATGAAAATGAAGGAGTCAGCGATCAAAATTCCCGTCGTCGTCATGACGGCCTACGCCGATGTGCCGCTCGCGATTCAGGTCATGAAGGAAGGGGCAATCGATCTCATTCAAAAACCGTTCACCGATGCGACCTTGCTGACGGTCGTGAACAGCGCCCTCGCTCATGAAAATGATCAGGGCGCGCGCGAAGCGGAGGTCAAGGCGATACAGGAGAGGCTTACGACCCTCACCCCGAGAGAGCGCGACGTTCTGAACGGCTTGCTCGCCGGGCGCTCGAACAAGATCATCGCGCATAATCTCGGCATAGGGGTGAGAACGGTCGAGACCCATCGCGGAACGATCATGGAGAAAATGCAAGCGGAAAGCTTCGCGGACCTCGTGCGCATGTCGCTCATCGGGCAATTCGATCGACGGTGAGAAATATGGCGCTAGTCGCGACATTCGGTTGGGCCGCTACAGTGATCCGAATGATTGACCGCGACAGACACGAAGTCGTCGAACCCAGTCAGAAAAGCATCCGTGACGTCAGGATCGAATTGTGCGCCGCGTCCCGCCGCAATGATCTTGCGGGCCTCCTCGAACGGCAGGCTGCGCTTGTAAACGCGATTCGATATCAGCGCGTCGAAAACATCCACTATGGCGGTTACTCGCGCCGACAGCGGGATCTCGGCCCCTGAAAGTCCATCAGGATAGCCGCTGCCGTCCCACCTCTCATGATGCCAATGAGCGATTTCCTTCGCCACGGCGAGAAATGGCGCGGGCTGCCGTATGTCCCGTTCGGTCTGCTCGATCACTCGCGCGCCCAGCGTCGTATGGGTTCGCATGATGGCCGTCTCCTCCTCTGTAAGCTGATCAGGCTTGAGCAGGATCCGATCCGGTATGCCGACTTTGCCGATATCGTGCAGCGGCGCCGACCATGTCAGCAAGTCGATATAGCGATCGGTCAGAATGGGTGAGAAACGCGGGAATGCGCGCAGCTTTGTCGCAAGCAGCCGGACATAGTGTTGCGTGCGCAGCAGGTGGTTTCCAGTATCGGCGTCGCGCGCTTCAGCCAGATACGCCAAGGCAAGCATGGCCGTCTGCTCGACTCGTCCGGTTTCAGCGTCGCGCCGCGCCAATTCCGCCCTCAGCGCGGCGATCTCGGCTCTGAAAAAATCTCTCTCCTGCGGCGATTCAACAAGCTTTCGCTTCGGCGCAAATTGAAAAGCCTGTTCCAGCAGTTCGCCGACCCGCCTGATCGATGACGTCTCTTCGGGGCGGCCTTCATCCCTTGCGTCCAGTTTTGCAATGGAAATGAGGACCGTCATGGTCGAGGAGACCGCTGCTTCCCGCAAGCGCGCAAGCAAGGCGTGATCATCCTCGACCTCCGTCGCCAGACCGAGGAAGGCCGACATGGGAGCGTCGCTTCCAGGCGACTTCGCCGCCGTTGCGGGGTGGCCCGGCCGCGCATCCACCGCGCAGCGGATGTCAAATCCAGATGGCTCCAAATAGATCAGCATGGCGTGACGCTCGTCCTGGCTCTGGTCGTCGACCGACAATCATCTCCCCACGACTTTGAGCGCGGGGCGCGGCTGATTCGACGGCGCGCGGCGATACGCGGCGTCTCCGAAGCTGAATTTGGAAATCGACTCGTCGAGAACGATCGTCTCCTGTCTCAGGCTTTGCGTCGCCGCGTTGGTCTCCTCGACCATGGCCGCATTGCTCTGCGTCGCTTGATCCATTTGAGTGACGGCGACATTGACCTGATTGAGCGCCATGGCCTGATCATGCGCATTGGCGGAAATCGCGGCCACCAGCGCGCTGACTTCCGTGACGCGGGCTGCAATCGTCGCAAGCGCCTCGCCCGTTCCGCCAACCAGCGTCACCCCTTTCGAAACCTCGACGCTCGATGTCGAGATCAATCCCTTGATCTCCTTCGCAGCGTCGGCGGATCGTTGCGCCAGCGCGCGCACTTCGGACGCGACCACGGCGAAACCCCGCCCTGCCTCACCGGCTCGCGCCGCCTCCACCCCAGCATTGAGAGCGAGAAGATTTGTCTGAAACGCAATCTCGTCGATTACGCCGATGATCTGGCCGATATTTTCAGAAGATCGTTCAATGCCGGCCATTGCCTGGACGGCGCTCGCGACGATCACGCTTGCCTTCTCGGCCTCCTCCTTTGTCGTCAACACTATGTTGTTGGCGGAGCGGGTGGTCTTTGCGGTTTCGTTGATGGTGTTGGTGATTTCCGCCAGGGCGGCGGACGTTTCTTCGAGGTTCGCTGCCTGCGATTCGGTTCGCCGGGACAGGTCATCCGCTGCGGTGGCGATTTCATTGGTCGCCTGGGCAATCATCGCCGCCGATTCGGCGACGGACGTCAACGACTCCCGCAGGCGCTCGACCGTCTGATTGAAGTCGGACTTCAGCGTCTCGAACTCGGAGGCAAGATCTGCATTGATTCGCGTCTGCAGATCGCCGCTAGCGAGCCTCTTCAAGGCTTCAGCCAGAACTTCTATCGCATGCGTCTGATTCGCCTCGGCGGCCAGGCGCCCAGCCTCACTTTGTCTGCGCTTCTCCTCGAGTTCCTCGAGATATACCGAAATCGACAACTCCATATCGAGCAGGGAGGCCTTGACGAGACTCGACAGCGATTCGGCCATTTCTCTGGCGCGATGCTTGCCGTGGCCCATGATGCCCGGCCACCGATCTTTTACGAGAGCGTGGATCAATTGCTCGATGACGAGCGTGTAACCACCGATATACCAGCGCGGCTCCAGTCCCAATCTTGCATGCGTCTTGCCGATAGCGCGTACTGCCTGCGCGTAGGTCTCATTGAAGGCGGCGCCAGTTATCACACCCCAATGCGCCGCCTGCCGGCTCTTCGCAGCATCCAGATGCTTATCACTGGAAAAGAATTTCGCCGTGTGCGGCGTCTTGCGGACCTTGTCGTAGAAGGCCGTCAATGCGCCACCGATATTTTCTTCAATCAAAGGCGCCATGCTGCGAAGCTGGGCCCTTGTCCTTTCATCGAGGCCGATAAAATCGAGCCGCTCGGATATTGAGACAGCTGTGCTAGTCGAATTGTCTAGATTTGTCACAGGACGCCCCCGGAATGAACCGTGAAAGAGAGAATTGGATCCGGTTCATCCGGTAACGAGCGGCGGCGTCATGCACGTCGAGTGTAGGATACTAGGTCTCACATTTCATATCTGTCAATTAGTTAGTCGGGGGCTTTGATTCTCTCCTTCGTACAGTGATGGCAAATTCGCCGAAACCAGAGCACTCGAATGCAGACATCCGTGGCTGCGCAATTAGAATTCGTCAAATTCGTTCAGGAATTCTTTAGCCTCCAATTCTGCAAGCTTGAGGAAGTAAGCAACCATCGGCAACCCGGAACGCGTTGCGATCTTCGAGAGCTCTTCAGACATTTCGGCGACATACACGGCCGTCGAAATGCTTGTGTCGTGGGATTCGCGGGAGAAGGCGGCGACTTGATTTACGGCTTGTTGCATCATTTGTTTGGCTCAATGTTCGATTGCGCTGGGGGTGTCCGCCAACCGCGGACATACGCTAGGACTGTCGACAAACGGTCGGCGAAGTCATTCTTCTTGTTTCATCCATTGCTGCCGTGGAAATCGATGATTTTCAGGCGCTCGACTTACCTGGTTTTCGACTCAACACATCCACAGTAACCGACCTGCAGCGCAACTATAAGGGCCGGGAAGTACGGAGCGACAAAGCGTGTTGACCTACATCAATGTACACGCTGCCGTTTGCATCCGCAGGGATTTCCGGCGTCGTTGTCGTGACTGACTGAACGTTTTCCGTCACAGTGCAGCGGTCATCAGTGCGTATGAACACTGACTTGCGTCGAGGCGCCGCGCAAACTCTTCATTCGTTCATAGGCTGGCTGATGCGAAATTGTCTGCAACAATTGCATTTGGGATGTTGTCAGATTCCGATGCCTTTAGAACCGAATGTCAAAATTGCAATCCGACCTGTTTTCAGGTCGGTCATCTCGAATGCAAACTAGCTCAGAACTGCAATCGTACGCAATCGTGACAGATTTTATGGCCGCGAGTGAGACCACGATTGATTGTTGTGCTTCGCGTCCCTTCAGCAAGTTGATAAGATTTCCACTTATCTATTTTGCACGCTATCTCCAGCGCGCAATGACATTCATTTTTTCGTTCTCCGCAATGGGTGATAAATGCGCAGGATGCGCTCGTGTGTAACGCCATTCTTGATCGATTGAGAGAGCCTCCCGATGGGAACTCCTCGCATGGCGCCTCCATGGTTCGCCAAGGTTGCAACAAACCCGCGGCCACGCAATGAAGAGACATGGCGGGAATGATAACAGATGCATTTGACGAAAGGGAATTGACGAAGCAATCGCGCCTGCCCACGATGGCGTGAGCTTATCGGAACGATCTGGAACGGGACGCCGGATTTAACGAGATGGCGTTGCTATTAATTATGATATGACCAAAAGTGGCAATTTTGAAATTCGAATTCGAAGAGACAGGTCAGACGCTATCGCGAGGCGACGTCTCGGCGGATTTCGCCCCCATGATGAGAGATGCCTTCGGTAATCGCTTCATCGACGTAGGCATACAGCGCAAGATCTTCCTCGAGAAGATCTGCAACGAGGCCAATCCTCGATAGTGTCGTCGCGAGGCCCTTGACTGTTCGAAACGACGTCGGGCCCTCTTCGCCGAGCACGTCAACACCTAGAACGCCCGACAGCAATTCCTTGAACAGGCCGTATCGTTCCCTTGTGCCGACGACGTCGATAGTCGCTAGATTATCGAGGGCTTTTGAGACATGCACGCGTTTTGGAACCTCGTCGAGATCGCATCCGAAGACTTTCGTCATCGGACTCATTAGTTCTCTGCGCTGCTGATCGCTGGTCGCCCGGAAAGCCGTTGTCAGGCCACGCGGATCGTTTAGCGGCAGTTCGCGAGCGAAATCGATAAGAGTCGTTACGCCGGTAGAATACGTTTCCAAATAGGACGACGCATCCTCCTTCGCGAGAAAATTCAGAAACAAGAGCCGTTCCGCGAGTTCCTCGAACGGTTCCCGCAGCAGCGCAACTCGGACATAGCCCTTGTTTTTCAGATACTGGTCATAGCGGCTGAGCAATGAACGGCCAGAAATAAAGATTGAACTATTGAAGGGATTACTAATTATGTTGATCGTTGTTTCGAGACCGTTCCGCTCGGAATTCGAGTAAGTAAGTGTGAAGTGTTTTTCAATAGCGCTCAAAATACGGCGCTGAGGCATGATCGAGCAGTCAAATAAAAACATTTTCCGCTCGATGTGGCGCCCCTTCTGGAGCCGCCGATAAATCGGCAATCTCGTTTCCGCTTCGACGATTTCGATATCATCGATCTGATCGAGATCCGGAACGATTTTGGTGTTCACGTCGAAGCCGACGAGACCGGTTGAATGGAGTCCGAGGTCGCGAATCCCCGCGCGCGTCACATTCGCCTGGACAGCGATTTCGTTGCGCCCGGGTATAATAATGATGATCGTAGGCGTAAGGGAAGGATTGTCAGGCGCAAGCCAGCCCTTGATCGAATTGCCGGAATCGGAGTCTATGATAAAATGCATTCCGCTGGCTGCCTGATTTGGCTCTCGTCGCGCATGATGAGCCTGACTTTGCTTTCCTCGCGCCGCTCGGCCGGCAGCGTCCCATAATGGAGCCATTCGCCGCGCCGCTTGGCAACCACGGATTTCGCTCTTGGGCGAGCATTGATATCTGACCTTTATGGTCGACTCAAGCAGAGGCAGCTAAAGAGCATTTTTTAGGCGGACCCAACAGTGCAAGTCGAAGCGGAGTTCGTCATCCGAACTGGCGCATCGGCTTTCATCCATAAATCGGGGGTAGACTCGGGCTCAAAATCCTAGATGTTTGATCCCAGGGTTTGATGATGCAATCTTTTTCAGCGGCGGGAAGAATGCGCTATGGGCCAGGTTCTCCACGGGAGCGCCCGCACGACAGGGGCGGTGCGTCGAGCGATACAACATAGTCAAGATAGCCCGAGAGCTCTCGCCGAGAGCTGGCTCTGGTTGGTTGGACAGCTCCCCGCGGATTTTAATTGGATCTCTGCTGGGTTTTGCTGAACGAGGGGCGTTTCGATTTTGTCGCGGCGTCGGGAGGACGTAGCCCGACCAGACCTGCGGCAAAATCGAAGGGGACATTTATGCGGCCATCGCCGTTTCCTGTTTGTCGAGGTAGGCCTCGTCGGGCGTGCGCCCGTCAAGGCTCGAATGCGGGCGCCGCTCGTTATAGAACGCCAGATACCGACTGATCGACGCGCGCCTCATACCAACGGCTTCGCTTTGTGACTCACCGGGGATTCCCCTGGCGCGGAGGAGATTCGCGCCATGCCAGCAGCGGTCAAATTTCGAGAGGACTTCTCGGGTGGGGAGCTTCGGCTTTCGCCCGGCGCTCGAAGGACGTCCATCAGAGCCGGCGCTTGTTGTCGCTGGCGGCAGTCCGCGAGGGGAAGGACCTGGGCGAGGCCGCCAGGATTGGCGGCATGGATCGGCAGACGCTGCGCGATTGGGTCCATCGCTTCAACGCCGCAGGGCCGGACGGCCTTTTCGATCAATGGACAGACGGTCCGACGTCGCGCCTGTCGGCGGCGCAATTGGCCGAGTTCGTGAAAATCGTCGAGGCCGGACCAGTTCGCGCCCGGGATGGCGTCGTGCGCTGGCGACGCGTCGACCTCAAGCGCGTCATCGCCGAGAAATTCGGTGTCGATTTTCACGAGCGCTATGTGGGGACTCTACTGAAGAAGCTCGGCTTCTCTCACATCAGCGCAAGGCCGCGCCATCCTGCGCAGGAGGGCGAGATCGTCGATGCCTAAAAAAAATTCGCCGCGACGCTGAAGGCGCTTTTCGCTCATCTGCCGCCGCGAACGCCCGTCGAAATCAGGTTCCGTGACGAAGCCCGCATCGGCCAGAAAAACGGCTTGGTGAGACAATGGGCTCGCCGTGGAACACGTCCGCGTCAGCCCGCCGAGCAGCGCTACGAAAACGCCTATCTGTTTGGCGCGATTTGCCCGGCCAGGGGCAACGGCGTGGCGCTGGCGCTCCCCTATGTCGACACGCAGATGATGCAACTCCATCTCGACGAAATCTCGCGCCATGTCCCAAAGGGCGCGCACGCCGTGCTGCTGCTAGATCGCGCGGGCTGGCACACGACGGCGAAGCTCGCCATGCCGAAAAACATCACCCCGATCCTGTTGCCATCACGCGCCCCGGAGCTGAACCCGGTCGAGAACGTCTGGCAGTATCTCCGTCAGAATTGGCTTTCCAACGTATCCCTCCGGCGGCGGCCGCCTGGCGGTGAGCTCGGATTTCGGGCTAGCTGGGTGACGGCTGGCGCGATGATCGTGTCCACTACTATTACAAGCGGGCACTATCGCCGATGTCGCGCAACGATGACGATCCGCCGGCTCTCCGTCGCAAGCGCCGATCATGGGCTCTCGATGAGAAGCGCCGGATCGTCGGCGAGAGCCTCGAGGACGGCGCTTCGATCGCCGAGGTCGCACGACGCTACGACCTCAACGCCAACCAGCTCTTCACCTGGCGCCGGCAGTTCGGCCTCGATCTGGCTGCGCCGCAGGGACGCGCGCCGATCCTGCCGGTGACGATCACGCCGGACGCGACGGCGGAGTATTCCGCTCCAGGGTCGACCGGCCAGATGGAGATCGTGCTCGCCGACGGTGATCGGATCATTGTGTGGGCCGATGTCGAGACAGCCGCGCTGTCGCGGGTCGTGAAGGCGCTGCGCCGATGATCCCGTTGCCGGCGGGCTGCCGGGTCTGGATCGCGACCGGCCATACCGACATGCGGCGGGGCATGCGGGGCCTGGCGCTTCAGGTGCAGGAGCAGTTGAAGCGCGACCCTCACGCGGGCGACCTTTACATTTTCCGGGGTCGCCGCGGCGATCTCGCGAAAATCCTCTGGCACGACGGGATCGGGCTGT